>NZ_VIXA01000004.1:0-507495 GCF_007829925.1 Micromonospora palomenae
AGCGCGGCGGCCCGGTCGGTGACCGGGAACGGCAGCGCGTAGCCGGCCCGGTCCGCCGGGACCTGGCCACCCCCGGCGCTGAGCTGGAGCACCAGCGCGTCGCGCCGGGCCCGGTGCGCCGCCTCGGCCGACCGGGCGTCGCGGCGGGCGGCGTCGGTGAGCCGTACCCCGATCGGGCCGTACGCGAAGATCGCCGCGTACTCGGCGGCCAGCGCGTCCGCCAGCGCCTGGGCCGGGTCGGTGGGTGCCTGTCGCCGGGTCACCGCAGCACCTCCACGTGGGTGGCGCGGGCGGCGGCGATCGAGCCGAGCACGGCGGCCCGCTCCGCCGGGGCCGCCCCGCACGCCTTCGCGGCCGACTCCCGGCCGCGCTTTTCCGCCGCTCGCAGCTCGGCGAGCAGTCCGTCCCGCTCGGTCGCCGGCGGGGTGGCGCCGGCGGCGGGGGAGCCGGAGGGCGCGGGGCGCCCGATCAGCCGCTGGATCTCCTCGGCGTGCGCGGCGTGCGCGTCGGCGATCGGGGTGAGCCGGTCGGCCAGCGCCGGATCGGCCGCGACGGCGGCCCGGTGCCGGGCGGCCAGCTCGCGTGACTCGGCGGCCAGCGGCTCCAGCGGGTCGGGCGGCGGGGGCGGTTCGTTCCGGTCGAAAAGATCACAGCCAGTCAGCGGCAGGGTCGCGCCGCCCGCCGTCAGGAGTGCCCCCGCGCGCAGCAGCGCCCGCCGGGTTTGCCCCGGTCCACCGCGCTGCGTAGTCGTTCTTCCTGTCGCCACCGGACAAGTCAACACCATCTCCGCCGTCAGGTGGGCGACCGGCGTCGGTGCGCCGCCCGGCCCGGTGCCCGGCCGGCGCGTTACGCTCTGCGCAGCCACCGGCGGGTTCGCCCCGGTGGCGTGTGGGCATGCGGGCCACCGGGCCGCCGCACAACAGGAGAAGGGTGCGCCAGATGACGCAGCGTGGCCGTGCCACCAGGCCGACGGGCCCGACGGGGCGACCCCGTCGTACCGACGGCCCCCGGGGCGGGGACCGTGCGGGCGCACCCCGGGGCGGTGACCTCGCCGCCCGGCGCAACCGACTGCGCGAGGTGATCGAACCCGTCGTGCAGGGTGCCGGGTACGACCTGGAGGACCTGTCGGTGTCCCGGGCCGGCCGGCGGCACGTCGTACGCGTGATCGTGGACGCCGACGGCGGGATCAACCTGGACGCCGTCGCGGACGTCTCCCGGGCGGTCTCGGCGGCGCTGGACGCGGCCGAGGAGGCCGGCGGCGACATCGTGGCGGGCGAGTACCAGCTGGAGGTCAGCTCACCCGGCGTGGACCGGCCGCTCACCCTGCCCCGGCACTGGCGGCGCAACGTGGGCCGCCTGGTCAAGGTGACCACCCGGGCCGGCGCGGGCCTGCCCGGGCCGCGCGGCGAGCAGCCCGTCGGGGACCGCCAGGTCACCGGCCGGGTGGTGGCGGCCGACGACGAGCGCGTGGTGCTGGAGACCGACTCCGGCCGCACCGAGCACCCGTACGCCGAGCTCGGCCCCGGCCGCGTGCAGGTCGAGTTCACCCGCCTCGACGAGATCGACGAGGCCGGCGACGACACCGGCGACATTGACGACATTGACGACATCGACGACGAAGATGATGTGGAGGACGAGGAGAGGTGAACATCGACCTCGCGGCGCTGCGCGCACTCGAGCGCGAGCGGGAGATCCCGTTCGACACGATCCTCGCGGCGATCGAGACCGCGCTGCTGACCGCCTACCGGCACACCGACGGGGCCGAGCCGCACGCCCGGGTGGAGATCGACCGCAAGACCGGGGCCGCCCTGGTCTACGCCCAGGAGGTCGACTCCGACGGCACCGTGGTGCGGGAGTGGGACGACACCCCGCACGACTTCGGGCGGATCGCCGCCATGACCGCCAAGCAGGTGATCCTCCAGCGGCTGCGGGAGGCCACCGACGAGGTGCACTTCGGCGAGTACGTCGGCCGCGAGGGTGACCTGGTCACCGGGGTGGTGCAGGCGCACGAGGCGCGGGTCGAGAAGGGCATCGTCAGCGTCGACCTGGGCAAGCTGGAGGGCGTCCTGCCGCAGTCCGAGCAGGTGCCCGGCGAGCGGTACGTCCACGGCGAGCGGATCCGCTGCGTCGTGGTGCACGTGGCCAAGGGGATGCGCGGCCCGCAGATCACCCTCTCCCGCTCGCACCCCGCGCTGGTCAAGAAGCTCTTCGCGCTGGAGGTGCCGGAGATCGCCGACGGCACCGTGGAGATCGGCGCGATCGCGCGTGAGGCAGGTCACCGTACGAAGATCGCGGTGCGCTCCACCACGCAGGGCGTGAACGCCAAGGGCGCCTGCATCGGCCCGATGGGCCAGCGGGTCCGCGCGGTGATGAGCGAGCTGCACGGTGAGAAGATCGACATCATCGACTGGTCGGACGACCCGGCGACCTTCGTCGGCAACGCGTTGTCGCCGGCCAAGGCGCTGCGGGTCGAGGTGGTCGACCTGGCCAGCCGGACCGCCCGGGTCACCGTGCCGGACTTCCAGCTCTCGCTGGCGATCGGGCGCGAGGGGCAGAACGCCCGGCTTGCTGCCCGACTGACCGGTTGGCGGATCGACATCCGGTCGGACGCGGAGCAGACCAGCCCGGCGGGACGGGGCGGAGCCGATCACGTGCCGGAGCCGGGCGGCGCGATCTCGAGCAGCTAGGGGTAGACTTCCTCCAGTGGTACGACGCGCGCAGCCGGAGCGCACCTGTGTGGGTTGCCGGAGACGTGCGCCGGCCAGCGAATTGCTGCGGTTCGTCGCGGTCGGCGACGAGGCTGGTCACAGCCTCCGGCCTGATCCGGCCCGCAGGCTGCCGGGTCGGGGAGCGCACATGCACCCGGATCCGGCCTGCTTCGCGCAGGCGGTGCGGCGGCGCGCCTTCGGGCGTGCGCTGCGCATCACCGGGGTCCTCGACCACGGCGAGCTGGCGGAGCACGTCGATGCGCCAACCACTACGTCCGGTCAACCCGACCGGGCGAGGGTCGCTAGCAAGGTAGGACGACCGACATGAGCACACGATGAAGTCCCTGAAATGACCAGGCTTCAAGTGCACGAGTGAGGTTGTTGCGGGTACTGCCCGCACGACCTCGGAGTGAGGAGTGCAGTGGCAGGTAAGGCCCGCGTACACGAGCTGGCAAAAGAGCTCGGGGTCGAAAGCAAGACCGTTCTCGCCAAGCTGAAGGAAATGGGCGAGTTCGTGAAGTCCGCGTCCAGCACCGTCGAGGCGCCCGTCGCCCGACGGCTGCGTGGCGCATTCGTCGCGTCCGCCGGAGGCACCACGGCGCAGGCCGCCCCGCCGGCGGCCGCACCGACTCCGGCCTCGACCCCGACGCCGTCCCCGGCCCCGGGCGCCCCCCGGGTGTCGGCCAAGCCGATGCCGCCCCGGCGGCCGGCCGCGCCGACCCCTGGGCCGAAGCCCAAGGGCCCCGTTCCCGGTCCGCCGCAGCCGGCGGCCCCGGTCGCCAAGCCGGCGAGCGCCCACGACATCGAGGTGGCGGCCGCCGAGGCGCGTGCCGCCGCGCTGAAGGCTGAGCAGGAGGCCGCGGTCAAGGCCGCGCAGGCCGCCCGCCAGCAGCAGCGCGAGAACGTCCGACGGGAGCCCCCGACCGAGGGTGGTCCCCGTCCGGGTCCCCGCCCGGGTCCCAACGCCGTGCCCCCGCGTCCGGGTACCCCGGCCGCCGGTCGTCCCGGCGCGCCGACCCCGGGTCCGGGTGCCCGTCCGGGCGGTCGTCCGCCGGCGCGCGGCGCCGGTAACAACCCGTTCGGTATCCAGGGCGGCCAGCAGCGGCCGCCGGCCGCCGGTGGCCCCCGGCCCAGCCCGGCGGGCATGCCGCCGCGGCCGAGCCCGGCCTCCATGCCGCCGCGGCCCAGCCCGGCCTCCATGCCGAGCCAGCGGCCCACCACCGGTCGCCCCGGCGGCCCCGGTGGCGGTCGTGGCGGCCCCGGTGGCGGCGCAGGTCGTCCCGGCGGCGGTGCCGGCGGTGGCTTCCGCGGCGGTCCCGGTGGCGGTGGCGGTGGCGGTGGCTTCCGTGGCGGTCCCGGTGGCGGCGGCGGTGGCGGTGGCTTCCGTGGCGGTCCCGGTGGCGGCGGCGGTGCTCCGGGCGGCGGTTTCCGTCCGGGTGCCCCGGCCGGCGGCGGTGGTCGTCCCGGTGGCGGCGGTCGTGGCCGTGGCGGCGGTGCCGCGGGTGCCTTCGGGCGTCCGGGTGGCCGGCCGACGCGCGGTCGCAAGTCCAAGAAGCAGCGCAGACAGGAGTTCGACAACCTGTCGGCCCCGACCATGAGCTCGGGTGCCCCCCGGGGTCAGGGTCAGGTCGTCCGGCTCTCCCGTGGCGCCTCGCTGTCGGACTTCGCCGACAAGATCAACGCCAACCCGGGTTCGCTGGTCCAGGAGATGTTCAACCTGGGCGAGATGGTCACCGCGACCCAGTCCTGCTCTGACGAGACCCTGCTGCTGCTGGGTGAGCACCTCGGCTTCGACGTGCAGATCGTCAGCCCGGAGGACGAGGACCGCGAGCTGCTCGCGCAGTTCAACATCGACCTCGACGCCGAGGTCGCGGAGGAGCGGCTGGTCAGCCGTGCGCCGGTGGTGACCGTCATGGGTCACGTCGACCACGGTAAGACCAAGCTGCTCGACGCGATCCGCAAGGCGAACGTCGTGGCCGGTGAGGCGGGTGGCATCACCCAGCACATCGGTGCCTACCAGGTCCACGTCCCGCACGAGGGCGAGGACCGGGCGGTGACCTTCATCGACACGCCGGGTCACGAGGCGTTCACCGCCATGCGTGCCCGTGGTGCCCAGGTGACGGACATCGTGGTGCTGGTGGTCGCGGCCGACGACGGCGTGATGCCGCAGACGATCGAGGCGTTGAACCACGCCAAGGCGGCCGAGGTGCCGATCGTGGTGGCGGTCAACAAGGTCGACAAGCCCGAGGCCAACCCGGACAAGGTCCGCCAGCAGCTGACCGAGTACGGGCTGGTCGCCGAGGAGTACGGCGGCGACACCATGTTCGTCAACGTGGCCGCCAAGCCGGGTATCGGCATCGACGACCTGCTCGAGGCGGTCCTGCTGACCGCCGACGCGTCGCTGGAGCTGACCGCTCCGATCGACGGGCCGGCGCAGGGTGTGGCCATCGAGGCGCACCTGGACAAGGGCCGCGGTGCGGTGGCGACGGTGCTGGTGCAGAAGGGCACCCTGCGGGCGGGCGACTCCATCGTCGCCGGCGGGGCGCACGGCCGGGTTCGGGCGATGCTCGACGAGAACGGCAACCAGGTCGCCGAGGCAGGGCCGGCTCGTCCGGTGCTCGTCCTCGGTCTGACCGCGGTGCCGGGCGCCGGCGACACCTTCCTCGCGGCGGCCGACGACCGTACGGTGCGGCAGATCGCCGAGCAGCGGCAGGCACGGCGGCGGGCGGCGTCCTTCGCCAACTCCCGCGGTCGGGCCACCCTCGAGACGCTCATGGAGCAGCTCAAGGAGGGCGAGAAGACCTCGCTCAACCTGGTGCTCAAGGGCGACGTCTCCGGTTCCGTGGAGGCCCTCGAGGACGCGCTGTTCAACCTCGACATCCCGGAGGAGGTCCAGCTCAGGATCATCCACCGGGGCGTGGGTGCGATCACCGAGAGCGACGTCATGCTCGCGAGCGCCTCGTCCGAGGCGGTCACGATCATCGGCTTCAACGTGCGGGCCGCCAACAAGGTCCGTGAGATCGCCGACCGCGAGGGCGTGGAGATCCGGTACTACACGGTCATCTACCAGGCCATCGAGGAGATCGACGCCGCGCTCAAGGGTCTGCTCAAGCCGGAGTACGAGGAGGTCGAGCTGGGCAGCGCGGAGATCCGCGACGTCTTCCGCTCGTCCAAGATCGGCAACATCTCCGGTTGTATCGTCCGGTCCGGCATCATCCGCCGCAACGCCAAGGCGCGGCTGCTGCGGGACGGGGCGGTCGTGGCGGACAACCTCACGATCAGCTCCCTCAAGCGGTTCAAGGACGACGCGACGGAGGTCCGCGAGGGCTTCGAGTGTGGTCTGACGCTGGCCGGTTTCAACAACGTCCAGGTCGGCGACATCATCGAGACCTTCGAGATGCGGGAGAAGCCGCGCGCCTGATCCGGTGCTGACACAGTGATCAAGGGGTTTACGCCGTCCGGCGTAAACCCCTTGATCATGTCCGGGGATGTCCGTATCGTCCGGAGCGATGTACACGGGAACCGCGGTCTTCGACCTGCTGCTGCCGGGCGACTCACGGTCGCTCAAGGCCAAGAGATCATATGTACGCCCCATCGTGGCGGCGCTGCGCCGATTCGAGGTGTCGGCCGCCGAGGTGGGCGCGTTGGACCTGCACGGCCGGGCCGAGATCGGCGTGGCCGTGGTGGCCGCCGAGGCGGCCCACGTGCGCGAGGTGCTCGACTCCTGCGAGCGCCTGGTGGCCGGGCGCCCCGAGGCCGAACTGCTGTCGGTGCGCCGCCGGTTGCACGGCGAGGACGACTGACGCCGGGGTGGCCGTCGCCACCCGCGGTGCCGCGCGACCGGCCCGGCCGCGCGGGTAGTGTTCGACATGTTGGGCGGTCGGTCCCGGCGGTGCCCTGCGCCGTCGTGCCGGCCGGGAGCAGAACGCCCTGGAGGTGGGGGACATGACGGATCCGGCCAAGGTACGCCGGCACGCGGAGCGCATTCGCGAACTGGTCGCGTCGGTGGTGCGGAGCCAGATCAAGGACCCCCGGCTCGGGATGATCACCATCACCGACGCCCGGATCACCGCCGACCTGCGCGACGCCACCGTCTTCTACACGGTCCTCGGTGACGCGGCCGCCCAGGCCAGCACCGCCGCCGCCCTGGAGAGCGCCAAGGGCATGCTGCGCAGCACCGTCGGCAAGGCGCTCGGGCTGCGCCACTCGCCGACCCTGACCTTCGTCCTCGACGACGTGCAGGACCAGGTCAAGCACATCGACGACCTGCTCGCCGCGGCCCGCCAGTCCGATGCCGAGGTGCAGCGGCTGGCGGCCCAGGCCAAGTACGCGGGCGAGGCCCAGCCGTACCGGATCGACGAGGACGAGGACGCCGAGGGCGACCAGGACGGCGACGAGGGCACCCCGTCGGCCACGGATCGGCGGTGAGCGGCACCCCGGGCGCGGCCGGCGATCTGCTCACCGGGCCGGCCCGCACCGGCCCGGACGAGTCCGACTGGGCCGCCGCCGTCGCGGCGGTACGCCGGCTGCCGGCCGACGCCCGGGTGCTGCTGATCTGTCACGTCAACCCGGACGGCGACGCGCTGGGCAGCATGCTCGGCTTCGGGCTCGGGCTGCGCCGGCTCGGCGTACGGCACCTCCAGGCGACCTTCCCCGGTCCGCCCGAGGTGCCCGAGCCGTTCCGCTGGCTGCCGGGGCTCGACCTGCTGGTGCCGTCGACCGGGGCGTACCCGGATCCGGACCTGGTGGTCTGCTTCGACGCGGCGAGCGAGTCCCGGCTGGGTGAGCTGGTCGACCGCCTCGACACCGCCGGCGACGCGCTGGTCCTCGACCACCACGCCTCCAACACCCGGTTCGGCCGGGTGCACCTGGTCGATCCGGCGGCCGCGGCCACCTCGGTCGTCGTCGACGAGCTGCTCACCCGGCTCGACGTGCCGCTGGACGCGGAGATCGCCCAGTGCCTCTACGTCGCGCTGACCACCGACACCGGGTCGTTCCGGTTCGAGGCCACCACCCCCGCCGTGCACCAGTTCGCGGCCCGGCTGCTGGCCACCGGCATCCGCCCGGGGGACATCTCCCGCCAGGTCTTCGACACCCGGCCGTTCGGCGCCGTCCGGCTCTTCGGCGAGGTGCTGGGCCGGGCCCGCCTGGAGCCCTCGGCCGCTGCCGGCCACGGACTGGTCTGGACGTACGCGACCCAGGACGACCTGGCCCGGCACGACCAGCGCCCGTACGTGCTGGAGGCGCTGATCGACTCCGTGCGGTGCACCGCCGAGGCCGACGTGGCCTGCGTACTCAAGCAGGTCGGCCCGGCCGAGTGGGCCGTGTCGATGCGCAGCAAGGGCGCGGTGGACGTGAGCGCCGTGGCGGTGGCGCTGGGCGGCGGCGGCCACCGGTTCGCCGCCGGGTTCACCGGGGCGGGCAGCGCCGAGGACGTGGTGCGCTCCATCCGGGCCGAGCTGGACGGCGCGCTGATCGCCCGCTGATCTCCGCGCACCCCGAAGTGTGTTGGTCTTCCCGCGCTGTGTGAGCACGGGGAGAATCGGAGGATGGAGCAGCCCCCCGAGCTCACCGTCGACCTGCCGCGCGCCTGGGACCGTCCGGTGGTCACGGTGCCGGTGCTGGCCTGCCTCTCCCTGGTCGGTGGGCAGCTGCCGTCCTTCTCGACACAGGCCAACCTGTGGACCCTGGGCACCGGCGGCGCGCTGATCTGGCTCGGCCTGGGCAACCGGGTGCCGCGCCGGCCGGCGCCGCACCGGCTCGGGCGGGGCGCGCTCTGGTGGGTGCTGCCGGCGGCCGTCTTCGGCGTCCTCGAGGCCGCCACCTTCGTGCTGTCGGTCGGTAACGAGTTCCCCACCTTCTCCCGGCTCGCGGACCCGCTGCTCACCGACGAGCTGGTCCGCTCCGCCGCGTGGTTCGGCTGGCTGGCCGCGTTCTGGGGGCTGGTCCGGCGATGATGCGCACCCTGGCCGTCACCGGCTTCCTGACCGCCCTGCTGCTCTTCGCCGCCGTCGAGTGGGCCTCCCGCCGCCCGGGCGCCCGGGTGCCGTCGCTCGGCGACGTCTGCGCGTACGTGATGCGCTACGAGGTCGGGCCGGTCCCGGTGGGCCGGATCGGCGTGTTCGGCTTCTGGTGGTGGCTGGGTTGGCACTTCCTGGCCCGATGAGCGCCCCGGCCGCGATCTCGTCCGAATGGCGGGAACTGTGGGCAGCATGTGGAACTGAACGTTAATTTGGGAAACGACCGGGCGCCGCGCCGCGACGCAGGTCATGGGCGGTGGTGCCACACCCGGCGCCGCCTCCCTCCAGGGTCAGACCGACCCGGGCTCACGCTGCCAGGCGAGCCGCTCCGGTGATCCCGGACCGCCGCCGGGCGCTCAGCAGAACCCGCCCGTAGGGCCGCCGTCCCCGGTGGTCCGCACCCTGGAAGGGAACTCCCATGCCGACCAAGCCCAAGCCCGAGACCACCGACGAGGCGCGCGAGCAGATGCGGCGCGCCCTGCAGACCTCGATGGACACCCGTCAGTGACGCTGCCCGACCGGCGGTGACGCCGCCGACGTCCCGCGTCGCCGACGTCACCGCCTCTCGGCCCTGTTCTCCGGCCCGGCGCCACCACGTGGCCCCCTAGCCGGTACCGCCCGGACAGCCCTCTCGGGTCCGCCCGCCGCCTGGCCCGCCTGCCCGGCTTGTCCTGTCGAGCCCGCCCGATGCCTGGCCAGCCCTGCCCGGCTCGCCCACTCGGCCCCGTCCGGTCCTGCCGGAGTCGCCCGACCCTGTCGGAGTCACCCGGCCCGGCTCGCCGCTGTCGTTGGTGCTGGGCGACCTGCCCTGGCCGCTCTGCCTCGCCCGGGTCGTCCGCCGCCGCTGGGACCGCCGCGCCGCCGACCGCCCCGACCTGCCTGCCGGCTGCCCCGAACGGCTCGACCTGGGCTTCCTGCGCTACATCTGGCGTTACCCCGGCCGCTCCCGGCCCCGGGTCTTCGCCGCGGTCGCCGCCCACGCACCGGAATTGCCGGTCGTCCGGCTGCGCAGCCGCCGCCAGGTCCGCCGCTGGCTCGAAGCCCTTCCCTCCCGCTGAACCACCCCGGGCCCGTTTGCCCGTCCGCCGGGCGGGTCGGTTCCGGTCCGGTGATCGACGCGGATTGCGGCGTGTCGCGGTGTTCTTGAGCGGTGACACCCCGACATGCCCGCATCTGGAGTGGATCACCCGGCCGTGCCCAGGGGCCGAAGCCGAGGGACCGCCGCCGGCCGGCGCGGTCGGCTTGCTGGTCGCGAGCCCGCTCGACCTTCGTGGCGTCAGCCTGCCAGGTCTGCCCTCCCCGCGATGTCCACCGGCCGAGCTGTCCGCGTCAGTCGAGTTCCCCGTCTCCGGGCCAGCCGCCAGCCGGAAACGAGCGACCCGGAGCCGCCGTGGGCGTAAGCGCTGACAAGTCTTGCGATCCTTACCTGCCCCGTGCCAGGATCGGCGGCGATGAGTCAGACCGCCACCGCCACCGCGATCGCGCCGCCGCGCCGGATCGCCGCCCTCGCCCTGCCCGCGCTGGTGGTGCTCGCCGCCGAACCGCTCTACGTGCTGGTCGACACTGCCGTGGTCGGGCACCTCGGCCGGGTGCCGCTCGCCGCGCTGGCCGTCGGCGGCACCGTGATGACCCTCACCGCCTGGCTGGGCACCGTGCTCGCGTACGGGATCACCGGTCGGGCGGCCCGGCGGTTCGGTTCCGGCGACCGGGCGGCGGCGGTGGCCGAGGGCGTGCAGGCGTCCTGGCTCGCCCTCGGGGTGGGCGTGCTCGTCGCGCTCGCCATGCAGCTCGGCGGCGGGGCGCTGGCGCGTACCCTCGCCGGGGGTGGTGACGACGTGGCCGGCGCGGCCGCGCAGTGGCTGCGGATCGCGGCGCTCGGCGCGCCCGGGCTGCTCCTCGCCGCCGCCGGCAACGGCTGGTTGCGCGGTATCCAGGACACCCGCCGCCCGCTGGTCTTCGTGCTCGCGCCCAACCTGCTCTCCGCGCTGCTCTGCCCGCTGCTGGTGTACCCGGCCGGGCTCGGGCTGGCCGGCTCGGCGGTGGCCAACGCCGTCGCCCAGACCGTCTCCGGCGCGCTCTTCGCCGTGGCTCTGGTCCGCGAGCGGGTCTCCCTGCGGCCCCGGCCCCGGCTGATCCGGCAGCAGTTGGCGCTCAGCCGCGACCTGCTGGTCCGGGGCGTCGCGTTCCAGGCCAGCTTCCTCTCCGCCACGGCGGTCGCCGCGCGGTTCGGCGCCGCCGCCGTCGGCGCCCACCAGATCGCCCTGCAACTGTGGTTCTTCACCGCGCTGGTGCTCGACGCCCTCGCCATCGCGGCCCAGGCGCTGATCGGCGCCGCGCTCGGGGCCGGCGACGCCGCCGGGGCGCGGGCCCTCGCCCGCCGGTTCGCGCTGCTCGGCGGCGTTGCCGGCGTCGGCTTCGCGGTGCTGATCGCCGCCGGGGCCGGCGTGGTGCCGTCCTGGTTCAGCTCCGATCCGCAGGTACGCGAGCAGGCCATGGTGGCTTGGCCCTGGTTCGTGGCGATGCAGCCGCTGGCCGGCGTGGTCTTCGCCCTCGACGGCGTGCTCATCGGCGCCGGGGACGTGCGCTACCTGCGCAACCTGACCATCGTCGCGGCGCTCGGCGGCTTCCTGCCGGCGATCTGGCTCGCCCACGGGCTCGACCTGGGGCTCGGCGGGATCTGGGCCGGGCTGACCCTGTTCATCGTGATCCGGCTGGTCGCGCTGCTGCTGCGGCTGCGCTCGGGCGGGTGGGCGGTGACCGGCGCGGTCCGCTGACCCGGCCGGCCCGGGTGCGGTGCCGCGCGGCGTGACGCGTCCTAGCTGCCGGTGCCGCCGTCCTGCGCAGCGTCGACAGTGCCGGTGGGCGCCGGCGCCGGCGGCGCCTCCCCGCCGACCAGCCGGACGACGGCGACGCCGACCAGGATCGTCAGCGCGACCAGGAACGGGGGACGGTGGTGGGGACGCGAGGGGCATTGGGCCGTGCGGTGACGGCGCCGGTGACCCCGTCTGGCAGGCTTGGCGGTCGTGAGCGGTGACGGGCTGATCGTGGTGGACAAGCCGGGCGGCATGACGTCGCACGACGTGGTGGCGCGGATCCGCCGGTTGGCGCGGACCCGGCGGGTGGGGCACGGCGGCACCCTCGACCCGATGGCCACCGGCGTGCTGGTGATCGGGGTGGGTCGGGCGACCCGGCTGCTGACGTACGTGATCGGCGCCGGCAAGAGCTACACCGCCACGGTGCGGCTCGGGCAGGCCACCGTCACCGACGACGCCGAGGGCGACGTGATCGCCACCACCCCGGCCGGCCAGCTCACCGACGAGGCGGTCCGGGCGGCGTTCGCCGCGCTCGCCGGCGAGGTCGACCAGGTGCCCAGCGCGGTCAGCGCCATCAAGATCAACGGCCAGCGGGCCTACAAGCGGGTACGCGAGGGCGAGAGCGTCGAGCTGCCCGCCCGGCGGGTCACCATCTCCCGCCTCGACGTGCTGGCCGTCCGCCGGGACAACCCCGACGTGCTGGACGTGGACATCGACGTGACCTGCTCGTCCGGGACGTACATCCGGGCCATCGCGCGGGACGCGGGCCTGGCGCTCCGGGTGGGTGGGCACCTGACCGCGCTGCGGCGTACCGCGGTGGGTGGGTTCCGGCTGACCGAGGCGGCCACCCTCGACGAGTTGGAGCAGCGCGCCCCCGAGGTGGTCAACCTGCCGCTCGACGCGGCCGCCGACCGGTTCTTCCCGCGTCGGGAGGCCGGCGCCGACGAGGCGAAGGTGCTCTCCCACGGCGGGCCGCTCGACGCGGCCGGCATCGCCGGGCCGTACGCGGTCTTCGGTCCCGACGGCGGCCTGATCGCTATCGTCAGCGAGCGGGACGGCCGGGCCCGCGCGGAGATCGTGCTCGCCCCGGCCTGACGGCGGTGGCGGGTGCGCCGGTCGCGCGGCCGGCGCGGGTACCCGGCGAGGCCGGGGAAGCAGGGGAGGAGCGGCATGCAGCGGTGGCGGGGGTACGACGCGGCGCCCGGTGGCTGGGGGCGTTCGGTCGTCACCATCGGCGTCTTCGACGGCGTGCACAAGGGGCACCAGGCGACCATCGGGCACGCCGTGGCCCGGGCCCGGGAGCTGGGCGTGAAGTCGGTGGTGGTCACCTTCGACCCGCACCCGGCGGAGGTGGTCCGCCCGGGCTCGCACCCCGCCGTGCTCACCGAGCCGGCCCGCAAGGCGGAGCTGATCGAGGCCCTCGGCGTCGACGTGCTCTGCGTGGTGCCGTTCACCCCGGAGTTCTCCCGGCTGCCGGCGGAGGCGTTCGTGCACGACGTCCTGGTCGAGCACCTGCACGCCGCGCTGGTGGTGGTCGGGGACAACTTCCGGTTCGGGCACCGGGCGGCCGGTGACGTGGCGCTGCTGACCCGGCTCGGCCGCACCTTCGGCTTCGGCGTGGAGGGCGCGCCGCTGGTGGCCGAGGCGGGCACCGTCTTCTCCTCGACGTACATCCGCTCCTGCGTCGACGCGGGGGATGTGGCCGCGGCGGCCGCCGCGCTGGGCCGCCCGCATCGGCTGGAGGGGGTGGTGGTCCGGGGCGACCAGCGCGGACGTGAGCTGGGTTACCCCACCGCCAACCTGCTCCGCCACCGGTACGCGGCGGTCCCCGCCGACGGGGTGTACGCCGCCCGGCTGGTGCGTCGGGGACAGCGGGAGCCCCTGGCGGCGGCGGTGTCGATCGGCACCAACCCGACCTTCTCCGGCCGGGAGCGGCGGGTGGAGGCGTACGCGCTGGACTTCTCCGGCGACCTGTACGGCGAGCGGCTGGCCCTGGACTTCGTCGCGCACCTGCGGGAGCAGCGCCGGTACGACGCCATCGAGCCCCTCGTGGCGCAGATCGCCGAGGACGTCGAGCGGACCCGCCGGGCGGTCGGCTGAGCGCGCCGCGGGCGGCTTTGCCGACCTTGACCGGATGGGACCGGGCCGGACTGGTAGTCTGGCGGGGACGTCGGCTGACCGACGTGGGGCCTCGCGTGCCTGCACGACGCCGCGGGTGCGAGGTACCGGTCCGTTCCGGTCTCCTGACCGGTTCGACGGACACCAGTGATCAACCCACCGAAACAGGGAGAACATGGCGCTCGACCAGGAAGCCAAGGCCACGATCCGTGCGGAGTACGCGACCGCCGAGGGCGACACCGGTTCGCCGGAGGTGCAGGTCGCGGTCCTCACCAAGCGGATCGCCGAGCTGACCGAGCACCTGAAGGTGCACAAGCACGACCACCACAGCCGCCGCGGGCTGCTGCTGCTGGTCGGCCGGCGCCGTCGGCTGCTCAACTACGTCCAGAAGAAGGACATCAACCGCTACCGGTCGCTCATCGAGCGACTCGGTCTGCGCCGGTGACGTGACGGGGGAGTGGCCTGAGGCCGCTCCCCCGTTCCGGTACCACTGAAGAACAGGGCCGCGCGACCACCCGAGAGGGAGCCGGTCAGCGTACCGGTCTCCGGTAGTGGCCTCCGGGCACCCCGGCATCACGCCGGTCACCCGGGCGCTTCGATCGAAGACCGGCCGTCTGAGCAGCTCCCGTGTCGTGGGCCCCCGACGCGAAGGAGCACGACAGCACCATGACCGAGACCAACCTCGGCACCGAATCCCGTACCGCCGTGATCGACAACGGGTCCTTCGGCACCCGTGAGATCACCTTCTCCACCGGTCGGCTGGCCCGTCAGGCCGCCGGTTCGGTCGTCGCCCAGCTGGGCGAGACCGTGGTCCTCTCCGCCACCACCGCCGGCAAGCAGCCGAAGGAGCAGTTCGACTTCTTCCCGCTGACCGTCGACGTCGAGGAGCGGATGTACGCCGCGGGCCGGATCCCCGGCTCGTTCTTCCGCCGCGAGGGCCGCCCCAGCGAGGACGCGATCCTCACCTGCCGGCTGATCGACCGGCCGCTGCGCCCGTCGTTCGTCAAGGGCCTGCGCAACGAGGTCCAGGTCGTCGAGACCGTCCTCGCGCTCGACCCGCAGCACCCGTACGACGTCGTGGCGATCAACGCCGCCTCGATGTCGACCAAGCTCTCCGGCCTGCCGTTCTCCGGCCCGATCGGGGCCACCCGGATGGCGCACGTCGACGGCCAGTGGGTCGCCTTCCCGACCATCGACGAGCTGGCCCGGGCCACCTTCGACATGGTGGTGGCCGGCCGCGCCCTGGCCGACGGCGACGTCGCGATCATGATGGTCGAGGCCGAGGCCACCGAGCACACCGTGGCGCTGGTCGCCGGCGGTGCGCCGGCCCCGACCGAGGAGGTCGTGGCCAGCGGCCTGGAGGCCGCCAAGCCGGCCATCCGCGAGCTGTGCCGGGCGCAGAGCGAGCTGGCCGAGGTGGCCGCCAAGCCGGTCGCCGAGTTCCCGGTCTTCCTGGACTACCAGGACGACGTCTACGCGGCGGTGGCCGACCTGGCCCGCGCCGACGTGGCCGAGGCGCTCACCATCGCCGGCAAGGCCGCCCGCGAGGAGGCCCTGGACCGGGTCAAGGCCCGGGTCGCCGAGGAGCTCGGCGGTCGTTTCGAGGGCCGGGAGAAGGAGCTCAGCGCCGCCTTCCGGTCGCTGACCAAGTCCGAGGTCCGCAACCGGGTGCTGCGCGAGCAGATCCGCATCGACGGCCGCGGCCCGCGCGACATCCGCCCGCTGACCGCCGAGGTCGGCGTGCTGCCCCGGGTGCACGGCTCGGCGCTGTTCGAGCGGGGCGAGACCCAGATCCTGGGCGTCACCACGCTGAACATGCTGCGCATGGAGCAGTCGCTGGACACCCTCTCCCCGGAGAAGTCCAAGCGCTACATGCACAACTACAACTTCCCGCCGTACTCGACCGGTGAGACCGGCCGGGTCGGTTCGCCGAAGCGGCGCGAGATCGGCCACGGCGCGCTCGCCGAGCGGGCGCTGATCCCGGTGCTGCCGGCGCGCGAGGAGTTCCCGTACGCCATCCGGCAGGTCTCCGAGGCGCTCGGCTCCAACGGCTCCACCTCGATGGGTTCGGTCTGCGCCTCGACGCTGGGCCTGCTGTCGGCCGGTGTGCCGCTGAAGGCGCCGGTCGCCGGCATCGCCATGGGCCTCATCTCCGACGAGGTCGAGGGCAAGACCCAGTACGTGACGCTGACCGACATCCTCGGCGCCGAGGACGCGTTCGGTGACATGGACTTCAAGGTCGCCGGCACCCGGGAGTTCGTCACCGCGCTGCAGCTCGACACCAAGCTCGACGGCATCCCGTCGGACGTGCTGGCTGCCGCGCTCCAGCAGGCGTACGAGGCCCGGCAGACCATCCTCGACGTGATGCAGGCGGCGATCGAGGCTCCGGCCGAGATGTCGGACTACGCGCCGCGGGTCACCACGGTCAAGATCCCGGTCGACAAGATCGGCATGGTGATCGGCCCGAAGGGCCAGACCATCAACGCCATCCAGGACGAGACCGGCGCCGAGATCTCCATCGAGGACGACGGCACGATCTACGTCGGCGCGACCAACGGCCCGTCGGCCCAGGCCGCGGTGGACCGGATCAACGGCATCGCCAACCCGACCCTGCCGAAGGTGGGGGAGCGGTTCCTCGGCACGGTGGTCAAGACGGCCGCCTTCGGCGCGTTCGTCTCGCTGCTGCCGGGCCGCGACGGCCTGCTGCACATCTCCAAGGTGGGCGACGGCAAGCGGGTCGAGAAGGTCGAGGACTTCCTCAACGTCGGCGACAAGGTCGAGGTCGAGATCGCGGACATCGACGCCCGCGGCAAGATCTACCTGGACAAGGTCCGCCCGGAGGGCGCCGAGGCGCCGGCCGCCGGCGAGGCCGCCGGTGGCGAGCGTCCGGCCGGTCGGGGCGGCGACCGCGGTGGTGACCGTGGCCCGCGCGACCGTGGTGACCGGGGCGGTCGTGCCCCGGAGCGCGGCGACCGGCCCCAGGGCGGCGGCGAGGGTGGCGAGGGCGGCGAGCGCCCGCGTCGCCGGACCCGGCACAGCTGACCCACCGCGCCACAGCACCACCCACCCCTCGTCAACTGAGAGCAGGTTTCCGTGAGTCGGGCCCAGCGTTCGTCTTTCCCTGCGGCTCGACGGGGGGTGGGGCCGTCCGGAGCCGTCCGGCACGCCACCGGGACGCAACCCGGTCGCGCCGGGTCGGGCCGGGCGGTCACCCGCACGCTGAGTGACGACCCGCTGGGCGGCACGGTACGCCGTACCGTGCTGCCCAGCGGGTTGCGCGTGCTCACCGAGGCGATCCCGGCGATGCGCAGCGTCTCGTTCGGGATCTGGGTGGCGGTCGGCTCGCGGGACGAGACCGGCCCGCAGGCCGGCGCGGCGCACTTCCTGGAGCACCTGCTCTTCAAGGGCACCCACAAGCGCGGCGCGCTGGAGATCTCCTCGGAGATCGAGGCGGTGGGCGGCGAGACCAACGCCTTCACCACCAAGGAATACACCTGCTACTACGCCCGCGTGCTGGACGAGGACCTGCCGCTGGCGATCGATGTCATGTGCGACCTGGTGGCCGACTCGGTGATCGAGGCGGCCGACGTGGAGACCGAGCGCGGCGTCATCCTCGAAGAGATCGCCATGCACGACGACGAGCCCGGCGACGAGGTGCACGACCTCTTCGCCCGCGCCGTCTACGGCGACCACCCCCTGGGCCGGCTGATCTCCGGCACCGAGGAGACGGTCACCCCGATGACCCGGCGGCAGATCCACAGCTTCTACCGGCACCGGTACACCGCGCCGCAGATCGTCATCGCCGCCGCCGGCAACCTGGACCACGCCACCGTGGTCAAGCTGGTCCGCCAGGCCCTGCGCGACACCCCGCTGGACACCGACCCGGCGACCCCGGCTCCGCACCGGCCGGCCACCCCGGCGGTACGCACCAGGCCGGCCGCCACCCTGGTGGAGCCGAAGGAGTCCGAGCAGGCGCACGTCATCCTCGGCTGCCCCGGCATCGACCGCCTCGACGAGCGGCGCTTCGCCCTCGGCGTGCTCAACAACGTCCTCGGCGGCGGCATGTCCAGCCGGCTGTTCCAGGAGATCCGCGAGCAGCGGGGCCTGGCCTACTCGGTCTACTCGTACGCCAGCCAGTACGCCGACAGCGGCCTCTTCGCCGTCTACGCCGGCTGCGCGCCGGGCAAGGTGGACGAGGTGCTGGAGTTGACCCGCGCCGAGCTGGCCCGGGTGGCCGCCGAGGGGATCAGCGAGGCCGAGCTGGCCCGGGGCAAGGGCATGAGCAAGGGATCGTTCGTGCTGGGCCTGGAGGACACCGGCTCGCGGATGAGCCGGCTGGCCAAGGGGGAGCTGCTCTACGGCGACCTGATGCCGGTGGACGAGCTGCTCACCCGGGTCGACGCGGTCACCCTGGCGGACGTGAACACGCTCGCCGCCGAGCTGCTGAGCCGGCCGATGTCCCTGGCCGTGGTCGGCCCGTTCGGCGAGCACGACTTCTCCGCCTGATCCGTCCGGCCGGCGGTGCCGGCGTGCGTGCCGGGTCCGCCGCGCGTGGATCACCGTCGCCCCGTGGGACGTGGGTGGTCCCGGCGGGTGACCGCGTCCCGATTGGGATAGGTTGTGCCCCGTGACTGACGAGCAGGAGAAGGGCCTGGACGAGCCGATCCGGGTCGGCGTGCTGGGTGCCCGGGGCCGGATGGGCGTCGAGGTGTGCAAGGCGGTCGACGCTGCCTCCGACATGGACCTGGTGGCGATGGTCGACCAGGGCGACTGGCTGTTCAACGCCTCCGACGCGGGCGCCGAGGTGGTCGTCGACTTCACCACCCCGGACGTCGTCATGGACAACCTGCACTGGTGCATCGACCAGGGCATCAGCGCGGTGGTCGGCACCACCGGCTTCACCGAGCAGCGGATCGAGCGGGTGCGCGGTTGGCTGGAGCGCAAGCCGGGCGTCGGCGTGGTGATCGCCCCGAACTTCGGCATCGGCGCGGTGCTGATGATGCAGTTCGCCGCGCGGGCCGCCCGGCACTTCGAGTCCGTCGAGATCATCGAGCAGCACCACCCGCGCAAGCTCGACGCCCCCAGCGGCACCGCCATCCACACCGCCCGCCGGATCGCCCAGGCGCGCGCCGACGCCGGTCTCGGCCCGTCGCCGGACGCCACCTCCGACGAGGTGCCGGGTGCGCGCGGCGCCGACATCGACGGGGTACGGGTGCACGCCGTGCGGGCCACCGGGCTGGTCGCCCACCAGGAGGTGCTCTTCGGCACCACCGGCGAGACGCTGACCATCCGGCACGACTCGTACGACCGGGCCTCGTTCATGCCCGGCGTGCTGCTGGCCGTCCGCGCGGTGCGTACCCGCCCGGGCCTGACCATCGGCCTTGACTCGCTGCTCGACTGAGCGTCCGCCCGGCCGGCCCGTGCCGCGGGCCGGCCGGCGCCTCGACGCCCGGGCGAACTGAGCCGGCCGGTCGAGGCTCACCCGGGCGTGCCCCGGGGCGACGGGCCGGGTGAGCAGGACCCGCCGGGTGAAACGGCTCGCCACCCGGTCCGGCCGGGACCTAGGCTGACCCTCATGATCGATTCAGGGCTGCGCGACCGGGCCGGACGTCACATCACGTTGCGGCCGGTCGACGACCACAACTGGCGGGATGTCGCCGACGTGGCGCCCCGCGACGACCAGCGCGCCTGGGTACCCGCCCTGGCCGCTCGTTACCTGGTGCTGACCATGCGTTCCGACGTGTGGACCTCGCTGGCCGTCTACGCCGACGAGACGGTGGTCGGACACGCCATGTGGGGGGTGGACGACGACGGCTCCCGCTGGATCGGCGGCATGGTGATCGCCGCCGGCGAACAGGACCGGGGCGTCGGGCGGGCCACCGTCCGTACCCTGGCCGACTGGCTCGCGGCGCAGGACGGCGGCAGCGTGGTCCGCCTCTCGTACCACCCCGACAACACCCCGGCGGCCCGCCTCTACACCGCCCTCGGCTTCGCCCCGACGGGTGCTGTGGAGGACGACGAACTGGTCGCCGAACTCACCTCCTGATCCGCCCGGCCACGAGGTCGACGGCGCGCGCGCCGCCGACCTCGGCACCGGTCCGGTCACGCCTGGACGGCGGAGTCGGGCGCGTGGCGGGGAGAGGGGACGGTGGGGGTCAGGGTGAGGGTCGGCGGGAGGTTGGCGAGCGTGGCGTGGCCGGTGGCGTCGACGTGGACGTCGACGCGGGCGCCGGCGACGCGCAGGCCCTGAACGGAGACGGCGCCCAACTCCGGGCCGGCCAGGGGACGCAGGGCGACCCGGCCGTTCGGCACGTCCGGGTGCAGCCCGGTCGCGGCGTGCAGCAGCAGCACCGCGGCCGCCGCCGACCAGGCCTGCGGGCGGCAGGCCGCCGGGTAGGGGACCGGCCGGCCGAGCAGCGTACGGTCGTCGCCGCCGTAGAGCTCGGGCAGCCGGTGGTCGAACGCCTCCGCCGCACCGAGCAGCCCCTCCGCCAGGCCCAGTGCGGCCTCCCGGAAGCCGGCCCGGGCCAGCCCGGCGAGCACGATCGCGGTGTCGTGCGCCCAGATCGACCCGCAGTGGTACGACAGCGGGCTGAACCCGGCGTCGCCGGCGGACATGGTGCGCAGCCCGAACCCGCCGGCCAACGCGTCGCCGGTGAGCAGGCGGGCGACCTGGGCCTCCTCCTCGCCGGAGAGCAGGCCGGTGCCGAGCAGGTGGCCGATGTTGCTGGTCAGCGAGTCGACGGGGCGCTTGTCCCGGTCCAGCGCCAGCGCCGGGTGCGGGCCGTGCGGGCCGTCCACCCAGAAGGCGGCGCGGAACCGGGTGGCGAGTGCGTCGGCGTACCCGCGCCAGCGGTCGGCGCCCGGGCGGCCGAACGCGTCGAGCAGGTCCGCCCCGCCGACGGCCGCCTGGTACGCGTACCCCTGCACCTCGGCCAGCACGATCGGCGACGCGGCGAGCCGGCCGTCGCGGAACCGGACGGCGTCCCCGGAGTCCTTCCAGCCCTGGTTGGTCAGGCCGTGCCCGGTGGTGTCGACGTACTCGACCAGGCCGTCGCCGTCGGCGTCGGCGTGCCCGTCGAGCCAGCCGAGCGCCGCCTCCAGATGGGGCAGCAGCGGCTCGATCTGCTCGGCGGGCAGTCCCCAGCGCCAGGCGTCGTGCAGCAGCGCCACCCAGAGCATGGTGGCGTCGACCGTCCCGTAGTACGCCGGCGGCAGCCGCAGCCCTCCGCCGAGCATGGCGAACTCGTGCCGGCGCAGCTCGTGCAGGATCTTGCCGGGCGCCTCACCGGTGGCCGGGTCGAGCCGGGCGCCCTGCCGGCGGGCGAGCACCCGCAGCGTCCCGGCGGCCAGTTCGGTGCCGAGCGGCAGCATCATCCGCGCCGCCCAGAGACTGTCCCGGCCGAACAGGGTGAGGAACCAGGGCACCCCGGCGCCGAGGAAGACGTCGGCGGGCGCGGCGGGTTCGGCCAGGCGCAGCCCGCGCAGGTCGTCCAGGGACCGGTCGAGCAGGCGGACCAGCCGCCGGTCGTCGGCCCGGACCACCGGCCGGGACCAGTTCGGCTCCCCGGTCGGGGCGGTCACCACGGCTCGGGGGTCGTCGACCCGCAGCCGCCAGCGCAGCGTCGCGGTCCCGCCGGGGCCGAGGTCGACCGGCCAGGACAACCGGGGCGCGGTGGCCCGGTCGGTGTCCACCCGGGCGCCTTCGCCGGTGACGGTCACCGTGATGCCGTCGGCGGCCCAGCGCACCACACCCGGCTGCCCGGTCCGCGCCTCGATCGGCGTGGCCGCGCCGCCGGACTTGACCACCTCGATCGGGGCCAGGTCGCAGCCGAGGTCGACGCTGACCGTGGCCCGCACCGGCACGGCGGCCGTCGAGATGACGCGGATCTCCTCGTCGACGCCGTGCGGGCCGGCCCGGCGGGCGCGTTCCACCCGCACGGTGGGGTCCGCGCCGGGGTCGCCGAGCCAGCGGGCGAGGCCGACGAAGCGCGCGCCGTGCGGGCCGTCGGGGCCGTGGGCCAGCGCCTCCGGCTCCCGGTCGTCGATCCGCAGCTCCGCCCGGGACAGCACCCGGGCGTCGGCGTGGAAGACCCCCTGGACGCCGGCCGGGCGGATCTGCCCGGCCCGGTCGCCCAGCGCGCTGGTCGGGGCGAGGACCACCCCGACCAGCTCGTGCAGCAGGGGTTGCAGCTGGCGTTCGGTCACGGTTGCGGCTCCAGGTCCTGAGGGGACGGACTCTTGACAAGCCGTCCGGGGCGGTGCAAAGTGCGAAACAATCCAGAAACTTGAACGATCTAATCCTGCCGTATCCGAATTGGATCGTTCAAGACGGCGAGAGGCATCAAGTGTCCGAAAAGGTGACCATCGCGACGGTGGCCCGGCACGCGCAGGTCAGCCGGCAGACGGTGTCCAATGTGCTCAACTCGCCGCACGTCGTGCGGGAGGAGACCCGCCGGCGCGTGCAGGAGGCCATCGACGCCCTCGGTTACCGGGCCAGCCAGGCCGCCCGGCAGATGCGTACCGGCCGGTCCCGGCTGATCGCCGTCCGCATCGAACCCACCCGCGACGGGATCAACGGCTCGGTGCTCGACCGCTTCCTGCACGGCCTCACCGAGACCGCCGAGGCGGCCGGCTACCGCGCGATGCTCTACACCGCCGCCGACGCCGCCGCCGAGATCGCCACCTTCGACGACCTGCTCAGCGCGTACGACCTGGACGGGTTCGTGCTCACCGGCACCGACCACGGCGACCCGCGTACCGCCTGGCTCGCCGAGCGGGCCGTGCCGTTCGTGACCTTCGGCCGGCCCTGGGACGACCCCGACGCCCACCCCTGGGTGGACGTGGACGGCGCCGCCGGAACGGCCCAGGCCACCGGCCACCTGCTCGCCGCCGGTCACCGCCGGATCGGCTTCATCGGCTGGCCGGCCGGCTCCGGCGTCGGCGACGACCGCCGCGCGGGCTGGCGGGAGGCCCTGCGGGCGGCGGGCGTGGACCCGGCCGGGCTGGACCGGGAGGCGGTGGACGGCATCGCCGAGGGCGAGCGGCTCGCCGCCGACCTGCTCGCCGCCGCGTCACCGCCGACCGCCCTGGTCTGCGCCAGCGACTCGCTCGCCCTGGGCGCCCTCCAGGCCGCCCGCGCTGCCGCGCCGAGCACCGCAACGGCCGCCCACACCGGCCCGGCCGCCCACACCGGCGCGCCGGCCGTGCCGGTGATCGGCTTCGACGACACCCCGGTCGCCGCGGCGGTCGGCCTGACCAGCGTCAGCCAACCCCTGGGCGACGCCGCCGCCCGCTGCGTCGACCTGCTCACCGCGGTCCTCGACGGGCCCCCGCGGACCCCTGCCCCCGTGCTGCTCCAGCCCTCGCTGGTGCTGCGGCACACCGCCTGACACCGTCCCCCACCCAGGAGAACCGATGGCACCTCGAACCCTCACCCGCGCGGCGGTGGCCGGCCTCGCCGCCGTCGCGCTCCTCGGCTCCGCCGCCTGCGGCAGCGGCTTCGACGACGACGAGTCCGGCACCGCGCAGTCCAGCGGACCGGCCAACCTCCAGATCCTGATCGGCTCCTCCGGCGACGCCGAGACCAGGGCGGTGCAGGACGCCGCCGCGAAGTGGGCCTCGTCGTCGGGCAACCAGGCCTCCGTCACCCCGGCCCAGGACCTCACCCAGCAGCTCGGCCAGGCCCTGGCCGGCGGTACCCCGCCGGACGTCTTCTACGTCGACGCGGCCCGGTTCGCCGACTACGCCAGCGTCGGCGCCCTGGAGCCGTACGGCGACAAGATCAGCAACAAGGACGACTTCTACGAGAGCCTGCGCACCACGTTCACCTACGACGGCAAGCTGTACTGCGCGCCGAAGGACTTCTCCACCCTCGCCCTCCAGATCAACACCGACCTGTGGACGAAAGCCGGCCTGACCGACGCCGACGTCCCGACCAACTGGGACCAGCTCACCGCCACCGCCCGCAAGATCAAGGCGAAGGGGCAGGTGCCGCTGGCCCTCGGCGACACCCGGGACCGGATCGGCGCCTTCCTGGTGCAGAACGGCGGCTGGCTGCTCAGCGCGGACGGCAAGCAGCCCACCGCGGACACGGCGGAGAACCTGGCCGCCCTCACGTACGTGAAGTCGCTGATCACCGAGGGGCTGGCCCGGTACCCGAAGCAGCTCGACGCCGGCTGGTCCGGCGAGGCGTTCGGCAAGGGCAAGGCCGTGATGACCATCGAGGGCAACTGGATCAAGGGCGCGCTGCAGAACGACTTCCCGAACGTCAAGTACAAGGTGGTCGAGCTGCCCGCCGGCCCGAAGGGCAAGGGAACCCTGTCCTTCACCCAGTGCTGGGGCATCGCCGCCAAGAGCAAGTACAAGGAGCAGGCGGTCAAGTTCGTCGAGGCGATGACCGCCGGCGAGCAGCAGATCACCTTCGCCAAGGCGTTCGGCGTGATGCCGTCCCGCCAGTCCGTGCGCGAGCAGTACACGGCGGCGTTCCCGGCCGACAAGCCGTTCATCGACGGCGCCGAGTACGCCCAGGGCCCGGTGAACGCCCCGAAGATGGACAGCGTCGTCGGTGACCTGGACACCGGCCTGCAGGGGCTGGCCAACGGCGACCCGAAGACCATCCTCGGCAACTTCGACAAGAACGCCAAGGCCGCGCTCGGCGGCAGCTGACGGGCCCGGGGCGCCGCCGCACCGGTGGCGCCCCACGGCGAGTCGAAGGAGGGTGGATGGCAACCGAAGCAATCGCCGCGCCGGCCACCGCGACCGGCGGCCCGGAGCGCCGGCGCGGCCGGGGCGTCCGCGGTGACGAGAACCTGGCCGGCTGGCTCTTCGTCGCCCCGGTCATCGTGATCCTCGGCCTGTTCCTGCTGCTGCCGATCCTGATGGCGCTCTGGGTCAGCCTCACCGACTGGAACGGCCAGGGCAGCCCGTTCACGTCGAAGGTGCCGTTCGTCGGCGCCGACAACTACACCCGGCTGTTCACCGAGGACGGGCTGGCCCGTCGGGACTTCATGACCAGCATCCGCAACAACGGCTACTACGTGGCGATCGTGGTGCCCGCGCAGACCGCGCTCGCCCTCGGGCTCGCGCTGGTCGTCAACAACCGGATGCTCAAGGGCAAGGCGTTCTTCCGCAGCGCCTTCTACTTCCCGTCGGTGACCAGCTCGGTGGCGATCAGCGTGGTCTTCCTCTTCCTGTTCGCCAACTCCGGTGCGGTCAACGCGCTGCTCGGCGTCTTCGGCGTGGACGGGCCGCAGTGGTTCGCCGACTCGCGCGGCGTGCTGCACCTGCTGCTCGGGGCCGTCGGGATGGACACCGCGCCGGCCGCGCTGGCCGGCGGCGGGCCGCTCGGGCTGAGCTGGTGGGACTGGCTGTCCGGGCCGAGCGTCGCGATGATGTCGATCATCACGCTGGTGGTCTGGACCACCTCCGGCACGTTCATGCTGATGTTCCTGGCCGCGCTGCAGAGCGTCCCGGTGGCGCTGGACGAGGCGAGCACGCTGGACGGCGCGAGCCGCTGGCAGCGGTTCCGCCACGTCACCCTGCCGATGATCAAGCCGACCATGTTCCTGGTGCTCACCCTCGGCCTGATCGGCTCCTGGCAGGTCTTCGACCAGGTCTACGTGATGAGCCAGGGAGAGCCGGCCAAGACCACCCTCACCCCGGCCTACCTGTCGTACCGGACCGCGTTCCGGGACTTCGACTACGGCTCCGGCGCGGCCATCTCGTTCGTGCTGTTCCTGATCATCATCGTGCTCACCCTGGTGCAGCGCCGGGTGATGGCCGACCGGGACACCGACCGGCCGCGGCGGGCCCGGTGGTGGCGTCGGCGCGTACCGGAAGGGTCGCCGTCATGACCGCAATCGCCGACCGCCCGCCGGTCGCGGCGGCGCCCGCCCAGCGCGACCGCCGCGGCGCCCGCACCCTGGCCACCCGGATCCTCGGGTACGCCACGCTGGTCTTCTTCGGGCTGGTCTTCCTCTACCCGTTCGTCATCCAGCTCGGCAACTCGTTCAAGACCGAGCCGGATGCGGCGGCGAACCCGCTCTCGCCGATCCCGGACCCGCTGACCATCGCCGGCTTCGAGCGGATCTTCGCCGGCACCAACTTCCCGCTCTGGCTCGGCAACTCGCTGCTGGTGACCGTCCTGGTCACCCTGGGCCGGGTCTTCTTCGACTCGCTCGCCGGGTACGCGCTGGCCCGGCTGCGGTTCCGGGGACGGTCGGGGCTGTTCGCCGCGGTCATCGCGGTGATGGCGGTGCCCGGCGTGGTGCTGCTCATCCCGAAGTTCCTGGTGCTCAACCAGCTCGGCATCTACAACAGCTACGCCGGGCTGGTGGTGCCGCTGCTCGCCGACGCGGCCGGTGTGTTCATCATGAAGCAGTTCTTCGAGTCGATCCCGGTCAGCATGGAGGAGGCGGCCCGCATCGACGGGGCCGGAGTCTTCCGCACCTACTGGTCGGTGGTGCTGCCGATGGCCCGGCCGGCGCTGATCACGCTCACCATCCTGTCCTTCCAGGGGTCCTGGAACGAGTTCCCGCACAGCCTGGTCTCGGTGCAGGACCCGGACCTGTTCACCCTGCCGCGCGGCCTGGCCGACCTGGTCAGCGGCTCGCTCGGCAAGGGCACCCAGTATCCGTTGAAGCTGGGGGCGGCGCTGCTGGCCACCATCCCGGTCGCGGTCCTCTTCGTGATCTTCCAGCGGTACTTCGTGCGGGGTGCCAACGAGGGCGCCGAGAAGGGCTGACCACCGGTGGCGGTTCCCGGCCGACGCCGGGAGCCGCCACACCGGGTCAATCCTGCGCGAGCACCGACAGGATGTTGCCGGCCGGGTCGGTGAACCAGGCGATCGTCGGCCCCTTGCCGCGCATCACGCCCTTCTCGTCCTGGCCCATCCCCTCGTAGCGGGCGAACCGCACGCCCCGCGCGGTCAGCTCGTCCACGGCCCGGTCGACGTCCGGCACCGGGAAGTTCAGCACGGTGTGCCGGGCCGGCTCGTGGTCCGCCTTCGGATAGACGAGCACCGGCCGGTCCCCGGCGATGTGCAGGGTCAGCAAGCCGCCCATCTTGTCGTCGCGCGACACCCGCAGGCCGAGGGTGTCGGCGTAGAACTGCTGGGCGCGTCCGATGTCGTCCACCGAGAACGAACTGAACGCCTTGATGTCCGTGAACATGCTGGTCTCCGTTCCTGCGTGGCCGGCGGCACGACCGTCGCCGGGTGGCTGCCGTCCCGGTCATGGTCCTCCGCCGACGGGACGCTGTCCTGGGATGGACTCAGGCGCCGGCCGGAATCATCGGTTCGGACACGGGCCCATCGGCGCCGTACCGCTAGGGCAGCCGCTCGGGCAGGCCGAACAGCGGGAAGAGCCGCGGCTGGAGGAAGTGGGTGAGCCGGATGATCCGACCGCCGGAGGACTCCACCAGCTGGATCGAGAACGCGCGATGGCCGCCGGCCGGGTCGGGCCGGAACTGCGCGAGGGCCGACCCGCCGTTGGCGGCCACCGGCAGCAGCCGGGAACCCCGGCAACCGGCGCCCGGCCCGGTCAGCCACCGGCCGATGTCGGCCGCCCCCCGCAGCCACACCGGATACGGCGGCATGGCGTGCACCGCGTCCTCGCGCAGCAGCGCCACCAGGGCGTCGATGTCGTACCGCTCGAAGACCTGGACGTAGCGGTCGAGCAGCTCCCGGTGCTCCCGGTCCAGCGCGGGGGCCGGCGCGGCCGCCTCCCGGTCGGCCATCGTGGCCCGGGCCCGCTGCAAGGCGCTGGTCACCGCGGCGACGGTGGTGTCGAGCAGTTCGGCGACCTCGCCGGCCCGCCAGCGCAGCACGTCCCGCAGGATCAGCACCGCGCGCTGCCGCGGCGGCAGGTGCTGCAACGCGGCGACGAAGGCCAGCCGGACCGACTCGCGGGTCACCGCCAGCTCGGCCGGGTCCTCGGGAAGGACGACGGCGTCCGGCGCCGGCTCCAGCCACTCCCGGCCCGACCCGGGCGCGCCGAGCGACGTCGCCACCGGGGCGGACGGCACCCCGAGGTCCATCGGCAGCGCCCGCCGGCCCTGGCCCCGCAGCAGGTCAAGGCAGACGTTGGTGGCGATCCGGTAGAGCCAGGTGCGCAGGCTGGACCGCCCGTCGAAGCGGTCGAGGCCGCGCCAGGCCCGCAGCATCGTCTCCTGCACCGCGTCCTCGGCGTCGAAGACCGAACCGAGCATCCGGTAGGCGTAGCCGGTCAGCTCGACGCGGAACCCCTCCAGACCGGCGGGGTCGGCCGCCGAGCGCGCGCCGGGGGCGGCCCGGTCCGGGCCCGCGTCGGGTCTCGCCGTCGCTGCGGTCATGCGGCCACCGTAGGCGAGGCCTCCGACACCGGTGGCCGACGGCGCGCCGCCCGCCGCTCAGTCGGTGGCGACCGGCTCGGCCGGGACCGCGACGTGCAGCCGGAGCTGGGGGACCAGCATGTCGTCGACGTCCAGCGCCCGCGCCGCGCCGTCCGGCTCCCAGCCGGTGGAGGTGAGGAACTTCCGGGTCGCCTCGTCGCCGTCGAACGCCCAGGCCACCGCCCGGTCGAAGCCGTCGGTGCGCCACAGGTCCACGGTGGCCGCGAGCAGCCGGCTGCCGTGCCCGCGCCGGCCCCAGCGGGGCTCGACCAGCAGGTCCGTCACCGCCGCCACGCCCTCGGCCAGCGCCTCGGCCGGCTCACCGGGGGCGAGCGCCTCGGCGTCCGCCGGACCGGAGGCGGCGAACCCCACCAGATAGGATTGCTCGGCCTGTTCGACGGCGACCAGCACGCGGTGCGCGCCGGAGGGCGGCTCCTGCACCGCCGCGCTCCACCGCCGGGCGAGCCATGCCTCGTCCAGGTTGTCGAGCACGTGCCGGGGCAGGATCCGGCGATAGGCGACCCGCCAGGTCGCGAGCTGGATGCGTGCGATCTCGCCGGCGTCCTCGGGACGCGCCGGGCGGACGTACCCCATGGCCATGGGACGGAAGCCTACGCAGGGCGGGAGTGACGATGGTGGCGCAGGGTGCCAGGCGGACGGCCGCGCAGGTCGCCGGGGTGGTCGCGCTCGCCGTCGCGGTGACGGCCTTCCTCTCCGTGGCGGCCGTCCGGCACGGCTTCTTCGACCTCAAGGTCTACTACGGCGCGCTGACCTTCTGGGTGCACGACCACGGCGAGATCTACGACTACCTCAAGCCCGGCACCCAGTACGGCTTCACCTACCCGCCGTTCGCCGCCCTGGTGATGCTGCCGATGGCGTACCTGCCGTGGCCGGCGGCGATCACCGTCAGCGTGGCCGCCAGCGTGGTGGTCAGCGCGGTGCTCATCTGGTGGCTGCTCGACCCGGTCTCCCGCCGGGCCGGCTGGTCCCGCTGGTTCACCCTGGCCGTCGCGCTCTGCCTGGCCGCCGCGTACGAGCCGATGCGCGAGACGATCAACTTCGGCCAGGTCAACATGCTGCTGCTCTTCCTGGTCGGACTGGACCTGCTGCGGCTGCTGCCGGCCGGCAGCCGGTGGGCCGGCGTGGGCATCGGGCTGGCCACCGCGATCAAGCTGACCCCGGGCGTCTTCATCGTCTACCTGCTGATCACGCAGCGCTGGCGGGCCGCGTTCACCTCGATGGCGGCCGCGGCGGTGGCGACCCTGCTCGCCGCCGGGCTCTTCCCGGACGCCTCCCGGGAGTTCTGGACCTCGTCGCTGTGGAACACCAGCCGGGTGGGGGAGCTGGCGTTCGTCTCCAACCAGTCGTTGCGCGGGGTGGTGGCCCGGCTGGACCCCGACCACCCGAGCACGCTGGCCTGGCTGCTGCTGGTCCTGACTGCCCTCGGGATCTGGGCCTGGCGGTCCCGGGCGGCGGTGGCCGCCGGCGACGAGGCCACCGGGCTGGCGCTGACCGGCGCGCTGATGTGCCTGGTCAGCCCGGTCACCTGGGTGCACCACCTGGTCTGGCTGATCCCGGCGCTGATCCTGCTGGTCGACAACGCGATGGCCGCGCCCGCGCACGGTCCGCGGCGGCGGGCCCTGCTGGCCTTCGCGGTCATCGCGTACGGGCTGCTGATCAGCCGGATCGTCTGGGCCTGGGAGAAGGACTTCACCGGCCTGGACGGCTTCCTGGGCAGCAACACCTACGTCTGGATCAGCCTGGCCCTGCTGATGCTGCTGCCGATCCGGCGCTGGGCCGTCCCGGCCGCCACCGGTCCGGCCGCCGGGCGTCCGGAACCCACCGGGTCAGCCGTCGAGCCGGCCGACGTACCGCAGCTCGTCGAGCCGGACCGGGGGACGCCCACCGGCGAGCGGCACCGGGTAGGTGGACCGCTCGCCGTCCGCTGACAACCCGGCCCGCTCGTAGAAGCGGCGGGCCCGGGTGTTCTCGGCCAGCACCCAGAGCCGGTACTCCCGCCAGCCCCGGCCCGCCAGGCCGTCGCGGGCCGCGGCCAGCAGCGCCCGCGCGGTGCCGTCACCCCAGTGCGCCGGCTCCACGTACGTCGCCAGCACCTCGCCGTACGCCGGGTCCAGGTCGCCCCGGTCCTGGTTGTTGCGGTACGGCCCGAAGGTGACGAACCCGGCGGGCACCCCATCGACCTCGGCGAGCAGCGTGGTGAACGGGTGCTCCGGGTCGGCGGTGCCGAGGTCCCGACGCCGTTGCGCCCAGGCCGCCGGGTTGAGCCGGCGCAGCACCTCGTCGGGCATGATCCCGGCGTAGCCGGCCTGCCAGCCGTGGATGTGCACCCGGGCGATCGCCTCGGCGTCCTCGGGCTCTTCGCGGCGGATGGTGAGCATGTGTCCGTTCTATTCCTCGCCGGGCGTCCGGTCCAGCGTCCGCTCCGGCGTCGTACCGCTGGTTTAGGGTGCCCGACGATGGCCGCACCGGAATCACTCTCTCTCGCCCAGGCCCGGCGGGTGGCGCTGGCCGCCCAGGGCTTCGCCGACCCGGCGCCCACCGGCGTGCCCACCCGGCGACACCTGCGCCGGGTGCTGGACCGGGTCGGGTTGATCCAGATGGACTCGGTCAACGTGCTGCAACGGGCGCACTACCTGCCGCTCTACAGCCGGCTTGGGCCCTACCCGACGACGCTGCTCGACACCGCCGCCTACCGCCGCCCCCGCGAGCTCTTCGAATACTGGGGCCACGAGGCGTCGCTGGTGCCGGTGGGGCTGCACGCGGCGCTGCGCTGGCGGATGGCCAAGGCCCACTCCGACGCCTGGGGCGGCATGCGGCGCATCGCCCAGGAGCAGCCCGAACTGGTCGCTTGGGTCCGCGACGAGGTGGCCGCCCGGGGGCCACTGACCGCCGCCGAGATCGAGCACGACGCGCCCCGGGAGACCGGCAACTGGGGGTGGAACTGGTCGGCGGTGAAGCGGGCCCTGGAGTTCCTCTTCTGGGCCGGCGAGGTGAGCGCCGCCGACCGGACGACCTCCTTCGCCCGCCGCTACGACCTGCCCGAGCGGGTGCTGCCGGCGGCCGCCCTGGCCGCGCCCACTCCCACCGACGCCGAGGCGTACCGCACGCTGGTGTCGGCGGCCGCGCGGTCGCTCGGGGTGGCCGCCGAGCCGGAGCTGCGCGACTACTACCGGCTCCCGCTGGCCGGTGCCCGGCAGGCGATCGCCGAGCTGGTCGAGGCCGGCGAGCTGCGGCCGGTGACGGTGCAGGGCTGGCGGCAGCCGGCCTGGCTGCACGCGACCGCCCGGCTGCCCCGGTGGGTGCGCGGCAACACCCTGGTCAGCCCCTTCGACCCGCTGGTCTGGGAGCGGGCCCGCACCGAGCGGCTCTTCGACTTCAGCTACCGGATCGAGATCTACGTGCCCGCACCGCAGCGGGTGTACGGCTACTACGTGCTGCCGTTCCTGCAGGGGGAGCGGTTCACCGCGCGGGTCGACCTCAAGGCCGACCGGCGGGCGGGCGTGCTGCTGGTGCCGGCCGCCTGGATCGAGCCGGGCGCCGACCCGGGGGAGACCGCCGTCGCGCTGGCGGCCGAGCTGTACCGGCTCGCCGGCTGGCTCGGTCTGGACGCGGTGGCCCCGCCGGTCGCCGGGGATCTCGCCGATCCGCTGGCCGCCGCGTTGAAGGGCGTGGCCGGTGTACCGTGAGCGCGTGACGAGCGTGGACGGTTCGGCGGGTCAGCCGGGTCAGCAGGTGCCCGACACCAGCGCACCGCAGGCCGCACCGCCCGGCGCGGTGGCCGCCCCGCACGCCGACGCCCTTCCGGCTGAGGGTGTCGCGCACGGCGCGGGCGACCCGCACGGGCATGCCGGGCACGCCGAGGGCGCCTGGGCGCACGACGGCGCTTCCGCCGCCTGGCCGCCCGGCGCCTACCAGCAGGTCGAGCCGGACCGGCTCACCCGGTTCGTGCTCCGGGTGCACGCGCGCTCGCCCCGCTGGGCGGCGCCGCTGGCCGCGCTCGGCTGCGTCGGCATCGGGCTGGCGTACGCGCTGGTCAGCGACCCCACCCGCAGCGACCCGGACGCCGCCCCGAGCTGCCTGCTCAAGCTGACCACCGGCCTGGACTGCCCGGGCTGCGGCGGCACCCGCGCCCTCTGGTACGTGCTGCACGGCGACCTGCCCGCCGCCGCCCGGCACCACTTCCTCTTCGTGTTCGCGCTGCCCTTCCTGGCGTACCTCTTCGTGGCGTGGGCCGGGAAGCAGGCCTTCGGCTGGCGCCTGCCCGAGCTGCGGATCAGCTCGCCGGTGATCGCCGGGTTCCTCGCCGTCTGGCTGGCCTTCTCGGTGGCGAGAAACCTGCCCTGGGCCCCGTTCACCGCGCTCTACGTCTGACCCCCCCGCACCCGACGGCCCCGCCGCCGCGCGGTCCGGTCTGCGAGATCTTGGACACTTGTCGTTCTCCCGGAACGGAAACTGTCCAAGACTCGCAGCTCACGGCGGCTGTCGCAGCCGGGAGGTCAACTTTCGCGCACCGGGGCGGGGCAACTACAGTCCCAGGAATGCCGGAGATGGTGCAGCCCCAGGTCAAGCTGATCGCATGGACCCAGTTCCAGGCCCCGGACGAGGTGCCGTGGTCGACCGACGCCGACGGCGGTCAGGCCCTGGCGGAGTTCGCCGGCCGGGCCTGTTACCAGAGCTGGAAGAAGCCGAACCCGGCGACCGCGACCAACGCCGGCTACCTGGCGCACATCCTTGAGGTGGGCCACCTGAGCGTGCTGGAGCACGGTTCGGTGAGCTTCTACTTCACCGGGGTCTCCCGCTCCTTCACCCACGAGCTGATCCGGCACCGGCACTTCTCGTACTCCCAGCTGTCGCAGCGCTACGTCCCGGAGCGGGACGCGGCGATGGTCGAGCCCCGGGTGATCGCCGAGGACCCGGAGCTGCACAAGAAGTTCGTCGAGGCGGCCGAGGCGAGCGTCCGGGCGTACACCGAGCTGCTGGAGGGGCTGGAGCAGCGCTTCGTCGACGAGCCGAACCCGACGCTGCGGCGCAAGCAGGCCCGGCAGGCGGCCCGCGCGGTGCTGCCCAACGCCACCGAGACCCGGATCGTGGTGACCGGCAACTACCGGGCCTGGCGGCACTTCATCGCCATGCGCGCCACCGAGCACGCCGACGTGGAGATCCGCGAGCTGGCGGTGGAGTGCCTGCGCCAGCTCCAGCAGGTCGCCCCGAACGTCTTCGCCGACTTCGTCATCTCCACCCTGCCCGACGGCACCGAGGTGGCGACCAGCCCGCACGCCGAGCTGTCCTGAGCCCTTCCCCACCGGGTCTCCGGTGGTCGTCCGCTAGGTTGTGAACATGACGCACGACCACCTTGCCGCCCCCGATCGGGGCGCGTCCCGCCCGTTCGGGCGACTGCTCACGGCCATGGTGACCCCGTTCACCGACGACGGCTCGCTGGACCTGGACGGCGCCGTACGGCTCGCCGCCCACCTCGTCGACGAGCAGGGCAACGACGCGCTGGTGCTCAACGGCACCACGGGTGAGTCGCCGACCACCACGGACGCGGAGAAGGAGACCCTGATCCGGGCGGTGGTGGAGGCGGTCGGCGACCGGGCCAAAATCGTCGCCGGGGTGGGCACCAACGACACCCGGCACACCATCGAGCTGGCCGCGTCGGCCGAGAAGGCGGGCGCGCACGGCCTGCTGGTGGTGACCCCGTACTACAACAAGCCGCCGCAGAGCGGGCTGCTGCGCCACTTCACCGCGGTCGCCGACGCCACCGGGCTGCCGATCATGCTCTACGACATCCCGCACCGGGCCGGGGTGGCCATCGCCACCGACACGCTGGTGCGCCTCGCCGAGCACGGCCGGATCGTCGCGGTCAAGGACGCCAAGGGCGACCTGACCGCCACCAGCTGGGTGCTCAGCCGCAGCGACCTCGCCTTCTACAGCGGGGAGGACGCGCTCACCCTGCCGACGCTGGCCGTCGGCGGGGTCGGCCTGGTGGGCACGTCCACGCACTTCATCGGCGCGCCCGCCAAGCAGATGATCGAGGCGTTCGACGCGGGGGACACGGCGACCGCGCTCGGCCTGCACCGGCGGCTGCTGCCGCTGTTCACCGGAATCTTCCGTACCCAGGGCGTGATCCTGGTGAAGGCGGGCCTGGCGGCCAAGGGCCTGCCGGCCGGTCCGGTGCGGCCGCCGCTGGTGGACGCCACCGCCGACGAACTCGCCCAGCTGCGCGCCGACTGCGCCGCGGCGGGCCTGGAACTGCCCGAATGATCGAACGACACGACGGACGCCGGGTAACGGCGTCGCAGAATGAGGTGGACGCGTGACCGAGGCGCACATCGAGGGTGAGCTGCCCCCGCCGCTGCCGGAGGGTGGCCTGCGGATCATCCCGCTCGGCGGGCTCGGCGCCATCGGTCGGAACATGACCGTCTTCGAGTACGACGGCAAGCTGCTCATCGTCGACTGCGGGGTGCTCTTCCCCGACGTCGAGCAGCCGGGCGTCGACCTGATCCTGCCGGACTTCGGTCCGATCCTGGACCGGCTGGACGACGTCCAGGCGATCGTGCTCACCCACGGTCACGAGGACCACATCGGCGCGGTGCCGTACCTGCTCGCCCACAAGCCGGACATCCCGCTGGTCGGTTCCCAGTTCACCCTGGCCCTGGTCGAGGCGAAGCTGGCCGAGCGGCGGATCCAGCCGTACACGCTGACCGTGCGGGAGGGCGGCCGGGAGCGGCTGGGCCCGTTCGAGTGCGAGTTCTTCGCGGTCAACCACTCGATCCCGGACGCCCTCGCCGTGGCCATCCGCACCCCGGCCGGGCTGGTGCTGCACACCGGCGACTTCAAGATGGACCAGCTCCCGCTGGACGGCCGGATCACCGACCTGGCCGGCTTCGCCCGGCTCGGTGCGGAGGGCGTCGACCTGCTGCTGTCGGACTCCACCAACGCGGAGATCCCCGGCTTCGTCACCCCCGAGCGCGAGATCGGGCCGGTGCTCGACTCGATCTTCGCCAAGGCGCGGGGACGGATCATCGTCGCCTCGTTCGCCTCGCACGTGCACCGGGTGCAGCAGGTCTTCGACTCGGCGATCGAGCACGGCCGCAAGGTGGCGCTGATCGGCCGGTCGATGGTGCGCAACATGGGCATCGCCCGCGACCTCGGCCTGCTCAACATCCCGCCCGGCCTGGTGGTCGGGCTGGAGGAGGCCACCACGCTGCCGCCCGAGCAGATCCTGCTGATGTCCACCGGCTCCCAGGGCGAGCCGATGAGCGCCCTCGGCCGGATGGCCAGCGGCGACCACCGGCACATCACCATCGCCCCCGGCGACACGGTGGTGCTGGCCAGCTCGCTGGTGCCGGGCAACGAGACCTCCGTCTACCGGGTGATCAACCGGCTGGCCCGCGCCGGCGCGGTGGTCGTGCACAAGGACGTGGCCAAGGTGCACGTCTCCGGCCACGCCCCCGCCGGCGAGCTGCTCTACCTGCTCAACATGGTGCGCCCGAGCAACCTGATGCCGGTGCACGGCGAGTGGCGGCACCTGCGGGCGCACGCCCGCCTCGGCGTCGAGTCCGGCGTCGCCCCCGACCGGGTGGTGCTCTGCGAGGACGGCGACGTGGTCGACCTGGTCGAGGGCCGGGCCAGCCTGGTCGGGCACGTGAAGAGCCGCTACGTCTACGTCGACGGGCTCGCCGTCGGCGACGTCAGCGAGTCGCTGCTCACCGAGCGGCGGATCCTCGGCGACGGCGGCTTCATCGCCACCACCGTGGTGGTCGACTCGGTCACCGGCAAGGTGGTCGGCGGCCCCACCCTCTCGGCGAAGGGCTTCTCCGAGGACCCGGAGGCGTTCAACCCGGTCGTCCCGCTGGTCACCGAGGCGCTCAACCGGGCCGCGGCGGACGGCATCACCGACCCGCACCAGCTCCAGCAGATCGTCCGGCGCACCGTCGGGCGCTGGGTCAACGACAAGTACCGGCGCCGCCCGATGATCGTCCCGACGGTCGTCGAGGTCTGACCCACCAGCTCCGCACGCCGGTCCACCGTCCGCGGTGGGCCGGCGTCGTCGTGTCCGGGTACGCCGCGGCGAGTGACCGCCCGGACACGCTGCGCTGAAAGGTCCGGTTCCGGGTCAACCGATCGGCCGTCGTCTCCGTACTCCGTTCCGGCAGGCGTACCCCGCGCCGGCCGGGAGGAGCTTGGCGGATGGACCGCAGACGGATGACAGCCATCGGTGTCGTGGTGGCGGCGGCGGGATTGACGGCGGCGGTGACCCTGCCGTCGTTCGCCGGTGAGAACGCCGCCCCGCGAGCCGGTGGACCGGCCGGGGCGAACGCCACCGGCGGGGTGGCCCCCGAGGTGCTGGACGCGATGAGCCGCGACCTCTCGCTCAGCCGGGAGCAGGCGGTACGGCGGTTGGCGGCCGAGCGGCGGGCCACCGGCACCCTCGGCCGGCTGCGCGCCGAGCTGGGCGCGGCGTACGGCGGCAGCTGGCTCAGCGCCGACGGCGCCACGCTGACCGTGGCGGTCGCCGACCCGAGGCAGGCGGACCGGGTCCGCGCCGCCGGTGCGGTGCCGAAGGAGGTCGACCGGGGCGTGCGGGAGCTGGACGCGGTCAAGGGCCGGCTCGACACGGCCGGTGGCCGGGCCACCCCGGACATCGCCGGCTGGTACGTCGACGTCGCCACCAACTCGGTGGTGGTGCTCGCCCGGCCGGGCGCGGAGGAGGCCGGACGCCGGTTCGCGGCGGCGACCGGGGCGCCGGCCGGGGCGGTACGGGTGACCGCCTCCACCGAGTCCCCGCGGCCGCTGTTCGACGTGCGGGGCGGCGACGCGTACTTCATCAACAACGCCGGCCGCTGCTCGGTCGGCTTCTCCGTGGTCGGCGGCTTCGTCACCGCCGGGCACTGCGGCCAGCCGGGGGACCGCACCACCGGCGCGAACCGGGTCGCCCAGGGCACCTTCGCCGCGTCCTCGTTCCCCGGCGACGACTGGGCGTTCGTCGAGGTCAACAACCAGTGGACGCCGCAGGGCGTGGTGAACGACTTCAACGGCGGCACGGTGCCGGTCAACGGCTCCACCGAGGCCCCGGTCGGCGCCTCGATCTGCCGCTCCGGCTCCACCACCGGCGCCCGCTGCGGGGTGGTCCAGGCCAAGAACGCCACCGTGAACTACCCGGAGGGCACGGTCACCGGGCTCACCCGGACCAACGTCTGCGCCGAGCCCGGCGACTCGGGCGGGGCGTGGCTCTCCGGCGACCAGGCGCAGGGCGTCACCTCCGGCGGGTCCGGCGACTGCACCACCGGCGGCATCACGTTCTTCCAGCCGGTCAACGAGATCCTCCAGCGCAACAACCTGACCCTGGTCACCGCGGAGAGCCGGTCGGCCCCCGCCGAGCCGCCCGCCGGCGGCGACGCCACCGCCCCGCCGGCGGCCGCCGCCCCCACCGCCCCGCCGGCCGGCGACTCCTCGGTCTGCACCGGCGACGTCAGCCGCTCCGGCGCCATCGCCGCCGGCCGTTCCCAGGCGCAGCCCGACGGCCGCTGGTTCGTCGCCGACGGCGGCGCGCAGAGCGCCTGCCTCGACGCCCCCGACGGCGCCCAGCTGGTGCTGGAACTCCAACGCTGGACCGGCACCGGCTTCCGGACCGTGGCCCGGGCCGCCACCGCCGACGGCGTGGCGAAGCTGGAGGCCGAGGGCTCGGCCGGCGCCTACCGCTACCGGGTCACCGCACTGAGCGGCTCCGGCAGCTACACCCTCGCCTTCTCGGCGAGCTGACCCACCCCCGACCGCGGCCCCCGACCCCACCGCCCGGTGGTCGGGGGCCGCTCCACGTCCCCGCCCCCCGGCCGGGGCGGGGCTTGTGGTCGGGGTGGGGGCGGGGTGGGGGTCGGGCGCTTGGGGCTCAGCGGAGCAGGGCGTTCAGTTCGCCGTAGGAGGTGGTGGGGGTGAGGGCGGTGTAGGTGCCGCCGGTCAGCGCCTCGGTGGCGGCCCGCCGGACCAGGCCGTACGCGGCCTCGGCCAGCGACGAGCCGAGGCTGACCCGGGCCACGCCCAGTTCGGCCAGGGTGGTCACGGTGGGTGCGCCCGGGCCGGCGAGCACGTTCACCGGTCCGTCCACCCCGGACACCAGCGCGGCGATGCCCGCCACGTCGACCACCCCCGGCACGAAGACGCCGTCCGCCCCGGCCGCCAGGAACGCCTCGGCCCGGCGCAGGGTCTCGGCGAGTCGCTGCGCCGGGTCGCCGACCGCCCGCAGGTAGGTGTCGATCCGGGCGTTGATGAAGAGCGCCACCCCGGCGGCCTCGGCGGCCTGGCGGGCGGCGGCGATCCGGGCGCACTGCTCCGTGGTGGGGCGCAGCCGGGTCGGGTCGTCCGGGTCGGCGTCCTCGATGTTGATTCCCACCGCGCCGGCGGCCAGCACCTCGGTGACGGTCCGGGCGACGCCGGCCGGGTCGGCGGCGTACCCGTCCTCGATGTCGGCGGTGACCGGCACGGTCACGGCCGCGGCGATCCGGGCCAGGGGCGTGAGCGCCCGGCTGCGGTCCAGCGCCCCGCCGTCGGCGACGCCCAGGGCCCAGGCGATGCCGGCGCTGGTGGTGGCCACCGCCGCGGCCCCGCACTCCTCGACCAGGCGGGCGCTGGCCACGTCCCACGCGTTGGGCAGGACGAGCGGTGTACCGGGCCGGTGCAGGGCGCGCAGGTGGGCGGCCCGCTGCTGTGCTGTCGTCATGCGGCAAGTCCACCAGCACGGGGCGTCGGCGTCCGGCGGGTTTCGGACCTCACCCGCGTCAGGGCAGCGCGGCGACCGCGTCGGCGTACGCGACGCCGGTGGCGACCGCCGCGTCGACCAGGACGCCGAGCTGCGCCGGGGCCACCCCGTGCTCCAGGTCGGTGGTCACGTCCCCGGCCAGCACCAGCTCGCCCTCGCCCAGGTCGTGCACGTACGCCTTCGGCAGCAGCCGGTCGTGGTTCCAGGCGTTGCAGAACTCGTACGCCTCGGTCAGCCGGGCCGCCGGAAGTCGCCGCGCCGCCACCACCCGGGCGTGCAGGATCTCGCCGCGCCGCCCGACCTGCCGGAACTGGATCACCGCCTCGTGCCAGCGCCCGACCACCACCCCGCCGGCGTCCACGGCGTAGACGTCGCCTCGGCGGTCCAGCACCGCGATGATCATCGACAGGCTCAGCGGGGCCAGCTCGTCGGCCGCCGGGGCGAACGGCGGGTCCGTCGCCGGGTCGTCGCCGGTCTCCTCGTCGGGCAGCGGCACCGGCGTGGCCAGCGGCCGCTCCGCCAGCCAGGAGGCGATCCGGCCGGACTGGTGCCCGGTGCCGTTGCGCGCGTCGAAGCTGCCGGCCAGCCCGGTGGCCAGGGTCAGCAGGTCGGTGCCGAGGGTCTCCACGTCCACCTCGGCCGTCGGCCGGCCGCCGTGCGCCGGGCGGTGCACCCGCCGCCCGGCCAGCCCCGCCTCGGCGGCGAGGGCGCAGACCAGCGCCCCGGCGGCGGCGAACTCCATCGCGGACAGGTCGTCGTACGGGTGGTCCAGCCGGGGCAGCTGCTCGGCGAGGATGTCCAGCCCCCGGCCGGGGTGCCCGGCCAGCGCGCAGAAGCGCAGGTGCGCGGCGAGGTACGGGAAGGCCCCCCGCTCCCGCCGGTGCCGCCGGTACGCCCGCAGGTGCGCCTGCCCGGCCCGCTCCGCCTCGCCGGTGCGCAGCCAGGGCAGCAGCGCCACGGCCAGCGCCCGCTCGGGCGAGTCGGTGCAGTCCACCGCGCCGTCGAGGACGGGACGCAACGTGGCCAGCGCCGCCGCGTCGTCGCCCCACCCGGCGAGCAGCTCCGCGCGGCGGGCCGGCAGGCAGCCGGGGCAGCCGGCGGTCGGGTCGGGCTCGGCGGCGGCCCAGTCGTCGTACCGGCGGCGGGCGGTGGGCTCGTCGCCGAGGTGGTCAGCGAGCCGGCAGCGCAGCTGGGCGACGAGCCCGGTCTGCTCGCCGGCCCGCCGTGCCAGGTCGTCGAGGAGAGCGCGGGCCTGGTCCAGGCCGACCCGCGGGGTGCCGATCGCCGCCTCGACCGCGTACCGCTGGTGCCGGCGCAGCAGCTCGGCGTCGCCGGGGCGTTCGGTCAGCAGGCCGGGAGACCGGTCGACGGCGGCCAGGCAGCGCCGCACCGGCTCGGCCAGCCGCCACCGCTCCCCGTGCAGCAGGTACGCCTCGACCAGCGCGAACCGGGCGTCCAGCCCGGAATGCGCGTCGCCCAGCGCGTCGGCCCGGGCGGCGATCCGGTCCAGCTCGGCGAAGCGGGCCTCGCCGTCGGGCATGTCCCGGGCGTCGGCCAGCGCCGCGACCAGCTCCGGGACGCGGCCGGTCAGCCCCCGCCCGACGGGCTCGCCCCGGCCGGTCACCGGGTCGTCCCGCCGGGAAGCTGGGCGACGGCGGCGGCCAGTTGGCAGCCGGTGGAGATGCCGCAGTCGAGGAGCTGGTCGAGCTGGTGCGGGGTCACCCCCCGTTCCAGGTCGGTGATCACCTCGCCGCAGACCCGGGCCACCCCCTCGTCGTCGACGTGCACGAACGCCTTGGGCCAGAGCCGGTCGTGGTTCCAGGAGTTGCAGAAGGCGTAGAGCGTCGGGACGTACTCGATGCCGAAGGCCGGGGCGGCCATGGTGCGGACCTGGAGCAGCTCGCCGGCCTCGCCGGGGCGCAGGAACCAGATGAGGTTGTCGTCCCAGCGGCCGACCAGGTCGCCGTCGGCGTCGGCGGAGAACGCGTACCCGCGGTTGACGAGCACCGCGGCGATCAGTTCGCCGGTCAGCGGCCGCAGGGCCTGCGGGTGCCCGGCCAGGGGGTCGTCCGGACCGTCCTCGAAAGCAGGCGACGCCATCGGGCATCCCTTCCTGAGGCAAATAACACGTCTGGGGGCGTGGTCCGTGCTGCGACGCGCGGACACGACCCGGAAAAGCGGCGATCTCCCGGGTCACGCCGTTACGGTGACTGTATGGCGGGCCGTACCTCTCAGGCGAGCCGGCGACGCGGCGCGTCGCCGCGCGGTACCAACAGCCGTGCCCGCCAGCCGGCGAAGAAGGCCACCCGGGCGACCGCCCGGCGGCGAACGGCGGCCCGGCCCGGCCCGGCGGTCTACCTCGGACGCGCGGTCGGTGCACTGTGGATGGGCCTGGCGCACGGCGTGGGCTGGGCGGTCCGCGCCGCCGGCCGGCAGGCCGCCTCCGCCCGTGACCTCGACCCGGAGCACCGCCGCGACGGCGCCGGGCTGCTGCTGTTCGGCTTGGCCATCCTGAGCGGGGTGGGGATCTGGTTCTCCGGCGCGGGCCCGCTCGGCGCCCGGCTGGCCGACACCGTCCGGCTCTTCCTCGGCGCGATCGCGATCGTGGTGCCGGTGCTGCTGATGATCGGCGCCTGGCGGCTGATGCGCACGCCCGCCGACCCGGAACACCGGGGCCGTGGCCTGGTGGGCTGGGGTTCGATGCTGGTGGCCACGGCGGCGATGCTGCACATCGGACAGGATCCGGTCGACCCGGTGCAGCGCGACTACGCCGGCGGGCTGATCGGCGCCGGGGTCGGCGACCTGCTGGAGGCGGGGGTCACCGCCTGGGTGGCGGTGCCGCTGCTCATCCTGCTGCTCGTCTTCGGTCTGCTGGTGGTCACCGCGACCCCGATCAACAAGATCCCCGAGCGGCTCGGCCTGCTCGCCGGCACGCTGGTCGCGCCGCCGGCCGACCCGGAGGCGGAGGAGGACCCGGCCGCGAAGCCGGCCCGCCGCCGGCCGGCGAAGCGGACCGCGCCGCCGCCGCTGGACCCGGACGACCTGGACGACTCCGACGCGGTCAACCTCCAGGACACCCTGGTGCTGCCCCGCAAGCCGCCGGCGAAGGTGCCCGCCAGCCGCAAGCCGGTCGAGCCGCCGGAGCACTCGCCCGCGCCCACCCGCGCCGAGCAGCTCGCGCTCACCGGGCTGGCCGGCGACTACACGCTGCCGCCGGCGAACATGCTCAGCGGCGGCGCCGCGCCGAAGACCCGCAGCAAGGCCAACGACGAGGTGATCGCGGCGCTGACCGGCGTCTTCGAGCAGTTCGACGTGGACGCCGCGGTCACCGGCTTCACCCGGGGCCCGACGGTCACCCGCTACGAGGTGGAACTCGGGCACGGGGTCAAGGTCGAGCGGATCACCCAGCTCTCCCGCAACATCGCGTACGCGGTGAAGTCGCCGGACGTGCGGATCCTCAGCCCGATCCCGGGCAAGAGCGCGGTCGGCGTGGAGATCCCGAACACCGACCCGGAGAACGTCGCCCTCGGCGACGTGCTGCGCTCGCGGGCCGCCACCAGCGACCACCACCCGATGGTGGTGGCGCTCGGCAAGGACATCGAGGGCGGCTACGTGGTGGCCAACCTGGCCAAGATGCCGCACATCCTGATCGCCGGCGCGACCGGCGCGGGCAAGTCGTCCTGCCTGAACTCGCTGCTGGTGTCGATCCTCACCCGGGCCACCCCGGACGAGGTGCGGCTGCTGCTGATCGACCCGAAGCGGGTCGAGATGACCGGGTACGAGGGCATCCCGCACCTGGTCACGCCGATCGTGACCAACGCGAAGAAGGCGGCCGACTCGTTGGAGTGGGTCGTCCGCGAGATGGACATGCGCTACGACGACCTCGCCGCCAACGGGGTCCGGCACATCGACGACTTCAACCGCAAGGTGCGCAACGGCGAGATCAAGGCCCCGCCGGGCAGCGAGCGGGAGATGCGCCCGTACCCGTACCTGCTGGTGATCGTCGACGAGCTGGCCGACCTGATGATGGTCGCCCCGCGTGACGTGGAGGACTCGGTCGTCCGGATCACCCAGCTGGCCCGCGCGGCCGGCATCCACCTGGTGCTGGCCACCCAGCGCCCCTCGGTCGACGTGGTCACCGGCCTGATCAAGGCGAACGTGCCGTCCCGGCTGGCGTTCGCCACCTCCTCGCTGGCCGACTCGCGGGTCATCCTCGACCAGCCGGGCGCGGAAAAGCTGCTCGGCCGCGGCGACGGGCTCTTCCTGCCGATGGGCGCCTCCAAGCCGGTGCGGATCCAGGGCGCCTGGGTGACCGAGCGCGAGATCGCCGACGTGGTGAAGTTCTGCAAGGACCAGCGCGAGCCGGAGTTCCGCCCGGACGTGCTGGCCCCCGCGCAGGACAGCAAGAAGAAGATCGACGAGGACATCGGCGACGACCTGGACCTGCTGGTGCAGGCGGTCGAGCTGGTGGTCACCTCGCAGTTCGGCTCGACCTCGATGCTCCAGCGCAAGCTGCGGGTCGGCTTCGCCAAGGCGGGCCGGCTGATGGACCTGATGGAGACCCGGGGCGTGGTCGGCCCGTCCGAGGGTTCCAAGGCCCGCGACGTGCTGGTCAAGCCGGACGAGCTGGACGAGGTCCTGGTCGGCCTGCGCGGCGCCGAGGACTGACGGTCCCGGCCCGGCGGCCGGCCCCGCCCGCCAGCTGATCGACTCCGTTCCGCCGATGTGGCGGTGTCCATCGACCCGGGACACCGCCACGTCGGCGTCATGGCGACGGCACCCGGGACACGACGAGGCCCGCCGGTACGCCGGCGGGCCTCGCGGGAGTCCGTGGGGTCAGTTGTTGATGATCGCGGCGACGAGGGCGACACCGATGATGGCGCCCACGACGCTGGCGGCGGCGGCGTACCAGCCGAGCGGCTTGTCGCCGAGCACCGCGCCGACGATGCCGAGCACCAGGCCGGCGATACCGAAGATCACCGGCGCCACGAAGATGGCGACGACGGCGAAGACGAAGGCCAGGATCGTGCAGATCCGGGCGGCGTTGCTGCGCGGGCGGGCGGTCGCGTGCATGTCGGCCATGACGTCCTCCGTGGTGAGAGCCTCTTGGGTGTCCGGCCGCTGTCTACCCACTCCGGCCTCGGACTACTCATCAGGGCCGATACCGCTCGTCCCGGCGCGCCCGTCGGTCAGTGGAAGAGCTTGAGCCCGACCACGCCGGCGACCACCAGCAGCAGGCAGGCGATCCGGGCGAGGCTGGCCGACTCGCCGAGCGCCGCCATCCCGTACACGGCGGTGCCGACCGCGCCGATGCCGACCCAGATCGCGTAGCCGGTGCCGACCGGGATCTCGCGCAGCGCGTACGCCAGGCCGAGCATGCTGAGCACCAGGGTGATCAGGAAGACGACGGAGGGGAGGGGGCGGCTGAAGCCGGCGCTGCGCTCGAGCGACACCGCCCACGCGGTCTCCAGCAGGCCGGAGAACACCAGCACGATCCAGGCCACGGGTCATCACCTCGCGAAGCGGGCCCGGACCCTCGGGGCCGGGACGAGTCGGTCTACCTGTCGCGGGGCGTCTTGGCCTGACCGGGTACGCCCACCACTCGTCCGGGACGGCCGGGGCCGCCATCGCCGACGCTAACACCGCCCGGGGCGGGCGGGTGGTGATCTCGCGCACCACCGGTTGAGCTGAACCTGACTTCAGGTTGCAGGATGGCAAGCATGACGCTGATCTTCACCGACCGGGAGGTCGCCGCCGCCCTGGACGCGTCGGCGACCGTCGCGGCGATGCGGGACGCGCTGCTGGCCGCGCACGCCGGCCGGCTCGTCGCCCCGCCTCGGGCGGCCGCCCCGCTGGACGGCGGGCGGATGGTGCTCACCGCCGGCCACCTCACCGGCGAGTGGTACGGCTTCCGGTCGTACGACACCTTCGGATTGCCGGAGTCCGAGCAGCTGGTGGTGCTGCACGACGGGCGTACCGGGGCGGTGCGGGCGGTGGCGGTCGGCGAGGAGCTGGGCTCCCGGCGTACCGGGGGATTGGGTGGGGTCGCGGTGGACGCGCTGGCGCGGCCGGACGCGGTCACCCTCGGGGTGATCGGCTCCGGCCGGCAGGCCTGGACGCAGGTCTGGGCCGCGGCGGCGGTGCGTCCGCTGCGCGAGGTGACCGTGCACAGCCGCTCGGCCGCCCGCCGGGAGGCGTTCGCGGCCCGGGTCCGCGCCGAGCTGGGGGTGTCGGCCCGCGCGGTGGACTCGCCCCGGGCGGCGGTCCGGGACCGGGACGTGGTGGTGCTCGCCACCACCAGCACCACGCCGGTGCTGGACGCCACCGACCTCGCCCCGGGCACCCATGTCAACGCCGTCGGCTTCAAGCAGGCCGACCGGCACGAGTTCGGCTGCGACCTGCTGGACCGCGCCGACCTGCTGGTCACCGACTCGCCGGCCCAGGCGGGCGCCTACTCCCCGCCGATGCTCGCCGCCGTCGAGCCGTACGCGGGCCGGCTGCGCGACCTGGGCGCGGTGCTGGCCGGCGCGGTCCCCGGCCGGACCGGCGCGGACCAGGTCTCCGTCTTCTGCTCCACCGGCCTGGCCGGCACGGAGGTCTTCCTCCTCGACCGGCTGGTGCGGGTGGGCGCGGCGGCGGTCTGACCGGTCGCGGGTGTGAGCCGGCCGATGCGGCGGCCCGCCGTTGCCGGCCCCCGCCCCGCCGCCCGGTACCCTCGGATGGTGTCTGCCACCTCCTCCTCCGACAACTCCAGCTCGGCGCGTCTGACGCCGCGCCGCGACCTGGAGCTGTCGCCCGACGGCCGCCGGGTCGCCCTGCTGACCCTGGGCTGTGCCCGCAACGAGGTCGACTCGGAGGAGCTGGCCGCCCGCCTGCACGCCGACGGCTGGCAGGTCACCACCGACGGCGAGGGCGCCGACGTGGTGGTCGTCAACACCTGCGGCTTCGTGGAGAAGGCGAAGCAGGACTCCATCCAGACCCTGCTCGCCGCCGCCGACACCGGTGCCAAGGTGGTCGCGGCCGGCTGCATGGCCGAGCGGTACGGGCGTGAGCTGGCTGACAGCCTCCCCGAGGCGCAGGCGGTGCTCAGCTTCGACGACTACCCGGAGATCTCCGCCCGGCTGAACGCGGTCGTCGCCGGCGAGGCGGTCGCCGCGCACACCCCGCGCGACCGGCGCGAGATGCTGCCGCTGACCCCGGTCTCCCGCCGGGACAGCGCGGTGTCGCTGCCCGGGCACGGCACCCCCGCCCGGGGCGTCACCGAGACCGACGAGCACACCCCGGCCCACCTGCGCCAGGTGCTGCGCCGCCGGCTCGACACCGGCCCGGTCGCCTCGCTCAAGCTGGCCAGCGGCTGCGACCGGCGCTGCGCGTTCTGCGCGATCCCCGCCTTCCGCGGCGCCTTCGTCTCGCGTACCCCCGACGAGCTGCTGGCCGAGGCGGAGTGGCTGGCCAAGACCGGCGTCCGTGAGCTGGTGCTGGTCAGCGAGAACTCCACCTCGTACGGCAAGGACCTGGGCGACCCCCGGGCGCTGGAGAAGCTGCTGCCGCAGCTGGCCGCCATCGACGGCATCGTCCGGGTGCGGGCGAGCTACCTCCAGCCCGCCGAGACCCGGCCCGGCCTGGTCGAGGCGATCGCCACCACGCCCGGCGTGGCGCCCTACTTCGACCTGTCCTTCCAGCACTCCAGCGAGCCGGTGCTGCGCCGGATGCGGCGTTTCGGCTCCACCGACCGGTTCCTGGAGCTGCTGGCGGGGGCCCGGGCCCTGGCGCCGGAGGCCGGCGCGCGGAGCAATTTCATCGTCGGCTTCCCCGGCGAGACCCGCGCCGACGTCGACGAGCTGGTCCGGTTCCTGACCGAGGCGCGCCTCGACGCGATCGGCATGTTCGACTACAGCGACGAGGACGGCACCGAGGCCGCCGGCCTGCCCGGCAAGGTCTCCGCCGCCACCGTCAAGCGCCGCTACGACAAGCTCAGCGCGCTCGCCGACGAGCTCTGCTCGCAGCGGGCCGAGGAGCGGCTCTCCTCGACCGTCGAGGTGCTGGTCGACTCGGTCGACGGCGGCGTGGTCGAAGGGCGGGCGGCCCACCAGGCCCCCGAGGTCGACGGCTCGACCACGCTGGTCGCGCCGGTCGGCGGCGGGGTCGACCTGGCCGCGCTGCGCCCCGGCGACCTGGTCCGCGCGACGGTCACCGCGACCGAGGGTGTCGACCTGATCGCCGTGCCGGATGAGATGATCTCGGCGGCGCCCGGCGCGGAACGGTGACGGCGGGTCCGGAGGAAGCGGGGGAGCCACGTGGTGCGGTGCCTGGTACGCCCCGGCGGCCCGAGCGGGGTGCGGCCGTGACCGGGGCGACGGAGTCGGCGCCGGTGGTCGCCCGGGTGCCGGTGCTCAACGCGGCCAACGCGCTGACCGCCCTGCGGCTGGTGCTGGTGCCGGTCTTCGCGGCCTCGGTGATCGTCTCGGGGACGACCCACGCCGGCTGGCAGATGGCCGCCTGTCTGATCTTCGTGGTCGCCTCGGCGACCGACCTGGTCGACGGCTGGATCGCCCGCCGGTTCAAGCTCGTCACCTCGGTCGGCAAGGTCGCCGACCCGATCGCCGACAAGGCGCTCACCGGCGCCGCCCTGGTGCTGCTCTCCTGGTACGACCGGCTGCCCTGGTGGGTGACGGCGGTGATCCTGGTGCGGGAGTGGGGCGTCACCGCGCTGCGCTTCTGGGTGATCCGGCGCGGCGTGATCGCGGCCAGCCGGGGCGGCAAGATCAAGACGGCGCTTCAGATCCTCGCGATCACCTGGTACCTCTGGCCGCTGCCGGCCGACCTCGCCGCCGTCGGCCCGTGGATCATGGCCGCCGCCGTGGTGGTCACCGTGGTCACCGGCTTCGACTACGTCGCCCAGGCGCTGCGCCTGCGCCGGCCCGCCCGCTGACCGCACCCCCGCCGACCTGCGGTCGCCGGGGCGCGCCCCGGCGTGTCGCCCGACAGGGCCGTGACCGGCGCCGCCGGGCGCAGGATGAGTAGGCGTCGGCAGGTGGGGAAGGGAAGCGGGACATGGGGACGGATGCGAACAACGAGCGGCCCGCCGGGAGTCCGGCGGCGGCCGTGGTGCACAGCCTGCACGAGCGGCACGAGACGCTGGCCACCGTCGAGTCCCTGACCGGTGGGCTGCTCTCCGCCTCGATCGTGGAGATCGCCGGGGTCAGCGGGGTCTACCGGGGCGGCCTGGTCACCTACGCCACCGAGCTGAAGTCGGAGCTGGCCGGCGTACCGGCGGAGCTGCTGGCGGAGCGCGGGCCGGTCGACCCGGACGTGGCGCGGGCGCTCGCCGAGGGCGGGCGGCGGCGCTGCGGGGCGGACTGGGGGCTGGCCACCACCGGCGTCGCCGGGCCGGAGCCGCAGGACGGCAAGCCGGTCGGGCTGGTCTACGTCGCGGCCGCCGGGCCGGCCGGCACGGTCGTCCGCCAGCTGGACCTCGACGGTGGCCGGGACCACATCCGCTCCGCCGCGGTGATCGAGGCGCTGCGGCTGCTGGTCGAGCGGATCCAGGCCGCCGACGACCCGGCCGGGGCGGCCGTGGACGACGACGCCACCGCCGCGCCGGCCGGCCGGCGGTGACCGGAGATCGGATTTGACGGGCGGGGTGGGATGTCGGCGGGGCGGGCAACGGGTACGGTTGCGGGAAGGCTCCGGCGCGCGACGCCGGCGACGGCGCGGGTGACCGTGTGCGGCGCGGGCGGATGCCCGGGCGAGAGGGATGCCCGTCAGGGGGAGGTGCGATGGTCCTGCTACGCCGCGTGATCGGCGACGCTCTGCGGACGCGCCGACAGGGTCAGCACCGCACCCTGCGTGAGGTCTCGACCGCCGCCAACGTGAGCCTCGGCTACCTGTCCGAGATCGAACGCGGCCAGAAGGAGCCCTCCAGCGAGCTGCTGGCCGCGATCTGCGACGCCCTCGGCGCCCGGCTCTCCGAGTTGCTGCGCGAGGTCAGCGACACGGTGGCCCTCGCCGAGCAGTTGCCGGGCGTGCTGGTGCCGATGCAGGACGAGCAGGCCGAGCCGACGCCGGCCCCGGTGGCCGTGCGAAAGGCCACCAACCGGGGCGTCCGCCAGGTCACCTCGGACGGCAAGGTGGCCGTCTCGGTCCGCCAGGACTCGCCGCTGAAGGCCACCCTGCGCAGCACCCGGGTCCGTCCCGCCGAGCGGGACGTGGTCTGCGCCGCCTGACCTCCCGCCCGCCGCGACGCATGGCCGGGTTCGCCCCCGCCGCGTAGGGTTGATCGCAGGCCCCACGGCGCACTCCCGCGGTGCGGATGCCCGACTGGCGTCCGGCTGCGACGATGGGAGCACACCGCGTGGCCGGTCGGCCGGTCCGGCTCCGGTCGAGGCGCAGCGACGCTACTGAGGGGATACCGCGGAGATGGCGAACCCGTTCGTCAAGGGCTGGCACTACCTGATGGCGCTCTTCGGTGCCAAGATCGACGAGCACGCCGATCCGAAGGTGCAGATCCAGCAGGCCATCGAGGAGGCGCAGCGCCAGCACCAGGCGCTGGTCCAGCAGGCCGCCGCGGTGATCGGTAACCAGCGCCAGCTGGAGATGAAGCTCTCCCGGCAGATGTCCGAGGTCGAACGGCTCCAGGCCAACGCCCGGCAGGCGCTGGTCCTCGCCGACCAGGCCCGCGCCCGCGGCGACGAGACCGAGGCCGGCCGCTACGAGCAGTCCGCCCAGGTGCTCGCCACCCAGCTGGTCTCCGCCGAGCAGGCCACCGAGGACCTGAAGACCCTGCACGACCAGGCGCTCGGCGCCGCCGCCCAGGCCCGCCGCGCCGTCGAGAACAACTCGATGATCCTCCAGCAGAAGCTCGCCGAGCGCACCAAGCTGCTCAGCCAGCTGGAGCAGGCCAAGATGCAGGAGAGCGTGGCCCGCTCGCTGGAGTCGATGTCCGCGGTCACCGCCCCCGGCAACACCCCCTCGCTGGACGAGGTGCGCGACCGCATCGAGCGCCGCTACGCCAACGCGATGGGCCGGGCCGAGCTGGCCGGCAACTCCGTCGAGGGGCGGATGCTGGAGATCCAGAAGTCGACGCTGGACAGCGCCGGTTCGTCCCGGCTGGAGCAGATCCGCGCCAGCATGGCCGGTGACCAGCTCGGCAAGCAGGAACGGCCGGGCGTGCAGCAGCAGACCCAGCCGGCTGCCCCGGCGGCCGACCCGGCCGCCGCCGCCCGGCTCGACGAGATCCGGGCGAGCATGACCCGCGACCGCGGCACGGGGGACACCACCGCCGCCGGCTGAGCGGACGGCACGAGGAGGTACGGGTGGCGGACGAGCGAGCACGACACTTCCGTCGGCTGCGCCGGTTGCGGCGTTCGGCCCGACGGTGGAGCGTCCTGGCCGGTGGGCTCGGCGGCGCGGCGGCGGTGCTGACCCCGTACGCGGGGCTCGGGCTGCCCGACGCGGCCTGGGCCGGCGCCGCGGGCAGCGCGGTGGCGCTGGCCGCCTGGCGCTGGGTCGACCTGCGGGCCCTCGCCGCCCGGCCGGCGCCGCCGGCCCTCGACCCGGCCGAGGCCGCCGCCCGCTCCCGGGCCCGGCTGGTCGCCGCCGTGGAACGCCTTCCCGTCGGCCCGGGGGTGCTGGCCGAGGTGCGCCGGGTCCGGTCCCGATTGGCGCTGCGCGGCACCACCGCCGCGCAGGCGTGGGCCCGGCTGGACCGGGCGGCGCTCACCCTCGCCGGGATGGCGCCCCGGCTGACCGGGCTGGCCGAGCCGGCGGTGCTGGAGGCCGCCGCGGCCGACCGCTCGCTGCGGGACCTGGCCGGCCGGGCGGCCAGCGTGGAACGCGCCCTCAAGCTGGCCCCGGCCGAGGCCCGGCCCCGCCTCGCCGAGGCACACCGGACGCTGATCGGCCAGCTCGACAGCGGAGTGGCCGCGTACGAGGGACTGGTGGCGGCGGCGGCCGGCTACGTCGCGGAGGACGCCCGCCCCAGCACCGAGCACCCGGCGGCCTCCCGGCTGACCGAGGCGACCGACCTGCTGCACGGCGTGGCGTCGGCCCTGGCCGAGCTGCGCGCCGTCGGCGAGCCACTGCGCGCCCCCACCCGCTGACCGGCCCGCCCCGGCACACCGCTGCCCGGGCGGTTCAGTCCGGCGTGGTGACCGGGAGCGGCCCGGTGAACGGCGAGCTGCCCACCACGTTGAACGAGCGGATCCGGTAGTGGTACGTCACGCCCCGGGCCAGCCCGGTGTTGGTGAAGCCCCGGCCGGTGACGGTGAAGGTGGCCACCTCCCGGGTGAAGGACGGGTCGAGCGCCCGCTGCACGGTGAAGCCCGCGCCCGGCCCGTTCGGCGTGCCCGCCGCCCAGTTCAGCACCACCGTGGCCGTGTCCGGCGCGGGCGCGCTCGGGGTGGCGGTCACCCCGGTCGGCACCGTCGGGGCCGGCGGGGTGGTCACCGTGGCCACCGTCGACCACGGTGACGCCGCGCCGAGGTACGTGGTGCGCACCCGGTAGTAGTACGTGGTGTCCGGGGCGACGGCCGGGTCGAGGTGGTTGTCCGCCACGCCGACGGCAGTGGTGGCCGGCCCGCTGGTGAAGGTGGGGTTGGTGGCCCGCTGCACGTCGATCCCGGTCGCGAAGGAGCGGTTCGTCCAGCGCAGCGCGATCCGCAGCGGCGCGGCCGGCGGGACGGCGGCGGCGATCCCGGTCGGCGCGCTGAGCCGTACCGACGCGGGGACGCTGTTGGACCAGGCCGAGCAGCTCACCGCGTTCTCCGCCCGGATCCGGTAGTGGTAGGTGACGCCGGGGGTGACCGTCGCGTCGGTGTACCGGGTGGCGGTGGCCGCCACCGTGATCGTGGTCAGCCCCTCGGTGAAGGCCGGGTCGGTGGCCCGCTGGAGCAGGTGGCTGCTGGCCGGCGGGCGGCTGCCGTTGCCGGTCCAGGCCAGGGCGATCGCCGGCAGCGCCGTCGCCGAGCCGGGCAGCGGCGTCGCGGTGAGCCCGCTCGGCCCCCGGGGGGAGACCCGCAGCACCAGTGGCCGGCTCATCCCCAGGTCGCGGTGGCCGGCCGCGCCGCTGGACCAGCGGTACTCCCAGCCCAGGTTGACCAGCTGGTTGACCACCGTCGCCGGGCGCCCGTCGAGCGGGCTGACCGGGGTGGAGCCGACCCGGGCGCCGGCCGGGCGGGTCGGGTCGAGCAGCCGGAGACTGTCGCCGATCTTGAACGGCAACGGGGGCACCACCGGGCGCAGCGCGACCACCACGTCCTCGGCGGGGTTCACCCGGATGGTCTCCTTCCAGCCCAGTTCCCCGCCGTCCGGGGGCCGGACGGTGCCGTCCCAGCCGACCCGGTTGACCAGCTGCACGTCGCAGCCGCTGACCCGCACCACGTGCGTCTGCCGGCCGGTGCCGCTGATCCGCCACACCTGGGTGCCGTCGGCCGCCGCGCCCGGGGGCCCGTCCGGCTCGGCGGCGACCAGCACCTCGGTCGCCGGGTCGGCCGGGCCCAGCGGCAGGGACGCCGGGCCGAGCGGCCCCGCGTGCGGGTGGGCGACGCCGAGCCGCCCGGCCTGCCGGCCGTGCCCCGGCTCGAAGACCTGCCCGACCGTCTTCACCTGGATCGGCAGGGTCACCGGGGCGGTGGCGCCGGCCGGGGTGAAGCTGACCGTGGTGGCGTGCACCGGCACCAGCGTCCGCCCGGCGGTACGGGTGCCGAACGCCGCGTCGTACTCCGGCTGCGGCACTATCGGCGGTCGCTGGCTGGCCGCGTACGCCCCGGGCAGCCGCTCGACCAGCCGGCCCAGGTCGTACGGCTCGGCCGGGGTGCCGGCCACCCGGAACTGGAGCAGGGTGCGGGTGTTCGGGCCGTACCCGGGGCGGGTGCCGACGACGCCGCCCTCGGCGCTGCGGTCCGGCGCGTCGGTGTGCTGGTCGTAGCGGGGGTCGAAGCAGGGCAGCGGGGCCGGGGCGTCGTTGTAGAGGATCAGCGTGCCGCCGGGCGGGACGGTGGAGAAGTCCACCACCACGTCGGCCCGTTCGCCGGGGGCGAGCAGCAGCGCGTGGGTGTCCACGTTGAGCACGGTCGGGTCGCGCCGGTCGTAGCGGTAGCCGACCGGCCGGTTCGGCACCACCACCGGCGCGGGGAGCAGGCCGCCCTCGTTGCCGATCCGGATCATGCGGGGCCCGGCCGCCCGGGGGTCGGGCACGCCACCCTCCCGCCCGTCGGTGGGCCAGTCGGGGGGCCGTCCCGAGGCGCGCATCGCCTCCACCATCGGCACCTCGCCGGCCCCGGCGTCGGCCAGCGCGCCGTCCGGGTGCCACATTGCGGCGTCCGAGCGGGCCCGGTAGAGCGCCAGGTTGAGGCTACGGTCGGCGCAGGCGTTGAGGATCCGGAACCGGTACGCCTTCGGCTGCACCTTCAGGTACGGGTACGCGGCGCCGTTGACCAGCGCGGTGTCCCCGTACGCCTCGGGCACCGCGCTCGGGTGCGGCAGCCCCGGCGCGCGGGGCGGCTCCTCCGGGGCGGCGACCGGGTCGTGGTGCGGGTTGTCCACCGGGCCGACCCAGAGCGGGTCGTCGCCGCCCGAACCGGGCACCCAGGGACCGTAGTCCCACCGCCCGGTCGGGTTGCGCCCGGAGGCGACGTACGGGTTCTGCCGGGGCTGGTAGACGTGCGGGTGCCAGAGGTTGCCCCGGGCTCCCCACCGGTCCCGGTCCCAGGTCGGGTCCTCGGCGGCGAGCTGGGCGTCGTCGGGGACGAACGTCTTGTCCTGGATCACCAGCGGGAACTGTTCGGCGGGGAGCACTCCGTCGGCCGCCAACCGCTCCTCGGCCGGGTCGGTGAGCAGGTACGGGGCCAGTTGTCCGGAGTAGACGGTCAGCCGCGACATCCCGAGGGTGTTGTCGTGCAGCCACATCAGCCGGCCGCTCTGCTCGTTGGGGAAGTAGAGCGTGGTGGCGCCCAGGCCGGGGGGCGGCATGTCCGGCACGTGGCTCAGCCCAGGCCCGTTCGGGTACGGGGTGATCTCGCCCGCCGGCGTCACCCACTGCCACGGGTTCCCGGCGCTGGTCCAGCCGGTCTGCGCGCCGGCCAGGTGCGGCACGGCCCGGTTCTGCGGGTACGGCGCCGGCCCGTCCAGCGGCCCGATGCCGGCACCGTCCAGGGTGGTGTCGACCGGGAGGAAGAGTTCGCCGGCCCGCCCGGTGGGCAGCTGGTTGATGAACTTGACCCGCACCGGCCGCCCCCGCCGCGCGACGATCATCGGCCCCAGGTGGTACGGCCGCTCCGGCGGGGCGACGGTGTTGTGCCCGTCGAGGTCGGTGCCGAGGTTGAGCTGCCGGTAGCCGCGCAGCCGGGTGGTGGGCAGGTCGCGGTGCAGCCGCTGGGTGTACTCGCAGAGCCCGATCTCGTAGTAGTCGCAGCCCGGGTAGCTGATGGTGTCCGGCACGGCCACCGGCAGGTGCGCGCCCAGCCCGTTGCGCCCGAGCGGGCCGGGCAGCGGCAGCGCGTCGACGAACTTGCGGATGCCGGTGCCCGGCACCACCCGGCCGTGCCCGTCGAGCGTCGGCAGCGGGCTGTGCGCGAAGTTCGGTACCGGTCCGAAGCAGCGTGGGACGGCGGCCGGGTCCAGGCTGGCCGGCGCCGGTCCGGCCGGCTCGCCGGTACGCGCCGCCGGCACCGTCGGTCCACCGACGCGGTCGGTGCGGACCGCGCGGACCGGCCAGCTGGAGCGCAGTCTGCGGAACAGGGCCATGGCTCTCCCCGGGGCCTGGGGGCACGACGGCCGCCACCTCGACGTGGCGGGTGGTCGCGCCCGGCAGTGACGAGCGGTGAGCACTCAACCGCAGCATGCGACCTGGGAGGCCGGTTAGGAACTACCCAATCGTCCCAATCCGGTACGTGTCCCGTCCGACCGGCGTGTCGGGTCGGGCTGGGTCAGGGCTGTGCCGCGTCGGGTGCCGGCTGGCACCTCGGGCACCAGTAGGTGACCCGCTCGCCCAGCTCCTCCTTGCGGATGGCGGTGCCGCAGCGCCGGCACGGCTGCGCGCGCCGACCGTAGACGTAGCTGGTCCCGCCCCGGTGCAGCGAGCCGGTGGTGCTCTGCGTCCAGCGGCCCCGGTTGGCCGCGAGCAGCCGCTGGGCCAGCGCTACCGTGCCGGCCAGGTCGGGCACCGCCCCGACCGGGGTCCACGGCGAGACGCCGCGCAGGAAGAGCACCTCGCACTTGTAGAGGTTGCCCACCCCGGCGAGGTTGCGCTGGTCCAGCAGCGCCTCGCCGATGGTGACCTCCGGGTGGGCGGTGAGCCGGCGGACCGCCTCGACCGCATCCCAGTCCGGGCCCAGCAGGTCGGGGCCGAGGTGCCCCACCAGGGACTCCTCCTCGGCCGTCGGCAGCAGGGCCAGCTCGTGCAGGTGGTAGCCGACGGCCACCGCGCTCGGGGCGCGCAGCACCGCCCGGATCAGGTGCGCGGGCCGCGCCCGCCAGCGTTCCCCCGGCGCGTACGCCCGCCAGGCGCCGTCCATTCGCAGGTGCGAGTGCAGCGTCCAGTGCCGGACGTCCGACCGTTCCTCGGGCGCGGCCAGGCGCAGCAGCAGGTGCTTGCCGCGGCTGGCGGACTCGCGCACCGTCCATCCGGTGAGGTCGGTGGTGGCCAGCTGCGGCACCCGGAAGTCGCTGCCGGTCAGGGCAGCGCCGGCCAGCGCCCGGTGCAGGACGCGGGCGGTGTTCCAGACGGTGTCGCCTTCGGGCACCTGACCATCCTCCCTCGCTCGAGCCGAATTCGCATGTGTCGCTATTTGTACGGTGCTTCCCCTTCATGTCTTGACAACGCACTATCAGGAGGTTCTGAGGAGAATGCCATGGGCTGTCCCCCATCTCGTACCCTGTCCTCCCTGCTCGCGGGCGTGCTGACCGCCACCGCCGCCGCGAGCCTCGTCCCCGCCGCTGCGCTCGCCGCGCCCCGGACCGTTTCCGCCGCCACCGCCACCGCCGCCGGTCCAGGCGCCGAGCGCTGGTCCGCCGACCTCGCCGTCGCCGGTGGCGACGACGTCAACGTCCGCTGGAGCGCCGGCCGGCTCCGGCTCGCCGACACCCGGCCGGCCGCCCGCACCCGCCCCGCCGCCGTCGGCGGGCCGGTCGCCGAGGGCGCCCTGCTGGCCGCGCCGCGCACCCTGGCCCGCCCGGCCACCCGGGTACGCGCCCAGGTCACCGCCGAGGTGGCGGGAGGCGGCGGGGTACAGGCCCAGGTGCGCGGCTGGCGGGCCGCCGGCTGGACCGAGTGGCGGGAGGCCGCCGGCGCCGGCGCCGTCTTCGACCGGCCGGTCACCCGGGTCCAGACCCGGGTGCTGCTCACCGCCCGCGACCCCCGCGCCACCGCTGCGGTACGCGCCGTCGAGCTCACCACCGACACCGTCGCCACCGTCTCGGCCGCCACCGCCGGCCTCGCCTACCGGGTCTTCGCCACCCGCGAGGGGTCGGTCGGCGGGCAGACCGCCAACGGGCGGATCATCCAGGCCCGGGACCACTTCGTGGCGCTGCCCAGCCGGCGCGCGCTTTCCCCGCTCCACATCGGCGACTACACGGTGCGGGTCTGCACCACCAGCGGCAGCCGCTGCGAGTACGCCCCGGTCTGGGACGTCGGGCCGTGGAACACCCGGGACGACTACTGGAACCCCAGCGCCGTCCGGGAGAACTGGAAGGACCTGCCGCAGGGGCGGCCGGAAGCACAGGCGGCGTACCAGTCGGGCTACAACGGTGGGCGGGACCAGTTCGGGCGCACCGTGCGCAACCCGGCCGGCATCGACCTGGCCGACGGCACGTTCTGGGACGGGCTGCGGCTGACCGACAACGCCTGGGTCGACGTGGCGTACCTGTGGACCGGGACCGGACCCCGGGGCGTGGTCGGCGACGGGCCGCTCAACGTCCGTACCGGCCCCGGCACCGGGTACGGCGTGCGCGGGCTCGCCGCCAGGTACGCCAACGTGCCGATCCAGTGCTACGTCGTCGGGCAGACGGTGACCGGGCCGTACCGCACCACCAACCGGTGGAACCGGCTGGCCGGCGGCCAGTACGTCAGCCACGCGTACATCTCCGCCGTCTACGGCGGGACCGTGTCGCTCTGCTGACCCGGCTCGCGACCGGCGGGGCGCGGACGTCCCGCCGGTTCCGTGGGCTCCACGCCGTCCGGTGCAGGTCGCGCCGTCAGGGCCGTCCCCGTCCGGGCCGTGCGGGTAAAGGCTGTGCGGTCGGTGCCGTGCGGCCAGGACTGACTGTGCGGTCAGGACTGACTGTGCGGTCAGGACTGACTGTGCGGTCAGGGCCGCTCGTCCGGGCGGGGGGAGCGGACCATGTCCTGGTAGCGGGGGTGGCTGGCGCCGTAGACGGCGAAGTTCAGCCGGGCGTGGCTGAGGCTGAGGTCGCCGTTCGGGCCGCCGCGCACCTCGTCGGCGTCCCCATCGGCCTGGCCGTCGTCGGTCCAGAAGCAGACCGGGCAGGTGCCTCCGCCGGTCCGCGCGGCGCAGCAGGGACAGGCGACCGGTACCCAGAGCTCACCCACGCCGAGCAGCATTCCACACCGGACGGCGCGGCGGCAGGGTCAGCGTTGCCCGCACACCGTGACCACGTCGCCCGGCGCCACCCCGAGCAGGTCCGCCGCCCGGCCGCCGTTCACCGCCACCGCCAGCAGGTTGGCGGAGTCCACGAAGAGCACCAGCGCCCCGGCCGGCGCGTCGGCGAAGGTCCGTCCGCGGACGGCGGCCCGCCCGGCCACGCGCGTGGTGGGAGGCACCGTGGCCAGCAGGTCGGCCCCGGCGGCGAGCTGGACGTTGCCGAAGTGGTCGACGGTCAGCACCTCGGCGGTGAATCCGTCGGCGTCCCGCCGCAGCACCGGTTCGGGCAGGCGGACCAGGGTGGCCGGGTCCACCGGTGGCCCCGCGTCGGCGGGCGGGGCGCCGAGGGCGAGCCGGGCCGCGACCGGGGCGAAGACGTCCCGGCCGTGGAAGGTGCGGGAGACCTCCGGGGCCAGCCACTCCGGATTGGTCAGCTCCACGGCCGCGGTGAGCCCGCCCAGGGCCTCGGCGGCGGCCAGCAGCAGGCCGTTGTCCGGCCCGACCAGCAGTCCGCCCGGGGTGATCAGCGCGATCCCGCGCCGGGCCGTGCCGACACCGGGGTCGACCACGGCGACGTGCACCGCGTACGGCAGGGACGGCACCGTCTGCGCCAGCACCGCCGACCCGCGCCGTACGTCGGCCGCCGGCACCAGGTGGGTCACGTCGATGACCCGTACCGCCGGAGCGATCCGCGCGATCACCCCGTGGCAGGCGGCCACGAACCCGTCGGCGAGGCCGTAGTCGGTGGCCAGCGAGATCCAGGCGGTCGGGGCCATGTCCAGGAGGCTAGCCGGTGCGTGGGTGGCGCTGACCGGAGAACGCCGGTCGGCCGACCGGCCGGTGCCGCCCGGTCACCGCGTTCGGCAGACTGCCGGGGTGACGAAACGCGCTCGTGTCCTCCCGGCCGCCGTGACGATCCTGCTCGCCCTCGGGCTTGCCGCCTGTGGCAGCGACCCCGAGCCCGGCGACCCGTCCTGGGCCAACGGTTCGCCGAAGGCCGTCGCCACCAGCGAGGCGCCGCCGCCCGAGGAGCCGGCCGCCCCGACGAACGGCAAGGCGCCCCGTACCCCGTCGGAGAGTCCGTCCACCCCGGCGTTCCGGATGCCCACGAAGGCCGCCGGCACCCCGGGCGCCCGGAAGGTCGTCGACGCCTTCAAGGCGGCCGGCCTGAAGGTGACCAACCTGCGCAACCGGACGGTCGACTGTGGACCGGACGGCGCCGGCATCGGCTGCGCCGAGCTGCTGACCACCGACGCCGTGAAGGTGTACGTCTTCCCCACCGAGGCGAACGCGACCAACCAGATGGACGTCTGGGGTGCGGACGCCTTCCGCAAGGGGGCCGTGGTGCTGAGCTATCTGGGTACGAAGACCGGGGCTGCGGAGCGCAAGCGCTACAACGACGTCCTCACCAAGCTGGGCTGAGCCGCACCGGGGTGCCGTTCCGGACGCCCGGTGCCGGAGTGGTCGAGGAGTGCTGCGGTGCCGCCCAGCCCGCCGGCCGCCGGCCCGGGCGAGCACATCAGCGGCGGTGCGGCCTAGCCCCCGTCGCATCGCTGTCGCAGTCAGGAACAGCGGTGGCAGCGCCCCGCCGTCGCACTGCGGTGGCCGGGTGGAACAGCCGGGGTCAGCCGCGCAGCCGCAGCCCGCGCGGGGTGGCGCGGAAGCCGGCGGCGGTCAGCGCGTCGCGCAGCGGCGAGGAGCGCACCGCCTCGCCGTCGGCCCGCTCCACCGACATCGCCCCCAGCGCGCCGGAGTGCACCGCGTCGGCGAGCGCCTTGCCGGCCGCGGCCAGTGCTTCGGCGTCGTCGGTGAACGACAGGATCGTCCGGCCGCCCCGCTCCACGTAGAGCACCAGGTCCCCGTCCACCAGCACCACCAGCGCACCGGCCTTGCGCCCGGCCCGGTGCCCGGTCGCCGGGGCGGCCCCGTCCCCGGAGTCCACCACCCGTTCCGGCCAGGGCAGCGCCGCCCCGTACGGGTTGGCGGGGTCGGTGGCGGCGAGCACCACTGCCGGCCCGCCCCGGCCCCGCGCTCCGTCGACCGGGTCGGCCAGGGCCCGGATCCGGTCCACCGCCCCGGGCACGGCGAACTGGGCCGCGCCCAGCCCCTCCACGAAGTAGCCGCGCCGGGCGGCGCCGCGCTCCTCCAGCGCGGAGAGCACCGGGTAGACCGCGGCGAAGCCGCCGACCACCTGCTCGGCCATCACCGCGCCGCGGGTCACCACCCCGTGCCGTTCGAGCAGCAGGTCGGCCAGCGCGGCGGAGCGTCGGGTCGGGTCGGTGTCGCGCTCCGGCAGCCGGGACCAGCGCCCGGCCACGGTCGGCGGGCCGCCCCGGGTGGGCAGCGCGACCCGGCCCGGCCGGCGGTAGCGGGTGCGCGGCGCGGACGGCCGGGACCGGTGCGCCCCGCCGCCGCCGAGCACGGCCCGCAGTGGGGCGAGAGTGTCGTTGGTGAGGTGACCGGCCCAGACCAGGTCCCAGATCACGCCGGTCAGCGCCGCGTCGTCGGTGGCGCCGACCCGGTCGGACAGCGAGCGGAAGAAGAGCGCCTGCCCCTCGGCGAGGGCGTCGAGGACCGCCTCGTGCAGCGGGGTGAGGGTCAGCGCCTCGTCCGGCGGCGGCAGCAGCAGCGGCGCGGTGTCCGCGTACGCGAGGGTGACCCAGCCGTCCCCGCCGGAGATCGCCCCGGCACCGGCCCAGAGCACCTCGCCGGTGGCGCAGAGCTCGTCGAGCTGGGCGGGGGAGTAGTCGGCGACCCGTGCGGGCAGCACCAGCCGTTCCAGCGCGGACGCCGGCACCGCCGCCCCCTGCACCTGTTCGATGGTGGCGGCCAGCGCCTCCACGCCCCGCGCCGACGAGCCGACCTGCTGCCAGCGGGGCAGGAACGCCGCGAGGGCCCGGGGCGGCACCGGTTCGATCTCCCGGCGCAGCGCGGCCAGGCTGCGCCGGCGCAGCAGCCGCAGCACCTCGGCGTCGCACCACTGGGTGCCGACGGTGTCCGGGGCGAACTCCCCGGAGACCACCCGCCCGGTGGCGGCGAGCCGACGCAGCGCCTGCTCCACCACGAACACCCCCAGCCCGAAGCGGGCGGCGCAGGTCGCCGCCGCGAACGGCCCGTGGGTGCGGGCGTACCGGGCGACCAGGTCGCCGAGCGGGTCGGCCACCGGCGCCAGGTACGCCTCGGCCACCCCCACCGGCAGCGCCACGCCGAGCGCGTCGCGGAGCCGGGCGGCGTCCTCGACGACCACCCAGCGTTCCTCGCCGGCGACCCGGACCCGCAGCACCCGGCGGGCGGCCTCCAGCTCGGTCAGCCAGGGCAGCGGCGCGCCCCGCTCGGCCAGCTCCGCCTCGGCGAGGTCGCCGACCACCCGGAGCAGTTCGACGACGTCCTCCGCGTCGCGGGGGCGGCGCTGCTCGGTGAGCCAGCGCAACTGCCGTTCGGTCTCGGCGAGCACCGCCGGGTCCAGCAGCTCGCGCAGGTCGACCCGGCCGAGCAGCTCACCGAGCAGGGCCGAGTCGAGCGCGAGCGCGGCGGCCCGACGCTCGGCGAGTGGTGCGTCCCCCTCGTAGAGGAAGGCGCCGACGTACCCGAAGAGCAGTGAGCGGGCGAACGGCGACGGGCGGTCGGTCTCCACCTCGACCAGGCGCACCTTGCGGGCGGTCAGGTCGCGCATCAGCTCCGCCAGGGCCGGCTGGTCGAAGACGTCCTGGAGGCACTCCCGGGCGGCCTCCAGAGTGACCGGGAAGTCGGCGTACTCGCGGGCGACGTCGAGCAGTTGCGCGGCGCGCTGCCGCTGCTGCCAGAGCGGCTGGCGGCGGCGCGGGTCGCGGCGGGGCAGCAGCAGCGACCGGGCGGCGCACTCGCGGAACCGGGACGCGAAGAGCGCGGACGTGCCGACGGACTCCTCGACCAGCTGGGCGATCTCGTCGGGCTCAAAGACCACCACGTCGGCGCCGGGCGGCTCCTCGGCGGTGTCGGGCAGCCGCACCACGATGCCGTCGTCCGAGGGCATGACCTGGGCGTCCACCCCGTACCGCTCGGCGAGCCGGCGGCCGATGGCCAGCGCCCACGGCCCGTTGACCCGGGCACCGAGCACGCTGTGCACGGCGAGCCGCCAGTCGCCCAGCTCGTCGCGGAACCGTTCGACCACCACCGTGCGGTCGTCCGGCAGCGAGCGGGTCGCGGCCTTCTGCTCGCGCAGGTACGCCATCAGGTTGCCGGCGGCCCAGTCGTCCAGCCCGCCGGCGCGCAGCGCGGCGACCGCGGTCTCGTCGCTCTGCCGCAGCAGGGCCCGTACCCGGGCGCCGATGGCCCGACCCAGCTCCACCGGCCGGCCGAGCTGGTCGCCCTTCCAGAACGGCATCCGGGCGGCCTGGCCGGGGGCGGGGGAGACCAGCACCCGGTCGGGGGTGATCTCCTCGATCCGCCAGGAGGAGGAGCCGAGCAGGAAGACGTCGCCGACCCGCGACTCGTAGACCATCTCCTCGTCCAGCTCGCCGACCCGGGCGGCGCGTTCCGCGCCGGCCAGGAAGACCCCGAACAGCCCTCGGTCGGGGATGGTGCCGCCGCTGGTGACGGCCAGGCGTTGGGCACCGGGCCGGCCGGTGAGAACGTCGGCGGCGCGGTCCCAGACCAGCCGGGGGCGCAGCTCGGCGAAGGCGGTGGACGGGTAGCGCCCGGAGAGCATGTCGAGCACGGCGTGCAGCGCGGAGTCGGGCAGCTCGGCGAAGGGGGCGGCCCGGCGGACCAGCACGGCCAGGTCGCCGACCCGCCACGGCTCCAGGGCCACCATCGCGACGACCTGCTGGGCCAGCACGTCCAGCGGGTTGCGCGGGTAGTGCAGCTCCTCGATGGCGCCCTCGGCCATCCGTTCGGCGACCACGGTGCAGGAGAGCAGGTCGCCCCGGTGCTTGGGGAAGACCACGCCCCGGGAGACCGCGCCGACCTGGTGCCCGGCCCGGCCGACCCGTTGCAGGCCGGCCGCGACGCTGGGCGGCGCCTCGATCTGCACCACCAGGTCGACCGCGCCCATGTCGATGCCGAGCTCCAGGCTGGAGGTGGCCACCACGGCGGGGAGCTGACCGGACTTGAGCGCCTCCTCGATGTGCTTGCGCTCCTCGCGCGACACGCTGCCGTGGTGGGCGCGGGCGATCACCGGCGGCGCGCCGACCGCCGCGCCCGACTGGGCCATCACCTCGGCCGGCGGCCGGTTGGTCCGCAGCGGCCCGACCGGCCCGCCCCAGGCCTCGGAGCCCGTCTCCGGCGTGCCCTCCGGGGCGCTCGCGGCGGCCAGCTCGTCGGCGGCGAGCTCGTTGAGGCGGGCGCAGAGCCGTTCGGCGCTGCGCCGGGAGTTGGTGAACACGATGGTCGACCGGTGCGCCCGGATCAGCGAGAAGACCCGTTCCTCGACGGCCGGCCAGATCGACGCCCGGCGCGGCCCCGGGCCGCCCAGGTCGTCCTCCGGCGGCTCCTGCTCGTCGAGGCGGGTCATGGCCTCCACCGGGACCTGGACGCTCACCTCGATGGTCTTGGCGCTGGCCGGCTGCACCACGTCGACCGGGCGGGCGCCGCCGAGGAACCGGGCGCACGCGTCGATCGGCCGGACGGTGGCGGAGAGGCCGATCCGCTGGGCGGGGGCCGCCAACAGCTCGTCGAGGCGTTCCAGGGAGAGCGCCAGGTGCGCGCCGCGTTTGGTGCCGGCGACCGCGTGCACCTCGTCGACGATCACCGTCTCGACGCCGCGCAGCGAATCCCGGGCGGCGGAGGTGAGCAGCAGGAACAGCGACTCCGGCGTGGTGATGAGGATGTCCGGCGGGGTGCGGGCGAAGGCCCGCCGCTCGTCGGCGGGAGTGTCGCCGGTGCGCATCCCGACGGTGATCTCCGGGGGTGCGACGCCGAGTCGGGTGGCCGCCTGGCGGATGCCGGCGAGCGGGGCGCGCAGGTTGCGCTCGACGTCGACCGCGAGCGCCTTGAGCGGGCTGACGTAGAGCACCCGGCAGCGCTGCCGCGCCTCGGCGGGCGGCGGCTCCTTGGCCAGCCGGTCCAGCGACCAGAGGAAGGCGGCGAGCGTCTTGCCGGAACCGGTCGGCGCGACCACCAGCGCGTTGCGCCCGGCGGCCACCGACCGCCAGGCGCCGGTCTGCGCCGGGGTGGGCGCGGCGAACGCGGCCGTGAACCACTCCCGGGTCGCCGCGCCGAAGCCGGCCATCACCCGCGCGCCGTCGGCCCCGCCCACCTGCTCTGTCACGCCTTCCATCCTGCCCGGTCGGTGTGACATCCGGCCGGGCGCGGACGCGGTCTGTCCGGCTGCGACTGCTTACGGGTCGGATGAGCGGCTTGACGTGTTAAGTCTTAACTAACTGCTTGCTTGTGACGCGCAACATAAAGTAACTTCACTCGCAACGCAGCGTCGGGTGGAGGGGATCGGATGACCGTCGAGGAGCCCGGCTTCGCGCCCGCCACCGACGTGCTCATCCGCAAGGTCGACAGTCACCTCGCCGCCGTCCGGGGCAGTCTGCGCGGCCCGGAGCTGGAGCTCGCCGAGCGGCTCGCCCGTTCGCTGCGCGAGCTGGTCGTCTCCACCGCCCAGGCGAGCGCCGCCGACCGGGGTCAGGTGCGAGCCGCCGTGCACTACTTCGTGCTGCGCCGGGAGAGCCGGGGCAACCTGCTCTCGGTCCGGTCCCTCGCCGCCGCCCAGCGCGTGGTCAACAAGGTCGTCGTCCAGCTCGGCCGCCCCGACCTGCTGGTGGAGACCCGGCGGGAGCGGCCGTCCCGAGAGGCCGCCGTGCCGGCCGGCGACGTCGCGCTGCGCTGACCAGCCGGGCGGGTCAGCCGTGCGGCTGAGTCGTTCACGACATCCGCTCCACAGCAGCACCAGGGGGTAGCTGCCACCTTCGCCCTGGAGCACGGCGACGGCGGGCGATTTCGGCAAAACGCTCCATCGACCGGCGATCTGACGTCTGATCGGTGCAGACCGGGACATTCCTCCCGGCGCGCGCCGCCAGCTCGACCGGGGGAGGACGCGTGCTCGTACTGCTGCTCCTCCACCTGGCGGCGGCCCTCGCCGCGCCGCTGCTGGTCCGGCGGTGGGGTCCGCGCGCCTGCTACCCGCTCGCGTTGGCGCCGGCCGCCGCGTTCGGCTGGGCGCTGACCCGTACGCCGACGGTCCGCGACGGCGGCGCGGTCGTCGAGACGTACCACTGGATCGACCAGCTCGACCTCGACGTGGCGCTGCGGCTGACCACGCTGTCCTGGCTGATGACCCTGCTGGTCGGCGGCGTCGGCGCGCTGGTGCTGGTCTACTGCGGCCGGTACTTCGCCTCCGACTCCGCCGGCCTGGTCCGGTTCGTCGCGGTCCTGGTCGCCTTCGCCGGCGCGATGCTCGGCCTGGTCCTCGCCGACGACCTGCTGCTGCTGTACGTCTTCTGGGAGCTGACCACGGTCTTCTCCTACCTGCTGATCGGCCACAGCACCGAGCGGCGGGCCAGCCGCTGGGCGGCGGCCCAGGCGCTGACCGTCACCACCCTGGGCGGCCTGACCATGCTGGTCGGCTTCCTGATCCTCGGCGAGCACGCGGGCAGCTACCGCTGGTCGGAGATCGCCGGCGCGCCGTTGCCCGGCGGCGCCGCGCTGGTCGTCGCGGTACTGCTGATCCTGACCGGCGCGCTCGCCAAGTCGGCGATCGTGCCGTTCAACTCCTGGCTGCCGGTGGCGATGGCCGCGCCCACGCCGGTCAGCGCGTACCTGCACGCGGCGGCCATGGTCAAGGCGGGGATCTACCTGATCGGAATGCTCGCCCCGGTGCTGGCCGACGTCGGGCCGTGGCGACCGGTGGTGCTCACCCTCGGCCTGGTCACGATGATCGCCGGCGGCTGGGCGGCCCTGCGGCAGTGCGACCTGAAACTGCTGCTGGCGTACGGCACGGTCAGCCAGCTCGGGCTGCTGGCGGTGGTGCTCGGCGCCGGCAGCCCGGACGCCGCGCTCGCCGGGGTGGTGATGCTGCTGGCGCACGCCCTGTTCAAGGCGGCGCTGTTCCTCGTCGTCGGCATCATCGACCACGAGGTCGGCACCCGTGACCTGCGGGAGCTGTCCGGGCTGGGGCGACGGGCGCCGGTGCTCGCCGCGGTGGCCGCGCTCGCCGCCGCCTCGATGGCCGGGGTGCCGCCGCTGATCGGCTTCGTCGGCAAGGAGGCGGTCTTCGCCGCGCTGGCCGAGCGGCCGGTCGTCCTCGCCGGCCTGGTCGTCGGCACCACCCTCACCGTCGCGTACAGCATCCGGTTCCTCTGGGGCGCCTTCGCCACCCGGCCGGACGTCGAGCCGACCGAGCCCGACCCGGTGCCCGTACCGATGCTGCTGCCACCGGCCCTGCTCGCCGTGGGCGGGCTCGTCGCCGGTCCCGCCGTGGCCGGGCTGGAGGGGCCGCTGCGCCCGTACGCGGAGCTGTTCGGCGCACCGCACGAGCACCTGGCGCTCTGGCACGGCCTGACCCCCGCGCTCGGCCTGTCGGCGGTGGCGCTGGCCGGCGGCTACGTGCTGCACGCGGTGCGCGGCCCGCTCGCGCCCGCCCTGGCCCGGCTGCGCGCGCCGGTCGGCGGCAACCAGGGGTACGAGTGGGTCACCCACCGCTTCGACCGGCTCGCCATCGAGGTCACCGGCGCCACCCAGCGCGGTTCGCTGCCGCAGTACCTGGGCGCGATGCTGCTCGCCCTGGTGCTGGTGCCCGGCGCGACGCTGCTGGCCGCCCGCCCCTGGCGCGAGCGGATCGCGCTCTGGGACAGCCCGTTGCAGCTGGTGGTCACCCTCGTCGTCGCGGTCGCGGCGCTGCTGGCGGTCCGCGCCCGGCGGCGGCTGACCGCGATGCTGCTGGTGGGGGTGACCGGCTACGGCACCGCGATGCTCTTCGTGCTGTACGGCGCACCCGACCTGGCACTGACCCAGTTCCTGGTGGAGACGGCGACCATCGCCGTCTTCGTGCTGGTGCTGCGCCGGTTGCCGGAACGCTTCTCCGCCCGACCGCTGCGCCGCAGCCGGTGGGCCCGGCGGCTGGTCGGCGTCGGCGTCGGGGTGGTCCTCGCCGGCCTCGCCCTGGCCGCCGCCGGCGCCCGGACCGCCGCGCCGATCTCGCTGGCCTTCCCCGACCTCGCCGTGGTCGAGGGGTACGGCCGCAACGTGGTCAACGTGACCCTGGTGGACATCCGGGCCTGGGACACCATGGGCGAGCTCGCGGTGCTGGTGGTGGCCGCGACCGGGGTGGCCAGCCTGATCTTCGAGCGGTCCCGCACCGGCCCCCGACCACGGCGGGGCGAACCGACGCGGGCGCCCCGGCGGGACACCGGGCCGGTCTGGCTCAGCGGTGGCCCCACCCTGCACGAGCGGCGTCGCTCGATCGTCTTCGAGGTGGTCACCCGGCTGATCTTCCACACCATGGTGCTCTTCTCGTTCTTCCTGCTCTTCTCCGGCCACAACGCCCCCGGCGGCGGCTTCGCCGGCGGACTGGTGACGAGCCTCGCGCTGACCCTGCGCTACCTCGCCGGCGGCCGGTACGAGCTGGCCGAGGGCGCCCCGGTCGGCGCGGGCACGGTGCTCGGCGCCGGGCTGGCGATCTCCGTCGGTGGCGGCGTGGTGTCCCTGCTGACCACGGGAGACGTCCTGGAGAGCACCAAGGTGAACCTGCCGCTGCCCTGGCTGGGCGAGCCGTACCTGGTCACCTCGCTCTTCTTCGACGTCGGTGTCTACCTGGTCGTGGTCGGGCTGGTGCTGGACATCCTGCGCAGCCTCGGCGCCGAGGTGGACCGGCACATCGAGGCGGCCGGCAGGTCCGAGCGGGGGCTCGTCGTCGAGCGGGAGGGGGAGTCGGGGTGAGGCAGGGCGGCGCGGGGCCGACCCTGGTGCTGGTGCTCGCCGTCGGCGTGCTCGCCGCCACCGGGGTGACCCTGCTGCTGGAGCGCAGCCTGACCCGGATCCTGCTCGGCGTCATCCTGCTCGGCAACGGGGTGAACCTGCTCATCCTGCTCGGCGGCCGGTCCGGCGCGGCGCCGGTGGTCGGCACCGCCGAGGTGGCGGAGTTCAGCGACCCGCTGGTCCAGGCCATGGTGCTCACCGCCATCGTGATCACCTTCGGGCTGACCGCGTTCCTCGCGGCGGTCGCCTACCGCAGCTGGTATCTCGGCGGCGACGACGAGGTGCAGGACGACCTGGAGGACCGCCAGATCGTGCAGCTCGCCGAGCGCAACGAGGCGCTCGACGCCGACCTCGGCGGGGAGGGGCCCGACGACGACCCGGAGCAGGTGGACCCGGAGCCCGCCCGACGCCGGCTGCGCCGACGGGGTGGGCGGCAGTGAACCGGCTCGTGCCGCTGCCGGTGGTGGTGCCGCTGCTCGGCGCCGCGCTGACCCTGATCCTGGCCAACCTGCCCCGGGTGCAACGCACGGTCAGCGTGGTCGCGCTCACCGGCAACCTGGTCGTCGCGGTGGCGCTGCTGGTGCAGGCGTACCGGCACGGGCCGGTGGTGACGCAGGTGGGCGGGTGGCGGGCGCCGGTGGGGATCGTGCTGGTCGCCGACCAGTTGTCCGCGCTGATGCTGGTGGTCTCCTCGGCGGTCACCCTCTGCGTGCTGATCTACTCCATCGGCCAGGGCCGGAGCGAGACCAGCGAATCCGCGCCGGTGAGCATCTACCACCCGACCTACCTGGTGCTGACCGCCGGCATCACCAACGCCTTCCTCGCCGGGGACCTGTTCAACCTCTTCGTCGGCTTCGAGATGCTGCTGGCGGCCAGCTTCGTGCTGATCACCCTGGGCGGCACCGAGGCCCGGATCCGCACCGGCTCGACGTACGTCGTGGTCGGCATCCTCTCCTCGATGATCTTCCTGGTCGCGGTCGGGCTGGTGTACGCCGCCACCGGCACCCTCAACCTGGCCCAGCTCGCCACCCGCCTCGACGCGCTGCCGGACGGCGTACGGCTGGGGTTGCAGCTGATGCTGCTGCTCGCCTTCGGCATCAAGGCGGCGGTCTTCCCGGTCTCCGCCTGGCTGCCGGACAGCTACCCGACCGCGCCGGCCCCGGTGACCGCGGTCTTCGCCGGCCTGCTCACCAAGGTCGGCGTCTACGCGATCATCCGGACCGAGACGCTGCTCTTCCCCGGCGGGCAGGTCTCCGGCCTGCTCATGGTGGTGGCCGGGCTGACCATGGTGGTCGGCGTGCTCGGCGCGGTGGCGCAGTCGGACATGAAGCGGCTCTTCTCGTTCACGCTGGTCAGCCACATCGGCTACATGATCTACGGGGTGGCGCTGAGCACCGCCGCCGCGCTCTCCGGCGCGATCTTCTACGTGGTGCACCACATCACCATCCAGACCACGCTCTTCCTCGTCGCCGGGCTGGTCGAGGAGCGCGCCGGCAGCACCGACCTGCGCCGGCTCGGCGGCCTGGCCCGGATCGCCCCGCTGCTGGCGGTGCTCTTCTTCGTCCCGGCGATGAACCTCGCCGGCATCCCGCCCTTCTCCGGCTTCCTCGGCAAGGTCGGCCTGCTCCAGGCCGGCGTGTCGGTCGGCGGGCCGCTGCCCTGGGTGCTGGTCGCCGCCGGCACGGCGACCAGCCTGCTCACCCTCTACACCGCCTCCCGGGTGTGGAACATCGCGTTCTGGCGGGCGCCCCGGCTGGCCACCGACGAACCGGTGGTCCGGCTGCCGCGGCTGATGGTGGGCGCCACCGCCGCCCTGGTGGTGCTGGGCCTGACGTTCACCCTCGCCGCCGGCCCGCTGTTCCGGGTCACCGCCGACGCCGCGGCCGATCTGCGGCTGCGCACCCCGTACGTGCGGGCCGTGCTGCCCGGCGGTGCCCCGTGACCGCCCCGGACGCCGCCGGGTCACCGCCCACGAGACGCGCCGGCCGCCGCCGCGACCAGGCGATCGCCCTGGGCTGGCTGATCGCGGTCTGGAACCTGCTCTGGGGCGAGATCTCCTGGGGCAACCTGCTCGGCGGGGCGCTGGTCGGCGTCGCGGTGCTGCTGTTCTTCCCGCTGCCGTCGGTCTCCTTCGGCGGCCGGCTGCGGCCCCGGGCGCTGCTGGTGCTGCTGGCGACGTTCGTCGCCGAGCTGGTCGACGCCAGCGTGCACGTCGCCGCGATCGCCGTCCGCCCCGGCTACCGGCCGCGCGGGGCGATCATCGGAGTACGCCTGCGGGTGGGCTCCGACCTCAACCTGGCGCTCACCGCCGAGCTGCTCTCGCTGGTCCCCGGCACCCTGATCCTCGAGATCGACCGGGACGCGGGCGTCCTCTACGTGCACATCCTGGACGTCCGTCGTCCGGAGGACCTCTCCGACAGCCGGGACCGGGTCCTCGCCGTCGAGGCACGCGTCGTCCGGGCGATCGGCTCCGACGCCGAGGTGCGCCTGCTCGCCACCGATCCCGTCGACCGGAGGTCCCCATGACCGTCGTCCTCACCGTCGTCCTGACCGTGCTGCTCTCGGTCACCGCGCTGCTGGCGCTGGCCCGGATCTACCGGGGGCCGTCACTGCTGGACCGGGTGATCGCCGCCGACCTGCTGCTCGCGATCATGCTCGGCGCGGTCGGGGCGGAGGCCGCGGTCAACCGGCACGCCACCACGCTGCCGGTGCTGGTGGTGCTCTCGCTGCTCGGGTTCGTCGGCTCGGTGGCCCTGGTCCGCTTCGCCGTCCGGGAGGAGGCGTGACGCGCCGGGCCCCGGCCCGGCTGCCCGCCGTCCCGGCCGGGCCGGCGCGCGGCGGCGCCGCGAACGGAGAGGTGGCGCGGTGAGCGCGAGGAGTGCAGCGCAGCGGAGCCCTGCAGTCGCGAACGAAGAGGTGGCGCGGTGAGCGCGGGTACGGTCGCCGACTGGTTGGGAGGGGTCGCCCTGGTGGCGGGGGCGCTGCTCAGCCTCGCCGCCGGGATCGGGGTGCTGCGCTTCCCGGACGTGCTGGACCGGATGCACGCCGCCACCAAGCCGCAGGTGCTCGGGGCGCTGCTCCTGCTGCTCGGGCTGGCGTTGCGGCTGCGCAGCCCCGCCGACCTCGGCATGATCGCGCTGGTCGCCGTCTTCCAACTGGCCACCGCGCCGGTGACCGCGCAGATGATCGGGCGGGCCGCGTACCGGTCGGGGCGGGTGGACCGGACCCTGCTGGACCGGGACGAACTCGCCGAGCACCGGAAATAGGGGATGAGCGGCGGCTTTGTCCCCACCTTCAGCGGGCTTTCAGCGACCGCCGATAGAATTACGGCATGATCGACTCCTCTGCCCAGGAGGGCAGCAGTAGCCAGCCGGGTCGTGCCCGGCATCCCATCACCCCGACGTCCCCGGGAGCCCTGAGCGACCCGTGTTGATCGTCGTCGGTCTCGTACTCATCATCGTTCTCACCGCCGCCACCGGCTACTTCGTGGCCCAGGAGTTCGGCTACGTCGCGGTGGACCGCGGCCGGCTCAAGCAACAGGCCGAGGAGGGCGACCAGGCGGCCGCCCGGGCCCTGGAGGTCACCGGCCGGCTCTCGTTCATGCTCTCCGGCGCCCAGCTCGGCATCACCGTGACCGCCCTGCTGGTCGGTTACGTCGCCGAACCGTACCTGGGTGCCGGGCTGGCCGAACTGCTCGGCGGCGCCGGTGTCTCCACCGCGGTCAGCCTCCCGCTGTCGGTGGTGCTGGCCCTGCTCATCGCCACCGTGGTGCAGATGGTCCTCGGTGAACTCGCTCCGAAGAACCTGGCCATCGCCCGCGCCGAGCCGCTGGCCCGGGCGCTGAGCCGCTCCACCCTGATGTACCTGAAGGTCGCCGGCCCGCTGATCACGCTCTTCGACCGGGCGGCGGTACGGCTGCTGCGCCGGGTCGGCATCGAGCCGATCGAGGAGCTGCCCAGCGGCGCCACCCCGGAGGACCTGGAGCAGATCATCGCCGAGTCCCGGGAGGAGGGGCACCTCGACGCCGAGATGTCCGACCTGCTCGACCGGGGCCTCGACTTCCGGGAGCTGACCGCCGGGGAGGCCATGGTGCCCCGGGTCGACGTGCACACCGTACGGGCGCACGAGCCGGTCAGTCGGGTCGTCGAGCTGCTCGACACCGGCCACTCCCGCTTCCCGGTTCGCGGCGCCGAGGGCGTGGACGACCTGGTCGGCGTGGTCGGTATCGCCGACGTGCTCGGCGTACCCCCGGCGCGGCGCGCGACCACCCCGGTCAGCGCGGTGGCCGTACCCCCGTTGCTGGTGCCCGAGACGCTGCCGCTGCCGACGGTGCTGGACCGGCTGCGGTCCGGGCACCGGCAGCTGGCCTGCGTGGTCGACGAGTACGGCGGCTTCGCCGGTGTGATCTCGCTGGAGGACATCGCCGAGGAACTGGTCGGCCCGATCCGCGACGAGGACGACCCGCCGGAGCGCGCCCCCGCCCGGCAGGCGGACGGCTCCTGGGTGGTGCCGGCCCGCTGGCGGATCGACGAGGTCGCCGACAGCACCGGCATCGCACTGCCCGAGGCCCCCGAGTACGACACCCTCTCCGGGCTGGTCATGCGGGAGCTGGGCCGGGTGCCCGAGGTGGGTGACCGGCTGGAGATCAGCCTGCCCGCCGACGGCGAGGAGCCACGCGAGCGCGCCCTGGTCGAGGTGCTCGTGGTGGACCGGCACGTGGCCGACTCGGTGCGGCTGCGGATGGCCGGCGAGGCCCCCGACGGGGAGGTGGCGGCATGAGCCCCGGCGTCGCACTGCTGGTCTCGGCGCTGTTGCTGGTGCTCAACGGCTTCTTCGTGGCCGCCGAGTTCGCCCTGGTGGCGAGCAAGCGCTACCGCCTGGAACAGGCGGCCGCCGGTGGCGGTCGGGCGGCCCGGGCGGCCCTGGACGGCGTCCGCGAGCTGTCGCTGATGCTGGCCGGGGCGCAGCTCGGCATCACGCTGTGCACCCTGGGGCTCGGCGCGCTGGCTGAGCCGGCGATCGAACACCTGCTCAGCCCGCTGCTGCACACGGTGGGGCTGCCCGACGCGGCCAGCCACGCCGTCGCGCTGGTCTTCGCACTGGCGCTGGTGACCTTCCTGCACCTGGTGGTCGGGGAGATGGCCCCGAAGTCGTGGGCGATCACCGATGCCGAGCGGTCGGCGTTGCTGCTGGCGCTGCCGTTCCGGGCCTTCGCCCGGGTGGCCCGGCCGGTGCTCTCGGCGCTCAATGCGCTGGCCAACGTGGTGCTGCGGCTGTTCAAGGTGCAGCAGCAGGACCAGCTCGCCCAGGTGCACGGCCCGGACGAGCTGCGCATCCTGCTGGAGCAGTCCCGCGAACACGGGCTGCTCGGCGCCGAGCAGCACCACCTGCTGACCAGCATGCTGGAATTGCAGGGCACCACCGTCCGCGACGTGATGGAGCCCTTCGACGAGATCGTCACGGTCCGCCGCGACGACACCGCGGACCGGATCGAGCAGGTCAGCCGGGACAGCGGCCGGTCCCGGCTCGCCGTGCTGGACCCGGGCGGCGAGGTCTGCGGCCTGGTACACGTGCGGGAGGCGGTGCGGGCGGTCACCACCGGCCGGCCGGCGACGGCGGGCGAGCTGATGACCCGGGCGTTCACCCTGCCGGCGACCTCCTCGGTCACCGAGGCGGTGGCCGCGATGCGCGCCGACCAGGCCCAGCTCGCGCTGGTCCGCAACGGTGGCGGCCCGACCCGACCGATCGGCTTCGTGGCCCTCGAAGACCTGCTGGAAGAGGTCATCGGCGAGTTCGACGACGAGACCGACCCGGTCCCGCGCGGCCGACGCCTACGCTGACACCCCACCCCACCCACCTCCCGCCCGGCCGCCGGCTCCCCGTGACCCGGCGGCCGGCCTCGTTCCACCCGCCGCCCCCGTTCCCACCCGCCGCCGCCAAGATCCGAGCACTTTCGGAGAAAGGGTGGCCATCGGGCGGGAAATAGCCACTCTTTCCCCGAAAGTGCGCGGCGGACTGCCGCTCGGGGCGCTCGGGAAGTGCGCGGCGGGTTCTCGGAAGTGCGCGGCGGACCGCCGCGGGGGCGGGGAGTGTCGGGACAGGGGGTGGGAAAGCCCCGGGTGAGGCCAGGGGGGAGGGGAGCGCGGGCGTGCGGCTGACCGGGGTGGCGCGGGAGTCCGGGTGGACCGGGCTCTCGGTGAGCACCACGCTGACCAATCCGAGCACCCGGCCGGGGTTGCGGCTGCCGGGGCGGGTGACGCTCGCCGCCGGGCCGGACGACGTGCCGATCCGGCACGTACGGCTGGGCCTGGTCGCCACCGCGGAATCGGACGATCCGCGCAGTCCACGCCGACTGGTGCAGTACCACCAGGTGCCCATCGGCGGCCGGTTCGTGGTGCCGGCGGGGCGACGCCGGGCGATCGACTTCGCCCTGCCGCTGCCCTGGGAGACCCCGGTGACGATCTTCGGCGGGGTGCCCCTGATGAGCATGCGCACGGGGCTACGGACCGAGGTGTCGGTCGACCCCGAGCTGGACCAGGGGGCGATGGTGCCGGTCTTCGTCCATCCGCTCCCCACCCAGCAGCACATCCTCGCCGCACTGGACACGCTCGGCTTCCTGATCCGGCAGGCCGCCCTGTCGCACGGCCGGCTGCCCGGCGTCGAGCAGGCGCTGCCGGTGCACCAGCGACTCGGCTACTGGGTGGGACCGCTCTACGCCGGGCCGATCACCGAGCTGGAGGTGATCTTCGTGGCGAACTCGGCCGGCCTGGAGGTCGTCCTCTGGCTGGACCGCCGACTGTCGCTGACCGGGATCAGCCACCAGAGCATCAGCCGCTTCCGGATCTGGCACACCGGTGCCGACGAGCGGGACTGGGTCGCCGTCGTGGACGGCTGGCTGCGCGCGGCGATCAACCGGCACGCGGCGGCCGCCTCGCACGCCGACTGGTCCGCCAAGATCACCGAGTCCGCCCACGTCAGTCGCCATCCCGACGAACCGGTCGCGCCCGGCTACGGCCTCGGCGGCACCGCCGGGGGCGGGGGCATCGGCGGCGGTGGCGGCGACGGCACCTGATCGCCCTGCGCCGGCGCCCGACCGAGGTGGGGGCGGTTGATCGCCAGACCCCGGCGGGGGCGACGGCACCCGGGGCGTCGCCGCCCGGCCGGTGTCAGACCGAGGCGGTGGCGAGCTTGAGGCTGAAGCCGAGGAAGAGCACCGCGACGCCGGTGGTCGCGCTCGCGGCCAGCCGCCGGCGGCGCCGGAACTGCGCGGCCAGGAAGGTGCCCATGAAGATCAACGCGGTCAGGTAGAGCGCGCTGGTGACCTGGGCGATCAGTCCGAGCAGCAGGAACGACAGCGCTGGCCAGGCGTACCCGGGGTCGACGAACTGGATGAAGAACGAGATGAAGAAGAGGATCGCCTTCGGGTTGAGCAGGCTGATCACCAACGCCTTGCGGAACGGGCTGCGCATCGCCGCCGGCTCCGCGGCGTCGATCAGCCGCGGCGCCGCCGGGTCGTTGCGGTCGCGCCAGCGCCGCCAGGCCCCACGCAGCATCGTCAGCCCGACATACCCGAGGTACGCCGCACCCGCGTACTTGATCACCAGGAAGAGCGGTGGGTACGCCTTGAGCAGCGACGCCACCCCGGCGGCGGAGAGGAACATCAGCACGCCGTCGCCGACGAACACCCCGCCCGCCGCCCGGTAGCCGGCCCCCACGCCCCGCTTGGCGGCGGTGGAGAGCACGAAGAGTGAGTTCGGCCCCGGCAGCAGAATGATCGCCACGGTCCCCAGCACGTACGTCCAGATGTCGGTGATGCCCAGCACGCCCGCCATCATCACGCCACGGGTGCCGTACGGCGAAGCCTTTCCCGGAGCCTGGCCTGTGCGTTCGGCCACTCGTCGACGGTCATCGCGTACTGCACGGTGTCCCGCCAGGAGCCGTCCGGGCGCTGCCGGTGCATCCGCAGCACGCCCTCCCGGGTGGCGCCCAAGCGCTCGATCGCCGCCTGCGAGCGGGTGTTGCGGATGTCGGTGTGCCACGCCACCCGGACCGCGCCGAGTTCGTCGAAGGCGCGGCTGAGCAGCAGCAGCTTGGCCTCGGTGTTGATCCCGCTGCGCCACCACGGCCGGCCGAGCCAGGTGTGGCCGATGGCGACCGCCCGCCGCTCGGGGTCGATGTCGTAGTACGAGGTGGTGCCGACCACCGCGCCCGTCCGCGCGCAGCGCTGCACCCAGGGCACCCGTTCGCCCCGGTGCCCGGCCGCCAGCGCGCCCGCGACGATCTCCCTCATGGTGGCCGCGTCGGTGGGCAGCGGGTGGGTCAGGTGCGCCCAGACCTCCGGTTCGGCGGTGGCGGTGAAGAGCTCGTCGGCGTGGGCCAGGTCCAGCGGCTCCAGCAGCACGTGCTCGCCCCGCAGGGTCGCCGCCTCCCGCCACGGCGATCCGACGGTTCGCAGTCCCGCCGGCACCGGCGCGGTGACGCCCGCGTCCGGTTCCGGCAGCCCGGCGGTCAGCCGCAGCGGCACCACCCCGGCCCAGTACGGCAGGTCGAGGTCGGCGGGGTCGTCGCGGACCCCACCGGTGCGGGACCGCAGGGACACCTCGCGCAGCGGCAGCGCCAGCACGGCCGTCTCGGCCAGCTCCCGGCGGCTCGGCGGGCGGCTGTCCGCGCTGCGACCGGCGGCGACCTTCTCCACCAGGGCGGTCAGCATCCGTGACTTCTCGGCGTCGTCGGTGACCAGGTGGGCGGTGCCGTGCGCGACCACCGACCGGTAGTTGGCGCTGTGGTGGAACTGTGAGCGGGCGTAGACCAGCCCGTCGAGCAGGGTGACCGTGACGCAGATCCGCAGCCCGGCGTCGCCGCGGGCGGCGAGCAGCGGCCGGCTGCCGGTGGAGCCGTGCAGGTAGAGGGTGTCGCCGATGCGCACGTGCAGGGTGGGCAGCAGTCGGGGCTCGCCGTCGACGGCGAACCCGAGCACGCAGTGGTACGCCTCGTCGAGCACCGCGTGCACGGCGGCCGGGTCGTAGCTCATCCGGTCGCGGGAGCGGCTGGCCGTGGTGCGCGGGGTCGGGGCGTACATGCGACATCCCACCTTTGTTCTAGTACAATCTCCGAACTGTGGCAGTACGTTATCAGATCAGTGGCAGCACGTCGGCCGCCATTTCAGCGAGCGTGGAAACCGGCATCCGGGCCGACGCGCTGGCCCCGGGCAGTCCGCTGCCCGCCGTCCGGGCGCTCGCCACCGAGCTGGGGGTCAGCCCGGCCACCGTCGCCCGGGCCTACCAGGAGCTGCGCCAGCGGGGTCTGGTTGTGACCGCCGGCCGGCACGGCACCCGGGTGCGCCCCCGGCCCCCGGTCGCCGGGCGGCGTGCCGCGCTGCACCCGCCGCCCGCCCCCGGCACCCGCGACCTCTCCCAGGGGTACCCCGACCCTCGGCTGCTGCCCCCGCTCGGCCCGCACCTGGCCGCGCTGGCCGCCGAGATCGGCCCACCCGTCGGGTACGCCTCGACCGCCCTGCTCCCGGCGTTCGCCGAGGCGGCCCGGGACCGGCTGGCCGCCGACGGCGTGCCGGCCGAGGAGATCACCGTGACCGGGGGCGCGCTGGACGGCATCGAGCGGCTGCTCGCCGCGCACCTGCGACCCGGTGACGCGGTGGCGGTGGAGGACCCGGGCTGGGCCAACCTGCTCGACCTGGTCGCCGCGCTCGGGCTGCGGCCGATCGGCGTACCGGTGGACGACGACGGGCCCACCGAGGCCGGCGTCCGCGACGCCGTGGCCCTCGGCGCCCGGGCGCTGGTGGTGACCAGCCGCGCGCAGAACCCGACCGGCGCCGCGGTCTCCGCCGAGCGGGCCGGGGCCCTGCGGGCGCTGCTCGCCGGCCGCCCGGACCTGCTGCTGATCGAGGACGACCATGCCGCCGAGCTGGCCCGGGTGCCGCTGCACCCGCTCGCCGGTGCCACCCCGGCGTGGGCCTTCGTCCGGTCGGTGAGCAAGCCGTTCGGGCCCGACCTGCGGCTGGCGGTGCTGGCCGGCGACGAGGCCACCGTGTCCCGGGTCGCCGGCCGCGCCCGGGTCGGCGCCGGCTGGGTCTCCACCGTGCTGCAACGGCTGGTGCTGTCGCTCTGGCGCGACCCGGCCACCGCGGAGCTGGTCCGCCGCTCCGGCGAGGAGTACGAGCGGCGGCGCACCGGGCTGCTGGCGGCGCTCGCCGCCCGGGGCCTGGCCGGGCGCGGTCGCAGCGGCATCAACATCTGGCTGCCGGTGCCGGACGAGACCAGTGTGGTCACCGCGCTGCGCGACGCCGGGTGGTCGGTGGCGCCCGGCGCGCTCTACCGGATCGGTGCCGAGCCCGGGATCAGGATCACCGTCAGCGCGCTCGACGACGCCGACCTGGTGCCGGTCGCCGACGCGGTCGCCCGGGCGCTCCGGCCGGCCCGGCCGGGCCGGTTCACCGCCTGACCTGGCTGGTCCTCGACGCGCATGGTCGACATTCCGGAGGGTAAGCGCGCGGCCGGGAGGTGACCGGTCATGGCTGCACCCAGGTCGAGGACGGGGCTCTGGATCGCCATCGCGATCGCGGTGATCCTGATCGTGATCGTGATCGCGATGGCCATGGGCGGCGGTGGCGACGGTGGCGGGGGTTACTGACGCGCGCCGGCGCGGCCGCGCCACACCCGGCGTCGCCGGCGAATCCGGGATATAAAGTTCGCCATGGCCGAGACCGACGCCGCGCCCGGTGCGCAGCAGTTCATCCCGCCGCAGGCCGACACCCTCGACGCGCTGCGCGCCGCGGCCGCCGGTTGCCGGGGCTGCGAGCTCTACCGCGACGCGTCGCAGACGGTCTTCGGCCGGGGTGACGAGAGCGCCCGGGTGGTCCTGGTCGGCGAGCAGCCCGGCGACATGGAAGATCAAAAAGGACTGCCCTTCGTCGGTCCGGCCGGCCGGCTGTTGCGGCGGGCGGTCGACGACGCCGGCCTCGATCCCGGGCACATCTATCTGACCAACGCGGTCAAGCACTTCCGCTTCGAGCTGCGCGGGAAGCGGCGTATCCACCAGACGCCGGACCGGGTACACATCACCGCCTGCCGGCCGTGGCTGGTCGCGGAGTTCTCCCGGTTGCGTCCGGACCTGGTGGTGGTGCTCGGCGCCACCGCCGCCAAGGCCCTGCTCGGCCCGACGTTCCGGGTGACCAGGCAGCGCGGCGAGCTGCTGCCCTGGCCGGCCGCCGCGCAACGCCCGGAGGACTTCGCCCGGGTCCCGGTGGACAGCGCCGGCAAGGTGGCCGACGCGCCGGCCGCGCAGCTGCTGGCCACCATCCACCCGTCCGCCGTGCTGCGCGCCGACGACCAGGACGCCGCGTACGCGGGGCTGGTGCAGGACCTGACGGTCGGCGCCCGCGCGCTGGCCGGGTAGCGCCGGGTCCGCCACCGTCTTCGGGCTCGTGCTCGCCACGCGCACCCTGACCCGGGTACGCCGCCGGCAACGCCGGCCACCGCCCCCTGGGCAGCGCGGGTGAGCGGTGCCACACTGGCCGCCATGGAGCAGCATCTGTACGAACCGGTCCACGAGGAGTTCCGCGACCTGTGCCGGGAGTTCCTGGCCCGCGAGGCGGTGCCGCACCACCCCCGGTGGGAGGCCGACGGCATCGTCGACCGCGAGGTGTGGCGCAAGGCCGGCGCGGCCGGACTGCTCGGCATGGACGTCGACACCGACCACGGCGGCGGCGGGCAGCGCGACTTCCGGTTCAACGCGGTCCTGGACGAGGAGATCGTCGCGTCGGGCTGCTCGGGGCTCGGCTTCGGCCTGCACAACGACGTGGTGGCGCCGTACCTGACCGAGCTGACCACCGACGAGCAGCGCAAGCGCTGGCTGCCCGGGTTCTGCTCCGGCGACCTGGTCACCGCGATCGCGATGAGCGAGCCGGGCGCGGGCAGCGACCTGGCGGGGATCCGCACCAGCGCGGTCCGCGACGGCGACGGGTGGGTGCTCAACGGGCAGAAGACGTTCATCACCAACGGCGAGATGGCCGACCTGGTGATCGTGGTGGTGCGTACCGCGCCGGACCAGGGCGCGCACGGGGTCAGCCTGGTCGCGGTGGAGACCGGTACCCCCGGCTTCACCCGGGGCCGGCGGCTGGCGAAGGTGGGCCTGAAGGCCAACGACACCGCCGAGCTCTTCTTCGACGACTGCCGGGTGCCGGCGGAGAACCTGATCGGCACCGAGAACCACGGCTTCTACCACCTGATGGCCAACCTGCCCCGGGAGCGGCTCAGCATCGCCGTCGCGGCGGTGGCGGCGGCGGAGAAGCTGCTCGCGGTGACCCTCGACTACGCCCGCTCGCGGGAGGCGTTCGGCCGGCCGATCGGCAGGTTCCAGCACAACCGGTTCCTGCTGGCGGAGCTGGACACCGAGGTCACCATCGCGCGCACCTTCGTCAACCACTGCGTGGCCGAGTTCAATGCCGGCCGGCTCTCGGTCACCGACGCCGCGAAGGCCAAGTGGTGGACCACCGAGCTGCAGAACAAGGTCGCCGACCGCTGCGTGCAGCTGCACGGCGGCTACGGGTTCATGCTGGAGTACCCGGTGGCGAAGGCCTGGCTGGACGGGCGGGTGCAGACCATCTACGGCGGCACCACCGAGATCATGAAGGAGATCATCGGGCGCGGGCTCGGCCTCTAGCGAAACCGGGTCCCCCGGGGCGGGGCCGGTTTGCAAGGATGGGGCCGCGTCTGACCCCTTACCGAGGAGGCCGCATGGCCACCGACCTGACCGCGCCGGCCCGTACCCGGCCGGACGTCGCGCCGATCCAGCGACGGACCCTGCGCCTGCTGTTCACCACCCAGATCATCGGCGGGATCGGCGTCACCATCGGCATCTCGGTGGGGGCGCTGCTCGCCGCCCGGGTCGCCGGGACCGCCGTCGCCGGCCTGGCGCAGAGCGCCGCCGTGGTCGGCGGGGCGCTGCTCGCCGTCCCGGTCACCCGGATCATGAACGGGCACGGCCGGCGACCCGGGCTGGCCGTCGCCTACCTGTCCGGCGCCGTCGGCGCCGTGCTGGTGGTGCTCGCCACGGTCACCCGCTCCGTACCGCTGCTCTTCCTCGGCATGCTGCTCTTCGGCGGCGGCACCGCGGCGAGCCTCCAGGCCCGCTACGCCGCGGTGGACCTCGCCGAGCCGGCCCGCCGGGGCCGCCAGCTGTCGCTGATCGTCTGGGCCACCACCATCGGCGCGGTGGCGGCGCCGAACTTCGCCGCGCTGGCCGACCGCACCACCAGCGGGTGGGGACTGCCACCGCTGGCCGGTCCGTTCGCGTTCAGCGCCGCCGCGTTCGTGCTCGCCGCCGTCGTACTCCTGGTGCTGCTGCGGCCGGACCCGCTGCTCACCGCGCGCCGGCTGGCGGCGGCCGAGGCCCCGGTCGCGGCCGCCGTCGCGGACGTCACCCCGCCGGCCGAGGCCGTCGCCGCGCCGGCGCGGACCGCCCGGCGCGGTGCGGGGATGCGCGCGGCCTGGCAGGTGGTACGCGTCCGCCCGGCGGCCCGGCTCGGCATCGCGGCGGTGGCGGTCGGCCACGTGGTGATGGTCGCGGTGATGTCGATGACGCCGGTACGCCTCGGCGAGTCGCACGGCGACGCCGACGTGCTGCGGGTGGTCGGCATCGTGCTGAGCCTGCACATCGCCGGCATGTACGCGCTCAGCCCGCTGGTGGGCTGGCTCACCGACCGGGTGGGACGGCGCGCGGTCGTCCTCGGCGGCGTCGGGCTGCTGCTGGCCGCGTGCGCGGTCGCCGGCACCGCCGGGCACCACACGCCCCGGCTCTCGGTCGGCCTGGCCCTGCTCGGGCTGGGTTGGTCCGGCACCATGGTGGCCGGCTCCACCCTGCTGTCGGAGTCGGTGCCGGCGGCGGTCCGGCCGAGCGTGCAGGGTCTCTCCGACCTGACGATGGGGCTGGCCGGCGCCGGCGCCGCCGCCCTGAGCGGGTTTGTCATGCGGGCGGCGGGTTATCCGGTGCTGACCCTGCTGGCGGCGATCGCGGTGGTGCCCCTGGTGGCGCTAGCGTTGCGTCCGGTGCCGGCGGCGGCACCGGACGAGGAGGACTGATCACGTGCGGCTGACCGACTTCTGGGCCCGGCTGGACGAGGCCTTCGGGCCGGGCTACGCGGCCAGCATCGCCCGCGACCAGGTGTTGTCCCAGCTGGGCGGGCGGACCATCGAGCAGGCGCTCGCCTCGGGTGAGCAGACCCACGTGGTGTGGCGGGCCGTCGTCGCCGCCTACCCCGACCGGGTGCCCGCCCGGCTACGCTGAGCGGCGTTCTCGTCGCTCCCGCGTGTCGCTTGCCGACTCGTACACCTGTTCGGCTATTGTCCACAGCGGGGTGCTCGTCCACAGCTCACGGCCCGTCGGCTGGTTTTCTGTCGGACCCAGCGCCTAGCGTGTCCCGCGTGACGCGAAGCTCAGGAAAGACGCCGGCGAAGGCAGGGGTGGCAAACATGGCCGCAGGGCCCGATCGGGAGAAGGCACTCGACCTTGCTCTCGCTCAGATCGACAAGCAGTTCGGCAAGGGTTCGGTGATGCGGCTGGGGGAGCGGCCGGTCATCCAGACCTCGGTGATCCCCACCGGCTCGATCGCCCTCGACGTGGCGCTCGGCGTGGGCGGTCTGCCCCGCGGCCGGGTCGTCGAGATCTACGGTCCCGAGTCCAGCGGTAAGACCACGGTCGCCCTGCACGCGGTGGCCAACGCCCAGCGGGCCGGCGGCATCGCCGCCTTCGTCGACGCCGAGCACGCGCTCGACCCGGACTACGCGAAGGCCCTCGGCGTCGACACCGACGCCCTGCTGGTCTCCCAGCCGGACACCGGCGAGCAGGCGCTGGAGATCGCCGACATGCTGGTCCGCTCCGGCGCGATCGACATCATCGTGATCGACTCGGTGGCGGCCCTGGTGCCGCGCGCCGAGATCGAGGGCGAGATGGGCGACAGCCACGTGGGCCTCCAGGCCCGGCTGATGAGCCAGGCGCTGCGGAAGATCACCGGTGTGCTCAACAACACCGGCACCACGGCGATCTTCATCAACCAGCTCCGCGAGAAGATCGGCGTGATGTTCGGCAGCCCGGAGACCACCACCGGTGGTCGGGCGCTGAAGTTCTACGCCTCGGTCCGACTCGACGTGCGCCGCATCGAGAGCCTGAAGGACGGCACCGACGTGGTCGGTAACCGCACCCGGGTCAAGGTCGTGAAGAACAAGGTCGCCGCGCCGTTCAAGCAGGCCGAGTTCGACATCATGTACGGCAAGGGCATCTCCCGCGAGGGCTCGCTGATCGACGTCGGCGTGGAGCAGGCGATCATCCGCAAGTCCGGCGCCTGGTACACCTACGACGGTGACCAGCTCGGCCAGGGCAAGGAGAAGGCCCGGGAGTTCCTCAAGGAGAACCCGGACGTGGCCGCCGAGATCGAGAAGAAGATCCTGGAGAAGCTCGGCGTCGGGGTCGGCGCGGGCGACGCCGCCGGCGGCCCGGAGCTGCCGCCGGTCGACTTCTGATCGGCCCCGGCTAAGTGGCAGGACGACGCGCCCGCTCGGGGCGGGGCTGGGATGCCAGCCCGCCCCGGGCGGGTGACGGCAGCACGCCCCGCCCCCGTCGGGGTCGTCGTGGCCGGTCCGACGAGACCGAGCCGGAGGCGACCCCGACCCCACCGCGCGACGAGGCCGAGGTGGCCCGGGAGATCTGCCTGCGGCAGCTCGCGGTGCGCCCGCGTACCCGGGCCGAGCTGGCCGGCGCGCTGGCCAAGCGGGGCATCTCCGACGAGGTGTCGGCCGACGTGCTCGACCGGTACGACGAGGTCGGCATCATCGACGACGCCGCCTTCGCCCGCGCCTGGGTCTCCAGCCGACACACCGGCCGGGGCCTGGCCCGCCGGGCGCTGGCCAACGAGCTGCGCCAGCGCGGCGTGGACGGCGACGTGGCCAGCGAGGCGCTGGGCGAGCTGGACGAGGAGACCGAGGCGGAGACCGCCCGCGCCCTGGTGGACCGGAAACTGCGCACCGCCCGGGGTGAACCGGACGCGGTGTTCCGCCGGCTGGTCGGGATGCTCGCCCGCAAGGGCTACCCGCCGGGCGTGGCGATCCGCGCGGTGAAGGACGCGCTGGCGGCGCAGAGCGCCGAGGCGGCCGAGTTCGCCGAGCAGATCGACGCCGACGCCCTGGCCGAGGCCGAGGGCGAACTGGACCGCGACACCCGCGCCACCGACTGACCGACGCCTCCCGGCGAGACGCCCACGCCACCGGACGCCCGCGCACCGGCTGGCGAAGCCCCGCAGCAGGACGTCCCGCGCCTCGCCGCCCGGTGCCGCCCGGCATCCGCCCGGCGCCCGGCGCTGATCATGCCGGTGGCGTCCGGGCGGGGGAGGATGATCCGGTGCTGAAGGCGTGTCTCAACGGCGGCCGGGGTCGCGACGAGCATCCCGGCGTGCCGGTCACCCCGGCCGAGCTGGCCGCCGACGCGGCCCGCTGCGCCAACCTCGGCGTGGCCGCCGTGCACGTCCACCCCCGCGACGCCTCGAGCGTGGAGTCGATGGCGCCGGCGGTGATCGCCGACGCGGTGGCCGCCGTCCGGGCCGCCCGGCCGGGGCTTCCCGTCGGGGTGAGCACCGGGGCGTGGATCGAGCCCGACCCGGCCGCCCGGGTCGCCGCCGTACGGGCCTGGACGGTGCTGCCCGACTTCGCCTCGGTCAACGCGCACGAGGAGGGGGCGGAGGCCGTCGCCGCCGCACTGCACGAGCGGGGAGTGCTGGTCGAGGCCGGCCTCTGGACCCCGCAGGCCGTCCGCGCCCACCAGGGGTGGCGGGTGCCGGTCGGGCGGATCCTCGTCGAGTGCACCCCGGACGACCCGGCCCGGGCACTGGCCGACGCCGACGCCATGCTCGCGCTGCTCGCCCCGGCTGGCCCGCCGGTGCTGCTGCACGGCGAGGGCACCGCCGCCTGGCCGGTGCTCGCCGAGGCGGTACGCCGGGGCCTGGACACCCGGATCGGCCTGGAGGACACCCTCGGCCTTCCGGACGGTGCTCCCGCCCCCGACAACGCCGCCCTGGTCGCCGCCGCCCGCGCCCTCGGCGCCTGCTGACCCCCGCCCTCGACGCCTCCTGATCCCGCGCTCCTGGTGGCCCCTGCCGGGGCCGTGAGCAGGTCCGGAGGGCGACGCGCACCCCGGCTCGCCGGGTCGTTTGTCCGCTGCTGTCCGTCATGCCATCAGCAGCGGGTGACAGCTCAACTTCGCTCCGTTCGGGGGGTTTGATCATGAGTTCTTGACCGAACGGCCCTCGGCGACCTAGCCTCGCCCTACAGGCTCACATTGCCCGACCAGCGCAGGCTAAGCGCACAACATAGATCGCGTAACAGAACAGCATCACTTTGGCCAGCTCCACCGGCCTTTGACGGTCGCTCCGGACAGCCGGTCCGGAGCCGATCCGACAACTGCACCCGGCGGTCGACGATGCCCTGCGGGGCACCGCCGACGGAGAGCTGTACCCGCGGCCAGCCGCTCGGTCGGGCGTCCAGGGCCGTGGAGGCGCGTGCCCGCCGGCACGAACCTCCACGGTGTCGACGTTCAGGGGAGGCGGCCATGACGGGGCGGCACAGGGACCACGGGTCCCCAGGGGGTGTCGGCGGTCGGGGGTCCGCCGGTGGCGTAGGGCGGTCCGACCTCGCGCGCGGCAGTGACGGGGCGCCGAGATGAGCGGCGTCGAGGTGGTGCTGCTCGTCGCCGTGCTGCTGCTGGCGCTGGTCGTCGTGGGCGCGGTGCTCTTCGGCGTCCGCGTGCTCCGCGGCTTCCGCGCGGCCCCGGCCCCGGAGGACCCGGCCTTCATCGCCGAGAAGGATCGCCAGGAGCAGTCCCTGGCGGCGCTGCGCAGCGCCGCCGACGAGGCGAACAGCACCATCGACGTGGCGAAGTCCGCCGCGGCCGCCGCCCGGACCGAGGCGGCCGCCGCGAAGGCCGAGGCGAAGTCGGCCCGGGCCGAGGCCCGCCGGGTGCTCGACGACGCCCGCGCCGAGGCGGACACCATCCTGGAGCGGGCCCACCGGCAGGCCGAGGCCGACGCCGAGCAGTTGCGGACCGCCGCCCGGCGCAGCGGTGAGCGGGAGGTGGCCGTCCTCGCCGCCACCACCCGCGAGCAGGCCGCCGAGGTGGAACGCCGGGCCGCCCGGATGGACGAGCGGGAGCGGCTGCACACCGAGGAGGTCGAGCGCCTGGCCGAGCGGGAACGGCAGCTCACCGCGGCCAGCGCCGACCTGGCACGCCGGGAGGCCGGGCTGGTGGAGCGGGAGACCGCGCTGGCCGCCGCCGAGGAGCAGCGCCGCCGTGAGTTGGAACGGGTCGCCGGGCTGACCGCCGACGCCGCGCGGGCGGAGCTGATCGAGGCGATCGAGACCCAGGCCAAGCGGGAGGCCGCGCTGCTGGTGCGGGACATCGAGTCCGACGCCCGCACCACCGCCGACCAGCGCGCCCGGCACATCGTGGTGGACGCCATCCAGCGGGTGGCCAGCGAGCAGACCGCGGAGAGCGTGGTCAGCGTCCTGCACCTGCCCGGCGACGAGATGAAGGGGCGGATCATCGGCCGGGAGGGGCGCAACATCCGCGCCTTCGAGTCGGTCACCGGGGTCAACCTGATCATCGACGACACCCCCGAGGCGGTGCTGCTGTCCTGCTTCGACCCGGTACGCCGGGAGGTCGGCCGGCTCACCCTGGAGAAGCTGGTCCTCGACGGCCGGATCCACCCGCACCGGATCGAGGAGGTGCACGACCTGGCCCGCCACGAGGTGGAGGAGCTCTGCCACCGGGCCGCCGAGGACGCCCTGGTCGAGGTCGGCATCACCGAGATCCACCCGGAGCTGGTCACCCTGCTCGGCCGGCTGCGCTACCGGACGTCGTACGGGCAGAACGTGCTCAAGCACCTGGTGGAGACCGCGCACATCGCCGGGATCATGGCCGCCGAGCTGCGGTTGGACATCCCCACCATCAAGCGGTGCGCGTTCCTGCACGACATCGGCAAGGCGCTCACCCACGAGGTGGAGGGCTCGCACGCCATCATCGGCGCCGACCTGGCCCGCAAGTACGGCGAGAGCGAGGACGTGGTGCACGCCATCGAGGCGCACCACAACGAGGTGCCGCCGCAGACCATCGAGGCGGTGCTCACCCAGGCCTCCGACGCCTGCTCCGGCGGGCGGCCGGGCGCCCGGCGGGAGAGCCTGGAGGCGTACGTCAAGCGGCTGGAGCGGATCGAGGAGATCGCGGCCGGCAAGCTCGGCGTGGAGAAGGTCTTCGCCATGCAGGCGGGCCGGGAGGTCCGGGTGATGGTCAAGCCGGAGGACGTCGACGACATCGGCGCGGCGGTGCTGGCGCGGGACGTGGCCAAGCAGATCGAGGAGGAGCTGACCTACCCGGGTCAGATCCGGGTGACCGTGGTCCGCGAGTCCCGGGTCACCGAGATCGCCCGCTGACGGTACGCAGACGGTACGCAGACGGAAAGGGCCGGCCCGCGCGGGCCGGCCCTTTCGTCGTATGCCAGGTCAGAGGCCCTGACCGGTGCTCTCGGCCTGCGACATGAGCGCCGCGGGCGGCGGGTTCTGGGCCGGGGTGCCGGCGGTCTTGCGGCCCTGCGAGAGCCGGCGCTGGAGGTACTGCGCGAGCTTCGACAGCGAGTAGTTGACCACGATGAAGAGCACGGCGATCACGACGTAGACCTGGATCGGGTTGCTCAGCACGCCGATGATCTGCTTGCCGATGTTGAGCGTCTCCTCGTAGCTGATGATGAAGCCCAGCGAGGTGTCCTTGAGCACCACCACGAGCTGGCTGATCAGCGCCGGCAGCATGATCCGGAACGACTGCGGCAGCAGGATCATCCGGGTGGTCTGCAGCGGGGAGAGCCCGATCGCCTCGGCGGCCTCCCGCTGACCACCCGGCAGCCCTTCCATGCCGGAGCGCAGGATCTCCGCGATGACCACCGAGTTGTAGATGGTCAGGCCGATCACCAGGTACCAGAGCGTGTCGAACGAGGCGCCGAACTCGGGGAAGCCGCGGGCCACGAAGAAGATCGTGATGACCACGGGCAGGCCGCGGAACACCTCGACGCAGACCCGGGTGACCGCCGAGAGCAGCAGGCTCAGCCCGCGCAGCAGGTACGCCACCGGCGTCGCCAGCCCGGTGAAGCGGCGCCGGGTCAGGCTCTTGAGCTGGATCCGCAGCACGGCCAGCAGGGTCCCGATCACCAGCGACGCGACGATGGCCAGCGCCGCCGCGATCAGGGTGTTCTTGAAGCCGAGGCCGATCCGCTCCCACACCAGGGAGAAGTTCTCGTTGGAGGGGTCGACCAGCGGCCCCCACAGCTCCATCGAGAACTGGCCCTTCTCGTCCAGCGGCCGGTAGATCAGGAAGTACGCCCCGACGAGCAGGGCCACCCCGGCGATGATGCTGCTGATCAGGGTGATCCGCTGCTGGCGGGGGCCGGGGACGTCGTAGAGGACGCTGGTCTGCTGACTCATCGGGCCACCGCCTGTCGCTTCTCGATCCGGTCCAGCAGGGCGCCGAGCGGCACGGTCATGATCAGGTAGCCGATCGAGATGCCGATGGCGACCGGGATGAAGGCGTAGCCCTCGGCGCCGGTGAGCTGGTCGGCCGTGGCCGACAGGTCGCCGACGACCCCGAAGAAGCCGGCCAGCGCCGAGTTCTTGATCATCGCGATGATGACCGAGCCGAGCGGCACCACCGACGCCTTCCAGGACTGCGGCAGCACCACGTACCGCAGGTTCTGGCCGAAGGTCAGGCCGAGCGACCGCGCGGCCTCGGCCTGCCCGGCGGGGACCGCGTTCACCCCGGACCGCAGCGCCTCGCAGACGAAGGCCGCGGTGTAGAGCACCAGGGCGATCAGGGCGAAGCGGAAGTACGGCAGGTCGGTGTCGAGCCGGCTGAACACCGCGTCCAGGCCGGGGATGCGCAGGAAGTCGGCGTTGGAGCCGAGTGCCGGCAGGCCGAAGGCGGCGAAGAACATCACCACGGTCAGCGGCATGTTCCGGAAGACGTTCACATACCCGGTGCCGACCGCGCGCAGCGGCGGCACCGGGGAGATGCGGAGTACCGCCACGACGGCGCCCAGGAGCAGGGCGCCGATCGCGGCGAGTACGCAGATCTGGAGGGTGAGCCAGAAACCACCCGCAAAGACGTCGAACTTGTCGATGAGCACGTTCACGGGTCGGTGTTCCTCCCCACCCTCTGCGATCGAAGGATCAGATCAGTAGCGGTTGACGGTCGGGGCGGTGCCCAGCTCCGCGCCGAACTTGCCGGCGGTGTCGTCCCAGGCCTTCTTCCAGCTGCCGTCGGCGAACGCCTTCTCGAGCGTGTCGTTGATGAAGGTACGGAACGCGGCGTCCTCCTTCTTCACCCCGATGCCGTACGGCTCCTTGGTGAAGTTGTCGCCGGCGAGCTTGAAGGCACCCTCGTTCTTGGCGATGTAGCCGAGCAGGATCACGTTGTCCGTGGTGACCGCGTCGACCTGGCCGCCGTTGAGGGCGTCCCGGCACTTGTCGTAGGTGTCGAAGAGCACCAGCTGGGTGGCGACGTCCTTGACGTACTGCTTGATCGTCTCGGCCGGGGTCGAGCCGGTGACCGAGCAGACCTTCTTGGTGCCGTCCTTGAAGGAGTCCGGGCCGGTGATCGTGGTGTCGTCCTTCTTGACCAGGATGTTCTGGCCGGCCTCGTAGTACGGGCCCGCGAAGGCGATGCGCTCCTTGCGCTTGTCGTTGATCGTGTACGTCGCCGCGACGAGGTCGACGGTGCCGTTGACGATGACGTCCTCACGGACCTTCGACGGCGTCTCGACGTACTCGATCTTGTCCTCGGGGATGCCGAGCTCCTTGACGATGATCTTGGCGATCTCGACGTCGAAGCCCTCCGGCTTGCCCGACAGGCCCTTCTGACCGAAGCCCGGCTGGTCGAACTTGGTGCCGATCTTGATCTTCTGGGCCTTGTTGAGCTTCTCCATGGTGCTGCCGGCGGCGAACGACTTGCTGCCGGCGCCGGTGCCCTCGTCGGAATCGCCGCCGCAGGCGGCCATGCCGAGCGCCAGCGTGGCGGCCGCCGCGAGCGCGGCTACGCGCTTGATACGCATACTCATCTCCTTCTTGGACGGAGCCCGCCGGAGGACGGCGTGCTCCACGTACGGACGCCTAGTGCGTGAGGATCTTGGAGAGGAAGTCCCTGGCCCGCTCGCTGCGGGGGTTGGCGAAGAACTCGGCCGGCGGGGCGTCCTCGACGAGCTGGCCGTCGGCCATGAAGATGACCCGGTTCGCGGCGTGCCGGGCGAAGCCCATCTCGTGGGTGACCACGACCATGGTCATGCCGTCGCGGGCCAGTGAGGTCATCACGTCCAGCACCTCCCCGACCATCTCCGGGTCGAGCGCGCTGGTCGGCTCGTCGAAGAGCATCGCCTTGGGCTGCATGGCCAGCGCGCGGGCGATCGCGGCGCGCTGCTGCTGGCCGCCGGAGAGCTGGGCGGGGTACTTGTCGGCCTGGTTGGCGATGCCGACCCGGTCCAGCAGGGCCAGGCCGCGCTCGCGGGCGACGGCCGGCTTCTCCTTGCGGACCTTGATCGGGCCGATGGTGACGTTCTCCAGGATCGTCTTGTGCGCGAAGAGGTTGAACGACTGGAAGACCATGCCGACCTCGCTGCGCAGCTTCGCCAGCGCTCGACCCTCGGCGGGCAGCGGCTGCCCGTCGAAGGTGATGGTGCCGGAGTTGATGGGCTCCAGCCGGTTGATCGTCCGGCAGAGCGTCGACTTGCCGGAGCCGGACGGGCCGATCACCACGACCACTTCGCCCCTGCCGACGGAGAGCGACACGTCGTCCAACACGTGCAGCGGGCCGAAGTACTTGTTGACCCCGTCCAGCACGATGAGCGGTTCGCCCGTCGTCACGTCGTACACCGTCCCTGTCGTCTGTCCCGGAAGCGGGGTCGGTCGACCCCCGGTTGGGCAACTGTAGGCGGGGTGAAGTGGCGGAACGCAACCTGGTTGGTCACGGAGCGGTAACACCACTGCGGGCCGTGCCCGGGAGTCCGAATTCCGCCCCGTCGCGGGGGTCCGAGTGGCGGTGGCGGCGCTCCGCCCGAGATCATGTGGGGATGACCGACCGGGTCCGCCTGACCGATTACGCCCGTGGCGGCGGCTGCGCCTGCAAGATCCCGCCCGGCGAGCTGGAGTCGATGGTGGCCGGGCTGGGCCCGGCCGGTGGCACCGCCGAACTGCTGGTCGGGCTGGACCACGGCGACGACGCCGCGGTGGTCCGCCTGGACGAGCGGACCGGGCTGGTCAGCACCGCCGACTTCTTCACCCCGGTGGTCGACGACCCGTACGACTGGGGCCGGATCGCCGCCGCCAACGCGCTCTCCGACGTGTACGCCATGGGCGGCACCCCGCTGGTCGCGTTGAACCTGCTCTGCTGGCCGCGCGAGGTGCTCCCGCTGGAGCTGGCCCGCGAGGTGCTGCGCGGCGGGCAGGACGTGGCCCGGGAGGCCGGCTGCCACCTCGCCGGCGGGCACAGCGTCGACGACGACGGCCCCAAGTACGGCCTGGCCGTCACCGGCGTGGTCCGCCCCGAGGAGCTGATCACCCTGGACGCCGGCCGGGCCGGCCTGCCGCTGTCGCTGACCAAGCCGCTCGGCGTCGGGGTGCTCAACACCCGGCACAAGCGGACCGGCGAGCGGTTCGCCGAGGCGGTCGCCTCGATGGTCGCGCTCAACCGGGACGCCGCCCGCGCGGCCGTGGCGGCCGGCATCCGCTGCGGCACCGACGTCACCGGCTTCGGCCTGCTCGGGCACGCCGCGAAGCTGGCCCGGGCCAGCCGTCTCACGGTCGCGATCGACACCGCCCGGGTGCCGTACCTGCCGGGCGCGCGGGAGGCCGTCCGGGACGGGTACGTCAGCGGCGGCACCCGGCGCAACCTGGACTGGGTGACCCCGTGGACCGACTTCGGGTCCACCGACGAGGCGGAGCGGCTGCTGCTCGCCGACGCGCAGACCTCCGGCGGGCTCCTGGTCGCCGGCGAGGTCCCCGGTGGCACCGTGGTCGGCGAGCTGCTGCCCGCCGGCGAGCACCGCCTCGTGCTCCGCTGACCCCGCCCCGCCGGTCCGCCCGCCGAGGAGCCGCAAAGGCGAGAATCCGATACGAACCCGCCGACCCCGGTTGCCCGGATCGGGCACGATACCCGATAAACTGTCACCTTCCCGCTACTCGGTGCAATGGCGCCCGAGGAAATTTTGCCCGTAATGGTCACAGACCGGTAACTTGCCCCCGGCCGAGGTCATATGCACCCCACCATCGTCAGTAAGGCCCGATCCGGAGGCCGGTGGGACGAACGCAGCGAGGAGGCGGCATGACCGAGCTGTGGAACTGGAGAATCGACGGGGCGGCACCCGTGGAGGTGTACCCCGCGCTGGCCGAGGCGCTCGGTCGGGTGGTGATGCCCCTCGCCGTCGCCGACCCGGCCCGGCTGCCCACGTACGCGGTGATCTGCGACGTGTGGGAGGCGCCGGGGGAGTTCGGCACGGTGGTGGACTGCTACGGGGTGCCCGAGCGGCTGAGCGAGCGCACCAGCATCGCCGCGCTGGCCCGGCTGCTGGGCCGCAACTGCCTGCTGACCGACGACACCCTCGACGCCGGCCGGCACCTGCTGGTCGCGCCGGACGGCACGATCCGCCCGGTGCACTTCGACGTGACCGAGACCGACGACGGCGAGGTGCTCAGCAACCAGCGGCTCTGCACGCTGGCCCATCCCGGCTGCCGGGGCTGGTCCCGGTGCCACCGCTCGCGCTGGGCGCCCGACTCGGTCAACCCGGCCCTCGCCGCGGCCTGACCTCGCCGGGGCCGGCCCCCGCCGCCCCCGCCGGGCCGCCCCGCCGGGCCGGCCCCTGCCCAGCCGGGCCCCGACCGAGCAGGCCGGGGCTCAGCCGGCCCGCGCCGGGCGGGAGCCGCGGACCTGCAACTGGTCGAGCAGGGTCGCTGTGGCGGCGGCCACCGCGCGCACCGCCGCGTCGAACGCCTCGGCGTTGTGCGCGGCCGGAGCGCGGAAGCCGGAGATCTTGCGGACGTACTGCAACGCCGCCGCCTCGATGTCGGCCGGCGTCACCTCCGGCACGTACGGCTCACGCAGGGTCTTGATGCTTCGGCACATGGCTCCTCCTCGTTCGGGTCCACCCGGTCCGCCCGGATACGCTGTGCACGTCATGACTACCGCAGCCGCCAGCAGCCCGCGCACCTACCAGGTGCGCACCTACGGCTGCCAGATGAACGTGCACGACTCCGAGCGCATTTCCGGCCTGCTGGAGCAGGCCGGCTACGTGCGCGCCGCCGAGGTCGACGACAACCCGGACGTGGTGGTGTTCAACACCTGCGCCGTCCGAGAGAACGCCGACAACCGGCTCTACGGCAACCTGGGTCATCTGCGCCCCGTGAAGGACAAGCACCCCGGCATGCAGATCGCCGTCGGCGGCTGCCTGGCCCAGAAGGACCGCGGCGAGATCGTCCGCAAGGCGCCCTGGGTCGACGTCGTCTTCGGCACGCACAACATCGGCTCGCTGCCGGTGCTGCTGGAGCGGGCCCGGCACAACACCGCCGCCGAGGTGGAGATCCTCGAATCCCTCGACGTCTTCCCGTCCACGCTGCCCACCCGGCGCGAGTCGACGTACGCCGGCTGGGTGTCGATCTCGGTGGGCTGCAACAACACGTGCACGTTCTGCATCGTGCCCTCCCTGCGCGGCAAGGAGAAGGACCGCCGCCCCGGCGACATCCTCTCCGAGGTGCGCGCCCTGGTCGACGAGGGCGTGCTGGAGGTGACCCTGCTCGGGCAGAACGTCAACTCCTACGGCGTCGAGTTCGGCGACCGGTACGCGTTCGGCAAGCTGCTGCGCGCCTGCGGTGACATCGACGGCCTGGAGCGGGTCCGGTTCACCAGCCCGCACCCGAAGGACTTCACCGACGACGTGATCGCCGCGATGGCCGAGACGCCGAACGTCTGCCACTCGCTGCACATGCCGTTGCAGTCCGGCTCGGACGACGTGCTGCGCGCGATGCGCCGCTCGTACCGGTCGGAGAAGTACCTGGGGATCATCGAGAAGGTCCGGGCGGCGATGCCGGACGCGGCGATCACCACCGACATCATCGTCGGCTTCCCCGGCGAGACCGAGGCCGACTTCCAGCGCACCCTGGACGTGGTCCGCGAGGCCCGGTTCTCCTCGGCGTTCACCTTCCAGTATTCGAAGCGCCCCGGCACGCCGGCGGCCACGATGGACGGCCAGCTGCCCAAGCAGGTGGTGCAGGAGCGCTACGAGCGGCTGATCGCCTGCGTGGAGGAGATCACCTGGGCGGAGAACAAGCGCCTGGTGGGGGAGACCGTCGAGGTGCTGGTCGCCGTCGGCGAGGGACGCAAGGACGAGCGCACCGGCCGGATGTCCGGCCGGGCCCGCGACGGGCGGCTGGTCCACTTCGACGCGGGTTCCCTGGTCGGGCAGATCCGTCCCGGCGACATCGTGCACACCACCGTGACCTACGCGGCCCCGCACCACCTCAACGCCGACGGTGAGCCGCTGTCGCACCGGCGTACCCGGGCCGGCGACGCCGCCGAGGCGGGCCGCTCACCGCGTACCCCCGGGGTGCTGCTCGGGCTGCCCACGGTCGGCGCGCCGGCCGCGGCGCCCGCACCGGCGACCGGCTGCGCCGCGCACTGACCGGCGCCGACGGCCGGGACCTCCCCGCGGAGGCCCCGGCCGTCGCCGTGTCGGTGGCGGTCAGCAGGCGGTGCCGGTGAGTTTTACCGTGCCCGGCGCGGACGCCGCGCCGTTGGCGGTGAAGCCGATCGTCACCGACGCCCCGGCCGCGAGGGACCGCGACCAGTCGGGTGCGGCGGCGGTGACCGTCGTGCCGGACTGGGTGACGGTGGCGTTCCAGCCGCTGGCCAGGCTGACCCCGGACGGCCAGGCCCAGGTCACCGACCACGGGTTCACCGCGGCGGTGCCGGTGTTCTTCACGGTCAGCTCGCCCTGGAAGCCACCCTGCCAGGCGTTGACCTGCTTGTAGCTGGCGGTGCAGCCGCCGGTCGGCGCCGGGGTGGTCGGCGTCGGACCCGGGGTGGTCGGCGTCGGCGACGGTCCACCGCCGCCCACCGGCGGGATCAGGTACGGCTGGAGGATGGCCTGCTTGGTGGTGTTGATGTTCGTCCAGTCGTCCAGCGCGATGCCGCCGGTGTCCCCGGAGTTCGGGTTCCAGGACCAGTAGGTGAAGGACATCCCGTTGACCCCGGTGCCGGTGTAGGCCATCAGGTTCTCCAGCCAGACCTTGTCCTTCGGGTCCGCGAGGGTGCTGCCGAACTCGCCCATCATGATCGGCGCGATGTTCTGCTTGTGCAGGTAACCCCAGTACCTGTCCCAGATCGCCGGCATGTTCGCCGGGTAGTCGGGGGCGTCGAACCAGGTCTGGCGGTAGACCGACGTGGCGTACTCGTGCGGCGAGTAGACCAGCCGGTTCGCCACGTTCAGCCGGACCGGGAAGTCCTTGGCCTTCGTGAGGTTGCCGCCCCACCAGCCGCAGTCCTCGTCGTTGCTGGGGTCGCCGTCCCAGACGTTCGACAGCCCGCCGCTGGGGCAGCTCACCCCCTCCACGAAGATCAGCCAGTTCGGCTGCACCCCGAGGATGGCGTTGCCGGCCCGCTCGGCCGCCAGCCGCCAGTCCCGCGCGGTGTCCCCGCAGCCCCAGCAGGCGCCGGTGGCGGCCGGGTTGGTGCCCTCGGCGTGCGGCTCGTTGTGCAGGTCCGCGCCGATCACGGTCGGGTTGCCCGCGTACCGCTGGGCGAGCATCTTCCAGTCGTTGATCCAGGTCGCCTCGGAGACCGTCGAGGTGTACCAGAGCGGCGACTGCCCGGCCGCGGTCGGCCGGTGCCGGTCCAGGATGACCCGCATCCCCTTGCCGCCGGCGTAGTCGATCACCTTGTCGAGGATCTGCAACGGGGAGAGCCCGACCAGGTCGGGGTTGACGAAGTCGTTGATCCCGCTGGCGGTCGCCCCCGGCTTCAGCGCGTCGTTGGAGTAGGGGATGCGCAGCGTGTTGTAGCCGAGGCTGGCCATCTTGTCGAGCTGACCGCGCCACGGGTTGCTCGACCAGAGCCCGTGGAACGTCTTGTTGTCCGTCTCCATGCCGAACCAGTTGATGCCGGTGAGCCGGACCGTGGCGCCGGTGCTGTCGACGATCTTGTTGCCGCTGGTGTGCAGGTAGCCGGTGCCGGTGCCGCCGACGGCGGCGGCCGCCGGGGTGGTGCTGACGGCGGCGGCGACGAGGACGCCGGCCGCGGCGGTGGCGAGCGCGGTGAGCGCGCCGCCGAGGGCGGTGGGTCGGTGCCTGCGAACTCCACTTCGGATGCCCCGCCGCGCCGTGCTCAGGCGGCGCGAGGGGCGAAGGGCCAGGTGGGTGGCCGCGCTCTCTCCCGGGTACGCGGGCAGTGCGCGGCGGACGACGCCCCGCGGACGCCTCCACTCGCTACGGACACCGGCGACTCCCGACGGCGATGTCCACCGTCGATGCCCTCGCGCCGGGGCCTGACCTGGCTCTGCCGCCCATTCTGATCAGCACACCTCGATGCGTCAACCGCCCCCACCAGGACCACGCTTTCTCCCACACCCCCCGACCCCACCCGGGCGCACTTTCTCGGAAAGCGGGCCTGTCCGCCGCCGTATGAGCCCGCTTTCTCGGAATGTGCGCGGATCTTGAGGGGGGTGTGGGGTGGGGTGGATGCGCGGGAGCCCCGGTCCCGTCGAGGGACCGGGGCTCCCGGAGCGTTACGGCGTCAGCCGGCCTGCTCGGCGAGCTGGAGGAACTGCCGCTTGGAGGCGAGCGCCTGCTCGGCCTCCTTGATCCGGCGGGCGTCCCCGGCGGCCTGCGCCCGGGCCAGCCGCTCCTCGGCCTCGGCCACCTGCGCCCGCATCTGGGCGAGCAGCGGGTTGTCCTCCTTGGTGGTCCGCCGCCAGGCCGAGTCCATGACCTCGCGGACCTTGTCGTCCACGGCCCGCAGCCGCCGCTCCAGCCCGGCGGCGGCCTCGCGCGGCACCCGACCGGCCTCGTGCCACTGCGCCTGGATCTCCCGCAGCTTGGCCTGGGCGCCCTTCGGGTCGGCGTCGACGTCCAGCGCCTCGGCCTCGGCGATCAGGGCCTGCTTGCGCTCCAGGTTGGCCCGCTGCTCGTTGTCGCGGGCCGAAAAGACCTCGCTACGCCGGCTGAAGAAGGCGTCCTGGGCGGCCCGGAACCGTTCCCAGAGCTTCTGCTCGACCTCCTTGGAGGCGCGCGGCGCGGCCTTCCACTGGTTCATCAGCTCCTTGAGCTGGTTGGCGGTGACCGCCCAGTCGGTGGAGTCCTTCAGCTTCTCCGCCTCGGCGACCAGCTCCTCCTTGACCGTCTGCGCCTGCTTGCGCTGCTGGTCGAGGGAGGCGAAGTGGGCGCCCCGGCGGCGGGTGAACCCGTCCCGGGCGGCGGCGAACCGCTTCCACAGCTCACCGTCGGCCTTCTTGTCGACCCCGCGGATGGTCTTCCACTCGTCGAGGATCTCCTTGAGCCGGTCACCGGCGGTCTTCCAGCCGGTCGACTCGGCGGCCAGCTTCTCCGCCTCCTCGACCAGGGCGGTCTTGCGGGCGAGCGCCTCGCCGCGGGCGGCGTCCCGGGCGGCCTTGGCCTCACCGGCCTTCTCCTCGGCGACGGCGGCGAGCTTGTCCAGCCGTGCGGCCAGGGCGTCGATGTCGCCGACGACGTGCGCCTCGGCCAGCGAGGCGCGGATCCGGCGGATCGTGGTCAGGGAGTGGCCGGCGTCCGCCGCGCCCGAGTTGAGCCGGGCCTCGGTCAGGTCCACCTCGGTCACCAGGTCGGCGAAGCGTCGGGCGAAGTGGGCCAGCCCCTCCTCGGGGGCACCCGCCTGCCAGGATCCGACCACCCGCTCGCCCTCAGCGGTCTTGACGTACACGGTGCCGTCCGCGTCCACCCGTCCGAAGGCAGTCCAGTCGCTCATGTGCCCATCCTCGTTCTCCCGGCGTCGACGGGACGGACCCGCGAACGCCGCCACGGCGCAGCCAAGTTACTCCCGGCATTGTCACAGGTCCGCCCCCGTGAGTGTGAAGCGCCTGTCGTCGACCGTGACCATACGGTGTCCTACCGCTGCAATGACCGGATCGGCGCGGGGACGCACCGGCGCGTCCGGCTACCGTGAACCCGTGCCTCTGGTCGCCGCCGCCGTCTGCCCTCACCCGCCCCTGATCGTGCCCGAGCTGGCCGGCGCCGCCGCCGCCGAGCTGGACGACCTCCGCGCCGCCTGTGACGCCGCCGTCACCGGGCTGCTCGCCGCCGCGCCGGACGTGGTCCTGCTGGTCGGCGACGGGCCGCGGACCACCACGTTCGACGCCGCGGACTTCGGCTCGCTGCGGGCGTACGGGCTGGACCGGCGCGTGCCGCTCTGGAAGACCAACTGCGCCGGCGGCGAGCGGCTGCCGCTGAGCCTGACCGTCGGCGCCTGGCTGATCGGCCGGTCGGGAACAGCGCTGCCCCGGCTGGCCCGGTCGGTGGTGACCGACGCCCCGCCGGCGGACTGCGTCGAGCTGGGGGCGGCACTCGTCGGCGAGCCCGACCGCCGGGTCGCGCTGCTGGTGCTGGGGGACGGGTCGGCGTGCCGGGGCCGGCAGGCGCCCGGCTACGACGACCCGCGCGCCGAGGCGTACGACGACGGGGTCGCCCGGGCCCTGGCCGACGCGGACGCCGAGGCCCTGCTCGGCCTGGACCCGGTGCTGTCGGCGGAGCTGCGGGTGGCCGGGCGGGCGCCGTGGCAGGTGCTGGCCGGCGCGGTCCGCGCGGCCGGCGGCGACTGGCGGGGCGAGCTGCGCCACTACTCGGCGCCGTACGGCGTTGCCTACGTCGTGGCGTCCTGGGAGCCGGCGTGACCGGCATGGTGGTGGCGGTGGTCGGTCCGACCGCCGCCGGCAAGTCCGCGCTGAGCATCGCCCTGGCGCACGCGCTCGACGGTGAGGTGGTCAACGCCGACTCGATGCAGCTCTACCGGGGCATGGACATCGGCACGGCCAAGCTGACCCCGGCCGAGCGGGAGGGCGTGCCGCACCACCTGCTGGACATCTGGGACGTCACCGAACCGGCCAGCGTCGCGGAGTACCAGCGGCTGGCCCGCGCGGCGGTCGACGACATCCTGGCGCGGGGCCGGGTGCCGCTGCTGGTCGGCGGCTCCGGGCTGTACGTGCGGGCGGTGCTGGAGCAGTTCGAGTTCCCCGGCACCGACCCGGCGGTGCGGCAGCGGCTGGAGGCGGAGCTGGCGACGGTGGGCCCGGCCCCGCTGCACGCCCGGCTGGCGGAGGCCGACCCGGCCGCCGCGGCCGGCATCCTGCCCGGCAACGGCCGGCGGATCGTCCGGGCCCTCGAGGTGATCGAGCTGACCGGGGCGCCGTTCACCGCCTCGCTGCCCGAACCGACCCCGTACTACCCGTCGGTGCAGCTCGGCGTCGACCTGGACACCGCGCTGCTGGACGAGCGGATCGCGCTGCGGGTGGACCGGATGTGGGCCGACGGGCTGGTCGCGGAGACCCGTGAGCTGGTCGGCCACGGCCTGCCCGAGGGGCGGACGGCCAGCCGCGCGCTCGGCTACCAGCAGGTGCTGCGCTTCCTGGCCGGGGAGCTGACCGAGACCGAGGCGCACGACGAGACGATCCGGGCCACCCGGCGCTTCGTCCGCCGGCAGCGCTCCTGGTTCCGCCGCGACCCGCGGATCCACTGGCTCGACTCGGCCTCGCCGGCGTTTGTCGACACTGCGCTGCGGATGGTCGCCGACCATCGGGGATGATGGGGGCGTGGAGTTCACCAAGGGCCACGGCACCGGCAACGACTTCGTCATCCTGCCCGACCCGGACGGGGCGCTCGACCTGACGCCCGGGCTGGTCGCCGCGATCTGCGACCGGCGGCGCGGCGTCGGCGGCGACGGCGTGCTGCGGGTGGTGCGGGCGGCGAAGCATCCGGAGGGCGCCGCCCTGGCGGCCGAGGCCGAGTGGTTCATGGACTACTGGAACTCCGACGGGTCGTTCGCGGAGATGTGCGGCAACGGCGCCCGGGTCTTCGTCCGCTACCTGCTGGAGAACGGCCTGGCCACCCCCGCCGGCGCGGCGCTGCCGGTGGCCACCCGGGCCGGTGTCGTGCGCGCCCGGGTCGAGGCCGACGCCATCGCCGTCGAGATGCGCCGCCCCCGGGTGTACGACGCCTCGACCGCCACCCTGGGCGGGCTGACCCTGCCCGGCGCGGCGGTGGACGTCGGCAACCCGCACCTGGTCTGCGCGCTGCCGGCCGGGCTGGAGCTGGCCACCCTCGACCTGACCCACGCGCCCGAGTACGACGCCGGGGTCTTCCCGGCCGGGGTGAACGTCGAGTTCATCACCTCGGGGGAGCCGGTCGCCGGCACCGACGGGCACGTGCTGATGCGGGTCTACGAGCGGGGCTCGGCCGAGACGCTCTCCTGCGGCACCGGCGCCTGCGCGGTGGCCGCGGTGGCCCTGCGCGACGCCGCCCGGGACACCGGCACGGTCGCGGTCGACGTCCCCGGCGGTCGCCTGACGGTCACCGTCACCGACGACTCCTGCTGGCTGTCCGGCCCCGCCGTCCTGGTGGCCACCGGCACCGTCATCCCCGCCACCCTGCTCCCCTGAGGCGCCCGCCGACCCGCCGGGAGGTGGCGCTGAGCCGACTCGTCCGTCCGGGGTCAGCGGGCGTACCCGCAGGTGGGCGTCAGGGGGTCGCGGAGGCGTTGGCGGCGATCTCGGGGAGGTCGGCCGGGCCGGAGTCGGCGGCCGGTCGCGGCGCGGTGGCCGGGTTCTGGGCGGCGGCGCGGACGGCGGCGGCGACCGCCGGGGCGACCCGGGAGTCGAAGACGCTCGGCACGATCACCGTCGGGTTGATCTTGTCCTCGCCGACCACGTCCGCGATGGCCCGGGCCGCGGCGATCGCCATCTCCTCGGTGAACTCCTCGGCGTGCGCGTCGAGCATGCCGCGGAAGACGCCCGGGAAGGCGAGCACGTTGTTGATCTGGTTCGGCTGGTCCGAGCGGCCGGTGGCGACGACCGCGGCGTGCTTGCGCGCCTCCCGCGGGTCGACCTCCGGGTCCGGGTTGGCCAGCGCGAAGACGATCGCGTCCTTCGCCATGGTGGCGATGTCGTCGCCGGTGAGCAGGTTCGGCGCGCTCACCCCGATGAAGACGTCCGCGCCGCGGACCGCCCCGGGCAGGTCGCCGGAGTAGTTGTCCTTGTTGGTGTTCTCCGCCAGCCACTGCCAGGCCGGGTTGAGCCCGGTCAGGCCGCGGTGCAGGGCGCCCTGCCGGTCGTACGCGATGATGTCGCCCACGCCCTGGCGCAGCAGCAGCTTCATGATCGCGGTGCCGGCCGCGCCGGCGCCGGAGACGACCACCCGGACGTCCGGGAGCTGCTTGCCCACCACGCGCAGCGCGTTGGTCAGCGCGGCCAGCACGCAGATCGCGGTGCCGTGCTGGTCGTCGTGGAAGACCGGGATGTCCAGCGCCTCGCGCAGCCGGGCCTCGATCTCGAAGCAGCGCGGCGCGGCGATGTCCTCCAGGTTGATCCCGCCGTACGCGGGGGCGATCGCCTTGACGATCTGCACGATCTCGTCGGTGTCCTGGGTGTCCAGCACCACCGGCCAGGCGTCCACCCCGCCGAAGCGCTTGAACAGCGCGGCCTTGCCCTCCATCACCGGCAGCGACGCCGCCGGCCCGAGGTTGCCCAGGCCCAGCACGGCCGAGCCGTCGCTGACCACCGCGACGGTGTTGCGCTTGATGGTCAGCCGGCGGGCGTCCGCCGGGTTCTCCGCGATCGCCATGCAGACCCGGGCCACCCCCGGGGTGTACGCGCGGGACAGCTCGTCGCGGGTGCGGAGCCCGACCTTGGAGGTGACCTCGATCTTGCCGCCCAGGTGCAGCAGGAACGTCCGGTCGGAGACCTTGCGCACGTCCACGCCGTCCAGCGCGGTCAGCGCGTCGACCACCTGGTCGGCGTGGCTGGCGTCGGCGGTGTCGCAGGTGAGGTCGACGATGACGCTGGTCGGGTCGGAGTCGACCACGTCGAGGGCGGTGACGATCGCGCCGGCCTCACCGACCGCAGTGGTCAGCCGGCCGATCGAGGAGGCGTCCGCGGGTACCGCGATCCGGATCGTGATCGAGAATCCGGCACTCGGTAGTCGGGTGATTGCCACGGGGTCCCTCCGTCGACGCTGAGCGGCTCGCCAGGCATTTCTACCCGCCTGCCGAGGTCGCCCGGCAGCCGCCCCCGACTTTTGCCACCTCAGGGGCGGGCATATAGCAGGTGCGTCCGGCGTTGCCACATGTCAGGATTACTTTCCTTAGGCGTCAAAAAACGGACAGGAGACCGGTTTGCGGAACCAGGAGAGCTTCGTGCCCTTCGAGGACGAGGAGCTCGATGTCACCACCGGCGAGATGGAACTGTCGGAGCGTCAGTCGCTGCGGCGCGTCCCCGGCCTCAGCACCGAACTCACCGACATCACCGAGGTCGAGTACCGGCAGCTGCGCCTGGAGCGGGTGGTCCTGGTGGGCGTCTGGACCGAGGGCACGCAGAACGACGCCGAGAACTCGCTGACCGAGCTGGCGGCGCTGGCCGAGACGGCCGGCTCGCAGGTGCTCGAAGGGCTGATCCAGCGGCGGACCCGCCCGGATCCGGCCACCTACATCGGCCGGGGCAAGGTCGACGACCTCGGCGCGATGGTCCTCGCCACCGGCGCCGACACCGTCATCTGCGACGGTGAGCTGTCGCCGTCCCAGCTGCGCAACCTGGAGCAGCGCACCAAGGTCAAGGTCGTCGACCGGACCGCGCTGATCCTCGACATCTTCGCCCAGCACGCCAAGAGCAAGGAGGGCAAGGCGCAGGTCGAGCTGGCCCAGCTCGAATACCTGCTGCCGCGCCTGCGCGGTTGGGGCGAGACGCTGTCCCGGCAGACCGGTGGTTCCGGTCGCGGCGGCGGCGCCGGCGGCGGCGTGGGTCTGCGTGGTCCCGGTGAGACCAAGCTGGAGACCGACCGGCGTCGGATCCGCATTCGCATCTCCCGGCTGCGCCGCGAGATCAAGGGCATGAAGACGGTACGCCAGACCAAGCGCGCCCGGCGCTCCCGTAACGCCGTGCCCGCGGTCGCCATCGCCGGCTACACCAACGCCGGTAAGTCGAGCCTGCTCAACCGGCTGACCGGCGCGGGCGTGCTGGTCGAGAACGCGCTCTTCGCCACCCTCGACCCGACCACCCGCAAGGCCACCACCTCCGACGGCCGGCTCTACACCCTCTCCGACACGGTCGGCTTCGTCCGGCACCTGCCGCACCAGATCGTCGAGGCGTTCCGCTCGACCCTCGAGGAGGTCGCCGAGGCGGACCTGGTGGTGCACGTCGTCGACGGCGCCCACCCGGACCCGGAGGAGCAGGTCCGCGCGGTCCGCGAGGTGCTCTCCGAGGTCGGCGCCGACCGGCTGCCCGAGCTGCTGGTGGTCAACAAGACCGACGCGGCCGACGAGGACACCCTGCTGCGGCTCAAGCGGCTCTGGCCGGACGCGATCTTCGTCTCCGCGCACAGCGGGCGCGGCATCGACGGGCTGCGACAGGCCGTCGAGGAGCGGCTGCCCCGCCCGGCGGTGGAGATCCGGGCGGTGCTCCCGTACGACCGGGGTGACCTGGTGGCCCGGGTGCACCGGCAGGGCGAGGTGCTGAGCACCTCCCACCTGCCCGAGGGCACCCTGCTGCACGTGCGCGTCGGTACGGCGCTCGCCGCCGAGCTGGCGCCGTACGCCGCGGTGGAGGCGGTGGCCGGGGCGCGGTAGCGCTCCCGGCGTGACACGCCCGTTCACCGCGGCATGCGACACTGGCGCAATGCGCCGCGCTGTTTTCTCGGTCACGGTTGCCCTCGGTCTGCTGGGGGCCACCGTGGCGTCCGCCGGTGTCGCCCTGGCGGCACCGGCGACCTCCGCTCCCGCCCCGAAGAAGCGCTGCACCGTCACCGACGAGCGGCTGGACGAGCTCTCCGGGCTGGTGGCGACGAAGACCGGCTACATCGTGGTGAACGACGGCTCGCTGCAGGCGAACCGGAAGCGGGTCTTCTACCTGGACACGAAGTGCCGGGTCACCAAGGAGGTCAGCTATACCGGCTCGGGCCCCTTCGACACGGAGGACCTGGCCGTCTCGCCGGACCGGAATACGCTCTGGATAGCCGACATCGGGAACAACCCGGGCACGGACCGGCGCCCCCGGATCGCCGTGTGGAGCATGCCGATCGCCGGCGGCAAGCAGCCGGTGCTGCACCGGATGTCGTACCCGGACCAGAAGCAGCGCGACGCGGAGGCGCTGCTCATCGGCGCCGACGGCCTGCCGCTGGTGATCACCAAGGTGCCCAGCGGCAAGGCCGAGATCTACACCCCGACGGGGAAGCTGCCCAAGGGTGACACCGATCCGGTGCCGATGAAGAAGGTCGGTGAGATCAGCCTCCCGGAGACGACCACCGACAACCCGATGAACATCTTCGGCCGGGTGTCGATCACCGGGGCGGCCCGCTCGCCCGACGGCTCGAAGGTGGTGCTGCGCACCTACGCGGACGCCTTCGAGTACGACGTGACCGGCGACGACCTGGTGGCGGCGCTGACCACCGGCAAGCCCCGGGTGACTCCACTGGACGACCCGTTCGGCGAGGCGATCTCCTACACCCAGGACGGGAAGACCTTCGTCACCGTCTCCGACGGCGGCACCCTCAACGACGGCGACCCGATCGACATCCTCGCGTACACCCCGTCGACGACCGGGGCCGAGGCGCTCGCCGGCGCCGACGGCCTCAAGAAGCCGGTGACCGAGAAGTCCTGGTACGACTCGCTCAGCCTGGACCAGATCACGTACCTGATCGGCGCGATCGGCGTGCTCGGCGCGCTGCTGGTCGGCGCGGGCATCGTCGGCATCCTGCGGTCCCGGCGCCGGCCCGCCCCGGCGGACGACAGCCGGGACGGCGACGACCCGTTCTCCTCCGGGGCGATCGACCGCGGCCCCGACGACGGCTTCGGCCCCGGCGACCGGGACGGTCCGCGCGGTGGCGTCTACGGCGGCGCTCCGGCCGCCGGCGTCTACGGCGGTCCCGCGCCGGCCGGTGGCGTCCCGGGCCGCGCGCCCGGCGGCGGTGGCGTCTACGGCGGCGGCCGCCCCGGTGGCCGTCCCGACGGGCCCGGCGTGCCGGCCGGCGGGCGTCCGGCCGGGCCGGGCGGGGGCCGTCCCGGTGGCGGTGTCTACGGCGGCGGTCGGCCGGCGGGCGGCGGTGTCTACGGTGGCGCCCCCGCGGGCGCTCCGCAGGGCGGCGGCGGCCCGCGTGGCGGTGGCCCGGGTGGCCCGCCCGGCGGCGCGCCGAACGGCGGTGGACCGCGCGGCGGCGCGCCGAACGGCGGTGGACCGCGCGGCGGCGGCGACCCACGAGGTGGCGGCGTCTACGGCGGTGGCGGACGCGCGGAACCTCCGCGCCGCCACCCCCGGGACCCGCGCGGCCCGCGCCACGACGACGGGTACGACGACCCGCGGGGTGGCCAGTACGGGTACGGACAGCCGCCCGGCCGGGGCGAACGTTACTGAGCCGAGCAGCACCGCGCCGGTGTGACCGGCCGGCCACGCCGGCAGGTGGCCTGACGCGACGACGGGTGGCAGCCCCTGGGGGCGGCCACCCGTCGGGTGCGTGTGGGGTCAGATCCGGCGCAGCACCGCGACGACCCGGCCCATGATGGTCGCGTCGTCGCCGGGGATCGGGTCGAAGGCCGGGTTCTGCGGCATCAGCCAGACGTGCCCGTCCCGTCGCCGGTAGGTCTTGACGGTCGCCTCGCCGTCGAGCATGGCGGCCACGATCTCACCGGAGTCGGCGGTCGGCTGCTGCCGGACCACCACCCAGTCGCCGTCGCAGATCGCCGCGTCGAGCATCGAGTCGCCCTTGACCTGGAGCATGAAGACCTCGCCCTCGCCGACCAGCTCGCGCGGGAGGGGGAAGATGTCCTCCACCGCCTGCTCGGCCAGGATCGGCCCACCGGCGGCGATCCGGCCCAGCATCGGCACGTACGCCGGGGTGGGCCGCTGGGAGCGGCTCAGCTCGTCGTCGACGGCGTCGCTGGGGGCCCGGACGTCGACCGCGCGCGGCCGGTTGGGGTCGCGGCGCAGGAAGCCCTTCTTCTCCAGCTCCTTGAGCTGGTAGGCGACGCTCGACGGGGAGACCAGGCCGACCGCCTCGCCGATCTCGCGCACGCTCGGCGGGTAGCCCTGCCGCTCGACCCAGCTGCGGATGAACTCCAGGATCCGGCGCTGCCGGGCGGTGAGGTCGACCGTGGCCGGGTCGGGGAAGCTGCTGACCACCGGGGTGACCGCGCGCACGGCCGGCTGCCCGGTCCGACTGCGGGCGGGGCGGGGGCGCCGAGTGGCCGGCGGACCCGCCTCGGCGATCTGCTGCGGGTTCTTCGGCCGGCTGGCCCGGTCCTCGGTCACGTCCGTCCTCCCTGGTCGGCGCTGGGTGCCTTGGCGGCTCGTGGTGCGTGCGGGGGTGTCGCGGCCGGGCCCGACGTCGTGCGACGCGCCCGGTTGTTCATGACCGTATAGGTGGGATCGGTCATTTTCAAACATCTGTACGACCTGCCGTCGGCGTGTCGGCGCGGTAATGCTGGAAACTCGAACGCCCGTTCTGATAAATGGTACGTCGTCGTCGAACTCCTGTTCGACTCGCCAGGTGCTTTCGCGATGGCCGTCCGTTTCCCGGGTCCCGTCCGGACGGGCGGTAACCTCCCGCGGGCCGTGCCGTTGGGGATGTCGGCGGGCGGCGCGCGGGCGGTTTTCCAGGTGACGCGCCGGACACGCCGCCAACTTGACCACTGCTCGTCGGCGGCATACGGTCGACCCCTAGATGTAGTAGTCACACGGGCGTAAGTTGCCTACAGGTTGGGTTCGACTACCGACCGCACTCCCGTACCGTCGACGACGGCGACGGCCACCGACGGTGGCCCCGCCGGGCCGACGCGTGCCCGGAGACGGTCGGCGGGCGCCCACGGTCGATCAAGGAGGTCAGGCTATGCGGTGTCCGTACTGCCGACACGCCGACTCCCGGGTGGTCGACTCGCGGGAGGCCGACGACGGGCAGCTGATCCGTCGTCGCCGCTCCTGCCCGGAGTGCGGCAAGCGGTTCACCACGGTCGAGGAGGCCGTGCTCGCGGTGGTCAAGCGCAGCGGGGTGACCGAGCCGTTCAGCCGGACGAAGATCATCGGCGGGGTGCGCAAGGCGTGCCAGGGCCGGCCGGTCGACGAGGACTCGATCGCGCTGCTGGCGCAGAAGGTCGAGGAGACCGTGCGGGCGAAGGGGGCCGCCGAGATCCCGAGCCACGAGGTGGGGTTGGCGATCCTGGGCCCGCTGCGGGACCTGGACGAGGTGGCCTACCTCCGCTTCGCCAGCGTCTACCGGTCCTTCGACTCGCTCGCAGACTTCGAGCGCGAGATCGAGACGCTGCGGGCCGCCGCGCGCGCCCGCGCCGACGCGGTCGAGGCCGCCGGCCGGACCAGTTGATTTTCGAGTTTCTGACAGATGAACGACGCGCGGTGGGTGACCGCGCAGACGAGGGGGCGGATGAGATGGCGGGGGACGGCGTGACAACCAGTCGGTCGCGGACGAAGGCCGGCGCGGGGTCGGGGCTCAAGGTCCAGCGGGTCTGGACCACCGAGGGCGTGCACCCCTACGACGAGGTGGCGTGGGAGCGCCGCGACGTCGTGATGACGAACTGGCGGGACGGCTCGATCAACTTCGAGCAGCGCGGGGTGGAGTTCCCCGAGTCCTGGAGCGTCAACGCGGCCAACATCGTGACCACCAAGTACTTCCGGGGCGCGGTGGGGACCCCGGAGCGCGAGTGGTCGCTCAAGCAGCTGATCGACCGGGTGGTCACCACCTACCGCAAGGCCGGTGAGGAGCACGGCTACTTCGCCACCGCGGCGGACGCCGAGGTCTTCGCGCACGAGCTGACCTGGATGCTGCTGCACCAGGTGTTCAGCTTCAACTCTCCGGTCTGGTTCAACGTCGGCACACCGTCGCCGCAGCAGGTCAGCGCCTGCTTCATCCTCGCGGTCGACGACTCGATGGACTCCATCCTGGACTGGTACAAGGAGGAGGGGCTGATCTTCAAGGGCGGCTCCGGCTCCGGCGTCAACCTGTCCCGGATCCGTTCCTCCCGCGAGCTGCTCTCCTCCGGCGGCACCGCCTCCGGCCCGGTCAGCTTCATGCGCGGCGCCGACGCCTCCGCCGGGACCATAAAGTCCGGCGGCGCCACCCGGCGCGCGGCCAAGATGGTCATCCTCGACGTGGACCACCCGGACATCGAGGAGTTCGTGGTCACCAAGGCGCGCGAGGAGGACAAGATCCGCGCGCTGCGCGACGCCGGCTTCGACATGGACCTGGGCGGCGCCGACATCGTCAGCGTGCAGTACCAGAACGCCAACAACTCGGTCCGGGTCTCCGACGAGTTCATGACCGCGGTGGAGAACGGCGGCGGCTTCGACCTGCGCGGCCGGCTCGACGGGCAGACCATCGAGACGATCGACGCCAAGAAGCTGTTCCGCACCATCTCCCAGGCCGCCTGGGAGTGCGCCGACCCCGGCCTGCAGTACGACGACACCATCAACGACTGGCACACCTGCCCGGAGACCGGGCGGATCACCGCGTCGAACCCGTGCTCGGAGTACCTGCACCTGGACAACTCCTCGTGCAACCTGGCCTCGCTCAACCTGATGAAGTTCCTCCGCGCCGACGGCGGCTTCGAGGTGGAGAAGTTCGTCCGCTCGGTCGAGTTCGTCATCACCGCGATGGACATCTCGATCTGCTTCGCCGACTTCCCGACCGAGAAGATCGGCGAGACCACCCGCGCCTACCGGCAGCTCGGCATCGGGTACGCCAACCTGGGCGCGCTGCTGATGGCGTCGGGCCTGCCGTACGACTCGGAGCAGGGCCGCTCGGTCGCCGCGGCGATCACCTCGCTGATGACCGGCACCGCGTACCGCCGCTCGGCCGAGCTGGCCGGCATCGTCGGCCCGTACGAGGGCTACGCCCGCAACGCCGAGCCGCACAAGCGGGTGATGCGCAAGCACGCCGCCGCCAACGACGCGATCAAGCCGGCCGGCACGGTCGCCACCGCGATCCAGCGGGAGGCCACCAAGCAGTGGACCGAGGGCAACAAGTTCGGTGACAAGTTCGGCTGGCGCAACTCGCAGGCCAGCGTGCTCGCCCCGACCGGCACCATCGGCCTGATGATGGACTGCGACACCACCGGCGTCGAGCCGGACCTGGCGCTGGTCAAGTTCAAGAAGCTGGTCGGCGGCGGCTCCATGCAGATCGTCAACCAGACCGTGCCGCGCGCCCTGCGCAGCCTCGGCTACCCCGAGGAGCAGGTCGAGGCGATCGTCGAGCACATCGCCGACCACGGCCACGTGGTGGACGCCCCCGGCCTCAAGCCGGAGCACTACCCGGTCTTCGACTGCGCGATGGGCGAGCGCTCCATCGCCCCGATGGGGCACGTGCGGATGATGGCGGCGGTCCAGCCGTTCATCTCCGGCGCCATCTCCAAGACGGTCAACATGCCGGAGCAGGCCACCGTCGAGGACGTCGAGAAGATCTACTTCGAGGGCTGGAAGCTCGGCCTCAAGGCCCTGGCGATCTACCGGGACAACTGCAAGGTCGGCCAGCCGCTGTCGGTGGCGAAGCCGAACAAGGCCGCCGAGTCGGCCCCGGCCGCCGTCGAGACCGCCGCCCCGGCGGTCGAGAAGGTCGTCGAGTACCGGCCGGTGCGCAAGCGGCTGCCGAAGAAGCGCCCGTCGGAGACGGTCAGCTTCTCCGTCGGCGGGGCCGAGGGCTACCTCACCGCGTCGTCCTACCCGGACGACGGCCTCGGCGAGGTCTTCCTCAAGATGTCCAAGCAGGGCTCGACCCTGGCCGGCGTGATGGACGCCTTCTCGGTGGCCATCTCGATCGGCCTCCAGTACGGCGTGCCGCTGGAGACGTTCGTCAGCAAGTTCACCAACATGCGCTTCGAGCCGGCCGGCATGACCGACGACCCGGACGTGCGGATGGCCGCCTCGGTGATGGACTACATCTTCCGTCGCCTGGCCCTGGACTTCCTGCCGTACGAGCGCCGCGCGGAGCTGGGCATCTTCACCGCCCAGGAGCGGGCCGCCCAGCTGCGGGCCGAGGCCGAGGCGGAGAGCGCCGGCACCGACCTCACCGCCATGGCGTCCTCCGCGCCGGTGGAGTCGCCGGAGACGAAGACCGGTCCGGTCGCCCAGCCGGCCCAGGAGGTCGCCGACGTCGCCGCCGCCAAGCCGGCGCCGGCGGTGGGCTCCTCCACCGAGCTGCTGGAGGCCGTGATCGGCAAGGCGGCCGACGCGCCGCTCTGCTTCACCTGCGGCACCAAGATGCGCCCCGCCGGTAGCTGCTACGTCTGCGAGGGCTGCGGCTCCACCAGCGGCTGCAGCTGACCTGCCCAGGCCGGCGGCAGGGTCGGTCGACCTGCCGCCGGCCCGATCATCGGAATGTCCCCCGCGCCGTTACGGTGCGGGGGACATTCCGCATGGTGCGGGGCCCGTCGGCAGCCCACCGATCGCACGTCGCCACGGTGGAACGCGTCCGGTGAGCACTGCGATCATCGGACCATGACCATCGCCGCGAGCTACGCCGAGTTCGCCGCGCGCGAGGCGCGCGGGGTGTCGCCCGGGTACGAGCGCCTGGCCCTCGCCGTCTCGCGCGACGAGGAACTGCTCGCCCTGCTCGGTACGCTGCCGCCGGACAAGCGGCAGCCGAATCTGCTGTTCGGCGTCGTGCGGTGGCTCGATGGGCCGGTCGCCGACCCGGCCGCATTCCGCGACTTCACGATGGCGAACTGGTCGGCGGTCGAGGCGGAGCTGCGCACCCGGGCAACCCAGACCAACGAGCCGGGGCGGTGTGCCGTCCTGCTGCCGGTGCTCGTCGCGTTGCCGCAGCCGCTCGCGCTGCTGGAGGTCGGCGCCTCCGCCGGGCTCTGTCTCTACCCCGACCGGTACGCCTACCGCTACGGCGCGCACCTGCTCGGCGCGGGCGAACCGGTCTGCGAGTGCGCGGTCACCGGCACGGCGCCGCCGAGCCGCCTACCCGAGGTGGCGTGGCGGGCCGGCCTGGACCTGAATCCGCTCGACGTGACCGATCCCGCCGACGTCGACTGGCTCGACGCCCTCATCTGGCCGGAGCACGAGCACCGCCGGGCCCGGCTCCGGGCGGCGGCGGCCGTCGCCGCGGCCGAGCCGCCGCTGCTGGTCCGCGGCGACCTGGTGGACGACCTGCCGGCACTGGCCGCGCGGGCGCCGGCCGGGGCGACGCTGGTGGTGTTCCACACCTCCGTGCTCTACCAGGTGCCGGCCCCGCGGCGGGAGGCGTTCGCCGAGCAGGTACGTGGGCTGCCCGGGCACTGGATCTCGAACGAGGCCCCGGAGGTGCTGACCCACGACGGGCTGCCGGAGCCGCCGGGCGAGGCGCTGTACAACGTGCTGGCGCTCGACGGGCGGCCGCTCGCCTGGACCCGCTCGCACGGGCAGGCGATGACCTGGTTCGGCTGACCCGGACTCTCCGGGCGCCGCAGCGGTCGGCCGAATCCGTACGAGCGGGGGCTGCCGAGTCGGTGCGGCAGCCCCCGCCCGATACGTCAGCGCTGCTTCTGCTGGCAGGGCACGCAGAAGCGGGCGTGCGGCAGCACCTCCAGGCGTTCCTGGGGGATCGGCCCGGCGCACCGTTCGCAGATCCCGTACCGGCCCTCGGCGATGCGCCGCAGCGCCCCGGTGATCTGCTCCAGGCTCTGCCGGGTGCCGGCGAGCAGCGCGTCCCGGGTGTGGGCCTCGGCCGGATCACCGGTGTCGGCGGTGAGTTCGGTCAGCCGGGCGGTGTGCATCTCGAAGTCGGACGTCAGGGTCGACCGCAGTTCGTCGATCCAGTTCTGCTGGCCCGGCTGGGTGTGCGTGGTCATGGCGTAGCTCCTCAGAAAAAGAAAAAGGGCCGAAGCTGTGGAAGCTTCGCCCTGGTGGCCGTTCACGTGGTGTGCACCGGTCCAGGAGGGCTACGTCCGGCGGGGCTCGGCAGGCCGGGGGCGACCGAGCCGGCGCGCGACGGCGCGACGGCGACTCGCACGACGCGGGTCGCCACGGTGACCCGAAGGGCAGGCCGGCGGACAGCAGCGGGCGCCGCCGTCGTGCTGACGGCGGTGCTCTCCTGCTGCCCGGACAGACGCATGTCGCCCACCATAGGCCGGGCCGACGGGAAAGCCAACGCCCTTACCAGGGGCCCTCCCGCCCGCTCGCCGGTGCGGCGCCGCCCGCCGGTGCGGTCGCTGCGTCCGGGCTCGTCGGCCGCTGATCTGCACCGGACCGGGTCGCCCCACAGGTGGGTGGTGAGCTGGCCGGTCGCGTCAGTCCCGGGCGCGCTCGTGCCGCAGCAGGACGACGCCGTTGCCGAAGGTGCGGCTCCCGGTCAGGCGCAGCGGCTGGCGGTCGCCCGACGCGGGGAAGAGCTGGCGGCCGCCGCCGAGCACGACCGGGTGGACGTAGAGCCGGTACTCGTCGACCAGGTCGTGCCGCAGGAAGGTGCTGAGCAGGTCCGCCCCGCCGAGGGCAAGGTCGCCGCCCGGCTCGGCCTTGAGCCGTCGCACCTCGTCGGGTACGACCTCCCGGACGACGGTGGCGTTCCAGTCGACCGCGTCCAGCGTCCGGGAGTAGACGATCTTCGGCATGTCCCGCCAGATGCCGGCGAACTCCACCACCGGGGCGGTGCTGGCCGGATCCTGGTCGGCGGTCGGCCAGTACTCGGCCATCAGCTGGTAGCTGCGTCGCCCGTTGAGGAAGCCGCCCATGGTGCGCAGCTCCGCGTTGAAGTGCCGGTGCAGCTCGTCGTCGACCTGATGCCACCCGAGGTCGCCGCCGGGGCCCTCGAAGAACCCGTCGAGCGACACGCTCATCTGTACGACGATCTTCCCCATCTGCCGTCCTTCCACAGTCGAACCCCCGTCGGCGCCCAGCATTCCGCAGCCCTCCGACACGATCGGTCAGGTCGACCGGTGAGTCCCGGCTCCACCCCCTCCGGAGGCGGTGGGTCACCACGACGGGACAGCCGGTGAGCCTGATCTTCACTAGGCTGGCGGTCCAGCCCGCTCCGGCCCCGGCGAGGTGTCATGGCGCAGCCGTCGTTCCCCCGTACCCGCCTGCCCCTGGCTCTCGCGGCCCCGGTCGCCTGGGGTCTGGTCGTCGGCTGGTGGACCCCGCGCGGCCCGGGCGGAAATGTCGACGCCGTCGGCTCCGTCCTGGTCAGCCTCGCCGTCGGGTTGCTCGCCGGCTGGCTCAGCCGCTCCCGCTGGTCGATGCTGGCCGCCCCGGTGCTCTTCGCGCTCGCCGTCGAACTGGTCCGGATGCCGCTACGCGGGCCTTCCGTGGACGCCCCGCACCTGAGCGGCTTCGGCCTCGGCGCGCTGGTCCTGGGCCGGGGCCTGCACGGCCTGCTGACGCTGCTGCCGCTGCTGGTCGGGGCGGCCTACGGCGCCGGGATCGCCCGTCGTACCGCCAGCCGGGCCGACCGCCCGGCGAGCGGGGACGGCCGTCCGCTCGCGACCAGCCCGGACGACGTGGCGGGCGGCGAGACCCGTCCGTCCGCGCCACGGCATCGGCTGCGGGTCTGGCTGGGTCGCGGTGCGGTCGGCCTGCTCGCCGCTGTCCTCCTGCTGGTCACGGTGGCGGTGGCGCTGCCGGCGCGGACCGCACCGATCGCCGGCGGCGTCGCCGAGCTGACCACCGTCCGCAGCGGCGACCGCGACCTGGGGCTGATGCTGCGCGGGGCGGACGCCGGCGCGCCCGTCCTGCTCTTCCTGCCCGGGGCGCCCGGCAGTTCCGAGATCGGCGCCGTGCGCCGGCACCTCACCGGGCTGGAACGGCACTTCGTGGTCGCCACCCTGGACCGACGGGGTGCGGCGAAGTCCTGGGCCGCCTTCGCGCCGTCGTCGACGTTCACCCTGGACAGCGAGGTCGCCGACGCCGTCGCCGTGGTCAACCACCTGCGGCAGCGGTTCCGGCAGGACAAGGTCTACCTGATGGCGCACTCCGGCGGCTCGCTGGTCGCGGTGACGGCCGTGCAGCGGCAGCCGGAGCTGTTCCGGGCGTACGTCGGTGTCGGCCAGGCGGTCGACCTGCGCGCGGCCGACCGCAGCCAGTACGCCGACACCATCGCCTGGGCCCGCCGCACCGGCCGGTCCGACCTGGCGCGGCAGCTCACCGACCTCGGCCCGCCGCCGTACGCCGACATGTACACCTACGAGCCGTTGCTCGCCAACGAGACGGGCGCGTTCGACCACGACCGCACCGGCACCAGCGAGGGCCGGGACGGCGCGGTCACCAACCTGGACGTGCCCGAGTACACGCTGCTGGAGAAGGCGCACGTGCTCGGCGGCACGCTCGACGGCTGGGACGTGCTCTACCCGCAGCTCCAGGACCTCGACCTGCGCCGCGAGGTCCGCCAGCTCCAGGTGCCGGTATACCTGGTGGACGGCGTCCACGAGGTGCCCGGCCGGCTGGTGCTGGCGAGGCAGTGGTACGCGCAGCTCCAGGCGCCCCGCAAGGAGCATGTGGTGCTCGACGGCGCGGGGCACCGGTCGCTGTTCCAGCGGCCCGGCCCGTTCGTCGACCTGCTCGCCCGGGTACGCGCCGAGACCGGCCCGCCGGGCGTGTGACGGCGGTGACCCCGACGGGTGGCGGGAGACGGCGGACGGCTTCGTAGACTGCGCCGGTGGGTGCAGAGCGGCGACCGTTGGCGGACCGACCGTTGACCGAGCCGCACCCGTCCCGGCTGCCGCCGGAGCACCCCGACCGGGAGCGGATCCTCGCGGCCCACGCCGCCGCGCTTGCCGTCGGTGAGGCCGGCTACCTCGACCCGGCCAGCGGGCTCTTCGTGCTCAGCGCCGGCTTCCTGGCCCGCCGGGGCACCTGCTGCGGGCGCGGCTGCCGCCACTGCCCGTACGTCGACGACTGACCGCCGGCCAGGCGATATTCGGGTGCCCGCACCGGTGGCGCCGCCTAGGTTGGGTCGGCCGAGCCGCCGGTTCGGTGTCGGTCCTCGTCGGCCCGTCCCTGCCGCCGGAAAGTGGTGACCCGTGCCCCGGCAACTGGAGGCCGTCGCGCCGGAGCGGCCCCGCCGGCCCGGGCCGCTCTGGCGCAGCCGCGACTTCGCCCTGCTCTGGGGCGGTCAGACGGTCAGCGAGATCGGCACCCGGATCTCCGGGGTGGCGGTACCGCTGCTCGCCGCCGACACCCTGCGCGCGAGCGTGTTCCAGGTCTCCCTGCTGACCTTCCTGGCGTGGCTGCCCTACCTGCTCTTCTCGCTCCCCGCCGGCCTGCTCGCGGACCGGGTCGACCCGCGGCGGCTGATGGTCGCCTGCGACCTCGGCCGCGCCGCGCTGCTGCTGTCACTGCCGGTGGTCGCCCTGGTCAATCGCCTCACCCTGCCCTTGCTGTACGTCGTGGTCGGGCTCTGTGGCGTGCTGACCGTCCTGTTCACCGTGGCGTACAAGAGCACCCTGCCCCGGCTGGTGCCGGCGGACCGGCTCGTCGAGGGCAACGCCCGGCTCACCGTCAGCCAGGACGGGGCCCAACTGGTCGGGCCGACGGTCGGCGGGACGCTGACCGGGCTCGTCGGCGCGGCGTGGACCTTCCTCGGCACCGCGCTGGCCTTCGTGGTCAGCGCGGTGACGCTGCTGCTGATCCGGCAGCCGACCGCCGCCCGACCCGCCACCGGCGATCGGGTGCCGGTGCGGGTCGCCCTCACCGAGGGGCTGGGTTTCATCCGCCGACAGCCGATCCTGGTACGGATCCTGGCCTGCGTCACCACGTCCAACTTCTTCGCCATGGCGACCAGCTCGTTGGAGGTCACCTACCTGGTGCGGGAGCTGCACGCCTCCCCGGCGGTGGTCGGCGTGGTCTTCTCCCTCGGCGCGGTCGGCGGGCTCGTCACCGGTGCCTTGGCCGACCGGCTCTCCCGGTGGATCGGTTCGGCGCGGGTGATCTGGGTCGCGATGGCCGTCCCGGGGCCGCTCTACCTGCTGGTGCCGCTGGCCCGGCCCGGCTGGGGCCTGGCGCTCTACGCCGTCGGCCTCGCCGCGTTCTCCGCCAACGCGGTGCTGTTCAACGTCGCCATCCTGTCCTACCGGCAGCGCATCACCCCGCCGGAACTGCTCGGCCGGGTGAACGCCTCGTTCCTGTGGATCTGCTTCGGGGTGGTGCCGCTCGGCGCGCTCTTCGGCGGGACGCTGGGCAGCCAGTGGGGGCTGCGGCCGGCGCTGGTCCTGACGGCGTTGGGGACGTGGAGCGCGGCGCTGTTCGTGGTCTGCTCGCCACTGCGCCGACTGCGCGACCTGCCGCCGACCTGACGAGGTCGGGGTGACGCGGCGGTCGCGGACCGCGACCCTCGACGAGGGCCCGCCCCGGGTACGCGCCGAAGGACTTTCGCGTCGGCACGGGTTGCCCGTACGGTGTCCGACGGACATCCGGCGGGCCCCCGCCGACGATCGCGGAGGTTCCCCGTGCACGCGCGGATCTGGCTCACCGCCTCAGCCGTCCTGCTGACCACCGGCTGCGGCGCCCAGCCTCGACCGGTGGCCGTGCCGGCGGTGGACCCGGTGACGGTGGAGGTGGCCGCCGCGTCGTCGGGCGGCGCGTGCCGGCTGCTGGACTTCGCGGTGATCGAGGAGCACGCCGGCGTCCGGTTCGACGTGGCCGCCGCCAGCGACAAGGGCGACACCCACACCTGCGTGGTGCGCAGCGGGTCGGCGGCGCTGCCCGAGCTGACCCTGACGGTCACCGACACGTCGATCGACGTCGCCACGTTCAACGCCGACGTGCTGCCCGATGGAACGACGAAGGTGTCGAAGCTGGGCCAGGTCGCCTACCGCCGCACCCTCGCCAAGACCGCGAAGCACGGTCCGGTCGCCGAGGTCGGCTGGCTGGCCACCGAGGACCGGTTGGCCACCCTGCAGTGGACGTGCGAGCGTGGCGCACCGAAGGCTGAGGCCGAGGAGTTGACCGGCAAGCTGGTCGCCCTGGCAAAGAAGATCAACACCCGGGCCATGTGAGGCTCGCAGGCGGGGCGCGCCAACGGAAGCGGGCCGCCCGCGCGGACCGGGGCAATGGCCCCCGGAGAGCAGGCGGCCCGAGCCGTCAGTGCGCGGCGACGAAGACCCGCGAGGCGACCTCGCGGGGCAGCCGGACCCGCTCGCCCGAGCGGTCGATGAACACCCCGTCCCGCTCCTGCGCGACGGTGACCGTGGCGCCCGGGTCGACCCCGGCGGCGTGCAGCTGGCGCAGCACGTCGGCGTCGGTCTGCACGCTCTCGCAGATCCGCCGGACCACGACCGTCCCGGACAGGCCGGGGAAGGCCAGGTTGCGCTCACCCTCGACCGTGTCGGCCTCGGGCTCCGGCGAGCCCAGCTCCTCCAGCCCGGGGATCGGGTTGCCGTACGGCGAGCGGGTGGGCCGGTTGAGCAGGTCGTAGACCCGCTTCTCGACGGCGTCGCTCATCACGTGCTCCCACCGGCAGGCCTCCTCGTGGGCCTCCTCGTAGGGCATCCCGATCACGTTGACCAGCAGCAGCTCGGCGAGGCGGTGCTTGCGCATCACGGAGACGGCGCTGTTGCGACCCAGCGGGGTCAGCGTCAGGTGCCGGTCGCCCTCGACGGTGAGCAGCCCGTCGCGCTCCATCCGGGCGACGGTCTGGCTGACGGTGGGCCCGCTCTGGCGCAGCCGCTCGGCGATCCGCGCGCGTAGCGGCGGCACACCCTCCTCCTCGAGCTCGAGGATGGTGCGAAGGTACATCTCGGTCGTGTCGACCAAATCGTGTTTCACGTCAGCCCTCCGGTGCACGATGCTACCCCGCAGCCCCGACAACGGCCGCTGCCGAACCGCCAGGTCGCTGCCCGGATGGTGTTGACTGGTCGCCATGTCCGGAACTCAGGAGCCGCTGATCGAGGTCGAGCAGCTCGCCGCCGCGCTCGCCGAGCCCGACCCGCCCACCCTGCTCGACGTGCGCTGGCGGCTGACCGGCCCGCCCGGCCGCGAGGACTACGCCGCAGGTCACCTGCCCGGCGCGGTCTTCGTGGACCTGGACACCGCGCTCTGCGGCCCGCCCGGCGCCGCCGGCCGGCACCCGCTGCCCGACCCGGCCGCCCTGCAGGCCGTGCTGCGGGCCGCCGGCGTCCGCGCCGGTCACCCCGTCGTCGTGTACGACGGCGGCGACGGCATGTCCGCCGCCCGCGCCTGGTGGACCCTGCGCTGGGCCGGTCACCGACCGGTACGGCTGCTGCACGGCGGGTGGCCGGCCTGGCTCGCCGCCGGCCTGCCCACCTCCACCGAGGCGCCCGCCCCGCCACCGGGTGACGTGACCGTCCGCCCCGGTGCCCTGCCGGTGCTGGACACCGCCGCCGCGGCGGCGCTCGCCGCCGCCGACGAAGGCGTCCTCCTCGACGTCCGGGCCGCGCCCCGCTACCGGGGCGAGACCGAGCCGATCGACCCCGTCGCCGGGCACGTGCCGGGCGCGGTGAACCTGCCCGCCCCGGAGTACGTCACCGAGGGGCGGTTCCCGGCCGCCGAGGCGCTGCGCGAGCGGTTCGCCGCCGCCGGGGTGACCGAGGGCACGCCGGTCGGCGCGTACTGCGGATCGGGGGTGACCGCCGCGCAGGCGGTGCTCGCCCTGCACCTGGCGGGGCGACCGGACGCCGCGCTCTACGTCGGCTCGTGGAGCAACTGGGTGGCCGACCCGGACCGGCCGGTGGCCACCGGGGAGACATCACCCCGCTGAGCAGCGCGTGCGGTGGGCGGCCGGCGGCCCTCGTGCGACGATGACCTCATGTCGGACGACACAGTGGTGGTGTGGGACGAGGCCCTGCTCGCCTACGACATGGGAGAGCACCCACTCGACCCGGTACGGGTCGAGCTGACCATGGCGCTGGCCCGGGAGCTGGGTGTCCTCGACCGGCCCGGGGTCCGCCTGGTCCGGCCGACGCCGGCCGACGACGCGCTGCTCACCCGGGTGCACCAGCCGGACTACCTGGACGCCGTCCGGGCCGCGCCGCGCGACCCGCTCTTCGCCGGCTACGGGCTGGGCACCTCCGACAATCCCGTCTTCGAGGGGATGCACGAGTCCAGCGCGCTGATCGCCGGGGCCAGCGTCACCGCCGCCGAGGCGGTCTGGCGGGGCGAGGCCCGCCGCGCGGTGAACGTGGCCGGTGGGCTGCACCACGCCATGCCGGACCGGGCCGCCGGCTTCTGCGTCTACAACGACCCGGCGGTGGCCATCGCCCGCCTGCTCGACCTGGGCGCCGAGCGGGTCGCGTACGTGGACGTGGACGTGCACCACGGCGACGGCGTGCAGGAGATGTTCTACCGCGACCCGCGGGTGCTCACGGTCAGCCTGCACGAGACCCCGCTGGCGCTCTTCCCCGGCACCGGTTTCCCCGACGAGACCGGCGGTCCGGGCGCGGAGGGCAGCGCGGTGAACGTGCCGCTGCCGCCCGGCATCAACGACGCCGGCTGGCAGCGCGCCTTCCACGCGATCGTGCCGTCGGTGCTGCGCGCGTTCCGGCCGCAGATCCTCGTGACCCAGTGCGGCGCGGACGGGCACCGGATGGACCCGCTGGCCGACCTGCACCTCACCGTCGACGGACAGCGCGCCACCTACCTGGCCCTGCGGGCGCTCGCCGACGAGCTCTGCGAGGGTCGCTGGGTCGCCACCGGCGGCGGCGGGTACGCGCTGGCCGAGGTGGTGCCCCGGGCGTGGACCCACCTGCTGGCCATCGCCGGCGGCGACCCGATCGCGCCGGCCACCCTGACCCCGCCGGCCTGGCGGGAGCTGGTCGCCAAGCGGCTGCCCGGCCGGGAGATCCCGCTGCGGATGACCGACGACGTCGACCCGGCGTACGAGCCGTGGCAGCCGACCGGCGAGCCGACCTCCGTGGACCGGGCGATCGCCGCCACCCGCAAGGCGGTCTTCCCGCTGGTCGGGCTCGACCCCCACGATCCGCGCGACTGAGCCGGTGGCCTGGGGAGGGGACCGACCGGTGACCACTGTCGACCAACCGGTGGACGTGCTGCTCAGCGACGGCAGCACCGTCCAGCTGCGCCCGATCCGCCCCGCGGACGGGCCGGGGATCGTGGCCATGCACTCGCGCTTCTCCGAGCGCACCCGCTACCTGCGCTACTTCTCCCCGTACCCGCGCATCCCCGACCGCGACCTGCAGCGCTTCATCAACGTCGACCACCGCGACCGGGAGGCCTTCGTGGTGCTCGCCGGGGACCGGATCGTCGCCGTCGGCCGGTACGAGCGGCTCGGCCCGGAAGCCCCGGAGGCCGAGGTGGCGTTCGTGGTCGAGGACGCCTACCAGGGGCGGGGGATCGGCTCGGTGCTGCTGGAGCACCTCGCCGACGCGGCCCGGCGCGCCGGCATCGTGCACTTCGTCGCCGAGGTGCTGCCCGCCAACGGCGCCATGCTGCGGGTCTTCTCCGACTTCGGTTACCAGGTCCAGCGCCAGTTCGCCGACGGCGTGGTGCACCTGAGCTTCCCGATCGCGCCCACCGAGTCGACGCTGGAGGTGCAGCGCGGTCGGGAGCACCGCACCGAGGCCCGCTCGATCGCCCGGCTGCTCGCCCCGCGCGGCATCGCCGTCTACGGCGCCAGCGCCACCGGGCAGGGCGTCGGCGCGGCCGTGCTCGGGCACCTGCGCGACGGCGGCTACCCCGGCGCGATCGTGCCGGTGCACCCGAGTGCGGCCACCGTGGCCGGGCTGCCCGCGTACCCGTCGGCGGCCGACGCCGGTCTCGACATCGACCTGGCGGTCGTGGCCGTGGCCCCCGACGCGGCGCCCCTGGTGGTCGCGGACGCCGCCGCCGCCGGCGCGCACGGCCTGGTGGTCATCTCCGCCGGCTTCGCCGAGGCCGGTGGCGAGGGCGCGGCGGCGCAGCGCGCGCTGGTCCGCGCCGCGCACGCCGCCGGCATGCGGGTGGTCGGCCCGAACTGCCTGGGCGTGGCCAACACCGACGAGAAGGTACGCCTCAACGCCACCCTCGCCCCCGTCCTGCCGGCTCCCGGCCGGGTCGGCCTGTTCAGCCAGTCCGGTGTGTTCGGCGTGGCGCTGCTCGCCGAGGCGCAGCGGCGCGGGCTCGGCCTGTCCAGCTTCGTCTCGGCCGGCAACCGGGCCGACGTCTCCGGCAACGACCTGCTCCAGTACTGGCAGGACGACCCCGGCACCGACGTGATCCTGCTCTACCTGGAGACCTTCGGGAACCCGCGCAAGTTCGCCCGGCTGGCCCGGCGGATCGGCCGGGACAAGCCGGTGGTCGCGCTCGCCTCGCTGGCCCGCCCGGCCGGCCTCGGCGCGGGGCCGGCGCTGGACGCCGCCGCGGTCAGCGCGCTCTTCGCCCAGTCCGGGGTGATCCGGGTGGACACCGTCGCCGAGCTGCTCGACGTCGGTCTGCTGCTGGCCCGCCAGCCGCTGCCCGCCGACCCCCGGGTCGGCGTGGTCGGCAACTCCTCGGCGTTGACCGGGCTCGCCGCCACCGCCTGCGCCGCCCAGGGGCTCACCGTCGCCGACGGGTACCCGCGCGACGTCGGCCCGCACGCGGGCACCGCCGAGTTCAGCACGGCGCTGGCCGAGGCGACCGCGGACCCGGGGGTGGACGCGCTGGTCGCCGTCTTCGCCCCGCCGCTGCCCGGCCAGGTCACCATGGAGGAGGCGGACTTCACCGCCGCCCTGCCGACCGCGCTCGCCGCCGGCAAGCCCACCGTGGCGACGTTCCTGGCCGGGCGGGTGCCGGCCGGCGTGCCGGCGTACCCGAGCGTGGAGGAGGCGGTGCGGGCCCTGGCCCGGGTCACCACGTACGCGGCCTGGCTGCGCCGGGACCCGGGCACGCTGCCCGACCTGCCCCGGGTGGACCCCGTCGCCGGGCAGGCCGCGCTGCGCGCCGACGCCACCGACCCGGCCGGGCTGCTCGCCGCGTACGGGATCGACGTGGTCGGCTCCGCGCCGGCCGCCACGGCCGACGAGGCGGTGGCCGCCGCCGACCGGCTCGGCTGGCCGGTGGCGCTCAAGGCCGCCGCCGCCGGTTTGCGGCACCGGCTCGACCTCGGCGCGGTACGCCTCGACCTGGCCGACCCGGTCGCGCTGCGCCGCGCGTACGCCGAGATGGCTCCGGTCTTCGGCCCGGACGTGCTGGTCCAGCCGATGGTCCCGCCCGGGGTGGCGTGCGTGGTGGAGCTGCTGGAGGACCCGGCGTTCGGGCCGGTGGTCGGCTTCGGTCTGGGCGGCGTCGCCACCGAACTGCTCGGCGACCGGGCCTGGCGGGCGGTGCCGCTGACCGACCGGGACGCCGCCGAGCTGGTCGACGAGCCACGGGCCGCGCCGCTGCTGCGCGGGCACCGGGGCGCGGCGCCGGTGGACCGGGCGGCCCTGGTCGACCTGCTGCTGCGGGTCGGCCGGCTCGCCGACGAGCAGCCCCGGGTCCGGTCGCTGACGTTGAACCCGGTGCTGGCCCGGCCGGACGGCATCTCGGTGCTGCACGCCGGCGTCCGGATCGGCTCGGCGGGCGCCCGCCCGGACACCGGCCCCCGGCGCCTCTGAGTCGCGGCTCAGCCGCGGCTGGAGATCTGCTGCACGCCCCAGGCGTTGCCGTCCGGGTCGGTGAAGAAGACGAAGCCCACATTGTCCAGCGGGTGCGGCACCGGCCGGGGATTCTGGCCCAGCACCTGGATCTCGCTGACCTCCACGCCCCGCGCGACCAGCTCCGCGCGCGCCTTCTCCACGTCGGGCACCACCAGTTGGAGGCCCTTGAGCGAGCCCGGCGGCATGTCGGGCACCGCGCCGCGGCCGATCACGATCGAGCAGCCGGAACCCGGGGGAGTGAGCTGCACGATGCGTACGTCGTCGCCGATCCGGGTGTCGTGGTCGACGACGAAGCCGAGCCGGTCGGCGTAGAACTCCTTGGCCCGGTCGATGTCGCTGACCGGCACCACCACCACTTCCAGCGTCCAATTCATACGCCGACCCTGCCCGACCGGTACGACATCACCCAAGCGCCACACGCCGGAAGGCCCCGGCGAACCGCCGGGGCCTTCCGCTCAGGGGTGGGTCAGCAGGCGTACGCCTCCAGCCGCTGCGCCCGCTCCGGGGCGCGCAGCTTGAGCAGCGTCACCTTCTCGATCTGCCGGATCCGCTCCCGGGACAGGCCGAACTCCTTGCCCACCTCGTCCAGGGTGCGCTGCCGGCCGTCGTCCAGGCCGAACCGCAGCCGGATCACCGCCTGCTCCCGCTGGGAGAGGGTGGCCAGCACGATGCTCACCTCGTTGCGCAGCTCACCGTTGGCGGCCGCGTCACCCGGCTCCTCGCGCGGGTCCACCGCGGCGACGAAGTCACCCAGCGCGCTCTCGCCGTCCTCGCCGACGGCCTGGTCCAGGCTGACCGGCTCCCGGTCGTACGAGATCAGCTCGATCACCTGGTACTCGGGGATCTCCAGGGCGACGGCCACCTCGGCCACGGTGGGCTCCCGGCCCAGCGAGACCGACAGCTCGCGGCGGACCCGGACCATCCGGTTGACCTGCTCGACCATGTGCACCGGGATGCGGATGGTGCGGGCCTGGTCGGCCATCGCCCGGGTGATCGCCTGCCGGATCCACCAGGTGGCGTACGTGGAGAACTTGTAGCCCTTGGCGTAGTCGAACTTCTCCACCGCGCGGATCAGGCCGAGGTTGCCCTCCTGGATCAGGTCCAGGAACGCCATCCCGCGCCCGGTGTAGCGCTTGGCGATGCTCACCACCAGCCGGAGGTTGGCCTCCAGCAGGTGGTCCTTGGCGGCGCGGCCCTGCGCCACGATCAGCTCCAGGTCACTCTTCAGCTCGGCGGAGACCGGGGTGCAGGCGGAGAGCTTCTCCTCGGCGAACAGCCCCGCCTCGATCCGCTTCGCCAGCTCGACCTCCTGCGCGGCGGTCAGCAGCTTCGTCCGGCCGATCCCGTTGAGGTACGCCCGGACGAGGTCGGTGGAGATGCCGCGCTCGTCGGTCGCGTCCAGGTCGGTCAGGGTCTCCGGGCCGTGCTCGGCGTCAATGGTGGTGGCCGGGCGCGTCTGGTTCTCGATCATCTGCAGGGCCATCTCAGTTTCTCCCCGTGTCCGCTTCTGTGCCGCGTACCGGCCCCAGTGGTGCCGGTGACAGACAGCTTTCCAACCGGGGCGTGAAACGGGAGTGAGGCGATCGGGGACCCGACAGCAATCCGGTCGGTCGCCGGGTGTCGTCGCCCGGTCCGCTTGCCGGCGACGGTTACCGTGCCAGCGGTCGGCCACCGGGGCCGGCCGGAACAGGCGACGGAGGACGTGGTGGTCTTCAAGCGGCTCATGCAGGCGATGGGTGTGGGTGGTCCCTCGGTGGAAACCGTGCTGGCCAACCCGAACTGCCGTCCGGGCGGTCAACTGGAGGGACGGATCCAGGTGGCCGGCGGGGACCACCAGGTGGACGTCTCCTATGTGGCCCTCGGCCTGGTCACCCGGGTCGAGGTGGAGGGCGCCGACTCCGAGTACGACACCACGCAGGAGTTCGGTCGCCGCCAGGTCACCGGCCCGTTCCGGCTGGAGCCCGGCCAGCGGTACGACATCCCGTTCCGCTTCGACGTGCCCTGGGAGACCCCGCTGACCGACCTGTACGGGCACCACCTGCACGGGATGACGATGGGTCTGCGTACCGAGCTGGAGGTGGCGCGGGCCGTCGACAAGGGCGACCTGGACCCGGTGGCGGTGCACCCGCTGCCGGCGCAGGAGCGGCTGCTGGAGGCGCTGCTGCGGCTGGGCTTCCGGTTCGCCCGGGCCGACGTCGAGCGGGGGCACATCTACGGCGTACGGCAGAGCCTGCCGTTCTACCAGGAGATCGAGTTCCACCCCGCGCCGCAGTACGCCCGCGCGATCAACCAGCTGGAGCTGACCTTCATCAGCGACCCGCAGCAGACCCAGGTGGTGCTGGAGATCGACAAGCGCGGCGGCATCCTCACCGAGGGGCGCGACGCCTTCGGCCGCTTCACCGTCGACCACGCCACCCTGGACCGCACCGACTGGGCCGCCCAGCTCGACGGCTGGCTCCGCCAGTCCATCCAACGCCGCGGCCTCTTCTTCTGACCCTCCCCACCCCCGGCCCCGGCCCTGCCCCCGCCCGCCCGGTGCCGGTGATCAAGAAGTTTGCGTCAGAAAAGCGGGCTCGGCTGACGCAAACTTCTTGATCAACGAGGCGGAGGCCGGGGGCGGGGGGCGGTAGGGGTGGGGGTCAGAGGTCGAGGAGGAGGGTGCGGGGGCCGATGTTGACGCTCTCCACCAGCATGTGGGCGCGGAAGCGGCCCGTCTCGACCTTGGCGCCGCGGTCGCGGAGCGCCTCCACCACCGCCGTCACCAGGGGTTCGGCGACCTCGGCGGGGGCGGCGGCGGTCCAGCTCGGACGCCGGCCCTTGCGGGCGTCGCCGTAGAGGGTGAACTGGCTGACCACCAGGATCGGGGCGCCGGTGTCGGCGGCGCTGCGGTCGTCGTCGAGGATGCGCAGCTCGTGGATCTTGCGGGCCATCGTCTGCGCCACCTGCGGCGTGTCGGCGTGCGTCACGCCGAGCAGCACCAGCAGCCCGTCGTCGATCTGGCCGACCACCGCGCCGTCGACCGTCACGCTGGCCCGGCCGACCGTCTGCACCACCGCCCGCATCAGCGGACCCCCCTTCGGCCGCCTCCCGGCACCCCCGGCACCCCCGGCACCCCCGGCACCCCCGGCACCGCCGGCACCGCCGGCACCGCCGGCGCGACCCGCGTCACGCCGTCACCGGCTCGATGATGCCGCGTTCGATCAGGTGCGCCACGATCGGGCCGGCCGCCTCGGCCAGCTCCTGCCGGGTCACGTCGTGCGCGGCGGCCAGCAGGGCGAGCTGGTCGCGCAGCGCCAACCGGCCGTCGCAGCCGCCGACCAGCGCCAGCACCAGCGGGTCGACCTCCTCGCTCCAGCGCAGCCCGTGCGGCATCGTGAGGACCTGCCGGTCCACCGCCCACCCCTCGTCGCCCATGGTGGCCTCCTGCCGCAGCTGGAGCCCCTCGGCGGCCCGGTAGCGCTCGGCGAGCAGCGCGTCGGTGTCGCGTACCCGGAGGAAGTCCTGGCGGTCGAACCAGGTGGCGACCCGGTCACCCATCGGCGGTTCCACCCGCTGGCGCAGGTCCTCCACCCGGATCACCGGGTCGGCGTGCCCGGACCGGCGCAGCGAGACGATGCCGAAGCCGATCGCCTCCACCTTGTGCGCGTCGAACCAGTCCAGCCAGGCCGCCATCCGTTGCGGGTCGGTCGCCTCGCCGACGTCGGTGAGCCAGAGGTTGACGTACGCCATCGGGTCGGCCACCTCGCGCTGGATCACCCAGGCGTCCAGGCCGGTACCCGCGAACCAGCCGGTCACCCGCTCGTGCCACTCCTCGCCGGCCACGTGCACCCAGTTCGCCAGGTACTGCATGGTGCCGCCCTCGGTGAGCAGGCCCGGCGCGGCGGCGGCCAGCTCGGCCCCGATCGCGTCGCCGACCCGCCCGGAGTCGCGGTAGACGTGGGTGGTGGTGCCCGGGCCGACAACGAACGGTGGATTGCTCACCACCAGGTCGAAGCGGCGTCCGGCGACCGGGGCGACCAGGTCGCCGCGGAGCAGCTCCCAGTCCTGGCCGTTGAGCGCGGCGGTCGTGGCGGCGAAGCGCAGCGCCCGCTCGGAGACGTCGGTGGCGGTGACCCGGTCCGCGTGGGTGGCCAGGTGCAGCGCCTGGACGCCGGAGCCGGTGCCCAGGTCCAGCGCGGTCTGCACCGGCCGCCGGACGGTGGCGCCGATCAGCGTCTGGGTGGCGCCGCCGATGCCGAGCACGTGCTCGCTGTGCAGCGGCCGGCCGGGGCGGGCGCTGGCCGGAACGTCGGCGAGGACCCACCAGTCGTCCCCGTACGGTTCCAGGTCGACGCCGGCGCGCAGGCCGTCGCCGTGCCGTTCGACCAGCCCGCCGGCGAGCGCCTCGGCGAGGTCCAGCGGGGCGAGCGCGGCGGCGACCGCCGCCTCGGGCTCGGTCTGGTCGCAGATGAAGACCCGGATCAGCGTGGCGAGCGGGTCGCGGTCCTCGGTGGCGCGCAGGGCGGCGCGGAAGTCGTTGCGGGCCACCGCGCCGGTGGCCTGCGCGCCGAGCCGGCCGGCGATCCCGTTCGAGGTGAAGTCCGCCCGGGTCAGCGCGGTGCGCAGCGCCTCGACGCCGGCGGGGGAGAGCAGCATGTCGTGTCGTTCCACGTCGCCATCCTGCCCCCCGACGGCGGTCGATCGGCCGGCACCCGCGACATCCATACCGCGAGCTGTATTGATTGGTCGTTATCTCTTTTATGGCCATCAATGTATGGCTAGCATCTGCCCCAACATCCGTCGATGGGCGTCCCGGCGGCCACCAGCCTGCCCGGGGCGTACCGGTAGGGAGTCAGACGATGTCAGCACTGCCCGTCCCCCGCGCGATCCGCGCCCTCGCCGTCACGGCCGCCGCGGCGGCGCTCTCCGTCGCCGCGTCCACCCCCGCCCTCGCCGCCCCCACCGGGGAGATCCGCGGCGCGTCCGCGCCCGGCGCGATCAGCGGCAGCTACCTGGTCGTGCTGCGGACCGACGCGGTCGGCGCCGCGAACACCCTCGCCGCCCGCACCGCCGTGCCGGACCGCGCCGCCACCCTCGCCAAGCGGTACGGCGGCAGCGTCGCCGACGTCTACAGCGCCGCCCTCACCGGCTTCAGCGCGAAGCTGAGCGCCGGCCAGGCCCGCCGGCTCGCCGCCGACCCGGCCGTCGCCTACGTCGAGCAGGACCGGGTGGTCACCGTCCAGGGCACCCAGGCCAACCCGCCGTGGGGCCTGGACCGGATCGACCAGCGCAGCCTGCCGCTCAACGCCAGCTACACGTACCCGAACACGGCCTCCAACGTCCGGGCGTACATCATCGACACCGGGATCCGGACCACCCACACCGACTTCGGTGGCCGGGCCAGCTGGGGCACCAACACCGTCGACAGCAACAACACCGACTGCAACGGCCACGGCACCCACGTCGCCGGCACCGTCGGCGGCAACCGGTACGGCGTGGCGAAGGCCGTCCGCCTGATCGCGGTGAAGGTGCTCAACTGCTCGGGCAGCGGCAGCACCACCGGCGTGGTGAGCGGCATCAACTGGGTGACCGCCAACGCGGTCAAGCCTGCGGTGGCCAACATGAGCCTCGGCGGCGGCGCCAGCTCGTCCATCGACAACGCGGTGACCAACTCGGTCAACTCGGGCGTCACGTATGCGGTGGCGGCCGGCAACTCCAGCGCCAACGCCTGCAGCTACTCGCCCGCCCGGGCCGCCGCCGCGATCACCGTCGGCGCCACCACCAGCAGCGACGCCCGCGCGTCCTACTCCAACTACGGCTCCTGCGTGGACATCTTCGCGCCGGGGTCGAGCATCCTGTCCGCCTGGCGGACCAGCGACACCGCCTCCAACACCATCAGCGGCACCTCGATGGCCTCGCCGCACGTGGCCGGCGCCGCGGCGCTGGTGCTCTCGGCCAACCCGTCGTACACGCCGGCGCAGGTGGCCAGCTACCTGACCACCAACGCCACCACCGGCAGGGTGACCAACCCGGGCACGGGCTCGCCGAACCGGCTGCTCTTCGTCGTCAACTGACGGCACCGTCCGGCGCGGTCCGGTGGACACCACCCCTGTCCACCGGGCCGCGTCACGTGCTCTAGGCGACCGGATGGACCGGGCGTGGGTCCGCGGCGGCGGCCGGCGCGGGGACCGGCGTCGCCGGCCAGGCGCGGACGGTCCCGTCGACGCGTACCGCCACCTCGGCGCCGACCTCGACGGGATCGGTGGAGTCCCAGACCCGGGCGGTGACCCGGGTGTCGTCGGCCAGCCGGAGGGCGACCAACGCGTCGTGACCGTGGAAGTCGTGCCGCAGCACGGTGGCGGTCACCGCGTCGGTGCCCGACGCGGGGGCCAGGCGCAGCTGCTCCGGACGGACCAACACGGTGACCGGGCCGTCGGTCGTCGGGCCGGCGATCGGCAGGGTGCCCAGCGGCGTGCGGGCGGCCCCGGCGGAGGCGACCGCCGGCAGCAGCACCGCGTCGCCGACGAAACCCGCCACCCACTGGTCGGCCGGCTCCCGGTAGAGCGTGCCCGGCGCGGCGGACTGCACCACCCGCCCGGACCGCAGCACCACCACCCGGTCCGCCACCGACAGGGCCTCGCCCTGGTCGTGGGTGACCAGCACGGCGGTCGCCCCGTCGGCCCGCAGCGCCTCCCGGACGTCGTGCCGCAGCCCGGCGCGCAGCCCGGCGTCGAGCGCGCTGAACGGCTCGTCGAGCAGCACCAGCGACGGGCGCGGCGCCAGCGCCCGGGCCACGGCGACCCGCTGCTGCTGGCCGCCGGAGAGCTGGTGCGGCATCCGGTCGCCGTACCCGGCGAGCCCGACCAGGGCCAGCACCTCGTCGACCCGGTCGCCCCGCCGGTCGGCGCGGTCCAGCCCGTAGGAGATGTTCGCCGCGACGGTGAGGTGCGGGAAGAGGGCGCCCTCCTGCGGCACCACGGCGATCCGGCGGCGGTGCGCCGGCATGTGCCGACCGGGGCCGGCCACCTCGCGCCCGTCCACCCGGATCGCTCCGGCGTCGAGGCGTTCGAAGCCGGCCAGGCAGCGCAGCAGGGTGGTCTTGCCGCAGCCGGACGGGCCGAGGACGGCGGTCAGCGCGCCCGCCGGGACGGTCAGGTCCACGCCGTCCAGCGCGGTCACCGGGCCGTACCGCTTGACGACGCCGGTCAGCACCACCTCGCTCATCGGTCCTCCTTGTCGAGCAGGCCGCCCCGGGCGACCAGCCACCAGGTGGGCAGCGCCGAGATGACCACCAGCAGCGCCGCGTAGGGAGCGGCGGCCGCGTACGCCCCGACGGAGGTCGCCGTCCACAGCTCGGTGGCCAGGGTGTCGGTGCCGGTGGGGCGCAGCAGCAGGGTGGCCGGAAGTTCCTTCATGCCGGTGAGGAAGACCAGCGCCGCCCCCGCCCCAATCCCGGGCAGGGTCAGCGGCAGGGTGACCGTGCGCAGCACGGCCAGCGGCCCGCGCCCCAGCGAGCGGGCCACCTCCTCCAGGCCGGGTGGGGACTGGGCGGCGGCGCCCGCCACCGCGCCGACGGCCAGCGGCAGGAAGAGCGTCGCGTAGGCCAGCGCCAGCAGCCACGGCGTCTGGTACAGCGGATACGCGACGCTGATGCCGAAGAAGATCAGCGACAGCCCGATGACCACCCCGGGCAGGGCGTGGGCCAGGTAGGCGAGCCGGTCCAGCGCGGTGGCCAGCGGGCCGGGGGCGCGTGCGGTGAGCAGCCCCAGCGGCAGGGCCAGCAGCATGGTCAGCGCGGCGCCCGCCAGCGACAGCCAGAGCGAGTTGCCGGCGGCCGTGGCGACCTCGCCGAGCGCGCCGGGCCGGGACACCCCGCTGACCAACCGGCGGGCCAGGCTGAGCGCCGGCACGCCGAGCGCCAGCGCGGCCACCGCGAGCAGCGCGGCGAGCGCGGGCCAGCGGGCCGCGCCGAGGCGCAGCCGGGCGGCGGGGCGGCGGGTGCCGCCGAGCCGGGCGTACCGGGCGCCGCGCCGGCGGGTGGCGGTCTCGCCGGCCAGCAGCAGCACGGTCAGCGCCACCAGCACGCTGGAGAGCACCAGCGCGCCGGTGCGGTCGAAACCCAGGTCGAAGGCGACGAAGATGGCCCGGGTGAAGGTGTCGGCCCGCAGGATCGACACCGCGCCGAAGTCGGCCAGCACGTAGAGCGCGACGAGCAGCGCCCCGGCGGCGGTCGCCGGCCGGATCTGGCGCAGCGTGACGTCGGTGAAGGTGCGCCAGCCGCCCCGGCCCAGCGAGCGGGAGACCTCCTCCTGCGCCGGGTCCGCGCCGCGCAGCGCCGCCGCGACCGGCAGGAAGACGTACGGGTACGAGCAGAGGGTCAGCACCAGCGCGGCCGGCCAGAAGCCCTCCAGCCGGTCGAACAGCGAGACCCAGGCGAACGCGGCGATGTAGGTGGGCACGGCCAGCGGCAGCGCGGCGAGCACCGCGAAGGCGCGTCGGCCGGGCAGGTCGGTCCGGGTGACCAGCCAGGCGGCGCCCACGCCGATCAGCACGCAGGCGGTGGTGACCACGGCGGCCAGCCCGAGGCTGCGGACCGCCAGCAGTCCGACCCGCTCGGTCCACAGCTCGGCGACGACCCGGTCGGCGCCCGCCTCCGCCGTGCGTACCGCGAGGTAGACCAGGGGGATCAGGGCCACGGCGACCGCGGCGGTCGAGGCCGCGAGCAGCGCCGGGCGCGGCGCCAGCCGGCGCAACGACCCCGGTACGCCGAAGCGGGCCGGCCCGGAACGGGCCGGCCCTGCCTCGGGCGTGGTGGTCGGGGCGGTCAGGGTACGAGCCCCGAGTCCTTGATCAGGCCGATCGTGGCGTCCAGCGTGTCCAGGTCGTTGAGGTCGATCTCCGGGCTGTCCAGGTCGGCCAGCGGCGGGACGCCGGCCGGGGCGGCGACCCCGGCCACCACCGGGTACTCGAAGGTCTGCTCGGCGAAGTACCGCTGCGACTCGGGGTTGAGCAGGAAGTCGACGAAGGCCTTCGTGTCCGGGTCCGTGGCGGAGCGCTTCAGCACGCCGACGCCCGCGACGTTCACCAGCGCGCCGGTGTCCCCACCAGGGAAGAAGTGCAGCTTCGCCTTCAGCGCGTCCGGCGTGGTGCCCTTCTCCTTGGCCACCTCGCCGAGGTAGTAGTGGTTGACCAGGCCGACCGCGATGGTGCCCTTGTCGACCTCTTCCACGATCTTGACGTTGTTGTCCCGGATCTGCGGCTCGTTGGCCTTGAGCCCGGCGAGGAAGTCCTTGGCCTTCTGGTCGCCGTGCTGCACCCGGATCGCGGTGACGAATGCCTGGAACGAGGCGTTGGTCGGGGCGACGCCGATCTTGCCCTTCCACTTCGGGTCGGTCAGCGCGAAGACCGACGTCGGCAGCTCGGCGGCGGGCACGGCGTCGGCGTTGTAGGCGAGCACCCGGGAGCGGGCGCTGACGCCGACCCACTGGCCGGTGCGGGAGCGGTAGGACTGCGGCACCTTCTCCAGGTCGGCGGCGGGCAGCGGGGCGAACATGTCCCGCTTGGCGACCGCGCCGAGGGCGCCGGCGTCCTGGGCGAAGAAGGCGTCGGCCGGGGACTTGCCGCCCTCCTCGACCAGCTGGGCGGCGAGCTGGGCGGTGGTGGCGTACCGGGTCTTCACGGTGATGCCGGTCTGCGCGGTGAACCGGTCCAGGAGCGGCTTGACCAGCTGCTCGTTACGGCCGCTGTAGACGGTGATGGTCTTGTCGCCGGGCTTGCCGGGGTCGGCGGCGTCGTCCTCGCCGGACCCGCAGGCGACCAGGCCGAACGAGAGCAGGCCGGCGGCGACGGTGACCGCGAGGGACCTGCGGGCGGGAACGGGCACGGCGGCACTCCTTCGGCTCCGGCCGGCGGGCCCTCCGCCGACGCGGAGAAGTTAGCACAGGCTAACCTTGGTGTTCCTGTGGGTCCGGCGCCCGCTCGGGGAGTCGGCGACGCGACCGTTGCGCCGACCGGCAGGATGGGCGCATGACGCTCTCGCTGCCCATCGATCCCGAGGCCAACCGGCTGCTGGAGCGCAGCCCGCTGGCCCTGCTGACCGGCATGGTCCTCGACCAGCAGATCCCGCTCGAGAAGGCGTTCACCTCGCCGTACGTGCTGGCGCAGCGGCTGGGGCACGAGCCGGACGCCCGGGAGCTGGCCGGGTACGACCCCGAGGCGCTGGTCGAGATCTTCGCCCGGCCACCGGCGCTGCACCGCTTCCCGAAGGCGATGGCGGCCCGGGTCCAGCAGGTGTGCCAGGTGCTCGTCGACCGGTACGACGGCGACGCCGCCCGGCTCTGGTCGGACGCCGCCGACGGGCGGGAGCTGCTGCGCCGGATCGGCGAGCTGCCCGGCTTCGGCAAGCAGAAGGCGCAGATCTTCGTCGCCCTGCTCGGCAAGCGGTACGACGTGTGCCCGGACGGCTGGCGGGAGGCCGCCGGCGGGTACGGCGAACCGGACGCGTACCGGTCGGTGGCCGACATCACCGACCCGGAGTCGCTGCGCCGGGTGCGCGAGTTCAAGCAGGCGGCGAAGGCGGCGGCCAAGGCGGCGAAGGGCTGACGCAACCGGCCCGCGCGCCGGCTCGTTGAGACCCGCGACGGCGGCGACGGGTGGGCGATGGCGGACGGGCAGGGTGGGGCGCTGCTGCGCGGCGTGACGAGTTCGCCCCGCGCCACCTTCCTGGAACTCTTCTTCGACCTGGTCTTCGTCTTCGCCCTGACCCGCGTCTCGCAGCGCCTGATCGACGACGTGTCGGCCAACCCCCCGGACGTGCTCCGTCAGGTCGCCCAGACCGTGCTGCTGTTCCTCGCGCTGTGGATGGTCTGGATCCTGACCGCCTGGGTGACCAGCCGGTACGAGCCGGAGCGGAACCCGATCCAGTTCGTGGTGGTCGCCTCCATGTTCGCCAGCTTGGTGATGGCCGTGGCGCTGCCCCGGGCGTTCGCCGAGCGGGCGCTGCCGTTCGCGCTGGCCTACCTGGCGATCCAGGTCGGCCGGCCGCTCCTGCTCACCCTGGCCCTGCGCGGGCATCCGCGCCGGTCGGTCACCCGCCGGATCCTGCTCTGGTTCACGGTCGGGGCGGTGCCATGGCTCCTCGGCGCCCTGCTGCCGCCGGCCCAGGAGGTGCTGTGGACGCTCGCCCTGGCCTGGGACTACGCCGGGCTGGCGCTCGGCTGGCCGGTGCCCCGGCGCGGGGCGGCGCGCCCCTCGGGCTGGGCGGTGGCCGGGGAGCACCTGGCCGAGCGGTACCAGCAGTTCTTCCTGATCGCGCTCGGCGAGACGGTCCTGGTCATCGGATTGACCTTCAGCGGAGCCGTCTTCTCCTCGCACGCGGCGCTCGCCTTCACCCTGTCCTTCCTCACCACCGCGCTGCTGTGGCGGATCTACTTCCACCGGGCGGGACACGTGCTGGCCGAGGCGATCAGAGTGGCCCGCTCGCCGGGAGTGCTGGGCGAGTCGGCGAGCTGGACGCACCTGGTGATCGTGGCCGCTGTGCTGCTCACCGGGGTCGGCTACGAGCTGGTGATCTCCCACCCGCACGGTGGGCGTACGCCGACGGGCTGGGCGGTCTTCGTGACGGGCGGCCCGGCGCTCTTCCTGACCGCCCGGGCCCGCTTCGAGTACGAGATCTTCGCGCGGGTGTCGCGCAGTCGGGTCGTCGGCGTGGTGCTCCTGCTCGGACTGCTCCCGTTGGCGCCGTTGCTGCCGCCGGTCGGGCTGCTGGGGCTGAGCGTGGCGGTGCTGGCCGGGATCGCCGTCGCCGACACCGCGCGGGCACACGGCCGTCCCCTCGAACGACCCGCGTCGCCCCTCTAGCCGCCGCGGCCGGGAGCCGACCGGCTCAGGCGGCGGTCGGGCGGGACAGCGAGGCCAGTGCCCGCCGGACGTCGGCGAGGGAGACGGTGGCGGAGTCGTCCAGGTCGGCCAGCCCGGCCTCGATCCACTGCCGCATCAGCGTGGTGACGCCGATGCCCCGGGCCTCGGCGGCCGCCCGGACCCGCTCGTAGGTCTCCAGCGGCAGGCGTACCGAGCGGCTGACCATCGGCACGTCGCTGTCGGGGGTGGGCAGCTCCACCGGCTGGCTCTCGTCGATCAGCTCGGCGAACGCGTCGTCGCCACCGTGGAACCGCTTGGTCGCGTCGTCACGGTTCATCGTGACCGCCTCCTCGTCGGCGATCCCTCCGCACGGCCTCGTCGTAGCGCTTGGCCTCGACGTCGCTCAGGTCGCGGGCGGAGAGAATGTCCCAGTCGTTGTCGGTGCCGTCGGCCTCGGCGAGCAGCACGGCCAGCCGCCTGCCGCGGCGGTTCGCCGCGTAGACGACCATGACGTCGTCGCCCAGGTGCCGGATCACCCGGCGGGTGCTGTGCAGGGCCTCCCAGACTTCCCCGGGTGTGACGTCGTAGACCCGCAGGTTGGTCAACGCCTCGTCGGTGAAGCTGAAGCGGTTGCCCACGGGCGGAGCGTACCACGGGCGTAACACGCACTGGGATGAGTCGATTTTCGCTGATCACGGCCGGGGAGTGACAGGATGGGTCGTAATCCCCTCGAGGAGGCCCGTGGTGAAGCGTCAGGCGTACCAGCCGATTCTGATCACCGACGCCTCGCGCAGCCAGGACGACCAGCTCACCAGTCGGCAGAAGCGCTACGTGCTGATGATGGGCATCCGGGTGGCCTGCGTGATCGTCGGTGCGATCCTGGTCGGCGCGAAGGCCCCGCTGCTCTGGCTCTGGCTGCCGCTGTGCGCCGTCGGGATGGTGCTCATCCCGTGGCTGGCGGTGCTGCTGGCCAACGACCGCCCGCCCAAGGAGCAGCACCGGCTGGCGGGGAAGTTCCAGCCCAGGATGCGCGACGAGACGCCGCCGATGAGCCTGACCGCCGAGGAGCGGCCGCACAAGATCATCGACGTCGAACCCTGACCGCCGGGCGCCGGACCATCCGATCCGGCGCCCGTGCAGGTGCGGGTCAGCCCGTCGGCCGGGCGCCCACCGTCGAGACGGCCAGCGCCCCGAGATCGCCGGCCCGGCCCAGCGCCGCCCGCGGCTCCGCGCCGCCCAGCCAGGCGGTCAGCAGGCCCGCTGCGAAGGCGTCCCCGGCACCGGTGACGTCGACCACCGCGACCCGCCGGGCGGGCGCCACGCTCACCGTCGCGCTCCGGTCGACCCAGACCGCCCCGGCCTCGCCCCGCTTCACCACCACCCGCCGGGCCGACACCGACAGCGCCCGCGCCTGCGCCCCCGGGTCCAGCCCGCCGGCGAGCACCCCGGCCTCGTCCGCGTTGACCAGGAGCAGGTCGACGTCGCGTACCCAGGACAGGAAGGCCGCCGCGCCGACCCGCCGCAGCGGCGCCGCGGACGCCGCGTCGACGCTGGTGGTGAGCCCGCGGGCGCGGGCGGCGGCCAGCGCGGCCAGCCCGGCCGGTCGCGACGCGGCGTCCAGCAGGCAGTACCCGGACAGGTGCAGGTGCGCGGCGTCCGGCGCCGCGGCCAGCGCCCGCTCTACGTGCTCGACGGTCAGCCGCAGGTTCGCGCCGCGTTCGGTGACCATCGTGCGTTCCCCGGCGGTGGCCAGCACGATCACCGTGCCGCTGGCGCAGCCCGGATGCACCTCGACGGCGCACTCCACGCCGACCCGCTCCAGCTCGGCCACCCGGTCCCGCCCGGCGCTGTCGTCGCCGACCGCGCCCACCAGCGTCACCGGCACGCCCTGCGCCGCGATCCACGCCGCGGTGTTGGCCGCCTGGCCACCTCCGCTGACCTGGATCGTCGCCGGCGTGTCCGAGCCGGTGGCCAGCGGCCCGGCCAGCACCGCCACCACATCGGTGATCAGGTCACCGACCACGACCACCCGGGACGGGCCGGTCATGCCGGCGCGTCGGTGCGCAGGGCGGCCGCGGCGACGGCGATCCGGGCGGCCAGGTCGGCGTTGCGCAGGATGATCCGCACGTTCACCGCCAGGCTGGCGCCCTCGGTGGCCGAGTGGAAGTGGGCCAGCAGGAACGGGGTCACCGCCTTGCCGGTCACCCCCTCGCGGCCCAGCCGGGCGAGGCCCTCGGCGAGGGTCCGGTCGTGCAGCGCCGGGTCGAGCTGCTCGTCGGTCGGGAGCGGGTTGGCCACGATCAGCCCGCCGCCGTGCACCCCCTGCTGCTCCCGGGCTGCCAGCACGTCCGCCACCTGCTCCGGGGAGTCCACCGACCAGTCCAGGTCGAAGCCGGCGTCGGTCAGGTAGAAGCCGGGGAACCGTCGGGTGCGGTAGCCGACCACGCCCACGCCGAGGGTCTCCAGCCGCTCCAGCGTCGCGCCCACGTCGAGGATCGACTTCACCCCGGCGCAGACCACCGCGATCGGCGTCCGGGCCAGGGTCACCAGGTCGGCGGACTCGTCGAAGGTCTGCGCCGCCTCCCGGTGCACGCCGCCCAGCCCGCCGGTGGCGAAGACACCGATCCCGGCCGCCGCGGCGACCGCGCTGGTGGCGGCCACCGTGGTGGCGCCGTCCGCGCCGGTGGCGGCGGCCACCGCCAGATCGCGTACGGAGAGCTTGCTCACTCCGTCGACGGTGGCGAGCCGGGTGAGCTGGGCGTCGTCGAGCCCCACCACCAGCTCGCCGCCGACCATTCCGATGGTGGCCGGGACCGCCCCGGCCTCCCGTACGGCCCGCTCGATCTGGCGGGCCACTCGCAGGTTGTCCGGTCGGGGCAGACCGTGCGAGACGATGGTGCTCTCCAGGGCGACGACCGGTCGACCGTCACGCAGGGCGTCGGCGACCTCAGCGCCGAGACGGGTGTGAAAGTTGGTCACCTCCGTTACCGTACGGGCCGCCCTCGGGTGGGCTGCGGTGGACCGCCCCCCGCCGACCTGCCAAACTAAAACGTTGGAGGTGTCAACAGTGAGCACACAGATTCTCGAACGGCCGGAGCTGAAGGACGCGGACACCGGTCCGGAGATGTTCCACTACGTCCGCAAGGAGAAGATCGCCGAAAGTGCCGTCATGGGCACCTACGTGGTGGCGCTCTGCGGCGAGACGTTCCCGGTGACCAAGGCGGCCAAGCCCGGCTCGCCGGTCTGCCCGAAGTGCAAGGAGATCTACGACTCGTACGGCGAGTGATCCCGGGCGGCCGGCCCGGCCGCCCCCGTACTCTTCGGCGGTGTGACCACCTCCACCGCCCTGCTCTTCGCCGATCTGACCGGAGTGGCCGTCTTCGCCGCCTCCGGGGCTTCCGCGGCGGTGGCCAAACGGCTCGACCTCTTCGGCGTCGTCTTCGTCGGCTTCGTGGCCGCCCTCGGCGGCGGGATCTTCCGTGACCTGGCCATCGACGAGGTGCCCCCGCTGGCCTTCGCCGACTGGCGGTACGCCACCACCGCCGCGGTGACCGCCGCCGCCGTCTTCTGGCTGCACCCGCAGCTGGCCCGGCTGCGCACCACCGTGCTGGTGCTGGACGCGGCGGGCCTGGCCCTGTTCACCGTCACCGGCACGCTCAAGGCGCTCGACGCCCACGTGCCGCCGGTCGGCGCCTGCGTGATCGGCATGCTCACCGCCATCGGCGGCGGGCTGGGCCGGGACCTGCTCACCGCCGAGATCCCGGTGGTGCTGCGGCGGGAGATCTACGCGGTGGCCGCGCTGGCCGGCGCGGTCGCGGTGGCCCTGCTCGACGCCGCCGGACGCGCCGGTACGGCGCCGCTGACCGCCGCCGCCCTGCTGGTCTTCGCGCTGCGGCTGGTGGCGCTGCGGCGGCGCTGGTCGGCCCCGGTGGCCACCCTGCGACCCCCGAAGACCGGCGTCCGCGGCCCCCAGACCTGACCACCCACCTCGTCACACCGCGCCGCGCGCTGTGCGGCGTGTCGGGGTCTCCCCGGCCCGGGATGCCCCGACACGCCGCAAACCGCGCCGGGCGGGGCGCGGGCGGGGGTGGCGGATGTGACCAGCGTGGCGTCGAGTGGGGCGAGCGGCCCGGGCTGGTTATGCTGAGTCGGCCTTCGCGGCATCTTCTGCGCGGAGGCGTTTTCATGGGCGGCGGTACCCGTGGCCCTCGGCCGGGGTCCGCCATGGTGCGGTCGGAGAGGAGCCTCGCGTGGCAGCCCGGTTGCCGGCGCTAGAGACGTTCCCGCCCCTGCGTGCCTGGCAGCGCAAGGCGATGGTGGAGTACCTGCGCCGCCGCACCGACGACTTCACCGCGGTCGCCACGCCCGGCGCCGGCAAGACCACCTTCGCCCTGCGGATCGCCGCCGAGCTGCTCGTGGACGGCACCGTCGAGGCGGTCACCGTGGTCGCCCCGACCGAGCACCTGAAGACCCAGTGGGCGAGCGCCGCCGCCCGGGTCGGCATCCAGCTCGACGCCGCGTTCCGCAACGCCGACGTGCACTCCGCCGCCGACTTCCACGGCGCGGTCGTCACCTACGCGCAGGTCGGCATGGCCCCGCAGGTGCACCGGCGGCGCACCATGACCCGGCGCACGCTGGTCATCCTCGACGAGATCCACCACGCCGGCGACTCCCGGTCCTGGGGCGACGGGGTCAAGGCCGCCTTCGAGCCCGCGGTACGCCGGCTGATGCTCACCGGTACGCCGTTCCGCTCCGACGACAATCCCATCCCGTTCGTCACCTACGAGCGCGGCGGCGACGGGCTGCTGCGCTCCCGCGCCGACTCGGTCTACGGCTACTCCGACGCGCTGCGCGACGGCGTGGTCCGGCCGGTGCTCTTCCTGGCGTACTCGGGGGAGACCCGGTGGCGCACCAACGCCGGCGACGAGCTGGCGGCGCGGCTGGGCGAGCCGATGACGCAGGACCTGGTGGCGCAGGCCTGGCGTACCGCCCTGGACCCGGCCGGGGACTGGATGCCCCAGGTGCTCCGGGCCGCCGACGCCCGGCTGACCGTGCTGCGCAACGCCGGCATGCCGGACGCGGGTGGCCTGGTCATCGCCAGCGACCAGCAGAACGCCCGCTCGTACGCGAAGCTGATCGAGCAGGTGACCGGCGAGAAGGCCGCCGTGGTGCTCTCCGACGACGTGGGGGCGTCCGCGCGGATCGCGACGTTCGCGGCGTCCGAGCAGCGTTGGCTGGTCGCGGTCCGGATGGTGTCCGAGGGCGTCGACATTCCCCGGCTGGCGGTCGGCGTCTACGCCACCAGCGCCAGCACCCCGCTCTACTTCGCCCAGGCGATCGGGCGTTTCGTGCGGGCCAGGCGGCCGGGGGAGACCGCCTCGGTCTTCGTGCCGAGCGTGCCGCACCTGCTCGGGCTGGCCAGCGAGATGGAGGCCGAGCGGGACCACGTGCTCGGCAAGCCCAAGGAGTCCGACGGCCTCGACGACGACCTGCTGGAGCGCGCCCAACGCGACGACCAGGCCAGCGGTGAGCTGGAAAAGCGCTTCACCGCGCTCTCCGCCACCGCCGAGCTGGACCAGGTCATCTTCGACGGCGCGTCCTTCGGCACCGCCGCCCAGGCCGGCACCCCCGAGGAGGAGGAATACCTCGGCCTGCCCGGTCTGCTCACCGCCGACCAGGTCTCCATGCTGCTCACCAAGCGGCAGGCCGAACAGCTCGCCGCGCAGCGCCGGCGGGCGGCCACGCAGACCGCTGAGCCGGCCGCTGACGCCCCCGCGGCACCGGCCGCACCGATGAGTGCCGCCCAGCGCCGGGTGGCCCTGCGCCGCCAGCTGAACGCCCTGGTGGCCGCCCGGCACCACCGCACCGGCCAGCCGCACGGCAAGATCCACGCCGAGCTGCGCCGCCTCTGCGGCGGCCCGCCCAGCGCCCAGGCGACGATCGAGCAGCTCGAAGAGCGCATCGCCACCGTCCAAACCCTCTGACCCCACCCGCCCCAGCCACCCCACCCGGCCGGGCCGTCAAGATCCCTGCACTTTCCCGGAAAGTGTGGCTATTCGGCGCGTCGAGGCCACTCATTCCGTGAAAGTGCGCGGATCTTGGGCGCGGGGCGGGAGAGCGCAGACGAAGCCGGCCGGGAGCCCCTTGGGGCTCCCGGCCGGCTATGTCGTCGTTATGTGGTTGCGGATTCAGTTCGCCATCAGATCGGCGCCACGCCAGCTGAACTCCGGGTCCGTCGCGTACTTCACGGTGATCTTCACGAGATCCTCCGCGTACTTGTTCGCGTGGTGCCCACAGAACACCAGCTCGCTCCCACCCGCCAGAGTGATCCGGAGCTTGCCGGCAGCATTGCAGCGGTCGCACCGTTCATCGGCGGCCGGGGGGGCCACCGTCTCGGGCGGCGGCGTGAGGGTCGGGGTCATCGCCTTCCTCCTCTGGTCGTCACCGATGAACACTCTCTTCGGTCGTTGCTCACCCATCGTGCAACACCCTGGTCGGGCCCTGCCTTCCCTGTGTGCCCGCGGGCGACCGAGGTCACACATGGCAGGGAGACAGTGTGCCGTGTGCCAAGGGTGCCACGTCAACGATCACAAACAGGCAACCGACCGATCACCTTTGAGTGTTCTACGGCTAGTGGTCAAACCGACACGGCTGGTTGACGTGAAGGGGTCAGTCCAGGTAGTCCCGGAGCACCTGGGAACGGGACGGGTGACGCAGCTTGGACATCGTCTTGGACTCGATCTGCCGGATCCGCTCCCGGGTCACCCCGTACACCTGGCCGATCTCGTCCAGGGTGCGCGGCTGACCGTCGGTCAGGCCGAAGCGCAGGCGTACCACGCCCGCCTCACGCTCGGAGAGCGTCTGCAGCACCTGCTGGAGCTGGTCCTGCAGCAGCGAGAAGGAGACGGCGTCGACCGCGACGACGGCCTCGGAGTCCTCGATGAAGTCACCGAGCTGGCTGTCGCCCTCGTCGCCGATGGTCTGGTCCAGCGAGATGGGCTCCCGGGCGTACTGCTGGATCTCCAGCACCTTCTCCGGTGTGATGTCCATCTCCTTGGCCAGCTCCTCCGGGGTGGGCTCGCGGCCCAGGTCCTGGAGCAGCTCGCGCTGGATCCGGCCGAGCTTGTTGATCACCTCGACCATGTGCACCGGGATGCGGATGGTGCGGGCCTGGTCGGCCATCGCCCGGGTGATCGCCTGCCGGATCCACCAGGTGGCGTAGGTGGAGAACTTGTAGCCCTTGGTGTAGTCGAACTTCTCGACCGCGCGGATCAGGCCGAGGTTGCCCTCCTGGATCAGGTCCAGGAAGGCCATGCCGCGGCCGGTGTAGCGCTTGGCCAGCGAGACGACCAGTCGGAGGTTGGCCTCCAGCAGGTGGTTCTTGGCGCGCTCGCCGTCGCGGGAGATCCAGCCCAGGTCCCGCTGCATGTCGCGGGTGAGCTTCTCCTCACCCTCGTCGGCCGCGCGCAGCCGCTCGGCGGCGTAGAGCCCGGCCTCGATCCGCTTGGCGAGCTCCACCTCCTGCTCCGCGTTGAGCAGCGGGACCTTGCCGATCTGCTTGAGGTACGCCCGGACGGAGTCGGCCGAGGCGGTGAGCTCGGCGTCGCGACGCGCCTGCTTGAGCGCCTCGGACTCCTCGTCGTCCCACTCGAAGTCGTTGTCCGTGGCGGAGCTGGCCGCGTCGGCCTCGGCGGCCTGGGTCAGCTCGGCCGGCTCCTCGACCACCACGTCCTCGATCGCGGCCGCGAGCTCCTCGGGGTCGATCTCGCCCTCGGCGCCCTCGCCCTTGGCCTTGCCGGCGGTGGCCTTGGTGGCCTTGCCGGCCGCGGCCACCGTCGCCTTGGTGGCGCGGGTGGACTTCGTCGCCTTGGCGGCCGGCGCGGCGGCCTTGGCGGCCACGTCGGCGGTGGTGGCGGCGGCCTTGCGCGGCGCCGCCTTGCGCGGGGCGGGCGCCGGGGCCTCGTCGGCGGCGGGCGCCTGCTTGGGGGCGGGCGCGGCGGCCTTCTTGGTGGTCTTGGCGGTGGTGGCACGCGAGGCCGGGGTGGCGGACCGGGCCGCGGCGACCCGGCGACGGGTGCTGGCCGAGCCGTCGACGACCACGGTCACCCCCGCCTCGGAGAGCGCCCGCAGGATCTTCTTGGCCTGGGCCGGGGTCACCTCAGCGGACTCGACGGTGCGCGCGAGCTGGGCCGACGTCAACTGGCCGCCGGCGCTCTGCGCGTGGGCGATCAGGGTGTCGGTGAGCGAGCGAACGTCGGCGCCGGTCTGGCGGGGTTCTGTCACGAATGACCTTCCGGAGGCGAAGAGCGAGCACGGCCGGGTCGTCCGGCGCAGCGTGGGGCACCGTGCCGGGCGATGTCGTTGAGGGACCCCCGTGTCCCGGGCCGGCCGTCCGGCGGCGGTCCGTGGCGCGTGGGCAGGGTGAATTGTAACGCCGTCTGCGGCGATCATCCTGCGGCGCACGGCGTACCGGCGGCGGGGACCGCCGATTCGGCGCAGATGTGGACTTTGTTAAGGATGATACCCGCGCGCACGGCGGGGCGTCCCGATCGTGCGGGAAGGGGACGAACCATGACTCGTTCGGCACCGGCACCGGCCGAACTGCTCACGATCGCGATCGATGTCGCTCGGCAGGCCGCGGCCACCGCGTACCGGATGCGCGCCGAGGGGGTGTCGGTCGCCGCGACCAAGAGCACCGTCACGGACGTGGTCACCGCCGCGGACCGCGCCGTCGAGCGCCAGGTCCTCGACGCGCTGCACCGGGTACGCCCCGACGACGCCGTCCTCGGCGAGGAGTACGGGGCCGGGGCGGCCGACGGTGCGGTCAGCGGGGTGCGTTGGATCGTCGACCCGATCGACGGCACGGTGAACTACCTCTACGGGCTGCCGTACTGCGCGGTGTCGCTGGCCGCCGAGGTCGACGGCGAGGTGGTCGCCGGGGTGGTGCGCAACCTGGTCACCGGCGAGGAGTGGACCGCCACCGCGGGCGGCGGGGCCTGGCGCGACGGGCAGCGGCTGCGCTGCTCGACCGAGGTCGACCTGGGCCAGGCGCTGGTCGCCACCGGATTCGGCTACGACCCGGCGCGCCGTTCGCACCAGGCCCGGGTGATCGCCGAGCTGATCCCGCACGTCCGCGACATCCGCCGGCTCGGCGCCGCCGCGCTGGACCTCTGCCTGGCCGCCGAGGGGCGGGTGGACGCCTACTACGAGAAGGGGCTGGCCGCCTGGGACCAGGCGGCCGGCGGTCTGGTGGCCGCCGAGGCGGGCCTGCGGGTCGCCGGGCTGGGTGGCCTGCCGGCCGGCCCGGACCTGGTGATCGCCGCGCCGCCGGCGCTCTTCGCGCCGCTGCACGACCGGCTCGCCGACCTCGACGCCTCCGGCGGCCCCTGACCGCCCGGACCCGGCCGGCGCGACCGGGCCGAATCTCCGACAACAAAAACGGCGGTGTCCCGGGAGACACCGCCGTTTCGGTCAGATCAGTCCGGTCGGTCCGCCGGCCCGGCCGGCGGAACGGTCACTTCTCGACCGGCATGGGGCAGGAGCCGGCCGGCGCCTCGGGCGCGCCCAGGTCGCCCAGGGACTGGTTCACCTCGGTGGTGGTGGCCAGCTGCTGGAAGCCGTTGCCCAGCACGACGTCGACGGTGTCGTCCTTGCGCTTGGCGTCGTACACGGGCTCGGCGTTGTTCAGGAAGTAGGCCCGCAGCAGGTGCGCGGAGCCGACACCCTTGGGGCCGTAGCGCAGCAGCGCCACCTCGTCGACGCCCTTCGGCGCGGTGGCCGTCTTCTTCACCTGGAACTTCCGGTTGCGGAAGTCGTCGGCGATGTTGCCGGCCAGACCGATCTGGTCGGTGGCGTTGAAGACGTTGATCTTCACGTCCTTCGGCTCGCGCAGGGTGATGTCGGCGAGCGGCCAGCCCTCGGGGCAGCCCCCTGCGGCACCCGCCTTGCCCTGCGTGTCCCGCACCATGGCGACGACGACGAAGACCAGGGCGACCACCGCCAGCAGACCGACGACAACGAGTGCTCGCACTCGCGCAAAACTCATCTGGGCGCTCCCCGGACAGTGATGGGTGGCGGCGGCCAGCCGGTGGTCGGGCCGCCCCGCCGGCCGTCGAGTACGCCGCTGAGGTTAACGGTTGTCCGACCGTCGCGTGGAAACAGTCCGACATGCCGGCGCGCCATCCGGGAAGCGGGTACTACTACCCCTATCTTCGTGTCGCCTGAGTCACATTGGGAACAACTCGGGGTGCTGGGGCGTACATCTCAGCCACGAGGGCGGTATACATGCCTCGCCCGAGGGGGGTAAGGTTCCGCGCTCGCTGGGGGAGGCCCCTGTCGGCCTCCGGCCAGAGCGGCCGGCGGTCGGGTGACCGACACAAAGGGTGGCCGGCCAGTGGGAACCGAAACAACGTCGTCCGGCGTTACAACCGGAAGCGACAATATCGATATGGGAGAGTGAACCGATGGCCACCGACTACGACGCCCCGCGTCGCGACGAGGTCGACCTCGGCGAGGACAGCCTGGAAGAGCTCAAGGCCCGGCGGGTCGACTCACAGTCGGGCGCCGTGGACGTCGACGAGGCCGAGGTGGCCGAGAGCTTCGAGCTGCCCGGAGCCGACCTGGCCGACGAGGAGCTGACCGTCAAGGTCCTGCCGATGCAGCAGGACGAGTTCCGTTGCGGCCGCTGCTTCCTGGTCCACCACCGGAGCCAGCTGGCGGTCGAGCGCAACGGCGAGCTGATCTGCCGCGAGTGCGTCTGACCCCGAACCGCACATCGGCGGCGGCCGCCATTACGGGGCCGCCGCTGCCCGAGCTGCCGTGCGGGGGCGGCGGGGAGCTGCTTGACTCATAACGGGCGGTGACCACGCCGACGGGAGCACGGGAGGTCGGGCGGCATGAGCGAACGCGACGAGCGGGCCGGTGGGACGGCGGGGGGTACGCCGACCGGACCGCGCCCCGGCGCCGGGGCGGACGCCCCGGCGCAGCCGGAAGCCACGACGCGTCCGGAGTCGGGTGCCACCCACCGCCCGGACGACACCGTCGCCGGCCGCCCGCGCACCGGGACCACCGGTGCCCGGACGTCCGGCGCCGACCCGACGTCCGGTGGCGCGGCCGGAGCGGCCGGCGGCACCCTCGACGCGCCGTCCGGCACACCGGAATCAGCCGACCGGGCCGCTGAGGAACTCGGTGAGACCGTCGCCGCGCTGACCGCCGACGACATCGAGCCGGCCCGCCGCCGTCAACTGCTGGCGCGCGCCAGCGGGCTGGCCGACCGGTTCAAGCCGAAGGCCGCGCTGCGCCGGATGACCGACACGGTCTCCGACGTGGCGCCGCGCATCCCGGTCCCGGATCTGGCCACGCTGCGCCGGCACCTCCCGGGCGCCGGGGCCACCGGTGCCCGGGAGGCGGCACCATCCGGCGCCGGCCCGACGTCCGGTGGCGCGGCCGGCGGCACCCTCGAGGCGCCGTCCGGCAGGCCGGAATCGGCCGACCGGGCCGCTGAGGAACTCGGTGAGACCGTCGCCGCGCTGACCGCCGACGACATCGAGCCGGCCCGCCGCCGCCAACTGCTCACCCGGCTGGTCGGGCAGGCGCGCGCCCGCGGGCTGGCCGACCTGTTCAAGCCGAAGGCCGCCCTGCGCTGGATGACCGACACCGTCTCCGACGTGGCGCCGCACATCCCGGTCCGGGACCTGGCCACGCTTCGCCGGCACTTCCCCGGACTGGACGACGAGGCGCTCGCCGAGCGGCTGGTGCGCAACGCCGCCCGGGCCACCGCCGGGGTGGGCGCCGCCGGCGGCGGCGTCGCCGCCGTGGAGTGGGTGGCCACCCCGACCCTGCTCTCGGCGCCCGTGCTGCTGGCCGCCGAGACGGTCGCCGTGGTGTCGATCGAGCTGAAGCTCATCGGGGAGCTGCACGAGGTCTACCACGTGCCGCTGCCCACCGGGGGCAGCCAGCGGGCGATCGCCCTGATGCAGTCCTGGGCCAACCAACGCGGAATCAACCCGATGACGCCCGGGGTGGGCGTCGGCGCGGTGCTCGGCACCGCGGCCCGCAAGGAGCTGCGCGACACCCTGCTCAGGCGGTTCGGGCGCAACCTGACCACGCTGGCGCCGTTCCTCACCGGCGCGGCCGTGGCCAGCTACCTCAACCGGCGGGCCACCCTGACCCTCGCCGACGAGATCCGCCGGGACCTGCGCCGCAAGGGCGAGGCGCTGCCCGGCGGCCGGCGGGCCCTGCCCTGAGGAGTCAGGCCGCGTCGCGGGCGGCCATGACGGCGCGGGCCAGCTCGACCGGGTGACGGGTGCTGACCACCCAGAACGGGGTCGGGTCGGCCGGATCGTCCAGCACCACCTGCACCGCGCCGCCGATCCAGGGCCGCTGCACCACGAAGGCCAGCGGATCCGCGCCCACGCCGAGGACCTCGCGGCGCCCGGCGGCGTCCAACGGGACCACGTCCGCCACGTACCGCACCGGCAGGTGGGCGTCGTCCACGAACAGCTCGCCGTCGCGCACCGCCACCCGGACCCGGCCCAGCCACCACAGCGCGACCGCCGTCGCCGGCGGAAGGACCACGAAGGGCAGCCAGGCCCGCACCCCGGGGGCGCCCATCCACACCTCGGCGGCCAGCAGCCCGGACAGGGCCAGCCCGACCACCCAGAGCCACCAGGGCAGACTCAGCCGTTCGGAGTGCTCCGCGGCCGCTGCGGTGCGCGGGGCCGGCGAGGACGGGGAAGGCGACACGCTCACACCTGCGAGGGTACGGCGCGCGGTGGCCGTCCGACCCGGCAGGATGGCAGGGCCACCCACGAACCCGACGGAAGAGGGAGCACCGTGACCCACGTCGTACCCGTGCCCGTGCGGCAGCTCGACCCGGAGCTGCCGCTGCCCGCGTACGCCCATCCCGGTGACGCCGGCGCCGACCTGGTGGCCGCCGCGGACGTCGAGCTGCCTCCCGGCGGCCGGGCCCTGGTCCCGACCGGGGTGGCGCTGGCGCTGCCGGAGGGGTACGTCGGCCTGGTGCACCCGCGCTCCGGCCTGGCCGCCAGGCTCGGCGTGACGGTGCTCAACGCGCCCGGTACGGTCGACGCCGGCTACCGGGGTGAGATCCTGGTCAACCTGATCAACCATGATCGGGACACGCCGGCGAAGATCTCCCGTGGCGATCGCATCGCGCAGCTCGTTGTCCAGCGGGTGGAGCGGGCGGATTTCCAGCCGGTGGCCGAGCTGCCCGGGTCGCGGCGCGGGGCCGGTGGACACGGCTCGACCGGCGGACACGCCGGTCTGGTGCCGCCGCCCGCGACCGGTCGACGGGAAGATCCCGACCGGGCGGGCGGACAGACGGAAGAGGTGGCAGGGTGAGTGCGAACAGCGGAGGGTGGGCGCAGTGATCTTCAGCCGGAAGCGGGCCGACGGCGGGCGGGGTGCCCGTGACGAGCGGGCCGCCGAGGTCCTCGACTCGTACGACGCCGAGCCGACGGGTCCGTCGCGCGGCCCGTACGACAGCTCGGAGGCGCCGGACGGCGTGCAGCGGCTCGACCTGGGCAGCCTGCACATCCCGGCGGTGCCCGGCGTCGAGGTGCGCGTGCAGGCCGACCCGCAGGGCGTGATCCAGCAGGTCGTGCTGGTGCACGGGGAGAACGCCCTCCAGCTCGGCGTCTTCGCCGCGCCCCGGTCCGAGGGCATCTGGGACGAGGTGCGCGAGGAGATCCGCCAGTCCCTCTTCGCCGACGGCGCCGCCGCCCAGGAGGTCGAGGGCGAGTACGGCACCGAGCTGCACGCCCGGGTACGCACCCCGGACGGCCTGACCGACCTGCGTTTCGTCGGCATCGACGGGCCGCGCTGGATGGTCCGCGGTGTCTACCAGGGCGCCGCCGCCACCGACCCGGTCGCGGCCGGGCCGCTGGCCGAGTGCCTGGACGGCCTGGTCGTCGACCGGGGGCAGGAGGCGAAGCCGGTGCGCGAGCCGCTGCCGCTGCGGCTGCCCCGCGAGGTCGCCGAGCAGGCCGAGGGGGGCGAGGGCGGCGCTCCGGCGCCCGCCCCGCGCGAGGCCTGACCGGCACGGCAACGACCACTCACCGGGCCCGGCACCGTCCACCGACGGAGCCGGGCCCGGTGCCGTGTCCGGCCGCCCCTGACACACACGACGGCGCCCCCGGGCCGGTCCCGCCCGGCTCCGCGCCCCGGGTGGGCCCGACCGTCGCCGGGGGCCGGTGGACCGGGTCCGGCCGGCTCCGCCCGGCCGCCCGCCGTCGCGGGTACGCCGGACCGGTCCGGCCGGCGGGATCGGCGTACGCTGGCGGGACGGTTCCGGCATCGGCGGGGCCGGGCCAGTGCCGGCGCGGGCCGGTCAGCGTGGAGAGGGTGGCGCGGAGGTCATGACGACCGACGAGGGCCGGGTGTCGCTGCGGCGCATCCTGCGGCGGCTCACCGCGAGCGAGGCCGAGATCGAGGCGCAGGAGCTGCAGCGGGAGAGTGCCGAGTGCGGCGGGGTGCCGGCCCGGCAGTGCACGCGCGGCCAGGTGGTCTCGGTCACCGGCCGGCTCCGCACCGTGGTCTACACGCCGCGGACCAACCTGCCCACCCTGGAGGCGGACCTCTACGACGGCAGCGACGTGGTGACCCTGGTCTGGCTGGGCCGGCGGCACATCGCCGGCATCGAGCCGGGGCGGCACCTCACCGCCCGCGGCCGGGTGGCCGTCCGGGACGACCGCAAGGTCATCTACAACCCGTACTACGAGCTGGAGTCGCCGAAGTGACGACGGGACAGCAGCCGGCCACCGCGCCGCACCCGGAGGACGACGGGCAGCTACCCAGCCTCGCCGAGCAGATGGCCGACCAGCTCGGCGGCTGGCGGGGCCTGGTCGAGTCCAGCATCCCCGTGCTGGTCTTCGTGCTCGCCAATATGGTGGGCGACCTGCGGCCCGCCGTGATCGCCTCGGTCGGGGTGGCGGTGCTGATCGCCGTCGCGCGGCTGGCCCAGCGGCGTCCGGTCCGGCACGCGGTCAACGGCCTCGTCGGCATCGGCATCGGCGCGTTCATCGCCTGGCGCACCGGCGACGAGCGGGACTTCTACCTCCCCGGCATCCTCTACGGCATCGCCTACGGGGTGGCCCTGCTGATCTCGGCGGCGATCCGCCAGCCGCTGGTCGGCTGGATCTGGTCGGTGCTGGTCGCCAAGGGGCGCTCCGAGTGGCGCGACGATCCCCGGCTGGTGCGCACCTTCACCCAGCTCACCGTGCTCTGGGGCGTGGTCTGGCTGGCCAAGGTGGGCGTGCAGGCCGGGCTCTACCTGGCCCACCAGGACACCGCGCTGGGCGTGGCCCGGCTGGCGCTGGGCTACCCGCCGTACGCGCTGCTGCTGCTGATCACCGTCTGGGCGGTCCGCCGGGTGACCCGGCAGGGCGCGCCGCTGCCCGGCGCCTGAGCCCGTCCGGCCACCTCGCCGGGCGGCGGGCTCGGCCGGTCCGCCCGGCCGTCCCTGCCCCGCTGGCCGGCCGGCCGAACGCTGGCCCCGCCGGTCGGCTCAGCCCTTGCCGCGGGTCCGCTCGACGCTGTCGGGGCCGAGGATCACCGCGCGGACCTGGTCCTCCACCTCGGCGGTGCAGACGAAGATCAGCTCGTCGCCGGCCTCGATCGGGTCGTCCGGGCTGGGCACCAGCACCCGCTTGCCGCGCAGGATCGCCACCAGCGCGGCGTCCCGGGGGATCGGCACCGCGTGGATCGGCTGGCCGACGTAGGGCGCGGTCGGCGGCAGGGTGATCTCGACCAGGTTCGCCTCGCCCTGCCGGAAGGTCATCAGCCGGACCAGGTCGCCGACGGTGACCGCCTCCTCGACCAGCGCGGCCATCACCCGCGGCTTGCTGACCGCCACGTCGACGCCCCACTGCTCGGTGAAGAGCCACTCGTTCTCGGCCCGGTTGACCCGGGCGACAACCCGGGGCACCGCGAACTCGGTCTTGGCCAGCAGCGACACCACCAGGTTGACCTTGTCGTCGCCGGTCGCCGCGACGACCACGTCGCAGCCGGCGACGTTGGCCTCCTCCAGGCTGGTCAGCTCGCACGCGTCGGCCAGCACCCAGTCGGCGGCCGGTACCCGGTCCGGGCGCAGCATCCGGGGCTGGCGCTCGATCAGCATCACCTGGTGGCCGTTGTCGATCAGCTCCTGGGCGATCGACCGGCCGACGTTGCCGGCACCGGCGATGGCGATCCGCATGCTCAGAGCCCTCCTTCGGGCGGCGCAGCGGCCACCGCGGTGACCGAGGCGGCGATGTCGTCGGTGACCAGCACGTAGAGCTGGTCACCCTCCTGCACGACGGTGGAGGCGGTGGGCAGCGTGCCGATGCCGAAGCGGATCAGGTACGCCACCCGCGCGCCGGCCGCCTCCTCCAGCTGGTGCAGCGGCCGCCCGACCCACTCCTTGTGCACCGGCACCTCGATGATCGAGACGGTGCTGGTGGGGTCGCGGAAGATCTCGATGTTGCCCTCGGGGACCAGGTGCCGCAGCATCCGGTCGGCCGTCCACCGCACGGTGGCCACGGTGGGGATGCCGAGCCGCTCGTAGACCTGCGCCCGGCGCTGGTCGTAGATGCGGGCGGCGACCCGGGAGACGCCGAACGTCTCGCGGGCCAGCCGGGCCGAGATGATGTTGGAGTTGTCGCCGCTGGAGACGGCGGCGAAGGCGTCCGCCCGCTCGATGCCGGCCTGGCGCAGCACCTCGCCGTCGAAGCCGGCGCCGGTGACGGTGATGCCGGCGAAGTCGGGCCCGAGGCGGCGGAACGCGTCGGCGTCCTGGTCGATCACCGCCACCGAGTGACCCCGGGACTCCAGGCTGTGGGCGAGGGTCGAGCCGACCCGGCCACAGCCCATGATCACGACATGCACTGGTGTCCCTCCCAAAGGTGCCGCCCGTTCGGCGGACGGCGGCGCTCTCTGCGAGCGTGCCACGTCCGCCGCGCCGACGGGGGACCGACCGTACCGCGCGGGTGCGCGGGGTGGTGATCAGGCACCCCCGACGGTCGGCGCGCGGTGGTCGTACCCTTAGCGCTTGTGGCCAGTCCCACCTCGCTGCTGAAGCGACTCCTCGTCGGTCGACCGTTCCGGTCCGACCGGCTCCAGCACACCCTCCTTCCCAAGCGCATCGCCCTGCCGGTCTTCGCCTCCGACGCCCTCTCCAGCGTCGCGTACGCGCCCGACGAGATCCTGCTGACGCTGTCGATCGCCGGGGCGTCGGCGTTCCTCTTCTCACCGTGGATCGCCCTCGCGGTCGTCGTGGTGATGCTCACCGTGGTCGCCAGCTACCGGCAGAACGTGCACGCCTACCCGTCGGGCGGCGGCGACTACGAGGTGGCCACCGTCAACCTCGGGCCGCGGGCCGGCCTGGCCGTGGGCAGCGCGCTGATGGTCGACTACGTGCTCACCGTCGCGGTGTCGGTCTCCTCCGGGGTGGCCAACCTCGGCTCGGTGGTGCCCTTCGTGGCCACCCACAAGGTGCTCATCGCGGTCGTCGCGGTGGTGCTGCTCACCGCGATGAACCTGCGCGGTCTGCGCGAGTCGGGCACCGCCTTCGCGATCCCCACCTACGGCTTCATCATCGTGATGGTCGGAATGATCCTCACCGGGCTGGTCCGGATCTTCGTGCTGGGCGACGACCTGCAGGCGCCCAGCGCCGGGCTGGAGATCCAGGCCGAGCACAGCGTGACCGGTTTCGCCCTGGTCTTCCTGCTGCTGCGCACCTTCTCCTCGGGCTGCGCCGCGCTCACCGGTGTGGAGGCCATCTCCAACGGGGTGCCCGCGTTCAAGGCGCCCAAGAGCCGCAACGCGGCGACCACCCTGCTGCTGCTCGGCACCATCGCGGTCACCATGCTGGTCGGCATCATCTGGCTGTCCCGGCTGACCGGCCTGCAGTTCGTGGAGAACCCGGAGCTGCAGATCGTCTCCGGCCCCGAGGGCTACGTGCAGAAGACCGTCACCACCCAGCTCGGTGAGACCGTCTTCGGCTCCGGCTCGATCCTGCTCTACGTGGTCGCCGGGGCGACCGCGCTGATCCTCTTCCTGGCCGCGAACACCGCGTTCAACGGCTTCCCGGTGCTCGGCTCGATCCTGGCCCAGGACCGCTACCTGCCCCGACAGTTCCACACCCGGGGCGACCGGCTGGCCTTCTCCAACGGCATCGTCTTCCTGGCCGTCTTCGCCATCGTGCTGATCGTCGGCTTCCAGGCCGAGGTGACCCGCCTGATCCAGCTCTACATCGTCGGGGTGTTCGTCTCGTTCACGCTCTCCCAGGCCGGCATGATCAGGCACTGGAACCGGTACCTGCGCACCGAGCGGGACCCGGAGGCGCGGCGGCGGATGATCCGGTCCCGGGCGATCAACACCTTCGGCATGGTGATGACCGGCGCCGTGTTGATCATCGTGCTGCTCACCAAGTTCCTGCTCGGCGCCTGGATCGCGATCGCCGCGATGGCGGTGATCTACCTGGTGATGCTCGCCATCCACCGGCACTACGACCGGGTCGCCGCCGAGCTGGAGCCGACCGAGGTCCGGGGCGTGCTGCCCGCCCGCAACCACGCCATCGTGCTGGTCAGCAAGCTGCACCAGCCGACCCTGCGGGCCATCGCGTACGCCCGGGCCACCCGGCCGGACACGCTCACCGCCGTGACGGTCAACGTCGACGACAAGGACACCCGGCAGTTGCAGGCCGAGTGGGAGCGGCGCGAGGTGCCGGTGCCGCTGACCGTCGTCGACTCGCCGTACCGGGAGATCACCCGGCCGATCCTCAACTTCGTGGCCAACACCCGCCGGGAGTCGCCCCGCGACGTGGTCACCGTCTTCATCCCCGAGTACGTCGTCGGCCGCTGGTGGGAGAACCTGCTGCACAACCAGAGCGCGCTGCGCCTCAAGGGGCGGCTGCTCTTCGAGCCGGGCGTGATGGTGACCAGCGTGCCGTGGCAGCTCGCCTCGACCGCCAGCAAGAACCTGGACCGCCTCGACGCCACGCTGAGCCGGACCCCGGCCCGCGGACCGCGGGTGGCCCCGCGCAGCACCCTGCCGCCGAACGTCCCGCCGGTCGTCTCCGCCCCGCCGGGCGAGAGCGGCCCGTCGAGCGGGGACCGGCCGTGACCGACCCGACCGGCGGCCTGCCGGGCACGGCGGAGCGGCGCGCGCTGGAGGAGGCCGAGCGGGTCGAGCTGACCGTCGGCGCGGTCGCCCCCGGCGGTCACTGCGTGGCCCGGGTCGACGGCCAGGTGGTCTTCGTCCGGCACGCGCTGCCCGGCGAGCGGGTGATGGCCGAGATCACCGAGCTGCACAAGGGCTTCGCCCGCGCCGACGCGGTGGAGATCCTGACCGCGTCCCCGGACCGGGTCGAGCAGCCCTGCCCGTACGCGAAGCCGGGCCGCTGCGGCGGCTGCGACCTGCAGCACGTCACCCCCGCCGCCCAACTCGACTGGAAGACCGCGGTGGTGCGCGAGCAGCTCGTCCGGCTGGGCGGGCTCACCGAGGCCGAGGTGGACGCGCTCGGGGTGGCCGTCGAGGCGCTGCCCGGCGGGCCGCTCGGCTGGCGCTCCCGGGTCCGGTACGCCGTCGACGCCGCCGGCCGGGCCGGGCTGCTCAAGCACCGCTCGCACGAGGTCGTCCCGATCGACCGCTGCCTGATCGCCCACCCGGCGATCCGGGAGCTGCCGGTGCTCACCCCGTCCGGCGCGCGCTGGCCGGACGCCGAGGCGGTCGAGACCGTCGCCTCCACCGGCGGGGACGTCAGCGTCGCCGCCGTCACCGAGGGGGTGGCCACTCCGGTCAGCGGGCCGCAGGCCGTCCGCGAGGTGGCCGCCGGCCGGGACTGGACGCTGCCCGCCGCCGGTTTCTGGCAGGTGCACCCCGCCGCCGCCGACACCCTCGTCGGGGCGGTGCTCGACCTGCTCGACCCGCGCCCCGGCGAGTCCGCCTGGGACCTGTACGGCGGGGCCGGCCTCTTCGCCGCCGCCCTCGCCGGCCGGGTCGGCCCGCAGGCCCGGATCACCCTGGTCGAGTCCTCCGCGCAGGGGGTCGCCGCCGCCCGGGAGAACCTGGCCGACCTGCCCCGGGTGGAGGTGGTCGCCGCCCGGGTGGAGACCGCGCTGGCCCGCCGCCGGGTCACCGGCCCGGTCGACCTGGTGGTGCTCGACCCGCCCCGCTCCGGCGCGGGCGCGCCGGTGGTACGGGACGTGGTCGCCGCCCGGCCGCGTGCCGTGGCGTACGTGGCCTGCGACCCGGCCGCCTTCGCCCGGGACGTGCGCACCTTCACCGGGCTCGGCTGGCGGCTCGCCGGGCTGCGCGGGTACGACCTGTTCCCGATGACCCAGCACGTCGAGTGCGTGGGGTTGTTCCTGCCGCCCGGGCAGTGACTAGCCTGACCCGATGAAGATCGTCGGGTTGATGTCCGGCACCTCGTACGACGGGGTGGACGTGGTCGCCGCCGAGTTCACCACCGACGGCGACACCCTGCGGATGCGTCCGCTCGGGCACCGGGGGCTGGACTACGACGACGCCCTGCGCGAGTCGATCGGCGCGCTGCTGCCCCCGGCGGCCACCACGATCGAGGCGGTCTGCCGGCTGGACAACGCCCTCGGCGAGGTCTTCGCCGCCGCCGCCGCGCTCGGCGTCGAGCTGGCCGGCGGGCGCGCCGACCTGGTGGTCTCGCCCGGCCAGACCGTCTTCCACTGGGTCGAGGACGGCACCACCCGGGGCACCCTCCAGCTCGGCGCGCCGGCGCGGGTGGCCGCCCGGGTCGGCGTACCCGTGCTGGCGGACCTGCGCTCGGCGGACGTCGCCGCCGGCGGTCAGGGCGCGCCGCTGGTCCCGGCCTTCGACGCGCTGCTGCTCGACGCGGCCGGCGGGCCGCGGGCGGCGCTCAACCTGGGCGGCATCGCCAACCTCACGGTGGTCGCCCCGGGCGCGCCGGTCCTCGGGTACGACGTCGGCCCGGCCAACGCGCTGCTCGACGCGGCGGCCCGGCGCTTCCTGGACCGCCCCTGCGACCTGGACGGGGCCCGGGCGGCCGCTGGCCGGGTGCATCCGCGGTTGCTGGAGTTGCTGCTCGCCGAGCCGTACTACGCCGCGCCGCCGCCCAAGTCCACCGGCAAGGAGCTGTTCCACGGCGGCTACCTGGACGACCAGCTGGCCATCCTGGGCGAGCCGGTGGCCCCCGACGACGTGCTCGCCACGCTGACCGTGCTGACCGCCGCGACCGTGGCCGCCGAGTGCGCCCGGCACGGGGTGACCGAGGTGGTCGCGGCCGGCGGCGGGGTGCGCAATCCCACACTTATGTTCCGGCTGGTCGAACTCGCCGAGGGCCGCTGGCGGCTGCGCACCACCGACGAGCTGGGCGTGCCGGCGCAGGCCAAGGAGGCGTACGCGTTCGCCCTGCTCGGCTGGCTCTCCTGGCACGGCCTGCCCGGGGCGATCCCCTCGGTCACCGGCGCCCGCCGGGCGGCCGTGCTGGGCGCCTGGACGCCGGCCGGGCCACTGCACGGCGCCACCCCGCCGACGCCGCCCCGGCGGCTGGTCGTCGAGCCCTGAACCTGGGAACCAGCTGGGATGATCCACGGCCGAGCTGCGGTGCGGCGGGCGGCCGATAGACTCTTCGCTCATGAGTGTTGAAGAGGGCACGGCCAACCACGGTCGGCTGCTGGGCGCCGTCCGCGGTCCGCAGGACGTCAAGCGGATGACCGCCGAGCAGCTGGACATCCTCGCCGCCGAGATCCGTGACTTCCTGATCGCCAAGGTCTCCCGTACCGGCGGGCACGTCGGCCCCAACCTGGGCGTGGTGGAGCTCACCCTGGCGATGCACCGGGTCTTCGACTCTCCCCGCGACCGGCTCCTGTTCGACACCGGCCACCAGGCGTACGTGCACAAGATCCTCACCGGGCGGCAGGACGGCTTCGACAAGCTGCGCCAGCGCGGTGGGCTCTCCGGCTACCCCAGCCAGGCCGAGAGCGAGCACGACCTGATCGAGAACTCGCACGCCTCCACCGCCCTGTCGTACGCCGACGGGCTGGCCAAGGCGTACGCCCTGCGCGGCGAGCAGCGCAGCGTGGTCGCCGTCGTCGGCGACGGCGCGCTCACCGGCGGCATGTGCTGGGAGGCGCTGAACAACATCGCCACCGCCGGCAACCCGCTGGTGATCGTGGTCAACGACAACGGTCGGTCGTACTCGCCGACCATCGGCGGCCTCGCCGACCACCTCTCCTCGCTGCGGCTCAACCCCGGCTACGAGAAGGTCCTCGACACCGTCAAGGACGCCCTCGGCTCCACCCCGCTGGTCGGCAAGCCGATGTACGAGGTGCTCCACGCGGTCAAGAAGGGCATCAAGGACGCGGTCGCCCCGCAGGCGATGTTCGAGGACCTCGGCATCAAGTACGTCGGCCCGGTCGACGGGCACGACATCGCCGCCGTCGAGTCGTCGCTGCGCGCCGCGAAGAACTTCGGCGGCCCGGTGATCGTGCACGCGGTCACCCGCAAGGGCTACGGCTACCGCCCCGCCGAGGAGGACGAGGCGGACTGCCTGCACGGCCCGAGCGCCTTCGACGCCGAGACCGGCAAGCTGCTCGCCGCCCCCTCGGTGAAGTGGACCCAGGTCTTCGCCGACGAGCTGGTGGCCATCGCCGACGAGCGCCCCGATGTGGTCGGCATCACCGCCGCCATGGCCGAGCCCACCGGCATCGCCACCCTGGCCCGCAAGCACCCCGAGCGGGTGTACGACGTCGGCATCGCCGAGCAGCACGCCGCCACCTCCGCCGCCGGCCTGGCGATGGGCGGGCTGCACCCGGTGGTGGCGGTCTACGCGACCTTCCTCAACCGCGCCTTCGACCAGGTCCTGCTGGACGTGGCGATGCACAAGCTGCCGGTGACCTTCGTGCTCGACCGGGCCGGCATCACCGGGCCGGACGGGCCGAGCCACTACGGCATCTGGGACATGTCCGTCTTCGGCGTGGTGCCCGGCCTGCGCATCGCCGCGCCCCGCGACTCCGCCAGCCTCCGCGAGGAGCTGCGGGAGGCCGTCGCCGTCGACGACGGCCCGACCATCGTCCGCTTCCCGACCGGCACTGTCGCCGCCGACCTGCCGGCCGTACGCCGGATCGGCAGCGTCGACGTGCTGGCCGAGTCGGCGCGTACCGACGTGCTGCTGGTCGCGGTCGGCTCCTTCGGCCAGCTGGGCATGGAGGTCGCCGCCCGCCTCGCGGAGCAGGGCTACGGCGTGACCGTGGTCGACCCGCGCTGGGTCCGCCCGGTCCCGGCCGAGCTGGTCGAACTGGCCGCCGGGCACCGGCTCGTGGTCACCGTCGAGGACGGCGTCCGGGTCGGCGGCGTCGGCGACGCGCTCGCCCAGTCGATGCGGGACGCCGACGTCCGGGTGCCGCTGCGCGACCTCGGCGTGCCCGCCGGCTGGCACCCGCACGGCACCCGCGCGCAGATCCTCAGCGACCTGGGGCTCACCGCGCAGGACGTGGCGCGCAACGTCATCGGCTGGATCTCCGGCCTGGACGCGGAGCCGGTGGAGCCGGTCCGGCTGCCGGCCAGCGAGGCCAGCCCCAACTGACCGGTCCGACCCGACGGGCGGTTCCGCACTCGCGGGGCCGCCCGCCGTCGTCTCCGGCCCGGTCTCCGGGTGCCGGTCGCCCGCGTGATCGACTCCGTGTCGGCGAGGTGGGGGTGTCCTGACCGCGTGATCGACTCCGTGTCGGCGACGTGGCGGTGTCCCGGTCGTGCTCATACCGCCGTTCCGGCGACACGGAGTCGATCGAGCCCACGCGGTGCGGAGCGGGACCGGCGGTGTAGGGCGGGGCGGTGGGTCAGCGGCCGCCGACGGAGCGGTAGTAGGTCTTCTCCGCGCCGGCCAGGCTGAAGGTCTGCTTCGCCGCCGGCATCGGCACCACCGCCAGGCCGGGGCGGTCCACCAGCCGGGGCGTGCCCGGTGGCACCGAGAGCGAGGCGTCTCGGGTGCCCCGCCAGGTCAGCACCACCAGCGGCTGCCCGGGCACCGGCAGCACGTACGTCTGAAGGGGGTTGGACCGGTCCGCCGGGGAGACCACCGGGGTGCCGCCGTCGGCGGGCCGGTAGACCACCGCGGTCATCGTGCCGGCGTCCGTCTCCCAGGTGAGCTGCTCCAGGTCGCCCGGGTCGCCGCCGCCCAGCGCCATCTCGCCGATCGCCCGGACGCTCACCTTCTCCATCGGCCACGACTCCGGGGCCGAGCGGGGCGCGTCCCGGTCGCCGATGCGGCGCGGGACGCTGCCGAACGGGCCCCGCTCGTCGGCGAGCACGCAGGTGTCCAGCCCGTCCAGGGCCCGGCGGCCGGAGCCGGTCTCGTCCCGGACCAGCGGGTAGCGCGGCTCGGCGGTGGCGGTGCCGAGGTCGAGCAGGCGCTCGGCGGCGCGACCGCGCGGCAGCGACTCGGTGGCCCGCAGCGTCGCGGTGACCGGCACGGCCGCGCAGGCCGGCACGCGCACCGGGCGGCTCAGCCCGTCGGTGAGCACCAGCGCCCGACCGTTCGGGCCGAGCAGGCGCTCCACCCGCCCGGAGGTGAGGTAGCGCCGGCCGTCGGCCAGCTGCACCGGCAGGACGTCGGCGTAGGCGAGGTAGCCGGGGTCGGAGTACTCGCTGGCCCGGGTCACCGTGTACCGGCCGCCGTCGCCGGTGAGCTGGAGCAGCCAGGACGCGCCCTCGCCGGGCACGTCGGCGGCGACCAGGGCCAGCCGGGTGCCGTCGACCTCGCCGGAGAAGAGGATGCCGGAGGAGGGCAGGTGGGCGCGGTCGTCGATCGGCGACCGCCAGGCGCGTACCGCCTCGGTCACCGCCCGCGTCGCGGCGGCGTCCCCGGCGAGCGAGCCGCGCGGCGGCCAGACCGGCAACGTGCCGTCCAGGCTGTCGTAGCCGACCCGCAGCTCGCGGGCCCCCCGGTCGGCGACCGGGCCGCAGGCGGTCGCGGCCAGCACCATGGTGAGCAGTGCGGTGGCCGTCGTGCCGCGGCGGCGGACTGAAGCCACCTGTACGCCTCCCGATCGCCTCGCCGTCGTTGCCGGAAGCCCACATGGTACGCAACGGTCGGGGAGCGCCTCGCGGCCGTGTCCGACGGCCACAAGGGACAGCAGTGTGAATTTCGGGCTATTCTCCGGCTCCGGTAGACTCCGCCGACTGTGACGTCTGTCGAGCCCCGTGGCGCCTCCGCACCGGACCCCGACGCCTCTCCGGGCTCCGCCCGCGGCGCCACGGCGACCGCGACCGCGTTCCCGGCACGGGTCCTCGACACACCGGCGGCGAAGGCACCCGCTGCCACCGCGTCGACCGGGCAAGCACCGACCGTGGACACGCCGGCCGGCCGAGCGCCGACCGTGGACGCACCGGTCGTGGACGCGCCCGCCCCGACGGCACCGGCCGTGGACGCGCCCGCCCCGACGGCGCCCGCCGTCGACGCGCCGGCGCGGGGCGTACCCGGGAAACGGCCGGCGGCGGCGGACGGCGACAGTGCGCCGGCGCCCGCGCGGCGCTGGCGCTGGACGGCCCGGCGCAAGGACCTCGCCGTCTACGGGATCTTCCTGCTCGTCGCGCTCTGGGTGACCAGCCAGCTCTGGGTCGACCCGGCCGGCCGGGTCGCCTCGCTCTACAGCAGCGACCCCGCTCAGGTGCAGTTCTTCCTCGCCCACTCGGTACGCGTGGTGCTGCACGGCGAGTTCCCGTTCTTCACCGACCAGTTCAACTACCCCGACGGCGTCAACCTGATGGCCAACACGGCCGTGCTGGCGCTGGGCATCCCGATGGTGCCGGTCACCCTGCTCTTCGGACCGGCCGTGTCCTTCGTGGTGCTGGTCACCCTGGGCCTCGCCGGCACCGCCGCCGCCTGGTACCACGTGTTCTCCCGGCACCTGGTCCGCCGGCGGCTGGCCGCCGCGGTGGGCGCCTGGTTCTGCGGGTTCTCACCGGCGATGCTGTCGCACGCCAACTGGCACCCGAACATCATCTCCCAGTTCCTGCTGCCGTTCATCGTCTGGCGGGTGATGGTGCTGACCCGCTCGACCCGGCCGGTGCGCGACGGCGCGCTATTGGCGCTGCTGGTCACCGTGCAGGCGTTCATCAACGAGGAGATCCTGCTCTTCACCGCGCTGGCCTGCGGCGTCTTCCTGACCGCGATGGTGGTGCAGCGCCCGGCGCTGTGGTCGGTGGCCTGGCGTCCGCTGGCCAAGGGGCTGCCGGTGTGCACGGTGCTGGCCGGGGCGCTGCTGGCGTACCCGCTCTACATCCAGTTCGCCGGGCCGATGGCGTACCACGGGCTCAGCGACGCGGTCCGCGACTACGGCAACGACATCGCCGCCTTCTTCGCCCCCGGCTCGCCGACCTTCGGCGGCAACGAGCGGGCGAACGTCAACCTGGCGCCGAACTACTCCGAGGAGAACGCCTTCTTCGGCTGGAGCCTGTCGCTGCTCGCCGTCGGCATCGTGGTCTGGCTGCGCCGCGAGGTGCTGGTCCGGGCGCTCGCCGCGACCGGGTTCTTCTTCGCCGTGCTCTCGCTCGGCGAGCGGGTGTCCTGGTGGGACCGGGACCTCTTCACCGGCCCGTGGGACCTGCTGGTCCGGCTGCCGCTGCTCGACGCGGTGGTGCCGACCCGGTTCGCTCTGATCACCAGCGTGGTGATCGGCATGCTGCTGGCGCTGGCCGTGCAGCGGGCGTGGACGCTGCGCGGCCTCGAGTGGCGGCACGCGAAGACGGTCACCGTCGGCGCCCTGGTGCTCGCGCTGCTGCCGATCGTGCCGATGCCGTTGAAGGTGACCTCCCGCCCGCCGGTGCCGACCTTCATCACCGCCGACCGCTGGCGGCAGTACGTCGGCCCGGACCAGACGCTGGTGCCGGTGCCCGTGCCGAGCATGGGCAACACGCACGGGATGCGGTGGTCGGCCTCCACCAACCTCGACTTCAAGATCCCCGGCGGCTACTTCCTCGCCCCACGCAACGGCAACACCGGCGACCCGGGTCGCTTCGGCGGCCGGCCCAGCGGCATCGGCGAACTACTCGACGAGGTCGCCACCACCGGGCGTACGCCCAAGCTCGACGACCGGCAGCGCCGCCGTAGCCTGGACGAGCTGCGCCACTGGAACGCGGCGGTCCTGGTGCTGCCGGTGGGCCACCAGCACGCCGAGCCGCTGCGGCGCACCGTCGAGCAGCTGGTCGGCCCGGCGAAGCGGGAGCTGGACGTCTGGGTCTGGGACGTCCGGCCACTGACCGTCCGTACCGCCTGACCTTCCCGCCCTCGGCGGGCCGGGTGGGCGGTCAGCCGACCAGCGGGCGCACGTCCCAGAGCCACACGTCGTCGACCCGCTGCGCCGGCCCGATCAGGCCGGTCATCAGCTCGCGCAGCACCGCCTCGCGCGGGTGTGCGCCGAGCACCACCACCGAGGCCTTCCAGTAGCGCAGGTCCTCGACCGCCTGGCGGCGGTTCTCCTCGGTCAGCGCCGGCACGGTGCCGGTGTCCATGCTGGAGTAGATCAGGGTGCTGGTGGGCCGGTTCGGCGCGCCGAAGACCCCCTCACCGTCGAGGTTGGGCCCGATGAAGTAGCCGCCCGGCACCGGGAACTCGTGCCCGGTCAGCGCGCTCCAGCGCAGCGTGGGCAGGCCGTGCACGTTGCTCGGGATCGGCACCGGCACCAGGGTCCGGCCCGCCGGGACGTACGGGCGCCAGCCGCCGGCGGTGATGAAGTGCGGCGGCGGGTCCACCGGCTGCGCCGGCAGCGGGCGCGGGAACAGCGGCAGCACGGCGAGCGTGATCGCCGCGTACCCGACCGGCCGGACCCAGCGCCGCCGCGCCGGCCTGGCGGTCGCCGCCCTCGTGCCGGCGTCGTCGGCCGCCGCACGGGGCGCGGGGACCCGGGCGCGGCCGTAACCCGCCGCCGCGTCCCAGCCGAGCGCGAGCAGGACACCGACCGCCGCGGCCACCACCAGGGCCAGCCGGGTCGGCATCATCATCTCCACCAGCGGCAGGTCGTCCGGGATGTACGCCCACGGGCCGTCGACCGTCGTCTCCACGCCGTCGAAGCGCACCTTCGGGCCGATCGCGGCGACGGTGAAGACCAGCACCAGCACGCCGGCGATCCGGGCCGGCAACGAGCGACGCCAGAGCAGCACCAGGGCGACCAGCGCCACCAGCACCAGCGGCCAGCCGAACCAGGTGTTCTGCTCGGTCAGGCCGATGGTCTTCTCCACCGCCTCGTCACCGGCCACGGTGTCCCGGGCGAAGGTGACGAAGGCCATCAGGTCCTCGCCCCAGTTGTGGAAGACCCCACCCTGCAACCCCCGGTAGGACTGCGGGCCGTTGAACTGGTACCAGATCGGGTAGGCGGTCAGCAGCAGGGCCAGCCCGCCGCCGAGGCCGAGCGCGGCCAGGAAACCGCCGGCCCGGGCCCGCGCCGCGCGAGGTCGCTGCACCACGTACGCCAGCACCGCCACCAGGCAGGCCAGCGCGGTGAGCAGCAGCATCTCCTCGTTGATGAAGATCTGGTACGCCACCAGCAGCCCCAGCACGACCCCGTCGCGCCGCCACCGGCCCGGCTCGCCCAGGCGCAGCACCCGGGCCACGATCACCGGCAGCAGGAAGTTGGAGACGAAGTTCGGCTGCCCGTTGGCGTGGTGCACGATGCCCGGCGCGAAGCCGAGGAAGGCGCCGCCGACGAAGGCCGCCGCCCGCGAGCGCACCAGGTGGCGCGACAGCATCCAGTACGAGGTGCCCGCGGTCGCGGCCAGCGCGCCGCCCAGGTAGAGCGCGTACGTCACCTGCGGACCGAAGAGGAGGGTGACCGGCGCCAGCGGCAGGGTCATGCCCAGCAGCGAGGTGTTGGCCATCATGTTCACCCCGTCCGGGGCGTTCTGCCGGGCGCTGAACAGCGGGTTCTCCAGGTGGCGCACCGAGTACGCGCCGTGCGAGAAGAGCCACTCGAACCAGCTGTGGTCGGTCGGCAGGTGCGACGAGACCCGGTGCTGCACGTCCACCCAGTAGTTCAGGCACACGAGAACGCCGAGCAGCACATAGGCTCCGATGGCCAGGACGTCGGCCCGGCTCGGGCGCCGACGGGGCCGCCGTGCCGGATCGGCCGCGACGGGCTCGACCGCCTCGGGCGCGGACGTCTGGTTCAACGAGGGATCTACCACCGGCACAGCCACGACGGGCCATCGTACAGGCGGTGACGCGCCGCACCCGCCGGGCCGGTGGGGCGTCCCGCAGGGCGTGCTGCGGCCGGCAGCCGGCGGTCGGGGGAGGTCGGGCGTGGCGCTCATCGATCTGGGTGACGTCCGCGAGGAGTCGGCGCCGGAACCGCCCCGGCGTCCGCCGACCACCGTCGGGCGTCCGGCGCGGGTGGCGGCGCTGCTCGTGCTCACCCTGGTTTCGCTGGCCTCAGCGGCCCCGGTGGCGGCGCCGGCCGGCTTCACCGTCCCGGCCCGGTCCGCCACCACGGCCTTCCTCCGGGACGACCGGCTGTTCCTGATGGAGCCGGCGGACGCGCCCGCCGGGCGGGGCGGTCAGTTGACCGCGTACGCCGTGCCGGAAGCGGGCGACGGTCCACTCGCGCCGCTGTGGCGCACGCCGCTGCCGGCCGCCGGCACCGACGGCGCGGTCTTCGTCCACCGGGACGTGGTGCTGGTCACCGGCGGCTCGCTCGACGGGCCGCGCCGCGCCTTCGCGTTCGACCTGGGCACCGGGCGGCTCCGGTGGGAGCGGCCGGGTCACGTCGCACCGGCCGGGGACGCGCTGCTGGCGCTGGAGACCGGGGGTGAGGAGCCGGGGCGGGTCAGCTCCGTCGACCCGGCCACCGGGCGGGTCGCCTGGTCGGTGGCGACGCCGGTGGAGGCCACCACCTTCCGGGTCCGGCCCGACGGCGTCGATCGCATCGTGGCCAGCCCCTCCTCCGGGCAGGTCGAGGTCTGGGACGCCCGCAGCGGGGCGCGGCTGCGCGCCGCCGACATCCGCCCCGGCGAACTCCCCGTCTACCAGCGGAGCCAGTCGGTCGACGAGCTGCTGCTGGTGGTCCGGGACACCGCCGCCCTGGTGACGGCGTACGGCCTGGACGAGCTGGACCGGCGCTGGGAGATCCGGCTGGGACTGGTGGCCTACTTCGCCGCCTGCGGGCCGCTGCTCTGCGCGTACGGGCAGACCGGCGGGATGTGGGCGCTGGACCGGGCCACCGGGGACGTCCGGTGGCGCGCCACCCGCTGGCACGAGACGCTCATCGAGCGGGAGGGCCGGATGCTGGTCAGGGGCCCGGGCAGCGGCGCGCAGGACTCCTTCGCGGTCCTCGACACGGCCACCGGGCAGGCCGTCGCCGACCTGGGCACCTGGGAGGTGTCCGGCCGGTATCCGGCCGAGGGCCGGCCGATCGGGGTACGGCCCGCCGACGGCGACCGGCTGTTCGTCGCCGAACTGGACGTCGCCGGCGGCCGGACCCGGGTCCTCGACGTGCTCGCCGGGGTGACCGGCGACTGCCAGGCCGACGCGAGACTGCTGCTGTGCCGCCGCAGTGGCGGCGGCTTCGGCATCTGGCGGCTGGACCGGTGACCGTCATCGACCTGGGCGAGGTGGGCCATGACGTCGAACCGGTCCGGCCACCCCGACCGCCTCGTCCGGTCGGCCGCCCGGTGCGGCTCGCGTTGGTCGCGCTCCTGGCCCTGCTGGGCCTGGCCGCAGCGGCGCCCGGATCGCCGCCGCCCGTTCGGGTGGCCGTGCCGGCCGGGCCCGACCCCGGTCAGCTCGTCGGCGACGACCTGTTCGTCCGCTCCGTGCCGACCGCCGCCCTGATGGGCCGGGAGCTCACCGCGGTGGGGCTTGAGGATGGGCGGATCCGATGGCGGTCGCCGGTGCCCGCCGGGCACCACCTGGTCGTGCTGACCGAGGTGGGCGGGGACGTGGCGGTCACCTCCGACCCGGGCGGCGAGCCGGTGTCGGCGGTGCTCGACCACACCGATGGCCGGGTGCGGTGGCGCCAGCCGGGCGTCGCGGTGCCGACCGGCGACGGCGGCCTGCTGCTGGAGGACGCGGAGCCCGACCGGGTCGCCGTGCGGGGCGTGGACGTGGCTTCCGGCTCGCCGCGCTGGTCGGCCGCCATCGGCCCGGGCGCGATCGGTTACCGCTACGACGACCGGGGGATCACCCAGATCGTCCTGGTCGCGCACGATGGCCGGGTCGAGGTGCGGGACCGGATCACCGGGCAGCTCCGCCGGACCTTCCGGATCCCGCCGGCCCGCGGCCCGATGCGGGAGACCGTTCAGGTCGTCGGGGACGCGCTGCTCACCGACGCCGGCTCTGGGCAGGTGGCCGCCTACCACCTCGACACCGGGGATCTCCGCTGGCGGAGGCCGCTCGATCCGGCCGCCCCCTTCGTCCAGGCCTGCGGCGACGCGGTCTGCCTGGGGCAGCGCAGCGGCGTCCGGGTGCTCGACCTCACCACCGGTCGGCTGCGGTGGGCCGACGACCGGTGGTCGCCGCTCTGGCTGGTCGACGACCGCCTGCTGGCGGTCAACTCCGGCGGGGGACCGGAGACCTTCGCGCTGCTCGACCCCGCCACCGGTCGGGTGCGCAGCGAGCTGGGGCCGTGGCAGATCGTCGGCGCGGACACCTCGGGCGGCCGGCTGGTGGGGCGGCCCCTGCTGGTGACCCGGGCGGTCTCCGGCGGCCGGCAGCTCCTCGGTGAGCTGGACGTCGGCACCGGCGAGGTGCGGCCGCGCGACGTGCTGCCCGGCGGGTGGGAGTTCTGCACGCACCGGGGTCGCACCGTCGTCTGCTGGCGGGCGAACGGTGAACAGGGAGTGTGGCGGCTCGGCGGCTGATCACCAGTTCGGCTGGGCGGGCGGCGCGGGCAGCGGCACCGACGCCGGGTGGACCACGTACGCCGCCCCGCCGCTGCCGTCCTGCCAGGCCGCCTCGAAGCGCGCCCGGTCCACGATCCGGCGTACCGACGCGTCGTCCGGGGCGTACGGGTCGTTGAGCACCGGGTCGCCGGCCTCGGTGAAGCCGACCAGCACCATCAGGTGCCCGCGGGTGTCGTAGTCCAGCCCGGGCACCTGGCCGGCACGGAACGCCGCGGAGACCACCAGCGGCACGCCGGCGGCCACGAACGCCTCCGCCTCGGCCAGCGAGCGCAGCCGGGTGACGAACGCCTCCACCCCGTGCAGCCCGGCGTACGCGGTGTTGAACGCCCAGTTGCCGGCCCCGGCGTACGCGTGGTCGTAGCAGTGCCGGGCGGCGTGCACCACCACCGGGCGGGGGCCGGGCGGCTCGACCCAGGCGTACCGCTCGGCCGGCGGCCCGGCGCCCCAGAAGGCCAGCACCATGGACATGCAGGTGGGGCTGCACCAGGAGTCCCCGCCACCGCCCCAGCGCGACTCGCCCCCGACGGCGTGCCGGCGCTGGGAGTAGCGAGGCACGGCCAGCACCACGCCCCGCGCGCCGGCCACACTCGCGCCCGCCGCCGGCCCGTGCGCCGCCGCGCCGGCGTTCGGCCCGGTCGCGGACTCGTCGGTCTGTCCGTTCGTCCCGTGCGAGGGCTGGCCGGCCGGGTCGGTCGCCGGGCGGGCTGGTCCCGAGGCGACCGCGCCGACCGTGCGCAGCACCGGGCCGGTCGTCGCGCCCACCGGGCGCAGCAGGGTCACCCGGACCTGCCAGCCGGTCACCGTGGCCTCGCCGACCACCAGCGTGTCGGTGTCCACCCGGGCGTCGGGGTCCCGCTGCCCCGGCACCGAGGTGCGGCGTACCGGCTCCTCGCCCTCCGCCCAGCGGGCCAGCGTGTACCAGCCGGTGGTCGGCGCATCCGCATGCCAGCCGCGCAGCTCCACCTCGACCCAGCAGCCGGGCGGCGTCCGGGCCGTCCAGGACGGCACCACCTCCGCGACGGCGAAGCCGGCCGGCACCGGGGGAGAGGTCCAGCTCCCGACCTCGTACGTCCCGCCGTCGTGCTCGCGCCGGTCGACCGGGTCGGTCAGCTCCAGCCCGCCGGCATGCGACCGGACGCCGACGCCGGTGCCGAGGCGCGCGTCGACGGCGAGGCGGAAGCCCCGGTAGGCGATGTCCCGCCCGGTCGGTGTCGCGGTCACGGCCCGTCCCCCTGTAGATCAGTGCCAGCAGCATCCCGTACCCCGGAGGTTTCCTGCAACGACCCCGGGCGGGCGGTGACGCCGGTTTGGCGGCCGGCACTAGGTTGTCGGGCAGGTCGGCGAGGAGGTCCGGATGCGGGTGCTGGTGGTCGAGGACGAGCGGAATCTCGCCGACGCGATCGCGCGTGGGCTGCGCAAGCGCGGCATGGCGGTCGACGTGGCGTACGACGGCGACACCGGCCACGAGGCCGCCTTCGTCACCCGGTACGACGTGGTGGTCCTCGACCGGGACCTGCCCGGCGTGCACGGCGACCAGATCTGCGCCGACCTGGCCGCCTCCGGCACCCTGACCCGGGTGCTGATGCTGACCGCCAGCGACAGCGTCGCCGACCGGGTGGAGGGGCTCGGCCTCGGCGCCGACGACTACCTGCCCAAGCCGTTCGCCTTCGACGAACTGGTCGCCCGGGTGCAGGCGCTCGGCCGGCGGGCCACCCCGGCCGCCCCGCCGGTGCTGGAGGTCGGCGACGTGGTGATCGACCCGGCCCGCCGGGTGGTCACCCGGGGCGGGGCGCCGGTCGACCTGACCAACAAGGAGTTCGGCGTCCTCTGCGAGCTGGTCAAGGCGCGCGGCGCGGTGGTCTCCAGCGAGGAGCTGCTGGAACGGGTCTGGGACGCCAACACCGACCCGTTCACCACCATCGTCCGGGTCACCGTGATGACCCTGCGCAAGAAGCTCGGCGACCCGCCACTGATCGAGACGGTCGTCGGCGCCGGCTACCGCACGGCCGAGGGGGCGGCGTGAGCGCGAGGAGTGAGCCGGGGTTGCGAGCCCCGCAGTCGCGAACTGAGGCGGCAGCGTGAGCGCGAGGAGTGAGCCGGGCACGCGCGTGACCCGGCGGCTGCGTCCGACCCTGCGGCTGCGGTTGACCCTGCTCAACGGGGTGCTGCTGGTCGGCGCCGGGGCGGTCCTGGTGGTGCTGGCCTGGCTGCTGGTCCGCGACGCGCTGCGTCCGAGCGACGAGCTGCGGCCCGGTACCACCGTGCTGCTGGCCGACGGCCGGTCGTTGGACGCCGCCGACTGGCAGCGCCAGCTCGTCGACGCCGCCTCGCAGGAGCTGCTGCTGAAGGGGTTCGTCGCGCTGCTGGCGATCAGCGTGGTCGGGGTGGCCGGGGCGTACCTGGTGGCCGGCCGGGCGCTGCGCCCGCTGCACCAGGTCACCGCCACCGCGCAGCGGCTCGGCGAGGCCACCCTCGACCAGCGGATCGGCTGGTCCGGGGCGGACGACGAGGTGGCCGAGCTGGCGCGCACGTTCGACGCGATGCTCGACCGGATCGCCGCCGCGTTCGAGTCGCAGAAACGCTTCGTGGCCAACGCCTCGCACGAGCTGCGCACGCCGCTGGCCGTGATGCGTACCGAGATCGACGTGACGCTCAGCGACGACGAGGCCGACACCGCCGAGTACCGCCGGATGGCCACCGTGGTGCGCGACGCCTCGGAGCGGGCCAACGGACTGGTGGACGCGCTGCTGGTGCTGGCCCGCAGCGAGGCGCAGACCGGCCGCCGGCTGGCCCGGCGTACCGAGTGCGACCTCGCCACCGGCACCGCCAACGCGCTGTCCGCGATGGCCCGGGAGGTGGAGCGGATCGGGCTGCGCGTGCAGACCTCGCTGCGGCCCGCCCCGGTGGTCGGCGACCCGGGGCTGCTGGACCGGCTGGCCGGCAACCTGATCGAGAACGCGGTCCGCTACAACCACCTGCACGGGCGGCTCTGGGTGCGCACCGACACCGACGGGCGGACGTCCCGGCTGGTGGTGGGGAACACCGGGTTCGAGGTGGACCAGGCCGACGTGCCGGGGCTGTTCGAGCCGTTCCGGCGGGGCGGGCGGGAACGGACCGGGGCGCGCGGCTCGGGGCTGGGGCTGTCCATCGTCCGGGCGGTCTGCGACGCGCACGGCGGGACCGTGACGGTGCTCGCCCGCTCGGGTGGCGGCCTGGAGGTGACCGTCGCGCTGCCGTCCGCCGACGTCGAGTGCCCGGCGACCCCGGCCCGCTCCGGCGGCGCCGCGCCGGCCGCCCGGTCGGAGCCGCACCGGAGGCGGTGACGCCGGCCCGCGCCGGTCGTCCGGTCGGAGCCGCACCGGAGGCGGTGACGCCGGCCCGCACGGGCGTCCGTACGCTGCCCAGGTGCTCGCCGCCTTCGTACCCATCTGGGTGCTCACCGGGCTCGGCTGGCTGACCGGACGACGCGGGCTGCTGGGCGGTGAGGCCGAGCGGGTGCTGGGCGGCTTCGTCTTCCACCTGGCGATGCCCGCCGCGCTGTTCACCGCGCTGTCCCGCACCGAGCTGGACGTGCGCCTGCCCGCACTCGGCGCCTTCGCGGCGAGCACCGCCGCCACCATGGCGCTGGCGTTCGTCCTGTGCGCGGTGACCCGCCGCCGTGCAGGCGGCGAGGCGACGATCGGGGCGATGGCGGCCGGCTACGTCAACTCGGCGAACCTGGGCATCCCGGTGGCGCTGCAGGTGCTCGGCGACGCCACCTTCCTCACCGGGGTGCTGCTCTTCCAGGTGCTGGTGGTCACCCCGGTGGTGCTGGTCCTGCTGGACCGGTCCGCCGGGCGGGCGTGGCGGCCCGGGCGGCTGCTGACCCTGCCGCTGCGCAATCCGGTGATCGCGGGGCCGGCCCTGGGCGCGCTCTGCGCGGCCCTGCACTGGCGGCCGCCGGAGCTGATCGGCGCTCCGCTCGCCCTGCTCGGCGCCGCGGCCGTGCCGACCGCGCTGGTCACGCTCGGCCTCTCGCTCACCGCCGGCTCGCGCGCCGCCGGGCCGCCTGCCGGCGACCGGCCGGTTCCCCACGCCGGACCGCCCGTCGGCACCGGACCGCCCGCGCCCGACCCCCCGGCCTCCGGCGGTGTCGCCGCCACCGGCGCCGTCGTGGCAGTCCGTGCGGTGCCGGCGGTCGACGGCGAGGCGGGCAGCACCGACGGCGAGGTCACCGCGGGCGTCCCGGCGACCGGCGGTGGGTCGCGCGGGGGCGGCGCGAAGATGGAGGTGGCCCTGCTCTCCGGCCTGAAGCTGCTGGTCCAACCGGTGATCGCCTGGTCGGTCGGGCGGCTGGTCGGGGTCACCGGCACGGACCTGCTGGCCCTGGTGGTCTGCGCCGCGCTGCCCACCGCCCAGAACACCTACATCTTCGCCCGCGAGTACGGGCGGGCCGAGGTGGTGGCCCGGGAGACGGTCGTGGTGACCACCGCGTGCGCGATGGGGACGCTGGCGCTGATCGGCGCGCTGCTGGGCTGACCGGGGTTGTCAGCCCTCGGACCGGGATGACAAGATCGTCGCGTCGGCCCGACGGGCGGAAGGGGGTGCGCAGATGTCCACCACGATCAATGCCGCGCCCCACCCCGTTCACCGCTGACATTTCACGCACCCGGGGCGCGTCCATCCACTGCGGAGGAACACCGTGAGTGCACGGATCCACAACATCGGCATCGACTGCCGCGACACGTACGCCCTGGCCGGATTCTGGGCCCAGGTCTTCGAGTGCCCCCGTCAGCCGGACGACTTCCCCGGCGACCCGGAGGCGATGCTGCTGCCCCCGGGCGGGCCGGAGGTGCTCTTCCTGGCCGTGCCGGACGAGAAGGTGGTGAAGAACCGCCTGCACCTCGACATCGAGCCCACCGACCGGACCCGGGACGAGGAGGTGCAGCGCCTGCTCGGCATCGGCGCGGTCCAGGTCGCCGACCACCGCCGGCCGGACGGCTCCGGCTGGGTGGTGCTGGCCGATCCGGAAGGTAACGAGTTCTGCGTGCTGCGCAGCGCCGCCGAGCGGGCTGCCACGGCCGGCTGAGCCGACGAAGGCCCCGTCCACCGCGGTGGACGGGGCCTTTCCTCAGGTCGTACGGGTCAGGACTTCTGCTGGATCTGCCCGCGCATGGCGGGCAGTTCGGCGGCGGCCTCGTCACCCGACTTGAAGTAGATGATGATCATGCCCAGGCTGCCCTTGTCGCTCCACACGCAGACGCCGAGCGGCACGTTGGCGGCCTCGGCGTCGCCGCACTTGGCCTCCCCGCCCAGCGGCCCGGCGTCGACCTTCTTCATCTCGCCGAGCTGTACCTCGCTCTGGCCCGCGCCCTTGATGGTGTCGTCCAGGGTCTTGGACGGGTTGGTGTTCAGGCCGGAGGCGGCGGCGATCATCACCAGGTTCTTCTTGGCCGCCGTGCCGTAGAACGCGCCGACCGTGCTGGTGGCGTCCGGAAGGGAGTTCTTCAGCTCCGTCTCGAGCTGCTTGGCGCCGTTGAGCAGGGCCGGTTCGGTCGACTTGGCCCGACCGGCGAGCGTCGCCGGGGCGACCACCCGGGTCTTGGTGGCGTCGACGGTCTCCTTGACCTCGTCCTTGACCGCGAAGAACGTGATCGCGGCGCCGCCCAGGCAGAGCACCAGCACCACGGCGAGCGAGATCAGCACGATCTTGCCGACGTTGGACTTCTTCTTGGCCGGCGGCAGGCTCGGGTCGCCGTACGGCTGGCCGCCCTGGGCCGGGAAGGCACCCGGCTGCTGCGGCGGCGGGTAGCCCCCGGGCTGCTGCTGCGGCGGGGGATAGCCGCCGGGCTGCTGCGGTGCCGGGTAACCGCCCGGCTGCTGCGGCGGCGGGTACGAGCCGTAGGGCGCGCCGCTTCCCGGCTGCGGAGGGTAGGGATCGGACGGCGGCTGCGACATGAGGTCAGCTCCAGATCGTCAGGTGAGGACGCGTGATATTAGCCAGCCCACCCGACACGCGCTGCCCCGTCCGCACCGGGCACGACCGGTCGGTCCGGGATGGACGGTCACGGTGGCCGGTACCGCCCGGACGGGGCGTCCGACCACCGTGACCTGCGCTTTCCGCTTCAGGAGCGCTTCTCGACCTGACCCCGGATGGTGGCGAACTCGGCCTTGGCCTTGGCCGCCGAAGAGAAGAACATCACGATCAGGCCGACGCTGCCCTCGTCGGCCCAGGTGCACACCCCGAGCGCGATGCCGGAGCTCTTGCCGGCACCGCACTTGGCCACACCGCCGAGCGGGCCGGGGTTGACCGTGGACATCTTCTTGACCGCCAGCGACGAGGACAGCCCGGCGACGGCGTCGTCCAGCTCCTTCTCGGGGAAGAGCACCGGGCCGGAGGCGCCGGCCACCATGACCAGGTTGCGCTTGCCGGCGCTGCCGTAGAAGGCGCCCACCGCGCCGGTCTCGTTGCGTACCCCGGACTTCATGTCCCGGACCATCTCGTCGGCGATCCGGCGCAGCTGCGGCTCGGTGTTCCTCGGCCGGCCGGCCAGCGTCTTCGGCGTGACCAGCCGGATGTCCGGGGCCGGCTCGACCTCCTCCTCCGACGGGCTCGGCTCGGGGGCCGCCGTGGTCGGGGCGGCGGAGACGCCGGGGCTGGAGCTGGCCTTCGGGTCCGGGTCGTCGTCGGAGAGCGCGACGTAGGCCAGGCCCCCGCCGCCCGCGCAGAGCACCAGCAACCCGGCGAGGACCAGCGACAGGATCAGGCCGAGCCGGGACTTCTTCGCCGGCGGCGGCGCCGGCGGCAGGCCGTACGCCGGGGCGCCGGCGAAGCCGTCCGGCTGCACGCCCGGGTACCCGCCCGGCTGCGCCGGCGGGTGGACCCCCGCCTGCCCCGACTGGTACGCCGGGTACGGCTGGGTGGGCTGCGGGTCGGCCGGCCGGCCGTACGGCTGGGTGGCGTCGGGCTGGCCGCCCTGCTGCGGCACGTGCGGCCAGGCCTGGGTCGGCCCGGTGCCCGAGGGCGGTGGTGGCTGGTGCGGAGGCGGGTACGAGCCGGGCTCCGGCTGCGTGGACCAGGGGTCGACCGGCGGTGTGGACATGCATCAGCTCCAGGCGAGGGTGAGAACGCGTGATGTTAGCGAGTCGTGGACCGGCCGCGCTGCCCCGTCCGAGTCTGACCGGGCGGGGCAAGTGGCGTCCGGGCGGGCCCGCGCCGGTGCCCCAGACGCGATCGCGGTGGCCGGCGACGCCCTGTGACGGGCGTGCCGACCACCGCGATCGCGGTGCAGCGGGAGGGGTCAGCCGCGCAGGCTGGCGACCCCGCGCGGCAGGAACCGCTTGCCGGTGACCTTCTCGGAGGTGCCGGTCCGGTCCAGGTACGGCGTGACGCCACCCAGGTGGAACGGCCAGCCGGCGCCGAGGATCATGCACAGGTCGATGTCCTGTGCCTCGGCGACGACGCCCTCGTCGAGCATCAGCCGGATCTCCTGCGCCAGCGCGTCCAGCGCGTTCTGGCGCACCTGCTCGGCGGTCAGCGGCTGGTCGCCGACCACGAGCAGCTTGGCGACCTCGTCGTTGATCTGGTCGTCGACCACGATCGGCTGGCCGGAGTCGGCGATCCGCTTGAGGTTCTCGCTGACGCCGAACCGGTCCGGGAAGGCGGCGTGCAGGGTGCCGCCCACGTGGTACGCCACGGCCGGCCCGACGAGCTGGAGCAGGGCGAGCGGGCGCATCGGCAGACCCAGCGGGTCCAGCGCGCTGTTCGCCACGTCCAGCGGGGTGCCCGCGTCGACGGCGGCGAAGACCGTGCCGAGGAAGCGGGTGAGCAGCCGGTTGACCACGAACGCCGGGGCGTCGGAGACCAGCACGGAGGACTTCCGGAGCTGCTTGCCGACCGCGAACGCGGTGGCCAGCGTGGCGTCGTCGGTGCGCTCGCCGCGGACGATCTCCAGCAGCGGCAGCACCGCGACGGGGTTGAAGAAGTGGAAGCCGACGACCCGCTCGGGGTGCTCCAGCTCCTCGGCCATTGCGGTGATCGACAGCGACGAGGTGTTGGTGGCGAGCACCGCCTCCGGCTTGACGATCTTCTCCAGCTCGGCCCAGACCTGCTTCTTGACGTTCAGGTCCTCGAAGACCGCCTCGATGACGAAGTCGGCGTCGGCGAAGACGCCCTTGTCGACCGAGCCGCTGACCAGGCCGTACAGCTTGGCGGCGGTGCCCTTGTCCATCCGGCCCTTGCTGACGGCCTTCTCGATCTGGGTGTGCACGTAGCCGACGCCCTTGTCCACCCGGGCCTGGTCCAGGTCGGTCATGACGACCGGGACCTGGAGGCGACGGGCGAAGAGCAGGGCGAGCTGGCTGGCCATCAGGCCGGCGCCGACGATGCCCACCTTGGTGACCGGCCGGGCCAGGCCCTTGTCCGGCGCGCCGGCCGGCCGCTTGGCCCGCCGCTGCACCAGGTCGAAGGCGTACAGGCCGCTGCGCAGCTCCTCGGAGAAGACCAGGTCCGCCAGGGCCTCGTCCTCGGCGGCGGTGCCGGTGGCGAAGTCGGCGTCCTTCGCCGTCTCCAGCAGGTCCAGCGCCTTGTACGCGGCCGGGACCGCGCCGTGCAGCCGCTGGTCCAGGGTCTGCCGGGCGAAGTAGAGCACGCCCGCCCACATGTCCTTGTCGACCTCGGGCCGGGTCACGGTGACCTCGCCCCGCACGACGCCGGCGGCCCACTCCAGGGACCGCTCCAGGAAGTCGGCCGGCTCCAGCAGCACGTCCGCGATGCCCATCTCGGCAGCCTGCTTCGGCTTGAGCATCTTGTTCTGCATCAGCGGGTTCTGGATGATCACCTGGGTCGCCGCCGGGATGCCGATCAGGTTCGGCAGCAGCTGGGTGCCGCCCCAGCCGGGCACCAGGCCGAGCGAGACCTCGGGCAGCGCCAGCGCCGCCGCGCCGCCGGAGAGGGTCCGGTAGTGGCAGTGCAGGGCCAGCTCCAGGCCGCCGCCCATCGCCGCGCCGTTGACGAAGGCGAAGGTCGGGATCGGGCTGTCCTTGAGCCGGGCGAAGACCCGGTGGCCGAGCCGGCCGATCTCCAGCGCCTGCTCGCGGTCGGCCAGCGCCGGCAGGCCGACGATGTCGGCGCCGACGCAGAAGATGTACGGCTTGCCGGTGACCGCGATGAACGCCGGGTCGGCGGCCAGCGCGGCGGTGATCGCCTCGTCCAGGCTGGTCAGACCGGCCGGGCCGAAGGTGTTCGGCTTGGTGTGGTCGAAGCCGTTGTCGAGAGTGATCAGGGCGGCCGGCTTGTCCAGCCCCGGTACCCGTACCGCGCGCAGCAGCGCCTTGGTGACGACCTCGTTCGGTGCGGCGAGCGCGCTCACTTGTTGCCCTCCCAGTGCGGGTTCTCCCAGATCACGGTGCCGCCCATGCCGATGCCGATGCACATGGCGGTGAGGCCGTAGCGGACCTCGGGGTGCTCGGCGAACTGGCGGGCCAGCTGGGTCATCAGCCGTACGCCCGAGGACGCGAGCGGGTGGCCGATGGCGATCGCCCCGCCCCACGGGTTGACCCGCGGGTCGTCGTCGGCGATGCCGAAGTGGTCGAGGAAGGCGAGCACCTGCACGGCGAACGCCTCGTTCAGCTCGAACAGGCCGATGTCGTCGATGGTGAGGCCGGCGATGCGCAGCGCCTTCTCCGTCGAGGGGATCGGGCCGACGCCCATCACCTCGGGCTCGACGCCCACGAAGCCGTACGACACCAGGCGCATGGCGATCGGCAGGCCCAGCTCGCGGGCGGTGGCCTCGTCGGCGAGCAGGCTGGCGGTGGCGCCGTCGTTCAGGCCGGCCGCGTTGCCCGCGGTGACCTTGCCGTGCGGGCGGAACGGGGTCTTCAGGGTGGCGAGCTTTTCCAGCGAGGTCTCCCGCGGAGCCTCGTCGGTGGTGGCCAGGCCCCAGCCGCCGTCGGCGTCGCGGATCGCGACCGGCACCAGGTCGTCCTGGAGCTTGCCGTTGGCGTACGCCTTGGCGGTCTTCTGCTGCGAGGCGAGCCCGAACGCGTCGGTGCGCTCCTTGGTGATGTGCGGGACCCGGTCGTGCAGGTTCTCCGCGGTGGCGCCCATGACCAGCGCGGACGGGTCGACCAGCTTCTCCGCGATGATCCGCGGGTTGGGGTCGACGCCCTCGCCCATCGGGTGCCGGCCCATGTGCTCGACGCCGCCGGCGATGGCGATGTCGTACGCGCCCATGGCGATGCCGCCGGCGACGGCGGTGACGGCGGTCATCGCGCCGGCGCACATCCGGTCGATGGCGAAGCCGGGCACGGTCTTGGGCAGCCCGGCCAGCAGGGCGGCGGTGCGGCCGATGGTCAGGCCCTGGTCGCCGATCTGGGTCGTGGCGGCGATGGCGACTTCCTCGACCCGCTCCGGCGGCAGCTGCGGGTTCCGGCGCAGCAGCTCACGGATGCAGCGGATCACCAGGTCGTCGGCGCGGGTGTTGGCGTACATGCCACCCGCCTTGCCGAACGGGGTACGGACGCCGTCGACGAAGACGACATCCCGAACTTCACGGGGCACTTGGAGCCTCCTTTTCGACCATGATTCGGCTCCGCGCCGAGTGGCGGGGCTGGACCGAACGAAGGTCGCCGGCACGGGCGTGTTCCCCCGGATGCTACTCGCCAGTAACCAACCCCGACAGCACCCCCCGTGTGGCCCACCCCACACCCGGCCGACCCCGCCCGACTGCCGTCGATCATGAAGTTATCGCCCCTGCACTCGGCGTGTCGGGGCGATAACTTCATGATCAACGAAGCGGAGCGGTGGGTCAGGAGGTGGGGAGGGCCTCGGTGAGGGCGGGGACCAAGAGGGTGAGCTGCCACTCGCGGGCGCCGTAGCCGCGCAGGGTCTCGGCGACGGTGGCCTCGGTGATCTCGTCCGGGGGCAGCCAGGCCAGGCGGCGTACGGAGTCGGGGGCGATCAGGTTCTCCGCGGGCAGGTTGTGCTCCGCGGCCACCCGGACGACCACCTCGCGGCAGCGGGCCAGCCGGCCGGCGGCCACCGGGTCCCGCTCCGCCCAGCGGTGCGGCGGCGGCGGACCCTCGACCGTCGGGGTGACCGGCAGCGCGTCGTCCGGCAGCTGCCGGGCGTCGTCCAACGCCGCCAGCCAGGTGCGGGCCAGCCGGCGCACCGAACGGCCGCCGAACCCGGGCAGGGTCAGCAGCGTCTTCTCGTCCTTCGGGTCCAGCTCGGCGGCGGCGACGATCGCCGAGTCCGGCAGCACCCGCCCCGGGGCGGCGTCCCGCCGGGCGGCGATCTGGTCCCGGGCGTACCACAGGGAGCGGACCCGGGCCTGGGCGCGCGCTCCCCGTACCCGGTGGATGCCGGAGGTGCGCCGCCACGGCTCGGCGCGGACCCGGGGCGGGCGGGCGCCGTTGCGGATCAGCGCGGCGAACTCCTCCGCCGCCCACTCCGACTTGCCCTGCCGGGTCAGCTCCTCGTCGAGGGCGTCGCGCAGGTCGACCAGCATCTCGACGTCCAGGGCGGCGTAGGTCAGCCAGGACTCGGGCAGCGGCCGGCTGGACCAGTCGGCCGCCGAGTGGTGCTTCTCCAGCGTGTAGCCGAGCAGCTGCTCGGTGAGGGCGGCCAGGCCGACCCGCTCGAAGTTGGCCAGCCGGGCGGCCAGCTCGGTGTCGAAGAGCCGGCGCGGGCGCAGCCCCACCTCGGCGAGGCAGGCCAGGTCCTGGCTGGCGGCGTGCAGCACCCACTCCGCCCCGCCGATCGCCTCGTCGAGCGCGGTCAGGTCGGGCAGCGGCAGCGGGTCGATCAACGCCGTCCCGGCGCCCTCCCGGCGCAGCTGCACCAGGTAGGCGCGCTGGCTGTAGCGGTAGCCGGAGGCGCGTTCGGCGTCCAGGGCCACCGGGCCGTCGCCCGCGGCGAAGCGGGCCACGATCTCGTCGAGTTCGCTCGGGGTGGCCACCGGCTGGGGCGTGCCGTCGCGGGGAGCGGTCAGCGGAACGGGGCCGCCGTCGGGCTGGTCGGTCCCCACGTCCTCCGGCTCCGGCGCGGCCGAGGGCTGGTCGTCTCCCGTACGGCTTTCGGCGGCCCGACGGCGCAGGGGTGGTTCGTCGGTCACCTGACAACCCTAGTGCGCCGCGCGATCCGGTGTGTGCAGCCGGTCCGGCGTGTGTCGGTGAAGCGGCCGGCAGGTGTCACGGCGCAGTCGGACAACGGGGGAGAGAGAGCCCGTTCGCGCAGGTACGTCCGGCGAGCGGCGCGCCGGAGGCGACGAGTGACGCCGCCGCGCTGCGCGCCCCGGTTCAGGCCGCGCCGGCCGAGCGGCGCTCGGAGAGCGCGGTCACCCCGGGCGGCGGCAGCCCCGCCGTCGAGGCGAGCAGCGCGCACCACGCCTCCAGGTGCGGGGCCAGGTCGTCGCCGAGCGGCGTCCAGGAGGCGCGGATCTCGACGTCGCCGGCGGCGGGCGGGCCGGCCAGCTCGCCGAACCGGGTCGACATGGTCTGGGTGACGGTGCCGCCGGCCGCCCGGTAGCGCGCGTCGTGCGCCTCCAGGGCGTCGACCAGCCAGGTCCAGCCCACCCCGGGCAGCAGCGGATCGGCGGCCAGGTCGACCTCCAGCTCCGCGGTGACGTAGGTGACCAGCCGCAGGGTGCCCTGCCACGCCTCGTGGCCGGCCGGGTCGTGCAGCAGGATCAGCCGCCCGGTGGCCACCTCGTCCTCCTCGCGCAGCACGGCGGCGGAGAGCGCGAAGGCGTACGGGGCGAGCCGCTGGGGAGCGCCGACCTCCTCCAGCGCGATCTCCGCCCGAGGTGTCACCGACCGCAGTCCGGCGACCGCGCGGGCGAAGGTCTCCGGGAGCGCGATCGGGGGGGCCATGACCGGCAGCCTATGCCGCGCTCCGCCCGCCCGCGCGGACGGCGCGCCGAACGCCGGGGCCGCGGTGGAGGGCCGCAGCCGTGCGGCGCGGCGGACCGGCGGCACGATTCCGCCCGTCCGCACCAGGGCCGGACGGCCCGGTGGGCGCGGGTCACAAAAGCCGGCGCTGCCCGCTGGGGCCCTCCCTGCGCGTGGCACGATTGCCGCGATGACCACCGACACCACGGGCACTGCCGCCCGAGACGGAGAACCCCGCCCCGGCGGACCGGCCGACTCGCCCTTCGTCCGGGCCTGCCGCCGCGAGCCCGTCCCGCACACCCCGGTCTGGTTCATGCGCCAGGCCGGCCGGTCGCTGCCGGAGTACCGGGAGATCCGGGCCAACGTGGGGATGCTGGAGTCCTGCCGCCGCCCGGACCTGGTCGCCGAGATCACCCTCCAGCCGGTGCGCCGGCACGGGGTCGACGCGGCGATCCTGTTCAGCGACATCGTGGTGCCGGTCGCCGCGGCCGGGGTCGACCTGGACATCGTTCCGGGCACCGGGCCGGTGGTGGCCGAGCCGGTACGCACCGCCGAGGACGTCGAGCGGATCCGCCCGATCGGCCGCGACGACGTGTCCTACGTGGACGAGGCGGTCCGGCTGCTCGTGGCCGAGCTGGGCGCCACCCCGCTGATCGGGTTCGCCGGCGCGCCGTTCACCCTCGCCAGCTACCTGGTCGAGGGCGGCCCGTCGCGGACCCACGCGAAGACCAAGGCCCTGATGTACGGCCAGCCGGAGCTCTGGCACGCGCTCTGCGCCCGCCTCGCCGAGGTGACCCTCTCCTTCCTGCGGGTGCAGATCGAGGCCGGGGTCTCCGCGGTGCAGCTCTTCGACTCCTGGGCCGGCGCGCTCTCCGAGGCCGACTACCGCCGCTACGTGCTGCCGCACTCGGCGACCGTGCTCTCCGGGCTGGCCGACGCCGGCGTGCCCCGGATCCACTTCGGGGTGGGCACCGCCGAACTGCTCGGCGCGATGGGCGAGGCCGGCGCCGACGTGGTCGGCGTGGACTGGCGTACCCCGCTGGACGTCGCCACCCGCCGGATCGGCCCGGACCGGGCGGTGCAGGGCAACCTCGACCCCACCGTGCTGCTCGCCCCCTGGTCGGTGGTGGAGACCGAGGTCCGGCGGATCGTGGCGCAGGGCCGCGCGGCCCCCGGCCACGTGTTCAACCTCGGCCACGGCGTCCTGCCGGAGACCGACCCCGAGGTGCTGACCCGGGTGGTCACGCTGGTGCACGAGGTGTCCGCGCGCCGGGCCGAGCAGGGCTGAGGCGTCGTGTCGCGGCCGTGGCGGGTGGCGGTGGTCGGCGGCGGGATCGCCGGGCTGGCCGCCGCCGTCCGGTTGCGCGACCGCGCCCCCGCCGGCACCGAGATCACCGTGTACGAGCAGTCCGGCGCGCTCGGCGGCAAGCTGCGCACCGGTGAACTGGCCGGGCAGCCCGTCGAGTTCGGCGCCGAGTCGTTCCTGATGCGCGACCCGGCCGGCGGGGAGTCCGCCGCCGTCACGCTGATCCGCCGGCTCGGCCTGGCCGAGAAGATCGTCCACCCGACCGTCGGGCAGGCCGCGCTCGCCGTCGACGGCGGGCTGCGCCCGGTGCCGGGCGGCACGCTGGTGGGCGTACCCGGGGATCTGGAGCGGGTGGCGACGGTCGCCCGGCCGGCGGCGGACGCCGACCGCGACGGCGGCCGGCCGCTGCTCGGGCCGGACGAGGACGTCGCGGTCGGGACGCTGGTCCGGGCCCGCCTCGGGGACCAGGTGGTGGACCGGCTGGTCGACCCGATGCTCGGCGGCGTCTACGCCGGCCGGGCCGACAACCTGTCGCTGGTCACCACGATGCCGGCGCTGGCCCGCGCGGCCCGCGTCGAGCACACCCTCACCGGGGCGGTCCGCGCCGCCCAGGCCGCCGCGCCGCGCGCCCCGGGCGCGCCGGTCTTCGGCACCCTGGCCGGCGGGCTCTCCACGCTGGTCGAGGCCGCGGCGACGGCCAGCGGCGCGACCATCCGACTCCATGCCGCGGTCCGCGAGCTGGCGCCCACCGCGGAGGGCTGGCGGCTGACCGTCGGCCCGACCCGCGACCCGGAGCTGGTCGAGGCGGACGCGGTGGTGCTCGCCCTGCCGGCCCGGCCCGCCGCCCGGCTGCTCGCCCCGGTCACCCCCGAGGTGGCCACGACGATCGGCGGGCTCGACTACGCCAGCGTCGCGCTGGTCACCCTGGCCCTGCCCCACCCGGAGCTGCCGGCGCTCTCCGGCTTCCTGGTGCCGGCCACCGAGGGCCTGCTGATCAAGGCGTCCACGTTCTTCACCACCAAGTGGGGGCACCTGGCCCGGCCGGACGGAATCGCCCTGGTCCGCGCCTCCGTCGGCCGGTACGGCGACGAGACGTCCCTGCACCTGGCGGACCCCGACCTGGTGGCCACCGTGCACCGGGAGCTGTCCGGCGTGCTCGGGGTGGCGCTGCCCGCGCCGCTCGCCAGCCACGTACAGCGCTGGGGCGGGGCGCTGCCGCAGTACGCCCCGGGTCACGGCGACCGGGTCGCCGCCGCCCGGACGGCGCTGCGCGCGGCCCACCCGACGCTGGTCCTGGCCGGCGCCGGCCTCGACGGGGTCGGCATTCCGGTCTGCGTCCGCTCCGGCGAGACGGCGGCCGGAGAGATCATCGAAGCACTGGGAGGATCGGGTTCATGACCGAGCAGACCAACGCGGCGCGGCTCAGGGAGCTCAACGCGAGCATCCGCTACACCATGTGGTCGGTGTTCCGGGCCACCAGCCCGCTGCCGTCTCTGCGGGAGAACGTCACCGGCGAGGTCGAGGCGCTCTTCGAGGAGCTGGCCGGCAAGGACGTCGTGGTCCGCGGCGTGTACGACGTGGCCGGCCTGCGCGCCGACGCCGACCTGATGATCTGGTGGCACTCCTCCTCCAGCGACGCCCTGCAGGACGCCTACCTGCGGTTCCGCCGGACCACCCTGGGTCGGGCGCTCACCCCGGTCTGGTCGCAGATGGCCCTGCACCGGCCGGCGGAGTTCAACAAGAGCCACATCCCGGCGTTCCTCGCCAACGAGGAGCCCCGCCCCTACCTCTGCGTCTACCCGTTCGTCCGCTCGTACGAGTGGTACCTGCTGCCCGACGCCGAGCGGCGCGAGATGCTGGCCGAGCACGGCAAGATGGCGCGCGGCTACCCGGACGTCCGGGCCAACACGGTCGCCTCGTTCGCCCTCGGCGACTACGAGTGGATGCTCGCCTTCGAGGCCGACGAGCTGCACCGGATCGTCGACCTGATGCGCGACCTGCGCGGCTCCGGCGCCCGTCGGCACGTCCGCGAGGAGGTCCCGTTCTACACCGGTCGGCGCCGCTCGGTCGCCGACATCGTCAACTGCCTGGTGTGACGGGCTCGCCGGGATTGCGTACCCCCGGTAACGTGTCAGATCCATCACGGTAACTGTCGCTGCCGTGCGGATCCGTCTGGAGGCCCGGTGTCGCAGCTCGTCGAGTTCCCGCTGGACGGCGGTGGCGCGGTCCGGGTCGAGATCGCCGACGAGGAGGGCGTGGTCCCGGTCGGCCGGGCCGGCGAGGTGGTGGCGCGGGCGCACCAGACGCTGGAGTCCGCCCTGACCCAGCTGCGGCCGGTGACCGACGCCGTGCTGCGCAACCTGCGCGACGCCGCCGAGCCGCCGGACCGGGTCTGCGTGGAGTTCGGCGTGAAGCTGGCGGCCAAGGGTGGGCTCGTCGTGGCCAGCGGCACCTCGGAAGCCAACCTCAAGGTGCAGCTCGAATGGAACCGCGCCGACCCCGCCGCCTGAGCCGGCGGCGCCGGACCACCGCGTGATGCCCGGCGCGACGGGGCGTCCACCGCAGCGGCCCGCGCGCCCCGTGCCCGGCGAGGCGACGCTGGCGGTGGCGGCCGTGCACGACCGGGCCGGGAACGTCGTCGGCGCGGCCTTCCTGATCGACTCCGCCCGCCTGCTGACCTGCGCCCACGTCGTGCAGGCGGCACTGGGCCCGGAGGCGGTGGCGCCCGGGCCGGCCGACGCCGTCGTGGTGTCGGTGAGCTTCCCCCTCGTGGCGCCGGGGCGCCGCCTCGCCGCGCTGGTCCTGCCGCAGCACTGGCAGCCGGGGCGGCCGGACGGCTCGGGCGACTACGCCGTCCTTCAGCTCGTCGCGCCGGCGCCGGTCGGGGCCCGGCCGGTCCGGCTGGCCCGCCCCGGCCAGGCCGGCACCCGGGACCGGGTCTGCCGGGTCTTCGGCTTCCCCCGCGCGCTGCCCGAGGGCCGCTGGTTCGAGGGGTGGGTGGTCGGGCCGATCGGCGGCGGCTGGATCCAGCTCGCCAACCGCAGCGACTCCGGCTACCAGATCGAGCCCGGATTCTCCGGCGCGCCGGTGTGGGACAGCCGGCTGCGCTGCGTCATCGGCATGATCGTCGCGGTCGACCAGGTGGTCCGGCCGCAGCCGGCCCGCCCGGCCGCATTCATGATCCCGATCCGCCGGCTGCCGGTGGCCGACCAGTACGGCCGGCCCCGGGTGCTGCCCCGCTGGCGGCAGCCGTTCAGCCGGTGGCGCACCGGCCCCGCGCCGGCCGCCGCCCGGTGGTCGACTCGGGTCCGGGCCCGGGTGGCGGCGCTCCTGGTGGCGCTGCTGGCGGTCGGCCTCGTCGCCGTGCCCGAGCCGCTGGGCGGCTGCGCCGGGCCGGTCGAGCTGCGGGTCGCCGCCGCCCCGGACGACCTGGTGACCTACCAGGCGGTGGCCGCCGCGTACGAGTCGTGGACCGCGGCCCGTGCCGGCGGCTGCCGGACGACGAACGTCTTCGTCTACCCCGCCGCGCCGCGCGAGGTGGCCCAGGGTCTCCAGCTCGGCTGGTCGGAGTCCGCCGGCCGGCCGGCGACCGAGGGGGACCCGGGCACGCCCGGCTGGTACCCGGCCGACGTCGGCCCGCGCCCGGACGTGTGGTTGTCGGGCGCCGAGATGCCGTCGCAGCAGGTGCTGAACCTGACCACCGTCCGGGACTACCTGACGGTGGCCCGCTCGCCGCTGGTGCTGGCGGTGCCGCGCGCCCTCGTCGACCCCGCCCGCGACGACGCCGACCGGCAGCGTTCGCTGTCCTGGCCCGAGCTGTTCGCCAAGGCCAGCCGGGGCCCGGGGGAGGCCCCGACGGTCACCGCCTCGGGCCGGCGGGTGACCGGCACCGGGTGGCAGGTCGTCCGCCCCGATCCGGCGGTGTCCCCCGAGGCCCGGATGGTCGACGTGGCGTTGTACGACGGTGCACCCGACACGGCGTGGATCCGCCAGCAGGTGGAGCAGCGCCTGGAGGCCGCCCAGGACGAGCGCGGCTTCCCGCTGGGCAGCCTCGCCGCCGTGCTGTGCCGGCAGCGGCAGCTCGCCGCCGACCCGGCCGCCCCGGCGCCGCCCGCGATGGTCACCACCGAGCAGGCGCTGGTCCAGTTCAACCTCGGTGAGCGGCTCGGCGACGGCTGCGTCGAGCGTGGCCGTCCCGCGCCGGGCCGGGCGCTGGTGGCCTTCTATCCGGAGCTGACCCCGGGGGTGGACCACCGCCTGGTCCTGCTGCGCTGGCCGGACTTCGTGCAGAGCCCCGCCGCCCGGGCGGCCGCGGACGACCTGCGCCGCTGGTTGACCGGGCCGGGGCGGGACGAGCTGCTGGCCCGGGGCTTCCGGGTGCCCGGCCGGGACGGGACCGGCCCGGCGCTGACCGAGGAGAACGGCGTGCTGCCGGGCTGGCTGCTGGACAACCCGCAGTGGGAACTCGTCGACGGCTCCGACGCGCTCGCCCTGAACACCGCCGACCAGCGCTACCGGGAGGCCCGGCGGCCGGCCCGGGTGCTGCTGGCGCTGGACACGTCCGGCTCGATGCTGGCGCAGGCGGGCCGGGGCACCCGGTTCGACGTGGCGGTGGACGGCATCGCCGCCTCGCTGCGCCGCCTCGGCGGCCGGGACGAGGTCGGGGTGTGGGCGTTCTCCACCGCCTACCGCGGTAACGCCGGGCGGCTGCGGGAGGTCGGGCGGGCCGACCGGACGCGGGACGAGGCGCTGGTCGCCCGCCTGCGGCGGACCGTGCCGGCGGGGGACACGCCGCTGTACCGGACCATCGACGCCGCGATCGGCGAGGTGCGCCGGCGGGGCGGCGGGGACGACCACCTGCGGGCCGTCGTGGTCCTCACCGACGGGCGGGACACCGCCAGCGGCGGCCTGGTGCCCCGGGTCGAGGGCGACCCCCCGGTACGCCTCTACGTGATCGCCGTCGGCGAGGCGAGCTGCGACGACCGGGTGCGGACCCGCACCCTGCGGCAGACCGCCCGGGCCAGCGGCGGGCAGTGCCTGCAGGCCGAGGCGAGCACCGTGGACCGGGCGCTGACCGGGCTGTTCCGTCAACTCTGGGAGAAGGGGGCCGGCCAGTGACCGACCGGAAGCCGCACGGTGCGGCCGGGGCTCCTCGTCGCCGGCGCCGGGTGCCGGCGTCGTTCCTGCTCGGGGTGGCCGTCGGCACGGTGGTCGGTGTCGTCGCCACGCTGGGCTGGCACGTCGCCACCCGGGAGGAGCCGCTGGAGCGCGGCGAGCTGGTGATCCTCAGCGGCAAGGACACCAGCTCCGGCGGGCAGCGGGAGGAACTGGTCAAGCTCTGGAACGTGCTGCACCCGCAGAGCCCGGCCCGGATCCGGGAGGCGCCGGTCACCACCGACCAGCAGCACAGCGAGATGGTGGGGATCGCCCAGGCGCAGGCGGCGGGCGGCGGCGACGACCCGGACGACGCCGTGGACATCTACAACCTCGACGTCACCTTCACCGCGGAGTTCGCCGCCGCCGGTCACCTGCGCCCGATCGACGAGGCGCGGCTGGCCCCCGGGCACCTCGACGCGTTCGTGCCGGAGGTGCTGGACAGCTGCCGCTACCGGGGCTCGCTCTGGGCGCTGCCCTTCAACACCGACGCCGGCCTGCTCTTCTACCGGTCGGACCTGGTCACCGGCGGGACGCCGGCCGCCCCGGGCGAAGCGCCCCGCTTCGACTGGGACGCCATCATCGACCGGAGCGCGGCGCTGACCGGCGCGGGCGGCGCGACACAACGGCCCGCCGCCGGGTACGTCGGGCAGTTCGGCCCGTACGAGGGGCTGACCGTCAACGGGATGGAACTGCTCTGGGCCGGCGGCGTCGACCGGCTCGTCGACGAGACCGAGAACCGGGTGGTCTTCCAGCGGGAGCGATGGGAGCGCCGGCTGCGCGACGTCGCCGCGGCCCGGCGCGACGGCCTGCTGGTGGGCGACGCTTTCACCGTCCCCGGCGACGAGGCGCGCAGCCTGCGGGACTTCCAGGAGGGCCGGGCGCTGTTCATGCGCAACTGGCCGGTCAACTACCGGTCGCTGGCCGACACCGACGCGCCGGGGCTCCGGGTGCCGTTCGAGGTGGCCCGCCTCCCCGGCCCGTCGGCGCTGGGCGGCCAGAACCTCGCCATCGCCAAGCAGAGCCGGCAGCCGCGCGCCGCTCAGGCGCTGATCGAGTTCCTGACCCGGGAGGAGGCCCAGCGCACCCTGTTCACGGTGGGCGGCTTCGCCCCGACCCGTACGGACGTCTACGCCGACGCGGCGCTGCGGCAGCGGTTCCCGTATCTCGCGCTGCTCGGCGAGGTGGTCCGGGAGGCCCGGGTACGGCCCCGGGTGCCGCACTACTTCCAGTTCAGCCGGGTGTTCCGGGAGGGCGTCCGGACCGCCCTGGAGGGGGACGGCACGCTGCCGGAGGACTTCGAGGCCCGGCTCAACCGGGCGCTGCGGGGTGGCTGACGCCGGCCGGGTTCCCCGGCGCTCGCCGTCGACGCGGTCGGGGACGGCCGTGACCCGGCTGGCTGCCGGGTCACGGCCGTTGGCGGATCAGAGCGTCGCGGTGCAGGTCGGGGTCGGGTTCGCCCCGCTGCCGGAGCCGAGGAAGCCGAAGGACGTCTTCGCCCCGGCGGTCAGTGACCCGTTGTAGCTGACGTTCCGGGCGGTGACGGCGGGCCCGCTGCTCGTCACCGTCGCGTTCCACGCCTGGCTGACCTGCTGGCCGCCCGCGAACGTCCAGGTCACGGTCCAGCCCTTGACCGCGGTGGCGCCGGCGGTCACCTCCACCTCACCCTGGAAGCCGCCGGACCACTGCGCGGTGACCCGGTAGGTGGCGGTGCAGGCCCCGGCCGGCGGCGGCGTCGTCGGTGGCGGGGTGGTGGGCGGCGGGGTGGTGGGCGGCGGCGTGGTGGTGGGCGGCGGCGTGGTGGTGGGCGGCGTGCCGGGCCCGCCGCCGAAGTCGACGTCGCTGCACAGGTAGTACGACTGGTCCAGGTGGCTGGCCTGCCAGATCGTGTAGACGATGTGCCGGCCGGTGCGCCCCGGCGCGTTCGCCGGCACCTGGATCGACACCCCCTGGGCCTCCGGGGTCCACTGGGCCGCCGGGGTGTTGCCGATCTGGCCGACCAGTTCCAGGTCGCTCCAGGCCAGCGGCTTGGTCAGGGCGTTGAAGCCCTGCTTCGTCACGTACACCCGGATGTAGTCGGCGCCGTGGCTGGCCTGGTCGTACAGCTTGATCCTGAAGTTGGTCGTGGTCGGCACGGTCTTCCAGGCGCCGACCGTGTCGAGCGCGTTGTAGCGGCCGCTGGCGGTGTGCCCGGCGCTGCACAACTGGCCGTCCGGGATGGCGCCCTGGTGGTTGCCGGCGACGCCCTCGCGGAACAGGCCGTTCCAGTTCCACATGGCGTTCGGGTCGGCCTGCCAGGCCTGCCAGCACATCGGGTCCTCGGTGGCCATCTTCGGGTTCTGGAAGTCGCTGCCCCAGCGTTGCCAGCAGCCGTAGTTGCGCGACGCCGGGTCCACCACCGATCCGTGGGCGGAGGCGGACCGGGCCAGGGCGGTGGTGAGCAGCAGCGCGACGATCGCGCCGACGGTGAGCAGCGCCGCCACCAGTGGGGTGGGGCGTCTGCGCAGCAGGACGGACATGGAGCCTCCGGGGTCTGGAGTGTCGGTCGACGACGCCCGGACGGCCGGGAGTTGCCCCCTCCCGAACCCCTGCGTGGCTCCCGCGACGGCTCTGCCCCGCAGGCTCCCACGGGAAAACGCTATCCGTCAATGTCTCCCGGGTGGCCGGGTCAGCTCTGGCGGCGCATCGGGACGTGCGGGATGCCGTCCTCGACGTACTCCGGGCCGGTCACCGCGAACCCGTGCCGGGCGTAGAAGTCGACCAGGTAGGACTGCGCCTCCAGCACGCACGGCCGGTCGCCGACCAGCCGCAGCGCCTCGGCCATCAGCCGGCCGGCGTGCCCGCCGCCGCGCGCCGCCGGCGCCACCACCACCCGGCCGATCCGCGCCGAGCCGTCCGGGTCGGCCAGGATCCGCAGGTACGCCAGCACGGCGCCGTCGCGCTCCAGCCAGAGGTGCCGGGTGCCGGGCTCGACGTCCCGGCCGTCCAGCTCCGGGTACGGGCAGTGCTGCTCGACCACGAACACGTCGATGCGCAGCCGGAGCAGGTCGTGGAAGGTGCGGGCGTCCAGGTCGGCGAAGGCGGCGACCCGGACCTGGATGGTCTGCGGCGGCATCCCGCGATGGTAGGCCGCGCGGTGGCGCGTACCCCGGAGAGCCCCGGCCCGGTGCGGGGCCGGGGCGCGCGGTCAGGCCGGGCGGGCGCCGACCGCGTCGCGGATCTCGGCGCCCTGGGCCTCCTCGGCGCGGGCGCAGTGCGCGCAGCAGAAGAACCGGCCGCCGACCTCCACGCCGTGGCCGAGGATCTTGACGTCGCAGTGCTCGCAGATCGGCGCCAGCTTCTGCGCCGCGCACTCGAAGCAGTCGAAGGTGTGCGTGTCACCGCTGACCGTGCGCACCTCGAACGCCATCCAGTACTCGTTGCCGCAGACCTCACAGGTAGCCACGATCGAAAACCCCCCGAATTAGGACATGTGACATCAGGGTGCGCCAGGGCGGGGCCGTTGGGGGCGAAATGCCGCGAGTGGATCCGGCCGGACGGCGTTTCGCCCCCGGCGTGTCGCGCGTTGGGCCTGGTGAACCGCCTCGACCCCGGAGGATCACGTGATCAAACGCAACAAGCTCTTCGGCAACCAGACCCGGGTCACCTTCTGCCTGCCCCGGGACACCCCGCCCGGCCCGGTCAGCGTCGTCGGCTGCTTCAACGGCTGGGAGCCGGGCCGGCACGAGCTGGTCGCCCGCCGCGACGGCACCCGGACGGTGACCGTGAAGCTCGGCCCCGGCGAGTACCGCTTCCGGTACCTCGCCAGCGGGGGCGTCTGGCTGGACGACGACTCCGCCGACCGGGTCGACGAGAAGGGCAGCCTGCTGCTGCTCTGAGCGGAGGCTGGAGGCTCACAACCGTCGATGGTTTTATCGACAGGAGTCTTTACTGTTAACAAGGTTTAAATTATGTTGGTGGCACCTTCAGCAGGCCGAAGCCGAGGAGTTGTCATCATGCGTCGAAGAGTCACCGTCCCGGTCCTGGCGGCGGGCGCCGTCGTGTCCTCGCTCGCCGTCGCCGCCCCCGCCCAAGCGCACGGCTACGTCTCCGGACCGCCCAGCCGCCAGGCGCTCTGCGCGCAGAACCGGGTGCCCGACTGCGGTCAGATCAAGTACGAGCCGCAGAGCGTGGAGGGCCCGAAGGGGCTGCGCAACTGCCACGCCAACATCGCCCACTTCGCCGTCCTGAACGACGACAGCCGGGGTTGGCCGGCCACCTCGGTCGGCAGCTCGGTCACGTTCACCTGGACCAACACCGCCCGGCACGCCACCAGCAACTGGGAGTACTTCATCGGCGGCACCCGGGTGGGCGTCTTCAGCGGGGGCGGCCAGCAGCCCGGTGCCACCGTGTCGCACACCGTGAACCTCGGCGGCTTCTCCGGCCGGCAGAAGATCCTCGCGGTGTGGAACATCGCGGACACCGCCAACGCGTTCTACTCCTGCGTGGACGTGCAGATCGGTGGCGGCGGCGGTCCGGGCCCCAGCCCGACGCCGACCCCCACCAGCTCGCCCACCCCGACGCCGCCGGCTCCTACCACGCCGCCCGCCCCGAGCGGCAGCTGGACCGCAGGTCGCGCCTACCAGGTGGGTGACCAGGTCACCTACAACGGGCTGAGCTACCGGTGCCGGCAGGCGCACACCGCGATCCCGGGCTGGGAGCCGCCGAACGTGCCGGCGCTGTGGTCGCAGGTCTGACCGGACGGGTACGGCCCGTGCCGGTGCGGGCCGCATCCGCCCCTCGGCGCGACCGGGCCAGGGGTGGCGTGGCGCGGGCGGTGGTGCTCGTCGCGCTCGCCGCCCTGCTGCCGGCCGCCGGCTGCGCCGACGCCCCGACCCCGCGGGCGACCCGCCCCGCGACCGCGAGCCCGACGGACACCGCGCTCGGCACCCTCGACGTGATCTACCTGACCATGATGGTGGCCCACACCGAGCAGACGATGGAGATCGTCCGGCTGGGGCGCGACCGGGTGACCGACCCCGAGCTGCGCACCCTGGTCGCCGCCATCGAGGTGACCGAGGCCGACGAGCTGACCACCATGCGCGCCTGGCTGCGCGACGCCGGTCCGGCCGCGACCGCCGGGCGGCACGACCACAGCGGGCACCTGGCCGCCCCGGGGGACCTCGCCCGCCTGCGGAACGCCCCAGCCGGGCAGGCGGACGCCGTGTTGCGCCGACTGCTCGGCAGCCACCAGCAGGAGGCGGCCGACCTGGCCCGGGCGCACGTGGCCACCGCGACCAGCCCCCGGGTACGCGAGCTGGCCGGGCGGGTCGAGCAGTCCCGTACCGCCGAGGTGCGGCTGCTGACGGGACCGGCCGGCCGGTAGCCACGCCACCCACACGACCGCGGTCACGCGGCCGGCTGATCGACTCCATGTCGCCGGAACGGCGGTATGAGCGCGACCGGGACACCGCCACATCGCCGACACGGAGTCGATCAGCCGGCCCGGGCGGCCGACACGGTTTCGCCGGTGCCCGGCGGGTCAGGCCTCGGTGCGCGGTTCCAGCCGGATCGACAGCGAGTTGACGCAGTGCCGGGTGTCCTTCGGGGTGAAGCCCTCGCCGTGGAAGACGTGCCCGAGGTGGCTGTCGCAGCGCGCGCAGCGGATCTCGGTGCGGCTCATGCCCAGGGTGCGGTCCTCGATCTCCTTGACCCGGCCGGGGATGGCATCGTCGAAGCTCGGCCAGCCGCAGTGCGAGTCGAACTTGGTGTCACTGGAGAAGAGTTCCAGGCCACAGGCCCGGCAGTGGTAGACGCCGGGGGTCTTGGTGTCGACGTACTCGCCCGTCCACGGTGGCTCGGTGCCGGCCTCGCGCAGCACCCGGAACTCCTGCGGGCTCAACCGGACCCGCCACTCTTCCTCGGTGCGGGGCAGCTCGTTCTTGTCAAGACTCACCCGCCAACGGTACGTCGGATGTCGGGGGCGTCGCATATGGTCGCGGAATGGGCGGCTCCTCGAAGGCGACGGTGACCGAGATCGAGGTCGCCGGGCACACCGTCCGGCTGAGCAGCCCCGACCGGGTGATCTTCCCCGGCCGCGGCTTCACCAAGGCGGACGTCTTCCACTACTACCTGGCGGTCGGCGACGGGATCATGCGCGCCCTGCGGGACCGCCCCACCACGCTCCAGCGCTTCCCCGAGGGCATCGAGGGGGAGATGTTCTTCCAGAAGCGGGTGCCGACCCGGGGCGTCCCGCCGTGGGTGCGCACGGCGAAGATCAGCTTCCCCAGTGGGCGCAGCGCCGACGAGCTCTGCCCGGCCGACCTCGCCCACGTGGCCTGGGCCGCCCAGATGGGCACCATCGTCTTCCACCCCTGGCCGGTGCGGGCAGCCGACGTCGACCGCCCCGACGAGCTGCGCGTCGACCTCGACCCGCAGCCCGGCACCGACTTCGCCGACGCGGCGACCGCGGCCGGCGAGCTGCGCGTGCTCCTGGCCGAGCTGGGTGCGACCGGCTGGCCGAAGACCTCGGGCGGCCGGGGCGTGCACGTCTACCTGCGGATCGAGCCCCGCTGGACGTTCACCGAGGTGCGCCGGGCCACCATCGCGCTCGGCCGCGAGCTGGAGCGCCGCCGTCCCGACCTGGTCACCACCGCGTGGTGGAAGGAGGAGCGGGGCCGGCGGGTGTTCGTCGACTACAACCAGATGGCCCGGGACCGCACCATCGCCTGCGCCTACTCGCTGCGCGCCAACGCCCGCGCCACCGTCTCCACCCCGGTCACCTGGAACGAGCTGCCCGACGTCGAACCGGATGACTTCGACCTACGCAGCGTGCCGGCCCGGCTCACCGAGCGGGGCGACCCGCACGCTGGCATCGACGACGCCCCGTTCGACATCACCCCGCTGCTGGAGTGGGCCGAGCGGGACGCGTCCGCCGGCCAGGGCGACATGCCGTACCCGCCGGACCACCCGAAAATGCCGGGGGAGCCGAAGCGGGTGCAGCCGAGCCGGGCGAAGCGCGAAGCCGGCGAGCCCGCCTGACCGGCCGCCGGCCCGGGCCTCCACTAGGTCCGCCGCCGGGCCGTCCACGCCAAAAATCGGTCGAACAGGTCCGCCGGGGACGGGGCCGGGCTCGGGTTGAGGTTGATCAGGTCGGCGGTGGCGTCGAAGAGGCAGCCCGCCATGTAGACGGAGAGCGCCACCGGGTCCCGGCGGTACTCCATGCCCAGCAGCAGCCGTGCCGGCGGGCACGGCCAGGCGGCGGCACACACCCGACACAGCCACAGCGGTCGCATCGGCACGTGCGGGCGGACCGCCCGCCGCTGACGATCGGGTACGGGCGAGACGTTCGGTGCAGGCATACCCCTAACGGTGACCGGGGAGTTGACCCGAGTCAAGTAGCCGGGTCAACTGTCTAGCGTCCGCCGTATGGAGCTGGTAGGAGCGCACGAGATCCGCGTGATGCTGGGCAACATCAGTAAGCAGCGCGTCTACGTGATCACCAGTCACCGGAACTTCCCCGAGCCGGTTGCCGACCTGATGCAGGGCAAGGTCTGGCGGAAGTCCGACGTCGAGCAGTGGATCAAGCAACACCGGCCGGACCTGGCCGCCGACTGAGCGCCCGCCGACAACTCGTCAGCGGCGGGGATCGACGTCCGGCACACTGGCCGGCATGACCTCCACCTCGGGCGTGATCCGGCGACTGGTCGGCGTCTACCACGCCGACGGCGGACTGCGCGGCGAACTGGCGTACCTGGTCGGCAAGGTCCGGGGGACCGCCTCGTGCGCGCTGTGTGACGTCACCCACCACGGTCTGGGCCGCAAGCGGGAGTGGCGCGACCTCCAGCCCGAGCTGGGTGTGCCGATGGAACTGGTGCACCTCAACGAGCGCAGCCCGGCGGTCCGGGCGGCCAGCGAGGACCGTACCCCCTGTGTGCTGGCGGTGACCGACGGCGGCCTGGTGGTGCTGCTCGGCCCGGACGAGCTGGCCGCCCTCAACGGCAGCGTGGCCCGCTTCGCCGAGGCGCTGCGCGCGGCCGCTACGCTGGCCGGTCTGCGTTGGGACGACGTCGGATAACGATCATGTAAAGGGCGCGAACCTTTTCCGGCCCGTACCCGCTCTACCTGGTCACCGGCCCAGCGAGGGCCCCGGGGGAGGCGTACGGATGAAGCTGGTGTGGAGGCGGGCCTACGAAGCGCGGGGCCTGCTGGCGGCGGCGGCGGTCGCCGCGGTGGTCGCCGTCGCGCTGGTCACCGGGTTGTCCGACTACAACCAGCGGGCCATCGACGCCGGGCAGCGGGCGATGCTGGCGGCGGCGCCCGCCGCCGAGCGCAGCCTGCTGATCAGCGGGTCCGGTGGCCGGGACGCGGCCGAGGCCGCCGTCCGGGACCGGGCCGTCCGGGACAGCGTCGCCGGCGGGTTGGGCGGGGCGAGGGTCGTCGTCTCCGCTGCCCGCCACGGCACCGGCCGGGAACTGACCGGCGACCTCGGCGCCGCCCGCACCGACGACGACCCGGTCTTCGCCGACCTGGCCACCCTCGACGACCTCGCCGCGCACGCCGAGCTGGTCGGCGGATCCTGGCCCGCCGCCGGGGCGAACCCCACCCAGGTCACCGTCCCCGAACGGGTCGCCGGCGCGCTGCGGCTCACCCCCGGCACCCGGGTGCCGATGACCGACCGCAGCTCCGGACGGGCCACCGACGTGGTGGTCGCCGGGATCTTCCGGCCCCGCGACCCGGCCGCGGCGTACTGGCAGCTCGCCCCCGGTGTGAGCGGCGGCGGTGACACCGGCGACTCGTACGGCCCGTTCGCCCTCGACCCGGCCGACTTCGCCCGCACCTTCCCCGGCTCCACCTCGATCTCCTGGGTGGTCGAGCCGGACCTGCGCAGCGTCGCGTCGAGCCGGCTGCCGGAGGTCAAGGAGGCCGTCGCGACCGCCGCCGTCGAGGTGCCCGAGAAGGCCGGTCTCGGCTCGTCCGCGCAGAGCGTCACCGGCCTGGACCGGCTGATCGACCGGCTCGGCCGGGCCGACCTGGTGGGCCGTTCGGCGCTGCTCACCCCGCTGCTGCTGATCGTGGTGCTCGGCGGTTACGCGTTGGTGCTGGTCGCCGCGCTGCTGAACGAGGACCGCCGGGCGCAGACCGCGCTGCTGCGCGCCCGGGGAGCGGCCCGTAACCAGCTCGCCGGCCTCGCCGTACGGGAGGCGACGCTGGTGGTGCTGCCGGCCGCGCTGCTCGCGCCGCCGCTAGCCGGCGTGGCGCTGCGCGGGATCAGCGGCGGCGAGGGCCCGGCCAACCTCCGGCTGGACGCCGGCGGTGCCGGGGCGGTCTGGGCGGTCGCCCTCGCCGCGGCGGTGGGCTGTCTGCTCGCCATGGTGCTGCCGGCCCTGCGTCGCGCCGGCAGCTACGTCGCCGACATGGCCGCCCGGTCCCGCCCGACCCGGGCCGCCACCGTGCAGCGGGCCGGGGTGGACCTGGCCCTGGTGCTGCTCGCCCTGCTCGCCTGGACGCAGCTCCGGCAGTACTCCTCGCCGCTGGCCGGCGCGGGCGGCCGGCTCGGCATCGACCCGCTGCTCGCCGTCGCGCCCACCCTCGGCGTCCTGGCCGGGGCGGTGCTCGCCCTGCGGCTGCTGCCCCCGGCCACCCGGTTCGCGGAACGGTTCGTCGACCGGCGACCGTGGACGGCCACCATGTTCGGCATGTGGCAGGCGGGCCGCCGTCCGCACGCCGGGCCGGTGCTGCTGCTCACGCTCGCCGTCGGCGGCAGCACCCTGGCCTGGTCGCTGGTCAGCACCTGGGAGCGGTCGCACACCGACCAGGCCGACCACACCGTCGGGGCCGACCTGCGGGTCGTCGAGCGTGGCGGCGCCGCGCCGATGGACCGGTCCGCCGGGCTGGCCGCCGTGCCGGGGGCCGAGCAGGTGCTGCCGGCCTGGCGGGACGAGGTGCGCCTGGGCCGCGGCGACCTGCCGACCACCGTGCTCGCCCTGGACGCGGCCGCCGCCCCGGACGTGGCACTGATCGCCGACCGGCTCGCCGACCAGCCCCCGAACGAGCTGCTCGGCCGGTTGGCCCGGGACCGCGGCGCGCCGGCCGGTGTCCCGCTGCCCGCCGGCGCCCGGCAGCTCACCGGCACCCTCCGCACCCCGGTCCGCGAGCCGGTGACCGGCCAGCGGATCCAGGTGTCGGTGCTGCTCACCCGGGCCGACGGGCTGGCCCTGCAGCTGCCGCTGGCCACCACCGACTCCCTGGTCGACCGGCCGGTGCCGTTCGCGGTCGACCTGCCCGCCGGCGCCGCCTGGCGGCTGGCCGGTTTCCAGGCCGAGGCCGGCGACGCGGCGGCCCGCGGTTACGGCCTGCGGATCGACGGGCTGCGGGTGACCGATGGGGCGGGCACCGCCCAGCCGGTCGCGCTGACCGGCGAGTGGTCGATGGTCGACGCGGTCGGCGAGGCGCCGGTGCCGACGAGCGCCGTCACCCCCGGCGGGGTGGACGCCGACTACGACATCGCGCTGACCGAGGGCGGCCGCTTCGCCCGGCAGCCGACGGTCCGCTTCGCCGTCGTACCGGCGGGGCCGAACACGCCGGTGCCGGCGCTGGTCACCCCGCAGGTGCTGGCCGCGCTGAACGTCCGGCCCGGTGACGTCGTCCCGCTCGCCCTCTCCGGGGCGTCCGTGCCGGTGCGGGTGGTCGGCGAACTGGACGCGGTGCCGGGCGTCGTCGAGGCCGGCGCGATGCTGATCGACCTGCCCGCCGCCACGGACTGGCTGGTCCGGCAGCGGGCCACGGTCCGGCCGGTGCCGGAGTGGTGGCTGCGCACCGACGCCGGTGAGCACGCCGCCGCGGCGGCGGCGATCCGGGAGCTGCCCGGCGTGACCGTCCTCGACCGGCGGGCGGCGGCCGAGGAAGCCGCCCGCGACCCGTACTGGCGGGGCGCGCGGACCGGGCTGCTCGCCGCGGCCCTCGGGTCGATGCTGCTCGCCCTGGTCGGCCTCGCCGTGGACGTGTGGGCCACCGCCCGGCACCGGCTCGCCGAGTTCGCCGTCCTGCACACCCTCGGCGCCGGACCGCCCCTGCTGGCCCGCGCGATGCTGGCCGAACAGACCTTCCTGGCCGGCATCGGGGTCGCCGTCGGCCTGCTGGTGGGCGCGGGGGTGGGCGCCACCATGGCCCCACTGGTGATCCTCACCCCGAGCGCCGGCCGGCCCGTGCCGGAGGCGGCCTTCACCCTGCCCTGGACGCCGATCGGCCTGACCGCGCTCGGGCTGCTGCTGGCCGCGCTCGCGTGCAGCGCCGTCCTGGCCACCGGCATTCGGCAACGTGTCGCGGCGGCCCAGCTGCGGATCGGGGGAGAACGATGAGCGTGCTGGCCGTGCTGCGCAGGGTGCGCGCGTACGGGGGGCACTTCCTGCTCCTCGCGGTGCTCACACTGGTCACCGCGCTGCTGGTCACCGGGCTGCCGCGGGTGGCGGACCGGCTGTCCGGCCAGGGGCTGCGCGAGCAGCTGGCCGACCTGCCGGGTCTCCGCCGCGACGTGCTCTACCAACGGCCGGCGGAGCCGCAGACCGGCACGAGCAGGGTGGCCGCCACCCACCGGGCCAACCTGGACTCGCTGCTGGCGGGGATGCCCGCGCCGGTACGCGAGGTGGTGGGCGAGCGCTGGTACGTCGCCGACACCGAGTTCGGTCGGCTGAAGGGACCGGAGCTCACGGCCGACAAGGGGCTGTTCGACCTGAGCCTGCGCACCATGACCGGGCTGCGGGAGTCGGCCACCCTGGTCGACGGCCGCTGGCCGGGGGAGGGGGCGGACCGGGCCGCGCCGGTCGAGACCGTGCTCGCCGAACCGGTCGCCCGGCAACTCGGCCTGCGCGCCGGCAGCCGGCTGCGCCTGGCGCTGCTCGATTCCGACGGTCGGGAGTTCTCCGCCACCACCGTCGCGGTGGTCGGCCTGTTCCGCCCGGTCGACGCCGGCGGCGGTGCGTGGGACGCGCTCCCCTCGGCGCTGCGGCTCACCCCGCCGGTCGGCGACGGCCAGCCCTTCCAGATGGTGGGGCTGACCGACGACGCCGGCTTCGACGACCGGGCGGCGGCCGGCTGGGCGGTCAGCTTCGGCTGGCGCTACCGGGTCGACCCCGGGCGACTCACCCCGGGTCGCCTCGACGCGGTGCTCGACGGCATCGCCCAACTGGACCGGGAGCGCCCCGCCGGGCTGCTGCTCGCCCAGGGCGTCGACATTCCGCTGCGGCAGTACGCGGATTCGCTCGCCGCCGCCCGTACGCTGCTGACCATCATCGCCGCCGGGGTGCTCGCCACCCTCGCCGGCCTGACCGTGCTCGCGGCCCGGCTGGCGGTGCGCCGCCGCCGCGACGAGTACGTGCTGCTGCGGGCCCGGGGCGGTTCGAGAACCGCCGTGGTGCGGCGCGGCCTGGCCGAGTCGGTGCTGGTGGTGCCGGCCGCCGCGGTGGCCGGCTGGTTGCTCGGCGGTCTGCTCCCCGCCGACCCGTTGGGCGCCGGCACACCCGACGCGGCGAGCCGGCTGACCGTGCTGGCGGCGGTGCTGGCCACCCTGGCGTTGCCGGTGGCGGTGCTGACCGGCCAGCGCGACGGCGGGGGCCGGCGGGACCTGCTGCGCGCCCGGGGCGGCGCGGGCCGGCTCACCGTTGAGGTCACCTTCATCGGCCTGGCCGCGCTCGCCGCGTTCCTGCTGCGCCGAAGGGGACTCGCCCTCGGCGACGAGGTGGACCCGCTGCTGGTGTCGGTGCCGGTGCTGCTCGCGGTCGCCGCCGCGCTGCTGGCGCTGCGCGCGTACCCGTGGCCGTTGCGGCTGTTCAGCCGGCTGGCCGCCCGGGCGCGCGGCGCGGTCGCCTTCCTCGGCACCGCCCGCGCCGGTCGGGTCGGAGTGGCCGCGCCGCTGGTGGTGGTCGTGCTGGCGATCGCCACGGCGGCTTTCTGCGGGGTGGTCGCCGTCGGTATCGAGGACGGGCGGGACCGGGCGGCGACCCGGACGGTGCCGGCCGACGCGCTGGTCAGCGGCGACCGGTTCGCCCCGGACACGGCGACCGAGCTGGCCGGGCTGCCCGGGATCAGGGCGGTCACCCCCGTGCTGGCCACCCCCGGACAGCGGCTCTACGCCGACGCCGACGGCAGCCCCGGCGGGGCCGGCGAGGCGTACGTGCTGCTGGTGGAGCCCGCCGGTTTCGCGGAGGTGGCCCGGCGCTCCGGGCTCGACCCGGCGGTGCCCGCCGCGCTGCGGGCCGGCGGGGACGCCGCGACGGCGCTGCCCGCGCTGGTGTCGCCGGACTTCGCCGCCGCCCTCGCCGACGCGGGGCTCGCCGACGGCGCGGGCCGCCGGCCCGGCTGGGTGGACGTGCAGGGCAACCGGCTGCCGTTCCGGATCGCCGGCACGGCGGAGGAGTTCCCGCTGATTCCGGGCGGGACGGGACGGTTCCTGGTGCTGCCCTGGCCGGGGTTGCCCGCCAACGCCCCGCACCCGCTCGCGCCGACCGGGTTCCTGCTCGCCGCGGGGGACGCCCCGGTCGACCCGGCGGCGCTGGGGCGGGTCGCCGAGGAGGGGCAGACCCGCTACCAGACCAGCGGTGCGGTGACCGGCGGGAAGCGACCGCTGCCCCCGCAGGTGACGACCTGGGCGGCCGAGCGGGAGCGGCTGGGCGGCAGCGGGGTCAACGGGCTGCTCGTCTTCGGCTTCGCCACCGGCGCGGCCGGCGGCGGCGTCCTGGGCCTGCTCGCGCTGGCGTTCGCGGTGCTCGCGGGCGCCCGCGGCCGGGCGCAGGTGCTGTCCCGGCTGCGCACGATGGGGCTGTCCCGCCGGCAGTGGCGGGGCCTGCTGCTGGTGGAGCTCGCCCCGCTGGTGGTGGTCTCGGTGTTGACCGGCGCCGTGGTGGGCGCCCTGCTGCCGCTGCTGCTGAACCCGGTGCTGGGGCTGTCCGCGTTCACCGGCGGGGCGCCGGTGACGGTGCGTTTCGAACCCGGCCTGGTGGTCGGGGTGCTCGGGCTGGCCCTGCTGGCGCTGGCCTTCGCCGTCGCGGTCGAGGCCGTGAACAACCGTCGGATGCGCCTCGGCGAGGTGCTCCGGCTCGGAGAGGAGAGCTGAGATGACGGCTACCGCCGAGACGTCCGCCGTACCGGATCTCGCCGCGTTGCAGCGGCGGGCCGCGCAGCGCGCGGCCGAGCGGGCCGGCGGGCAGGACCGCCTGCGCGGGCACATCGTCTGCGACGGCCTGGTCCGCATCTTCAAGACCGAGGGGGTGGAGGTGGTCGCCCTGCAGGGGCTCGACCTGGTCATCGACCGGGGCGAGCTGGTGGCGATCGTCGGCGCGTCCGGCTCCGGTAAGTCGACGCTGCTCAACATCCTGTCCGGGCTGGACACCCCGACCGCCGGGATCGCCCGGGTCGCCGACTACGACCTGCTCGCCCTCTCCAACCGGCGCCGGTTGAGCTACCGGCGGGACGTGGTCGGCTTCGTCTGGCAGCAGACCGGCCGGAACCTGCTGCCGTACCTGACCGCGCGGGAGAACGTCGAGCTGCCGATGAAGCTGGCCGGCCGGCCCGGCGGCGGGCGGGCCCGGCGGCGGCGGGCCGAGGAGCTGCTGGACCTGGTCGGGGTGGGCTACTGCGCCGACCGGCGTCCCGGCCAGCTCAGCGGCGGCGAGCAGCAGCGCTGCGCGGTGGCGGTGGCGGTGGCGAACGACCCGGAGGTGCTCTTCGCCGACGAGCCGACCGGTGAACTGGACGAGGCCACCGGTGCGGAGGTCTTCGCCGCGCTGCGCACCATCAACGCCGAGTTGGGCGTGACGATCGTGGTGGTCACCCACGACCAGGCCGTGGCCACCCAGGTCCGCCGGACCGTCGCGATCCGCGACGGCCGGACCGCCTCGGAGGTACGCCGGACGGCGCGGATCGGCGCCGACGGCAGCACCGAGCTGGTCAGCGAGGAGTACGCCGTGCTCGACCGGGCCGGCCGGATGCAGCTGCCGGCGTCCTTCGTCGACGCGCTGGCGCTGCGCGACCGGGTCCGCCTCAACCTCGAACCGGACCACGTCGAGGTCCGCCCCGGCGACCGCACGCCGGATGTGAACGGGAGTGACGCATGAGCGAGCAGGTTTCCGCCGGCCGGGCCGGTGCCGCGGCCGTCGTCGACGAGGTGGTCCGGGTGGAGGGGGTGAGCCGGACCTTCGGCCGGGGTGAGCACGCCGTGCACGCGGTGCGCGACGTCTCCTTCTCGGCCGGCCGGGGTGAGCTGGTGGCCGTCCGGGGTCGCTCGGGCGCCGGCAAGACCACCCTGCTGAACCTGGTCGGCGGGCTGGACCGGCCGGACAGTGGCCGGGTACGGGTGGCCGGGCACGACGTGACCGCCGCCGGTGAGGCCGAGCTGCTGCGGCTGCGCCGGGGCACGGTGGGCTTCGTGTTCCAGACCTTCGGGCTGGTGCCGATCCTCTCCGCCGCGGAGAACGTCGGCGTGCCGCTGCGGCTGGCCCGGGTGCCGGCCGCGGAACGGGAGGAGCGGGTGGCCGTGCTGCTGGAGCTGGTCGGGCTGGGCGGGCACGCCGCGCAGCGGCCGTACGAGCTCTCCGGCGGGCAGCAGCAGCGGGTGGCGGTGGCCCGGGCCCTGGCCAACGAGCCGGCCCTGCTGATCGCCGACGAGCCGACCGGCCAGCTCGACTCGGAGACGGGGCGCTCGATCATGGACCTGCTGCGCGCGGTGGTGCACGCCCGGGGCATGACGGCCCTGGTCGCCACGCACGACCCGGCCCTGATCGAGCTGGCCGACCGCACCCTCACCCTGCGCGACGGCCACCTCGTCGACACCTGACCCCCACCGCGCCTCCGCACCCCGCCGGGCCGGCGCGCCCCACCGCGCCTCCGCGCCCCGCTCGGCTGGCGCGCCCCACCGGACCCGCGCCCCGCTGGGCCGGCCGCCCACCGCCCGGCCGTGCTCCGGCTCGGTGTGCGCCGGCCGCTGTGGAGGGTGGGACGACCAGCACCCCGTCGGCGGACGCTATCGACCTGATGACGTAAACGAATCACCCGCCGGACGAGCGTCCGCAGGCCTCACCGGCCCGCACTCACCCCGGTGATCAAGAAGTTTGCGTCGACGTAAGGGCGGATTCTGACGCAAACCTCTTGATCACCGAGGCGGGGGAGCGGGGGTCAGAGGGGGAGTTTCATGCCTTCGTGGCTGGCGATGAAGCCCAGGCTGCGGTAGAAGCGGTGGGCGTCGGCGCGGGTCTTGTCGGTGGTGAGCTGGACCAGGGCGCAGCCCCGCTGCCGGGCCTGGTCGACGGCCCACTCCATCATCCGCCGGCCCAACCCCCGCCCGCGCAGGTCGGAGCGGACCCGTACCGACTCGATCAGGGAGCGCTCGGCGCCGTGTCGGCCCAGCCCCGGGATGTACGTGATCTGCATGCAGCCGACCAGCTCGCCCGCCTCGTCGGCGACGATCAGGTGGTTGCGCGGGTCCGCGGTGATGTCGGCGAAGGCCCGCTCGTACGCCTCGTCGACCTCGGTGAAGTCCCGCGCCTTGCCGAGCACGTCGTCGGCGAGCAGGGCGATGACGGCGGGCAGGTCCGCCCGGACCGCCTCCCGGAAGATCACATCGGTCATGGCCGCAGCCTGCCACAGCGACACTCGACGATGTGCGGGCGTGGGTTGCCCGGAGCGGGCAGCATGGTGCGGCATGGAGCCCCTGCTGCTGCCCTTCCGGTGGATCTACCGGGGACTGGTCTGGTTCGCGAACTCGCCGCGCACCCTGATCATCTCGTACCTGCTGATGATCGTGGTGGCCGGCGTCATCTACGGCCAGGTGGAGGACGCCAGCGCTGCCGACGCGGTCTGGTGGGCGGTGGTCACCGCCTCCACCGTCGGGTACGGCGACATCTCGCCGACCACCTGGGCGGGGCGCTTCCTCGCCGCGCTGCTCATCTCGACGATGGTGCTGCTGGTCATCCCGCTGATCACCGCGCACTTCGCCAGCCGGCTCATCGTCGACGACGACGCCTTCGAGCACGACGAGCAGGAGGAGCTGAAGCACGACGTCCGCCGGATGCGGGCGCTGCTGGAGGAGCTGGCCGCGCGGCACGACATCGACCTGCCCGAGCCGGAGCGGCGTCAGCCGCTCAACGCGCCGGACAGCGGAGTCCCTCTCTGGGAACGGTCAAAGAAATCAGGTAAGCGTCCACCGCGTTCGTGACGCAGGTCGTCTGCGGGTAGGCGGTGTGCCCCTCACCCTCCCAGGTCAGCACCCGCCCCACGCCCAGCATCGAGGCCAGCCGCGGAGTCTGCTCGTACGGGGTGGCCGGGTCGCCGGTGGTGCCGACCACCAGGATCGGCGGCGCGCCGACGGCCTTGCCGGTCGGGTACGGATCCCGCTGCCCCGGCCACTGGGCGCAGCCCAGCATTCCGACCGCCAGGGCCGGCCCGAACAGCGGGTACTTCTGCCGCCACTGCGACTGCAACTGCCGGATCTGCGCCAGGCTCGGCTTCTCCGTCTCGTCCGCGCAGTTGATGGTCAGGTTGGCGTCGAAGAGGTTCGAGTAGTGCCCGTCCTCCTCCCGGCCGGCGTACTGGTCGGCGAGCCGGAACACGTCGGCCGGATCGCCGCCCTCCAGCTTGTCGATCGCCCGGCCCAGCTCCTCCCAGCCCGACTCGGTGTAGAGCGAGGAGATGACCGCGTAGAAGACCCAGCCCGAGGTGGCCTCGCGGCCGCCGGCGCCGCGCACCGGCGAGACCTTCGCCTTGTCGATCGCGGCGGTCACCGCCGCCCGGGCGTCCGGGGCGATCGGGCAGCGGCCGGCGTTGGCCGCGCACCAGCGGGTGAAGTTGCCGAACGCCCGCTCGAACCCCTTGGCCTGGCTCTCCGAGCCGGCCATCAGCTTCTGCTGCGGGTCGACCGCGCCGTCGAGCACCAGCGCGCGCACCCGCTGCGGGTAGAGCTGGGCGTACGTGGCGCCGAGCAGGGTGCCGTACGAGTAGCCCAGGTAGGTCAGCTTCTCGTCGCCGACCGCCGCGCGTACCGCGTCCACGTCCCGGGCGGCCTGCTCGGTGCCGTAGAGCGGCAACTGGTCGCCGTACTTGTCGCCGCAGCCGGTGCCGATCTTCCGGTTCAGCGCGACGTAGTCGTCGAACAGCTCCTGGCTGGCCGGGTCGGGGTCGAAGCCGAAGCTGGTGTCCAGGTCGGCGTCGGAGATGCACTTGACCGGGCTGGACCGGGCCACCCCGCGCGGGTCGAACCCGACGATGTCGAACCGGTCGGTGATCGAGGCGGGCAGCCCGCCGAACGCCTCCCCGAAGGAGAGGTAGACGGCGGTGTCCACGCCGGACCCGCCCGGCCCGCCCGGGTTGATCACGAGGGAACCGATCCGGTTCCGCTGCTTCGACGAGCGGGCCCGCAGCAGCGAGATCTCGAAGGTCTCCCCGCCGCCCGGGCCGGCGGTCGCGCCGCCGCCGGTGCCCCAGTTGCGCGGTACGGCGATCTTCGCGCACTCGTACCGCATCCCCGGCGCGCCGCGTCCCACCAGGTCCTCCGCGACGTCCGGGCAGTCCCGCCAGGTCGGGGTGCTGCCCGGTGCCGCGGCCCCGCCCTGCGTCTCGGTGCGCGGCGCGAGGGCGGGCAGCGTGCACCCGGCGGCGAGCAGCGCCGCCGCAGTGAGCCCGGCGAGGGTGAGCCGGACCCGGCGGACGAGGTGGGGAGTGCGGATCACCAGCGAGCCTCCATGATCGTGTCGACGGCCAGGCTACGCGGGGCCGACGGCGGCCGGCTCCACGGTGGCCGTCGGGTCGCCGCGCAGGACCTGGTCCACGTCGAAGCGGACCGGCCGGTCGAGCTGCTCGTAGCGGCAGGACCGGGGGTCGCGGTCGGGTCGCCAGCGGACGAACCGGGCGGTGTGCCGGAACCGGTCGCCCTCCATCGCGTCGTAGCCCACCTCGACCACCAGCTCGGGGCGCAGCGGCTCCCATTCGAGGTTCTTGGTGCCGGTCCAGCGGCTCACCCCGCCCGGGATGCGCTGGCCACGCTCGTGGTCGCCGTGCACCCACGGGTGCTCGTCGCCGATGTCCCGGTAGGGGGCCAGCTCCTCCAGCAGCTCCGCGCGCCGGGCCATGGTGAACGAGGCGCTCACCCCGACATGGTGCAGCACCCCGGCGTCGTCGTAGAGGCCGAGCAGGAGCGACCCGACCACCGGGCCGGACTTGTGCCAGCGGAAGCCGGCCACCACCACGTCGGCCGTCCGGGCGTGCTTGACCTTGAACATCGACCGCTTGCCCGGCTCGTACGGCAGCTCCGCCGGCTTGACGATCAACCCGTCCAGCCCGGCGCCCTCGAAGACGTCGAACCAGCGGCGGGCCGTCTCCGGGTCGGTGGTCACCTGGGTGACGTGCACCGGCGGGCGGACGCCGGCCAGCGCCTGCTCCAGCCGGGCCCGGCGGGTCGGGTACGGCTCGTCGAGCAGCAGCTCGTCGCCGAGGGCGAGCAGGTCGAAGGCGACGAAGTCGGCCGGGGTCGTCTCGGCCAGCAGCTTCACCCGGGAGGCGGCCGGGTGGATGCGCTGGGCGAGCAGCTCGAAGTCGAGCCGGGGCTGGCCGCCCGGGCCGTCCCGGCGGATCACGATCAGCTCACCGTCGACGGCGCACCGCTCGGGCAGCTGCCGGCGGGCCTGTTCGACCACCTCGGGGAAGTATCGCGTCATCAGCTTGCCGCCCCGGCTGGCCAGCTCGACCTCGTCGCCGTCGCGGAACACGATGCACCGGAAACCGTCCCACTTCGGCTCGTACGTCAGACCGGGCTCGGTAGGCAGTTTCGCCACGCTCTTGGCCAGCATCGGTTCCACCGGCGGATTGATCGGCAGGTCCACGGCGACCAGTCAATCAGACGGTGCCGACAGTCGTGAGGCAGATCACCGGCGGTGGCGGTGCGGCGTGTCCGGAGTCCGTCCCGTCCGTCCCTCCCGTACGAATCACGTTTGCGCAGCTCAGAGCTACCGTCGCCGGGTGGAGTGGGTGTGCTGCTGCTGCGGGCGGTGGCGGGTCAGCGTGGAGCTGATCCGGGGCCGGCAGCGCTATCGGCTGGTCCGCCGCTACCCGGCCGAGTTCGGCGGCGGCAAGGACGTGCTCGGCGAGGTCGGCACCGTGACCGAGCTGGAGGAACTGCTGCGCCGGCGTACCCCGCTCGACCTGGCCGACCTCCGCGAAGCCGCCTGACCCCCGGCGGCCGACCCTAGGCTGGACGAATGTCCGAGCTGACGTACCAGGAGGTCGGGGCGACCCGGCACGGGCGGCTGCCGGCCGGCTGGAACCACGTGCGCCACCGGTACCGGCTGCCCGAGGAGTGCTACGCCGTCGCCGCCGAGGCGGTGCTGACCTGGCGGCTGCACCGCACAGCCGGCTTCCGGATGCGCACCGACGCGCCGCGCGCCACCCCGGGCGTCCGGGTCACCACCGGCCTGGGGGTGGGGCCGCTGCGGGTCTGGGGCCCGTGCGAGGTGGTCTGGGTCTGCGACGACGAGCGCAGCGCCGGATTCGGCTACGGCACCCTGTCCGGGCACCCGGCGCGCGGCGAGGAGGCCTTCCTGGTCACCCGCGACGACGCCGGCGCGGTCTGGTTCGAGGTGACCGCGTTCAGCCGGCCGGACCGCTGGTTCATGCGCGCCGCCGGGCCCGCCGGCCGCGTCGTCCAGCACGGGTACGCGCACTGGCTCGCCCGCACCCTGCGCCGCCTCTGCGCCCGGCGCTGACGCCGGCCGCCACGGCCGGGCGGGCGAACGCTCAAGGGCCGGCGACGGCCCGGCGGAGTCAGAAGCGGGCGAAGGAGCGGATCGGCGCGCGCGGCCCGAACTTCGGCGCCTGGATCCCGGCTGCCTCCAGCAGCCCGCAGACCCGCCCCCGGTGCCCCCGGAACGGCTCCAGCAGGGCCAGCATGCGGGCGTCGTCGCCGCGCGCCTCACCGGCCAGCGCCCAGGCGACCGTGTTCGGCACGTGGTAGTCGCCGACGCTGACCGCGTCCGGGTCGCCGTACGCGATCCGGACCACCTCGGCGGCGGTCCACGGGCCGATGCCCGCGATCGCGGTCAGCCGCCGGGTGGCCTCGGTGCTGTCCGCGCAGCGTTCCAGCCGGTCGGCGACGGCGGCGGCCCGGCGCAGCGTGTCGGCCCGGCGCTGCTCCACCCCGAACGGGTGGAAGACCCAGTACGGCGCGGCGGCCACCACCTCCGGCCCGGGCGGCAGCAGCAGCGGCTGCATCGGCCCCGGCGCCGGCTCGCCGAAGTGCCGAACGGTCGCCGCGTACGCCCGGTACGCCTCCTTGCCGGTCACCTTCTGCTCGAAGATCGCCCGCAGCAGCCGGGGGAAGACCTGGCCGGTGGCGGGCATCCGCCGCCCCCGGTGCTGGGCGGCCAGCCGGGCCACCAGCGGGTGCGCGGCGGCCAGTTCGGCGAACCCGGTGAGGTCGTCGCGCAGCCCGGCGATCGCGTCGGCGCGCTCGACCACCCAGTCGGCCCCGGGGCCGTACCCCTCGGCCAGCAGATCCCCGCCGCCGGAGCGCAGCGCGAGGGTGGCCGGCCCGGCCGGAGTGCGGGTGGCGTACCAGAAGGTGCCGGCGGCGATCCGCGCGCACGGGTCGTACGGGCTGAAGGTGAGCGACCGGACGGAGGCGGCCAGCCGGTAGTCGGCGGGCGGGCGCAGCGCCCGGCGCGCGGCGGGCTCGGTCCAGGTCACCAGCCCACTCTGCCACCTCGGGTCGTCGGCAGGCGGAAGAGGTACGGGCCGACGGTCCGGCGGGAGAGCTCAGCGGACAGTTTCCGCCTGCCCGTCCCGGTGCGGATCCACCACCTGAACGGCCAGGATTTTTCCGGCAAGTGCTACAAATCCATATATCTCCAACATGCGAGCATGTCGTTCGGCCCCCCTCCGCCGATTCGTTGGTTTCTCGCCGGTGAACTCGCTGCTAACGTGCCATCTGCGCTGGCCGGAGACCCGCCTCGGGAGACGGCCGCCGGTACGGATCGCGAGGGTCACACCTGACCGGGAGACGGCTCACCGCCCATCCCCGTCCGACCGTCCGGCAGCGCAACGGGGGCTCTGCAGGGAGGCATGCGGTGATGACTGCTCGTGCGGTTGTTCGGCCGGGGCAGGTCGTGCGCGGCGTTTCGTCCCGCCACCACCAGCACTGACGATGGTCACCGACGAGGTGGCCGTCCGATCGGAACGGCCAGCAGCATGATCGCCCTGCGCGTCTACCGCCTCCTGCCGCCCGCCGCTCGGCGCCGGCTGCTCGACCTGCTTCCCGCCAACCGGCGGCTCCGCCTCGTGCGCACCTTCACCCGCCCGCGCGGCGGTGACACGGTGCACCCGGTCGGCGCTCGGGTGACCGTCGCCGACGGCGGCGTCCGCACCGAAGCGGAGGTGGTCGCCGCGGCGACACCGCTGGAGATGTGGCACCGCAACCTGGTGGCCGTCACGTCCACGCTGGAGTCGGCCGGGATCGAATACCACTGCCTGCGCAACGACGACTACCTGCGTAGCTCCGTGGCCATCCTGGTCAGCCAGCGGGACGCCGTGCGTCGCCTGGTCCGGTCCGCACCGGAGTTGTCGGGCGCGCACGTGCGCACTGTCGAGGTGCAGCCCGGGCGGAACCAGCCGGACCTCGCCCCGGCCGAGGTGATCCAGGTGTGGTTCCCGGTGACCGACGCCCGGGCTGGCGTGGTCCTGGGGGCCCAGTTCGCCTGCGAGATCGAGTTCTGGACCCGGGTGGGTGACGTCGTCCGGGCACCCCGGCACAACGCGGTGATCGACGAGGCGCCGGCCCGGGCCGAGCCGGTACGCGTGGCCGCGGCTCTGCTCAGCCACTTCGTTCCTGAGGCGGACGACAACACCTACGGCACCCGCCGCGATCTCACCGTCCGCGCCCCGGACCGGGTGGGCTTCCCGATCGACGCCGTCTACACCTGGGTGGACGGCTCGGATCCGGACTGGCTCAAGCGCAAGATGGCCGCGCTCAGTGCTCCCGACGCGCCGCGGCACGCGGTGGCGGCGAACTCGTCGCGCTACCACAACCGGGACGAACTGCGGTATTCCATGCGGTCGCTGCACGCCTTCGCGCCCTGGCTGCGACGGATCTTCCTGGTCACCGACAGCCAGCTGCCGAGCTGGCTCGACCCGACCCACCCGATGATCACCGTCGTCACGCACGCCGAACTCTTCGCCGATCTCGGCGGCCGGTCGTCGTTCAACTCGCACGCCATCGAGTCTCGGCTGCACCGCGTCGAGGGCCTGGCGGAACACTTCCTCTACCTCAACGACGACGTCTTCCTCGGCCGGCCGCTGCTGCCGACCCACTTCTTCCACGCCAACGGGATCGCGAAGTTCTTCCTCTCCCCGGCGCAGTTCGGGCTGGGCGACGCGAGGGCCGCCGACCTGCCGGTGAACGCGGCCGGCAAGAACAATCGCCGGCACATCCAGCGGCTCTTCGGCGTCACCATCACGCAGAAGATGAAGCACACTCCGTTCGCCCTGCGGCGCAGCATCATGCACCAGATCGAGCAGATGCTGCACGCGGACGTGACCGAGACGGCCCGGCACCAGTTCCGCCACCACGGCGACCTGTCGATTCCGTCCTCCCTGCACCAGTACTGGGCGTACCTGACCGCGCAGGCGGTGCCGGGCGACATCGAGTACGAGTACGCGGACCTCGGTCACCCCTCGACCCCCGCCCGCCTCGCCGAGCTGCTGAACCGTCGGCACCGTGACGTGTTCTGCCTCAACGACACCGACTCGGATTCGGAGGCCTTCGCCGAGCAGGAGCGGATGCTGGTCGACTTCCTGTCCCGCTACCTGCCGTTCCCCGCCCCGTTCGAGCTGCCCGACGACGTGGTCGCCGAGCGGCGGAAGCTGGGCGCCAGCGCGCTGTGGCGGCAGTCGCGCGGCGCGGATCGGTACGGCCGGCAGGTGGATGCCCCGACCACGCCCGCCCTCGGCCGGCAGGTGGACGCCCATGCCGCGCGCCCGCTGCGGGTCGGTCCGCGACTGGACGCGCCCACGCTGCCCTCGATGCGCATCGCCGCCACCCGCGAGGCGCAGGAGGACATTGCGTCGCCCGGCTGGTGGGGGACGTACCCCGCCGAGCGGCCGGATTCCTGAACCTGATTCCCGTCGCACACGCTTCGACCAGCTTGTCAAACATCTCTAAGAACCCCAGTGGAGCCCAGTGTGGTAGGCCCTGCCCCCCAGGTCACGATCATCGTCCCGGTCTACAACGTCGAGGACTACCTGCCCGAGACGCTCGAATCGATCGCGGCGCAGACCGTGTTCGAGCGGTGCAGCGTAATCCTGGTCGACGACGGCAGCACCGACGCCTCCGTGCTGCTGGCGAAGCAGTTCGCTGCGGAGCACCCGAACGTGACCGCGATCCAGCAGGAGAACAGCGGGCCGGGCGCGGCCCGGAACCTGGCGCTGGACATGGCGGACACGCCGTACGTCGCGTTCGTCGACTCCGACGACATCCTGCCGCCGCGTGCCATCGAGGTGCTGCTCAACGCGATCGTGGCGCACAAGGCGAGCATGGCCGTCGGCGACATGGACACGTTCCCCAAGCCCACCCCCTTCCTCTGGAAGAAGCCCTTCGGCAAGGGCGACCGCCTGCTGGAGACGGTGGTCGACGCGCCCGACCTGATCTTCGACGCCGGCCCGTGCCACAAGCTCTACGACCTTGCCCAGCTCCGGGCGCACGGCCTGCGGTTCCGTGAGGGGGTCCACTTCGAGGACGCCTTCCTGGCCATCCCCATGCTGCTCAAGGCGGAGCGCATCGCACTGGTCGACGAGGTGGTCTACAAGTACCGCAAGCGGGCGGTCAGCAGCTCCATCATGGACAACCTGTTCGTCCGGGAACAGAACTTCTGGGACCACCTGGAACTCTGCGAGACCCTCGCGGAGCTTCGTTCCGAGCTGGACGTGTTCCGCCGCGAGGTGCTCGAACGCTTCCTCGTTCGCAGCTACCAGGGCTTCGCCATGCGCGCGCACGACCTCTTCGAGGACGCCGACCTGTGGAAGATCTTCGACCGGTGCAGTCGGATCTACCACGACATCGACCCGTCCTTCATCGCGCGTTGGACGCTGGACACCCGGCACCGGGTGGCGTACCTGGCCTTCAAGTCGTACGACTTCGAGCTGTTCGCCCGGCCCTGGGAGCGGTTGCGAGGTGTCGTCGCATGCGGCGGTGACCTGCACCTCGACTACCCGGTCACACCGGCGTTGCTGCCGCTGACCAAGGTGACCGCCGTGGGGGCGCGGCTGGAGCAGGTGCTTCTCTCGCCCTCGGGGGACACGCTCAAGGTGTCCGGGCACATGGTGATCAACGGGCTGCCGATGCGGGCCCCGATGGCCACGCCGCTCGGGCTGCGGGTGCGGGGCAGCAACCTCACCGCGCCGGTCACCGTCGAGAGGCGGGCCGACCTCAAGGCGGGTGACGACAACCGGGAGTGGAGCGGCTTCACGGCCGAGCTCCCGGTGGACAAGCTCCGCAGGGGGCAGCACAACCTCCGGCTGGTGTTCCTGACCGAGACCGGCCAGGCCTCCCGGCAGTGCCTGATCTCCGCCGCCTTCCTGCGGGACGCCACGACGAAGGTGGCAGGCGACACCCGGATCCTGCCCACCTTCACCGGACGGGAGAACGCGGCGCTGCTGGTGCAGCGGGGGGCCGGGACCGCGGGGCGGCGGCGGTGGCAGCGACTCATGGTGCGCAAGGACCTGCGGCACATCGCCTCGCGGGCCCCCTTCTGGAAGCAGCGCCTGCTCCGCCTGCTCACGGCTCCGCTGATGAGCCGGCGCGACGTATGGCTGATCGGCGAGCGCAGGGACACGGCGCAGGACAACTCCTCGCACCTGTTCCGGCACCTCCGCGAGGTGGAGCGCAGGCGGAACGTCTACTACCTGCTGGCGAAGGAGAGCGCTGACCGTCAGCGGCTGCGCGGGCTCGGCAACGTCGTCACCCACGGCTCCTTCCGGCACAAGTTCCTGATGCTGCACGCCACCAAGCTGATCAACTCGTATGACATCGACGCCTACATGTTGCCGGAGCGGTGGGAGCGGTCGCCGTTCCTGAAGCACCTGAACTGGCGGATCGCCTCGTCCCGGGTCTTCCTCCAGCACGGCGTGACCGAGAAGGACGTGAGCGCCGGCCTGCACCGGGGCAGGGGTTCGTTCGACCTCTTCGTGGCCTCGGCGCACCGGGAGGCCGAGTACGTGGCGAAGGAACTCGACTACGGGGACATGGTGAAGACCACGGGCATGCCCCGGTTCGACGCGCTGGTGCCGGACCGGGGCAGGCGGAGGATCCTGTTCATGCCCACCTGGCGCACGTACCTGGTGACCCCGTCGTACAACAGCTCCGCCCGACCTCGGGTCGCCTTCGACGGATCGGCCTACCAGGTCTTCATCGCCGAGCTGTTCGGCAGCGAGCGGCTGCGGCAGGCGCTGCGCCGGCACGGCTACGTGCTGGAGTTCCTCCCGCACTACGAGATGCGCTCGCTGCTGACCGATGTCGTCCCGGCCGACGACTGCTTCGCCATGGCGGACCAGACGACCCGCACGGTGCAGGACGCGCTGCGCCAGTGCGACCTGTTCATCACGGACTACTCATCCACCGCCTTCGACGTCGCCTACCTCGGCACCCCGCTGATCTACGCGCAGTTCGACGAGGAGGAGTTCTTCACCGTCGGCGGTTACAAGAAGGGCTACTTCGAGGCCCGGGAGGACGGGTTCGGCCCGGTCTGCGAGACCGCGGAGGAGACCGTGGACGCGATCGTCAGCTATCTGGAGAACGGGTGCGTCCGCGAGGAGGAGTACTCGCGCCGGGCGGCCGATTTCTTCGCTGTCCAGGATCGGAACAACTGCCAGCGCGTCGCCGACGCCATCGCCGCGCTGCCCGGGCCCCAGCAGTGATCCGGCGACACGTCCCCGTACGGCGGTCGGCGGCCGGGGCGGGCGGACTAGGAGGACAGCCGTGACCGAGCCCGGGCCGAGGCCGTCCGAGACCCCGCCGGCGCTCGCGGAGCCGTCGGGGCTCGTCGACGTGTACCGCCGGGTCCTGAGCCCGCAGACGCGCCGCGCCATCGCGACCAAGGTGAGTCCGCAGGCCCGGCACCAGTTGAAGCAGTGGGTCGCCCGGGCGTCGGGCAAGGGCGCGGCCCCCGGACGCCGGGGCGAGCGGATCGCGAGGCGGCAGCCGCAGTTGCTGGCCGAAGGCGACCGGGTGGTCGTCACCGCCGACCGCGCACCCCGCATCGCCCAGGTCGACGCCGCCCTCACCCCGCTGCGCGCCCGGGAGGGGAACCTCACCGCGGTCACGGCGGCACTCCACGAGGCCGGCGTGGACCACTTCCGAGTGCGCGGCAGAGCGGACGTCGCATCGGTGGTCGGCGTCGACGACGCGGACCGGGAACGGGTGTACGCCGCACTCGCCGCCGCCTGCACCCGGGTTCCCGGCTATGTGACCGTGCCGCGGACCCACGCGGAGCGACCTCCGGCGGCCGGCTTCGAGCCGCGTACCTGGGAACGCCTGGCAGACGCTCCGGTCGTCCGGCTCACCTGGTACCGCACCGACCCCCGGCACCGGCTCGTGCTCGGCCAGGCGTACGGGTGCGAGGTCGAGTTCTGGACCAGGCAGGGCGACGAGCTCGTCGCTCCCCGCCCGAACCCGGTGGCCGAGCGGGTCCAGGTGTCGGCGCCGCCGGTGCTGACCTCGGAGTCGCTCTTCACCGGCCTGGTGCCGCCGACCGTCCCGACGACGGCGCGAACCCGGCACGAGTTCGCCGGCCGGCAGCCCGAAGACGTCGCCTTTCCGGTCGACGTCGTCTACACCTGGGTGGACGGTGCGGACCCGGAGTGGCTGCGCCGCCGCGCCGCGATCGCCGGCGTCCCGTACCACGCCGAGGCGGCGAGCGCGGCTCGCTTCCTCAGCCGCGACGAACTGCGCTACTCGCTGCGGTCGCTGCACCAGTTCGCGCCCTGGGTACGCCAGGTCTACCTGGTGACCGACGACCAGGTGCCGGAGTGGTTGGACCGGTCGGCGCCGGGGATCCGGGTGGTCAGCCACCGGGAGATCTTCGCCGACCCGTCCGTGCTACCGACCTACAACTCGCACGCCATCGAGAGCCAACTGCACCACATCGACGGGCTCTCCGAGCACTTCCTCTACCTGAACGACGACGTCTTCTTCGGCAGCGAGGTGCTGCCCCGCGACTTCTTCCTGGCCAACGGCATCTCCCGGTTCTTCCCGTCGCCGGCCCTGGTGCCGCCGGGCGCCCCGACCGCGGAGGACATTCCCTCCTCGGCGGCGGGCAAGAACAACCGGGCCCTGATCGCCGAGCGCTTCGGCACCGTGCTCACCCGGAAGATGAAGCACATGCCCCACGCGCTGCGACGCAGCGTGCTGTACGAGATCGAGGAGACCTTCCCGGCCGCGCACCGGGTCACCGCCGGCAACCGTTTCCGCAGCATGGCGGACATCTCGATCGCCTCGTCGCTGCACCACTACTACGCGTTCCACACCGGCCGGGGGGTGCCGGGGGAGCTGCGCTACACCATCGCCGAGTTGTCCGACCCCGACACGCCCGCGCGGCTGGCACATCTGCTCGCCCGCCGGGACCGCCACGTCTTCTGCCTGAACGACGCCTTCTCCACCGAGGAGGACCTGGCCGCGCAGGTGGCCATGCTGGTGCCCTTCCTGGACACGTACTTCCCGGTGCCCAGCCCGTGGGAGAACCGCTGACCGGTACGACATCGTGGCGCCGGCCCCGGCGGACCGGCGCCACGACTCCGGACGCGCGACGCTGCCGGTGCGCCGGCGTCCCGTACCTGTGACGATGGCCGGCCGCGCCCTCCCCGGCTGCGACCGGCCACCGTGTCCACGAGTGGCGGCGAGAGATCAGTACGAGTAGCCGGAGCCGCCCGCGTCCGCGCCGCCCGAGTCACCGGCCGCCGGCGGGGCGACCGCCTTCGGGGTGCCGGTCGGCAGGCAGGTCAGGTTCTTCTTGCCGTTCGGGTCCACCACGAACCAGGTGCCGCCGACGCCCTGGCCCTTCCACTGGCCCGGCTTCTTGTCACCGATGTAGCGGTAGACCGGCCAGCCGCCGATGGTGATCTGCCGGGTGCCGTCCTGGCGGGTGACGGTGCCGACCTTGTCGTCGGAGACGCCTTCCAGCTGCGGGTTGCCGTCGGTCAGCGCGGGCGGCCACACCTGGGCGCACTTGTCCACGCAGTTCGACGACGGCGGATCGTCGGAGTCCTTGTCGAAGCGGTAGAGGATCCAGCCGTCCTGGTCGGTGACCACGTTGCCCATCCGGGCGACCTTCTTGCCGACCAGCTCGTCGGTCAGGCGCACGTCGGCGGGGGGCGGCGCCTGCTCGGCGGCGGGCGCTTCGGCGGAGGCGGAGGCCTCCGGTTCGACCGCCGCGGTGGGCTCGGCCGCGGCGACGGCGACCGGCTCGGCAGCGCTGGAGTTCGCCCCGTCGTAACCCGCGGGAGCGCAGGCCGTAAGTGCGACCATCGCGCTCGCGACGATGACGGTTCGCTTCATCTGTGCCACGTGCCCTCCTCATTCTTGGCAGTTCACCGAGTAGTACGGAGGGTCCACTGTCAAGGTTGAACGATTGACAGTGGGCAATTTCACTCAAGCCCGTTGAACCGTTCCGGGCCCGCGTACGTGTGCAGGCACGTCGGCGTCGCCGCGGCAAAGCCGAAACGGCGCCGGCCCACGCGGGCCGGCGCCGTTCGGGAGTTCGCCGGTCAGGGAACGACGGTCACCAGCGGGCTGGCCACCCCGTTCGCGTCGACCGACTGCACCTGGACCTTGGCGATGTCGCCGGGCGGCGCCGAGGTGGACGCCTCCAGCTGGAGGTCCTGCGGGTTGAGGTTGGTGCCGTAGCCGGTGCCCGGCACCGACCAGGTGGAGACCACCTCGGTGGTGGAGTTCTTGCGGACCACCACCAGCCGGCAGGTGCGCGGACCGGGCAGCCGGGTCAGGTTGAACCCGATCCAGGTGCCGTACTCCTTGCGGGCCAGCCACATGGTGGCCTTGACCCCGGAGCTGTCGTCGGTGGCGTCGTGCTGCTCGCCCTCGATCTCGTTGCCGCCGACCGCCGGCCCGGAGCGGGTCGGCTGCGGGCTCGCCGGCCCGTCCACCGTCGCGGTCACCGTCGGCTCGGCGATCACCTGGTCGCCGCCGCCGTTGCCGTCGAGGACGGCCACCCCCAGGCCGCTCAGCGCGCCGACCGCCACCACCGCGGCGGCGGTGGCGAAGACCCGCCGGAACTGGGCGCGCCGCCGGTGGGTGCGGACCGCGACGAGGGTACGGTCCAGCAGCGCCGGGTCGGTGGCGGTGTGCTCCATCGCCATCATCGTCTCGCCGTCGATGTCGGAGAGCAGCCCCACCACCGGGACCATCGTCTCCAGCTCCGCGGCGCAGGCCCAGCACGTGGCGAGGTGCTCCTCGAACCGTTCGGTGTCCTGCTCGTCCAGCACGCCGAGCGCGTACGCGGCAACGTCCATGTGGTCTGCCCGGCTCATTCCGTCACCCCCCTCTCCTGCAGAGCCGTGCGCAGCGCGCGCAGCGCGTAGTAGACCCGCGACTTGGCGGTGCCGAGCGGAAGGCCCAGCTCCTCGGCCGCCTCCGGCACCGTGCGGCCCCGGAAGTACGTGGCCACCAGGATCTCCCGGTGCGACTGACTCAGCGTACGCAGCGCGTCGGCCACGGTCATGGTGCGCAGCACCCGGTCGGTGCTGTCCGCCTCGGCGAACGCGGTCAGGTCCCGGTCGTACGTCTCCGCCGGCCGGGCCTGCTCACTGCGGTGCTCGTCGATGGCGATCCTCCGGGCCACGGTCACCAGCCAGGGCCGAAGCGAACCCTGGCCCTGCACGCCGAGGCGGTGCGCGTTGCGCCAGGCCCGCAGCAGGGTCTCCTGCACGATGTCCTCGGCGCGCTGCCGGTCACCGCCGGTCAGCCGCATCACGAACATCAGCAGCGGCCCGGCGTGCTCGGCGTAGAGCAGGCGGACGAGCTGGTCGGAATGGCTGGCCTCGGGGGACGCCGCCTGGTGGCGTCCGGGCGCCGGTCGCGGCGTCACCGGGCCATTCTGGCGATCGGTGGGGCCCGCGTCGACCCCCCGGCCCGACCTCGAGGCACGGGACTGGGGCTGGGCCCGGGCGAACATCCACCCTGGCCTGGCCATCTCGCCGTGCAAGCCGGCCGCGACCGCGTGCATGCAGACCTCCTGGTGTCCCATCGACATCAGCCGGCCCACGGGGAGGGCCGCCCCGTGATACGTGCGGGTCGGCCCGGCGGATCAACGACGTACCGAAAAAATTCCTGGCGGCGGCGGGGTGGAGTCGGTCGCGTCGGCGTCGCGCACCACCGGCGCGCCCCCGGCGAACCGGTCGAGTTCCGCGCCGGCCACCACCCGCCCGGGGAACCAGTCCCCGGCGGCGCGCCGGGTCAGCTCCGGCACCGGCGGCTCGACCCGGCCCGCGACCAGCACCAGGTTGCCGTAGCGGCGCCCGCGCAGCACCGCCGCGTCGCCGACCAGGCAGGCCCGGGGCAGCACCGTGCGGACCGTGGCCACCTGGGCCCGGGCGTGCCGCAGTGGTGGACCGTCGGCGAGATTGGCCAGGTACCAGCCGGACGGGGCCAGCACCCGGGCCACCTCGGCGGCGTACTCGACCGAGGTGAGGTGCGCCGGGGTACGCGCGCCGGCGAAGACGTCGGCGACCACCACGTCGTACGCAGCGTCCCGGGTGGACGCGAGGGTCGCGCGGGCGTCGGCGATGCGCACCTTCAGCCGGGGGTCGGCGGGCCAGGGCAGCGCCCGCCGCACCAGCTCGACGAGCGCGCCGTCCACCTCGGACACCCGCTGGGTGGAGCCGGGGCGGGTGGCCTGCAGGTAGCGGGGCAGGGTCAGCGCGCCGCCGCCCAGGTGCAGCACCCGCAGCGGCGCGCCGGCCGGGGCGAGCAGGTCGAGCGCCGCGCCGATCCGGCGGACGTACTCGAACTCCAGGTGGGTCGGGTCGGCCAGGTCCACGTGCGACTGCGGGGCGCCGTCGAGCAGCAAGGTCCACGAGCGGGGGCGGTCCGGGTCCGGCACCAGCTCGGCCTCGCCGGTGTCGACCGGCGCGACGACCCGGTCGTCGCCACGGCGGCGACCCATCAGCGGCCCGCCACGCCGGCCCGGGTGGCCATGGTCAGCGCCCGGTGCAGCAGCCGGGCGTCGCCGAGCAGCCCGCGCAGCCGCCGCTCCAGCCCGGCGATCGGCACCAGGTTCTGCGGGGCGCGCGGATCCTTGTACGGCGAGGAGGCGAACCGGGGCAGCGTCACCAGCGACAGGTCGGCCAGCGCAATCGCCTCCTCCGGTGGCAGCTCCGCCGAGCACTCCATCCGCACGATGCCGGCCCACGGCGCGCCGAGCGCCACCGGCAGCCGCAGGTACCAGGACCAGCCGCCCCAGGCGGTGCCGAGGCGGAACACCGGGGACCGCTCACCCGGCGCGAGCCCGGTGACCACCGCGGTGAGCCGGGCGTCGAGGTACTGGCTGTGCTGCGTCTTGATGTAGCCCAGGGTGCGCGGCAGCTGCCGCCGGCTGCGCAGCGGCCCGTCCACCACCAGCAGGTCGCCGTCCACCCGCGCGGCGTCGGAGACCGCCACCTCGAGCGCGGTCAGCGGCGCCTGCACCGCCGCGGGGAGCTTGCTCAGCTCGCCCGTGCCGCCCACCCGGTGCACCGGGTAGCGGACCCGCCCGCAGACCACCTCCTGCGCCGACGGGCTGGCGGTGAACAGCCCGCGCCCGACCTGCGCGCCGGCCAGCTCCGCCGCGCCCCGCTCCAGGTCGCAGCGGACCACCCCGGCCGCGTACGAGGCGGCGATGCCGGGGAACGAGGCGCCGTCGTCCTCGGCCGTCCAGACGCTGGCGTCGATCCGGCGTACCCCGTCGACGAGCAGCACCACGTCCGGCGCGCGCAGGCCCGGGCGGGGGCCGATCGCCCGCCAGTCCACGGCCGGCAGCTCGATGTCCGCCTCGACCTGGGCGCTGCTCGGCGCCGCCGGCCCACCCACCGAGGCCTCGAAGGAGGCCCCGTACGACGGATCCCAGGCGTCGACGAAGAGCCGCGGCCCGGTCACGCTCACAGGCCGGTCCGTTCGACGCGGGCCGTGCGGGCGTCCTTGCGGACCTCGTAGCGCACCGGGATCCGCTCGGCCAGCGCCGGCACGTGAGTGACCACGCCGACCATCCGGTCGCCCCGGGCGGCCAGGCTCTCCAGGGTGGCGGCCACCGTGTCCAGGGTCGCCGCGTCCAGGGTGCCGAAGCCCTCGTCCAGCACGATCGACTCCAGGCTGGCCGCGGTGGTGGACATCCCGGCGAGCTGCTCGGACAGCGCCAGCGCCAGGGCCAGCGACGCCTGGAACGTCTCCCCGCCGGAGAGGGTGCGCACGCCCCGGCGCAGCCCCGCGTCGTGGTGGTCGACCACGGCGAACTCGCCCTTGTCGTGGACCAGGTCGTACTGGCCGTTGGAGAGGTCGCGCAGGATCCGGGAGGCGCCGTCGACCAGCAGGTCGAGCGCCTCGGCGAGCAGCCACCGCTCGAAGTTGTTGGCCCGCAGGTGACCGGCGAGCGCCCGCGCGACCCGGGCCTGCCGCTCGTGCTCGTCCCGCTGCCGGCGCAGCTCACCGGCCTGCTCGCGGCGCTCCTCGATCCGGCGCCGGTCCGCCTCGGCCCGCTCGGCGGCGACCGCGACCGCGTGGACCGGGTCGTCGGCGGGCGGCAGCCCGGCGGCCGACAGCAGCGTGGCCAGCCGTTCCTCCACCGCCTCGGCGGCCGCCTGCGCCCCGGTCACCGCCTCGGCCAGCCCGACCCGTTCCGCCCGCCGCCGCTGCGCCTGCCCGGCCGCCCAGTCGACCAGGGTGGCCCAGGCGGCGGCCACGTCGTCCCGGTCGGTGGCCGGCGGACCGAAGCGGGCCAGCCCGTCCCGGGCGGCGTCGAAGCCGCGCCAGGCGGCGCGCAGCCGCTCCTGCGCCGCGTCCAGCGCGCCGCGGGCCCGCCGGGCGGCGTCCCGGCCGGCGCGTACCGCCCCCGCCGCCTCGTCGAGGGCCCGGCGCAGCCGGGCGTGCTCGTCCAGCGCCGCGCGCAGCGCCGTCGGCGTCGCCGCGTCGGCGAGCTGGGCGTCCAGTTCGGACAGTCGGGCCGCGAGCTGGTCGTGTCGGGCGCGGGCGTGCACCAGCACCCGCTCCAGGTCGCGGGCCGCCGCGTCGCGCTCCTGCACCAGCGCCTGGGCCGTCTTGCTGGCCGCCCGCGCCGCCTTGCCGGCGGCGGTGGCCGCGGCCACCGCCGAGCCGGCCGGCACCGCCGGCACCCGGGCCACGGTCTGCTCGCACACCGGGCAGGTGCCGCCGTCGGCCAGGTGCGCCCGCAGGGCGACCGCCTGGTCGGTGGCCTTGGCCTCCTCGTGGGCGCGGAACGCCGCCTCCAGCTCGGCCTCGGCCCGGGCCGACGCGTCCCGCGCCGCCGTCAGGGCCGCCACCGCCGCGTCGTGCTCCCGCTGCGCCTCGGCGACCGCCGCGCGGACCGTCTCGGCCTCGCCGGTCAGCCGTTCCCGATCGGTGTACGCCCGCAGCAGCAGCCGCAGCGTGCTCTCGTCGCCCGCCCCGGCCAGCTCGCCGCGCAGCTTCTCCTCGCGCTCCTCGGCCAGCGTCACCGCGGCCGCCGCCTCGTCGGCCGCCGCCCGGGCGGTGGTCACGGCCCGGGCCACCTCGGCCACCCCGTCCGGCGCCCGCACCCCGGTCAGCCCGGCCAGATCCGCGTCGAGGTCGGCCAGCGCCGCCGTCGCCGCCCGGGCCGCCGCCCGCGCGCTCTCCCGCTCGGGTACGGCCGACCCGACCGCCTGAGACAGCTCGCGCATCCGGTCGACCTGCGCGGTCGCGGCGGCCAGCGCCGCGTCGTCGACGTCGGTCAGCCCGGCGAGCACCTTGTCCACCGCGGCCAACCCCGCCTCGGCCTGGCCGGCCCGTTCGGTGGCGCGCTTCTGCACCTCCTCGTAGACGCCGAGGCCGAGCAGGTTGACCAGGATCTGCTGCCGGGTGGCGGGCTTGGCGTGCAGGAAGTCGGCGAACTGCCCCTGCGGCAGCAGCACGCAGGAGGTGAACTGCTCGTACGGCAGCCCGACCGCCTCCAGCACCGCCTGCTCCATCTCGGCCGGCGTCCCGGCGACCACCTCGCCCAGGTCCTCCGGGCTCAGCCCGGTGTCCAGCTTGGTGACGTCGAAGCCGGCCGGCATGAGCTGCAACCCGGCGTTGGCCGTCTTGACGTTGCCCCGGCCGTCCCGGCGGACCACCCGGGTGGCCACGTAGCGGGAACCGGCGGACTCGAAGACCAGCCGGACGCGCGCCTCGGTGGCCGACGGGGCGAGCGCGTTCGCCAGGCCCCGCGTGCCGCCCCAGCGGGGCACCGTGCCGTAGAGGGCGAAGCAGATCGCGTCGAGCACCGTCGACTTGCCCGAGCCGGTCGGACCGACCAGCGCGAAGAAGTCGGCGTCGGTGAAGTCGACCGTGGTCTCGTCCCGGAAGACGGTGAAGCCCGCCATGTCCAGCCGCATCGGACGCATCAGCGGTCGACCTCCTCGAAGAGCTCGTCGAAGAGCTCCCGCACGCCGTCGTCGTCGTGGCCCCGGCTGTCCAGGTAGTCGGCGAACAGCTCCCGGGGGGAGCGGCCGGCCCGCTGGGCGACCCGGGTGCCGCTGCCCGGGGCCGGGACCAGCTCCGGGTCGATCCGGATCTCCAGCGCCCGGGGGAGCAGCTCCTGCACCTCCTCGCGCAGGCCGGCCCGCGGCTGCTCGCGGACGAACACCCGCAGCCAGCCCTCGGGCGGGGTCAGCTCGGCCAGTTGGGCGAGGGTGCCCCGCACCGTGCGCAGCGGCACCGCCGCCGGCACCGGCACCTCGCGGACCTGCGCGGCGGTCTGCGCGGTGACCTCCACCAGCGTCACCGAGGCGACGTTCTCCTGCTCGCCGAAGTCGACCGCCAGCGGGCTGCCGCTGTAGCGGATCGGGCAGGGCCCGATCACCCGCTGCGAGCGGTGCAGGTGGCCCAGCGCCACGTAGTGGGCGTTGCCGGGGAAGACCGTCGCCGGCACGGCGTAGCCGAGCACGGTGTGCGCGTCCCGCTCGCCGCCGCCGGTGGTCGCGCCGACCACGGTGACGTGGGCGGTGACCAGGTGCACCCGGTCGGGCTCGGTGAAGCCCTCGGTGAGCCGGGTGAGGACCCGGCCCAGGTGGTCGGCGTACGTCTGGGTGGCCTCGGCGGCGGTCAGCTCGTACATCTCCACCGCGCGGACGGCGTACCGCTGGGAGAGGAACGGCAGCGCGGCGAGCTGCCAGCGTTCGCCGTCACGGGTCGTGCCCTCGATGACGTGCTCGGCCGGGTTCTCCCGGACGCCGCCGCGCAGCGTGATGCCGGCCGCCTCGGCCCACGGGCGCAGCGCGTCCAGGGCCTGGCCGTTGTCGTGGTTGCCGCCGATCGCCACCACGTCGGCGCCGGTGCGCCGTAGCGCGGTCAGCGCCCGGGTGACCAGCCGGGTCGCCTCCGGGCTGGGAGCGGCGGTGTCGTAGAGGTCGCCGGCGACGATCACCAGGTCGGGCCGCTCGTCGCGGGCGATCTCGATGACCCCGGCCAGCACCTGCTTGTGCTCGTCGGCGCGGGACTGCCCCTTGAGCACCTTGCCGACGTGCCAGTCCGAGGTGTGCAGGATCTTCATGGGTGCGCGCTCCCTAGAACGGGATGTCGTCGTCGCCGGCGCCCGAGCCGACCACCGCGAACGGGTCGGCCGACTGGGTGATCGAGCGCAGCGTCTGCGAGGGGGGCCGGCCCGCCTCGGAGACCCGGGTCGCCCAGGCCGGGAAGGGGAACTCCAGGCAGAGCGGGACCGGGATGTCGGGCTGGTTGACGAACATGGTGCCCGGCTTGGCCAGCAGCGCCCGCTGGCGCTGGGCCGGCGGGAGGAAGCCGTACTCGGGGCGGGACGCCTCGGCCGGGTCGAGCCGGCCGACCACCCGGATCGCCGAGTTGGTGACGATCCGCCGCTCCACCTCGCTCGCCGTCTGCTGCGCGCCGATCAGGATCACCCCGAGCGAGCGGCCCCGCTCGGCGATGTCGAGCAGCACCTCCTTGATCGGGGAGGAGCCCTCGCGCGGGGCGTACTTGTTGAGCTCGTCGAGGACGACGAAGAGCAGCGGCTTGGCGGTGCCGGACTTCTCCTTGCGCTCGAACTCGCTCTTGAGCGTCACACCGACCACGAAGCGCTGCGCGCGGTCCGGCAGGTTGTGCAGGTCGACCACGGTGACCTGGGCGCTCTCGGCGGTGTTGATGCTGTGCGGGCGGCGGGTGGCCAGGTCGCCCCGGATCAGCCGGCCCAGGTCCTTCTTGCTGCCGATCAGCCGGCGGGCGAAGGCGTTGACCGTGCCGAGGCCGACCGCGCTGCCCGCCCAGTCGCTGCGGGTCTCGTCGTCGTTGAGCTGCTCGACGATGTGGTCGACCAGGTCGGCGTACGAGCCCAGCCGGACCCCGTCGAGGCTCACCCCGCCGTCGGCGGGCTGGGCGTACCGGGCGAGGTGGGCGGCGACCGAGTGGACCACCATCGTGTACTGCTGGCGCTCGTCGTCGGCGTCGGCGAAGACGTACGGCAGGAGCCGGTCGGCGCAGAACTCGCTCAGCGTCCAGTAGAAGCTGTCCACGCCGGTGAGCCGGCTGCTCACGTCCGGCGTGCCGGAGGAGTCGCCGACCCGGGGCGGGGCGTAGACCCGCACGTCGGGGAAGGCGCCGGCGTCCAGCCCGAGCTTCGCGTACGCGGCCCGGGTCGGGTCGTCGAGCCGGGCGTTGGGGTGGTCGAGGAAGAGCAGGTCCTCGCCCTTGACGTTGAAGATCAGCGCCTTGGCGTTGACCGCGTCGCCGCCGAGCACCCCGGAGCGGAAGACCGAGTAGAGCAGGAAGGTGGCGAAGCTGGTCTTGGTGGCCACGCCGGAGATGCCGGAGATGGAGACGTGCGCGCCCCGGCTGCCGTCGAGGAAGTCGGCGTTGAGGTAGACCGGGACGCCGTCGCGGCCCATGCCCATCGGGATGCGCCGCTCCATCCGGTCGAAGTGCAGCGCCCGCGCCCGGGCGTCGCCCTCGGCCCGGTAGACCGCCGCGCCCGGCGCGGGCGGCACGTAGAACTCCGGGTCGACCCGGGTCGTGGTGATCTCGGCGGCCTCCTGCACCTGGGCGGGGAGGGTGCCGTCGGCGATGGCGAACACGTCCGAGTCGAACTGGGCGCCCTCGTGCCGAGCCCGGACCTGGGTGACCACCCCGGCGATGGTGACCGGCTCCCGGTCGGGCAGCTCACGCCGGGTGACGACCACGTCGTCGAGCTGGAGGTAGCTGTCCGGTGAGACGGCGGTCCAGAACTGCAGCGGGGTGGCGTCGGCGGTGCCGAGCACCCGGCCGACCGGCTGGCCCGGGCCGTCGAGCAGGTCGTCGGTCATCGGGGGACTCCGGTCAGCTGCTCGTCTGGGTCAGGGCGCACGCCCTGCATCCTGCCCGAGGAGTACGACAAGGTGCCACGCGACGCGGCGGACGCCACGCGTCGTCGTCGCGGGTCGTCGCGCTGCGGGACGGCGTGACCACGGCGCGTCCCCCTCGTCCGCGCGATTCCGCCACCGAGGGGCGTGATCCGCGAGAGCATCGGAGGGCCGCGAGAGCGAGGAGCGCCGTGGGGACGACACGAAGCCGACTGGTCGGGCTGCTCGGCCTCGCCGCGCTGCCCCCGGTGCTGGAGGAGGCGCTGCTGGTCGGCGTCGGCCTGCACGCCGCCCGGGGCCTGGCCCCGCAGGCCACCGCCGTGTGGCCGTACGACTCGTACCACGACCTGCGCTGGCTGCTGGTCTACCACAACTCCTGGGAGATGTTCCTGCTCGGCCTGCTGCTGCTGACCGTGCTCCGGGGCGTGCTCTCCGCCGGGCTGACCGCGTTGGCCTGGCCGGCCGGGGTGCCGCGGCCCTCCTGGGGCTGGCTGGTCCGGCGCAACCTGGAGGTCGCGCTGGTCGCCGCGGCGGTCATCTCGCCGTGGGCCGCGCTCTCCGTCGCTTTCTCGGCGGTGGCGCTGTCGTGGTATCTGTTCGCCTCGCTCGGCCCGATGCTGGTGCTCGCCCCCTTCCTGCTCCGAGCCGGGGTGGTGAGCCGGTGGTGGAAGGGGCTGCCGACGATCGAGCTGTTCGGCTGGGCATCGCTGAACTTCGTGGTGCTGACCCTGGCCGGCGCGGTGATCTCCAGCACCACCGGCTGGTGGGCGGTCGTGATGGCCGGTCTGGCCGGCGTGGCGAACGGGTTGCTCTGGCAACGCACCGTGGCCGCCGCGGCGGCGCCGGTCCGGCGTTGGGGGCGGGTGCCGGTCGGCCCGATCGCGATCGCGCTCACCCTGGCCGGCGCCATCTGGGCGCAGGCGCTGATCGGGTTCGCGTTGGGCGGGGGGCAGGGGCAGTGGCGGCCACCGGTGCTCACCGAGCGGTTGCCCGACCGGGTGCCCCACGCGGTGATCGTCCTGGGCGGGCACAACTCCAGCTGGGACGGGACTCCCGCCGCCGACCCCCGGGTCGAGCGCTTCTCCTACCGTGGCCTGGACGCGCAGGGCCGGCCCCTGCCGTACCCACCCGAGGCGACCCACCGGTCACTGGACTCCAGCAGCGCCCTGCTCGCCGACCAGGTCGAGTCGGTGCACCGGCGCACCGGACGCCCGGTGGCCCTGTTGGGGCAGAGCGAGGGTTCCATGGTGGCCCGCACCTACCTGGAGCGGCTGCCGCGCGGCCCGGTGACCACGGTGGTGATGTTCAGTCCGCTGGTGCAGGCCGGCCGGACCTACTACCCGCCGCCCGGGCACGCCGGCTGGGGAGTGGCGGCCGGTTGGGAGCTGCGGGCCATGTTCTGGCTGGCGAACCTGCCCCTGGCCGTGAAGGACGATCCCGACAGTTCGTTCGTACGGTCGGTGCTGAGCAACGCGCCGTTCTATCGCAACCGCACTCTCTGCCCGGTCGCCGGGGTCCGGATGATCGCCTTCCTGCCGACGGTCAGCGCCGCCGAGGCGCCGCCCGGGGAGTACAGCCGCGTCCCGGTCTACCAGCAGCCCGCGCTGCACGGCGGCCTGGTCGGCGACCGGGCGGTGGAGGACCAGGTGGTCGCCTTCCTTGCCGGGGAACCGGTGGAGATGCCCCGGCCGGAGTACGGCCTGCTGCAACGGCTGGGCGCCGCCTGGCAGGCCCCGCCGCTGGCCCTGATGCTCAACCCGATCTGGTCGGCGACCAGGGAGGGGGATCCGGCGATGACGGGCCGGATCTGCGAGGCCCGCTGAACCCGCCCGTGGCCCGGACCATGCGGCGGTGTCGCAGCAGCAGCCGCATGACCGCGGCGTCGAGCCCCACCACCAGCAGCGCCCGGACCGGCCCGTACGGGAACAGCAGTAGATCGATGGCGGCGCCCAGAACGGCACAGCCGAGGGCGACCGAGGTCGTGCCCCGGCGTCCGGTGGCCGCCGCCAGACCGGCGAGCGTGACCGCCGCGCCGATCGCGACGTGCAGCCAGGCCCAGCCGGTGATGTCGACGAGGTACATGCCCCGGCCGGTCTGCACGACGAACGCGTCGACGGTCGTGTTGGCCCACGCGGACAGCAGGTCCACCAGGCCGCTGGTGGTCAGCAGGGTGCCGGCCAGCAGCGGTGGGCCGGGTCGCTGCGCCCCGGTGGTGTCGACCGGCTGCGGAAACCCCATCTGCCCAGGTTAGGGCCGGCACGTGGGTTCTCCGCCGCGAACAGCAGGGACCCGCGCCCGTCGTCGTGGCCGGGGCGGACTGTCCGCGTACCCCCGCCGGTGGCGGCCGGTGCACGACCGGTGGTCGGCGGACCCGGCGGTGCACCCGGCGGCTCAGGGCGACCGTTAGGCGGGCGGGGCGGCCCCGGCGGGCGGCGACCCGGCGGCGTCCCGGGCGTGGCGCAGCATCAGCACGCCGTCGTCGGCGGCGAGCACGTGCCGCAGCGGCAGCTCCCGGGGCGCGCCCGGGTCGCCGGCGGTGATCCGGCCGGGGCCCGCCCCGGCGAGCACCGGGGCGACGGTCAGGCAGAGCTCGTCGACCAGGTCGGCGGCGGTGAGCGCGCCGAACAGGTGCGGGCCGCCCTCGCAGAGCACCTGGTCCAGCCCCCGCCGGCGCAGCTCGGCCAGGCCGGCGGCGAGGTCCACCCGCTCGCCGCCGCAGCGGACCAGCTCGGCGACGTCGGTCAGCCCCGGGGGCGGCGCGGCGCCGGCGTGGGTCAGCACGACGGGTCGCACCGGCGCGTCGGCGAACGCGGCCTGCGCCGGGTCGAGGTCCAGCGACCCGGAGACGACCACCAGGGTGGGGTACTCGGGCAGCCCCCGCTCGCGTCGCCAGGCCCGGCGCGGCTCGCTCAGCCGCACCGCGCGGTAGCCCTCGTGCCGCAGCGTGCCGGCGGCCACCAGCAGCCCGTCGCAGAGCATCCGGAGCAGCCCGAAGACCCGCTTGTCCGGCCCGCCGGAGAGCCCGGCGGAGTAGCCGTCCAGGGTGACCGCGCCGTCGAGGCTGGCCACGAAGTTGACCCGCAGGTGCGGGCGGTCGGCGCGACCGTAGAGCGCGGTCAGCTCGGCGTCGTCCAGGGGCGGGGTGGCCGGCGTCGGCCAGATCCGGCGGATCGGGATTCCGACGGTCATTCGCCGGCCGGACCGGTGACCGGAGGGATGGGTCCGGGGGTACGGTGCTGGCAGTCGCACCACTTCCGGCCGGGACAGTCGTCGTGCCGCCGCTCCCGGCAGGCTCGGCAGATCATGTCGGCAGCCTATGCGGTGGGAGGAGGGGGCAGCATGCCACGTCAGATCTTCCAGCTGAAGATGTCCCTCGCCGGGGTCCGCCCGCCGGTCTGGCGGCGGGTGCTGGTGCCCGGCGGCTACACCCTCGACCGGCTGCACCGGGTGGTGCAGCACGCCATGGGCTGGCGCGACTGCCACCTGCACTCGTTCGAAATCGACGGGCTGCAGTACGGCGAGCCGGATCCGGACGGCGAGCTGTCGCTCCGCGACGAGCTGGACGTCCGGCTCGACGCGGTCCTCGGCAAGGGCAGCAGGTTCCGCTACACCTACGACTTCGGCGACTGGTGGGAGCACGACCTGGTGGTGGAGGACGCCTTCACCGCCGACCCGGAGGAGCGGTACCCGTCCTGCCTGGACGGCGAGCGCGCCTGCCCGCCGGAGGACGTCGGCGGCCCCTCCGGCTACCTGCTCCTGCTCGCCGCGCTCGCCGACCCGCGGCACCGGGAGCACGCGGCGATGCGGGAGTGGGCGGGCGGCGGCTTCGATCCCGCCCGGTTCGACCCGGGGCGGGCCAGCACGCTGCTGCGTCACCTCTGCTGATCGCCACCGTCCGCTGAGGACCGGTCGAGGGCATCGGCCGTAACGATCTGGGAACGCTCCCATCGGTCTATTGACACCCCTGACACCTCCCGGCAATCTCATGGGAGCGTTCCCAGGGCGTGGCGCGGATCACCACGCACACCGCCCGGGCCGACCCGGTCCGCCGGCCGGCGGGAGCGCGCAGATCACCCCCCACCACACCCAAACCCAGCCTCACCACTGAAAGAGGGGTCAGGATGAGCGTCACCACGCGGCGTACCCGCCTCGCGGCCGCCGCCCTGGCCGCGGTCACCGCACTCGGCGGTCTCGCGGCCTGCGGCAAGGACGACGACGACGCCACGGCGTCCGGCGGGAAGCCCGCCAAGCTGGTCGTGGACACCTTCGGCGAATTCGGCTACGACGAGATCGTCAAGCAGTACGAGAAGGACACCGGCATCAAGGTCGAGCTGCGCAAGACCGCGCAGCTCAACGAGTACCGGCCGAAGATCGTCCGGGCGCTGGCCACCGGCAAGGGCGCGGCCGACGTGGTCGCCCTGGAGGAGGGCATCCTCAACGAGTTCAAGGCGAACCCGGCGAACTGGGCCGACCTCGGCAAGCTGGTCAGCAAGGACCACAGCAGCGAGTACCTGCCCTGGAAGTGGGAGCTGGGCAAGGCGCCGGACGGCCGGCTGATCGGCCTGCCCACCGACGTCGGCTCGCTGGCGGTCTGCTACCGCCGCGACCTCTTCCAGGCCGCCAAGCTGCCGACCGAGCGGGACCAGGTCGCGGCGCTCTGGCCGGACTGGAACGCCTTCATCGAGACCGGCAAGAAGTACCGGGCCGCCACCGGCAAGGGCATGCTCGACTCGGTGACCACCGCCTCCAGCGCGGTGATGTTCCAGCAGGGCGGCGACCTGTTCTACGACAAGGACGACAACGTCGTCGCCGACACCAGCGCCTCGGTGAAGAGCGCCTGGGACACCGCGATCGCGATGGCCGACGCCAACATCACCGCCGAGACGGCCACCTGGTCGCCCGAGTGGTCGGCCGGCTTCAAGCAGGGCACCTTCGCCGCGACCTTCTGCCCGTCCTGGATGCTCGGCATCGTCGCGGACAACTCCGGCCCGGAGAACAAGGGCAAGTGGGACGTGGCGCCGGTCCCCGGCGGCGCGGGCAACTGGGGCGGCTCCTGGCTCGCCGTGCCGACCCAGAGCAAGCACCCCAAGGAGGCGGCGAAGCTCGCCGAGTACCTGACCAACGCGCAGAGCCAGGTGGCGGCGTTCAAGCTCAAGGGCCCGCTGCCGACCAACCTCGAGGCGCTGAAGAACCCGGAGTTCCTCGCCTACACCAACGAGTACTTCAACAACGCCCCGACCGGCAAGATCTTCGGTGACAGCGTCTCCAAGATCCAGCCGCTGCACCTCGGTCCGAAGCACCAGGCCGTGAAGGAGAACGCCTTCGAGCCGGCGCTGCGGTCGTACGAGAACGGGCAGTCGACCAAGGACAAGGCCTGGGAGCAGTACGTCAAGGACGCCAAGACCCAGGGCGCCTTCTGAGCACTGACCCACCACGGCGGGTGGCGTCCGGGTCTCCCGGGCGCCACCGGCCGCGTCCCGTTGCACGTACCGCCCGCCTCACCGGCCCCGCCGGCGCCGGGAAAGGATCCCGCATGAGCCTGTCGGCCACGACCGCGCCGCCGTCACCCACGGCGTCGCCACCCCCACCCACCCGGCGCCGCAGCCGGGCGCTGTCGCTCAACCGCCTCGACCTCAAGCTCTCCCCGTACCTCTACGTCGCCCCGTTCTTCGTCATCTTCGGCATCTTCGGGTTCTACCCGATGCTGCGCACCGCGTGGATGTCGCTGCACGACTGGAACCTGATCGGCGACCACAGCTTCATCGGGGTGGACAACTACACCCGGCTGTTCACCGACGAGTACTTCTGGAACGCCACGGTCAACACCTTCGGCATCTTCCTGCTCTCCACGATCCCGCAGCTGCTGCTCGCGCTCTTCCTGGCGACCCTGCTCAACCGCACGATCCTGCGCGCCCGGACGTTCTTCCGGATGGCCATCTTCATGCCGAACGTGGTCTCGGTCGCCGCCGTGGCGATCGTCTTCGGCATGCTCTTCCAGCGCGACTTCGGCCTGATCAACTGGCTGCTCGGCCTGGTCGGGATCGACGCGGTCGACTGGGACGCGCAGCGGTGGAGCTCCTGGACCGCCATCGCCTCGATGGTCAACTGGCGGTGGACCGGCTACAACACGCTCATCTTGCTGGCCGGCATGCAGGCCATCCCCAAGGACCTCTACGAGGCGGCGGCCATCGACGGCGCCAACCAGTGGAAGCAGTTCTGGCGGATCACCCTGCCGATGCTCACGCCGACCTTCGTCTTCGTGGTCACCCTCTCCACCATCGGCGGGCTCCAGCTCTTCACCGAGCCGCTCGTCTTCGCCAACGGCAACATCATCGGCGGCGACCAGCGCGAGTTCCAGACCCTGGCCATGTACATGTACGAACTGGGTATCGAGAACCTGAACACCGCCGGGTACGGCGCCGCCGTGGCCTGGGCGATGTTCGTGATGATCGCCCTGGTCTCGCTGGTCAACTTCCTGCTCGTCCGCCGTACGGTCAAGTGAGGAGCGACCGAGTGAACTCCGCGTCCCAGCGCCTCTGGCGCACCAGCCCGCTGATGTACGTCGCCCTCGTGCTGGCGGTGCTCTTCTCGATCTACCCCTTCTACTACATGGTCGTCATCGCCACCCGCAGCCTGGACTCGATCAACGACGTGCCGCCGCCGGTCACCCCGGGCGGCGCGTTCGGCGACAACTTCGACCGGGTGCTCGACAACGACGCCGCGAACTTCCTCACCGGCCTGCTCAACTCGGTGATCGTGTCCGGCGTGGTGACCGTCTCGGTGGTGATCACCGGGTCGCTGGCCGGCTTCGCCTTCGCCAAGCTGCGCTTCCGGGGCCGCAACATCCTGCTGCTGTCGATCATCGTGACCATGATGATCCCGACCCAACTGGGCCTCATCCCGCTCTGGGGCATGATCCAGGACCTCGGCTGGTACGACACCCTCTACGCGGTGACCGTGCCCTTCCTGGTCAGCGCCTTCGGCGTGTTCATGATGCGGCAGTACGCCACCCAGGCCATCTCCGACGAGCTGATCGAGGCCGGCCGGGTCGACGGGGCCAGCACCTTCCGGATCTTCTGGAACATCGTGCTGCCCGCGCTGCGCCCGGCCGCGGCCGTGCTCGGCCTGCTCACCTTCATGGAGACCTGGAACTCCTACCTGTGGCCGTACGCCGTGCTCACCCCGGAGAATCCGACCCTGCAGGTGTCCCTGGCGTTCCTCTCGTACGCCTACTACACCGACTACTCGCAGGTGTTCGCCGCGACCGCCATCGGTACCGTGCCGTTGGTGCTCGTGTTCGCCCTGTTCGGCCGCCAGATCATTGGCGGGATCATGGAAGGTGCCGTCAAGTCGTGAGCAACCCAGACCACCCGCCCGCAGTCGGCGTACTCGACCAGGGGCCGGAACTGATCTTCCCGCCCGGCTTCCTGTGGGGCGCGGCGACCGCCGCGTACCAGATCGAGGGGGCGGCCACCGAGGGTGGCCGGACCCCGTCGATCTGGGACACGTTCAGCCACACCGAGGGGCGGGTGCTCGCCGGGCACACCGGGGACGTGGCCTGCGACCACTACCACCGGATGCCGTCGGACGTCCGGCTGATGGCCGACCTGGGCCTGAAGTCGTACCGGTTCTCGGTGTCCTGGCCGCGGGTGCAGCCGGGCGGCTCGGGCCCGGCCAACGCCGAGGGCCTGGACTTCTACCGGCGGCTCGTCGACGAGCTGCTGGGGCACGGCATCGAGCCCTGGCTGACCCTCTACCACTGGGACCTGCCCCAGCCGCTGGAGGACGCCGGCGGCTGGCCGGCCCGGGACACCGCCGGCCGGTTCGCCGACTACGCCGAACTCGTCGCGGACGCCCTCGGCGACCGGGTGACGTACTGGACGACGCTGAACGAGCCCTGGTGCTCGGCGTTTCTCGGCTACGGCTCAGGGGTGCACGCGCCCGGCCGCTCCGACGGCGCGGACGCCGTCCGTGCCGGGCACCACCTGATGCTCGGCCACGGGCAGGCGGTGCAGGCGCTGCGGGCGTCCCGGCCGCAGGCCCAGCTCGGCATCACCGTCAACCTCTACCCGGTCACCCCGGCCAGCGACGCGCCCGCCGACGTCGACGCGGCCCGGCGGATCGACGCGCTGGCCAACCGGTTCTTCCTCGACCCGGTGCTGCGCGGGTCGTACCCGACCGACCTCACCGCCGACCTGCGCGAGGTCACCGACTTCGGGCACGTGCGCGACGGCGACCTGGCGGTCATCTCCACCCCGCTGGACCTGGTCGGCGTCAACTACTACAGCCGGCACGTGGTCGCCGCCCCGGTCGAAGGCGCCGAGCCGGAGCCGTACTGGCGGGCGCCGTCGTGCTGGCCGGGCAGCGAGGACGTCCGGTTCGTCACCCGGGGCGTGCCGGTCACCGACATGAACTGGGAGATCGACGCCCCCGGCCTGACCGAGACGCTGCGCCGGGTCCACGAGGAGTACACCGACCTGCCGCTCTACGTCACCGAGAACGGCTCCGCCTTCGTCGACGCGGTGGTCGACGGGCAGGTCGACGACGTCGACCGGCTGGCGTACTTCGACGCCCACCTGCGGGCCGCGCACGAGGCGATCAGCGCCGGGGTGCCCCTGCGCGGCTACTTCGCCTGGTCGCTGATGGATAATTTCGAATGGGCCTGGGGCTACACCAAGCGGTTCGGGATGGTCTGGGTCGACTACGACAGCCAGGCCCGTATCCCCAAGTCCAGCGCCAGGTGGTACGCCGAGGTGATCCGACGTAACGGTCTGGCCGCACAATAGGCGAAGGCCAGCCAGTTCTCGGGCGGCTCCGCGCCCACCCGCTCCCCACGGGTGGCGCGGATCCGCCCGACGTCGGAGGAGCAGACGATGACAACGCAGCGCACCCGGTCGCTCGGGCGCCCGACCCTCGACGCGGTCGCCGCCCGCGCGGGCGTCGGGCGCGGCACGGTCTCCCGGGTCGTCAACGGCTCGCCGCAGGTCAGTCCGGAGGCTCGGGCCGCGGTGCAACAGGCCATCGCGGAGCTGGGGTACGTGCCGAACCGGGCCGCCCGGGCGCTGGTCACCCAGCGGACCGACTCGGTGGCCCTGGTGGTCTCCGAGTCCGGCGACCGGGTCTTCACCGAGCCGTTCTTCGCCGGCATCGTCCGGGGCGTCAGCTCCGGGCTGCTGGAGACGCCGTTGCAGCTCTGGCTGGCCATGGTGCAGTCCCCGATCGAGCGGGAACGGGTCGAGCACCACCTGACCAACCAGCACGTGGACGGGGTGCTGCTGCTGTCGCTGCACGACTCCGACCCGCTGCCCACGCTGCTGGAGGAGCGTGACCTGCCGACGGTGCTCGGCGGCCGGCCGGCGCGGATGCTCCAGCCCGGGGCGCGGCCGTCCTGGTTCGTCGACGTGGACAACGTCGGCGGCGCCCGGCAGGCGGTGGAGCACCTGGCCCAGCGGGGCCGGCGCCGGATCGCCACCATCGCCGGCCCGCAGGACATGGGTGCCGGCCTGGCCCGGCTCGCCGGCTACCGGGACGCCGTCCGGGCCGCCGGGGCCGAGGTCGACCCCCGCATGATCGCGTACGGCGACTTCAGCGAGGGCAGCGGCGCGGCCAGCATGCGCCGGCTGTTGGAGGCCTGCCCCGACCTGGACGCGGTCTTCGTCGCCTCCGACCTGATGGCGTTCGGCGCGCTGCGTACCCTGCGCGAGGCGGGGCGTCGGGTGCCCGAGGACGTCGCCGTCATCGGCTTCGACGACGCCCCGATCGCCCGGCAGGCCGACCCGCCGCTGACCACCGTCTTCCAGCCGGTCGAGGAGATGGGTCGCCAGATGGCGCGGCTGCTGGTCGCCCGCATCCGGGGCGACGAGATCCCCGCCCCCCACATCCTCCTCGACACCCAACTCATCCACCGCGCCTCCGCCTGACCACCCCGGCGGCTGCGCCCCCACCGCCGGGCGCTGCGCCCCCCAAGATCCGCGCACTTTCCGAGAAAGCGTGGCTATTCGGCCGTGAACAGCCACGCTTTCTCTGCAAGTGCAGGCGTGGGGTGCGGGGGGTCAGGCGGGGGCGCGGTCGCAGGCGGAGCGGGCCGGCCTGGGCCGGCTCCGGCGGCTCGGTGGGGCGGGGGGCGAACCCGCCGTCCGTCACCTCTCTCGGGCTGCGCGCAGGCCGTGTGCGACCAGCGGGGCGACCATGTCGCCGATGCGGTCGAAGCCGGGGCCGAGCGTCTGCCCGAGGGTGTGCCGGTAGTGGATGCCCTCGCAGATCACCGCGAGCTTGAAGCAGCCGAGCGCGACGTGCCAGTGCAGCGGCCCGACGTCGACGTCGCTGCGGCCGGCGTACCGCTCGATCAGCTCGGCGCCGGTGGGGAAGCCGGCGCGCGGGCCGAGGCCGTCGGCGACCGGGTTGCCGGCGGCGAGGTCGCTGTCGCCCAGCACGTCCCAGTAGGTCAGCAGCAGGCCGAGATCGGCCAGCGGGTCGCCGAGGGTGGCCATCTCCCAGTCGAGCACGGCGCGCACCGACACCGGGTCGACGGTGGCGAGGAGGTTGTCCAGCCGGTAGTCGCCGTGCACGATCCGCCCGGCGTTGGCGCCCTCCGGAACGGTGCCGCCGAGCAGGTCGCGCAGCTCGTCGATGCCGGGCAGCGGACGGCTGCGGGACCGGTCGAGCTGGCCCGCCCAGCGCCGTACCTGCCGGCCGAGGTAGCCCTCGGGACGGCCGAAGTCGGCCAGCCCGACCGTGGCCGGGTCGACGGTGTGCAGGGCGGCGAGGGTGTCCATCATCGCCAGGGCCAGGTCGCGCCGCTGCTCGGGGGAGAGCGGGTCGGTCTGGGCGCGGCTGCGGAACACCTCGCCGCGGACCCGTTCCATCAGGTAGAACGGCGCGCCGAGCACGTCGGTGTCGGCGCAGTGCAGCAGCGCCGCCGGGACCGGCACGTCGGTGGGCGCGAGGGCGGAGATCACCCGGAACTCGCGGGCCATGTCGTGCGCGGTGGCCAGCACGTGCCCCAGCGGGGGGCGGCGCAGCACCAGCTCCTGCTCGCCGACGCGCAGCAGGTAGGTCAGGTTCGACTTGCCCCCGGCGATCAGGGTGGCCGACAGCGGCGCGTCGGCCAGCTCGGGTCGGTGGGTGGCCAGGTAGCCGGCGAGCCGGTCGAGGTCCAGCCCCCGGGGGGACCCGTTCCGCCCGGCGGCGGTGGGCGCGGTGTCGGGGGCGGCCGGAGAACTTCCCGGCCGGAGCGCGTCGACGGCCGGATCGGTCATCCGAATAGTTGATGGCAGCTCAGCTTTCTTGTCAAGCCGGGGATTTCCGCCTGGGACATGCCGCTGCAACAGGGGCGAAATGGTCAACCGGCAGGCTGGTGCCCAGCCTGCCGGCCGCCACGGTCGGCCCGCCGAGCGGAGGGACAGACATGTTGCTGAGAGTTCGGGTGACCCTGCCGGACCGTCCCGGCACGCTCGGCCAGGTGGCCCGGACGCTCGGCGTCTCCGGCGCCGACATCGTCCAGGTGGTCGTCCTGGAACGGCTCGGCGGGCGGGCGGTGGACGACTTCACCGTGGTCTGGCCGGGCGCCGCCCGGGTGGAGCGGTTGCTGGCGGGTCTGGCCGCCATTCCCGGGGTACGGGTGGACGGGGTCTGGCGGGCGATCGGCGCGCCGACCACCACCGGCCAGGACGCCGAACTGCTGGCCCAGATCGCCGCGAACCCCGCCGACGGGGTGGCCACCCTGGTCGACGCGGTGCCCGGGCTGCTCGCCGCCGACTGGGCGGTGGCCGCGGTCGTCCCGATGGACTGGGCCTCGCGGGCCGGCAGAGGGACGGCGACGGTGGGGCACGCGAGTTGGCGGGCGCCCCAGCCGCCGCTGCTGCCCGAGGTGACCCCGCTGCGGGCGCGGGCGCTGACCGGCGCCGACGGCAGCCACTACGCGATCGCGCCGTTCGGCCGCAACGGCCTGGTGCTGGTGGTCGCGCGCGAGCACACCGAGCCGCTCACCGCGGCCGCCTTCCACTCCACCGAGGTGGACCGACTGGCCCTGCTGGTTCGGGCCAGCGCGGTGATCCTCGGCGACCGGCTCGACCTGGTCGGGGCGCCCTCGGTGACCAGCGTCACCTGATCACGGGCAACGGTTCCCGGGGTGTCACCGCCGGGCAACGGCGTGGCAACAGCCACCCGGCAGTGTCATAGGGGGGAAGGGAGCAGACATGGCGCTATGGCGGATTCGAGCCACCGTGGACGACCGGCCGGGCTACCTGTCGGTGCTCACGGCGAGTCTCGCGTTGCGGGGGGTCAACATCCTCACCGTGCAGGTGCACACCACCGAGGCCGGGGCGGTCGACGACTTCCTCGTCGACGCGCCGGACGCGGTGGGCGAGGCGGAGTTGGTGGCCGCCGTGGAACGGGGTCGAGGACGGGACTGCTGGGTGGCGCGCAGTGAGGCGCGGGGCCTGGTGGACCAGCCGACCCGGGTGCTCGGGCTGGCCACCCGGCTGGTCCGGGACCCGGACGCGACCGGGGAGATGCTGCGTGCGCTGCTCGGCGCGGACGAGGTGACCTGGCGACCGGCGCCGGCCGTCCCGCACGGCGGTGTCGGCGCGGCGAGCATGCTGGTGGCCGACCCGTGCGGCGGGTCGTACGAGCTGCGCCGGCGGGCGCCCAGCTTCACGCCGGCGGAGTACGCCCGGGCGCAGGCGCTGGTCGAGCTGGCGGCCACCGCGGCCCGCCGGGAGGCCGACCGGGTGACCCTGGTGCTGCCCGACGGCGGGGAGCTGGTGGTCCGCCCGGCCACCGTCGACGACCTGGCCGGAGTGGTGCACCTGCACGAGGCGTGCTCGGCGCGCAGCCGCCAGCGTCGCTATCTCGGCGGGGGCGCGTTGCCGTCGCCGAGCCGGATGCGCCGGCTGCTGGAGCCGAGGCGGGGGACCACCCTGGTGGCGACGACCGGCTCCGGTGCGGGGGAGTCCGTGGTGGCGATGGCCAACCTGCTCGGTGAGGGCGACGAGGCCGAGGCGGCCCTGCTGGTGCGTGACGACTGGCAGCACCGTGGCCTCGGGTCGGCGCTGCTGCGCCGGCTGCTCGGGCAGGCCGGCCGGTCCGGGTACGCGGCTGTGGTGCTGCACGTCCAGGCGGAGAACACCCCGATGCTGCGCACCGTGCGCCGGCTCGGGCGGCCGACGCCGATCGAGCGGGACGGCGCGCTGTTGACCTTGACGGTGCCGCTGGCCGCCCGCCCCGCGGGGCCGGCGCGGCGTGCCCTGCCCCGGCAGGCGGACGCGACCAGCCGGGGCGACCGGGCGGGCTGAGACAACGGTCGTGGCCGTGCCGGCTCGGTACCAGCGGCGGCGCGGGGCGACCTCACCGGCGCCGGGTGGCGTACCACGTCGCCCGGCGCCACTGGGCCGACCTCCGGTGCGGAGGACGGTGAATCGGCAGGGCCCCCGGTGCGGGGGCCCTGCCCATGTCCGGCGTCGGCGGCGGCCCCGACCACGGCGACGCAGGAACGCCGTCACGGCGGGCCGCAACGAACATCGCCACGGCGAGTCGCACGAACATTGCCAGGGCGAGCCGCACGAACATCGCCAGGGCGAGTCGCACGGAACACCGCCACGGCGAGCTGCACGGAACGCCGCCACGGCGAGCCGCAGCGGAACACCTCCGGGTCAGCCGAAGAAGAATCCCGCCCGGCGGTGACCCGAGACGCAGAACCGGTTCCCCTCGGTGTCGGCGAGCACGACGTAGGGCAGCTGGCCCGGTTCCGGCTCGGCCGGGTAGTGCGGCCAGTCGACCCGTTGCGCGCCGAGCGTCACCAGCCGCGCCACCTCGTCGTCGAGGTCGCGATCCCCCGCGTCCAGGTCGAGGTGGACGCGGGGGAACTCGGCCGCCGGGCTGTCGCTGACGTCCATCGCGATCGCCGCGCCAGGGGTCCCGGGTGGCGGCTCGACCACGATCCAGTCGTCGCCGCCGTAACGCGGCGGCCGACGCACGTAGCCCAGGGCCGCGGCCCAGAACCGGCCGGCGCGGCGGTCGTCGGTCACGCCCAGCGAGATCTGCTCGATCCGTGCCATCGACCGAGGCTAGCGCCGCCTCAGGTGGCCGGGTAGCTGCTGTAGTCCGGGAAGTTGCCGTAGAGCCGGCCGTCGCCGCCCTGGGTGACCGCCTGCACCAGCAGGTCGCCGCCGACGAAGGCGCCCTTCCAGGAGGCGCCCCGACCGCCGAACGGCTCCTCCCGGTCGCCCCGGGAACGCGGCTTGTTGATGCCGACCTTGAACGCCTGGAGGTCCACCGCGAGCTTGCCGGCCAGCTCCTCGTCGTCGCAGGCCAGCGAGGCCACCAGCGCGCCGTTGGAGGCGTTCATGGCGGCCAGCAGCTCGTCGGTGGTGTCCACCACGACGATGGTGTCGACCGGGCCGAAGGGCTCGGCGTGCATCAGCCGGGACCGGCCGGGCGGGGCGAGCAGCACCGCCGGTGCCACGTACGCCGAGGTGTCCTGCCCGTCGAGGAAGGGCGCGCCGTCGAGCTTGCCGCGGTGCAGCGGCACGGCGCCGCCGCGTACCGCCTCGTCGACCTTGCGGCGCAGCTCGTCGGCCTTGGCGCCGCTGATCAGCGGGCCGAAGTCCAGCTCGGGCAGCGGGTCGCCGGCCTGCCAGGTCTCGTCCACCGCGAGCGGGTGTCCGAACCGGACGGAGCGCACCACCGGCAGGTACATGTCGAGGAACTCGTCGACCAGGTCACGCTGGACCACGAACCGCGGGTACGCGGTGCAGCGCTGCTTGCCGTACTCGAAGCCCTTCTTCAGGTGCGCGGCGAGCAGGTCCCACTGGGAGAAGTTCCAGACACCCCAGGCGTTGAGGCCCTCCTGCTCGATGAAGTGCCGCTTGTCGGTGTCGAGCAGCGCGGCGGCCACCTTGCCGCCGTTGGACCGCCCGCCGACGAACGCGACAGCGCCGATCTCGGGCGCCCGGACGAGCACCTCGGAGAGTTCCTCGCCACTGCCGGAGAGCAGGGTGGCGGGGAGCCCGGCGCGGCGCATCAGGGCGTGCGCCACGGTCAGGCAGACCGCGCCGCCCTGCGACGGGGTCTTGGCGATGACCGCGTTGCCGGCGAGCAGCTGCACCAGCTCGGCATGGACAAGCACGCTCATGGGGTAGTTCCACGAAGCAATGTTGCTGACCGGGCCGGGCAGCGCCTCGCGGCCGCCGGCCAGCATCCGGTCGATCTCCTCGACGTACCAGCGGACGCCGTCCAGCGCCCGGTCGACGTCGGCGCAGGCGAGCCGCCAGGGCTTGCCGATCTCCCAGACCAGCAGCATGGCCAGCAGGTCACGGTGCGCGGTGAGGGCGTCCAGCGCCTCGCCGACCCGCGCCTTGCGCTCGGCGAGCGGGGTCGCCGCCCAGTCGCGGTGCGCGGTGGCGGCGTGGGCGACCGCGGCGCGCGCGGTGTCGGCGTCCAACCGGGGCAGGTTGACCAGCACGGTGTTGTCGACCGGCGTGCGCACCGCGCTCGGCGTGCCGACCGCCTGCCACTGCCCGGAGACCAGGTTGTGCAGGGTGGTGACGCCGTCGACCTCGGGCCCGAAGGCCTCCGGTGCGGCGGCCACCGCGCGGGCGAGCGTGTCGGACCAGGCGGTACCGTCGGCGAGTCGTAGAGCCATCGCATTCTCCTCAGGGTCGACCGGGGGAGCGGCGGCGTCGACGGCACCGCTGGTGTCGCGTACTGTCCCGCGCCGGAAAGCGGCGCGGCAACAGTACGTTCGTATGCCGGAACGCGAGCCCGCGCCGGACCGGTCCTGACACGACCGTCCGGCCCGCGCAGCCGGGCCTTGACCTGCGCGTACGCGGACAACGCATTCACATGTCTCGATGATGTGATGAATCTCCGGGCGACATCGGCCGGGTTACCCGTCAGTACGCACGGACGCCCCGGACGGATCAACGCCCGACCGAACCGGTGTGCAAACGGCGACCGGCCGCCGGACGAGAAGTCCGGCGGCCGGTCGGGCGCTGAGTCGGATCAGCTGGTGAAGGTGATGTTGTCGCGCCGGCGGCGCAGCATCAGCAGCACGCCGCCACCGATCAGGATGAGCCCGCCCAGCGCGATGCTGCCGGTGGCCACGCCGGTCATCGGCAGGCTGCCCCCGTCGCTGCCGCCGTTGCCGCCCGTGCCCTCCGACGGAGAGCCGGAGGTCGACGGCGAGCCCGACTCCGACGGCGAGCCCGACTCCGTCGGGGTGACCGAGCTGCTCGGGGAGGTCGACTCCGACGGCGAGCCCGACGGCTCCGGCGACTCGGAGGTCGTCGGCGAGGGGCTCGGCGACTGCGTCGGGGCGGTGCCGGCGCAGGCGTGGCTCAGGTTGAACTTGTCGGCCTCGCCGCTGATCGTGGCGGTGCCGTCAACCAGCGTCCACCCGGCCGGGGTGAAGAGGTAGGCGTGGATCATCCGGTCGGTGTTCCCGGCCGGGTAGAGGTGGTCCGGGTAGGCGTCGGTGCTGTCGGGCACCTTCACCGTCACCGTGTTGGTGCCGTCGCTGAAGGTCAGGGTCAGCGTCTCGAAGCCGCCGGACTCGGCGCCGCCGGGGAGCACGAAGTGCCAGCCGTCCTGGCCGGGCGTGCGGCCGAGGAAGCGCTCGTCTTCGCACTCCTGCTTGGCGTCGGCCGCCGTCGAGCCCTTGTGGGCGGGGTTGAGTGGGGCCGTGCTGCTCGCCCAGGCCGGGGTGGCGAAGGCGAGGCAGGCCGTGGCGGCAGTCGCGGTGAGAGCCGCGCGCGCCACGTACCGACGCTGGGGCATGAGTATTCCTCCGGGATCGGTAGAGGGGACGGCACATGATCCCATGCACGGCATCGAAGTGCGACATCGGGCGAACGGCCTGAGCTGGGACGACGTGGCGGATCGGATCCGTGAATCCGGTCAAATGGCGGGCCGTTCGCGGCGTGTCGATGTAACGCAAACGGGACTGTGGACGCTCCGCCGGCCACCGTCCGGCCTTCACAAAGGCCTGATCGGCAGTTTACATTGTCGCTCATCCATGGGAGCGCTCCCGTGCTCTCGATGGCCACCCCACCACCACAGCCGCCGGCGGCGCCCACGTCCCCCCCGGCACCCCGTCCGTCGGGTGTGCGCCGCCGGTGGCGCCACCCGACAGGAGTACCGCCATGCAGCACCCGTACCGGCCCCGCCGGCCGGTCCGCGGCCGGCTCCGCCGCCTGCTCGCCGTCGGCGCCGCGCTGACCACCGGGCTGGCCTTGGCCGTCGGCGCACCGGCACCCGCCCCGTCCGCCGCCGCACCGCTCGGCCCGGACGCCACGCCCGCCTCCGACGACCGCGCGGTCCCCGCCGGCTCGGACGTGCGGACGGGGAGTCTCGCCGCCGCGCCCGCCTTCAACTATTCAGAGGCGTTGCAGAAGTCGCTGTTCTTCTACGAGGCGCAGCAGTCTGGGAAGAAGCCGTCCTGGAACCGGGTCTCCTGGCGGGGTGACTCCGCCCTCACCGACGGCGCCGACGTCGGCCTGGACCTCACCGGCGGCTGGTACGACGCGGGCGACCACGTGAAGTTCGGCTTCCCGATGGCGTTCAGCGCCACCATGCTCGCCTGGGGCGCGGTCGAGTACCGCGACGGCTACGTCGCCTCCGGTCAGCTCCCACACCTGCTCAACAACCTGCGTTTCGTCAACGATTGGTTCGTCAGGGCGCATCCCGCGCCGAACGTCCTCTACGGACAGGTCGGCAAGGGCGACGACGACCACAAGTGGTGGGGCCCGGCCGAGGTCATGCCGATGGCGCGGCCCGCGTACAAGATCGATGCGAGCTGTGGCGGCGCGGACCTGGCGGGGGAGACGGCGGCCGCGATGGCCGCGTCGTCGATGGTGTTCCGGCCCACCGACGCCGCCTACGCCGACAAGCTGCTCGGCCACGCGAAGCAGCTCTACACGTTCGCCGACACGGTGCGGAAGAGCTACCACGAGTGCATCACCGACGCGACCAGCTTCTACCGCTCCTGGAGCGGTTGGCAGGACGAGCTGGTGTGGGCCGCGATCTGGCTGCACCGGGCCACCGGCGACCCCGCCTACCTGGCCAAGGCCGAGAGCGAGTACGACCGGCTCGGCACCGAGAACCAGAGCACCACCCGCTCCTACAAGTGGACCATCGCCTGGGACAACAAGCAGTTCGGCGCGTACGTGCTGCTGGCCAACCTGACCGGCAAGCAGAAGTACGTCGACGACGCCAACCGCTGGCTGGACTACTGGACGGTCGGCGTGAACGGCCAGCGGGTGCCCTACTCGCCGGGCGGGATGGCGGTGCTCGACTCCTGGGGCGCGCTGCGCTACGCCGCCAACACCGCGTTCGCCGCGCTGGTCTACAGCGACCGGACCACCGACGCGACCCGCAAGGCGCGTTACCACGACTTCGCCGTCCGGCAGATCAACTACGCGCTGGGCGACAACCCGCGCAGCTCCAGCTACGTGATCGGGTTCGGCGCCAACCCGCCGAAGAACCCGCACCACCGCACCGCGCACGGCTCCTGGTGGGACAGCCAGACCGTGCCGGTGGAGACCCGGCACACCCTGTACGGCGCGCTGGTCGGCGGCCCGTCGTCGGCCAACGACGCCTACACCGACAATCGGTCGGACTACGTGATGAACGAGGTCGCCACCGACTACAACGCCGGCTTCACCTCCGCGCTGGCCCGGCTGGCCAAGGAGTACGGCGGCAGCCCGCTCGCCGGCTTCCCGATCGCCGAACAACCCGACCTGGACGAGCTGACCGTGGAGACCACGGTGATGCAGGCCGAGCCGCGCGCCACCGGGCTGAAGGCGATCGTCTACAACAGGTCGGCGTTCCCGGCCCGCGCGCTGACCACCGCGAAGTTCCGCTACTACTTCCGCCCCGACGGCACCGGCGGAGTGCAGGTCACCCCCGGCTACACCCAGGGCTGCCCGGCACCGGCCACCGCGCGGCAGTTCTCCGGCGACATCTGGTACGTCGAGGTCGACTGCACCGGGTACACCATCGCCCCGGCCGGGCAGTCGCAGCACCGGATGGAGGTCCAGTTCAAGATCGGCGTACCGGAGGGCGGCACCTGGGACCCGACGAACGACCCGTCGTACCAGCCGACCGCCGGGCCGAACCGGAAGGTGCCGCTCTACTCCGCCGGCACCCGGGTCTGGGGCGAGGAACCCGGACCGGCCACCCCGGACACGACCGCCCCGACCACCCCCGGCACCCCGGTCGCCTCGGCGGTCACCTCGACCGGCCTCACCCTCACCTGGCCCGCCGCCACCGACAGCGGCGGCAGCGGCCTGGCCGGCTACGAGATCACCCAGGCGCAGGTGGGCAGCGACGCCCTGGTCCTGCTCACCTCGACCGGCAACACCCTGGCCGTGACCGGACTGCTGCCCCAGCGGACGTACCAGTTCTCGGTGCGGGCCCGCGACGGCGCCGGCAACCGCTCGCCCGCCTCGCCGGCGGTCTCGGTGACCACCCCGGCCGCGCCCGCGCCGGACACCACCGCGCCGACCGCGCCCGGCACCCCGACCGCCGCCGCGGTCACCGCCACCGGGCTGACCCTCTCCTGGGGGCCGGCCACCGACAACGTCGGGGTCACCGGGTACCGGGTGTACCGGGAGGCCGGCGCGACGGACGCGCTGGTCGGCTCGCCCACCGGCGCCACGCTCGCGCTCACCGGGCTGACCGCCTCGACCGCGTACACCTTCTACGTCGTCGCGGTGGACGCGGCCGGCAACGTCTCCGCGGCGTCCGCGCCGGTCACCGTGACGACCGCGGACCCGCCCGCCGCCGGGGCCTGCACGGTCGGGTACGTCACCAGCGACTGGAGCACCGGCTTCACCGCGAACATCACCATCACCAACACCGGTACGAGCACCCTGACCGGCTGGACGCTCGGGTTCAGCTTCCCGTCCAGCGGGCAGCAGGTCGGCCAGGGCTGGTCGGCGACGTACCGCCAGACCGGCACGGCGGTGACCGCGACCAACCTCTCCTACAACGGCACGCTGGCGCCGGGGGCGTCGACCAGCTTCGGCTTCAACGGGACCCACACCGGCAGCAACCCCAAACCCACCACCTTCACCCTCAACGGCGTCCCCTGCGCGACCGCCTGACGGCTGCCGCACGTCGAGATCTTGGACAGTTGCCGTTCAAGGGCCAGACGGCAACTGTCCAAGATCTCCAGCGGTAGGCGGCTCCGGGTGAACCGGTCCGGCGGGCGGGAGGGGCTGGCTAGGCTCGACGGCGTGCGGGCCGCGGAACGCAGTGACACCGTGCTCTTCGTCGTCTACGACGGGGTACGGCTGCTCGACGTCACCGGGCCGCTGGAGGTCTTCACCGTCGCCAACGAGCACGGCGGGACGTACCGGCCGGTGGTCGCTTCTCCCGACGGCCGGGACGTGGTGAGCAGCGCCGGGCTCCGGCTCGGCGCCGACGTGGCGCTGCCGGAGGTGACCGGGCCGATCGGCACGCTGGTGGTGCCCGGCGCGCCGGACTGGCAGGCCACCGCCGCCGACCGTCCGCTGCTCGACCAGGTCCGCCGGCTGGCGGCCGGCTCGTCGCGCACCGCGTCGGTCTGCGCGGGGGCGTTCACCCTGGCCGCCGCCGGGCTCCTCGACGGCCGCCGGGTGACCACCCACTGGGACCTGGCCGACCAGCTCGCCGCGCACTTCCCGGCGGTCACCGTCGACGCCGACCCGATCTTCATCGCCGACGGGCGGGTGATCACCTCGGCCGGTATCACGGCCGGCATCGACCTGACCCTCGCCCTGGTCGAGGCGGACCTCGGCCCGGAGACGGCCCGCATGGTCGCTCGGCAGCTCGTCGTCTTCATGCAGCGTCCCGGCGGGCAGTCCCAGTTCAGCGTCCGGGCCGCCACCCCGAGCACCCGGCACGACGTGCTGCGGCGGGTGCTGGACACCATCGCCGCCGACCCGGCGCAGCCGTACGACCTGCCGGGGCTGGCGGCCCTGGCCGGGGTCAGCCCGCGTCACCTGGGCCGGTTGTTCCGCACCGAGCTGGGCACCACGCCGGCCGGGTACCTCGACCGGGTCCGGGTGGAGGCGGCCCAGGGGCTGCTGGAGCGCGGTGACGACACCCTCGACGTGGTGGCCCGCCGGGTCGGCTTCGGCTCGCCGGAAACCATGCGCCGGACGTTCCTGCGGGAGCTGGGCATCACCCCCGGCGCCTACCGGTCCCGCTTCCGCACCACCGGGATCGACGAGCGCCAGTCCCCGCCCGCCACCGACGGCCGGGCCGCCCCCGGCGACGTCGCGCCGGGGGCGGCCCCCGCCTGATCGGCCCGGTCAGCGGCGGGCGGCCGGCGTCAGCTCCACAGTCTCCGGCGCGGCAGCCGGGGCGGGGTCGCGCTGGCGCAACGCGACCAGCCCGGCGGCGGCGAGCAGCCCCACCGACAGCCAGAGCCCGACCTCCACCCCGCCGGAGTCGGCGAGCAGGCCCGAGAGCAGCGGGCCGACCGCCTGGCCCACCGAGAAGGCCACCGTCAGCAGGGCGATGCCGGCGGTCCAGCTGCTCGCCGGCAGGGCCCGGCGGGCGAGCACTGTGGCCGCCGTCGGACCGGCCATGAAGGAGCTGCCGAAGACCACCGCCGACACCACCGCCGCGGGCAGCCCGGCCGGCAGCAGCAGCACCGGCAGCACGCCGAGCAGCACCAGCAGGGAGACCAGCGCCGGCGCCCGGCCGCCCGCCAGCCGGCCTACCACCCGCCCCCACACGGTGAGGGTGGCGACCGCCGAGGCGAGACCCAGCACCACGAAGAACGTGGCGACGCCGGGGGTGCCGAGGCCCCGGTCGCGCAGCAGCGCGATCACGAAGGTCAGGTAACTGACGTAGCCGGCGCCGAAGAGCACGTACCAGCCGAACGTCGGGGCGAGCCGGGCCAGGTCCGCGCGGGGCAGCCCGGCGCGGGTGACCCCGGCCACCGGCGCGACCCGCCGCACCGCGACCAGCGCCGGGCCGACCGCCAGCACCGCGACCACGCCCAGCAGCAGCCAGCCGGAGCGCCAGCCGGCGTCCCCGGCCACGGTGAGCGCCGCCGGCACCAGCAGCCCCGAGAGCGCCACGCCCACCCCCACCCCGGCCATGTAGATCGCGACCAGCAGCGCGCCCCGGCGCTGTCCGTCGCCGGTGGCGACCCGGGCGGCCAGCGCCGAGCCGAGGACGAAGGCGACCGCGGTGGTCACCCCGCCGACGAACCGCAGCAGGTTCAACACCGGGTAGTCGGCGGTGGTCGCGGTGAGCAGCAGGGCCAGCGCGCCGACCGCCAGGGTGCCGACGAAGGCGGCGCGGTCACCGAACCGGCGGGCCCAGAACACCGCCGTGCCGGCGCCGATCACGTAACCCGCGGCGTTCGCCGTGTTCAGGCCGCCGGCCTGGGCGTACGTCCAGTGCAGGTCGTCGCGCATGGCCGGCAGCAGCAGCGCGTACGCGAAGCGGGTGAAGCCGAGCGCGACGACCGGCCCAGCGGCCAGGCCGAGCGCGATCAGCGGTTCCCGCCAGCGCGGGGATCGGGACATGGTTCCTCCTTGGTCGGCGGGCTCGTCGACCCGCTGATCAGGTGGAACCGGGTGGGGTGGGTGGGTGATGGCCGGCGTTGCGGACAGCCGACCCTCGGATCGGGACATGCCCGGTCCCGGCCCGGATGACCGGAAGGTGGCTCAGTCGGCCAGTTCGTCGGCGAGCAGCTCCATCAGCAGCGCGTCGTGCCAGGTGCCGTCCTCGCCGCGCTCGTAGCGGCGCATGATGCCGACCGGCCGGAAACCGACCTTCGCGTACGCCCGGATCGCGGCGGTGTTCGCCGCCGCCGGGTCGATGGTGAGCCGGTGGTGGCCGTGCGCGGCGACCAGGTGCCGGGCCAGGGTGCGGATCGCGTCGCCGCCCAGCCCCGAGCCGTGCACCGCCGGGTCCAGGTAGATGTCCAGCGCGGCGTGCCGGTAGTCCGGGTCCGGCTCGGCGTAGTACTGGACCAGGCCGACCACCCGCCCGTCGTGCTCGACGGCGTACGCGATCAGGTCGTCGTCGGCCAGCTCGGCGCGGACCGCCGCGGCCAGGTCGTCGCCGCCGCGCCACCACCGGCGCACCTCGGCGGTGGCGCGGATCGCCGCGAGGGCGGGCACGTCCGCGTCCGTCACCGGTCGCAGGATCACGCTCCGCCCCCGCAGCATCGCCTCAGCCCCGGATCTCGCCGTGCTCGACGCAGGTCGCCGACCAGCCGACCGGCAGCACCTGCACCTTCATCCGGCGGCGGCAGCGCGCGCAGTAGCGCGGCGGCTCAAGCGCCCGGGCCGCCGCGCACGCCGCGTGCGGACCGGCCGTGGCGTCCTCGCCGCAGCGGTCGCACCAGGTCACCGCCGGCTCCACAACGTCGGTCACGGTCGGCCTCACAGCGTGGCGGAGAGCGCCTTGACGGGCATCTTCAGGTCGTCGAGCAGCTGCAGGTCGGCGGTCGCCGGCCGGCCCAGGGTGGTCAGGTAGTTGCCGACGATCACCGCGTTGATGCCGCCCAGCAGGCCGTCCCGGGTGCCCAGGTCACCGAGGGTGATCTCGCGGCCGCCCGCGTACCGGAGGATGGTGCGCGGCATGGCCAGCCGGAACGCGGCGATGGCCCGCAGTGCGTCCTTGCCCTCCACCACCGGCCGGTCACCGAGCGGGGTGCCCGGGCGGGGGTTGAGGAAGTTCAGCGGCACCTCGTGCGGGTCCAGCTGGGCGAGCTGCGCGGCGAACTCGGCGCGCTGCTCCACCGTCTCGCCCAGGCCGAGGATGCCGCCGCAGCAGACCTCCATGCCGGACTCGCGGACCATCCGCAGCGTCTCCCAGCGCTCCTCCCAGGAGTGCGTGGTGACCACGTTCGGGAAGTAGGAGCGGCAGGTCTCCAGGTTGTGGTTGTAGCGGTGCACGCCCATGTCGACCAGCTCGTCGACCTGCTCCTGGCTGAGCATGCCGAGCGACGCGGCGACCTGGATGTCGACCTCGGCCTTGATGGCGGCGACACCCTCGCGCATCTGCTTCATCAGCCGGGCGTCCGGGCCGCGCACGGCGGCCACGATGCAGAACTCCGTCGCCCCGGTCGCCGCGGTCTGCTTCGCCGCCTCGACCAGCGAGGGGATGTCCAGCCAGACCGACCGGACCGGCGAGGTGAACAGTCCGGACTGCGAGCAGAAGTGGCAGTCCTCCGGGCAGCCGCCGGTCTTCAGCGACACGATGCCCTCGACCTCGACCTCCGGGCCGCACCAGCGCATCCGCACGTCGTGGGCGAGCTGGAGGGCGGCGGGCAGGTGCTCGTCGGGCAGGTTCAGCACGGCGAGGACTCCGGCCTCGTCGAGGCCGACGCCGTTCTCCAGCACCTGAGTACGGGCCTGGTCGAGGATCTCTGGCATGGCTCGTACCCTACAAGGCCGCCCCGGGGCGGAGAAACGGCCGAGGTCGCACGCTCGCTGAGCGTCACCGGCACCCCGGTGCGGCGGGCCCGCGCCACGCCGGTGCCGGCCGGGCGGGTGGTAATTTCGCCCGGCGGCACGTTGCTCGCCGACGACCTCCTCCGCGCCGGGTGCCGGGGGAGACGGCCTGCGCGGCGGAGGGAGACGGTGACGGTGGCGGACTGGCTGGCGGCCCTGGAGCGCCGCGCCGTGCTGCGGGCCAAGGCGGGGCTCACCCGCACGTTGCGCCCGCGCGCCGCCGACGACGCCGTGGTCGACCTCGCCGGCAACGACTACCTCGGCCTGGCCACCCACCCCGAGGTCACCGCCGCCGCCGCGCGGGCGCTGTCCGCGTACGGGCTGGGCGCCACCGGGTCGCGGCTGGTGCGCGGCTCCACCGACGCCCACCACGCGCTGGAGGACACCCTCGCCGAGTGGCTCGGCGCCGACCGGGCGCTGGTCTTCTCCTCCGGCTACCTGGCCAATCTCGGCGCGGTCCGGGCCCTGGTGCAGCCCCGTACGCTGCTCGTCTCCGACGCCCACAACCACGCCTCGCTGATCGACGGCTGCCGGATCTCCGGCGCCGAGACGGTGGTGACCCCGCACGCCGACGTCGACGCGGTGGCCGCCGCGCTCGCCGCCGCCCCCGGCCGCCCGGCCGTCTTGGTGACCGAGTCGGTCTTCTCCGTCGACGGCGACCTCGCCCCGCTGGCCCGGCTGCACGCCGTCGCCCGGGCGCACGGCGCGCTGCTGCTGGTCGACGACGCGCACGCGCTCGGCGTCACCGGCCCGGGCGGCGCGGGCGGGGTGGCCGCCGCCGGCCTGGCCGGCCAGCCGGACGTGGTGGTCACCGCCACCCTGTCCAAGGCGCTCGGCGGGTCGGGCGGGGTGGTCGCCGGCCCGGCCGAGTTCGTCCGGCATCTGGTCGAGACCGGGCGCACGTTCATCTTCGACACCGCGCTGCCCCCGGCGGTGGCGGCCGGCGTGCGGGCCGCCGTGACGCTGGCCCGCGCCGGTGACGACCTGCGGGCGGAGCTGGCCGACCGGGCCGCGCTGGCGGTCCGCCGGCTCGGCGCGGCGGGGCTGACCGTCTCCGCCCCCGACGCGGCCGTGGTGTCGGTGACCGCCCCCGGCCCGGAGGCCGCCACCACGTGGGCCGCCGACTGCCGTGACCGTGGCGTCGCGGTCGGCTGCTTCCGACCGCCCTCCACCCCGGACAGCCGCTCCCGGCTGCGGCTCACCATCTCCGCCGGGGTACCGCGGGCGGAGTTCGAACGGGCCCTGGAGGTCATCGTGGAGTGTGCCCCATGACCGAACCGTGGAAGGGTGCGGTGCTGGTGACCGGCACCGACACCGAGGTGGGCAAGACGGTGGTGACCGCCGCGGTCGCGGCCGCCGCGCAGGCCGCCGGCCTGCGGGTCGCCGTGGTCAAGCCTGGCCAGACGGGTACGGCCACCGGCGAGCCCGGCGACATCGACTCGGTGACCCGGCTGGCCGCCCCGCTGACCGGGCGGACCCTGGCCAGCTACCCGGACCCGCTCGCCCCGCTCGCCGCGGCCCGGGTCGCCGAGCTGGAGCCGCTGGAGCTGTACACCGCCGTCGACGCCATCCGCGAGGAGGTCGACAAGCACGACCTGGTGCTCATCGAGGGCGCCGGCGGGCTGCTCGTACCGATGGGGCTGCGCCCCTCCGGGGAGCCGTGGACGGTCGCGGACCTCGCCGTCTCCCTCGACGCCCCCGCCGTGGTGGTGGCCCGCGCCGGCCTCGGCACGCTCAACCACACCGCGCTGACCCTGGAGGCGCTGGAGCGGCGGGCCGTCCCGGCCGGCGTGGTGATCGGCGCCTGGCCGGCCGAGCCGCAGCTGGTGCACTGGGCCAACCTCACCGACCTGGTGCCCAACCTGCTCGGCGCGCTGCCGGCCGGCGCCGGGGCGATGGACCCGGGCGTGTTCCGTCGCTCCGCCCCCGGCTGGCTCACCCCCGCCCTCTACGGGGTGCTGGACGACTGGCGCGCCTGGGCCGAGGACAGCTGACCACCTGACCTTCGTCGGTGCCCGGGCCCGCCGGGCGTCGGTAGCCTGGCCGACGTGCGCGAACGCGAGATCTGGCGCCGGGTGGCCGGCGACGTGGCGCTCTGGGCCGGGCTCGCCGCCCCGGTGGCGTACGCCCGGCTGACCCCGCCCCACGAGCGGTACGTCGTACCCCTGCTGGTCGGCTCGGTGCTGCTGCTGGCCGCGGCGGTGGTGGTGGGCCGGCGGCTGCCGGCGGTGGCCGTGCTGCTGGTGCTGCTCGGCTCGGTGGTCGACGGCAACTTCGTCTTCGCCCTGCTGGTGTTCAGCTACCTGGCCGGGCGGCGCGGGGAACGGGCCGCCCCCGCCGGGGTGCTCTTCGCGGTGGTGGCGGCCGGTGGCACGGTGCTGCACCTGGTGCTGCTGGACACCGGCATGGCGACCTGGTTCCTGCTCAGCTGCGTGCTGCTGGGCGCCGGGGTGTTCCCCTGGCTGGTGGGCCGCTACCGGCGGCAGCAGCAGGCGCTGGTGCTGGCCGGCTGGGACCACGCCGAGGCGGTGCAACGCGAGCAGCGGGGCGCCGCCGAGCGGATCCGGCTGCGGGAACGGGCCCGGATCGCCCAGGAGATGCACGACTCCCTCGGCCACGAGCTGAGCCTGATCGCGCTGCGCGCCGCCGCCCTGGAGGTCGCCGGTGACCTGGACCCGCGGCACCGGGCGGCGGCCGGCGAGCTGCGGGCCAGCGTGGCGGGGGCCACCGAGCGGCTGCACCGGATCATCGGGGTGCTCCGCGAGGCGGACGTGCCGGCCAGCACCCGCCCCGCCGGGGAGAGCGTCGCCGACCTGGTCGACGGCGCCCGCGAGGCGGGGATGGCGGTGCGCCTGGATCACTCGCCGGACGCCGCCGACCTGCCGGAGCTGACCGCGCACGCCGCGCACCGGGTGGTCCGTGAGGCGCTGACCAACGCCGCCCGGTACGCCCCCGGCGCCCCGGTCACCGTCACCCTCACCGGCCTCGGCGACCGGGTCGAGGTGCGGGTGGTCAACGCGCCGCCGCCGGCCGGCCCGCTGCCGGGGCCGGCGTCGCACGGCTCCGGCCTGCTGGCGCTCCGCGAACGGGTACGGCTGGCCGGCGGCGTCCTCGACGCCGGCCCGACGGACGACGGAGGCTTCGCCGTGGTGGCCCGGCTGCCGGTGGTCGACGCCGCCCCGCGCCCCGATCCCGGCGACGGGGGACGGGCCGGGGAGCCCGGGCGGCTGCGCGACGCCCGGCGCGGGGTGCGGCGCAGCCTGCTCGCCGCGCTCGCCGCGCCGCCGGCCGTCGCGCTGCTGCTGTCGCTGGTCTACTACCCGGTCGTCACCACCGGCGCGGTGCTGGACGGCCCGGCGTTCGACCGGATGCGGATCGGCACGCCCCGCTCCGAGCTGTCCGGGCTGCCCCGCCGCCAGGTCGAGCCGCCGCCCGACGCGCCGGCCGCGACCGCCGGCGTGACCTGCGAGTACTACACCGACGGCAACTTCCCGCTCGCCCAGCCGACCTGGCGGCTCTGCTTCGCCGACGGCCGCCTGACCAGCAAGGGACGGACCACGACGTGACCGCTGACGACGTGCCGGTGACGGTGCTGCTCGCCGACGACGAGGCGATGGTCCGGGCCGGGGTGCGGGCCATCCTCGCCGCCGACCCCGGCATCGAGGTGGTCGCCGAGGCCGGCGACGGCCGGGCCGCGGTGGAGCTGACCCGGGCGCACCGGCCCCGGGTCGCGCTGCTGGACATCCGGATGCCGAAGCTGGACGGGCTCGCCGCCGCCGCCGAGATCCGCCGGCTGGTGCCGGCGACGGCCACCGTCATGCTCACCACGTTCGGCGAGGACGAGTACGTGGCCCGGGCGCTCGGTCACGGCGCCAGCGGCTTCCTGCTCAAGGCCGGTGACCCCCGCGAGCTGCTCGCCGGGGTGCGGGCCGTCGCCGAGGGCGGGGCGTACCTGTCGCCGCCGGTGGCCCGCCGGGTGATCGAACTCAACGGCGACCGGATGGCCCGGGTGCCGGCGGCCCGGGACCGTACGGCCGGGCTGACCGACCGGGAGCGGGAGGTGCTCGGCCTGGTCGGGGCGGGGCTGTCCAACGCGGAGATCGCCCGCCGGCTCTTCCTCACCGAGGGCACCGTGAAGGGCTACCTGACCAGCATCTTCACCCGGCTGGACGTGCGCAACCGGGTGCAGGCGGCGATCATCGCGTACGAGGCGGGGCTGGCCGGCTGACGGCCCGCCCCGCCCCGTGCCGCTCAGGCGTCCCGGCGGCGCAGCGCGGCCCGGCCGACCGCCAGCGCCGCGCCGGCCCAGCCGGCCAGCAGCACCAGACCCACCACCGGCGGGTACGGGTCGGTGTCCCCGGCCAGGAAGTGCCCGCCGGCCACCCCCGGGAACGCGTCGGAGATCCGGGTGAGCACGGTGATGTCCGGCTCCCGCAACGACAGCGGCACGATCATCAGGACGGCGAAGAGCACGGTGAGGGTGAGCACCGCGCTGCGCAGCGCCGCCCCCAGACCGAGGGCGAGCACCCCCACCAGCGCCAGGTACGTCGCCGTCGCCAGTACGTCGCCGAGCGTCCCGGCCAGCGGCGCCCGCCCCCACTCGCCGAGCAGGGGCCGGGCCGCGAGCACCCCGACCAGGCCGAGCAGCAGCCCGAAGGCGAACGTCACCGCGCCGGCGACCACCGCCTTGGCCAGCAGCATCCGGCCCCGCGACGGGGTGCCCTGGAGGGTGGTGCGGATGGTGCCGGTGGCGTACTCGCTGGTGATGGCGAGCAGGCCGAGGGCCAGCACCGCGTACTGGGTGAGTTCCAGCGCGCCGACCAGCACGCTGCCGACGGTGACCACGCCCCGGTCGTCGGCCGGGTCGTCGTTGGTGTTGGCGTTGGCCGCGTAGATCGCCAGTTGGGCCGAGGTGGCGGCCATCAGCAGCACCCCGGCCAGCAGGGTCCACCAGGTGGCCCGCACCGACCAGAGCCGGGTCCACTCGGCGGCCACCGCGCCGGCGAGACCACCGCCCCGGGCGGCCGGGCGGGCGGGGGAGAGGGCGGTCACCGGGCACCTCCCGCGGCGTACTCGACCGCGTCGCCGGTCAGCCGCATGAACGCCTGTTCCAGCGTGACGGCCACCGGGCTCAGCTCGTGCAGCGGCACCCCCAGCTCGTACGCCAGGTCGCCGACCCGGTCGGCGGTGGCCCCGGTGACGGCCAGGCCGCGCGGGCCCTCGGCTGTGACCGCGTACCCCTCGGCGGTGAGCCGGCCGGCCAGCGCGGCCAGGCCCTCCGGGTGTGGCCCGCGGACCCGCACGGCGGCGGTGGCGCCCGTGGCGAGCACCTCCGCGACGGGTGCGTCGGCGATCAGCCGGCCCTTGCCGATCACCACCAGGTGGGCGGCGGTCTGCTCCATCTCGCTCATCAGGTGGCTGGAGAGCAGCACGGTCCGTCCCTCGGCGGCGAGGTCGGCGGTGAGCTGCCTGATCCAGCGCACCCCGTCCGGGTCGAGGCCGTTGACCGGTTCGTCGAACATCAGCACCGGCGGGTCGCCGAGCAGCGCGGCGGCGATGCCGAGCCGCTGCGCCATGCCGAGCGACAGGGTCCGGCCCGGCTTGGCGGCGGCCCGGTCGTCCAGGCCGGCCACGGTGAGCACCTCGTCGACCCGCCGGGCCGGGATGCCGTTGCTGCGGGCCATCGCCAGCAGGTGCGCCCGGCCCGCCCGTGCCGGGTGGATCGCCCGGGCGTCGAGCAGCGCCCCCACCTCCCGCAGCGGATGCCGCAGCTCCCGGTACGCCCGCCCGGCGACCAGGGCCCGGCCGGCGGTGGGCCGGTCCAGGCCGAGCACCATCCGCATGGTGGTGGACTTGCCCGCGCCGTTGGGGCCGAGGAACCCGGTGACCCGCCCGGGTGCGATGTCGACGGTCAGGTCGTCGACGGCCGTGACCGCCCCGAACCGTTTCGTCAACCCACGTAGTGTGATCATGCGTTGACGGTAGGAACCGACGGGCCGGCGCCGCCCCTACCGATCGGCGTCCGCCGGACCCGACCTTCGTCAGGTACTCCGGCGTTCGCGCCGTGTGCTGCCCGCTCGGTCCGGTCGCCGGCGCCGGGCGGTCCGCCGTCCCGGCCCGCCGTGCGCCCGCCCGGTGGTGTCGCGGTCGCGGGGCGCTCCGCCGTCACGTCGGCCGTGCGTCGGTGGTGTCGCCGTCCCGGCCCGCCGTGCGCCCGTCCGGTGGTGTCGCCGCCGCGGGGCGGTCCGCCGTCACGTCGGCCGTGGTGCTCAGGCGCTGCCGAGCTGATGTCACGAACGACTCATGGGTCGGGGCGGGGCAGCCTGAATCGTTTGCGACATCAGGTCGATAGGACGCGGGGGAGGTGGTGTCGGGCCGAGCCACGAGCGCGACACCGGACCTCGGGCCGCCCGGCTCGCCGACGGAGGCGACCCGGCGAGCCGGCCGCGATACCAGCCGCGAGGGACGACGTGGTGCGGGCCTGGCCACGAGCGCGGCACCGGACCCCGGGCCGCCCGGCTGGCCGGCGGAGGCGACCCGGCGAGCCGGCCGCGATACCAGCCGCGAGGGACGACGTGGTGCGGGCCTGGCCACGAGCGCGGCACCGGACCCGGGTCGCCCGGCTGGCCGGCGGAGGCGACCCCTGCGAGCCGGCCGCGACACCAGCCCCAAGGGGCGTGGGAGGTGGTGTCGGGCCAGGCCACGAGCGCGGCAACCGAGTCGACCGCTGGGGCCGGCACGGCCATCCCGTCAGCCGGCGCGTTGCCCCGCGAGCGGGCGTGGAGGTCAGGGCCGGCGGACCACGAACGCGTCCGGCATCCGGAAGGTCAGGTTGTCCGGGCACCAGGGCGGGCGGACGACGGTCACCCCGTCGAGCAGCGGGGCCGCCTCGGCGACCACCACCGCCGCCTCCATCCGGGCCAGCTGCGCGCCGACGCAGCGGTGCGCACCCGCCCCGAAGGCCAGGTGCCGGCGCGACCCGCGCTGCCCGGGCCGGAACGCCTCGGGCGCGGCCACCACCTCCGGGTCGCGTCCGGCGCGGGCCAGCCAGAGCACCACGCTGGTGCCCGCCGCCACCGTCGTCCCGCCCAGCGTGGTGTCCACCGCCGCCACCCGCCGCCAGGTCACGATCGGCGGTTCCAGTCGCAGCCCCTCCTCCACCACGTCGGCGACCGCGACCGTGCCGGCGCGCAGCCCGGCGCGTACCTCGGGCTCGGCGGTGAGCCGGTGCAGCAGCAGGGTGAGGAACTGCGAGGTGGTCTCCTGGCCGGCCACCAGCAGGAAGAACAGCGCGCCGACCACCACGTCGGGGGAGTGCCCGTCGGCGCGCAGCGCGGCGGCCAGTCCGCCGCCGGTGGCGGCGAAGTCCCGCAGCACGGTGTGGAACCGGCCCACCTCGGCGGCGAGGGCGAGCTGCCGGTCGGCGTCCAGCGGCGCCCAGAACAGCTCCAGCGCGGCCCGGGCGAAGTCCTTCACCGCGCCGACCGGGGCGTCCGGCAGCTCGACGAGCCGGGCCAGCACCAGCAGCGGCAGGTCGGCGGCGAGTTCGGCGTACAGGTCGACCGGTTGGCCCGCGTCGAGCGCGGCGGCCAGCCCGGTCACCCGCCGGCGGACCAGCCCGGTCAGCCAGGGCTGCTGCGCGGCCACCCGGGTCGGGTGCAGCGCCTCCGCCACGATTCCCCGGATCGCCGGGTGGCTGGGGGTGGAGTTGTTCGCCAGCGTCGGCGGCAACCGGAACCGGTGTCCGGCGAGCACCCGCAGCGCGGCCACCGGGACCGGGGTCACCGCGTCCAGGGCGTTGTCCGGCCGCCAGGTGTCCGGGTCGGCGAGGACCTGTCGCACCAGCGCGTGCCGGGTGACCACCAGGTGGTCCACGCCGACGTGGTCGGCGACGGTGGCCACGTCCGGCCACCGCTCGTCGACGGACTCCCCCCAGCCCCGGAACAGCACGCCGACACGCTAGCGGGCGGCCCCCGGCGGGGCCGGGTCCAGCTCCCAGACGGTGGTGCGCTTCACCCGTACGCTCTCCAGCGCCTCCGGCACCGGCACGTCGTAGGCGGCCAGCTCGCGGAACCGCTCGCGGGGCAGGAAGGCCCGCCCCGGGTCGCCGACCAGCACGCGGGCGCCGGAGCGGGCGGCCCGCAGCAGGAAGCGCAGCACCCGCCGGGCCATCGCCTCGCTGTAGAAGACGTCCCCGGCGAGCACCACCTCGGCGTCTCCGGCGTCGGCGTCGAGGATGTCGCCGAACTCGGCGTCGACGCGTACCCCGTTGGCCTCGGCGTTGAGCGCGACGGCGGCCACCGCCCGCTCGTCGACCTCGACGGCGCGGACGGTGCTCGCGCCGGCCCGGGCGGCGGCGATGGCGACCAGGCCGGAGCCCGACGCCAGGTCCAGCACGCGGCGGCCGGCCACCAGCTCCGGATGGTCGGTGACGTAGCGGGCCAGCGCCTGCCCGCCGGCCCAGGCGAAGGCCCAGAACGGCGGCGGCTGGGAGCTGCGGAACTCGCCCTCGGTCAGCTCCCAGAGCCCGATCGGCTCGTCGGCCTGGTGCAGCCGCACCTCCGGGACGAAGGCCACCGGGGTGAGGCGGGCGTGCAGCCGGACGAAGGCCGCGGAGAGATCGGACACCCGGGAATTGTCTCCCGGGACGGTTCCCGGGCGTGTCGTGGGTCGGGCGTGACCGGTTCACCACCCAGCGTGATAACCCGACCTGTACTTCACGGTTCGTGCGAACACGCCCGTCTACCGGCTACCCGACCCCCCTCATAGCGTTGCCAGGTGGATGCGACCGACGGGAGGGCGAGGCGGTGGTGACGGTGTGGCGGAACGCGCTGCGGGCCGGGGTGGTGCTGGCCTGCCTGTCCGTGGTGGGCCTGGCCGCGCCCGTGCCGGCCTCGGCGGCGGACGGCTTCGCCACCGAGCTGAGCGGCCTGCCGGACGAGTTCAGCGCCGGCGACCAGGTGAGCACCCTCTCCGCGGTGGTCTCGCGCAACGACGGCGGCCGGTGCGTGAAGGTCCGCTGGTCGATGGTGCTCAGCGTGCGGGGCCTGCGGCTGGACCAGGTGAAGGTGGACCGGGTGGAGGACTCGGGCAGCTTCCCGTTGCAGATCCAGACCGAGGGGGACATCGCCCGGCTCACCGACCGTCAGCTCGACCCGGGCACGCTCTGCCCGGACCGGACGGTCACCGCCCGCTACCGGGTGGCCTTCGCCGAGGACATCGACCGGGGACGGGTCACTCTGGCTGCCGAGGCGTACGACGCCAACCTGCGGCTGCTCGCCCGGCAGAGCGTCACCCGCAACGTGGTCGGCCTGCTCGCCAGCGAGGCGTCCGCCACGCCGGAGCCGAGCGGCTCGGCTGTGGCCGTCGACCCGACCGAGCCTGTCGACGCGTCGGCCGAACCGACCGAGGAGGCGGTGGCGCAGGTGCCGCCGGCGGCCGGGCGTCCGGTGGCCGGTGCCACGGGCGGATTCGGCCTGGTGCAGGCCGCCTTCCTCCTCGGCGGGCTGCTGCTCTTCCTCGGCGCCGGGCTGCTGCTCAAGTTGCGGCAGCTGAACCGCGCGTCACGCGGCGGCGAAGCGGACCTCGGCGGGCCGGCGTACGAACGGGCCCGCCGGACCGGGCGCTGGGGGGCGGCGCGCCGCTGATCGGGGGCCGCCGGGGCCGGGCGGCGACGCCACCCGACCCCGGCGGGGTTCACTTCGAGAACACCTGGAACTCGGCGATCCGGACCTGGTCGCGCGCCGGGCTGGCGGTCGCGCAGTCGGTGGTGGTGGCCGGGTCGTCGTCCTGCTCACCGGCGTACGCCGGGCCACCGGTGCACTGGCTGGCCAGCACCTCCAGCCGCACGTGGGTGGCGAGCGTGGTCGGCACCGGGAACGACCGCAGGTTGATGTCCCGCGTGTACGCCCGGTACTTCCCACCCGGGAACGCGTCGCCGGCGCTGGTGTAGATCCGCTCCCAGCGCGCCGGATCGGCGCAGTCGGTGGTGGTCGCGTTGCAGGTGAGCACGGCGAAGGACCGCAGCGCGGTCAACGCGTTCTGCCCGCCCGCGTCGGGGTCCCCGCTGATCGCCGGGCGCAGCATGGCGCTGACGTTGACCCGCTTGACCACCTGCGGGGCGCCACCGGGCAGCGCCACCGTGACGCCCCGGCCGGCCACCCCGGTCAGCGACGCCCAGTTGGTGCTCTCGGTGTCGTCGCCGATCCGCTCCAGGTTCACCCCGTCACCGGTGATGACCGCGCCCGAGGTGGTGGACGCCAGGTTGCGGCTCAGCCGCAGGTCGACGTACCCCTCCTGGCCGGCGCGGGCGACGACGCTGAGCCGCTGGTGCCCGAAGCCGGGCGCCACCGCCAGCAGCTGGTGCGTACCGGCGACCGCCTCGAAGGTGTCCGGCAGGGCGGTGGCCGGGTCGGTGTCGGCGATCGGGGTGGCCCGGGCCTCGTAGTCGCCCACGTACAGCCGGATCGGCGCCTCGGCGCTGTCCCCCTTCGGCCGCAGGGTGAGCGTGGCGTTGTCGCCGTACGGGCTGGCGAAGCTCGGCGTCGGGTCGGTGTCGGTGGCGCCGTTGGTGGCGGCGTCCCGGCCCATCCCGGAGCGGGCGAACTCGGCCCAGATCAGCTCCTGGTTGGCCCCGCCGAAGCGGAGCCGGTCGGCGGTGAGCAGGTTGTCCCGCATGTCGAGCATGCTGACCTGGCTGGCCGCCTGGAGCAGGAACGAGTCGAAGACCAGCTGCGCCCAGCGCCGGTTGCCCGGGCAGCTGTCCGCGGCGACCTTCCCCTGCGCGCAGTCGAGCTGCCGCTGCGGGGTGCCCGACCCGTACCGCTTCACCAGCGCGGAGCGGATCCGGAAGTTGGTGGCGCTCCAGATCTCCCCGTCCGCGTGCACGGCCGGGCCGGCGGTGTTGTAGCCGACGTCGGAGTAGTTGAGCGGGCTGCGGCTGAAGTCGTGGTTGCGGATGCCGCTGATCAGGTTGCCGGTGACGTACCCGCCGGTGACGAAGGGCGTCTGGCCGGGGGCGCGCAGGCCGTGCTCGTAGAGGTACTCGGCGGCGAGCAGGTCGCTCCACGACTCACCCATCGCGCCGCCCTGGTGGCCGCCGATGCCGCTGTCCGGACCGGCGATCATGCGGTTGGTGATGGCGTGGGTGTACTCGTGCCCGATCACCGTCATGTCGTAGTCGCCGTCCACGCACGGCGGGTACGGCCCGCCGGCCTGCGGCTGCCACAGGTACATGTTGGTGGTGGGCGGCAGGCCGTCGCGCGGCGTGCCCTGGTTGGCGTTGTTCCGGTTGCCGGAGAGCGCGCCCTGCTGGGCGCGGCCCTGCTCGGCGTCGCCGCCGAGGCCGGCCCCGCTCACGTTGACCGCCTGCAGGTTCCAGGTGGCCTCGGTGAAGCCGAGGTGCCAGGCCCAGTCGTGCATCCGGTTGTGCATGGCGAAGAGGTTGGCGATGGCGGCGTCGGCGTCGTTGCGCTGCGCGGAGGTGAACACCGCCGGGTTGCAGCGGGCCTGGTGCCACTGGTCGGTGAACGGGTACTCGTAGCGGCGCTCCGGGCTGGCGGTGGCCGGCAGCAGCGGGCTGCCCGCGCCCCAGGAGACCACCGTGTTGGCGGAGTTGCCGCGCGAGGTGCCGGTCGGCGTGCCGGTGACTTTGTCGACGTCCCAGGCGTTGCCGGTGGCCGGGTCGCGGAACGCGGCGGCGCAGCCCGGAGCGGGGTCGGCGCACCAGCGCACCCGGGGGTCCTGCCCGGGGGCGAGGTCCTGCGGCGGGGTGGCCGGGTAGACCGCCCAGCTCGGGTTGTCCGAGTCGAAGTCGACGAGGTCCTCGCGGACGAGCACCCCACCGGTGATGCCGTCGACGTAGGTGGTGAAGGCGGCCGGGTGGTCGCTGTCCGCGCCGATCAGGGTCACCTCGTACGCGGCCCGGGTGCCGTCGAGCGGGGTGGGCACCGCGACCGGGCGGACGTGGTGGCTGGCCACCCGGGCGGCGTCCAGGCCGGCGTCGGCGAGCGCGGCCGCGTACGCCTGCTCGCCGGTGAGGGTGGCGGGGGCGGGCGCGGCGGCGTCCCGGGCGAGCGAGGAGCTGACCGAGATGACGGCACCGTCGGCGACCGCCACGGTGACCAGCCCGTCGTGACCGGCGGGCAGGTCGCCGAAGCGCTGCCGCAGGGTGACCACCGCGCCGTCGCCGATCGGCCGGACCAGCAGCCGGTCCATCGCGGCGACCGAGGCGGCGTCGAGGCCGAACAGGTCCCGGTTGTCGGTGAGGTAGCGCCGGGCGGCCGCCTCCGGATCGGCGGGCAGGCCGGTGGCGAGCGGCGTCCGGGTCGGGCCGAGCGCGTGCGGGGTGCCGAGCCGGTTCCACCGCACGTCGGCGTCGACCCGTCGGGCGAGGCCGCGCTGCCGGGCGTCGGGCGCGGCCGTACCGGTGCGGTTGTCGAGGTCGGCGGCCTGGTGGCTGTCGTCGGCGAACGAGCCGGAGCGGCCCGGTGTCGCGGTCGCGGCGTCGCCCGGCGCGGCGGCGGTGGCGGCGCCGGGCAGCAGGGCGGCGACCACGGCGGCGGTCGCCAGTACGGGGACGAGCCGGCGTCGGCGCCGGCTCGTCGGAAGTGTCCACTCCGGTCTGGGCACGGGACCTCCTCGTGGGAGCGGGGGCCGACGCTGCGCCGGCCCGGTGCAGGCGCTGTTACGCATGCGCATCTGTGAATACCAGGCAGATCGGGCGAGGGCAAGGTCATCCGTGACGGTCGGTGCGGTGGCGATCACCGTGGTCGCTTTACAAAAACTTGCCTCTTGTAAAAAAGAGTGGCCGGTGCCACAGTCAGGACAGCCCGCGAGATCGGAGGTCGGCGATGGCCATCAGCCCCGACGCGACGGTTCCTCCCGTCGCCTGGCGCGACACCCGCAAGCCGCTCTGGCCGCTGGCCCTGCTCGTCCCGGTGCTGCCCTTCCTGGGCTGGCTGGGGTGGCGGGACGGCGGCGGCGCCTGGGCCTGGTGGCTCACCCCGGTGGTGGTCTTCGGGCTCATCCCGGTGGTGGACCTGCTGATCGGCGACGACCGGCGCAACCCGCCCGACGAGGCGGTGCCCCGGCTGTCCGCCGACGGCTACTACCGCTGGCTCACCTACCTCTACCTGCCCACCCAGTACGCCGCCCTGGTGCTCTGCTGCGCGGTCTGGGCGCGCGGCGACCTGTCCTGGCTGGCGGCGGCCGGTCTGGTCGCCACCGTCGGGGTGGTCAACGGCATCGCCATCAACACCGCCCACGAGCTGGGCCACAAGCGGGAGACCGCGGAGCGCTGGCTCTCCAAGGTCGCTCTCGCGCCGACCGGCTACGGGCACTTCTACGTGGAGCACAACCGGGGCCACCACACCCGGGTGGCCACCCCGGAGGACCCGGCCAGCTCACGGCTGGGGGAGAGCTTCTGGGCGTTCTGGCCGCGTACCGTCTGGGGCAGCCTGCGGTCGGCCTGGCGGCTGGAGACCAGCCGGTTCCGGCTCCGGGGCCGCAGCCCGTGGACGTGGCGCAACGACATCCTCAACGCCTGGGCGGTGACGCTGGCGCTCTACGCCGTCCTGATGCTCGCCTTCGGACCCGGCGTACTGGTGTTCCTGCTGCTGCAGGCGGTGGTCGGCTTCAGCCTGCTCGAGGTGGTCAACTACCTGGAGCACTACGGGCTGGCCCGGCAGCGCACCGCCGCCGGCCGCTACGAGAAGGTCGACCCCCGGCACAGCTGGAACAGCGACCGCACGGTCACCAACGTCTTCCTCTTCCAGCTCCAGCGGCACAGCGACCACCACGCCAACCCGCTGCGCCGCTACCAGACGCTGCGCAGCTTCGACACCTCGCCGCAGCTGCCGGCCGGCTACGCCACCATGGTGGTCGCCGCACTGGTACCCCCGCTCTGGCGGCGGGTGATGGACCACCGGGTGATCGCCCACTACGGCGGCGACCTCGACCTGGCCAACGTCCACCCGCCGGCCCGGCGCCGGCTGCGGGAGCGCCAGCGCCGTCGCCCCGCGGCCCCCGGACAGGGGTACGCCGGCTGACCCCGTTGACCGCGTCGGTCGGACGCCGGACCCCCCTCGGGCGTCCGGCCGGCGCACCCCTCGACCCGCCGGTTCCGGTCCGACACCTGCGCCAACTCCTGACCGGCAACGCGGTCCGGTCGTCCGCCGGCCTCGGTCGTCGTGGTCAGGCCGGCGGGGTCCAGTCCGGGTCGCGGCCGAAGGCGGCGATCAGCCGGTCCTGCGCGTCGGCGCCGACCCGCACGTCGAGCCCGGGCCGGACCAGGTCGCCGCTGCGGTAGTCGGCGACCCGGGCCTCGAACCACCGGGTGCAGGCGGCGACCACGTCGGCGTCCAGGCGCGGGTCCGCCCCGATCGCCACCGCCAGGTCCCAGCCGTGTACGAGGTGCTCGGCGACGAGCTGGTTCAGGTACTCACCCGCCGGCGTCTCCCCGGCCGTGAGATGCACAGTGGTGTCGAGCGCACCCGGATGACTGGCCGCCACCTCGGCCTGGGACGCCACCTGCCGGACCGCCCCGATCGGGTCGTCGCCGAGCTGGTCACCGTCGAACCGGCCGCCGATCTCCTCGACGGTCCGGCCGGCGAGCAGCGGCGCGGTCCACCGGTCCTCGGTGACCACGTGGTTGACCAGCGCGCGGACGTCCCAGTCGGGGCAGGGCGTCGGGTCCGACCACTGCCCGGGCGCGACCTGCTCGACCCGGTCGACGAACTCGGCCAGGCTCCGTCGGTACGTCTCCACCAGGTCCATGCCGCCGATTGTCGCGGCTGCCCGTGCCGGTCCGGGCGGTTTTCCCCGGTCATCCGGCCCTCGTGCGGCCGGTGCCGGAACGCCGCCTCGGTGCCTGCGCCCGCCGGACTGGTGCCCGCTCCCCCCCGGTTCGCTGCCCCCGCCGGCGGGTCGGCCCGGGCGGGCGCAGCGGTCAGTCGAGCTGGGCGGGGTCGAGGCCCAGCTCCCGGGCGGTGATCAGCCGGATCCAGTCGGCGAACTGCCGCCGGGAGATCACCCGCTCGTGCACCGCGAGCTGGACGGCCAGCCCGTCCATCACCGCGTTGATCCGCCAGGCGGCGGCCATCGGGTCGGCGCAGACGAAGGTGCCGTCGGTCACCCCGTCGGCGATCACCGCGGCGAGGTCCTGCCGCCACCGCAGGTCGAGCCGGCGGGAGACCCTCTCCACCTCCGGGGTGCGCAGCGACTCGGCCCAGCCGTCGATCCACATGGACCAGGAGATCGACCGCCCGGGCGGGGTGTAGAGGCGCAGCAGCTTGCGCAGCTTGGTCAGCGGTGGGGCGGAGGAGCGGACCACCACGTCCAGCCGGGCCAGATCCTGCTCCACCGCGTACGCGAAGGCCTGCGCCAGCAGGCGTTCCTTGGTGGCGAAGTGGTAGAAGACGAGCGCCTGGCTGACCCCGGCGGCCTGTGCCACGTCGGCCGTCCGGGTGTTGGCGAGTCCCCGCTCGACGATCACGTCGCAGGCTGTACGCAGCAGGGAATCCAGGCGGACATCGGCGGCACGTCTCGTCACGCGGTTACGGTAGCCCATCGATATGAGCACAGCGCGTTACCGAGCCGGTCGGTCGGGCGTGCCACAGTCGGAAGCCGGACAGCTCTTCTTCGGCGCGTCGCGTCGCCCCGACCTGGCCCTTCGGCTGACCTCCCGCAAGCCCTTCGACCACCCCACCCAGTCTCCTAGGAAGCTCTGGAGGGAGTGCCCGCCCTCTCGCCCGGAATCGGCCAGGGACGCGCCGAGGGCACCCCCGAGTTGGCAACTCTTCCGCGCCTCGACTAAAGTTCTCATCCGTCACCGGGAACGCCGGAGACAAGCGGACGTAGCGCAGCTGGTAGCGCATCACCTTGCCAAGGTGAGGGTCGCGGGTTCGAATCCCGTCGTCCGCTCGGAGCTGCCGCCACGCATGACGGGGGCAACCTCGGTGGGGTGGCCGAGAGGCGAGGCAACGGCCTGCAAAGCCGTGTACGCGGGTTCAAATCCCGTCCCCACCTCGGTATGAGCACGGGCGATTGGCGCAGTGGGAGCGCGCTTCCTTGACACGGAAGAGGTCACTGGTTCAAACCCAGTATCGCCCACAGAATGATCAGGCTGGTCACCGGAACCTTCGGTGGCCAGCCTTTTCGCTTCCTCGCCCTTCCCTGGGCTCTGCATGCGAAGGCGCCGGCCACCCGTGGGTGACCGGCGCCCCGTCGTACGCCCGCGACCGATCAGCCCCGTCGGCCGGGTAGTGATGCGCCCTACAGCGGCGGAGCGATGTCCCGGCGCTCCTCCACCCGCCGGTACTCGACCGGCTCGGTGGTGGTGACCACCTGGCGGCGGCGACCCCAGACCAGCGCGGTCATGATGAGACCGAGCAGGCCGGCCGCCATCAGGATCCAGCCGATCACGTCCAGGTTGACGCCGCCGACGCTCGCGTCCAGGGCGAAGGTCAGGATCGCGCCGGCGGCGAGCAGGAAAATACTCGTTCCGATACCCACGACAGCCTCCTTCAGGGGATGCGGTGTGCTGTCGAGGTGAATCAGTACCCCGAGGGTGACCAGCGCAATCACCGGCGGTGGAGAGGGCGGGGTGGGGCGGCGGAGCCGGCGATCTTGCCGTCGGGTAGAGTTCAACCCGTCGCCGGGGAGACCGGGCGGCACGCGGACGTAGCGCAGCTGGTAGCGCATCACCTTGCCAAGGTGAGGGTCGCGGGTTCGAATCCCGTCGTCCGCTCTCGACCACGGGCGATTGGCGCAGTGGGAGCGCGCTTCCTTGACACGGAAGAGGTCACTGGTTCAAACCCAGTATCGCCCACCAGGCATTTGCTCGACGTACGGAGCCCCGGCTGATGAGCCGGGGCTTCTGTCGTTCTTCCCCTTTGCGGTTGCCGCTCCGCGTCCGTCTCTCTCGCTGTCGGTGCGTGGGTTGCGCTGGTCGGTGCTGGGGGTGTGGCCCGCCGTGCCCGGCTCCGGGCGGTCAGGCTTGATCCCTGCGCCGGTCACGGCGGGCCACACCCCCGTCGCGGGCGACCTCCGCGCGGCCCTCGCCGCCCCCGAACCCGCACACCCCTCGACCACCCACCGCCTACCGCCCCGCGCTTCCCCGACCGATGCGTTGATCATGAGGTTGGCAGTGCTGAAGGAGATCAACTCCGCTGCCAACTCCATGGTCAACGGGGTTGTGGGACGACGGGTGGGTCTGGACATGCCGCTGGCCGGCACCCCGCTCGGGGGTGCCGGCCAGCGTGTCGTTCAGGTGGGTCAGCTGTTCCAGTGCTTGGCGACCAGGTCGGCGGCCTGCTTCTCCCACTGGGCGTAGTGGTCCGGGTAGGCCGAGACCTGCACGGTCTGGGCGGCCTTGGTCAGCGGCATGTCCTTCCAACCGTCGACCTGCTTCAGACCCTTCAGGAACGCCATCGTGGAGTACTCCGGGTCGGTGATCTGCTCGACCGTGCCCCAACCGCTGGAGGGGCGCTGCTGGAACAGGCCCTGCGAGTCGTGGTCGTTGCGGGCACCCAGGTGACCCAGGTTCTCCAGCTTCGACTCCTGCAGGCTCGTCGCGATGGCCACCACGGCGGCCCGCTCGTCCATGCCCGACTTCTTCGTCGCCGCGATGATCGCCTTCACGTTCTTCGTCTGCTCGTCGCCCAGGTCGATGTGCGACTGCTTGCCCTGCACACCGTGCGGGATCAGCTTGCCCTTGTCGGCCTGCACCACGGCAACGGCCTTGGCGTCCACCGCCGGAGCGGCGTGGGCCTCGGTGACCGGGCCGGCGAAGACGCCACCGGCGAAGGCCAGACCAGCAATACCCAGAACGCTCTTACGCAGAATGGTCGTGTTCATCAGAGTGGCTCCATTCGGGGGTTGGCGACGTGTCCAAGGGGGGTCGGACACGCGCAAGCACCACGACGGCGCTCAAAGAACTCAGGGGAAAGTCTCTGCCCGGCAGGCTTCGCGAGCGGGGGCTCACGGCGCCGGGTCCATGTGTAACGACCGGCGGCCCACCATCATTCCGGGGGCCCATCCCCGGGCTGCCCACGCGGGCCAGCGGGGGTGCTGCGGTCGTGCAGGTGATGTAACGACCCCGGGCCCGCCATCATTCCGGGCCGGGGCACCCCGGGCGACCCAAGCGTTCGGGCCAGGCCAGCGGGATGCTGCTGCGATCGTCCAGATGATGTAACGACCCCGGCCCGGCCACCATTCCGCCGCCAGGGTGCCCCCGGTCACGGGACGCCCGACCGCTCGCCGGCCCAGACCCGGACATGCAGGCACGCCCAGCGGACGCGGTAACCGGACATCCGGCACGCCAAGGCCGATCCGGAGCGGCTTGTCCGGGCACGCTGATCCGGGCGGAACCGGTCCCGGTAGGCCAGGACCGGGCCGCTGTTGCATCCAGACACGGCGAACGACATCGCGCGTCCCCAGAGCCGGCCCGGCGGACCTCAGCGATCCACACGCCGACCCCGTCGCGCGGCCGAGCCGGGCGGCGACCGTCGACGGGGTCGATCGCCCATCGGGTCGGCGGCGGGCGGGGCGGGATTCTGCCGTTGGCAGATCCGCTGGTGGTGAACGGGGGGTCCGTCGGGGGCCGGGACCGGACAGGCTGGGACGCATGAGACTGCTGGTGCTGGGTGGAACAGGGTTCGTCGGCGGCGCGACCGTGGCCGAGGCGGTACGCAGAGGCTGGTCGGTGACCGTCTTCAACCGGGGGGTGCACGGGGCGGTGCCGCCGGGCGTACACCGGTTGCGGGGTGACCGGACGGCGCCGGGCGGCCTGGCGGCGCTCGCGGGCGGGGAGTGGGACCTGGTGGTGGACACCTGGGACGGCGCGCCGCAGGCGGTGGGGGACGCGGCCCGGGCGCTGGTCGGGTCGGTGCCGCACTACGTCTACGTCTCCAGCGGTTCGGTCTACGCCCACCCGCTGCCGGCGGGCGCCGGGGAGGAGGCGCCGGTGGTGGAGGCCGCGCCGGACGCGGGCGACGGGGACTACGCGCCCAACAAGGCGGGCGGGGAGCGGGCCGTACGGGAGGTGTTCGGGGACGCGGCGTTACTCGTCCGGGCCGGGCTGATCCTCGGGCCGGGGGAGGACATCGGCCGGCTGCCCTGGTGGTTGGAGCGGGTCGCCCGGGGCGGGGACGTGCTGGCGCCGGGGCCGGAGGACCTGCCGATCCAGTACGTGGACGTGCGGGACCTGGCGGCCTGGATGCTGGACCGGGGCGCGGAGCGCGTCGGCGGGGCGTACAACGTGATCAGCCGCAGCGGGCACGCGACGATGGGGGAGCTGTTGGCGGCGGTCGTCGCGGCGACCGGGTCGGACGCGCGGCTGTGCTGGACGGATCCGGAGCGGATCCTGGCGGCCGGGGTGGTGCCCTGGAACGACCTGCCGGTCTGGGTGCCGCGCGGTCACGAGTTCCGCTGGTTGCAGGAGCGGGGCGTGGAGAAGGCGTACGCGTCGGGGCTGACCTGCCGGCCGGTGGCCGAGACGGTCGCCGACACCTGGCGGTGGCTGCGGGAGGTGGGGTCGGTGCCGGCGCGGGCCGGGCGGCCGGCGCGCTCGGCGGTGGGGTTGGACCCGGAGCGGGAGGCGGCCCTGCTCGGCAGCCCTCGCCCCGCCTGACACCGACGCACCCCGGGTAGGACCGACCACGCTGCCGGCCCCGGCGACGGGGGCGGGGCCGGCAGCCGACCGGCGGCACGGGCGGAGGGGGTACGGCTCAGGCCGACACCACGGGCAGGTCGAGCACGTCGTCGACGCTGCGCCGGGGGGTGGCCGCCCCGGGCTGGCCGTAGCCGATGCGCATCACCATCTGGGGGGTGCCGAACCGGCCCAGCGACAGCCGCAGCGCCTCGCGCGCCCCCTGCACCTCGATCGGCTGGGACAGCAGGGAGACGCTCAGCCCGGCGTCGGTCGCGGTGAGCAGCACCCGTTGCAGGGCCTGCCCGGCCAGGATCTGGTCGGCGGGCGTGTTGCCCGCAGAGCCGAGGACGGCGACCAGTGGCTCCGGCTCGAAGTCCCGGCCGGGGGCCCGGTTGCGGCCGCCGAAGCCGCGCATCGGCAGCAGGTCCTGCGGTTCGCTCTGCGGGCCGCCGGCGGCGGCGGGCACCCCGTCGGGGGCGGGCTCGCGGCGGATCCACTCCGTCCGCTCCCGCCGGTAGTCGGGGTCGCGTTCCAGCACCCGGTGGGCGCTGCGGGCGACCTCGGCGAAGGCGTTGACCGCGCTGGTGCCGATGACCAGTTCCAGCCAGCACTGCTCGGCGCGGGCCGCCTCGCCGAGGCGCCACCGGGCGTCGGCCGGCACCGGGTCGGGCCAGAACGGCGCGCGGTTGCTGAACCGGCGCGGGATCGCCGCGTGCAGGCTGCGGTCGGCGGGGGTGGCGGGCCGGGGCGCGTCCGGGACCAGCCGGGCCAGCACGTCCGGTTCGGTCGGGTACGGCCGCAGCCGCACCGTGGCCGGGGTGCCGGCGACGGCGAGGGCGAGCCGCAGGTTGAACAGGGCCGCTCCGCAGGAGATGCGGGCACCCCAGCCGCTCGGGTCGGTGGCGGGCAGCCGGCGGGTCGGGTCGACCGACAGTTCGATGCCGCCGTCGCGCAGCCGGAACCGCCAGGGCTGGGTGTTGTGCAGGGAAGGTGCCCGGACGGCGTCCGCGGCGGCCGCCCGCAGCTGCGCGACCGTGAAGCCGGTGTCCATGGTGATGCTCCTTCCGTGGCAGGTGGGGCGGCCCCCGCTGGTTCCCCTCCACCGTGCGTCACCGGCCCGGAAGCCGGGCAGGGCCGGATGTCCCGTCCGCCCGGGTCCCCCTTCCCGCCGTGCCACGGCAGGTAGGGGACCTTCGGCCCGTGCGGGGCGCGGCCGGGGCGGGTAGAAACGAGGGATGATCCGGGTGTTCCTCCTCGACGACCACGAGGTCGTCCGTCGTGGCCTTGCCGACCTGCTGCAGAGCAGCGGCGACATCGAAGTGGTCGGCGAGTCCGGCTCCGCGCAGGAGGCGGCCCGCCGCATCCCGGCCCTCCGGCCGGACGTGGCGATCCTCGACGCCCGGCTGCCCGACGGCAACGGCATCGACGTGTGCCGGGACATCCGGGCCGTGGACTCCTCGATCAAGGGTCTGATCCTCACCTCGTACGAGGACGACGAGGCCCTCTTCGCCGCGATCATGGCGGGGGCGGCCGGCTACGTGCTCAAGCAGATCCGCGGCACCGACCTGGTGGACGCGGTGCACCGGGTGGCGGCCGGCCAGTCCCTGCTCGACCCGGCGATCACCACCCGGGTGCTGGAGCGCATCCGCAGCGGCGTCGAGCAGCCCCGCGAGCTCAAGACGCTCACCGAGCAGGAGCGCCGCATCCTGGAGTACGTGGCCGAGGGGCTGACCAACCGGGAGATCGCCGGCAAGATGTTCCTGGCCGAGAAGACCGTCAAGAACTACGTCTCCAGCGTGCTGGCGAAGCTCGGTCTGGAGCGGCGGACCCAGGCGGCGGTGCTCGCCACCCGCCTGCTCGGCAAGACCCACTGAGCGCGCGCCGGGACGTGCCCCGGAATGCCCGCCACGTCGGGAAGGCACCGGGCGGACGGCCGGACCTGGGTCAGTCGCGCAGCGGGACGCACCAGAACAGCTCGGTGCCGTGCGGCTGCGCCGGGCGTACCTGGAACTCGCCGCCGTGCCGCTCGGCGCGCTCGCGCAGGTTGACCAGCCCGCCGCGGGCGGCGGCGGGGTCGCAGCCGACGCCGTCGTCGGTGACGGTGAGCGCGACCCGCTCGGCGTCGACCCGGATGGCGACGGCGACCCGGCTGGCCTCGGCGTGCCGGACGGCGTTGGACAGCGCCTCGCGGAGCACGGCCGTGAGGTCGGGGCGGACCGGTTCCGGCACGGCGCTGTCGATCGGCCCGTCCAGCTCCACGTCGGGGCGGAAGCCGAGCGACTCGGTGGCCAGGTCGATGGCCTCGCGGATCTCGGTGCGCAGCGCCGCGCTCATCGGGGTGCGCAGCTCGAAGATGGTCCGCCGGATGTCCCGGATGGTGGCGTCGAGGTCGTCGACGGCCGCGTTGATCCGCTTGGCGACCTCGGGCCGGGCGTTCATCGGGGCGGCGCTCTGCAGTTGCAGGCCGGTGGCGAAGAGCCGTTGGATCACCACGTCGTGCAGGTCGCGGGCGATCCGTTCGCGGTCCTCCAGGACCACCAGCAGCTCCCGTTCCTCCTGGCCGCGGGCCCGCTCCATGGCGAGCGCGGCCTGGCCGGCGAAGCTGCTCAGCAGCCGCACGTCGTCGTCGACGGTGCGCGCGGAGTCCGGTCGGTGCGCGATCACCAGCACGCCGTGCAGGGTGTCCGCCGCGGCGAGCGGGGACACCACGGCGGGGCCGGCGACCACCGGCGTCGGCCAGGGGGCGGCCTGGGCGAGGTTGTCGACCAGTTCGTGCCGGTGCGCGGTGACCGGGCCGGCGAAGCTGGTCTCGGCGGCCGGCAGCACCGCGCCGACCAGTTGCCGGTCGGCGCCGTCGGCCGAGTCGACCACCTCGACGGTGAACTGGCCGGCGTCCTCGTCGTAGAGCAGCACCAGGGCCAGCTCCGCCTCGGCGACCTCCCGGGCCCGCCGGGCAACCAGGGCCAGCGCGTCGGTGCGGCGGACCTCGCCGAGCAGCACCGAGGTGATCTCGGCGGTGGCGGCCAGCCAGCGTTCCCGCCGGTGGGCCAGCGCGTAGAGGCGGGCGTTCTCGATCGCGACGCCGGCCGCGGCCGCGAGCGCGACCACGATCTCCTCGTCGTCCTCGGTGAACTCCGCGGCGCCCTGCTTCTCGGCCAGGTAGAGGTTGCCGAAGACCTGGTCGCGGATGCGGACCGGCACGCCGAGGAAGCTGTGCATCGGCGGGTGGTGCGGCGGGAAGCCGTACGACTTCGGGTGCCGGGTGATGTCGGGCATCCGCACCGGGCGCGGTTCGTCGATGAGCAGACCGAGCACGCCCCGCCCGTGCGGCAGGTCGCCGATCTTGGCGTGCAGCTCGTCGCTGATGCCGTGGATGATGAAGTCGTGCAGCAGCCGGTCCGGCCCGATCACGCCGAGCGCGCCGTAGCGGGCGCCGACCAGCTCGCAGGCTGACCGCACGATCCGTTGCAGGGTGCTGCGCAGGTCGAGGTCGGAGCCGATGCCCACCACCGCGTCCAGCAGGGCGCGCAGCCGCTCCCGGCTGGTGACCACCTCGCCGACCCGGTCGAGCATCTCCTGGAGCAACTCGTCGAGGCGCACCCGGGACAGCGGGCTCAGCCCCAGCGAGGGGGCGAGCGGCTCGTTGCGGGGCGTCGGTGTGCTGGCAGCCACGCAGGCGATGCTATCGCCCGCGTGGCCGCGGGCACGAGATCGTCAGGAGCGCTGGTCGCGGACCGCCGAGGTGTCCACCACCTGCGCGACGTCGAGCCGCGGCGTGTGCGGCGGGCCGGCGTGCGTCGGGTCCGCGAGCCCCAGCCGCATCGAGAGGTACGGGAAGCCCAGGTCCGAGAGGATGTGGCGGAGTGCCTGCCGGGTGCCGTCGACCTCCACCACGCCGCTGAGGGGCACCAGGGACACCCCGAGCCGGGTCGCGGTGAGCCAGGCGGCGGAGAGCGCCTCACCAGCGCGCAGCCAGCTGTCCGGTTCGTCCTCGGAGCCCCAAAGGATCGCGTAGACGGCCGCTCGGTCGTGCCCGGGGCCGACCGGCAGGGTGCCCGGGCGGCCGAAGCTACGGCCCGGGACGGTGGTCTGCGGGGCCTGTTCGGGCAGCACCTCCGGCGGCAGCCCGGTGCCGGTCCCGGCCCGGCTCGTCCAGTACGCCAGCTCCTGCAGCAGCTCCGGGTTGCCCGCCTCGACCGCGGCGGCCTGCTGGGCGGCGCTGGCGAGCTGGATCTTCTGGGTGTCGTCGAGAATCTGGAGGTTCACGCCCTCGCGGTTGGCCGCCCGGTCGATCTCGTCGAGCGCGGCGTCGGGGATCGGCTCGTCGCTGACCGGCCGCCGGTCGGTGTGGCGTACCTGCATGCACTGCACCAGGCGCATGGCGTCCGGGTCCGCCCCGGTGTGCGTGAAGCCCGTCAGCCGGGCCAGCAGGTCCGGTCGGGTCGGGTCGGGCATGCGCTCCACCAGCGCCGTCCAGCCCTCGGCGGCCAGCGCCACCCGGGCGTGGTGCAGCGCGGCGCCACAGCTGATCGCCAGCAGCCGGCCCTCCGGGTCCATGGCGCTGAGCTGGCGGTCCCGGACCACCCGCAGCTCGAGTGCGTCGGGCAGGACCTTCCAGCGCCACGGCTGAGTGTTGTGCACCGAGGGGGCGTGGCCAGCCATCCCGGCGGCCTCCGCGAGCCCGGTGGTCAGCGGGCGGTCCGTAGCCGGCGTCTCGTGGCTCATCGTCACGACCTTTCCGTTTCTCCCCATCGTGCCCGACCCCGACGGTCCCGGGGCGGGGATGCGGCTCCCATCCTTCTTGATTTGCCCGGCGGGACGCACGGTACGCAGGTCCCGTCGCGTGAGCCTTTCGGCCCGCCCGATTCCTCCGGATCCGCCGTACCCGCCGGCCGTCGCTGCGACGATCCGCAGGTGCGGCGGGAGCAGCGGGAGTGCGTTCCGGAGCGGCCGGTCGGCCGGCATCGGGTCGACTGGCGGGAGTGGGCGCCGCTGACCCTGCTGACCCTGGCGGTGCTGCTCGGGGCGGCGCTGAGGCTCGCCGGCCGGCGCGGTGCCGGCGACCTGGTCTGGGCGGCGGTGACCCTGGTCGCGCTGCTCCCGGCGGCCTGGGCGGTGCTGCGGCAGCTCTTGCGCCGGCAGTTCGGGGTGGACGTCATCGCGGTGCTGGCGTTGGCCGGGGCGCTCGTCGTGCGCGAGTACCTGGCCGGCGCGGTGATCGCGGTGATGGTGGCGACCGGCCGGGCGCTGGAGACGTACGCCCAGCGGCGGGCCACCCGCGACCTGCGGGCGCTGCTCGAACGCGCGCCCCGGCAGGCCCGCCGGCGGACGGCGGACGGCCGGATCGAGGTGGTCCCGCTGGACCGGGTCGCGGCCGGCGACCGACTGCTGGTCGGCCCCGGTGACGTGGTGCCGGTGGACGGGACGCTCGACGCCGCCGCGACCCTCGACGAGTCGGCGGTGACCGGCGAGTCGCAGCTGGTCGACCGGGGCATCGGTGAGCAGGTGGCCAGCGGTGTGGTGAACGCCGGCGCGGCGGTCGGGCTGAGGGCCACCCGCAGCGCCGCGGAGAGCACGTACGCGGGGATCGTCCGGCTGGCCGAGGAGGCGACCGCCCGCAAGGCGCCGATGGTCCGGCTCGCCGACCGCTACGCGGCGGCGTTCGTGCCGTTCACCCTGCTGCTGGCGGGGCTGGCCTGGCTGCTGTCCGGGCAGTTCGTCCGGGCGGTGGCGGTGCTGGTGGTGGCCACCCCGTGCCCGCTGCTGCTGGCCACCCCGATCGCGATCGTGTCGGGGCTGTCCCGGGTGGCCCGGCGCGGGGTGCTGGTCCGCGACGGTGGCTCGCTGGAGCTGCTGGGCCGGGCCCGGACCCTGCTGGTCGACAAGACCGGGACGCTCACCGCCGGAAAGCCGCGGGCGGCCGAGACGGTGGTGGCCCCGGGCGGGGACCGGGACGAGGTGTTGCGGCTGGCCGCGTCGGTCGAGCAGCTCTCCCCGCACGTGCTGGCCGTCGCGCTGGTCCGCCAGGCCCGCGAGCGTGGGCTGGCGCTGGCCGAGCCGTCGGACGTCACCGAGGAGCCCGGGCGGGGGGCCGCCGGGCGGGTCGACGGCCGCCGGGTGCGGGTCGGTCAGCTCGCCGGGGATCCGCCGGAGTGGGCGCGGCTGGCCCGGGAACGCGCCGAACTCGCCGGCTGGTCCACGGTCTGGGTGAGCGACGAGCACGGTCCGCTCGGCGCGGTCCTGCTGGAGGACCCGGTACGCCCGGACGCCCGCCGCACCGTCCGGCGGCTGCGCGAGGCGGGGCTGACCCGGCTGGTGATGCTCACCGGCGACCGTCCCCGCACCGCCGACCAGGTGGCCCGGGCGGTCGGGGTGGACGAGGCGCTGGCGCAGTGCTCGCCGCAGGAGAAGGTGGCCCGGGTTAAGGCCGAGTCGGCCCGGGCGGTGACCGTGATGGTCGGCGACGGCGTCAACGACGCCCCGGCGCTCGCCGCGGCGCACGTCGGCGTGGCGATGGGTGCCACCGGCGCCACCGCCTCGGCGGACGTCGCCGACGCGGTGCTCACCGTGGACCGGCTGGACCGGCTCGCCGACGCCGTGGAGATCGCCCGGTACGCCCGCCGGATCGCGGTGCAGAGCGCCACTGTCGGGATGGGGCTGGCAGTGCTGGCGATGCTGTTCGCCGCGGCCGGCCGGCTACCCCCGGTCGGCGGGGCCTTCCTCCAGGAGGGCATTGACGTGCTGGTCATCCTCAACGCGCTGCGCGCCCTCGGTGGCGGGCTGCGCCGCCGGGACGTCCCGCCGGCCACCCGGGAGCTGCTCGACCGGTACGCCGGCGAGCACGCCCGGGTCCGCGACGTGCTGGGCCGCCTGCGGGACACCGCCGACCTGGTCGCCACCCGGCCGGAGGCGCCGGAGTGCCTGCCGGCGCTGCGGGAGACGCACCGCCGGCTGACCGACGAGGTGCTGCCGCACGAGAGCGCCGAGGAACAGCAGCTCTATCCGGCGCTGGCCGGCCCGTTGGGCAGCGCGGAGGCGACCTCGACGATGAGCCGGGGGCACGTGGAGATCCGGCGGTTGGTCGACCGCATCGCCGCGCACCTGGCCCAGGCCGCCGACGGGCCACTGCGCCCCGATCAGGTACCGGACCTGCTGGCCAACCTCTACGGCCTGGACGCCGTGCTACGGCTGCACCTGGCTCAGGAGGAGGAGGACTACTTCTCGCTCAACCCGGCGGACCCGGCCGGCGGGCCCGGCACCGATGGCCGGGCCGGCGGGGAGAGCGCCCGTGACAGGGCCGCCGGCGGCCGGGCCGACGAAAAGGGCGCCCGCGGTGGGCCGGGCGGCGCGGACGCGCACGGCGCCGCCGACGACGGCCGGTGACCCCGGGCTGCTGTCCGGGTCATGGCCACCCGTCACCAGCGGATGACCGACCCGCGGATGCGGCATGTCGCGGTGTCTCGTGAGCGGGAGACCGCGACATGCCGCAAACGGCGTCCACGACGCTGCGCCGGCACCGGTGCCGTCAGCGTTCGCGGGCCACCACGACCGGGCAGGACGAGTGCTGGAGCAGTTGCTGGCTGACCGAGCCGAGCAGCATCCCGCGCAGCCCGCCCAGGCCCCGGCTGCCCACCACCACGAGCTGGGCGCCCCGGCTGGCCTCGACCAGGGCGGCGGCCGGGTTGCCGGGCGCCACCTCGATGTCGACGTCGACGTTGGGGAAGGTGTCCCGCCACGGGGCGAGGGACTCCTCGACCGCGGCCCGTTCCCCGGCGACGGTGGCCTGCTCGTCGTGGTCCGAGGGCCGCCGCCGCCCGGCCGGCGGTGCGACGACCCGCACCACCCGCAGCGGCACCCGGCGCTGCGCGGCGCTCTCAACCGCGAAGCCGAGCGCCACCCGGGAGGACTCGGAGCCGTCGACGCCGACCACCACCGGTCCCGCCCCGGTGGCCTGCCCGGCGCGGACCACCACCACCGGGCAGTGGGCGTGGGCGGTCACCGCGACGGCGGTCGAGCCGGCGAGCAGGCCGGCGAAGCCGCCGTGCCCGCGACTGCCCAGCACCAGCAGCCCGGCGTCGGCGGAGCGCTCCTGCAACACCAGGGCGGGCGGCCCGTCGTACACCTCGCCGTGCACGGTCACGCCCGGCCGTTGGGCCACGGCGTCGGCCACAGCCTTGTGGACCAGTTCCTCGACCTGCCGTCGGGCGGTCTCGTCGGGCCAGATCCCCGGGGCCACCCCGGGGCCGATCCAGCCGGCCACGGTCAGCCACTCGAAGACGTACGCCAGGCGGACCGGCCGGCCGCCGCCGCGCTGCGCCTCGTCCAACGCCCAGTCCAGCGCCAGGGTGGCGTCGGTGGAGCCGTCGTAGCCGACCAGGATCTCGTCGCCGATCATCGCGCTCACCTTCTGCTGCCGGCCGGCCGGTTCACTGCCCGCCGCGCAGGCCGGGATCGGTCTCGCGGATCCAGCGCCACTCGGCGACCCGGGGGTCGTCCTCGCCGTACCGGCGGGTGTAGTCCCGGCAGGCCTGCCGGGCGTCGACCATCTCCTGGCGCAGGTGGGCGGCGCGCGAGGCGAGCCCGGGCACCCGGTCGATCACGTCGATGACGAGGTGGAAGCGGTCCAGGTCGTTGAGCATCACCATGTCGAAGGGCGTGGTGGTGGTGCCCTCCTCCTTGTATCCGCGCACGTGCAGGTTGTCGTGGTTGGTCCGGCGGTAGGTGAGCCGGTGGATCAGCCACGGATAGCCGTGGTACGCGAAGATGATCTGCTTGTCGCGGGTGAAGATGGTATCGAACTCGCTGTCCGGCAGGCCGTGCGGGTGCTCCGACGGCGGCTGGAGCCGCATCAGGTCGACCACGTTGACCACCCGCACCTTCAGCTCGGGCAGGTGCTGGCGCAGCAGGTCCGCCGCGGCGAGGGTCTCCAGGGTGGGCACGTCGCCGGCGCAGGCCAGCACCACGTCCGGCTCGCTGCCCTCGTCGGTGCTGGCCCAGTCCCAGATGCCCAGGCCGCGCCGGCAGTGCTGGATCGCCTCCGGCATGGCCAGCCAGTTCGGCGCCGGCTGCTTCCCGGCGACCACCACGTTGATGTAGTGCCGGCTGCGCAGGCAGTGGTCCATGGTGGAGAGCAGCGTGTTGCCGTCCGGCGGCAGGTAGACCCGCACCACCTCGGCCTTCTTGTTCATCACGTGGTCGATGAAGCCCGGGTCCTGGTGCGAGAAGCCGTTGTGGTCCTGCCGCCACACGTGGCTGGAGAGCAGGTAGTTCAGCGAGGGCAGCGGCTCCCGCCAGGGGATGGCCCGGGTGACCTTGAGCCACTTGGCGTGCTGGTTGACCATCGAGTCGACGATGTGGATGAACGCCTCGTAGCTGGTGAAGATGCCGTGCCGGCCGGTGAGCAGGTAGCCCTCCAGCCAGCCCTGGCACAGGTGCTCGGAGAGCACCTCCATGACCCGGCCGTCGGGGGAGAGGTGGTCGTCGCCGTCGGAGGTGTCGGCGACGAACGTCCGGTCGGTGACCTCGAAGGCGGCGCCGAGCCGGTTGGAGGCGACCTCGTCGGGGCCGAAGAGGCGGAAGGTCTGCGGGTTGGCGGCGATCACGTCGCGCACCCACGGGCCCAGCGCGCCGGTCGCCCCGGCCATCGGCGCACCCGGTTGCTTGACGTCGACCGCGTAGTCCCGGAAGTCCGGCAGCTCCAGGTCGCGCAGCATGCGGCCGCCGTTGGTCACCGGGTTGGCGCTCATCCGCCGGTCGCCCCGGGGCGGCAGGGCGGCCAGTTCGGCGACCGGGCGCCCGGTGGCGTCGAAGAGCTCCTCCGGCCGGTAGCTGCGCAGCCAGCGCTCCAGCTCGGCGAGGTGCGCCGGGTTCGTGCGTACCTCGGAGACGGGCACCTGGTGGGCCCGGTAGGTCCCCTCGACCCGCTTGCCGTCGACCTCGCGGGGCCCGGTCCAGCCCTTCGGCGTACGGAGGATGATCATCGGCCAGCGGGGGCGCTCGACGGCGCCGCCGGAGCGGGCCCGCCGCTGGATCTCGGCGATCTCGTCGACCGCCCGGTCCAGCGTGGCGGCGAGGGCCTGGTGCACGGTGGCCGGGTCGTCGCCGTCGACGACGTACGGCTGGTGGCCGAAGCCGTGCATCAGCTCCAGCAGGTCGTCGGTGGGGATCCGGTCGAGCACCGTCGGGTTGGCGATCTTGTAGCCGTTGAGGTGCAGGATCGGCAGCACCGCCCCGTCGCGGGCCGGGTTCAGGAAGACGTTGGACAGCCAACTGCCGGCCAGCGGCCCGGTCTCCGCCTCCCCGTCGCCGATGACGCAGGCGACCAGCAGGTCCGGGTTGTCGAAGGCGGCGCCGTACGCGTGGCTCAGCGCGTACCCCAGCTCGCCGCCCTCGTGGATCGAGCCCGGCACCTCCGGTGCCACGTGGCTCGGGATGCCGCCGGGGAAGGAGAACTGGCGGAACAGCCGGGCCATGCCCCGCTCGTCCTGGCTCACCGCGTGGTAGAGCTCGCTGTAGGTCCCCTCCAGCCAGGTGTTCGCCACCAGGGCCGGGCCGCCGTGGCCGGGGCCGGTGACGTAGATGGCCGACAGGTCACGGTTGACGATGACCCGGTTGAGGTGGGCGTAGAGCAGGTTGAGACCCGGGCTGGTGCCCCAGTGGCCGAGCAGCCGCGGCTTGACGTGCTCGGGCCGCAACGGCTCGCGGAGCAGCGGGTTGTCGAGCAGGTAGATCTGCCCGACGGTGAGGTAGTTAGCCGCCCGCCAGTAGGCGTCCAGCCGGCGCAGCTCGTCTTCGGTCAGTGGGCTGTGCAGGTCGAGAGCGGTGTCCATGCTGCAATAGCCTCTCGCGCGTCGGGGACTTCTGCAGCCCGAAGGCGGATATCACCCGGGGCCCGTCCAGCTTGACCCGACCGGGTGCGAGTGGATCAGGGCCGTTGGTCCCGGGACCGGGGGGCGTCACGGCCCGTGCGGTGGCGTGGCGGTCAGGCCACGGACCACGATGACCGGCGACGGCGCGTGGTAGAGCAGGGTCTGGCTCACCGCGCCGAGCATGCCGCGCCACGGCTCGTCGCCCCGGGCGCCGACCAGCGCCAGCTGAGCCGACCGCGACTGCTCGACCAGGACGGCGCCCGGGTCGCCGCGGACGGTGTGGCACTCCGCCGCGACGCCGGGGTAGCGCCGCCCGATCTCGGCCACCGCCTCGATGAGCACGTCGTCGCCGTCGTCGGCCCGTCCCGGCTCGATGACCCGCACCGCGAGCAGCCGGGCCTCCCGGCGGGCGGTGCAGTCGAAGGCGAAGTCGAGCGCCGTCCGTGAACTCGCCGATCCGTCCACCCCGACCAGCACCGGCCCGGCGACGGGCGGCTCGCGGCGGACCACCAGCACCGGGCAGCCGGCGCGGGCGGCGAGCTGCACCGCCGGCGCGTCGGCGGGTACGCGCTCCCCGCACGTGGTCATGCCGCCGTCGCCGACGGCCACCAGGAACGCCGACTCGGAGCGGCGGATCAGCGCGTCCAGCGGCGGGCCCTCGACGATCTCGCCGCTGACCGACAGCTCCGGCTCGATCTCGGCGGCGGTCGCGGCGGCCCGGGAGATCAGTTCCTCGGCCTCGGCGCGGGGCTCGGCGACCGAGGCCGCCTCGAACGCCGCCTGCCAGTTGAAGGCGTGCAGCAGGGTGAGGTCGCGGCGGTGCGCGGCGGCCGCCCGGGCGGCCTCCCGGACGACCTCCATGGCCTGCGGCAACACGCTGACGCCGACGACCACCGGCGCGCCGGCGGATGCGGTCATCCGGCTCACCTCCCGGGCGCCCCGCACGGTACGGCCACGCCGACTCCACCGACGCTAGTCGCGCCGCCGCCCGGGCGGGCCGGGATCGGCACACCGGGGCGCCGGGCGTGCGGCGTGCCGCTCGGCACACCGGGCAGGGGCGCGCCGGGACCGATCGGTGGGCCGCCGGGCGGCTCAGCGGAACTGGAGCCGGGCGACCGCGTCGAAGACCCGCGCGCCGAGCAGCCGCCGGGTGTGCACCATCGCCCAGGCGGCGGCGGTGACCAGGTAGCGGGTGCGGGGGCGGCGGCCGGTGACCGCCCGCTCGATCACCCGGGCCACCGTCTCGGGCGTCGCGGCCAGCATCGGGTTGGCGTAGGACTTCGCCATCGCCGCGTCGACCGAGGCGACCATCGTCCGGTACGGCCCGGCCGGGGCGTCGCCCGCGCCGAGCGATTTCGCGGCCACCGCCCCGAACCCGGTCCGGATCAGGCCGGGCTCGACGACCACCACGTCGATGCCGAACGGCCGCACCTCCTGGCGCAGCGCGTCGGAGATCGCCTCCACCGCGTACTTGCTGGCGTGGTAGTAGCCGCCGCCGGGGAAGACCAGCCGGCCGCCCATCGAACTGACGTTGACGATCCGGCCCCGGCCGGCCCGGCGCATGCCGGGCAGCACGAGCTGGGTGAGCCGGCTGAGCCCGAAGACGTTGGTCTCGAACTGGGCCCGGACCCGGTCCAGCGGGGCCTCCTCGATCGGCCCGTACTCGCCGTAGCCGGCGTTGTTGACCAGCACGTCGACCTGGCCGTGCGTGGCCTCGACGGCGGCGACGGCGGCTCGCATGGACTCCTCGTCGGTGACGTCGAGGGGGAGCAGCCGGGCGCCGCTGTCGGCGAGGTCGGCGATCGCCTCGACGTTGCGGGCGGTGGCGTAGACGGTGAACTCCGGGCGGCGGGCGAGCTGGCGGACCGTGGCGCGGCCGATGCCGGAGGAGGTGCCGGTGATCAGGACGGAGGTGGTCATGCGGGGGCTCCCGGGTGGGCGAGGCCGGCGACGAGGAGCGCGACACCCTCGCGCAGCCGTCGCCGGGGCAGGTCGGGGTCGGTGAGGTCGGCCTCCAGGCCGCGGGTGAGCGCGACCAGCACGTCGGCGACGGGGCGGGCGCGCGGCCCGGCGGCGTCGGCGAGCGCGCCGGCGACCACGTCGGTCAGCTCCCGGGTGTACGCCTCGGCGAGGTCGCCGGTGAGCCGGGTGCTGGTGTCGAGGAGTTCGGCGGCGTGCCGGCTCTCCCGGTGCAGCCGGAGGGTGAGTTCGAGCTTGGCGGCGAGCACGTCGTGCAGCCGCTGCCGCAGGTCGGCGTCGGGTGCGGTGGCCGCCCGGCGGGCCTGGGCGAGGGAGTCGGCGAAGAGCCGTTCGGCCAGTCGTCGGTAGGCGTCGTCCTTGTTGCGGACGTACTGGTAGACGGCGGGGCGGGACATCCCGGCGGTGGCCGCGATGTCGTCCATCGTCGTGCGCCGCACGCCGTGCCGGGTGAAGCACTCGTACGCGGCGGCGAGGATCGCCTCCAACCGGTCGTTCGACATGCTGACAATGTTTGCACAGAATGTCAGACCGTCAAGCGTGTTCGCCGTCACCCTCGGCGCCGGGCCGGACCCGGAGCACCACGGCGGTGGCGTTGTCCTCCCCGCCCTCGGCCAGGCTGCTGGTGAGCAGGCTGCGCACGGCCCGCTTCGGGTCGCCGCCGGCGAGGGCCTCCCGCATCCGGTGGTAGTCGACCTGGTCGCTCACCCCGTCGGTGCAGAGCAGCCAGGTGTCGCCGACCCGCAGCGGCACGGCGAGCAGGTCCGCGTCCGGGTTGTCGGGGTGGCCGACGTAGCGCAGCAACTGGTAGCGGGCCCGGGCGGCCTCCGCGGAACCGGCCCGGTACCAGCCGTGCAGCAGTCCCAGCCAGGCGGCCGTGTGGTCGACCGTCATCAGCTCCAGCACGCCGTCGCGCAGCCGGTACGCCCGCGAGTCGCCGAGCTGGACGACCCACACCTGCTCGCCGTCCGGCTCGACCAGCAGGGCGGTCAGCGTGCAGCCGGTCAGCTCGGTCAGCCGCGCGCCGGCCGCGCGGACCAGGGAGCGGGCGTCGGCGACCGCCGCGCGCAGCTCGCGCGCCCCGACGGCGGGCCAGTCCCCGCGGACCGCCTCGACCAGGGTGGTCATCGTCGTGGTGCCGGCCACCCGGGCGCCCTCGCCGGAGCCCATGCCGTCGACGACGGCGACGAAGGGCAGCGTCGGGTCGACGTGCAGCACGTCGAAGTTGGCCGGATAGCGGTGGCCGACCACGCTGCCGCCGGCGACCTCCAGGGCGACCCGCCCGGCGGCGAGACGGCAGGTCAGCGGCTCGGGTCGGTCGGACGGGGCGCGGCGGAACATCAGCGGACCGTAACACCGCCGAAGCCCCTGGTCGGGGCGTCGGCGCTCGTGTCGGGTGGCCGGTCCGCGCGCCGGGTCGGACACCCGCGTTGTCAACGAGGGTTGACAGGGTAGCGCTGTCAACGTAAGTTGACGACATGAGTCAGGCAACGGAACTCGCGGCGGCCGCCGGCAGCACCGACCCCAAGGTCGGGCTCCGGGCGGTGCTCGCCCTGCGCCGGCTCCTCGAACGGCTGGAGGTCGTCCAGGTGGACAACGCCCGTCGACAGGGCTGGTCCTGGCAGGACATCGCCGACGCGCTCGAGGTCAGCCGGCAGGCGGTCCACAAGAAGCACGCCGGGCGACCGGCGGTCCGAGGAACCTGGGAGGCGTGATGTTCGAACGGTTCACCGACCGGGCCCGCGCGGTCGTCCACCGGGCGGTCGACGAGGCGCGGGCCGAGCGGCAGCGGCCGGTCGACACCGAGCACCTGCTGCTCGGCGTCCTCGCCGACGGCGACGCGCTGGCCAGCCGGGTGCTCACCGAGGCGGGGGTGCGCCCGGAGGACCTGCGCGCCGCCATCGCCCGGCACACCGCGCCCGGCGCCAGCGGTCTCGGCGAGGCCGACGCCGCCGCGCTGCGCGAGATCGGCATCGACCTCACCGCCATCGTCGCCCGGATCGAGGAGTCCTTCGGTCCCGACGCGCTGCGCGAGGCCGCGCCCGCGCCGCGCCGCCGCTGGGGCTTCCGGCGGTACGACGACGGGCGCTTCTCCCCCCGCGCCAAGAAGGTGCTGGAGCTCTCCCTGCGCGAGGCGATCCGGCTGCGCCACCGCCACATCGGCACCGAGCACATCCTGCTCGGGCTGCTGCGCGAGGGCGGCGGCCTCGCCGCCGTGGTGCTCACCGAGGCCGGGCTGCACCTCGACGACCTGCGCCGGCGGGTCGAGACGGCGCTGCGCACGGCGGCCTGACCGGTCCCCGGCGCCCCCGCGCTCCCGGTCCGTCGGGTGGATCGTGCAGGCGAAGCCGGAGGCCACCCGCGCCCGGCGGGTGACCGAGATTGCCGAGGGCGCGGCCCGCGGTGAGCGGGCCAACCGGTGGTGGGGCGTTTCAAACCTGATTGCGGCCAGTGCAACGTCGCCCCGCGTCGGCTCGCTGACCGGCCCCGCTTGCTGCACACTTGCGCCGTGGATGGTGGAGAGCAGACGCGCCCGGTGACCGCCGACGACGCCCCGCCGCGCTCGGCGGTGGTGGTCAACCCCTCGAAGGTGACCGATCTGGACCAGTTCCGCCGCACGGTGGACGACGCCCTCGCCGCCGCGGGCTGGCCCGAGCCGACCTGGTACGAGACCACGGTCGAGGACCCGGGCCGGGGCCAGACCGAGGCGGCCGTCGCCGCCGGCGCCCAGGTGGTCTTCGCCTGCGGCGGCGACGGCACCGTGATGGCCTGCGTCAGCGGGCTGGTCGGCACCGACGCCGCGCTGGCCGTGCTGCCCCAGGGCACCGGCAACCTGCTCGCCGCCAACCTCGGGCTCTCCAACGACCTGGCCGCCGGCCTGCAGGTCGCCGTGGAGCGCGGGATGCGCCGGCTGGACGTCGGCGCGGTCGAGGACCGGTACTTCGCCGTGATGGCCGGGATGGGCTTCGACGCCCAGATGCTCCGGGACACCTCCGAGACGACCAAGGCGCGCATCGGCTGGCCCGCGTACGTGATGGGTGCCGCGAAGCACCTGCGGGACCGGCCGATGCGGGTCTCCATCCGCATCGACGACCGGCCGCCGGTGCGCCGCCGGGCCCGCTCCGTGCTGGTCGCCAACGTCGGCCGGCTCCAGGGCGGGGTGCGCCTGCTCACCGACGCCGAGCCCGACGACGGCTGGCTCGACGTGGCCGTGCTCACCCCCCGTACGCTCGGGCACTGGCTGGCCATGGGCTGGGCGCTGGTGCGCCGGCGCGGCAGCGTGCCCCGGATGGAGGTCTTCCGGGCCCGCCGGGTGCAGATCACCAGCAACCGGGCACAGCCCCGGGAGCTCGACGGCGACCTGATCGAGCCCGGCCGCTCGCTGACGGCCGAAGTCAAGCCGCAGTCGCTCTGGCTCTGCGTGCCGCGCCCCGAGCGCCACCCCGACCTGACGAAGGACGCCGAGGCGGCGGCGGAGCGGGGCGAGCGGCTGATCGAGGAGGCGCGCCGTGAGTAGCACCAAGCTCGTCCCCGAGACCCGGCTGATGGCGGAGGACGACCTCTCCGCCGACGACGCCTGGCGCACCCTGCGCCGGCAGGGCGGCTGGTGCCTGCTGCGCGACGCCTTCATCCGGTTCCGCTACGGCGACGGCTTCAGCCACTCCCGGGCGTTCGCCCTGCAGCTCTGCCTCGCCGTGGTGCCGTTCATGATCGCGTTGACCGGTCTGATCAGCGAACTTGGCGTGGAGGAGGGCGGCCAGGTGGTCGCCGACACCGTGCTGGCTCTCACACCCGGGCAGAGCGAGTCGGTGGTCCGCGAGCTGCTCGGCGACGGCGAGCGCACCGAGCGGGCCGGCGAGCTGGCGCTGACCCTCGGCCTGCTCACCGGCCTGGTGGCGCTGACCACGACGATGGCCCAGATCGAACGCGGCGCCAACCGGATCTACGGCGTGGAGCGGGACCGCCCGGCCCTGGCCAAGTACGCCCGGGCCGCCGTCCTCGCGGTGACCGCCGGCGGGCCGGCGCTGGCCGGCTTCCTGATCCTGGTCGGCGGCGGAGCGATCGGCGACTCCGTGCAGCGGCACTACGAGTGGGGCGCGTTCGCCCACGGCTTCTGGGACGTGATCCGCTGGCCGCTGAGCCTCGGGCTGACCGTGCTCGCCGTGGCGGTGCTCTTCCGGCACTCGCCCCGCCGCAACCAGCCCGGCCTGTCCTGGCTCTTCTTCGGCGCCGGCATCGCCACCGCGCTCTGGTGGCTGGCCAGCCTGCTGCTCGCCGGGTACGTCACGTTCAGCGACGGGTTCGGCCAGACCTACGGCGCGCTGACCGGCATGATGGCGCTCCTGCTCTGGGCCAACCTCACCGGCATGGCGCTCTTCGGCGGGCTGGCCTTCGCCGCCCAGCTGGAGGCGATGCGGATCGGGGTGCAGGAGCCGGCCCAGCCGGACCTGTGGGAGCCCGAGGCCGAGCGCGAGGAACTGCACGACACCGGCGAGATGACCTCGCTGTAGACCCCCGTTCCGGCACCCCGGTGTACGCGGAGCGCGGATCGGGTACAGCGCCTCGCCAGGAGCGAGAGGGAGGCTGCCGTGAGCGCGGTCATCGACGTGTTACGACGACCCCTGGGTCATTTCACCGAGCGCACGCTCGCCGGCCTGGCACTCGTGCTCGGCACCGGCGTCGGGTTCGGGCTGCTGCTGGCGCTGGTCCGGGTCCGCTGGACCCCGCTCTACGACGTCGACCACGGCGTGGCGGCCTGGCTCAACGACCTGGTCGCGCCGCACGGGCCGCTGGTGACCGTGCTCAACGCCCTCACCGACCTCGGCGGCCGGGCGGTGATCATCTGGCTGGTCTCGGTCGCCGTGATCGGGTTGCTGATCCGCCGACAGGGCCGGCTCGCGGTGTTCCTGATCGTGACCGGGCTCGGCGCGCTGATCCTCGACCCGGCGCTGAAGACCCTGGTCGACCGGTTGCGCCCCGAGGTGGAGGTGCCGATCGGCACCTACGCCGGGGACAGCTTCCCCAGCGGCCACGCGCTGGGCTCCTTCGTCGCGTACGGGGCGCTGCTGCTGGTGTTCCTGCCGGCCCTGTCACCCCGCTGGCGCAAGCCGGCGATCGCCCTGGTCGCCCTGGTCGTCTTCCTCATCGGCCTGACCCGGATCGCGCTCGGCGTGCATTTCGTCTCCGACGTGCTCGGGGCCTGGCTGCTCGGCGCCGCCTGGCTCGGCGTCACCGCGTACGCCTTCCGGCTGTGGCGGCTGGAGCGGGGCCGGCGGGTGCCGGCGCTGACCGAGGGGCTGGAACCCGAGGCCGCGCACGAGGTCGCTCCCGCCCCCGACGAGGCGCACGTGCTGCCGCATCCCCGGGCCGCCGTCTTCGAGCTGCTGGTCGGCTGGGTGCTGGTGCTCGGCGCGCTCTACGGCTTCGGGATGTTCGTCAGCTATCACGCCGGCGGAACCTTCTTCGCCACCCTGGACACGGAGGTGCCGAGGTGGTTCGCCGAGCACCGCACCCCGGGCCGGGACGACCTCAGCTACTGGTGGAGCAAGGCCGGCGACACCCACGCCATCCTGCTCATCTCGCTGGTCTTCTGCCCGCTCGTGCTGGCGGTGTGGCGGCGCTGGCGGCCGGTGCTCTTCGTGGCGCTGACCATGTTCGGCGAGTTGAGCCTCTTCCTCGCCTCCGCCGCGGCGGTGGACCGGCCGCGCCCGCCGGTGGGCAACCTCGACGGCCCCATGCCGACCTCATCCTTCCCCTCCGGCCACATCGCGGCGACGATCTGCGTCTGGGTGGCGATCACGCTGATCGTCCTGCCGCGTACCGACCGCTGGTGGCGCTGGCTGTTCGTGGCACTGGCCGTGATCATGCCGGTCGGGGTGGCCATCTCCCGGATGTACCGGGGCATGCACCACCCGACGGACTTCATGGGCGCGATCCTGCTCAGCGCGCTCTGGATCGGGCTGCTCTACTGGGTGGTCCGCCCCAACGCCGACGTCTACGAGGGCAACCGGCCGGCCATCGAGTCGGAGCAGGTCGGCGAGCTCGACGACGAGCTGGCCAAGGCCGCCCGGCCGCAGTGACGACGCCACCCATGCTGCGGGTGATGACCTGGAACATCAGGACCGGCGGCCGGGACCGCAGCGGGCCCGACCGGCGGGACCTCGTGGTCGGGGTGGTCACCGCGCAGCGGCCGGACGTCCTGGCCCTGCAGGAGCTGCGGGGCTTCGACCGGGGTGGGCTGCTCGACGACGTGGCGGGCCGGGTGGGGATGCGTCCGCACCTGGCCCGCTCCTGCTTCGGACAGCCGGTGGCCGTGCTGGTCCGCCCGCCGCTGCGGGTGCTGGCCACCGGCCGGGTGCGCCGGCCGTTCCACCACGCCGCCGCCTGGGTACGGGTGGACACCGGGCAGGGACCGTTGACGGTGTTCAGCACCCACCTCAACCCGTACTCCGGGGGCCGGCGACGGATGGAGGCGGACTGGCTGGCGGCCGCCGTGCGACGTACCGGCGGTCCGCTGGCGCTGCTCGCCGGCGACCTGAACACGCTGGAGCCCACGGCGGAGCACACCGACCGGCTGGCGGGCCTGCCGATGCACTACCGCCGCCGGCACCTGCGCCGCGACGGCCGCACCGTGGACACCCGGGCCGTGGCCCGGCTGCTCGACACCGGCCTGGTCGACCTCTGGCCGGCCCGCGCCGCCGACGCGCCCGAGGCGGACGGCCACACCGTGCCGACCCGGCACGGCGGGGCGGAGTTCGCCGGCATGCGGCTGGACTACCTGCTCGGCACCGCGCCGGTCGCCGCGCTGACCCGCGAGGTACGGGTGGTCCGTGGCGGGGACGCCGACCGGGCCTCCGACCACTACCCGGTCGTCGCCGAGCTGGACCTGCACCCGGCCTGACCGGCTGTCCGCCGGGCGTGCGCGGGGGCTGATCGCCACCGGTTTGCGGCATGTCGTGGCATCCCCGCCGCCGGTCACCCCGACCCGCCGCAGGTCGTGTCGATCAAGGCCGTCCGGGCCGCCACCCGGCAGGCGCCGGCCGCTGGGGCTGCGCCACCGAACTCCCGGGTGCAACCCTTCACATCGTCACGGCCATCACCTGGGTGACAGCGCTGACGACGCGGGGGAGCGACCGATGCATGGCAGGACCGACCTCGACCTGGTACGGCCGCTCTTCCGGGCGGACTGGCTGCCCGACGGGATGACCCACCGCACGTGCGCCAGCCACCGGGGGGAACGGTCCCTGATCGCCTGGGAGGGCCCGGTGACCGGCCCGATGGCTGGCAGTCGGGTGCTGTCGGTGCGGGTCGGGTCCACCGTGGACGTGTCCGCCACCCACCGCGGCTGGCGGCGCGGCCCGGACGTGTCGGTGCAGGGCCGCACCGCCCAGCTGTACGCCGATCCGGACCACGGGCACACCTCGCTGACCTGGCAGCACCGGCCCGGCGCGGCGGTGACCGTCCTGGGCACCAATCTGCCCGCCCCGGCGCGGACGCTGCGGCGGATCGCCGACGGGCTGGTCTGGACGGAGGAACCCGCCCGGGTGCCCTTCCTCGCCGTGGCCCCGGCCGACGGCGCGCGCTGGGAGACGACGGTGGTCGACTGGCGCGACGGCCGGTGGCACCGGGCGCGGTGCGGGTACCGGGTCCTCGGCGCGGCGGGACCGCACGAGGACCTGACCGTCGGCGTGGTGCGGACCGGCCCGACGGCCGCCGGACGAGCGGTGGACGCGGCGCCGGGCGGCCTCGGGGCGTACCGGGTGGGTGGGCTGGGCGGGGAGTGCGCCGGCGAGGTCGTGGCACTCACCATCCGGGGTCTCGCCGCGCTCGGCGGTCCGGAGGGCGCCCTCGCCCTCGCCGCCGCCGTGCGGCTGGTCGACCGCCCCGGCGACGAGTCCACCTGGCGGCTTCCGTGAGCCGTGCAACCGTTGCGGGCCCCGTGCCCATCCGTACGGTGAGGACGCCGGCGTCCGGGAACGGGGAGTGGTCGATGCACGCCACGCAACGGCAGGAGTACGTCGAGTTCGTCGAGGCGGCGACACCGAGGTTGCGACGGACGGCGTACCTGCTGACCGGTGACACGCACCGGGCCGACGACGTGGTGCAGCAGACCCTGACCCGCCTCTACGTGAAGTGGGGCCGGGCGCGGGGCGCCGACGACGTCGGCGCGTACGTGCACCGGATGCTGGTCAACGCGTTCCGGCAGGAGCGACGCTCCCGATGGTTCGGCGTGCAGCTCTTCGAGCGGGCACCCGAGCCCGAGTCCCGCGGTGGCTCGTCCGGCCCGGACGAGTCCGTCGTGGACGCGGTGGCGGTGCGGGCCGCGCTGGCGGCGGTGCCGCCCGGTCAGCGGGTGGTGCTGGTGCTGCGTTTCTACGCCGACCTGAGCGTGGAGCAGACCGCCGAGGTGCTCGGCTGTTCGACCGGGAACGTGAAGAGCCAGACGGCGCGGGGGCTGGCCGCGCTGCGCCGGCGGCTGCCGCTGGGCGACGGGACGGAGGTGAACCGGTGAACCGGAACGAGGAGGCGGAGGTCCGGTCGCTGCTGGCCCGGGCGGCGGACGACCTGCCGGCCGGTGGGGTGCCGGCGCAGGCGCTGCTGGTCGCGGGGGAGCGCGTGGTCCGGCGCCGGCGCCGGCTGGCGGTGGCCGCCGTCGCGGCGGTGGCCGCCGTCGTGCTGCTCGGGTCGGCCGCGGTGCTGGGCGGGCCGGTCGGTTCCACCACACCCGCCGACGAGGGTGCGCCGTCGCCCGGTCGGAGCGCCCCCACGGCCGCCCCGAAGCGCTCCACCACCGCCCCCGGCGGTCCGGTCACGACCCAGGGCGAGGCGCCGACGGTGGCGTCCGCGCGGTTCGACCCGACCCGGCGGTCGTTCCGGCTCGGCTGGGTGCCGCCGGGCGCCATCCACCAGATGAGCCGCACCGGCACCGCGATCCAGTCGGTGGACGCGGACGTGCCCGACCCGTTGGTGCCGGACGGCCCGGTGGAGCCGGGACCGATGATGGCCGTCGCCGGGTCGGTCACGGTCCGGATGGGTGCCCGGGGAGTCGACATCTTCGCGCCGCAGCTCGGCTCCGGGCTCACCGGTCAGGTGCCTTCGCCGGAGGCTCCCGGTACGCCGGCCGCGCCGGTGGACGGTCATCCGGCATATCTCTACACCGACCGGGAGCAGGCGCTGCTGTCGTGGCAGTACGCCCCGGGCGGCTGGGTCTCCGTGACCGTCCGGAGCCTGGAGCGGCCCGAGGAGGTCGCGCGTCGGGTCGTGGCCGGGCTGACCTGGCAGGACGAGCGCGTCACCGTGCCGTTCCGGCCGTTCGACGTCCCACCCCGCGCGAAGCTCGTCGGCGTCGAGCTGCGCACCTGGGAGGGCAGGTGGCTGAACGCCACCGCGAACTACCTCGTGTCCGGCCCGATCGGGGACGAGGGGAACCGTGGGGACCTCACGATCGGCGTGAGCAACGGGATGTACAAGGGGGACGGCAGCGACGTGGGCGGCTCCAGGACCCGGGTGGACGGCCGGTTCGCCGCGACGGTGGACGGGCCGAAAGGCTCGGGCGCGTACCGGGTCGGGCAGGTGCCCGGCTGCCGCGAGTGCGTCGTCGAGGTCGGCTCCGAGTCCTCGGCCGCCCTCAAGGCGGTGGGGGGCCGCTCCGGGGCCCTCCGCCTGGCCGCCGCCGTCCGTCTGGTCGCCAATGCCACCGATCCGGCCTTCTGGCGCCGCCTCTGACGCCGGCAGCGGTCTCGGGCGGCGCGATCGTCTCAGAGGACCAGGTTGAGCAGCACCGTCAGCACGACCGAGGCGAGGATCGAGAAGAGGATCATCAGCAGGCAGCCGAGGCCGCCGCCGAGGGGTCGGATCTCCGTGTTTCCGATGCGCATGGGTCCACCTTGTCAGGGTCGGGGGCGAGCAGGGCACGGATCGCGTCGGCCACCTGCCGGGGTGCGGTGGTGACCACGTTGTGCGCGGCGCCGGGGACGGTCGCCGCCCGGGCGTGGGGGATCAGCCGGGTCACCTGGGCGCGCCAGGCCGGCGGCACCACGGTGTCCCGGGCGCCGGCCAGCACCAGGGTCGGCGCGGCGACCCGGACCAGGTCCTCCTCCACCCGGTTGTGGACCGAGTGCGACACGGTGGCGGCGACCCGCCAGGGGCGGGCGTCCCAGACGTCGCGGAGCAGGACGGGTGCCTGCAGCGGCGCCTCCGCCACGGTGTCCAGCAGCCAGCGGCCGACCAGCCCCCGACGGGACCGGGCGGCCGGGTCGCTGGTCGGGCCGGCCAGCACCAGCGCGCGCACCGCCGCGGGCCGGCGGGCCGCCAACGCGGCGACGACCTCCGCGCCGAACGAGTGCCCCACCAGGCAGACCGGCGGCAACCGGTACGCGGCCAGCCAGGCCGCCAGGAACGCGGCGTGCCGGCCGACGTCGTACGCCCGCCCGGGGCGCTCGGTCAGCCCGAAGCCGGGCAGGTCCGGCACGTACACGGGATGGGTGGCCGAGAGCGCGACGGCCAGCGGGGTGAGGTAGCGGTGGGACACCGCGAGCCCGTGCACCAGCACCACCGGCGGCGCGTCGCTGCCCGGGTTCCGGGAGCGGCGGGTGTGCGTCCGCAGCCCGTCCACCAGCCGCCACTCGCTGGTGAGGCCGGCGGCCGGGCGGGGTGCGGCCAGGGCGAGCCGCAGCTCGGACGCCCCGAAGCGCCCGGGCGCGGTCGGCCGGAGCCTCACAGCTCGCGCAGCCGGGGGAGCAGTTCCTCCTGCGCCCAGTCCAGGAACATCGGCTGGGTCTCGCCACCCACCTGCACGATCGCCACGTGGGTGAAGCCCGCGTCGACGAACTGCTTGAACGCCTCGACGTGCCGGTCGACGTCGGGGCCGCAGGAGATGCCCTCGGCGACGTCCTCCTCGCGGACGTACTGGGTGGCGGCGGCGAACGCCTCGGGCCCGGGCAGGTCGGCGTTGACCTTCCAGCCCATGCCGAACCAGCGGAACTGGTCGTGCACGAGCTTGCGGCACTCGGCCTCGTCCGGGCCGTAGCAGATGGCCACCTGGCCGTAGCGGGGCTGGCCGGCGCCGCCCGCGTCGTCGTAGAGCTGGATGATCCGGCGGTCGGGTTCGGTGGCGACGATGCCGTCGGCGTACTCGGCGGCGAGCGCGGCCGACGACGGCCCGGAGGCCGCGACGGCCATCGGGACGGGCTGGTCCGGCCGGTCCCACAGGTACGCCTCGGGGACGTCGAAGTGGTTGCCGGAGAAGGTCAGCGTCTCGCCGTTGAGCAGCGGCCGGATGATCTGCAACGCCTCCTCGAACATCTCGTGCCGCTGCTGCACGTGCGGCCAGCCGCCGACCACGTGTTCGTTGAGGTTCTCGCCGGCGCCCAGGCCGAGGGTGAACCGGCCGTCGGAGAGCGCGCCGACGGTGCTGGCCTTCTGCGCCACGACGGCCGGGTGGTAGCGCAGGATCGGGCAGGTCACGAAGGACATCAGCTCGGCGTGGCTGGTGGCGTGCGCGACCGCGCCGAGCACCGACCAGGCGTACGGGGAGTGGCCCTGGGAGTCCAGCCACGGGTAGTAGTGGTCGGAGATCACCAGCTGGTCGAAGCCGGCCGCCTCCGCCCGCACCGCGTAGTCGACCAGTTGCTTCGGGCCGGCCTGCTCGCACATCAGGGTGTAGCCGACGGTGACCATCCTGGTTTCTCCTTCCGCCCCACGATCGTCACGGGATACCCCGCCCGGTGCCGGTCAACCCCACCTGTCCCCTTCCGGCGCGGCCGTCACCCGTGACGGTGATCCCCCGACGGCTCCCCGCCGCCCGCCCTTGACGGAAGCGCGAGGCGGGGCCTAGGGTCCGGGCTTAACCGGTTCAGACCCGGTGGCGTCACATCCTTGTGGTGGGGATGACCGCCCCTGTGGCGGCTCGCGGTCGGCGTGGGCCGCCACAGGCCGTCGCGCCGAGCGGGGCGCGCACTTAACCGGTTGCTTTCCCGAACGCATCGTCCTACGCTGATCCCTGCGCACGACCAGGGAGTCGAGCGGCGGCTGCCGGGCTACAGCCGCCACGACCGTGACCAACCACCGCAACCCCGCCAGGGCAACGGGGTCGACACTTCCTGAGGAAAGCCATGAGAAAGCGACTCTCCGTCGCCGGCGCCGCCCTGCTCACCGTCCTCGCCGCCGTCTTCGCGTTCGTCCAGCCGGCCCACGCCGCCGCCGGGTTCTCGGTCGCCAACGGCCGACTGTACGACGCCAACGGCACCGAGTTCGTCATGCGTGGCGTCAACCACGCCCACACCTGGTACCCGCAGCAGACCAGCTCCTTCGCCAACGTGAAGGCGTTGGGCGCGAACACCGTCCGGGTGGTGCTGGCCAGCGGCGACCGCTGGGCCAAGAACAGCGCCGCGGACGTCAGCAACGTCATCTCGCTCTGCAAGGCCAACCGGCTGATCTGCGTGCTGGAGGTGCACGACACCACCGGCTACGGCGAGCAGAGCGGCGCGATCACCCTGGACCGGGCGGTCGACTACTGGCTGAGCATCGCCGCCGCGCTCAACGGCCAGGAGAAGTACGTCATCGTCAACATCGGCAACGAGCCGTACGGCAACCAGGGCTACGCGACCTGGGCCACCGACACCAGCAACGCGATCAAGCGGCTGCGCGCCGGCGGCCTCGCGCACACCATCATGGTGGACGCCCCGAACTGGGGCCAGGACTGGTCCTTCACCATGCGGGACAACGCGGCGACGGTGTTCAACGCCGACCCGGCGAAGAACACCGTCTTCTCGATCCACATGTACGGCGTCTTCGACACCGCCGCCGAGATCACCGACTACCTCGGCCGGTTCCGCAGCGCCGGGCTGCCCATCGTGGTCGGCGAGTTCGGCTTCAACCACTCCGACGGCAACCCGGACGAGGACACCATCCTCTCCTACAGCCAGGCCAACCGGATTGGCTGGCTCGGCTGGTCGTGGAGCGGCAACGGCGGCGGCGTCGAGTACCTCGACATGGCCACCAACTTCGACCCGGCCCAGCTGACCAGCTGGGGCCAGCGGATCTTCAACGGCGCCAACGGCATCAAGGCCACCGCCAGGGAGGCTTCGGTCTACTCCGGCAGCACGCCGTCCCCGACCACGCCCACCCCGACCACCCCGCCGCCCACCACCCCGCCCCCTGCGGGCGGCTGCACGGCCAGTTACACCATCGTCAACCAGTGGCAGGGCGGCTTCCAGGGTGAGGTCAAGGTGACCGCCGGCTCGGCCGCCGTCACCGGCTGGACGACGAAGTGGACCTTCGCCAACGGCCAGACGGTCACCCAGTCCTGGAACACGGCGCTGAGCAGCTCCGGGGCGACGTACACCGCCCGCAACGTCGACTACAACGGCCGGCTCGGCGCCGGCGCCAGCACCACCTTCGGCTTCATCGGCGGCTGGAACGGCAGCAACCCCGCGCCCGCGGTGACCTGCACCGCGAGCTGAGCCCCGCGTACCATCGGTGGCCGGGTCCGCGCGGACCCGGCCACCTCCCTGGCGGGTACGCGTCAGCGTGCGCGGCGCAGCACCAGGGTCGCGAAGCCCAACAGGTTGCGGTACCCGCGCAGCCACTGGTCCCGGTGCTCCTGCGCGACCGTGAGCGCTTCGGCGGCGTCGGGATGGCCAGGGTTGTCGAGCGCCCACTCGGTGAGCGAGCCGACCCACGACCATTCGTAGTCGTCCCACTCGGCGGCGTCGCTGACGTGGGCGTACACCGGCGTCCAGCCGGCCCCTTCGGCGACGTCCACCAGACCGGCGAGATCGGGGAAGTCCTCCGGTTTCGCGTCGAGCGCGGCCAGTGCCGCCGGAGTCGGCGGGGCCTCCCAGAAACCCTCGCCGATCAGGAGGATCCCGTCGGAGTTCACGTGCCGGCCAGCCGTCCGCAGCGTCCCGGCGAACCCGTCGAAGACGTGGGTCGACCCGACGCACAGCACCAGGTCGTAGTCGCCGTCCGGCACGTACGTCCGGGCATCGCGCTCGTGCAGCGTGAGCCGGTCGGTGAGGCCCTGTTCGGCGGCCGCTGCCGCGGCGCGTTCGAGGGCGTACGGGCTCACGTCGACACCGTCCGCGTGCCCGTCGGGGTGAAGAGCGAGGGCCTGCATGGCCCAGGCTGCCTCCCCGCAGCCGAGGTCGAGAACGCGTGCCGCCGGTCGCCGGTCCGCCCGGCGCAGGAGCCGGTTGACGTTGACACCGGAGATCGGTGCCGCGATCGGGTGGTGCGAGTGCGCGATGCTGCTGAGCCGTTGACGATCCACGGTTGACAGTGAACACGAGAACGACAGCGCCGGTATCCCGGCCGGTACCCGCGGCGTGGCGATGTCGCCGTCCGAGACGACCGCGCCACGGCTCCCGCCGGATCCCGGGCCAGGGTCTGCCGCCGGCATGCCGCAGGTGTCAGGTGTCTGTCGGAGACGTCGGCCGCAGACGCTTGCGCTCGACAACGCTCGTTGCCGTCACCACGCTCAGCGGCGGCACGTCCTTGGCGACGACGGCGCCCGCGCCGACGACCGAGCCCCGACCGATCGTCACGCCAGGGGTGACCGTGGCAGCGGCGCCGATCCAGACGTCGTCCTCGATGACGATGGGCGCGTGCGTGATGAAGTCGTACCGTTCGTCGAGCTCGACGGGGTGCCCGGCCGTGCTCAGGGTCACTCGGGGACCGATCAGGACGCGGTCACCGATGGTGATGCCCCCGTAGTCGAGGAAGAAGCAGCCCTGATTGATGAACACGCGCTCTCCGAACGATGCGCCGAGCCCGTAGTCGCAATGGAACGGGGGCAGGATGGACAGCGAGTCCGGGACCGGTCGACCGAAGATCTCGGTGAGTACCGCCCGGCGCGCGTCGAGGTCGTCGAACGGCAGCACGTTGAGGCGCGAGGTCAGGTTCATGACGAGCTGTACGCGCTCCGCGAAGGCTCGGGACTCGGGCGTCCGGGTTCGTAGCCGTTGCTCGTCGCGCACGAGGCGATCTTGGCACGGTGAGTCAGAGACCGGGTGACGACCCACCGGCCGGGCTGTGGTCGGCCGCCCTGACGCAGAATTCGTTGCCGTCGGGATCTGCCAGCAGGACTGCGCTGTCCTCACCGATCCCGGTCGCAGTGGCGCCAAGGGAGATCAGCTCGTCGACCGCCGCTTGCTGGTCGCCGGCGGCCGCGATGAGCTCGAAGCGCTGGCGGTTGGGCTCCTTCTTCGGGGTCACCGGAGGGCCTGCCCATGCGATCTTGGTGCCGCCGCGCGGTGACTGGACCGCGGTCTCCTCGTCCTGGTCCCACACCAGCGGCCAGCCCAGCACCTTGCTCCAGAACAGGCCGACGTCCCGGGTGCCGTCACAGGCGAGCTCACCCAGGAAGCCGCACCCGGCGAGGTAGGCGTTGCCGGGCTCGATCACGCAGAACTCGTAACCTGCGGGGTCGGCGAGGACGACGTGCTCGTCCTCAGGTCGCTGCCCGACGTCGAGGTGGCGGCCACCAAGCTTGAGCGCCATCGCCACCGTGTGCTTCTGCTCATCGAGATCGGCGCTGGTCAGGTGCAAATGCATGCGGTTCGCCCCGAGTTGGCCCGCGCGGCCCGGAACGAACCGAAGACCGAGCTGCGCGTCCTCGCCCGGCAGAAGCGCCCCGGCGGCGTCCTCGACGACCTGCCGGCCGAGCAGAGCCGCCCAGAACTGCGCCGCGCGAGCCGGGTCGTTCGCCTCGAAGCTCAATGCCTGCAGTCGCGAACGCATCGTCAGACTGTAGACACCGTTCCGGCATGACGAAAAGCAGTATCCACCCGGCCATCCGGACGACCGCTTGTGCCGCTGACAGTTGACGCGCCGATCCGGCCGGCGGGGCGAGTCCGGCGCTGCCCGCAAGCGGGTGGGGACACTATGGTTCTGACGTGCACATCCGTTTCGACGTCCCCGCCGATCCCGCCTACCCGGGCCGGGTGGCCGCTGCGCTCAACAGTGTTCGGCTGCGCAGGTACGGCTATGTCGGCGCGGTGCTGGCGGCGGCCGGGGCGATCGGTCTCGCCGTCTCGCGGGGGTTCGGGTGGGGTGACCGGATCTCGCCGCTCTGCACGTCGATGGTCGTGGTGGGCCTGCTGTCGATGCTGTACTCACCGTGGGTGCAGTGGCGCGCCCGGCGCCGCTCCAGCCACTACGCCGTCGAGGGCGGCTACGACATCACCGACGACAACATCATGATGCGCAGCGGCTCGGAGTCCGGCGGCATCGCCTGGGACGGGGTCACCCAGGTGAGGGAGACTGCTGAGTTCTGGATCGTGTACGTCGGCCGGATGCCGGCGACCGTGATCCCACGTCGACTGATGTCGGCCGGGGACGCCGAGACGTTGCGAGCCTTCATGGCCAGCCGGTCGTGGCTCCCGGATGTAGCCGGTTCCGATGGACCACCGAGCCGATGAGAGCTGCGCGTCGTCTCGACGGGCGATCGGGCTACCGCGCCTGAGCCGGTCGCGAGGGGGCGTCGAGGAGTGCCTCGTACCGGTGGAGGTCACCGTTGGTCCCTGCGTGGCGGAACCCGGCCGGTTCGGCGGAAGAGGACGGGTCGCGGAACCCTCGGGACACGGGCAGAGCCGCGCCGGCTGGATCACATGGGCGACACAACGAGGACTTCATCGGTGGCGCTCTGTACCTTCACGTGATGCCAGCTCCCATGCCGCGGCGCATGCGGCTCCAGGCCGGCCGGACGGGGAGAGCGGACGGCGACGGAGCCGGGACGACGCGCATCCACGCCTCCGGCGATGTGTACGTCGACAGCAGCGTCAGAAGTGTCAGCAGCAGCAGCGTCAGCTACGCCGCGGATCGCGCGACCTTCGCCGACGACCTGATGCCGGCCGTGCTGACGGCCGCCCCGCTCCTGCTGGTGCTGCTCCTGCTGTCGTTGACCGGTCAGAACGTCCTCCTCCGGTCGATCCTTCAGGAAGGGAACGCGCTCGGCCTCACGGCGCTGCTTCTGCCGCTGTTCCTGCCGACCATCGCGGCTTCACTCGTCTATCTCGCCCGGCATCGCGGGTGGCTGGGCTGGAGCGTCCCTGCCACCAACTGGTTGGCGGGTGGCCTCGCAGCCGGCTTCGCGATCTTCGTTCCGTTGACCTACCTGTTGTTGCAGCTCGGCGCCTTCGTGGTGAGTCTCGGGTGGATCATGCTCCGGCGCCGACTGGCGCGTCATCGCAAGCGAATCGCGGTCGTTGCGATCATCGTTCTCGCGGCGTGCATCGTCGAGGAGGGTCTCGCCGAGTCGGCCTGGCCCCGATACAGCCTCTCCCGGATCGCCGTCGGGCGTGTGGTGGACGGCCTGACGCGGATGAACATCGGTGACGCCGGCAAGAAAACCGAACGGTCGGTGCTCGTGGTCAGCGTGAACGATGGTTACGCGATCGTCGCATCGACCGGATATCCACCGAAGGTCGAGAGCATGGCCCCGAGCGAGTTGGCGGCCGGCCGGCTCTGCCAGCTCAAGCCCCGGGGAAGCCAACTGAGCGCCTTCCAGTGGATCGGCAGAATGGTTCCCGATGACCGTCGGGCGTCCCCTGCCGCCGAGTACTGCGTCGACCCGGTGGCTCACCAGCCCGACTGAGGCGGGCGAGCCCTCGGTGGGACCCGGTGCGGTCAGGCGACGTCCTACTCGCGCATTGCCAGCCGGGCGGCCCGCATCCGCAGATAGTGCTGCTCGGGCAGGCTGGTCGTGCCGCCGGCCGCCGCCCGGTAGTGCGTGACGGCCCGGTCCCGGTCCCCGGCCATCTCGTACAGGTGGGCCCGGGCCGCGTCGAGCCGGTGGTGCCCGGCCAGCCGGGGGTCGGCGGCGAGGGTGGCGAGCGCGGCGAGGCCGGCCTCCGGACCCTCCACCATGGCCGTCGCCACCGCCCGGTTGAGCGCCACCACCGGATTGCCGGAGAGCCGTTCGAGCACCTGGTAGAGGGCCAGGATCTGCGGCCAGTCGGTGGCCTCGGCGGTCGGCGCCTCGTCGTGCAGCGCGGCGATGGCGGCCTGGAGCTGGTACGGCCCGACCGGCCCCCGGGTCATCGCCCCGGTGACCAGCGCGGTGCCCTCGGCGATCGCGGTCGCGTCCCAGCGGGACCGGTCCTGGTCGGCCAGCGAGATCAGTTCGCCGGACGGGCCGGTGCGGGCGGCGGCCCGGGCGTCGGTGAGCAGCATCAGCGCGAGCAGCCCGGCGACCTCGCTGTCGTCGGGCAGCAGCGCGTGCATGGCCCGGGTCAGCCGGACCGCCTCCTCCGACAGGTCCACCCGGCGCAGGTCGGGGCCGAGGGTGGCGGTGTGCCCCTCGGTGAAGATCAGGTAGAGCACGTGCAGCACGGCCGCCAGCCGCTCCTGCCGCTCCCGCCGGTCGGGCAGCCGGAACGGCACCCCGGAGTCCCGGATGCGCTGCTTGGCGCGGCTGATCCGCTGGGCCATCGTGGCCTCGGGCACCAGGAACGCCCGGGCGATCTCGGCGGTGCTGAGCCCGCCGACGGCACGCAGGGTCAGCGCGATCGCCGACGCGGTCGACAGCGTGGGATGGCAGCAGAGAAAGAGCAGCACCAGGGTGTCGTCCCGGTCGGTGGCCAGCGACTCGTCCGCCGCCGGGGCGGCCCCCCGCCGGTCGGGCTCCCGCCGGGCGGCGCGATCCTCCCGCTCGCGCCGGGCCGTCTCGGCCCGGACCAGCTCGATCATTCGGCGGTACGCGACCTGCACCAGCCAGCCGCGCGGGTTGTCCGGCAGGCCCTCGGAGGGCCACTGGGTGGCCGCGTCGAGCAGCGCCTCCTGCACGGCGTCCTCGGCGGTGGCGAAGTCACCGAAGCGGCGGGCGAGCACGCCGAGGACCTGCGGCGCCAGTTCGCGCAGCAGGTCCTCGACGGTGCGGTCCGGGGTGTCCAGTCGTCACATCTCCTGCGGCGGTGCCGACATCACCGGGTGGACCTCGATCGGCATGTTGAGCGGCCGGCCGCCGGGGCCGGGCGCGGTGGAGATGTGCGCGGCGATCTCGACCGCCCGCTGCGGGGTCTCGCAGTCGACGATCCACCAGCCGGCGAGGAACTCCTTGGTCTCGGCGAACGGCCCCTCGGTGACCACCGGCGCGCCGCCCGCGCCGGCCCGGACGATCCGCGCCTGCTGCGGCCCGCCCAGTCCCTCGCCCTGGACCCACTCGCCGTCGGCGGCGAGCTTGCCGTTCACCTCCCGCATGAACCCGAGGTGCGCGGCGATCTCGTCCGGAGTCCAGGTGTCGATCGAAGGGAAGTCGGTCCCGGCGGCGCTGAACTGCATCAGCAGCATGTACTTCACGGCTGGCTCCTCACGTCCGAGCACCGATTCTCGGTGCTTGCACCCGTAGGTAGAAGCCGCCGCCCCGGTTCTCGACATCCGTCGGGAAAGAATTCCGAACTTTCTCAGTCGACCGCGGTGACCTCCAGCAGCAGCGCCTGTTCCGGGTGCAGCGCCGGCAGTTGCACCCCGACCGTGCCCAGCACCGCCCCGCTCAGGGTGACCCCCTTCGGCAGCCAGCCCGGCTCGGTCAGCTGCAGCACCGCCGGCTCCGGCAGGCCCGCCGGCGGGCGTACCGCGTAGCGGCGGGCCGGGTCCAGGCCCGGCAGGCGTACCGCTCCGGGCACCTGCGCGGCGGAGGTGGTCAGCCGGGACACCGCGTACACCGCCTGGGAGCCGTCGTGGGCGATGACGCCGTGCGCCTGCACGGCCGGGTCCGGGTGGTCGACCCGGACCACCCGGCCGGAGTGCAGCAGCGGGCGGAGCCGCTTGTGCAGCGCGACCCAGGCGGCCAGCTCGGCGCGCTGCGTGGCGTCGATCGACCCGATGTCCCACTCGATGCCGTGGTGGCCGAAGAGCGCGGTGACGGCCCGGAAGCCCAGGTCGTGCACCCGATGGGTGGTGTGCGAGCGCTCCGGTCCGATGTGGGTGCCGACCAGCTCCGGCGGGAGCAGCAGCCCGGTCCAGCGTTGGATGGCGAGCCGCTCCAGGGCGTCGTTGCAGTCGCTGGCCCAGACCCGGTCGGTGCGCCGCAGGATCTCCAGATCGACCCGGGCCCCGCCGGAGGAGCAGCTCTCGATCTCCACCTCGGGGTGCCGGCGGCGCAGTTCGTCCAGCAGCCGGTAGACCGCCACGGTCTGCGCGTGCACCCCCGGCCGGCCCCGGTGGCCGGCCTCGGTGAGGTCGCGGTTGTGGTCCCACTTGAGGTACGCGATGCCCGGGTGCTCGGTGAGCAGCGCGTCGAGCCGCCCGAGCAGGTGCGCGTACGCCTCCGGGTGGGCCAGGTCGAGCACCTGCTGGTGGCGCCACTCCAGCGGTAGCCGGCCGGGTGTGGCGAGCACCCAGTCCGGGTGGGCGCGGAACAGGTCGGAGTCGGCGTTGACCATCTCCGGCTCGACCCAGAGCCCGAACTGCATCCCGTGCCCGCGCACGTGGTCGATCAGCGGTTGCAGCCCGTCCGGCCAGACCCCGTCGTCGACGTACCAGTCGCCCAGGCCGGCCCGGTCGTGCCGGCGGCCCCGGAACCAGCCGTCGTCGAGCACGAACCGTTCCACGCCCACCTCGGCGGCCCGGTCGGCCAGCGCGGTGAGCCGGGCCAGGTCGTGGTCGAAGTAGACGGCCTCCCAGACGTTCAGGGTGACCGGTCGGGGGGTGCCCGGGTGCTCGGGCCGGGCCCGCAGGTGGCGGTGCAGCACGTCGCTGAGCCCGTCCAGGCCGGCGGCGGAGTGCACGGCGTACAGCAGGGGAGTGGGGTATTCCTCGCCGGGGGCGAGCACGATCTCCCCGGGGGCGAGGAGTTCCCCGCCGCCCAGGGTGGACTCGCCGGTGGGCCGGCGTTCGGCGACGGTGACGTGGTCGCCGCTCCAGGCGGTGTGCACCGCCCACACCTCGCCGTGGCCGAAGCCGAAGCCGGGCGTGCCGGCCACCAGCAGCAGCGTGGCGTCGTGCCCGGTCCGCCCGTGCCGGCCCTCCCGCGCCCAGGCGCCCATCGGCCAGGGGTGCCGCTGCGGCGCGCGTTCCCGGCACCAGCGTCCGGTGAGGTCGAGCAGTTCGGTGGCGACCGCCGGCACCGGCAGCACCGGGGTCAGCTCGCGCAGCTCGTAGGGGGCGTCGCCGTCGTTGCGCAGCCGGTGCCGCAGCGTCAGCAGGCCGGTCGGGTCGAGGGTGATCTCGACGATGAGGGAGAGGGCCGCCGCCGGGTCCGACGCCCGCACGGTCACCCGGGCCGCGCCGGGCCCGTCCCGGTCGTCGTCGGCTTCGGATACGCGCACCGGCTCACCGCCGAGGGCCACGCGGCCCGGTTCCGGGCCGGCGGCACTGCCGCCTCGCGTCCCGTCAGCGCCGCCGGTCGTGGTCCCGTCGGCGACGTCGAGCCGGTCGAGTCGGAAGGCGGTGGACCAGGCGGTGCCGTCGCGGTGACCGGCGAGTCCCGGCCGGCCGCTCCACCCGGCACTCGCCTCGGGCAGCAGCGACAGCACGGTCGGCGCGTCGAAGCTGCTCGGCACGACCGGCGGGATGGTGGCGTCGACCAGCGCGGGCAGGTCGTCGGCGGGCAGCGGGCCCAGGTCGGCACCCCAGTGCACGACCCGGGGCAGGCCCGGGCCACGCGCGTCGAGCACCAGGCTGGTCGCCGCCCGGCGCAGGTGGATGACGGACGGGTTCGTCATGGCCGCTCATTTCTCCGTGAGGGCACGCCCGGCCCCGTCGTGACGGTGCCGGGCGGCCGGCGAGGTCAGCCCTTCGAGGCGCCGAGGGTCAGCCCCCGGACGAACTGCTTCTGGAGCAGGAAGAAGATCACCAACGTGGGGATGGCGACCAGCACCGAGCCGGCCGAGACCAGGTTGTTGTCGGTGAAGAACTCCCCGCGCAGGTTGTTCAGCGAGCTGGTCACCGGGAACTTGTCGCCGCTGCGCATCAGCACGGTGGCCCAGAAGAACTCGTTGTAGATCCAGGTCACCTCCAGGGTGGCCAGCGCCGCCAGGGCCGGCCGGCACAGCGGCATGGTCACCTGCCAGTACTGCCGCCAGACGCTCGCGCCGTCGACCATCGCCGCCTCGTACAGGTCGCGGGGGAGCGCCTTCATGTAGTTGCTCAGCACGAAGACGCAGAAGCCGCACTGGAAGGCGACGTTGACCAGGATCAGCCCCCAGTAGCTGTCGTAGAGCAGCTCCGAGTCGCTCATGAACTCCGGCAGCGGCACCTCGGTGAAGAGCCGGAACAGCGGGATCAGCAGCGCCTGCTGGGGCAGCAGGTTGGCCGCGGTGAAGAGCCCGAGCAGGACGATGTTGAGTTTCCAGCTGAACCGGGCGATCACGAACGCCACGCAGGAGGCCAGGAAGAGCGTCAGCAGCACCGCCGGGACGGTGATCCAGACCGAGTTGAGGAAGTGCTTGCCGAACTCGGCGGTCTGCCAGGCGGTGACGTAGTTGTCGAGGGTCCAGCCGCCGAGCGAGGCGTACCCGTTCGCGGCGGTGTAGTCGTACGACCGGAGCGAGGTCAGCACCGCCCAGAGGATCGGGAAGAGCCACCCGATCGCCACCGCACCCAGGAACAGGTGCAGCGCCACCCGGGCCGGCCGCAGCGGCGCGCGGCGCTTCGCCGGAGCGTCGGCCGCCGGCTCGCGGGTCATGGTCGACGCGCTCATCGCCGGTCCTCCCTCATCACGGTGGCCAGGTAGATGGTGATGAAGACCAGGGAGACGACCAGCATGATCGTCGCCAGCGCGGAGCCGAAGCCGATCCGGCTGGCCTCGCCCACCACGTTCTGGGTGACCAGCGCGGAGAGCAGTTCCAGTCCGTTGCGGCCCTTGTTGATCACCCAGACCAGGTCGAACGCGCGCAGCGACTCGATCACCGTCACCACCAGCACGATGATGTTGATGGGCCGCATCACCGGGAAGACCACCCGGAAGAAGGTGCTGGTCTCCGAGGCGCCGTCGACGGCGGCGGCCTCGCGCAGCGACGGGTCGACGCCCTTCAGGCCGGCCAGGTAGAGCAGCATGATGTAGCCGACGTGCCGCCAGCCGGCGGCGAACATCACCGCCCAGATGTTGACGTTCGGGTCGCCGTACCAGTCGGTGTCGCCGCCGAGCACGGCGTTGAGCAGGCCCTGGTCGCGGGAGTAGATGAGCTGCCAGACGAAGCCGATCAGCGCCAGTGAGAGCACCACCGGCAGGTAGAGCGCGGTCTGGTAGAACCGGCTGCCGCGGATCTCCTTGTCCAGCAGCACGGCGAGGAACATCCCGAACGGGGTGGCGACCACGAAGAGCGCCGCCAGCCAGAGCAGGTTGTTCTGCACCGCCGGCACGAACGGCGGGTAGATGTTGACCACGTCGGAGTAGTTGCGACCGCCCACCCACTCGATCTCGCTGAGCGGGCCGATGCCGTCCCAGTCGGTGCCGGAGAGGGCCACGGTGGCCAGCGCCGGCAGCCAGACCAGCGCGACGACGAGCAGCAGCGGTACGAGCACCATCAGCGTGATCACCACGCGGTCGGTGCGGGACAGGAGCCGTAGCCGGCGGCCGCGACCACCCGTGGAGGTGGTGGTCGCGGCCGGCGACGGCACGGCGTGATCCGCTTGGATCAGGGGCAGGTCGGACACGAGGTCCTCCCCCTCTCGCCGTCAGCTGGTGAAGATCGACTTCTTCTGGTTCTCGATGCTGTTCAGCAGCCCGTCGATGTCCTTCGGGTTCTTGATGAACTGCTGGAGCGCCGGAATGATCACAGTGGAGGCGAAGTCCGGCCGAGTGTCGCGGTCGAGGAACTGGGCGATCTCGGTGGCCGAACCGACCAGCTCGGCGGCCTTCTTCTGCAGGGCGGTGTAGCCGCTGGTGTCGGCGCCGCCGTTGGCCACCAGGGTGCTCGGGTCGTTCTTCACGGTGATGTCCGCGGCGGCCTTCGAGCCGACGTACTCCAGCAGCTTCTTGGCGTTCGCCTCGGACTTCGGCTTGCGGGCCATCATGTAGCCGTCGATCGGCGCGTCCAGGGCCTTCGCCCCGATCGTCGAGTCGACCTCCGGGAAGGTGAAGAAGTCCAGGTCGTCCTGCTCCTCGTTGCTGAACTGCTGAGCGACGAAGAGACCGAGCAGGTACATGCCGCTCTTCTTCTGCTGCAACGACTGGGCGGCCTCCTGCCAGGTGCGGCCCAGGCTGTCGGCCTGGTGCAGCGGCAGCAGCCCGTTCCAGGCGTCGAAGACCTTCTTCACCTTGTCGGAGGTCCAGGCCTCCTTGCCGGCCATCAGGTCGACGTGGAACTGGTAGCCGTTGATCCGCAGGTTGAGGATGTCGAAGGTGCCCATCGCCGGCCAGCCGTCCTTGTCGGCGAAGGCGATCGGGGTGAGGCCGTCCTTCTTCATCTGCGCGCCGAGGGCGTTGAGGTCGTCGAGCGTCTTGGGCACCTGGTACCCGCGCTGCTGCCAGACCGACTTGCGGTAGAAGACGGCCCACGGGTAGTACGACGACGGCACGAAGTACTGCTTGCCGTCGTCGCCGGTGGAGGCCTTCTTGAACGCGTCGGAGTAGCCGGAGAGCTTGCCCCAGACGTCGCTGAGGTCGCCGGCCAGCCCTTTGGCGGCGAAGAACCGCATCCGGTAGCCGGCGAACCACATGAACACGTCGTCCGGCTTGCCCTGCAGGTAGTTGTTGATGTTCTCCTGGAACGTGTTGTGGTCGACCGTGTTGACCTTCGGCTCGATGCCGGACGCCGTCTGGAAGCCGGCCATCACCTTGGCGATGACCTCCTTCGGCTTCGGGTCCGACTGGTTCGAGCCGATCGACACGGTCTTGCTGTCCGAGCCGGAGTCCGAGTCGGAGCCGCAGCCGGCCAGCAGGCCGGTGCCGAGCAGCGCGCCCGCGCCCGCGCCGGCGAGCAGTGAACGCCGCCCGATGCCGGCGACGGAGGGCGGTACGAGCCGGGCGAGGTACTCGGCTTCGGTACGGGGACGGGACATGGTGCCTCCTGCGGATGAAGAGGTGCGGCGCCCAAGGGTGGTCAGTGATGGAGGTGCCGGCGTGTCCGCGAATGCCAACACAGATTCACCGAGATCCAACATTGGCGAACAAGAACAGCCGGTGGCGCTTGAAGCTACCCCTTGGTGCGGCCGTGTCAAGAGGGCTGCTTGGGATCGATACCGCAGTGTTGACAAGGGATCCCGTTGGTAAACGTTGGAAACGAGTCGATGTTGGAAAGTGTTGACTTGCGCGGTCATCGGGGGCACTCTCTGCACTCATGCGGCAGCACGGCACCTGGCAGGGCGACGGCATCTTCTACGGCGCGGACTACAACCCGGAGCAGTGGCCGGAGGAGGTCTGGGCCGAGGACGTGGCGCTGATGCGCCGCGCCGGCGTCGACCTGGTCTCGGTCGGCATCTTCTCCTGGGCCCTGCTCGAACCGACCCCCGGCCGGTACGAGTTCGGCTGGCTGGACCGGGCCCTCGACGTCCTGCACGACGGCGGCATCAACGTCGACCTGGCCACCGCCACCGCCAGCCCGCCGCCGTGGCTGGCCCACCGGCACCCGGAAACGCTGCCCCGCACCGCGGACGGCACGGTGCTGTGGCCCGGCGGGCGGCAGGCGTACTGCCCCAGCTCGCCGGTCTTCCGAGAGCGTTCGCTCGCCCTGGTCGAGGCGGTCGCCGGCCGGTACGCCGAGCACCCCGCCGTGGTGATGTGGCACATCTCCAACGAGCTGGGCTGCCACAACGTGCACTGCTACTGCGACGTCAGCGCCGAGGCGTTCCGCCGCTGGCTGCGCGAGCGCTACGGCGACCTGGACACCCTCAACGCCGCCTGGGGCACCACCTTCTGGAGCCAGCGGTACGGCGACTGGGCCGAGATCAACCCGCCGCGCAGCGCGCCGACCTTCGCCAACCCCACCCAGCAGCTGGACTTCCTGCGCTTCTCCTCCGACGAGCAGCGGGCCCAGCTCCGTGCCGAGCGGGAGGTGCTCGCCCGGCTGGTCCGGCAGCCGGTTACCACGAACTTCATGATCGGCACCGGGATCAAGTACCTGGACTACCACTCCTGGGCGTCCGACGTGGACGTGGTCTCCAACGACCACTACCTCACCGCCGCCGACCCGCTGTCGCACCTCGGGCTGGCGCTCGCCGCCGACCACACCCGCGGCGTCGCCGGCGGCGACCCGTGGCTGCTGATGGAGCACTCCACCAGCGCGGTCAACTGGCAGCCGCGCAACGTCGCCAAGACCCCCGGCCAGTTGCGCCGCAACAGCCTCGCGCACGTGGCGCGCGGCGCCGACGGGGTGCTGTTCTTCCAGTGGCGGGCCTCCCGCGCCGGGGCGGAGAAGTTCCACTCCGCGCTGGTGCCGCACGCCGGCCCGGACACCAAGGTGTTCCGCGAGGTGTGCCGGCTCGGGGCCGACCTGAAGGCCCTCGCCGAGGTGCGCGGCAGCCGGGTCGACGCCGAGGTGGCGATCCTGTTCGACTGGGAGGCCTGGTGGGGGGCCGAGCTCGACTCGCACCCCAGCGTCGACGTCACCTACGTCGACCGGCTCCAGGCGCTGCACGGCGCGCTCTGGCGGGCCGGCGTCACCACCGACGTGGTGCACCCCTCGGCCGACCTCAGTGGCTACAAGCTGGTCCTCGTGCCGACCCTCTACCTGGTCCGCGACGCCGACGCCGAGGCCCTGCGCCGGTACGTCGACGGTGGCGGCACCGCCCTGGTCACCTACTTCAGCGGCATCGTCGACGAACACGACCACATCCGCCTCGGCGGGTACCCGGGGGCGTTCCGCGACCTGCTCGGCGTCCGCACCGAGGAGTTCTTCCCGCTGCGCGAGGGCGAGCGGGTACGCCTCGACGACGGCGCCACCGCCGACGTGTGGACCGAGTGGCTGCACCCGGAGGGCGCCGAGGTGCTCGCCTCGTACGCCGACGGGCCGCTGCCCGGCGTCGCCGCCCTCACCCGGCACCGGGTGGGCCGGGGCACCGCCTGGTACGTCGGCACCCGGCTGGACGAGGCGGCCACCGACCGGCTGGTGGCCCGGCTGCTCGCCGAGGCGGGGGCGCGTCCTCCGGTGGCCGCGCCGACCGGCGTCGAGGTGGTCCGCCGCCGCGACGGCGACCGGTCCTGGCTCTTTGCCATCAACCACACCGACGCCGAGGTCCGGCTCGACGTCACCGGCACCGAGCTGCTCGGCGGCGCACGCTGCACCGGTGAGCTGCGCCTGCCGGCCGGCGAGGTGGCGGTGGTCCGGGAGGGACACGCCGGTCCGGTCCCGCTCGGCGACCCGACGGCGACGGCCTGACCTGCGTACCGTTTCCCCGTCCGCCCGGTTAGGAGGTTCGATGCTCGCCCAGCAACGGCAGACCGCCATCCTCGAACTGATCCGGCAGCGCGGCGGCGTGCGGGTCAGCCACCTGGTGAGCCGGTTCGGGGTCTCCGACATGACCATCCGGCGGGACCTGGAGGTGCTCGCCGAGCGGGGGCTGATCGACAAGGTGCACGGCGGGGCCACCCTGGCCGGGCCCGGCTCGGCCGAGGAGCCCGGCTTCGCCGCCAAGTCGATCCGCCAGCAGGGGGAGAAGCGGGCCATCGCCGAGCACGCCGCCGGCATGGTCGAGCCCGGCATGGCGATCGCCCTCTCCGCCGGTACGACCACCGCCGCCCTGGCCACCATGCTCGCCGACGTACGCGGGCTGACCGTGGTGACCAACTCGATCCCGGTCGCCGACGCGCTCTACCAGAATCCGCGCGCCGACCAGACCGTGGTGCTCACCGGCGGCATCCGCACCCCGTCGGACGCGCTGACCGGGCCGGTCGCCGAGGCGGCGATCAGTTCCCTCAACGTCGACCTGCTCTTCCTCGGCGTGCACGGGATGAGCCCGCGTACCGGCTTCACCACGCCCAACCTGCTGGAGGCGGCGGTCAACCGGCGGCTCATCAGCGCCGCCCGGCGGCTGGTCGTGCTGGCCGACCACACCAAGTGGGAGACCATCGGCATCGCCACCATCGGCCCGCTGGAGGAGGCCGACGTGCTGATCACCGACGCGAAGCTGCCGCCGGAGGGGCGCCGGCAGATCGGCGAGCAGGTCGGCGAGCTGGTCGTCGTCGAGCCCGACTGACGACGGTCCCGGCCGAGGTGGGTGGCCGACCGGCGGGGACCGGGACGCCCCGCCGCGCTTCCAGGCACTTCACAGCCGTTCCGGTTACGGTGCCCTGGGTAAAGTCCGCGCTCCACCCCGGAGCGCGTCGTTCGTGCTGCGGGAGTGTCGATGGTCTTCAAGAAGATGCTGAGCGCGTTCGGTGTGGGTGGGCCCAGCGTCGACACGGTCCTGGCCAACCCGAACACCCGGCCGGGCCTGACCCTCGACGGGCAGGTCAACCTCGTCGGCGGCGACGCCCCGGCGAACATCGAGCAGATCACCGTCGGGCTGGTCACCCGGGTGGAGATCGAGGGCGGCGACACCGAGTACGCCGGCATCATGGAGTTCCAGCGGATGGCGGTCAGCGGGCCGTTGCAGCTGGCGCCGAAGCAGCAGCTGTCGATCCCGTTCCAGCTGCCGGTGCCGTGGGAGGCCCCGATCACCGACGTCTACGGCCAGCGCCTGCGTGGGATGACGATGGGTCTGCGTACCGAGCTGGCGATCGCCCGGGCGGTGGACAAGAGCGACCTGGACCAGGTCAACATCCACCCGCTGCCGGTGCACGAGCGGATCCTGGAGGCCTTCCAGCGGTTGGGCTTCCGGTTCAAGCACGCCGACCTGGAGCGCGGTCACATCCGCGGCACCCAGCAGACGCTGCCGTTCTACCAGGAGATCGAGTTCTTCGCCGCGCCGCAGTACGCCCAGGCGGTCACCGAGGTCGAGCTGACCTTCGTGACCAGCCCGCACGGTGTCGAGGTGATCCTCGAGTGCGACAAGCGCGGTGGTTTCCTCAGCGCCGGCCACGACGCGTTCGGCCGGTACACCGTCTCGCACGCCGACGCGGACCGGGTCGACTGGGCGCAGGTCGTCGACGGCTGGCTGCGCGAGACCACCTCCCGCTACGGCAGCCTGCGCGGCGCGGGCTTCGGCGCCCCGCACGGCCGCGGCCACCGGGGTCACGGCATGGGCGGCATGGTCGCCGGGGCGGCCCTCGGCGTCGCCGGTGGCATGGTCGCCGGGGAGATGATCGAGGACGCCTTCGAGGGCGACTTCGGCGGCGGGGACTTCGGCGGCGACTTCGAGTGAGTCGACGCGACGATGGCCCCCGGGACTCGTCCCGGGGGCCATCGTTCTCACGGCGTTGATCTCGTGGGTCAGTGACGGGCCTTGCGCTCTTCACTGCTGCGGAAGTTGCTGCCGGCCTTGGCCAGGCCCCGGCTGCCCAGGTAACCGATGGTCAGCAGGGTGATGAAGAACCAGGCCTGCGGGGCGCGGAAGATGTCCACGCCGACCGAGTTCTTACCGACCAGGAACGACGCGGCCAGTATGCCGATCACGCCGGCGATGTAGACCCAGAACTCCGTCGTACGCAGCGACGGCTTGGTTTCCGTGCCGGGTGCCTGCATCACCTGCTCGCGGTGCCCGTCGTGCATCATGGGCATCGGACGGGTCGGTGCCTCGTTCATCGCCGCCCGGTTGGGCGCGTCCTGCATCGGCCGGTTGATGGGCCTGGTGGATGCAGCCTGCGTGCTCATCTGGTCCTCCTCAGGATTTGATGAGTACCTGCACTCCCTCGCCCCGCTACCGCGTTTCGGCCACGGCACGGTTCGCGTTCATGGCGCGGGCAACCTCCGTCTACCCGACGCCCCCGAGAGGTAACACCGGCTCACCAGCGGATTGTGGTCGCCGGTGGCGCCCTGCGGGGAGAGCGCCACCGGCGTGGTACGTCAGCGCAGGCCGTTGCGCACGGCCACCCGGACGAGCAGCTCCGGGTCGTCGGTGATGAGGCCGTCCACCCCCAGGTCGATCACCCGCTGCATGACCGCCGGGTCGTTGACGGTGTACGGCACGACCGCGAGCCCGTACCGCCGCTGCAGCTCCGGCACCCTCGGGCCGTGGAAGTAGGCCGGGTCCTCCCGCAGGTACCAGTCGGCCGAGGCGACGGTGCCCTGGCCCGGGTCGTGCACCTGCCAGTTGGCGGAGACCGTCGTCGCGCCGGAGGCGCGGACCAGCTTGCCGAGGTCCTGGTGCTGCCACCAGTCGAGGCCGCCGGTCCACGGGCTCTTGACCGACGGGTCGCCGTATACGGCCTGCAGCGAGCACTCGTCGGCGAGGGAGGCGCACTCGGCCGGGCCGTACTGCCAGACCAGGGCGACCGTCCCGATGCGCGGGTCCAGCCGGTGGGCGTAGCGGATGGTGCGCCAGTCGAACGACTGGATCGTGGTCCGGCGGGTGAAGCCGGCCCGCTGGATCGCGCCGACCAGCCTGCGGGTGAAGCTCGGGTACGGCTCGGTGTCGTCGACCAGCGGGCTGATCTTCGTCTCCACGTTCAGCCGGACGTCGTCGCGGCCGCTGGCGCGCACCAGGGCGAACACCTCGTCGAGGGTGGGAATCCGGGCGCCGGGCGCGGCGACCTGGGCCGGGAACTCCGGCAACGTCCGCGAGCCGCAGTCGACGGTTTTCAGCTGGGCCAGGGTCAGCTCGTGCACCGGCTTGCCGACGTAGGGGAACTCCGGGTCACCCGGGCGGGCCGGCGCGGTGTCGACGCAGTGCGAGCCGTTGACGGTCCGGTCGTGCAGCACCACCAGGTGCCCGTCGGCGGTGACGCCGGTGTCCAGTTCCAGGGTGGAGATCGCCGGGTTCTCCAGCGCGTGCGCGAAGGCGGGCAGGGTGTTCTCCGGGCGGGTGGCCCGGCCGCCGCGGTGCGCCTGGATGTCGAACGGCGAGGCGTACGCCGCGGGCAGGTGCCGGCCGCGCGTGGCCAGCAGGTCGCGGAGCCGGTCCGGGTAGTCGGTGATGAGCCCGTCGACCCCGTCGTCGAGCAGCTTCGCCATGGTCGGCACGTCGTCGACGGTCCACGGGATCACCTTGATCCCGTTGCGGTGCGCGTGCTCCACCATGTCCTTGGTGACGTACGGCCGGTAGCCGGGGTCGGTGACGGTGCCGTTCTGCGGGAAGCCGTGCACCGGGGAGAACGCGCTCGCGCCGAAGCTGCGCACGGCCCGGATCGGGTCGCCGGCGAAGTCGTCGATGTCCAGGCCGCCGAGCCAGGGCGACGCGCCCGGGCGGCCGACCTGGAGGAAGTCGTAGTTGGTCAGGGCGACCAGGGGCAGCCGCGGCTCGACCTGGCGCATCCGCATCAGTGCGCCCCAGTCGAAGCTCTGGACGGTGACCTGCTTGAGCAGCCCGGCGGCACGGACCTCCCGGGCGGTCACCTGGACGAACTGCTCGCGGGGTGCGGTCTCGGTGGGCGCGCCGGCCTCCACCTTGGTCTCCACGTTGAGCGTCACGTCGTCGGCCCGGTAGCGCTTGACCAGGTCGAAGACCTCCCGCAGCAGGGGCATCCGGGCGCCGGGCACGGCCAGCTGGCCGGGCTTGTCCGGCAGGGTCCGGGAGCCGCAGTCGAGGGTGCGCACCTGGGCCAGGGTGAGGGTGTTGACGTATCTGCCGACGTACGGGAACTCCGGGTCCCCGGGGCGCACCGGGGCGGTGTCCACGCACTTGGCGCCGCTGACCCTGCGGTCGTGGGTCACCACGGCCTGGCCGTCCTCGGTGATCTGCACGTCCAGTTCCAGCGTGGCCACGCCGAGCTGGAGGGCGTTGCCGAACGAGGCGAGGCTGTTCTCCACCCGCAGCCCGAGGCCGCCGCGGTGGGCCTGGAGGTCGAAGGTCCGCTCCGGTCCCGGTCGCGCCTGGGCGGGCGCGGCCAGACCGGATGTCACGGTCGCCACCACCAGGGCGGCGATGGCGGTACGGCGCATTCTGCGCACGCTGTCTCTCCTACGGGGGCGGGCGGTTCCCGCCAACCCGCCGGTCAGCATGGGCAGCGGGAACGGCCGGCAGGCGAGCGGCGGGCGGCCGGCCGGTGAACCGGCGCGGACCGGTTTGGTCGCGGCCTGGCCGGGCAGGCAGTGGATTACCGCCAGATCTGCGAGGTGATGGACGTGCGTGACAACGACACGATGCGGGAGTCCGCCCGGCTGGCCGAGGAACGCCTCACCGCCGGTGTCTACGGCGAGGGCGCCCTGGACGAGGTGACCGTGCCGCAGACGGACGTGCTGCGGGTGATCCAGGAGCAGGATCCGGACGATCCGGCCGACGCCCCGGTCGACCCGACCGTGCTGCGCGACGGCGGCCCGACCCGGGGGCAGGGCGCGATCACCACCACCGGGGGCACCGCCGGCCCGGCCAGCGTGCGCCGGTTGGCCCGCCAGCCGGAGCGACACCGCGGCAAGGTCGCCCCGACCACCACCGGCGACGCCACCACGGGCGGCCTGAGTACGCCCGCCGGTGGCTCGACGAGCGACCAGTCCGCGAACGCCGCACAGGTGGGCAACTTCACCAACGATCGCGCGAATCCCGGCTGACCCGGTTCCGCGACGATCGCGGACAGAGTGGCAGTGGCCTCACCCGCACGGGTGAGGCCACTGCTGTCCACATCGCTCCTCGCCGGTGGAGCCGGGAGCAGGGGTCAGGACGTGGGGCGGAGCACGCCCAGCCGCTGGGTGGCCCGGGTCAGCGCCACGTAGAGGTCGCTGCGCCCGCGCGGGGACTCGGCGACGATGGCGTCCGGGTCGACCACCAGGACGGAGTCGAACTCCAGGCCCTTGGCCTGGCCCACGGTCAGCACCACCACCCGGCTCTCCAGCTCCGGCTGCTCGCCGACCGCCGCCTCCGGCAGTGCGGCCACCACCGCGGCGGCCAGCTCGTCGGCCCGGCCCGCCGGCACGATCACCCCGAGGCGCCCGTCGTCCAGCCCGGCGGCCTCCCGGGTGGTCGCCGCCACCAGCTCCTCGGCCAGGCCGGCCGCGTCCACCGCACGGTCCCACGGCGGTACGCCGCCGGCGCGTACCGAGCGGGGTGGGCGCAGCGCGGGGTCGATCTCGGCGAGCACCTCGGCGGCCACCGCCATGATCTCGGCGGGGGTGCGGTAGCTGACGGTCAGCTCCTCCAGCCGCCAGCGCCGGGCCACGTACGGCTCCAGCGCGTCGGCCCAGGACGGGGTGCCGGCCAGCGCGCCGGTCTGCGCCACGTCACCGACGATGGTCATCGACCGGCTCGGGCAGCGGCGCATCAGCAGCCGCCAGGCCATCGGCGACAGCTCCTGCGCCTCGTCGACGATCACGTGCCCGAACGCCCAGCTCCGGTCGGCGGCGGCCCGCTGCGCGGTGGTCAGCCGGTCGGCCTCCTCCTGCCGCTCCAGCAGCCGGTCGGCGTCGATCAGGTCGGTGACGCCGAGGATCTCGCCACCGTCGGCCTCGTCCTCCACGTCGATCGAGCGGGAGCCCTTCCAGATCTCCAGCACACCCTCGGCGTACTCGCGCTGGAAGGAGCGGATCCGCTCGCGGCGGGCCGCGGCGGCGCGCTCGTCCTCGCCGAGCAGCTCGGCGGCCTCGTCCAGCAGCGGCACGTCGGCCGGCGTCCAGCCGCCCGGCTCCCGGTGCAGCAGCGCCCGCTCGGCGTCGGTGAGCATCGGCGCGGCGGCGGCGATCCGGTCGGTCGAGGCGTACAGGTCGGCGAGCAGGCGCTGCGGGGTGAGCACCGGCCACAGCTCGTCGAGCGCGGCCCGGATGCCGGGCTCCTCGCGCAGCTCCCGGCGGATCTCGGCGCGGTCGGCCTCCTCCAGCAGGTTCTCCCCGCCCAGCGGGTCGGCGCCGATCCGCTCGGCGATCTGCGCGGCGAGCGCGTGGACGACCTCGACGTCGAACACGGCGCGGGCCAGGTTGTGCGGGCGGCCGGAGCGGCGGGCCCGGTCGCGGGCCTCGCGGACCATCTCCGGGTCGAGCCGCACGGTGTCCCGCTCGATCTCGATCTCCAGCGGCTCGTCGGGCACCCACTGCCGGTCACGGACCGCGGCGGCCAGCACCTCGGTCATCGCCGTCCGCCCCTTGAGCGCCGCCGTCTCGGCCGGTTCGGCGCGCCGCGCGCTGACGCCGGGGAAGAGGTCGCCGGGGGTACGCAGCAGCACGCCCGTCTCGGCCAGCGTGGGCAGCACCTGCGAGATGTAGCGCAGGAAGGTCGCGTTCGGGCCGACCAGCAGCACGCCCCGGCTGGAGAGCTCCCGCCGGTGGGTGTAGAGCAGGTACGCCGCGCGGTGCAGCGCGACGGCGGTCTTGCCGGTGCCGGGGCCGCCCTGCACCACCAGCACGCCGGGCAGGTCGGCCCGGATCACCCGGTCCTGCTCGGCCTGGATGGTCTCCACGATGTCGCGCATCCGCCCGGTCCGGCCAGCGTTGAGCGCGGCGAGCAGGGACGCCTCGCCGGTCAGCTCCTCGTGCGCGGTGGGGGAGGCGGTGGCGAGGTCGAGCACCTCGTCGTTGAGCCCGGTCACCTTCCGCTGCCGGGTACGCAGGTGCCGGCGGCGCTTGACGCCCTGCGGATTCGCGGCGGTGGCAAGGTAGAACGGCCGGGCGGCGGGGGCCCGCCAGTCCATCAGCAGCGGGTCGTAGTCGCCGGTGGAGTCGAAGATGCCGATCCGGCCGATGTAGTGCCGGGCCCCGTCGGTGTCGTCGAGCCGGCCGAAGCAGAGCCCGTTCTCCACGGCGGAGAACTGCTCGACCTGGTCGGCGTACATCTGGACCGCGCTGTCGCGCTGGGACCGGGCCTGCAACGTGCCCCCGGTGTTCCGCAGTTCCTCGGTGAGCCGCTGGGCGGCCTGCTCACGCATGTCGTCCAGCCGGCCGTAGAGCAGCGAGACGTACTCCTGCTCGCGGCCGATCTCGTCGTCGTGCCGCTGCGCGACGGAACCGTCGGATTGCGTTGACAAGCCGTCTCCTCGTCATTTAAAATAGCCGCAGGAATGGCCATCGTCGCCATTCCTTTTTGTTTCTCCGAACGGAGAAAGATACCGCGCCCCGACCCGCCGCACCAAGCATCCCGGCCGCCCGGGCGCACGTCACACCCCCCGCCCCCTCTCCCGCCCGCCCCGCCGCGGGAGCACCGGCGCCGATCCCGCCGGGCCGCCTGTCGGCGCACTTTCAGGAAAAGAGTGCCTTTACGGTGCCGGATGGCCACGCTTTCTCCGAAAGAGGCCCGGACCGGACCGGACGGGGTGGGGGAGTCAGCGGCGGCGGGTGCAGACCTCGGCGGCGCGGGCGACGGTATCGGTGGACCAGACCACGGCGACCGTGAAGCAGTAGTCGTTGGTGCGGTCCAGGCCGTAGACGACGAAGCTGTTCGTGCCGGCGGGCAACTCCTGGAAGGCGCGCGGGTCCTGCCCGGATCGCCCGCCGGAGATGACCACCGGCCCCTCCGCGCCCGCCGGGTACTCCCAGTCCAGCGCGATGTTGTCGCGCCGGTCGCGCAGGGTCACCCGGGCCGGTGGGGTGCCGGGCGGGGCGGCGACCCCGGCGCTGGGCGGCGCGGACGACGCGGTGGGGCTCGGCGGGCCGGTCGGCGCGGCGGCGGGCGCCGGTGGGTCGTCGCCACCGCCGTCGACCTGGGACACCCCGGCGACCACCGCGACGGTGCCGAGCACCACCACGGTCAGCCCGGCGACCACGGCCGGGGTCGCCCGGTTGCGGCGCGGCGGCGGCGCGTGGTGCCGGGGCACCACCACCGGCAGCAGCCGGGACTCCTCCGGGTGGCGCTGACCCACCCGGTGCACCCCGTCGGCCTCCTCGGCGTACCCGTTGGCCAGTCCGACCACGGACGGGGGGACCGGCTCGTGGGCGGCCCGCTCCGGCTCGGCGAGCGGCTCCGGCGGCCACCAGTCGGCGTACGGGTCGTCGGCCTCCGGGGCGTCGGCGTCCTCGGTGGGCAGTCGCTGGTTGGGCACCGTCGGCGGGTACGCCTGGTCGGTCGCCGCCGGGCCCACCGGCCAGGCGGGCGGTTCGGGTGGCCCCTCGTCGGCCGGGGCGGTGCGGGCGGCCGGCACCACCGGGGTGTCCCGCTCCGGGGGCGGCTCGTCGTCGCAGACGTGGTCCGGGTCGGCGGCCGCGCGGGCCAGGGTCGAGACCTGCCGGGCCAGCGGGTCGTCGGCGGGCAGGTGCTGCCGGGCCAGTTCGCGGGCGAGCGCCAGGTTGTCGTGCGCCTCGGTGAACCGGCCGCAGTCGCGCTGCATCGCGCCGAGCCGGGCCAGCATCTTGATGCCGCTGGGGTTGCCGTCGCCGTAGACCTCGCGGTGCAGCTCCCAGGCGTCCTGGAGGCGTTCCCGGGCCTGCGCGCACTGGCCCCGGGCGTACTCCACGGTGGCCAGGTCGGCGTGCGCGGCGAGCACCCGCAGCGACTCCGGCCCGTCCCGGGCGGTCAGCTCCAGGATCACGTCGGAGTAGAGCCGCGCGGCGCGGGCGTTGCTGCCGACCCGGTGCAGCACGGCGGCCAGCGTCGCTCCCGCCGAGATCGTCCGCTCGTCCGAGCGCCCGTAGAGCCGGGTGGCGGCCGCGTACGCGAAGGCCGCCCAGCCGCGCGCGGAGTGCGGCTCGCCGAGCGCGACCAGCACCCGCGCCTGGAGCCCGGCGGCGTCGGCCAGCTCGGGGGAGGCGTGGTCGGGCCGGGGGTCGGCGTCGGTCAGCGCGTCGGCGAGCAGTCGCTGCGCGCCGGCCAGGTCGCCGGCGGACACCAGGTGGTGCGCCTGGAGGGTCAGTTCACCGAAGCCGGAGGGCACGCCCCATCGTGCTCGTCCGGCCACGGGTTGTACAAGCCCCGACGGTGATCGGAGTCGTCAACCGGTCAGGTGGGCGACCAGCGTCTCGCTGATCCGGCGCAACTGGTCGACCTGGGCCGGGCTGAGCGCGTCGAAGAGGTGCCGGCGTACCCCCTCGACGTGGCCGGGCGCGGCGGCGGCGAGCACCGCGAAGCCGTCGTCGGTGAGGACGGCGACCTGGCCGCGCCGGTCGGTCGGGCAGTCCTCGCGCCGGAGCCACCCGGCCGCCTCCAGCCGGGCGGCGGCGTGCGAGAGCCGGCTGCGCGAGGAGCCGGTCAGGTCGGCCAGCTCGCTCATCCGCAGTTGCCGCCCGGGGGCCTCGGAGAGCCGGACCAATATCTCGTAGTAGGCGTGCGGCATCCCCGCGTCGCGTTGCAGCTCGCGGTCGAGGGTGTCCATCAGCGCCCGGGAGGCGGTCAGGAAGGCCCGCCAGGTGCGCTGCTCGTCGGGGTCCAGCCACCGGGTCATGGCGTCCATCATAGCGGCAATGGTTGAACGCTCAACCAAACCGCGCTAGCGTGGGGGGCATGGGAATCCACCGGCTCAACCACGCCGTCCTCTACGTCAGCAACCTCGACCGCAGCGTCGCCTTCTACCGCGACGTGCTGGGCTTCCGGCCGGTGGCGATGACCCCGGACGGGTTCCGTGGCGCCGCGTTCCTCCAGGCGCCCGACTCCACCAACGACCACGACCTCGGCCTGTTCGAGATCGGCGCGGCGGCCGGCCGCTCGCAGGCCGGGCGCGCCACCGTCGGCCTCTACCACCTGGCCTGGGAGCTGGACACCCTCGACGAGCTGGCCGCCACCGCCGAGCGGCTGGCCGCCGCGGGCGCGCTGGTCGGCACCTCGGACCACGGCACCACCAAGAGCCTCTACGGGCAGGACCCGGACGGCCTGGAGTTCGAGATCGTCTGGATCGTCCCGGCCGACCTGCTCGACGACGAGGCGCTGGCGGCGCGCAAGCGGATCGGCCGGCTGGACCTCGACCGGGAGCGGCGGCGCTACGGCGGCCAGACCCGGGGCGGGGTGGGCATCTCCATCCCGGCCTGAGGCCGCCGTACGGTACAACGGCAGGATGGCCACCGACACCGTCCTGCGTGAACTGCTCGTCCGGCAGCTCGACCACTGGTTGCCGGGGGCGCTGCACCGTTCCCGGCGGGCCACCCTCGCCCTGTCGTATCCCGATCCCGACGCCGCCGAGGCGGCGCTGCGGGTGGTGGCCGAGTTCGCCGACCGGCTGCGCGGGCGGCGGCTGACCGTCCTCGTGCTCGCCGGCGGTGGACCCGAGCTGCCGGCCCGGCTCGGTCCGGTCGAGGCGACGCTGCCGGCCGACGTGGCCGTGCACCTGGTCCCGGGGGACGCGTCCCGGCTGCCGGTGGTGCTCAAGGCGGCCGGCGCGGCCGGCGCGCCGCTGCTGACCATGGTGGACGCCGCGGCCGCCGAGCCGGCGCTGCTGGCCGCCGCGGCGACCGGTCGCCCGGCCGAGCTGCTGCTCAGCGCTCCCGCGCCGGCGTCGCTGCGGCCGGCCCTGACCGGCGCCGGCTTCGCGCTGGTTACCGAGGTCGAGCTGGTGCCGGCCGACGGCTCGCCGGCCCGGCGGGTCGCGTTCGGCACCGGGCTGGAGAAGAGCCTGGAGGCGTTCAAGGACGCGCTGTGGGAGGTCGACGAGTTCGCCGGGGTGCGCTACCGCGACCCCGAGGACCCGGCGGGCGGGCTGCTCGACATCGCCCTGCACCCGGAGCCGGGGCCGCTGCGCCGCGAGCTGCTGGCCGAGCTGGCCCGCTCCGGCCCCCGTACGGTCACCGAGCTGCGCCGGCACACCCTCACCGCGACCGTCTACCGGGCCGCGGACACCGTGGGTGCGCTCACCAGCCTGCTGCACTCCGGCGCGGTGCGCCGCGACCCGGAGCACGGCCGGCTCGGCGGCGACGTGCTGATCACCGCCGGCCCGGCCGCAGGCGCCCGGTCAACTGCTTGACCAGCACCGACGCGCCGGTGGCCACCACCCCGATGCTGAACACCATCTGCACGCAGACCACCGCCCGGGCGACCTGCCCCTGGGCGCTCACGTCGCCGTATCCGATCGTGGTCAGGGTGGCCAGCGCGAAGTAGAGCGCGTCGACGCGGGTCTCGAGGCCGGCGAACTGCCCGGGGCTGCTCCACGCCACCACGTAGTCGGCGAGGGCGAAGGTGAGCACGGCCGCGACCAGCGCGACGCCGAGCCGGATCAGCGCGCGGATTCCCTGGTCGCCGGTGGGTGCCCGGTTGGCGAGCTGCCGGCGTACCTGGCCGGTGACGAGCAGGGAGACGATCAGGACCAGCAGCAGGGTGCCGGCCGAGCGCAGGGCCAGCCGGAGCCCGTTCGGGTCGGGCGCCACCGGCACCAGGAAGTAGGCGAGCACCAACAGCAGGCAGGCACCCACCGCCCGCCGCAGCTTCCGCCGGTGGGACCCGTCGCCGCTCATGCGGCGATTCTGCGCCCCGGACGTCGCCGCCAGCGGCGGAACGGCGAAGCCGCCCGGGCCGGGGGCCGCGGGTACGGGCCGCCGAGACGTCGAGCGGGGTGCCGGTGATTCACCGGCACCCCGCTCGACCTCGGGACGTCACGCCCGGGTCTTGTCCTGCTTCCAGGAGAGCGGACCCGGCAGGTCGACGCGGTGCGCCTTGGCCTTGGAGTTCCAGGACCAGCGACCGATCTTGATGCTCCACGAGGAGAAGCCGTTCTCGGTGAAGTTCAGGATGATCGGCCCGTACTTCTTGCGCTTGCGGAACATCAGACCCATCGTGGGCTCCCTTCGCCGTTCCCTGTCGTGCCCTGTTCTGGCGTCATCGAACATGCCCGAACCGACGATTTGCGAAACCTGCCGCGGATCCGCTCTGGACGGTCACCGGAATCTCTACTCAGCAGGTAGGTGTTGCGGGGCGGTAAACGCAGCTCGGCAAGGGATGCAACAAAGTCAGCGACGCGCATCTCATGTTCTGGAAGGACGTTGACCGGGCTCGTGGCCGACCGGCAGCATGGGCTCATGTCGCAGCGGGATGAGCTTCTCCTCACCGCTCGCGTGCACGTCGACCTGGTCCGGCACGCGAGCGCGCTCTGTTGAGCTGACGCCCACCGCCGTCCGCACCATCCCTCTTCCTCCGCCACACCGCACGGCCCGGCCCACGACGGCCCGGTGCCGCGCGCCGGCGTACCCCCGCGCCACCGGGCGCGGTCCTCCTCGTGCTCAGATCAGGAGACGTCCATGTCCTCATTCCGTCGTACCCTCGCCGCGGTCGCGGCCCTGCTCGCCCTGACCAGCGCCACCGCCTGCGGCGGCGGCGCCGAGGCGTCCGGCCAGACCAAGGAGCTGCGTTACCAGGGCTCCGTCGGCCTGGTCACCCTCCCCGAACTCGCCGCCGACCTCGGCTACCTCGGTGACGTGAAGCTGAAGTGGATCGGCAACGTCACCGGCGGGCCGCAGGACATCCAGGCCACCGCCACCGGGCAGAGCGACTTCGGCGGCGCGTTCAACGGCGCCATCGTCAAGCTCGCCACCGCCAACGCCCCGATCACCGCCGTGGTCAGCTACTACGGCTCCGACGCGCAGACCTTCCAGGGCTACTACGTCCTCGACGGCAGCCCCATCCGCACCGCCCGCGACCTGATCGGCAAGAAGGTCGGCATGAACACCCTCGGCGCGCACGCCGAGGCGGTGCTGAAGATCTGGCTGGCCAGGAACGGGCTCAGCCCGGCCGAGATCGCCCAGGTCGAGCTGGTCGCCATCCCGCCGGTGAACTCCGAGCAGTCGCTGCGGCAGCAGCAGATCGACGTCGCGGTGCTCGGCGGCGTGATCCGCGACAAGGCGGTCGCCAACGGCGGCGTCCGCACCATCTTCACCGACTACGAACTGCTCGGGGCGTTCAGCGGCGGCTCCTACGTTTTCCGCGACGACTTCCTCAAGCGCAACCCGGACACGGTGAAGACCTTCGTCAGCGGGGTCGGCAGGGCCATCGAGTGGGCCCGCAGCCAGCCCCGGGAGACCGTGGTGGCCCGACTGGAGGCGATCATCGCCAAGCGCGGCCGCAACGAGGACCCGGCGCTGGTGCACTACTGGAAGAGCAGCGGCGTCGCCGGCAAGGGTGGCCTCATCACCGACCGGGAGTTCACCACCTGGATCGACTGGCTCGCCGACACCGGCGAACTCAAGGGCGACAAGCCGAAGCCCGGCGACATCTACACCAACAAGTACAACTCCTTCGCCTCCGGCGGGGGTGCGGCGTGAGCGACGACAAGGTCCTCTTCGACCGGGTCACCAAGACCTTCCCGGTCCGCGCCGGGCGGCGCGCGTCCGCCGGCGCGGTCACCGCCCTGGACCAGCTCACCCTCGGGGTACGCCCCGGCGAGTTCCTGGTCGTCGTCGGCCCCAGCGGCTGCGGCAAGTCCACCCTGCTCGACCTGCTCGGCGGACTGTCCCGACCCACCTCCGGGGAGGTGCTGGTCGACGGCCGCCCGGTCACCGGGCCCGGCCTCGACCGGGGCATCGTCTTCCAGCAGTACGCGCTGCTGCCCTGGCGTACCGCCGCCGGCAACGTCGCGTTCGGACTGGAGGCCAAGGGCGTGCCCCGCGCCGAGCGGGCCGAGCTGGTCGCCCATCACCTGGACCTGGTCGGGCTCGGCGGGTTCGCCGAGCGCTACCCGCACGAACTCTCCGGCGGCATGAAGCAGCGGGTGGCGATCGCCCGCAGCCTCGCGTACGACCCGGACATCCTGCTGATGGACGAGCCGTTCGCCGCGCTGGACGCGCAGACCCGCGACTCGTTGCAGGACGAGTTGGTGCGGATCTGGCAGCGCACCGGCAAGACGATCGTGTTCATCACCCACGGCATCGACGAGGCGGTCTACCTCGGCCAGCGGGTCGCCGTGATGACCTCCCGCCCCGGGCGGATCAAGCAGGTCATCGAGATCGGCCTCGGTGACCGGGGTGCCACCGAGGATGTCCGCTCCTCCGACGCCTTCCGGCACCACCGGCACGAGATCTGGACGCTGCTGCGCGACGAGGTGCGCGCCGCGCAGTCCGCCGAACGCCCCGCCGCCCGGCCGACCGTCGGCCGGTCGGGCCGCACCCCCTGGCGGGCCCTGCTCGACCGGTCGACGCCCGCGCCCGATTCGCCCGGTCGCAGCGGCGACACCCGGCCCGGCCCGGCGGACCCGGTCGGCGTCGGGCCCCGTGCCGCCGCCCCGGAAGCCGGCCGCTCCGCCGGTACCGCTGTGGACGGTGGTCGTACCCCCGCCGTCGCCGATGCCGACGCGGACCGCGCGGCGCCGGCGGCGACCCGAACCGAGGAGGCCCGCGTTGGTTGACATCGCCGAACGACCCACCCGGCTGGCGGTCCCCGCCGCCACGCCCCCGGCGGCGCCGGCCGTCACCGGGCCTGCGCTGCCCGGCCGGCTGCTCGGCCTCGGCGGGCGGGCGCTGCACCGCAGCGCCGCGCTGCTCGGCCTCGCCGCGGTGTGGGAGACCGCGCCCCGGGTCGGCCTGGTCGACCGGGTCTTCCTGCCGCCGCTGTCCGAGGTGCTGGTGGCCTGGTGGGCGCTGCTGACCAGCGGGCAGCTCGCCGACCACGTCGGGGCCAGCCTCACCCGCTCGCTGACCGGGCTGGGCCTGGCCGTGCTCACCGCCATCCCGCTCGGGCTGCTGATCGGCTGGTACCGGCCCCTCGCCGACCTGCTCAGCCCGCTGCTGGAGGTGTTCCGCAACACCGCCGCGCTGGCGCTGCTGCCGGTCTTCGTGCTGATCCTCGGCCTGGGGGAGACCTCCAAGATCGCCCTGGTGCTCTACGCCTGCTCCTGGCCGATCCTGCTGAACACCATCGCCGGGGTGAAGGGCGTCGACCCGCTGCTGGTGCGCTCCGCCCGCTCGATGGGGCTCAACCACCTGCGGCTGTTCCAGAAGGTGATCCTGCCGGCGGCGGTGCCGACGGTCTTCACCGGCGTCCGGCTGGCCGGGGCCTACTCGATCCTCGTGCTGGTCGCCGCCGAGATGGTCGGCGCGAAGGCCGGGCTCGGCTACCTCGTCAACTACGCCCAGTACAACTTCGCGATCCCCGACATGTACGCCGGGATCATCACCATCTCCGCCATCGGCCTCGTCGTCAACCAGCTCCTCGTCGCCGTCGAACGCCGCTTCTCCACCTGGCGCGTCGACGTCACCGCCTGAGAGGAAACGCCATGTCCCGCACCCTGCACCTGAACGCATTCCTGATGGGCGTCGGCCACCACGAGGCGGCCTGGCGGCACCCGCGCACCGATCCGAGCCGGGTCGGCGACGTCCGGCACTTCCAGGAACTGGCCCGGATCGCCGAACGCGGCACCCTCGACTCGGTCTTCCTCGCCGACGGGCTGGCCGTCGGGCCGGCCGTACGGCACAACATCCAGGCCGTCTTCGAACCGCTCACCCTGCTCGCCGCGCTGGCCACCGCGACCGAGCACATCGGGCTGATCGCCACCGTCTCGACCACCTACAACGAGCCGTTCAACATCGCCCGCAAGTTCGCCTCGCTGGACCACCTCAGCGGCGGCCGGGCCGGCTGGAACATCGTCACCTCCGCTCAGGCCCGGGAGGCGTGGAACTTCAACCTCGACGAGCACCCCGCGCACGCCGACCGGTACCGGCGGGCCGCCGAGTTCGTCGACGTGGCGATCAAGCTCTGGGACAGCTGGGAGGACGACGCCCTCGTCCTGGACGCCGCGGCCGGGGTCTTCGCCGACACCGACCGGGTGCACGAGGTCGGCCACGCCGGCGAGGCGTTCAAGGTCCGCGGCCCGCTGAACACGCCCCGACCGCCGCAGGGCCGGCCGTTGCTGGTGCAGGCCGGCTCGTCACCCGACGGCATCGCCTTCGCCGCCCGGTACGCCGAGGCGGTCTTCACCGCCCAGCAGACCCTCGCCGACGGCCAGGCCTTCTACGCCGCCCTCAAGCGGGCCACCGTCGCCGCCGGCCGGGACCCGGACCTGGTCAAGGTGCTGCCCGGCATCGCCCCGGTGATCGGCGGTACGGAGGCCGAGGCGCAGGCCCTCGCCGCCGAACTGGAGGCGCTGATCGTCCCCGAGCACGCCCTCGCCCAGCTCTCCGGCATGACCGGGATCGATCTCAGCGGGTACCCGCTGGACGGCCCGCTGCCCGATCTGCCCGACGTGACCAGCGTCCAGGCCCACCAGAGCCGCTACCAGCTCGTCGTCGAGCTGGCCCGGCGGGAGCAGCTCACCCTGCGGCAGCTGATCGGCCGGCTCGGCGGCGGGCGCGGGCACCGGGTGGTGGCCGGCACCCCGGAGCAGATCGCCGACCAGATCGAGCTGTGGTTCACCGAGGGCGCCGCCGACGGCTTCAACGTGATGCCGCCGCTGCTGCCCAGCGGGCTGGCCGACTTCGTCGACCACGTGGTGCCGCTGCTGCGGGCCCGGGGGCTGTTCCGGCACGAGTACACCGGTCGGACGCTGCGCGAGCACTACGGGCTGCCCCGCCCGGCCAGCTCGTACGCCACCCGTGAGCTGGTGACGGCGTGAGCGCGAGGAGTGAGCCGGGGTTGCGAGCCCCGCAGTCGCGAGCTGAGGTGGCGGAGTGAGCGCCGACCTGCTGCCGGTGGACCGGGACCTGTTCCGGGGGCTGCTGCGCCGGCAGGCGTCCACCGTCACTGTGGTCACCGCCGTCGCCCGCGGCACCGACCCGGCCTGCCTGGGCGGGATCGGGGCGCCGCTGCGGGCCGGCTTCACCGCCACCTCGTTCACCTCCGTCTCGCTGGACCCGCCGCTGGTCTCGTTCTGCCTCGGCGTCGCCTCGTCGAGCTGGCCGGTGCTGGCCCGCGCCGAACACGTCGCCGTGCACCTGCTCGCCGCCGACCAGTCAGAGGCCGCCCGCATCTTCGCCACCAGCGGAATCGACCGGTTCGCCGCGTACCGGGGGTGGACGCCGGGGCCGTTCGGGCTGCCGCTGCTCGACGGGGTGCTGGGCCGGCTGCTCTGCCGGGTCGTGCACCGGGTGCCGGCCGGCGACCACACCGTCGTCATCGCCGAGCCGCTGACGCTGGCCGCCGGCGCCGACGCCGAGCCGCTGGTCTACCACCGGGGCGGCTACACCAGCACCGCCGCCACGGCGGTGGCCGCGTGACAAGGGCGTCGGTGGCGGCGGATCTGCTGGCGTTGGACCGGGAGGCCCAGGACCTGCTCTTCCGGGCGGCCCGCACGGCGAACACGTTCACCGACGAGCCGGTCACCGACGCCCAGGTCGCCGCCATCCACGACCTGGTCCGGTACGGCCCTACCGCGCTCAACGGCCAGCCGCTGCGGGTGCTGCTGGCGCGCTCCGCCCCGGCGCGCGCCCGGCTGCTGCCGCACGTGTCCGCGGGCAACCGGGCCAAGACGGCCACCGCCCCGCTGGTCGCGGTGCTCGCCGCGGACGTGGACTTCCACCACCGGCTGCCGGAGCTGTTCCCGCACCGGCCAGAGGCGAAGGACTGGCTGGCCGACCGGGCCGAGCGGGTCGCCCAGGCCCGCTTCAACGCCACCCTCCAGGCCGGCTACTTCCTGCTCGGGGTGCGCGCCGCCGGGCTGGCCGCCGGGCCGATGGCCGGCTTCGACGCCGCCGGCGTGCGACGCGAGTTCTTCCCCGACGGCCGGCACGAGGTGCTGCTGCTGGTCAACATCGGCCGCCCGGGGCCGGACGCCTGGCACGACCGGCTGCCCCGGCTGGCCGCCGAGGAGGTGATCCGGACGCTGTGACTCCGGGGGCGCGCGCCGGCGTCGGCTCAGGCGGGCACTGGCGCGCGGTCGACGGCGAGGACCCGGGTGACGCTGCCGTCGTCCTCGGTGACGTCCCGCTGGTGGACGAAGCCGAGCTTGGCCAGCAGCGCCAGGGAGGCCGTGTTGGCCTCGGCGACGGTGGCGTGCACCCGGGTCAGGTCGAGGGTGTCGAAGCCGTACCGGACCAGGGCCCGGGCCAGTTCGGTGCCGAGGCCGGCGCCCCAGGCCGGCTTCGCCAGGGCGTACACCAGCTCGTGGCCGTCGACCTGGTCGGTGCGCTTGATCTCGGCGTGCCCGACGTACCGGCCGTCGCGGCGCACCGCCCACACGTCGAACAGGTCCTCGGCGTAGACCGTGGTGAACACCCGCCCGAACAGGGCGGCGGCGTCGGCGGGGGTCATCGGTCCGTCGCCCATGTACCGGGCCACCTCCGCGTCGCTGAGCAGGGCGACGAAGTCGTCGGCATCGGCCGGGCGGTAGGGCTCCAGCAGCAGCCGGTCGGTGCGCAGGGTGGGGGTGGGCATCAGCGGGGCTCCCAGGCGTCGGGCAGAGCGGTCAGCTTTCGGACGTGTGCGGGCAGTCGGCCGCTGACCACCTCGGCGAGGCTGACCTCGTCGAGCACCTGCCGGACGGCGGCCCGGACCGCCACCCAGAGTCGGGGGAGGTTCTCCGCCGAACCCTCGTACCGGGTCTCCTCGGGGCGCAGGCCGCGCACCCCGGCCAGCGGGCCCTCCACGGCGCGCAGGATCGCCCCGACGGTGACCTCGCGGGGCGGCCGGGCCAGCGTGTAGCCGCCCTCGGCGCCGCGCTGGGCCCGCACGATGCCGGCCCGGCGCAGGTCGGCCAGGACGGCCTCCAGGAACTTGCGCGGCATGTCCTGCTCGGTGGCGATCGCCTGGGTGGACAGCAGCGAGGGGTACGCGGTGGCGAGGCTCAGCGCCGCCCGTACCGCGTAGTCGCCGCGCGCGGAGATCTGCACCCCGCCATCATGCCCGCCCGGCTCACTCCGCCGGGTCGGCGGGCCGACGCTGCCGGACGATCCGTCGCAGCGGCTGCTCCCGCGCGGCCCGGAACGCCCCCGGGCTCACCCCGACCTCGCGGGTGAAGAAGCGGCCGAAGTTGGTCGGCTCGGGGAAGCCCAGCCGCCGACCGATCCGGGCCACCGGCTCGTCGGTGGCGGCCAGCAACCGGCTGGCCTGGAGCGCGACCCGCTCGTCCACCACCTGCTTGGCGCTGCGCCCGGTCACCGCCAGGCAGGCCCGGGTCAGGGTACGCACCGAGCAGCCCAACTGGGCGGCGTAGTCCTCGACCCGGCGGGTGTGCTGGTAGCCGCGCTCGATCTCCCGGCACAGCCGGTGGAAGGTGGCCAGCTCCGACCGGTGCGGCCCGCCGTCGGCGCCGCCGGGGCGGTCGGAGGGGAGCAGCGCCAGGCGCAGCAGCAGCACGGCCAGCTCGTGGCGCAGCAGCGCCCGGGCGGCCGGGTTGGCGCGGTGCCGGCGACTGTCCACCGCCAACTGGCTGACCTCGTTGATCACCGCGTCCTCGTCCTCGCCGGCGAGCTGGTGGTGGGTCGGCACGGCGTCCGGGTCGACGTCCAGGCCGCGCAGCGTCTCGCCGCGCCAGCGCACCACCGTCGCGTCGAGCTGCGGGGTGCAGCGCAACACCTGGCCGGGGCTGGCCCGCAGCAGCGTGCCCGGCCGGCAGGGCAGCGGACGGAAGTCCAGCTCGGCCGTGCCGTGGCCGCCGGTGACCAGGATCAGCAGATCCGCGTCGAGCAGGGTCGGGCGGCGCCACCCGGGCTCGCGGGCGAGGTCACCGAGGTCGAGCAGGTCGATCTCGGGGGTGGGCAGGTCGGGGCGGGTTGCCGGGGAGAGCTGACCGGAAGGGACCATCACCTGCGACGGTAACCGGAGGTGGAGGCAGTCGCATCCCGGCGACGGGACCGCCGGTGTCGCGTACGCGGGGTTGTCCCCGGTCGGGGGCCCGGTTACGTTACCGATCGGTAGGTCCACCGACTCGCGAGGGATGGGCATGACGGAGCTGTTCTCGGTCGCCGACAAGACGGTCCTGGTCACCGGCGGCACGCGGGGGATCGGGCTGATGATCGCCCGGGGCTTCGTGCAGGCCGGCGCCCGGGTGATCGTCTCGTCCCGCAAGGCCGACGTCTGCGCGGCGGTGGCCAAGGAGCTCTCCGCCGACGGGCGCTGCGAGGGCGTGCCGGCCGACCTGAGCCACGACGCGGGGGCCGAAGGGCTGGCCGCGGCGGTGCGGGAGCGCACCGGCGACCGGCTCGACGTGCTGGTCAACAACGCGGGCGCGACCTGGGGCGCGCCGCTGGAGGCGTACCCGGAGAGCGCGTTCGACAAGCTCTGGGCGGTGAACGTCAAGGCGGTCTTCCGGCTCACCACCGCGCTGCTGCCGGCGCTGCGCGCCGCGGCCACCGCCGACGACCCGGCCCGCGTGATCAACATCGGCTCGGTCGACGGCATCCGGGTGCCGTTCATGGAGGTGTACGCCTACTCGGCCACCAAGGCCGCGGTGCACATGCTGACCCGCAGCCTGGCCCACCAACTGGCTGGTGAGCAGATCACGGTCAACGCGATCGCCCCGGGCCCGTTCGAGAGCAAGATGATGGCTTTCGCCCTGCAGGACCCGGCGTCCCGTTCGGCCATCGAACAGCAGGTGCCGCTGGGCCGGATCGGCCGACCCGAGGACATGGCGGGCACGGCGATCTACCTGTCGTCGCGCGCCGGGGCGTACCTGACCGGCGCGGTGATTCCCGTCGACGGCGGCCTGACCACGCACGGCTGAGGCGTACCCGGTCGCGGGTGAGCCGGAGCCGCGCGGACTCGGCAGATCCGCGCGGCTCCGATCGGATGGGTCAGCGGCCGGCGAGCAGCCGGTTCACCGCCGTGTCGACGTCGAGGTGCTCGGCCTCGCGGCCGCGCGGGACGACGACGTAGGTCCGCCGCAGGAAGCGCACCAGCACGCTGCGCGGCACCTCGAACAGCGCGTTGCCGTCGGGTGACGACAGCGCCAGCGCGACGAAGTCGCCGCGCGGGGTGGCCCAGGGCCAGACCCGGACGTCGCCGATGCCGGCCGGTTCGTCGAGACCGGTCACCAGCAGTTCGCGGGCGAAGGACCAACTGACGGCCTCGCCACCGGCGGATTCGGCGTGGAACAGGACATGGACCGCATACGGGTCAGCAGGGTCGTAACGCAGACTGGCACGCACCGGCAAGGCGGTGGCGTCAGGTGCGACGAGCCTTAGCGACGTCTCGACCTCTACGGTCGTCGGTCGGATGACACTCATGGACGTTCTCCCCCCGGCACCGCTGCGGAACGCGCGTGTCCCGCTTTTCCCATACTCAGGTGCTACTCCTGGCTACGCTCCGCCATACGCTGACTTCACCCAGTGGTGGGAAGTGCCTCGGAAGCGCCGCCAGAATGTGAAACTTCTTGTACGATTTCCGGTCTGCCCAGTGCGTGATCCCGCCCGGCGTCGGGTGGCTCAGTCGTCGACTTACTCCGGTAACGTCCAGTGGTCTGCGCAAGTGACGGGCCGGGGCGACACTGGGGGGTGAAATGGTCACGAACCGATCCTCAATGGATGCGACGACCGCGACCGACTCACCGAAAGTAGGGGCTCGAGCAGCCGAAAGGCGGGGGAACGCGGTGCCGAAGGATCAGCACGACGGGACCGGTCGGCCCGCCTCCGGCGGCCGCTCCGGTCGAGGTCGCGCGCCTGCTCGCGGCGCCGCCTCGCGCCCCGTCCGTCCGGCTCATCGCGGCCCCTCCGGCCTTCCCGCCGGCGGTCGCGTTACGGCCGTCGCCGAGCGGCCGCCGACCGGCTTCCGGCAGCGGGTCCGGACCAGTCTCGACCTGATCCGCGCCAACCCCACCGGCCGGGTCGCACTCAAGATCTTCATTGCGATCGCCGGGGCGCTGGTCGTCACCGTCGGCCTCGCCCTGATCCCGCTGCCCGGCCCCGGCTGGCTGATCGTGATCGGCGGCCTCGCCATCTGGGCCGTCGAGTTCCACTGGGCCCGCCGGCTGCTCGCCTTCACCCGCAGGCACGTCCACGCCTGGACCCGCTGGGTCACCTCCCGGTCCCTGCCGGTACGCATCGCCCTCGGCTCCGTCGGCCTGATCTTCGTCGCCACGGTGGTGTGGCTCTCGCTCAAGTACAGCCTCGGCATCGACCTGGTGGCCCGGCTGCTGCACTACCTCGCCACGCACTGACCGGGGTTGCCGCGCCGGGGTGCGGCGCGCGGGCGGGCCGGGGTGCGGCGCGCGGGACCCGGATTTCCGGTCCGCTCACACGATCAGGTAGAGTCATCGGCGCTGAGGGCGATTAGCTCAGCGGGAGAGCGCTTCGTTCACACCGAAGAGGTCACTGGTTCGATCCCAGTATCGCCCACGCAGGTCAAAGGCCACTTCCCGGAAACGGGAGGTGGCCTTTCTGCTGCCGTACAGCAGTTAAGTACAGCAGTCCGATCATTGCGCGAGTGAATCGCCGAGTCGCTTCAGTGCCTCTCTCGTCGCCTCTGACGAGACCTGGGTGTAGATCTCCATCGTTACGGAGAAGCGGGCGTGCCTCAGGACCTGCATGGCGACTCTCGGGTGGACGTCGAGGTCGGCCAGGAGCGTGGCGCAGGTGCGGCGGGCGTCGTGGACGGTGATCGGCTTGACGTTGGCCTTCTCGCACCTCGTCTGCCACGACCGTTGGAAGTTGCGCGGCTCGATGGGTGTGCCGTAGCGGGTGGTGAAGACGAGTCCGGTTTCGTGCCACGCCTTGCCTGCGGCTGCTCGGGCTTCGTCGCGCTGTTCCTGTCTGAGCTTGAGGGCGGTCAGGCAGATGTCGGGCAGGGGGAGGGTGGCGTCGGATGCCTGGGTCTTGGTGTCGCGGTGCAGGAGCTGCCCGCGTACGCGTTGCAGTTGGCGGCCGATGGTCAGCTCGCCGGCGTCGAGGTCGACGTCCTCCCAGGTAAGTCCCAGGGCCTCGCCCTTGCGTAGGCCGGTGACGAGGACCAGGGCGTAGGCGGCGTACAGCGGGTCCTCGTCGGCGCGGGCCGATTCGAGGAACTTGCGGGCCTCGTCGCTCGACCAGGACTTGCCGCGCCGGCGGCGGACGGTGGCGAGGGTGACCGGCACGGCCGGGTTCTTGGCGATGAGGTCTTCGGCCTGGGCGTGGGTGAGGGCGGCCCGCAGCGCGGCCCGGATGTCGCTGACCGTCCGGGTCGACGGGACCGCCTGGCAGCAGCGGCCGACCGCGCAGCAGCGCCGCTTGTACTTCGGGCGGGAGGCGTCTTTGCCCTGGTTGCAGCACTGGCAGGTGCGGGCCACCTGGTTGATCCAGGTCTGCACGTCCCGCGACTGGAGCCGGTCGAGTCGCTTGGCCCCGAGGCCGGGGGCGATGTAGCGGCGGACGAACGTCTCGTAGGTGGCGTAGGTCAACGGTGCCCGGTTCGGCTCGATGATCTCCGACAGCCAGTAGGTGAGGAAGCTGCCGACGGTCGGGACGCTGGTCGCGACCGGTCCCTGCTTCGCCTGCTGGTGCAGCTTGATCCACTTGTCGTGGACGGTCTCGCGGGTCTTGCCGTAGACGTACTTGCGGTCACGCCGGCCGTCGGGTTTGGTGACCCAGACGTAGGCGGCGAAGCCGTTGCGGTAGGGGAAGATGGAGCCTTCGCCGTTGGCTCGTGCGCGTCCGGGCATCAGGCGGCCTCCTGGCGTTCGACCTGTTCGCGGATGTAGTCGTCGACCCATTCGGGGAGGATGCGGCGGTCTTTGCCGTCCTTGATGGAGCGCAGCTCGCCGGTGGCGATCTTCATCTTGACCTTGGAGATGCCGAAGCCGAGCAGGACGGCGACCTCGGCGGGGGAGTACCAGCGCGGGGTGAGGTCATGGCTCATGCGGCGGCCCCGGTGAGCCAGGCTTCGTAGGCGAGTTCCTCCCGGCCGACGCGTCTGCTCTCGCGTCGCTGCCTAGCGGCGGTGTTGGCCAGGAGTGCGTCACCTTCGGTGAGCCAGCCGGCCCCGATGTAGGCGAGGGTGCCGACGGTGATGGTGTCGGCGGTCTCGTCGTCTTCGGCGCGGCGGTGGACGGTGCGGGTGTTGCGGAGCCGCCCGAAGGTGACGGAGTAGCGGCGGGCCTTGGTGAGGAAGTGGCCGCCGAAGCCGAGCATGTGCGCCCAGCGGCGCAGCCCGGCGTAGGCGTTGGATTGGGCGTCAAGGTCGGCTTGACGGCGGTGGGCCGTTGGGGCGCCGCCAGCGGTGTTGGTGTGGGTGGGGCGGCCGAGGTGCCAGCAGGCGTCGATGAGGCGGGCGAGGTGGTCGCCCTCGGGGTCGGCGTAGCCGTCGATCGTGGCCGAGGTGAGGCGGGCGAACTGTTGGCCGGTGACTTCGGTTGCCTTGGTGGCGTACTTGGCCAGGTAAGCGACGACCTTATCGTCGGTCAGCTCGCCACCAGCCATGTTGATGCGGCGGACGTCGACCTGCTCGCCCCAGGCAATCAGCCAGCCCTGCGGCCGGTCGGGGTGCGGAGCTGTGGTGACGGTGATCCGGGAGGTCGCGACGTGTACGGCTTCCTCCAGGTCGTTGACGGTGATGCCGGCCGGCGGCGGCACGAGAGCGTGCGGGTCGTCGGGGTCGACGCCGTCGAGGCGCAGCAGGACGTGGAAGTGGACGGCAGCGCGGCGTTGCATCTCGGCGACCTTGCCGTGGGACACCCGCACGGGCGGCACCCAGCGGACCTTGCCGGAGGCGGTGACGACCCGGACGAGCGGGATGCCGCGCTTCCGGCAGAGGGCGGCGAGGTGGCGTTCGATGGCTTGCTTGGTGCGCCGCCACAGCTCGCCGGAGAAGTAGTTCCAGACGACCTGGTGGTCGTGGTCGTAGCAGTCCAGGCACAACGGCTGCCCGAGCCGCGGATCATCAGCGTCGTGGCGGGCGAAGCACGCCGCGGGCTGCCCGTGCTCGCAGGTGCCGGCCGTGCGGCGAGCGTGGCAGGGAGTCGGCCGGCAGTCGCAGCGCTGCCGGGTAGCGCAGGTGTGGCGTGCGACGTGGCGATGGTGAACCGCGCCGAAGGACGGGGCGGTGAGGGTGGCGAACACGACCGGGTGCCGGCCGACCGAGGCAGGAACGCCCTTGCCACCGGTCAGCCCGCACCGGACGACCTGGTAGGCGTCGCCCTGGTAGACCCAGGCGCAGTCCGGGCACTGCGACTCGCGGCGGTTGCCGCACGCCTTGTAGAGCGCCCCGTCGGGCAGCTCGTCGGTGTGCAGCCGGCTAATGATGCGGCCGGTGCCGGCGTTGACGGTGGCGATGGTGCCGGTGAGCCGGATCGGGCGAGAGCAGCCGGCGGCGGGGCGGGTGTGCTCCAGCCAGCCGAAGAACTCCGGCGTGGCGGCGCGGTGCAGGACTTGGACGTCGCGGCCGAGGGCGAGGTCGGGCCGGTACAGGGTGAGCGGGGTGGACACGACTGTCTCCTCTTCAGGGGGTGGCAGGGACGGGAGACGAAGCACCACCAGCCGTGGACGTCTGTCCGCTGGTGGTGTTCGTCGTGTCTCCTGGCACCGCCGAGAGGGCGGCTGACGCCGGAGGGCGAAGTCGTGGTCGTGCCACGTCCCGCCGATGGGTCATGTCCTTTCGCGTTCGTGGACCTGATGGGTGGGCCGGCACGGGTGGAGAGCCTGGGATGTCGGCATCCGGCGGGTTGCCGCAGGCTGTCCCCACCCGTGGAGATGAGCGAACCCGGACCATCGTGGACGGCAGGAATGGCCGTGTTGGGCCGCTCAGCGGATTCGGGGGCCGGCATGGTTGCCGGTGCGATCGAGAGCCGGCGGGACGTGGCCCGCATCAGCGGCAGGAAGGCCGCTCGGCATCTCCGACGTCGAGTCCAACGATCCGGCAGGAAGGCCGCGCTGGCGTGCTCGACGAGCGCCAGAGTAGCACCGGGTACCGACACGTCAACCCGCCGTGACTCGGGCAACCGGCATCGAGGGTCGGCTCCCGACCTGCCGTATCCAGGCCGACGCTTCACGTCCACGTCTCACGTGATGTGCCATGTGTGCTCTAGCTTGTCTCCTCGGCGTCCCCAACATGGGAGTACACATGCCCAACGTGGCCCTCATCGCCGGGCCGGTAGTCGACCTGGCTTCCGCTGCGGCAGCTTTGGCAGGCGCCATCGGCCTACAGGTCGTCAGCGCAGGCAATGTCTTCCGGGAGCACGTGCAGCATCAGACGCCGCTGGGCAAAGAGGCGAACCGGAATATGCAGGCCGGACATCTTGTCCCGGATGAGCTAATGGTCAGAGCCATCGCTGACGCCCTTGCCAACGTCGACGGTGGCTGGGTGCTGTACAACTTCCCTCGCAAGGTCCGTCAGGCTGAGTTGCTGGCGCAGAGCGGCCATGTCCCCGACGCCGTGATCGAACTCGTCCTTACTGAGGACCAACTTCGCCTCGCCGTTCAAGGCCGGGTGGAACGGCAGATAGCACTGGCCCCCCAGCAACCCGAGCGACGCCAGGAACTCTTGCTCATGTACTCGCATACGCAGGAGAACTACCAGGAGCTGGTCGAGCCGTTGCGCGCTTACTACCGGACCCATGGCCTGTTGCGAACCGTCAGTGGCTTCGGTGGCTTCGAGGACGTAGCCGCCAGGCTGATCCCGATCGCCTCCGACGGTCAACGCCGCCCGTGAGATCGGGCAGGGTCGGCCGGCTGCCGGCCGACGTGGGAGGACTTTCTTTACATCCATCAAGGCGGCCCTGAACGGGCCGCACGCGCCGCCGCCTGGGCGCGCGTCCGACGCTCCGCTGTCGCTCCACGCCGGCCACGCAACACGCCCGGCGGCTGGCGCGGAGAGCGGGGAGCCCGGGGCCGCCGCAGACGGTAGCGCTGAGATTGGTTGAGGTTCGCGGGCCGGCAGCCGGCCGCGCCGCGCCCGAGCGACGCGGCGCAGGAAAGGGCACGCCGGGTCCGCGTGGCGGGTCGCGTCGGCGGACCGGTCGCGGTCAGTGCGCCTCCGGCGGGGCGCAACGACTCCAGGATGGCCGGGGCTCCGTCGGCGGGTCGCGGTCCGTGGGTGGTTGCGCAGGGCCATCCCGCCAGCCGACGACCCGGGCGAGCCGAGCAGACCACCGCCCGGCCCGCCAGCGTCCGTACGAGCCGTCAAGGTCCACTTGACGTGGCGGACCGGGCGGCGGCCCGCTCCCCAGGAGGGCGGGTCGGCGGCAGACGGGATGGCGGACGAGTCGCTCTACTGCTTACGCCGGACGAAGCAGGATGACACTGACGCTTGCGCGGCACGACAGGAGGCGGCCGAAGCCGCACTGGCGGACCGGCTTAGCGGCTAAGCCCACCATCCGCCCAGTTCATCGACAGTCACCGAGGCGCACGAGAGGTCGTGGATCAACACCATGCCATGAATCGCGTATCGTGCTGCCCGTGTCAGACCAGCCGGCCCAGAAGCCCAGTCGTAAGGCCACGTTCGCTCTCGTCCTGGCCAGCCTGAGCCTCGTGCTGTCTTTGATCTCGTGTGGCTTCGTGGCCGTTACATGGTTCGATGATTTTGATGATTCGTTTCAGTCACCGCCGCAGGCAGCAAGCGTGTCGGAGGTTGAAGCCTTCGCCCACGTGACCTTCCCGCCTGGCACGGTGTTCCTCTCGGCCGCCAGCAGCAACGGATTGGAGACCTACCTGTCGGCGAGGTTCCGGATTCCCCGCGACGCCCTCGACACCTTCATCGCTGACGGCAATTTCGGCGCAAAGTTGACCCCAGGGCTACGCGCCGTTACCAAGCAGGACGACGTCGGCGGAGGAGACACCTGGCACCCCGAGACGGCGGTCCGAGTCTCCGGACTGGACGAAGAAGCACCGGGACCCAACGGCACCTACCGTCGCCTGCTGGCGGACCTTGATGCGGAAGACACCGTGACGATGTACCTCCGCGCGAGCCGGCCCTGATATCCGAGGATCGCGCCGACGGCTGGTAGTTAGCTGGCGCCTGCCCAGTTTCCGTTGGTCAGCTTCCCGCGGCTTGGAGGGCCCACGTCGGTGATCAATTTCAACGGACCGCGGCTGCGGGCCGTCATGACGGTCGTCCTGGGCAGTCTCCTGTTCCCTGGTGGACTCTTGCTCTCGACCCGGCTGGACGCGCTGATCAGCGAGAGGGTGCGCGTCGGCGTCGAGACGACCGGCCGAGTCGTCCACGTGGAGCGATACCAAATTGGCCGCTCAAGCGTGGTGACGAGGTTGACCGTGGACTACGCCCTCAACGGCGAGCGGCACCGGGAGTTGCTCTCCAGCGAACTCGATGAGGTCCGGTGCCACGCCGGAGACGTGGTGAGGCTGTACGTCGACCGAACGGATGCGACGAAAGCTGCTACGGCCGAGGGGTACGCGACGGAGGACCTGCTTCTTCAGTTGCCCATTCTCCTCGAAGCCGCCGGAATCATCATGATCATACTGGGTCCCGCTTGGCTCGAGCGCCGGTGGCGAGAATCGTCACCTGGTTCATTTTGAGGCTGCTGTTGCCCCATCGCAGAGTCACCGCCTGGTATGAAGCAGAACCTACTTCCCCGCGCCCAGCGCTCGTGCCTGATCCGTGCCCGATACAGGTTAGGCACCTTTAACCTGACTGTGCAGCATGCGGATGAACCACGCCGGGGGTGTCAAACGATGGAGCGTGTTTGACACCCCCGGGCCGGCCCGGCATTGCGAAGCACATGCCGCTGGGATGACTCCTCCTGCACCGCTGTCGGCAAGGAAACGCCGAGTCGTGCCAAGATCATTTGGCCCAGTGTCGGCCCAACAAGCGATGATCGATTGGCGGCGAGCTGCGAGGCCCACGCGGTTCAGGGTGCGCGACAGCTAAAGTCACGCGCGCTGGTAGCCTGACGCGTCTCGCGCGAGAGGTGGAGTCTGCCCGGTGCTCAGGATGGCGCTTCGTAGGTTAGTCGCGGTGGTGGCCGTCTGCATGGTGACCGCGTGCGGTTCTTCAACGGCTCATACAGCGGATCGATCAGCGGGCGAAACGATCCCCTCCACGGCGCAGCCGGCGGGCTCGGCCACAGCCGCGAAGCCAGCTTCCCCAGCAGTTCCGGCGACCGGCGGATCCGGCTACTCCGCGACGCTGTCCGCACGCTTGGTGATCACGGACTCACTGCCGCCCGGATTCGCTGTGGAGATCGCGACAGTCATGGCGCCGGATGCTGGAGATCAACGCCCAGGCGTCGACGTACCCTGTTCCGACAGCATGATCCCGCTGCTGTCGGCAAGGCGGCTAACCGGGACTCCGTCAGCGATGGCCGCAGCCACCCTCAGCTATGACGCTGGTCCCGATGACCTCTGGGTGGGAACCGAAGTCCTCAGGACCTACGCTGATGACGGCGCACGACGAGCAATGACCGACCTGCGAACCTTCATCGGCCGTTGCCCCACCGTTGTCGTGTCGTCCGGCCTTGGCATCGGCGACAGGTACCGCTTCGCAGTTGCACCAGGGCCACGGCTGGGCGATGACAGTATTCACGTCAGCTGCAGCACGACGTCCGGTTCAGACCCGATGGGATGGGACAGCGTACTCGTCCGGATCGGAACCACTCTGGTGGTCGTCCAGGAGCAGGGCAACAAACCCGGCGGCCACAAATACCTCACCCAGCTCGCCGAAGCTGCGCTCCGCAGATACCAGACGACCGAATCCTGAATGGCCTTACGCGCCCCCGATGCCAGGGCCGTTTGCGGTGTTCGTCTGCCAGGCTTGGCGGCCATCTACTGTGTAGATCAACCCGATTCCCAACCTGAGGTTAGGCATCTTCCAGGCTGAGCGTCCGATGCTGCGATGATGTTGCCGTGGGCCAGGTGGCGGGATGGGACTGCATCGTCGAGGGTGCGGTTGTTCGCTTCATGCCCGGCGGGGACGACGAGCCTGCAACCGTCGACAACATCGATGCCCACGTCCATCTTGCTGACGGCACCCATCGTTATGCCACCTTTATGACCACAGATGAGATCGGTCGCATCCTGCGACGATGGGCTGAGACCGGCGAGGCTGGTGGCGGTCGCTACTTCTGGTGCTCGGACCTAGTCATCATTCCGAGGCCCGGCGTCAAGGCGATGGTGGCAGCCCTGGAAGAGATCATCCGATCCGGTGATGTAGACGTCATGCTCAGCAAGGTGGGACACGATTCGGCCTTGGCTGAGTGACTAACCGGGTGACGATCGGAGCGCACGCTGGCGGACGAGCGTGGACGCCGGGGGACCACTGCAGCAGCTCACCCGCCGAAAAGCGCCAGGTCAAAGCCAGGTGTAGGTTGCCTGGGGGGCAAGGGGTCGTGGTGGCTTCACCGCTGCCACAGAAACGCTGCGGTCGTACAGGATCGGCATCGAAATCCGTAGCCGCAGCCGCCACCGCCGAAGTTGATGGCGGTCTGGTAGTCGTGGCCTTCCTCGATCTGCACGACGAACGACATCGGCAGGTCGCAGACTGCACAAGTTGGTGTCTCGTCAAACTGCAGCCACGCCGGCAGGCCACCCAGCTGTCCGAGCACATCCCTCACCGGCCGGCCGGACTCAACGCGCCAACGCTCGCGTGCCTCTCCGTAGTCCTCGGAGTCGTTCAATGGCACGTAGGCGACCTCGGATGTCTCCTCCAACAAGACGTTGTCGCCTGGGGGCACGGCGGCCGGGGTCAGTTGGTCGAGCTCGAACACGAATGCGCGGTTGCCGCCTGAGGTCGCGTCCCACTCGTCGCACAGACCTGGATCGTTCTGGCACATGAAGATTGACAACAGGCCGGACTCGGCCGAGTCGATGTCGTCGAGTCGGACCTGGGCCAGGAACTGCATCGGCCCATCGCACTCATGGCACCGTGGCCAGCGAAAGCCCGGTGGCACGAGCGGGACCCCTCCGGTACGCGTTCCGGGCGCATCTGCCGCGGTGCCAGCATAGATCATCAGGGTCGTCACGCCGGGCAGCGTACAAAGGCGCAAGCAGTCCGTCGAGGGCCAGCAGGAACCCAAGGAAACGCCATGCGGCCGCCAGCTGAAGGCCGAGCAGCCAAAGGAGCAGCCAAACCGGCGATCGGCGGACGACCGTGAACCGGCACGCCCGGTTATGCGTGGCGAGCACCCGGAGGAGCAGGAGCCAGGAGCCGACTCGTAATGCGTAGGTCGTGGCGACAGCAACGGCGACAGCAACCGAGGCGCGTTACACCAGCCACAGACGGGAATCGGCCGCCACGACAGGCGAGGTGACACGGCGACGGTCAGAGCTCGGTGTGTGCCTCTTAATCCGCTGGTCCGGCGGGCTGCAAGCGCTGCCGCATCCCGTCAGTGCGGGGCACACAGGGGGCACAAGACACCGTGAAACGTCGTCAAGCAACCGTGAACGATGGCAGCCTGAGACGCCGTGTGAGCAGGCGTCGCACGCCGTCCCCGCTTGGCGGGACAGCCGCTCTAAGTTCCGCTTCAACGTTGGAGTCGCGGCTACGAGACGCGGGGTTCGGCAAGCTTGAAGATCCGGATCGCGAGTTCCACGGGCTGCTGCTGGGGCACCTTCGCCGGCAGTTGGACGTATATCGACATAAGGGCATGGGGAAGCTGGACCTGGAGCTGGCTGCTGGACTCACTCCAGCCGGCAGCTTCGCCGAGGTCGGGGACCGGTGTGCCCGACGGTACGAGCGCGCGTCCGTTGGTCAGGAAGACGGAGACGCTCTCCGCTGAGGTCTGCCCTAGTGGCGTAAAGAGAAATATGCAGTCGGTGGGGCCGTCGCCGACCGACATTGGCGTGGGTAGCCCGACAGACTCGCCAACTTCTTTAGCGGTGACCAGCGCGCATGGCTCGGTTGCGGCAATGCCGGAGGGCGTACCGCCAGCGCCAGCGGGAGAGCCAACCGACGCCGTCGCCGATGGGGAGGGGTCGCTTTTGATCGGCACGCCTCGTGCGGCATCGCACGACGCCACCGCTACCGCAGTGAGCATCAGCAGACTGATCGGGGGGACCGGTTTCAGCCAGCCCTGCCGCCCCTTGATGATCATCAGGTCATCCTGCCCGTAGCAGTACAAGGAATCAACGGCGCTCCGGTCGGCCTGCGAATCTGACTCCAGCGGCAGCCACCTAGAAACCAACCGCTCGTCGCCGTACAGCAACGAAACCCGACCACTGAAGCCCGAGACCGACCGACCGAGGCTTGCGACCCGCACACCGGACCGACAGCAACCGCCTCGCCGGCAATCCATAGGTTCAGGGCCAGGACGTGCGTCTGCTTCCTCGACCACTCGGTGAAGCAGCAAGGAGGCAGCGAACGCGTCGCCTGCGGGCGACACGTCCCGACAGCAGGCGGGGTCGTAGCCGAGCTGACAGGTACGGGATGACAACCGATGACAGCAGGCGATGCACCGCAGCCGCGTTCACACCGAAGAGGTCACTGGTTCGATCCCAGTATCGCCCACGCAGGTCAAAGGCCACTTCCCGGAAACGGGAGGTGGCCTTTCTGCTGCTGTACAGCAGCGGTGCTCAATGGCCGAGGGAATCGCCGAGGCGCTTCAGTGCTTCCCGCGTCGCCCTGGGCGAGACCTGGGTGTAGATCTCCATCGTCACGGAGAAGCGGGCGTGCCGGAGCACCTGCATGACGACTCTCGGGTGGACGCCGAGGTCGGCCAGGAGCGTGGCGCAGGTGCGCCTGGCGTCGTGCACGTTGATCGGCGTGACGTTGGCCCTCTCGCACCTCGTCTGCCAGGAACGTTGGAAGTTGCGCGGCTCGATCGGTGAGCCATAGCGGGTGGTGAATACGAGGTCCGTCTCGTGCCATGCCCTGCCGGCGGCTGCTCGGGCCTCGTCGCGTTGTTCTCTGCGCACCTTGAGCGCCGTCAGGCAGATGTCGGGCAGGGGGAGTGTGGCGTCGGACGCCTGGGTCTTGGTGTCGCGGTGCAGGAGTTGCCCGCGCACGCGTTGCAGTTGGCGGCCGATGGTCAGCTCTCCGGCGTCGAGGTCGATGTCCTCCCAGGTGAGCCCCAGGGCCTCGCCCTTGCGTAGGCCGGTGACGAGGACCAGGGCGTAGGCGGCGTACAGCGGGTCCTCGTCGGCGCGGGCCGATTCGAGGAACTTGCGGGCCTCGTCGCTGGACCACGACGCTCCACTGGGTGATCATCGGTTGCGGGGATCGGCCAGGCTTGAGGACCGGGCTTCGTCCCACGCCCGATCCCCGAGGTCACCGTCCCGGCGTCCTAGTCCAGGTCGATGCGCAGACCCACGTCGTCAACCGCGGCCACGCAAGTCTTGCTCTGAGTGGTGGGTCTCCCTCGATCAGACGTCGTCGAGATGTCACCATCACCTGCCAGCCTGGCGAAGCCACGCGTCTTGTTCAGGGTCGGGCATGAGCTCCCTGACCTCTTGCGCGCAGCGGCAAGCGACGGCGATCTTGGCAGCCCATGCCAGCGCCTCCTCGCGTGAGGCCACGTCGACGATCGAGAACCCGCCAATGACCTCCTTGGTCTCCGGGTAGGGGCCGTCGGTGACCATCCCGTCCGTGGCCACGACGCTCGCCCTCTGGCGTTCGAGTCCGGCGCCGAACACCCACGCGCCGGCGTTCACGGCCTCCTGGACCACCGCGTGCGAGGCCTTGCCCACGTCGGGCATCTCCTCGTCGGGGATGTGGTCCATCGCGCCGTCATTGAACGAGATCAAGTACCGCGTCATCCCATGACTCCCTTGTCCCGGCGGCCCTCTCCGGCCGCCTCTCACCTGTTCTACGAACGACTCGCCCCGGATCCGACGCCATGCCAGAAGAATTTCTCACGGGACCGCCGCCGCTCGGGGCCTGCGGGCGTCATGTCGGCCCTGTGCGCGGAGATCATCGCCGCCGCAGCCGGCTACGAGTAGTCCCACCGCACTTGTCTGCCGTGTTCAGCGCGCTGAGGTTGGCGCAGATCAGTTGGCGGACGCGGGTCGCGCATCGGTCGACGGAGGACAGGCCGGCTGCCGACCGTGTCGGGTCTCAGGACCTGCGTGACAGATCAGTCTCGGGACGTGGGTGACACGTCCGGCTAGACGATCTAGGGATGGCGGACAGGTCACTCTACGGCGAAGCCGCCGTGGCTGATGGCTTGTCTCAGCCAATCAAGCCAGGCCACCCACAGGTCATCCCCCTCCAACTCTGCACGCAGGCTCGGTGACGAAGCCTGGTAGCAGCTCAGCGCTTGCTCGATCTCCCTCGCCCCTATCAGCCACCGGCCGTTACTCATCAGCTTGAACTCCGGGATACCAACCATTCCAGCGACCGTCTGGGCCGACGCCGCCCGTTCGGCCTTGTTGTAGGCGTCGCGCCGACTCTGAAAGGCAGACCGCCAGTCGTCGATACCATCGAACGGCCAGGCAGGGAAGGGCTGCGAAGTTGCCTGGTAGGTCATGCCCGCGCGGTGCATACCGTCACGGCAGAAGGCCATGCCGGCGATGTTCAGATGGAACTGATACGCAGCTGCAAGCGACTAGTACTCCTCCCAGCACGGTGGGGCGTGCACGCACAGGCCCCCCAGATCGGAGCACGTTTGGTAGCGCGAGCGAGCAGTCGCAGCAGGTTCGGGCAGATCAACCCACTCAAAGTCGTAACCCATGAGCCCCCCTTCGCTGTCGGCCGCAGCAGCCAAGCGCTCAGCGCCATGACATTCTGCCGGGCAAGCGCAGGCGGTCGGGGCGTGGGCAGCGACGACTTGGCTAGCCCACGCGAGCGTCACACATCATCTCGGTACTGGCAGGGACGCCAGTATTCGGAGCGCCCAGAAGGTGAATCATGGTGAGTATGGACCGAGCGATGGTCGCCGAGGCGGCGATACGCCGCATCGACGCGTGGCTCCAACAGCACGCGCCCCGAGCCCGCGCGGTGCTGCGACCGCCGGCGTCAGAGACCGATCTCGTAGCGGCTCAGGACGCGGTCGGCCGGCAACTGCCACCCGATCTGCGGGCCTGGTGGCTGTACGCCGACGGAGCACGTTTTGGCCTTGACGCCGATGGCGGCACGCTCATCCCGCCCGGCTTCGTTCCCTATTCTGTCGACGAGGCCCTCAAAAGCCGCCGATTGTGGATGGACGTCGCCCGGCAGCTCGCGCTCTTCGACCAGTTGGAAGCCTTCATCAGTTCGGAGAACAGCCGTCCGGCCGGAACGAGATGCGACACCTGGCTACCCGCCTGGCTGCCCGTCGCCACCAACCGAGGCGGCGGGAATCTTTTCGTGGACTTGCGTGGCGGCCCTAAGTACGGCTGCGTCATGGAGTTCTACCGGGATGCGGGAGCCGTGGCTGAGCCCGAGTGGGCGGACATGGCCGCAATGCTCTACGACATCGCCGACCGTCTGGCGGAGAACGAGGCGTACCTCGATAACGCCGGCCGAATCTTCTGGCCGTGATGCCGCATGAACCGTCGCTGGGTGCACCAGTCCATCTTCTGAATGTCGCGCGGATTCCCAACAATACGTCGCGCAGGAAGGCCAAGCCGCCCGCGTACCACGGCGGTCGACAGCAACGGTGACAGTAACGGGGCGGAACTTCGGCGGACGACGCAGGCCAGCGGCGGATCAGCCGCCGAGGTCGCAGACGCGCACAGACTGGCCCGGACGAGGCGCGCAGTTCTTACAAGCGAGGGCTCACCGGTGCGCTGGCTATCAGGGGTACCGTCGACATCGGTGGCTTGCTGTATCGCGGCCGGGTGAGCCCGCTTGGACCCTTCAGCTTGGAGCGGCGTATGGCTTCATTCGTCGACCCACGCTTCGGCGTAGCTCTGCGTGGGTTTCGGGAGCGACGGGGTCTGTCGCTTCGGTCGCTCGGGCAGCTCGCCCATCGGAGTAAGAGCCACCTGCACGAGCTGGAGACGGGGGTCAAGGCTCCGACCGCCGATACCGCGCGCCACCTGGATCGGGTTCTTGATGCCGGAGGCGTGCTCGCTGGCATGGTCGATGCGCCGATCGACCATGCTGCTGAAGCCGGCGAGCTGTGCGCGAGGGTCATGGCCAGCGACGTCGGCAAGGATGTGCTCGACCGTATCGAGCGGGGCGTCGATGATCTGGCCAGCGCCTATCCGACGACCGCCCCGGCTGATCTCCTGCCGCTGGTACGGCGGCATCTGGCATACGTGGGCCGGCTGCTGGAGGGGCGCGTCACGCTTGCGCAGCAACGCCGGCTGCTGGTCGCCGGCGGGTGGCTCGCGGTGCTGCGGGCCACCGTGCACATCGACCTGAGACAGCGGGCCGCGGCTGCTGCCCATCTGCGGGCTGCTCATGACCTCGCCGAGCACGCGGAGCATGCGGAGATCCGGGGATGGTGCCTGGAGACCCGTGCCTGGGACGTGCTGACCCAGGGCGACTACCGGGCAGCTCTCGATCTTTCCCGCCAGGCCCAACGGATCGCCCCGCAAGGCAGCTCCGCCTACATCCAGGCCACTGCTCAGGAGGCGCGCGCCTGGGCGCGGATGGGTGACGTGGGTGAGACCAGAGGAGCGTTGGACCGCGTGGAGCGGCTGACGGCCAACCTGCCGGTTCCGGAGCGTGCCGAGCACCACTATCGCTACGACCCGGCCAAGGCTGCCGCGTACACGGCCACGACCCTGTCATGGGCGGGTGACCCGGGCGCCGAGCAGGTGGCGAGGGCGGTGCTGGCCGACCTGGACCCCGACGGCGACGGGGGTGCACGGCCCCGCCGCGCTGCATCGGCCCGTCTCGACCTCGGTCTTGCCCTGGTTGCCTCCGGGCAGCCGGACGAGGCGGTCGCTCTCGGGACGGAGGCTGTCGTGTCCGGGCGGGTGGTGCCGTCGAACTGGTGGCGGGCGACGGAACTGCTGGCGAAGGTGGAGCAGGCCGGCGTGCCGGAGGCGTCGGCCTTACGTGAACTGTGCGCCGAGTACGCCCCCCGACGTCGGCAATCAGCGGACAGCACAACCGGTTAGCGGACGGTCACCGTCTGGATCGACGACGTTTGCGGCGCGACTCTGGTCCTCACTGCACCGGGGCGCGGACACGGCACATCGGCCGGTGACCTGCGCTCCCCCACAGGGAGGAGCCGGACGTGACGGTGACTGTCGGACTTCTGAGACGGATCACCGGCCGGTGGCTCCCGTCGACGCGGCCTCTGCCGGGCGTCGGACAGCGCATCCAAGCCGGGGAGCAGGAAGCGGCCCGGCGGCGGCTCCTCGATCAGGCGCGAGGCGGGGGGCACCACCCGACGGCGGACGGTGGGCCGCTCGACCATGACCGAGATCGGCTCGCGGGACGTGACGAGTGACCGCCCACGGGCCGGTCCTGCCGATCTGGAGTTGCGGTGGCTGTGGCGCACCATGGCCGTGCGTCACCCGACGCCGGGAACTGCGAGCAGAGTTCGAGGACGCCCCGGTGTCTCTCTCCCTCTACATGGGGGCGCAGCTTGTCCGCGCCACCGCCGACCTGACCTGGGCACCCGCCGGCACGCTGCATTGGCGCTTCCTCGGCTGGACCCGATGAGCATCCTGCGGCCCGGCGACGACAAGTTCCACTACAGCGACGGCTCCCACAAGTGGATCCCACCGAACCCGGACTACGACCAAGAGGTCTGGGACGAGGAGGTCCGCCAACACAAGCTTGCCCATCTCAAGAACGAGCGCCCGAAGGTCCGCATCCAGCGTCTCGTCTGACGCCAGCAGTACAGCAGCGAAGTACAGCAACCGTGCCAGCCGAACCGAGCCAAGACCCGCCTCAGCAGGCCGTTTGACCTCGTACCCAGCCCGATCCGACCAGCTCGCCGAGAGTTCACACCGAAGAGGTCACTGGTTCGATCCCAGTATCGCCCACCATCGAAGTAACGCGGAAGAGCCACCCTCGGAAGAGGGTGGCTCTTGCTGATTCCATCGTCAGTTGTCGTTGGGCGTCAGCGGATCGTCAGCGAACGCGTCGCGGATGCGTTGATCCCGCCCGTCCGACCGGTGGGTGTAGAGGTTCAACGTTGTCGACGGCTTCTCGTGGCCCATTACCGCCTGGACGTCGTTGACCGGGACGCCCCGCGACACCAGCTCCGTGGCGTACGAGTGCCGCAGGTCGTGGAAGCGGAGTCCGCCCGGCGCCATCTTCGCCACGTGCGCGACGGCTTCCCGCTCGGTGGTGAACTCCGCGGTGCGCTTGACGCCTTCCAGGTCGACCCAGGCTGCGCGCCACTTGAAGTGGCCCAGGCGGCTCACGTCTCCGAGCAGCCCGGCGCGGACGAGCGATGGCCGCCAGACGCGAGCCCGAAACAGGGTTCGACGCAGCGGACCGGCGGACGAGTTGGTGAACACCTCACCGCGAGGACCGGGCGGGAACGCCTCACGATGGGCGGCCAGCAGGTCGACGGCGAACTCAGGCACCGGGACGGTACGCCGGCCAGCCCGCGACTTCGGATAGGGCTTGATCGTGACGGTGCCGGCCACCTCGACGGCGACCCGGACCACCTCGACCGTCTTCGCGGCCAGATCGAGCGACTCCCAGCGGAGCCCGGTGCACTCACCCCACCGCAGCCCGGTACCGCCGGCCAGGGCCACCAACGCCCGGTATCGGTCGGGGACGGCCTGCAGGAGTCGAGCGACCAGATCCGCGCGGGACAGCACGCGCCCGTCGGTGTCCTTCTTCCGCCGTGACGGCAGCTTGACGCCATCGCACGGATCGGCGCCGATGAGCCGATCACGAACCGCCGAGCGGAGGACGGCCGACAGCAGCCGGTAGCACTCGGCCACGGTGGCAGGGGAGCGGCGGGTGCCGAGGTCCGTCACCCAGTGCTGAACGGCGAGATGATCGATCCGGGATAGGGGCACGTCCGACCAGCGCGGCAGGACGTGGGTTCGCAGGATCGAGGCGTCCCGCGCCCTTGTGGTCAGCTCGTCGTTGCGGGACTCCCGCCACCGTTCCGCGTACTTCCCGAACAGCAGACGGCCGGCGTGCGGGTCGACGTACCCGCCACGGGCAACGGCGGTTTCCGTCTCGGCGAGGAAGGCCGCCGCCTGCCGTCGGGTCGGGAAGGTCTTGGCCTTCTGCCGGCCGCTCGCGTCACGCCAGTTCGCGCGAAAGGTGCCCGCAGGCGTCTTGACGATGTGTCCCATCAGGCCCATCCCTCTGGGCCGTCGGCCTGGTCGGTGGTCTCGTTGAGCCAGTCGTGGAATCGCTTCTTGGGGATGACCCAGCGTCCGCCGAGCTTGCGGGCGGGTATCTCGCCCTCGCGGACCAGGGCGTAGGTGCTGCCCAGGGAGAGGGAGAGCAGTCGGGCGACTTCGCGGACGGAGTAGACGGCCCGGCTGTCGCCGCTGCGCAGGAGTCGGCCGGGCAGGTCCGAGCCGGTGGTCGGGCGGGTGGCGGTGGGGGTGGTGGCGCGTTCCATGGTTCCTCCTGGTCAGGACGTGGGGCGGTCGACGGTGGTTGGGGCGGTGGTGGCAGCGCGATCTCTCGCGGCGAGGAGGGCGGCCTTCCACTGGGCGCGTTGGGACAGCGCGCGTAGGAGTCGGTGTTGCAGGGGTGGGATGTCGGGGTCGTCTGGGCGGGCGAGTTCCCAGGCGTAGGTGGGCGCGGCGTCCTGGTCGACGGGGTCGGTGTCGTCGGCGCCGGTGGTGACGCCGAGGAGGTTGCGGACCCAGGCGCGGGCGTCGGCGCGGTGGTCGGCGAGGGTTTTGCCGGACCAGTCGCGGGAGACGAGGATGCGTCGGCCGCCGATGCCGAGGGTGGCGCGTTGGTGGACCTTGCCCTTGCAGCGCCCCAGGTGCTGCGCTCCCAGGCGGCGGTTATCGTCGGCGACTACGAGGTAGCCGTACTCGAACACGGGGAAACGCCATGACCCTCCATCACCGGGCGGTTCGGCGGCATGCGGCCGCCCTCACGGCCGCACTAATGCTCCTCACTGCCTGCACTGGTGGCGGCCTCTCGCCGGGAAAGGACGACCCCTTGCAGACCAAAGCCACCGCCGAGGTGAAAGGCCTGGCCGAGACCCGTGCTCAGGCCGTCGCCACCACCGCCGGCAACCCGCTGGATGACTGGCGGACCAACACCTCGCCCTGCGTAGGCCGGCGGGGCGAGATCGCCGACGACGGCCGCTGGAAGTTGAGCGGCTTCGCCGGGATACCGGTCGCCCCAGCCGACCAGATCACCACGCTGCACCGGGTCCGAGACATGTGGCGGCAGCAAGGCTACGAAATCACCGAAGACCGCACCTTCGCCGAAGGCACCCGAGGCGCAGTCTCCATGCGTGACACCGAAACGGGGATCACGGTCAGCCTCACCACCACCAAGAGCCGAGACCGCATCGCCTTGATCCTGGCTAGCGACTGCTACATGCCTGCAGCCGGAGAAGACCCTGCCAACGCTTAGGCCAGCCGCCAATTAGCGTGCACCATCACGCGTCGGGAGCTGACCCCAGTGCGACCCCAACAAACCGCAAAACCAGCACTCCAGGACCAACCGCCCAGCAGACCGAGGCGAGGTCAAGAGATTTGAGCATGGGGGAGAGGCAGCACTCTTAATCCGCTGCTGCGTCAGCAATCCCCGAAGATCACGATCGGGCCCCGATCGGGAGTCGGGTCCGACCGGGCCGTTGACGGCCCGGTGCATCTCCCGTGTGCTGTGCGCGGGCAGGACGCCCGGATCGGGGGAACGACGATGGAATCCACGGCACCGGGACCGGCACCCGTTAGGCCGCCGGGACCGCACCGACTTCGGGGATGGATGGCGGTCGCGCTGGCCGGGGTGCTGGTCGGCGGGGCCGCCGGGGTGACGGTCTGGCGGACGAGCGCCACCCGGTCACCGGCACCCGCCGAGGTCGCCGCCCCGGTCACGGCCCGGGAACTCCTCGCCCGGCTGCCCGGCCGGCTGCTGCCGCCGGCCACGCCGACCGCCCTTCCCACCGACCGGGCCGTGGGACGGGGAGCCCTGCTCTACCAGATCAACGACCCCGATGGCTTCGACGTGGCGACCGGCGCCTTGCCTCGACGGCCGATGTACCTGGTGACCGCCTCCGGTGAACAATTCGGCGTCGGGCTGGCGGCCACCATGGGCGAGTTCAGTCAGGCGCTCTCCCCGGACGGGAGGTGGTTCGCCCAGCGCCGAGACGGGCAGTGGTGGATCCGCGACCTCACCGGGATCACCGAGCGGGCCGTCCCGCCCGGGTACGAGTTGCGGCAGTGGTCGACCGACGGACGGGCGTTGCTGCTCGGGCAACCCTCCGGCGCCGGCGAGGCGTACGCAGCGTTCACCCTGCCCGGTGGGGGGCTGCGCCCGCTGGCGTTACGCGGGACGCCGGGCCGCCGGATGCTGGCATTCCTGGACGGGCGTGAACTGGCCACCGCGGAGTTCAACGTCGGCCCGAACGCCCGGCCGCACCGCCAGCTCACCATCGCAATTCAGGACGTCGACGGCCGCACCGCCCGCTCGGTGTCGCTCGCCACCACCCAACAGGTGGGCTCCGGCGACATCCGCAACGCGCTCGTCCCGCTCGTGCGCGGCGGCGGCGATCCGCCGGCGGTGTGGGCTCTGGTCACCCGGCGGGAGGAGGTCCCGACCGCCCAGCCGGAGGGGGCGCGGGCGGTGCCCCCCATGACGTTGGTCGGGGTCGATCTGCGGTCCGGCCGACCGGCCGGCCGGATCGACCTCGTGGTGCCCGGGGGTGGCGAGGGCGAGAGCTTCCTCGGTCTCGCCGGCACCGAGGTCCTCCTGCAACGCTGGGCCGCGGACGGCGGTGAGCTGGTCGCCGCCGACCCGGCCACCGGCCGGCGTCGGGTGCTGACCTCGCTGCCCGACCATGCGCGGGTGATCGTCCCCGGCGACTAAGGGGCCGGGGCCTAGACGCGGTTAGGCCGCTACGTCAGCAAGAAATCAGCAAGAGGTTCGGCGGCATCTGTCATTCGGCGACATCTGAAGGTATCCGGCCAGCACCTGACGGCAACAGACGGCAGCGGCTAAACCGCGACGGCAGGTGAGATCGACATTCACACCGAAGAGGTCACTGGTTCGATCCCAGTATCGCCCACGCAGGTCAAAGGCCACTTCCCGGAAACGGGAGGTGGCCTTTCTGCTGTCGTACAGCAGCTAAGTACAGCAATGGTCAGCGGGCGGGTGACGACCAGGCGAGGAGATGGCCGCCTGTGCTGTTACTTTGCCGGCCGTGAATGATCAGCTGACGTGGATCGACAGGATCATCGACGTGACCGGGTGGCGCTATGGGCCTGAGGGCGGTGCCGGCTGGGGGCAGGCGGAGGCCGAGCTCGGCGTCACGCTGCCTAGCGACTTCAAGGAGTTGTGCCGGCGGTTCGTGCCGGGCCTGTTCATGGGGGTCCTTGACCTACTGCGACCGACCGACGATCACGATTCGACTTCGCTGCTCGGGTGGTGGAACTCCAGCCGGCGTTGGGTGAGCGAGCACGACGATCCCGCCGGGCGCTTGTACGCGCCGCACGATCTGTACGGGCCCGACAAAGGGTCCGGGCTGATCGAATGGGGTCACGACTCGTCCGGGGGTCAGTACTTCTGGCTGGCGGACCGCTCGGTGGAGTCTGATCGGTGGCCCGTGGTCGCTCGGCACGACCCGCCCCACCCGTGGCACCGGTTCGACATGTCCATGACGGAGTTCGTCTACCGCATGCTCGCGGACCCGGAGCTGGAGTCGTTTTCGATGGTCACTCCGACGTGGCGACCGTTCTATCTGCCGTACTGGCAGCCGTTTCCCAGCACACCTGAGGAGTGGGACGCTCTCGGCGACCCGAACCGCGAGAACTGAACCAGTACCCGTCTCTGCCCGTGTAGGTCAGATGCCGAGCGAGTCGCCGAGGCGCTTGAGGGCTTCGCGCGTCGCCTTTGATGAGACCTGCGTGTAGATCTCCATCGTCACGGAGAAGCGGGCGTGCCGGAGGACCTGCATGGCGACTCTCGGATGGACGTCGAGGTCCGCCAGCAGGGTGGCACAAGTTCGCCGCGCGTCGTGGACGGTGATCGGCCGGACACCGGCTTTCTCGCACCGGGTCTGCCAGGAGCGCTGGAAGTTGCGCGGCTCGATGGGTGTGCCGTAGCGGGTGGTCAATACGAGGTCGGCTTCGTGCCATGCCTTGCCAGCGGTTGCCCGTGCCTCTGAAGTGACCCCCTGAGACCGGACACCTCCTGACTTGGCATCCTGCCGAGGAGGAGGAAACCGCGTTGGCTCGACAGAGCAAGTACCCCGGGGAGTTCCGACGTCAGGCCGCGGCGCTGGTGCTGGATTCCGGCCGCACGATCCGGGACGTGGGCCGGGAGTTGGGCGTCAACCACGAGACGCTGCGCAACTGGGTGGCCCAACTGCGCCAGGAACGCGACGGCGGCCAGTCGTCGTCGCTCAGCGGCGATGAGCGTGCCGAGCTGCTGCGGTTGCGGCGGCAGGTGGCCCAGCTGGAGTTGGAGAAGGAGATCTTGAAAAAAGCCGCGGTCTTCTTCGCACGCGAGACGGAGCGGTGAACCGGGCCGACGTGTATCGGTTCATCGACGCGGAGAAGACCACCTACCCGGTCCGTCTGCTCTGCCGGCTCCTCGGCGTCGGCCACAGCGCCTTCTACGACTGGCTTCGACAGGGACGCCAACGCGCCGCCGAGCGGAAACGTCACGACCTGCAGCGCGTCGAGGTCACCCGGCAGGCGTGGTCGGAGCACCGCGGCGTCTACGGCGCCCGACGGCTCACCGCCGAGCTGCACGAACGCGGCCACCGGTGGAACCGCAAGGCCGTGGCCCGGCTGATGCGTCTGGCCGGTATCGAAGGCGCCCACCGACGCCGGCGCGGAAAGCCCCGCCGCAAGGCCGCGTCGACCGCGACCGCGCCGGACCTGGTCCAGCGGCAGTTCACCGCGACCACACCCAACCGGTTGTGGGTCGCCGACATCTCCTACCTACGCACCTGGGAAGGATTCCTCTACCTGGCAGTGGTCGTCGACGCCTACTCCCGCCGCGTCGTCGGCTGGGCCATGGCCGATCACCCGCGCACCGAACTGATCCTCGACGCCGTCGGCATGGCCATCCAGCACCGCCGACCCGCCCGGGACCAGGTCATCCACCACTCGGACCGCGGGACGCAGTACACGTCGTTCGAGTTCGGCCGCACGTTGCGCTCCTGCGGCGTCCTCGCCTCGATGGGCTCCGTGGCCGACTGCTTCGATAACGCCCTGGCCGAGACGTTCTTCGCCACCTTGAACACCGAGCTGGTCTACACCCGCGCCTGGCCCAGTCGCCACGAGCTGGAGATGGAGGTCCTCTCCTACATCGAGGGCTTCTACAACCCCCGCCACCGGCACAGCCGTCTGGGTAACGTCAGCCCCGACACCTACGAAAAGATCCACCACGAGTCCCTAACAGACATCGAGGTGTCCGGCCGATAGGGGTCACTTCATGACCGAGACCGGCTCGCCGCAGGCCCAGGCGGCATAACCATGAGCGGCACCGGTGTCGTCACCTTGCTGAGGCTTGACAGTCCCACGATCGGCTGCCTCTGGCACGGCACCGGCCACGGCGGTGCCAATCGGGTGAGCACGGATGACCCGCAATGTGGCGCGGAGGGGCGACCCGATGCGCCCAGCGTGGTATCTGAGATCTCCGATTCGGTCCGCAACCTTGTAGCATGCGGCGGACGACGGCCGGCAGCCGGAGCGCGGCTCTGGTACGACTCGGCGGGCAGCACTGCCGGGTCGGGCGGCCGCGGCGCCGGTCAGGCCGGGGCCGGAGCGAGAGAGGAACCTGCTCGGCGTGTTCCAGGAACCGAACCGGACCCGGATGACCGGCGGAAACTCAGTTGGCGGGGCGCCAGGCGCCGACCCGCCGGAGGCGTGGGACGCGGAGCTGGCCAAGGCCGTGCGGCACGTCGCCATGCTGCGCACCGGGTTCTACGTTGTCGTGCTGCTGATCGCGCTCGGCGGCCAGGTGTCCGGGGCGATGGAACGGCTCGGCATGCCCTGGTATGTCGCCCTCCCCGCCGTTGGAGCGTTGGAGTTGGGCGGCGTTGTGGTGCTGGCGAACGCCGACGTACGCCGTCGGCTGGGCGAACCGGCCATCCTGTCCCGCGTGTTGTCGGCCGGTATCGCCACCGCCGCGGTCGCCTTCAACTGGCTGGCGCACAGCAACCACCTCGAAGGCGGCTTCTACGCGGGCATGTCCCTGCTCGGCTATCTGGTGTGGCTGATGAACACCGAGAACCAGCGGCGGGACCGGCTGCGCGCCAGGCAGCAGCTGCCACCCACGACGCCGGCGTACGAACCGGTCGGGCACTGGTTGCGCCACCCGTGGCTGACCCGCCGTGCCCGCTCGCTGGCCAAGGCTGACCCCGGCCTCGGGCTGTACGGCTCGCTCGACGCGGCCCGCGCGCAGATACGCGCCGAGCGGCGGCAGGCGGCGCTGAGCAAGGTGTTGCACCGCAAGATCAGCCGAGCGCTGGACGCCACCACGGCGGACATCGCCGTGGCGGTGTACGACCTCGACGAGATCGCCCGGCGGCTGGCCGAGCAGGCGGACTACGACGGGCTCACCGCGCTGATCGCCGCCGATCTGGCACCTGCGCGCGTGCTGGCCGGGAACCTGCCGGCGGGCGGCCGCCGCCGGCGGTGGCGTCGGACCGGTCAACCCGACCCCGTCGCACTAGCCTCGGCCGCGCGGCTGCTCGCCGACGCGCCGGACCCGGTCACGGACGCGGCCCCCGTAGCCCCTGCGGCGGACGCGGCCTCCGGCGGCTCAGGGCGGCCAGAGTCGGCCGGGGACGCCGTTCAGCAGGCAGGCGCTACGGAGCAGGCGGGAGACGGTGCCGAGCGACTGGGATCGGAGCGGTCCCGGGGGGCAACGCCGGACCGTACCGACCGGCAGTCGGAGCGGTCCGAGAGCACGGGCCAGCTCACCTCGACCACGGATCAGCCCGACCCGCCCCGCGCCTCGGACTGGGCGGCGCTGCACGCGGAAATCGCCCCGCTCCTGCCGGCAGCCGCACCGCGCCGCACGCCGCGCAACACAGCAGGCCGGTCGGCCACCAGCCGGGCGGAGTCATTGTCGACCACGGACGCGCCAGGCTCCGTCGAGGAGCCGGCCGACACCGCGCCGCCGGAAACGACCCGCAGCGCGGCAGCGATGCCGCGGACCGCGACGGGACGGGCACGTGTCGCCCGAGCCGCCGAGCCGGCGGGCGAGCCGGGGCCGATCGCGGCAGTCACGCGGGAGCTACCCCTGGTGGCCGGGCGGGACCTGCCGGACCTGGTAGACACCGCGGCGAGCCGTACCACACCACCCGTCGCGACCCCCGACATCGGGGAAGGGGCCACCGGGCAACGCTCGGCTCCGCGACCGCGGCAGCGCCCGGTGGGACGACGCGGCCCCGCGGCCGGGCTCGGAGACCGTCCGGCGTCGGTCGAGCACCCGGTCGGCTGAGGCCGGTCCGCCATGACCGAATCATCCTCAACGGCCTGATCAACGAACACTCCCCGGCCGCGTAGCTGAAACCGAGTTTCCGAGCACGTCAGCAACCGCCTCGTCGGCGATCGATGGATTCAGGGCATCACTGGTGCCGCGTCAGGCACGTGGGCGGCTCTGGCCGTCGAGGTGCGCGGCTGTCAGTCGCTCACTCATCACGGCAAGGTCGGCGAAGGGCCACCAAGGCCCGGGATGCCAATGCCACTCCCGGCAGCCTTCCCAGCCTTCCCAGCCGTCACGGGCGGCCTTTACACCACCCTCAGCGACCTGCGCCGCACCATCGGCGCTGTTGCCGTCCATCACCGTGACGACCGTTACCGCCTCGACCCGGACCACGTCGACGTCGACCTGTGGCGCCTACGCGCGGCAGCCCAGCACGCCGCTACCGTCCTCACCGACCACACCGGCACCCGGCAGAAGGTCATCGACGCCTACACCCGGTGACCTCGCCGACGCCCTCACCGCCGCCGGTGACCACAGCGGCGCCGCCCAGCTCCGGCACCCCTACACCCATCGCCTCGCCGATGCCGGGCTCGCACCCATCCTCCTGGGTCAGACGACACCTTCCTCGCAGTGAGCCACCCACGGCCGTGGGTGGCTCGGCGAGTGGAACTTGCCGTGCTTGGCTGACCTGCGCGTGTAAGGCCGTGTGAGGTGGTGTGAGGGTCTGTCAGACGCCGGCCCCTGCCCCCGCACCCCGCCCGCTCCTAGCGTCGATCACGAACCACGCCGATCAGAAGTCCGAGCTGGTGCAGCGTGTGCCGGGTGAGCACCGCGTCGAACGCACAGTCATGCCGAGTTGAGTGCGCCGCTAGTTCGTCCGCGGATCACGGCTGGCGTGTCGGCCAAATTCCCCGCCGGACGAGGCGATCAAGGTAATCGAGCAGCTTCACCTCGCTGCGAGCCAGCCTCTCACGCTCCGGCGTCGACAGATCGGAAAGCAGGTCCGGGAGGCGTTCGTTCCGCGGTACGAACACCATGGCGCCGGAGTACTCGCGGCAGATCGAGCACCACGCCAAGCCGACGCAGCGCTCGTAGAAGCTGTCGGAAAGCGCGTAGAGGCGGTACCTGTAGGAGTAGATCTCGCCAGCGCACGCGACGGCGTCCCCACCACGGACCCCGTGAATCGTGCTGACTTTCGACCATGCCCACCTGGCAGACCTGTGCCCCATGGCCTTGATCTTCCCTCGCCGCGAGCCCAAGCCCCCATCCTGATCTACCGCGATCTCACGATCCGTCGGCGGTCGGCGGCCGGCCGCCCGGTGCGAGCCCGGTTCGGGGAGCAGAGCAATCTACAGCAGACTATGTCGCCCTGGTGGGGGAGTATCCGCAGGTCAGGGCGGTAAGGGGTTGGTGGCCGCTCGCGCAGCTTTTCGGCGCAGGGAAAGAACGAGTGGCAGGGCTTCCGGCAGCAGGAGTCAGAATCTTATGACGAGGGCCGACGCCTCCTGGATTTTGCCGATCCCGCGGATCCAAATTTTCAGCAGGCAGTGAATGCCTGCATCAAGACTATCGACCGGGTACGAAATGTGAGCCGACCCGTAAATACAGGCAGCCCGCCCGCCGCCTTGTAAAGGGCAACGGTAAGAATCGAAAGAACCTGGGCGGTTACTCCATGGATTCAGCCTCTCAATGCACTGCAGCGGATAGCAGTGCGCTCTTATGCCGCCGGCAGCCCACAACCAGCGGTGACAGCAATAGGGGCCGGGTTCGGCGGGCGGTGTGAGATCGATCGCCCGTGGGAAGGCCCGGGCGAGCGCGAGACGTTGTCCGACACATGCCGGATACGGATGTGGTGGTTGTCGGGGCTGGGCAGGCGGGGCTGGCCAGTGCGTACCACCTGCGCTCCTCCGGTCTTGATTTCGCTGTCCTGGACGCCGACGCGGCCCCCGGCGGGGCCTGGCAGCACCGGTGGCCGACGCTGCGCATGGCGACCGTGCACGGCATCTTCGACCTCCCCGGAATGCACTTCACGCCGCCACCGCCGGACGAACCGGCCGCCGAGGCGGTGCCGGCCTATTTCGCGGCCTACGAGAGTGAATTCGGCATCGACGTGCAGCGGCCGGTGGCCGTCACGGCCGTCCGGAACGCCGCCAACGGAGGACTCCTCGTCGAAACCGACAAGGGCACCTGGAGCACCCGGGCACTGATCAACGCGACGGGCACGTGGACGAGGCCCTTCGTGCCGTACTACCCGGGACAGGAAACGTTCCACGGGCGGCAGCTGCACACCGCCCACTACCGGGGGCCGGCGGAATTCGCCGGGAAGCGGGTGGTTGTCGTCGGGGGCGGAACGTCGGCCGTGCAGCTCCTGGTCGAGATCGCCGGCGTCGCGGCGACGACCACCTGGGTCACCCGCCGCCCGCCGGTGTTTCGGGACGGGCCGTTCACGCCGGCCTACGGACGCGAGGTAGTGGCCAAGGTGGAGGCACGCGTACGCGCCGGCCTGCCCCCGGGAAGCATCGCCAGCGCGACCGAGCTGGCGTGGACACCGCAGTTGCTCGAAGCTCGGGAACGCGGTCTCCTCCGACGCCGGCCGATGTTCGACCGGATCGTCCCCGACGGCGTCCAGTGGCGCGACGGCACGGCACAGCACGTCGACGTCATCCTCTGGTGCACCGGCTTCCGGCCGGCGCTCGACCACCTGGCCCCGCTGCGGCTGCGCGGGCCCCGCGGCGGCATCGTCGTGGACGGCACCCGGGTGGTGGCCGATCCCCGGGTCCACCTGGTCGGCTACGGGCCGGCTGCGAGCACGGTCGGCGCGAACCGGGCCGGGCGGGCAGCGGTCCGCGAGCTGCGCGCGCTGCTGGCGGCGCCCGCCCCCGCCTGACCGGGCGGCGACGGCAGCTGAATGAACGGTTCCATTCGGCGGGAGTTTGCGGTCAGAGTTGCCGGTAACGGATCCGGCGGGTCTGGAGGCGGTCCGCCGGGTCGACGTCGAGCAGGGTGGCCAGCTCGTGCGCCAGTACCGCCCCCAGCCGGTCGAGGAACGCCGCGGGCTCGTCGGCGGCGTCGGGTCGCTCGGCCACGATCCGGTCCACGATGCCCCTTGCCCGCAGGTCCTGCGCGCGGATGCCCTGCGCGGCGGAGACCTGCGGCGCCCGCTCGACGGTGCGATGGAGGATCGCCGACGCGCCCTCCGGCGGCAGCGGCGCGAGCCAGCTGTGCGCTGCGGCGATGACACGGTCGGCCGGCAGCAGGGCCAAGGCGGCGCCGCCGCTGCCCTGACCCAACAACAGGCACAGGGTCGGCACCGGCAGGGTGACGAGGTCGGCAAGGCACTGGGCGATCTCTCCGGCCAGGCCACCCTCCTCGGCCTGTGGCGACAGGGCGGCGCCCGGCGTGTCGACAACGGTGACGACGGGCAGGCCCAACTCTGCGGCGAGCTTGAACCCCCGCCGGACGGCTCGCAGGCCGGCGGGGTCAGGCGGGCTGTCGCGCCGGTCGTGTCCGACGACCACGGTGGGGGCTTCCCCGAAACGGGCCAGCGCCACGATCACACCGGCTCCGGTTTCGCCGCTCTGCGTGCCGTGCAACGGCACGACATCCCGGCCTGCGTGTCTCAGCAGTCGGCGGATTCCGGGACGGTCCGCCCGGCGGGATCGCCGGACGGCGTCCCAGGCGGTGCGTTCGCCGGGCGGGTCCTCCACCGGGTTCGGCGGACGGGGGAGACGGCGCGGCGCGCTCAGAGTGGCCAGCGCTCGGTCGGCCAGCAGCGCCACCTGCTCCGGCGCAACGACCGCGTCGATCAGACCGTGTTTGTGGAGGTTCTCGGCGACCTGCACGCCGGCCGGGAACGGCGAGCCGGTCAGCGCCTCGTGCACCTTCGGCCCGAGGAAGCCGATCAGCGCGCCCGGCTCGGCGACTGTCAGGTGTCCGAGGGACCCCCACGACGCGTACACGCCGCCGGTTGTCGGGTGCCGCAGATATACGAGGTATGGCAGCCCCGCGGCCTTGTGCGCGGTGATCGCCTGGCTGATCTTCACCATCTGCAGGAACGCGATCGTGCCTTCCTGCATCCGGGTGCCGCCGCTCGCGGGCGCGGCAAGCAACGGAATCCGCTCGGCGGTCGCCCGCTCGACGGCCCGGGTGAGCCGCTCGGCCGCCGCGACGCCGATCGAGCCGCCGAGAAATGCGAACTCGCCGGCGATGACGGCGACCCGCCGCCCGCCGAGCCGGCCCGCGCCGGTGATGACCGCCTCGTCGACGCCTGCAGTCCGGCGCGCGGCGGCCAGGGCAGCCGCATAGTCGGCGTCGAGCGGGGCCGGATCGGCAACCGCCTCATCCCACGACAGCCACGTACCGGGGTCAATGACCAGTTCGATCAGGTCCCGTGCCGATCTCCTCACACCCGATCGACCTCCGCGTACGGGCGGCCGCCGGAGAGCCGTGCACAGCCCGGACCGCGGTCGAAGAATGACTCCGCACCGGTGCGCTGGCTCCGCAGCGTGGGGCGGCAAGGTGCTTCCGAGGCGGCCTCGTCAACCTCGTCGCCAGCCATGATCACACCATAGTCGTCGCGAGCCCCGGCAACGGAGCGAAGAAGAACTCGGAAGATTGGTTCTCGTCAAGGGGCTCCCGCGCAGGGGAGGTGCCTTCCAAGGTCGACCCGTGTCGTCAGTCGATCAGCTCGGCGATCTGGCGTAGCTGCCGTGGGCCGCCCGAAACCAGCAGAGTGGTGATCACGGTCCCGCGCCACCGCTGCAGCTCGTCCTTGATCTTTGCGGCCGGACCGATCAGCGCGATGTCCTCGACCAGCGCGGTGGGCACGGCGGCGATCGCCGCCTGCTTGTTGCCCGCCAGGTACGCCTCCGTGATGACGTCGCACTCCCGCTCATAGCCGAGGCGGGCGATGACGTCCCGGTGGAAGTTGGCCGACTTGGCACCCATGCCGCCGACGTACAGCGCGACGAACGGCCGGATCCGATCGGCCGCCCGCTCCACGTCGTCGTCGACGACGATCGGCACGGTCGCCGCGATCTCGAACTCGTCCGGGCCGCGGCGGGCGCCGGGTCGGGCGAAGCCCTCGGCCAGCGCGGCGCGGTAGAAGCCGTCCGCCTTGGGGGAGAAGAACAACGGCAGCCAGCCGTCGGCGATCTCGGCGGCCAGCGCCACGTTCTTCGGCCCTTCGGCGGCGAGGAAGATGGGGATGTCGGTGCGCAGCGGGTGGACGGTGGACTTCAGTGGCTTGCCGAGGCCGGTGCCGCCCTGCTGCGGCAGCTGGTAGAAGTCACCGTCGTACTGGACCGGGCCGGTGCGGGCGAGGACGGCGCGGATGATCTCGATGTACTCCCGGGTGCGGGCCAGTGGCCGCGGGTACGGCTGGCCGTACCATCCCTCCACGACCTGCGGGCCGGAGGCGCCGAGCCCGAGGATGAACCGACCGCCGGAGAGGTGGTCGAGGGTGAGCGCCGCCATCGCGGCGGCGGTCGGCGTACGGGCCGAGATCTGCATGATGTTGGTACCCAGCCGCACTCGGGAGGTGCTGGCGCCCCACCAGGCGAGCGGGGTCAGGCAGTCCGACCCGTACGCCTCGGCGGCCCAGACCGAGTCGAAGCCGAGGCGGTCGGCCTCCGCGATGGCCTCCGTGACGCCAGCGGGTGGGCCGGCGGACCAGTAGCCGGTGGTGTATCCCAGTTTCATCGCGCGACCTTCCGTGTCACGGGGCGATGCCGTCGGCGGCGAGGCCGGCGAGGACCGCCTCGCTCAACGTGGTGACGGCGGACAGGGGGCGGACCATGACCGTGAACTCCTCGATCAGGCCGTCATGGCCGAGTTGGAGCAGGTCGAGGCCGTGGATCTGCTTGCCGCGCACGGTCGCGCGGAAGATGAGGATGTGCGACTCGACGGGCCGACCCACCGTGCCGATCTCGGCCTCGCCGGCCAGTTGTCCGACGTACCGAAAATTCTCGAAGGTGCGCAGGAGGACGCCGAGGAGCCCGTGAACGGCCTGTGCCCCCTGCAACGGCGTGAACTTCACCGGGCTGTAGAAGCGCACGTCCGGGCTGAACAGCCCGTCGAACGCGGCCAGGTCCCGGGCCTCGACGGCGGCACGGAACCGCTCGACGGTCGTCACGGCTGCCTCCCCTATAGTCAACGATAGGAGTAGTCATATCACTGACTATGCGACGAGGGAAGCGGGAGGTTGCGCCGATGGCGCTGCGCCACGCGGTGCTGGCGGCACTGCTCGACGGCGAGTACAGCGGGTATCAGCTGGCCAAGGTCTTCGATGTGTCGCTGGCGAACTTCTGGTACGCGGTGCCCCAGCAGCTCTACGCCGAACTGGCGAAGCTGGAGCGCGAGGGGCTGATCGCCGGCCGGCAGGTCATCCAGCACGATCGGCCCAACAAGCGACTGTTCACGGTCACCGACGCCGGCCTCGCGGAGCTGGCGGCGTTCACCGCGACGCCGTCGAAGCCGACATCCATCCGGGAGGACCTGCTCGTCATGGTCCAAGCCGTCGACCGGCTGGACCCGGCCCCGGTCATCGCCCAGCTCGAGGAGCGGGCGGTCGCGGCCGCGGCGAAGGTGGAGATCTTCGACCGGATGCTCCGGCGGTTGCGTGGCGAGCTGGACGAGGAAACGTTCCTGCGCGAAGGCGACCGGATCGGGCCGTACCTGACGTGTCTGCGCGGCCGCCGGTTCGAGCAGGAGAACCGCGACTGGTGCGAGCAGGCTGCGGCGCTGCTGCGCGCCCGGGCGCCGCTGCCCGGCTGACCCCGCTATCAGTGCCATGGGCGCAGGGTAGGGCGCTACGAATCAAGGCGATCATGGCGGCGCTACGCACCCATAGCGCTCTACCTTGGCGTCGCACTCGGTGAGGTCAAAACCGGCGCCCGCGACCGCTGCCAACCCACCAACACCCCCGCCGGCCAAACCCTCACCATCGCCAGCTGGTTCCGGCAACTGCTCGCCTGGACCTTCGCCACCCTCTTCATCGCCGGCTCCACCAGCGCAGTCCGCAGAACCTGACCCATGTCGCCCTGAGCCAAGGGAACTCGCTCCGATCAAATACGCGCTACTGCCAGTCAAGCGCCACTCTCGGCGGCAGCACCAGCCCAAGGTCAACGAGAAACCCACCACCGGCCCAACCCACCCGAGAATCACCAGCCCCAACAACGCACCGTAACCGCGCCCGCAAATAAATAAGGACTCCCGCCAGTCGCTAACTCCCGGCTTGGCGACCGTTCAATGCACGCTTCTGCCGCCGTCCGGGCGTTCAGTGGGGAAACGCGCGGGGGATGCGTGCGCTGAGCAGTTCGTCGCGGAATGCTTGGATGCGCGTGATGACCTGTCGCCTGCCGATGGTGTTCTCGATGCGGTCGAGGTACAGGCATCGGGCGGCGAGTTTGTCGAGGTCGACGGTGAAGTAGATCGCCATCAGCGGGTTGATGAACAGGTCGCTGCTGCCGGTGCGACGGGTGAACCGGATGTCTCCGAACGCGCCGCTGGTGGCGGCGGCGATCTGTCCTTGGACGATGCTCGGCCGGTCCGGGGTGGCGGCCTGGGCGTCGGCGACGGCATCGCGGTACAGCGCTGCCTCCCGGCTGGAACCGGGGATGGACAGGGCACCGAGGTAGCCGCCGTCGCGGTCGAGTGCGGCGAGGTTTTCCAGCACCTGGACGTGGTTGACGCCGTCGTAGGCGTCGATGCCGAAGCCGAGGCTGGTGACCAGCTTGACCGGCACGTCCAGCGGGGCCACGGCGGCCAGGCTGGTGATGTCCTCCACCGGGGTGCCGAGGTCGCTTTCGTCGCCGCGCAGCAGGACGTCGGTGCCGCCATCGACCAGCACCACCGCGTCGATGTTGAGTTGTTCGACCAGGTACCGGTACGCCGCCCGTAACGGCTGGACACCGAGCGGCGGAAAGGCGTACACGGTCGACGGCAGCTCCTGAGCCGCCAGCCACCGGGCGAGCGTGCGTTCGGGGAAGTACCAGTCCGGGCTAATAGTGTCCGGCTGCACCGCCGCGACGTGCTCCGCTACCCACGCGTCCCGGTTGATCAACTCGAGCTGGGAGAAGGACAGGCTGGCCAGGTGCACCTGTGCGCCGCCGCGCCACAGGGCGAACGCCAAGGGCAGGCCGGCGTACACGTCGAACCCCCCGCCCGCTCCGGCGATGAGGATGCTCCGCGCCGGAGCCAGCGCGGCAAACAGCGGCGGAACGGCCAACGAGAACGCACCGGGGTCGGCCGGCAACACGGCAGGGTTCATCACCGCTCAATGATCAGCCATGCCCGTGCTGTCCAAGCCATGCCCGGCGGCGTACAGCCGGCCGGTCGAAGGGTCGGGTCGGTCAGCGGCCGTCAACCGCCGACCTCGATGAGGGACGTCGGCCCGCCGATGTGGGTGATCCGCACATCGGTCATGCTCGCGCGTGCCGCAGGGCCCAGTCCAGGGCGTAGTCGGCGATCTCCTCCCAGCCCTTCTGCGCGGGAAGCAGGTGCGCGTAGCCCTCGTACTCCTTGACCTCAGTGATGGTGTTGGACTTGTAGTGCTTGGCGTTGGACTGCTGGACGGCCGGCGGCATGATGTGGTCCTCGCTGCCGGAGATGAACAGCAGCGGCGCTCGGTCGTCGTTGTGGTAGTCGACCCAGGTGTCCTGGTGGCCGGGCTGGAAGTTGGCCAGCACGCCGCCCCACACGATTCCGCCGTTCGCGGGGATGTGGTACCGCTCGTAGAGGGCCCGGGACTCCTCCTCGGTGAACGTGTTCGTGAAGGTGTACTTCCACTCCTCGAACGAAAGCCCCACCGCCCGGTGCCGGTTGGCCGGGCTCTTCAGCACCGGGAACGTCGACCTGACCTGTGACAGGGGCACGACCCGTACCCCTTCGGTCGGCGCAGAGTTCATCGCGACGCCCGCGACGCCCGCGGCGCCCAGGCCGCGGTCGAGCAGGAGCTGGGTGAACGTCCCCCCGGCCGAGTGCCCCATGATGATCGGCGGTGCGGGCAGCTCGTTGATGACGGCCGTGAGGTGGTCGACGACCTTCGGTACGGTCACCTCCATGATCGGGGTCGGGTCGGCGTTGAGGGCCTCGACCTCTACCTCGAAGCCGGGGTACGCGGGCGCGAGCACCCGGAATCCCCGCTGCTCGTAGTGGGTGATCCAGTGCTCCCAGCTGCGCGGGGTGACCCAGAATCCGTGGACCAGGACGATGGTGTCGGGCATGGTCATGGTGAACTCCTCAGGAGGAAGGCGAGCAGGTCGTCGAACGGTCGCCGCCGGTCCGCCGGTGGTGAGGGCGGGGTCCTCGGTTAGAGCCGAGGATGCCCAAGGGCAGGCGGGTCGTGAGCACCTGCCCGCTCCTTGGGCTGTGAACGTCGTCGAGGATCAGGGGTGATCGGCCTGGCGGGTGTGCCGCACGATCGCCAGCGGGGCGTGCGAGTGGTGCAGCACCGCGTGGCTGACCGAGCCGAGCAGTAGCCCGCCGAGCGCGCCGCGGCCGTGCGCGCCGACGACCACCAGCTGCGCCGCCTTCGACTCCTCCACCAGTACCCGGGCCGGGGAGCCGCGGACCAGCCGATGTCGCACCGGCACGTCCGGGTAGCGCTCAGACCAGCCGGCCACCGACTCGGCGAGCGTGCGGTCCTCCTCACTGGCGAGGGCGTCCAGGTCGTAGACCAAGGGCAGTATGTCGCCCGGGCCGACCGGGGTGGGGTGGAGCCAGGCGTGCACCGCGACCAGCGGGGCGTCCCGGTAGGCGGCCTCCTCGAACGCGAACCCGACCGCCTCGGTGGACAGTTCCGAACCATCCACGCCCACCACCACGGGGCCGTCGGCCCGCGGCTCACCGCGTACCACCAGCACCGGGCTCTGCGCGCGGGCGGAGACCTGCACGGTGACCGAGCCGATGAGCAGGCCGGCGAGGCCGCCCAGACCACGGTGACCGAGTACCACCAGCGCCGCCTCCCGGGACTCGTCCAGCAGCACGGGAGTCGGCGCGCCGTCCACCACCTCGCCGGTGACCGGCACCTCGGGGGAGACCTTGCCGGCCTCGGCGACCGCCTCGGCGACGTACCGCTCCGCCTGGTGGCGCAGGCCGGCGTCGGCCGGAGCGCCCGGCACCGGGGTGAGCGGAGCGCCGGTCAGCGGCCAGATGAAGGCGTGCACGACCCGCAGCGGACGCCGCCGGTACGCCGCCTCACGCGCCGCCACCCGGACCGCGTCCAGTGCGGCCGCGGAGCCGTCCACACCAACCACGACGGGGGCGCCACTGTTGATGGTCAACATATTCTCGCTCGTCACTCTCAGCCTGTCCGCGGGTCAGCGGGCGGACTGGATCCAGTCCTGGTAGTGGGTGGGTGCCAGGTGGGCGTCCGGGCCCGCGATGAGCACGTCGCCGGTGACGGCCGCGAACATGCCGGCCGTGTCGTCCGTGACGACCTTGCGGTTGTCCTGCTGTGCGGCCAGGGTGACCCGGCCGAGGTCGTCGAGGGCGAAGACGTCCGGGCCGGCGACGTTGCGGATGCCCTGTAGCGGCGCCCCGGTGGCGACGTCGACGACGGCGTCGACGACGTCCGCGGCGGCCATCGGTTGAAGCCGGGTGGCGGGCAGCCGGACGGTGGTGTCGTCGGAGGTCCAGGACAGGATCGCGTTGACGAATTCGAAGAACTGGGTGGCGCGCACGATGGAGTACGGCGTGGGCCCCTGCCGGAGCAGGTCTTCCTGCAGGGTCTTGGCGCGGTAGTAGTCGAGCTCGGGTACCTGATCGACGCCGACGATCGAGAGGACCACCTGGTGCCGGACGCCGGCGCGCTCTCCGGCGGCCAGCAGGTTGCCCATGGTGGTGCGGAAGAAGCCGAGCGAGGCCTCGTCGAAGGTCGGCGAGTTGGAAACGTTGACGACGACGTCGGCGCCCTCCAGCGCCTGGTCCAGGCCGTCTCCCGTGAGCAGGTCGACGCCGGTCGACGGCGCCGCGGGGACGGCCTCGTGTCCGGCTGCCCTCAGCTTCTGGACCACCTGCGAGCCGATCATTCCGGTACCGCCGATGACTGTGAGCTTCATGGCTCTCACCTCCCACGGCGTGCGACAAGGCACGCCGATCTCGTCGGGACAAATCCCAAACTCGGATACGTTCTGTCCGAGACGGTAGTCGGATAGTCTGTGTCCGAGTCAAGCGGGGGGTCGTATGAAGCTGTCAGGTGGAGTCGAGTGGGCACTGCACTGCTGCGTGGTGCTGACCACGGCGACGGAGCCCGTGCCGGCTGCCCGGCTCGCGGAACTGCATGACGTCTCCGGCAGCTACCTGGCCAAACAGTTGCAGGCACTCTCCCGCGCCGGCCTCGTGACCTCCGTCCAGGGCAAGGCGGGCGGATATGTCCTGACCAGGTCACCCGAACTGATCACCATGCTCGACGTCGTCACCGCCGTCGACGGCGCTCAGCCCGCGTTCGTCTGCACCGAGATCCGCCAGCGCGGCCCCCTGGCGACACCGCCGGAGGCCTGCACCCGGCCGTGCCCCATCGCCCGCGCGATGGCCGGCGCCGACGCCGCCTGGCGCGCCGCCCTACAGGCGATCTCCATCGCAGACCTCGCCAGCGGTGTCGACGACGACTACGGCCCTGCCGCGCTCGTCACCATCCGCACCTGGCTGAACGGGCCGAACGACGGCCATACCGCAAGCCTCGGGCAGGGGTAGACGCGCCAGGCGATGCCGCGGATCTCGTCAGCGACAGACCCTAATGTCGCCTGCCGCCAGGTCGGCCAACTGGATCACGTGGAGCCAGCCGCGGTTCGCGACGAGTCCGCGCATGTTGGTGCTGACGTGGGTGTTGAGGCGGCGATCGAGCCCCAGGTGGAGATCTGCGCCGTGATGGGTCATCCGTTGCCGGTTCGGGCCGCAGGCTTGATCCAGTCGAAGGTGCGCTCGACCGCGCGCTGCCAGTTGTCCCGCTCCTCGGCCCGGACGGCGTCGTCCATCTGGGGCACCCACCGGGAGGCGAGGTGCCAGTTGCTGCGCAGTCCCTCCAGGTCGGGCCAGTAGCCGACCGCCAGCCCGGCGGCGTACGCGGCGCCGAGGGAGACCGTCTCGGCGACCATCGGGCGCACCACCGGCACCGCGAGCACGTCGGCGACGAACTGCATCAGCAGGTTGTTGGCGGTCATCCCGCCGTCCACCCGCAGCGCCGTCAGCGCCAGGCCGGAGTCGGCGTTCATCGCGTCGACCACCTCGCGGGTCTGCCAGCCGGTGGCCTCCAGCACCGCGCGGGCCAGGTGCCCCTTGGTGATGTACGACGTGAGCCCGACGATGAGCCCGCGCGCCTCGCTGCGCCAGTGCGGCGCGAACAGCCCGGAGAAGGCCGGCACGATGTAGCAGCCCCCGTTGTCGTCCACGGTGCGGGCGAGGGTCTCGATCTCCGGCGCGGTACTGATCAGCTCCAGCCGGTCGCGGAACCACTGCACCAGGGAGCCGGTGATCGCGATGGAGCCTTCGAGGGCGTAGACCGCCGGCTGGCCGCCGATCTGGTAGCCGACGGTGGTGAGCAGCCCGTGGCTGGAGTGCACCGGTTCCGTGCCGGTGTTGAGCAGCAGGAAGCTGCCCGTGCCGTAGGTGCACTTGGCGTCGCCCGGCGCGAAACAGGTCTGGCCGAACAGGGCGGCCTGCTGGTCGCCGAGCGCCGCCGCGATCCGCACGCCGGGCAGGACGGCGGTCGCGGTGCCGTACACCTCGGACGAGGAGCGGATCTCGGGCAGCATGGCGGCCGGGATGTCGAAGAAGGCCAGCAGGTCCGGGTGCCAAGCGAGCGTGCGCAGGTCCATCAGCATGGTCCGGCTGGCGTTGGTCACGTCGGTCAGGTGCAGACCGCCGTCGGGGCCGCCGGTGAGGTTCCAGATCAACCAGCTCTCCATCGTCCCGAAGAGCACCTCGCCGCGTTCGGCACGCTCGTACAGCCCGGGCGTGTGGTCGAGCAGCCAGCGCAGCTTCGGGCCGGAGAAGTACGTGGTCAGGGGCAGCCCGCAGCGCTGCCGGACCTCCTCGGCGCCGGGCGCCTGGGCCAGCGTCTCCACCAGCGCGTCGGTGCGGGTGTCCTGCCAGATGATCGCCGGCGCCACCGGGACGCCGGTGCGCCGGTCCCACACCACCGTGCTCTCCCGCTGGTTGGCGATGCCGATCGCGGCGACCTGGCCGGCGACGATGCCGGCCTCGGCGAGGGCCCTCGGCACCACCTTGCCGACGTTGCGCCAGATCTCCAGCGCGTCGTGTTCCACCCAGCCGGGCCGGGGGAAGTGCTGTTGGTGCTCCCGCTGCGCCACCGAGACGAGGTTGCCCCGGCGGTCGAACACGATGCAGCGGGTCGAGGTGGTGCCCTGGTCGATGGAGACGACGTAGCTGTCAGTCATCTTTCGTCCTCTCTGGCCTGGCGGGGAGCAGGTGGACGGATCACCAGCGTGCGGCGCCGAGATCCCGGGACACCGCGCGGGCGGCGTCGCGGACGTACGCGACGAGCGTCGGGCGGGGTTGGCCCTGCCCGTCGCAGACGCGGTCGACCGGGCCGGAGAGCCCGATCGCGCCCACGACGAGGCCGCCGTAGCCGCGGATGGGTGCGGCGATACTGGCCTCGCCGAGGGTCATCTCCTCGATCTCGGCGCCCCAGCCGTTTTCCCGGATCTTGGTCAGTGCCTGGCTGAGGGTCCGGGCGGTGACCACGGTGCGCCGGGTGTACGGCTCAGGTTCGCCCTGCATGACGGTGTTGGCGGCGCCGACGTCGTAGGCGAGCAGGACCTTGCCGAGCGCGGTGGCGTGCGGGGGCAGCAGGGACCCGACGTCGAGGGTCTGGAGGGTGTCGTCGGGTCGGAAGACGTGGTGGACCACCAGCACCTTGCCGTCCAGCAGGGTGCCGATGCGGACGGCCTCGCCGCTGCGCGCGGCCAGCGGGTCGGCCCAGTTGATCGAGCGTGAGCGCAGTTCGTTGACGTCGAGGTAGCTGGTGCCCAGGTGCAGCAGCGCCGCCCCGAGCTGGTACTTGCCGGAGGTCTTGTCCTGCTCCACGAACCCGACGTCCTGCAGGGTACGGACGATGCCGTGCGCGGTGCCTTTGGGCAGGTCGAGGGACCGGGCGATCTCCCCGATGCCGAGCCGGCCGGAGCTGGCGGCGAGCAGGCGGAGGATCGCCGCGGCCCGCGCGATGGACTGCACCTGACCCGGCATGGGCGGGAATGCTAACGGCATTCCGGCGGCCGCAACAGTGTTCGACATTGTCGACCGGGGTTCGTTGACCCGGCCTCGAGTGTTTCCTACGGTTCACGGCACGGTGACGCCCGACGCCGCAGCGTCACCGACCGGCCCTCCGCTTCCCCCCAACGAAGAGGGCCGTCACCCCCCACCACCTCTGGAGGCACCCATGGCGCAACGGTTGAAAGTCCCCGGGCTCGTCGGCGAGTTGGCCGCCGAGTTCGCCGGCACCGCGATCCTCATCCTGTTCGGCGTGGGCGTGGTCGCCCAGGTGGCCGCGGCGGGAACTGGAGAGTTCGACAGCATCGCCTGGGCCTGGGGCCTCGGCGTCACGCTCGGCGTGTACGTGGCGGGCCGGATCAGCGGCGCCCACCTCAACCCGGCGGTCACCCTCGCCCTGGCGGTCTTCAAGGGCTTCTCCTGGCGCAAGGTGATGCCGTACGCGCTGGCCCAGACCGCCGGCGCGTTCGTCGCGGCCCTGATCATCCGCTGGAACTACAGCGAGGTGCTGTCCCGGTTCGACCCGGGCCTGACCAGCAAGAGCCAAGGCGTCTTCTCCACCCTGCCGGGCGCCGGTGTGACCGAGTGGGGTGCGCTGCGCGACCAGATCATCGGCACGGCCATCCTGCTGTTCCTCGTCCTGGCGGTCACCGACGCGCGTAACTCGCTGCCCGCCGGCAACCTCGCCCCGCTGATCGTCGGCCTGATCGTGGTGGCGATCGGCATGGCCTTCGCCGTCAACGCCGGCTACGCCATCAACCCCGCCCGCGATTTCGGCCCCCGCCTCGCCTCGTTCCTGACCGGTTACGAAACGGCCTTCCAGGACACCAGCGGATATCCGTACTTCTGGGTGCCCATCGTCGGGCCCCTCGTCGGTGGCGTCATCGGCGCCGGCCTCTACGAGCTGATCATCGGCCGCTTCCTGCCCAGCGAGGACGAGCTGGAGCCGGGCGCCCTGGCCACCGAGAACGCCCCGGCCGAGGGCGAACTCGCCCGCGTCTGACATCGCCGACCCGCATCCCCGCAAGAAATCAGAAGGAGACCCCCGAATGGCTGACTTCGTCGGCGCGGTAGACCAGGGCACCACCAGCACCCGGTTCATGATCTTCGACCACGGCGGCAACGAGGTCGGCCGCCACCAGCTCGAGCACCAGCAGATCCTGCCGCAGGCCGGCTGGGTGGAGCACAACCCGCTCGAGATCTGGGAGCGGACCCAGACGGTCATCCAGACCGCCATGAACGAGCGCGGCCTGACCGCCTCCGACCTGGCCGCGCTCGGCATCACCAACCAGCGCGAGACCACGGTCGTGTGGAACCGCCGGACCGGCCGGCCCTACTACAACGCCATCGTGTGGCAGGACACCCGTACCGACCGGATCGCCTCGGCGCTGGAACGTGACGGCAAGGGCGACGTCATCCGGCGCAAGGCCGGCCTTCCCCCGGCGACGTACTTCTCGGGCGGGAAGATCCAGTGGATCCTCGAGAACGTCGACGGGGTCCGCGAGGCCGCCGAGCGCGGCGAAGCACTCTTCGGCAACACCGACACGTGGTTGCTGTGGAATCTCACCGGCGGCACGGAGGGCGGGGTGCACGTCACCGACCCCACCAACGCCAGCCGCACGATGCTGATGAACCTGGAGACGCTGGACTGGGACGACGAGCTGCTGTCGTTCTTCGACATCCCCCGGGCCATGCTGCCGCAGATCCGGCCGTCGTCCGACCCGCGCTCGTACGGCAGCACCGTGAACGGCCCGTTCAACGGCCCGGTCCCGCTCACCGGCGACCTGGGCGACCAGCAGGCCGCCACGGTCGGGCAGGTCTGCTTCGCCCCGGGCGAGGCCAAGAACACCTACGGCACGGGAAACTTCATGCTCCTCAACACCGGCACGGAGATCGTACGGTCGGAGGCGGGGCTGCTCACCACGGTGTGCTACCAGTTCGGTGACGACGCCCCGGTGTACGCGCTCGAAGGCTCGATCGCGGTCACCGGCTCGGCCGTGCAGTGGCTGCGCGACCAGCTCAAGATCATCAATAGCGCCGGGCAGAGCGAGATCCTGGCCCGCCAGGTGGCGGACAACGGCGGGGTGTACTTCGTGCCCGCGTTCTCCGGCCTGTTCGCCCCGTACTGGCGCTCCGACGCCCGCGGCGCGATCGTCGGCCTCTCCCGGTTCAACACCGACGCCCACATCGCCCGCGCCACCCTCGAGTCCATCTGCTACCAGAGCCGTGACGTCGCCGAGGCCATGGAGCAGGACTCCGGGGTGCACCTCGAGGTCCTCAAGGTCGACGGCGGCGTCACCGTCAACGACCTGTGCATGCAGATGCAGGCGGACATCCTCGGCGTGCCGGTGAGCCGGCCGGTGGTCGCCGAGACCACCGCGCTCGGCGCCGCGTACGCCGCCGGCCTCGCCGTCGGCTTCTGGAAGAACACCGACGAGCTGCGCGAGAACTGGAACGAGAGCCACCGCTGGCAGCCCACCTGGTCGCCGGAGCAGCGCGAGACCGGCTACGCGCGGTGGAAGAAGGCGGTCCAGCGCACCCTCGACTGGGTCGACGTCGACTGACCGCCGGCCCCACCCCTCAAGGATCCGGGCGGCCGGCGCCCGTCGCCGGCCGCCCCCACCCCTCCCAGGAGAGAGAAGACGGATGCACTCCGCGACACTGTCACCGGCCGCCCGTGAGCGGTCCCTGGCCGCCCTCAGCAGCGGTCAGGAACTGGACGTCCTGGTGATCGGCGGCGGCGTCACCGGCGCCGGCTGCGCTCTCGACGCCGTCACCCGCGGCCTGTCGGTCGGGCTCATCGAGGCCCGCGACTGGGCCAGCGGCACGTCGAGCCGGTCCAGCAAGCTCATCCACGGTGGCCTGCGCTACCTCGAGATGCTGGACTTCGGGCTGGTCCGCGAGGCCCTGCGCGAGCGGGGTCTGCTCCTGCAGCGGCTCGCGCCGCACCTGGTCCGTCCGGTGCCGTTCCTCTACCCGCTGCGCCACCGGGGCTGGGAACGCCTGTATGCCGGCGCCGGCGTGCTGCTCTACGACGCGATGAGCCTCTCCGGCACCCATGCGCGCGGCGTGCCGGCCCACCGGCACCTGAGCCGCCGCGGGGCGCTGCGCGCCTGCCCGTCGCTGCGGCCGGAGGCGCTGGTCGGCGCCCTGCAGTACCACGACGCGCAGGTCGACGACGCCCGGCTGGTGACCTGCCTCGTCCGCACCGCCGCCGCGCACGGGGCGCACCCGCTGTCGCGGGCTCGCGTCGTGGGTCTGCTGCGCGAGGGCGCCCGGGTCACCGGCGCGCGGGTGCACGACCTGGAAACCGACCAGGTGTTCGAGGTGCGCGCCCGGCAGGTCATCAACGCCACCGGGGTGTGGACCGACGACACCCAGGCCCTCGTCGGCGAGCGGGGCCAGTTCCAGGTACGCGCCTCCAAGGGCATCCACCTGGTGGTCCCGCGGGACCGGATCCGGTCCAGCACAGGCCTGATCCTGCGTACCGAGTCCAGCGTCCTGTTCGTGATCCCGTGGGGCCGGCACTGGCTGATCGGCACCACCGACACCGACTGGGACCTGGACAAGGCGCATCCGGCGGCGACCAGCCGGGACATTGACTACCTGTTGGAGCACGTCAACGCGGTGCTCGCCACCCCGCTGACCCGCGACGACGTCGAGGGCGTGTACGCCGGCCTGCGCCCGCTGTTGTCCGGAGAGTCCGAGGCGACCGCCAAGCTGTCGCGGGAGCACACCGTGGTCAGCCCGGCGCCCGGGCTCGTGGTGGTGGCCGGCGGCAAGTACACGACGTACCGGGTGATGGCGCGCGACGCGGTCGACGAGGCGGTGCGCGGCTTCGACGCTGCGGTACCCGCCTCCTGCACCGACCGGGTGCCGCTGCTCGGCGCCGAGGGTTACGTCGCCCGGTGGAACCAGCGGCGCCGGCTGGCGCAGCAGTTCGGCATGCACACCGAGCGCGTGGAGCACCTGCTGCGGCGCTACGGCGCCGCCGTCGACGAGGTTCTGGCGCTGCTGCGGGAAGATCCCACGCTCGGTGAGCCGCTCGACGGCGCGGAGGACTACCTGCGGGTGGAGGTCGTCTACGCGGCGTCCGCCGAGGGGGCGCTGCACCTGGAGGACGTGCTCACCCGGCGTACCCACATCTCGATCGAGACCTTCGACCGTGGCCTGCTGGCCGCTCGGCCTGCGGCGACACTGATGGCGCCGGTCCTTGGCTGGGACGACGAGCGGGTCGACCGTGAGGTGGCGCACTACGTCGCACGCGTCCGGGCCGAGCGGGCCGCGCACGAGCAGCCCGACGACGCGGGGGCCGACGCCGTCCGGCTGGGCACGCCCGACGTGGTGCCGGCGGCGGCCATGGCAGCCTGAGCGGGCTCCGGCGGGTCAGCCGGTCTTGCGTGGTGGCCTCTTCGGCGGCCCCGAAGAGGCCACCAAGCAGCTGGACCTGAGCGGGCCGCACAGTCCTGCCGATCGTCGTCCGCAGTCGGACAGTGGTTGCGCTCTGCGTGCTGGTCACCTGGGCGGTCTACTTCCGCTCCTCGGACCGGCGCCCGGACCGGGTCACGTCCCCCACGGCCAGCCGAACACCTTCTGCGTGAGCGCGGTCCACTGCCAGCCGGGCTGGCGGCCGCGGCGCTGAACGGGTTCGCCCAGCTGGAGGAGGCCGACCAGTGGGCCGACTGGCTGCGAGGAGCCGCCGAGCAGCGGTGAGCGGGCCGGGCCGGCAGCGCAGGACGCAAGCCTGCGTCCCGGAAACCGTATGGGCCATGAACCAGGGTCGCGACGCGGCGTACCGATTCGGCGACCCGGCGGAGGTCGCCGTCACCGCTGGTCGGCCGTTGGCAGCCCAGCGGGTGAGGCACATCCGACCATGCCGATGAGCGGTCGCCGTGACAGGCGCGTCCCGCGCGCCTCGGTCGGGTGCACGTGTTGGGCGAAGTAGGACCGGGTGGAGGGTAGTTGCCCCGTTAACTGAGGGACCTCCGAAAGTGGACGCCGAAACTACGATGAGTGCCGGAGCGGGCCTTGGTCATCCGGCACATTCTCCTTCGCGCGTGAATTCGGAGGCATCGTGAAGCTCTTGCTTACGTCCGGCGGCGTCACGAACCCGAGCATCCACGCGGTGCTCGTGCAGCTGCTCGGCAAGCCGATCGATGAGTGTCACGCCCTCTGCGTCCCGACAGCACAGTGGGGTCACCCGATGTGCGGTCCGACATCGGTACGGGACTTCGTCGCCGCCGAGCCCAAGCCTGACTGGCAGTACATGTCCGGCCTGGGCTGGGCGTCGCTCGGTGTCCTCGAGCTCACCGCACTGCCCACCATCGGCGCGGAGCGATGGGTCCCCTGGGTCCGGAAGGCCGACGTGCTCCTGGTCGACGGAGGCGACGCGACATACCTGTGCCACTGGATGCGCGAGTCCGGGCTAGCCGATCTGCTGCCTTCGCTGCCCGACAAGGTCTGGGTGGGAGTAAGCGCCGGAAGCATGGTGATGACGCCCCGGATCGGGGACTACTTCGTCGAGTGGCCGTCCGCACCAGACGACCGCACCCTGGGAGTCGTCGACTTCTCGATCTTCCCGCACCTGAACCTCTTCCCGACAAACACCATGGCTGACGCGGAGCGATGGGCCGCCGACATCGGCGTCCCGGCCTACGCCATCGACGAACAGACGGCCATCAAGGTCGTCGACGGCTCAGTCGAGGTGGTCTCCGAAGGGCAATGGACGAAGTTCGGGTGATTGTCGCCGGGCGACTATCCGGATCTGCCGCTGACAGCGCGAGCCTCATGCGGCGCCGCTGTCGGTGGGCGCCATGGTTGTGTGCGCCTGGACTTGGCGGCCGTAGGTGACGGCTTCCCGGACGAGCCGAGGCGCCTTCTCGGCAAGCTGTGGATCTGGCCGTGCTCCCAGCGCGTCGTTGATAGTGGAGAACGCCAGCCGGAACGCGATCCAGGTCGTCGCCTCGAAGATCTCCTGGTCATTGAGACCCGCGTCGCGTAAGCGCTGCACGTGGGCCTCGGTCGGGGCATTCGGATCCTGGACGACCTGACGAGACCAACCGGCCAGTGCGGCCTCCCGCTCGGACAGGTCACTGTCGACGCCTTGCAGCACCCCTGCGGCGGTCGCCTCATCACTGAGTTCGGCCAGCCTGGAACCCCACGCCAGCGCGCAGTAAGCGTCGCTGCGGGCAGCGGCGGTGGCGGCGACCATCACGGCTACTTCCCTTTGCGACAGGCCTGAATCGGCCAGGAGGTCAGCACGCAGGGCCTGGAAGGACGCCAGCACATCCGGACGCCAGCACCAGACACGAGTGAGGTTGTTGACGTAGCCGTCGGAGATGAGATCGGCCTGGTAGGCCGCAGTCACCGCCGGGCTTTGCGGCGGATCGGTGAGGAACGCGGCCGGACGGTTCATCGGGTCAGTGTGCTGCACGCAGCGACCGCCCGAAGACCGATCAACGACAGCTCGGAAGTCACATTCTTCTCCCGCACCGCTGGACCACCCTGGTCATCGCCGCCCACGCGTTCCTCGCCGCCGCAACAACCGTCACCACCAGCAGCAGCCCGGACGGCCTGATCGCGATCACTGTCAACGAGCTACGCCGGCTCGCCCACGCCCTGATCATCGGCCCGGCACGGCGGGCCGCCGACGTCATCGCCTGGTCCCTCTTCCGACGCAGGCATCAAGCCGCCGCCAAATCCAGGCATTACACCCGGCAAGCCCGCACAGAACCCTAGAACGGATCTCCTACCGGAGTACTTGGGCGGCTGGTCTCTAGGACGCCTGGCGGACGGGCATGTCGGCCAGCCAGACGTCGGCCAGGTCGCTGAGGGGGACGTCGAGGGCCTGGCTGAGGCAGACCACCGTGCCGAACGCCGGGGCGGGTAGGCGGCCGGCCTCGATCTTGCGCAGCGTCTCGGGGGAGATGCCGGCTGCCAGGGCCACTTCGACGAGGCTGCGGCCGGCCCGTGCGGCCCGGAGGGCGGCTCCGAGGCGCTGGCCCGCTGCGATCTGCTCGGCGGTGAGTGGTTGGCGAACCATGCCGGCAGGATATCCCACCGGAGTATCCCCGACCTGTGGTGGTATAAAAATACCGCATACGGAGAGGGAGGCTGTCGTGATCGAGCTCAAGTCCGTCGAGGAGATCGGCCGGATGGCGGTGACCGGGCAGTTCGTCGGCGAGCTGCTCGCCGAGCTGAGCGGTGTCGCCGCAGTCGGCGTCAACCTGATGGATCTCGAACATCACGCCCGCCGCCGGATCAAGGAACGCGGCGCCGAATCCTGCTACTGGGACTACGCCCCTTCGTTCGGCCGCGGCCCGTTCCGCAACGTGCTGTGCCTGTCGGTCAACGACGCGGTGCTGCACGGCCTGCCGCACGACTATGTTTTGCGGGATGGTGACCTGCTCAGCATCGACATGGCGGCCAGCATCGACGGCTGGGTCGCCGACTCGGCGCTCTCCGTCATCGTCGGCACTCCCGACCCGGCCGACTTGAGGCTGATCGAGGCCACTGAGGTCGCACTGGAGGCCGGCATCACCGCCGCCCAGCCCGGCGGCCGCCTCGGCGACATCTCCGCCGCGATCGGCGAGGTCGCCCACTCCTACGGCTACGGCGTCAACGCCGAGTTCGGCGGCCACGGCATCGGCCGTACCATGCACGAGGCCCCGCACGTCTCCAACAACGGCCGCGCCCGCCGCGGCTTGAAACTCGACCCCGGCCTCACCATCGCCATCGAGCCCTGGTTCTGCCGCTCCACCGACAAAATCACGTTCGACAACGACGGCTGGACGATCCGCTCCGCCGACGGCTCCCGCACCGCACACTCCGAACACACAGTCGCCATCACGGCTTCCGGCCCCCAGGTCCTGACCCGCCGCCCCACTCACGGCGCCACCTCGGTCGACCCCACCAAAGAGTCCGCCACAGCATCCTGACCCACTACGCCTTTGGGCGTGACTCAGGGCGGGGCCTGCCGCAGCTTCCTGAGCAAGTCCCAGCCGCACGCCTCAGCCCACCGCTCAGGCCTGCGTGCCGTCCGGCTGGCCCCTTCAGCGCCCAGCTGTTGAGGCAGGTCGTCGCGCGGCCGTTTGCTCCCCTCTCGGCCGAGGTGGGGAAGGGTGAAGGTGGGGGAGGGCGGAGGATGGGGGAGAGGGCGGGGTTAGCGCTGCCTCCGGCGGGGGCCAGACGACTCCAGGATGAAGTTGCCGAACGGTTCCGGTCGTGGGTGGTGGGGTGGGATGCCATCCCGTCAGCCCCGACCCATGCAAGCCGCCCGTGACCTACTCTGCAGGGCAGCGACGCCAGGCCCCGTGCGCGGCGTGGGCTGGTGACAGCCAGGGAGGCGGCGACATGTCCAGCGCGCAGTTGTACGACACCATCGGAGCCACTTACACCGTGACGCGGCGCACCGAGCCGCGGATCGCCGCAAGGGTCTGGGCTGCGCTCGGCGATGCGCGGACGGTATTGAATGTCGGGGCTGGTACCGGCTCCTACGAGCCCGCCGACCGTGACGTCACCGCGGTGGAACCGTCGTCGCTCATGCGTGCGCAGCGCCCCGCAGGTGCAGCGCCGTGCGTGGCTGCCGCTGCGGAGAGCCTTCCGTTCGAGGACCAGTCCTTCGACGCAGCGATGGCTTTTGCCACCATCCATCACTGGCAGGACCCGATCGCGGGCCTGCGCGAAATGCGGCGCGTTGCTCGCCGCGTGGTGGTGTTCACGCACGACACCAGTGACACCGGATGGCTTCGTCGGTTCTGGCTTACTCGCGACTACCTTCCCGAAGTCGCGGACCTCCTTGTCGGCCGGCCCTCGCTGACCGAGCTGGCCAGCGCGATCGGAGCCCGCGTGGAGCCGGTGCTCATCCCGTGGGACTGCGCTGACGGCTTCTTCGAGGCCTACTGGCGCCAGCCCGAGGCATACCTGGACGAGAACGTCCGTCGCGGGGTATCGGTCTGGGCCAAAGTCGGGCCGAAAGCCGAGCAGAGGGCAGTGCACAGCCTCCGTGATGACCTCGCCTCAGGTCGGTGGGCAGAACGCAACCGCGACCTCGTCGGTCTCGATGCAGCAGAGCTTGGCCTTCGCCTGCTCATCGCCTGAACCATCGGTCAACCGGTTACCTGAGCGGGCTGCGCGCGCCGCCGCACGGGCGCGCGCCGGCCGCTGCCGCTGTCGCGCTACGGCCGTCACACCTGATCAAGCTGGTCGACGCGGGGGAGCGTGATGGTGAATGTCGTCCCGACGCCGACCTCACTCGCGACCGTGATGGTGCCCTGGTGATCGGTGACGATCTGCCGGGCGATGGCGAGGCCGAGGCCACTGCCCCCGGTACGGCGGCCCCGCGCGGCGTCGGCCCGCCAGAACCGGTCGAACACGTGCGGCAGCGCGTCCGCGGCGATTCCCGAGCCGGTGTCGACGACCTGGACGATCGCCTGCGTGTCGGTGCGGCTCGCGACCAGCCGGACGCTGCCGCCCGCAGCGGTCGCCCGTAGGGCGTTGGTGACGAGATTGCCCATCACCTGGCGCAGCCGGTCGGGATCGGCGTGCACCGCAACCGGCTCGGCCGCCACGCGCAACGACACCTCGGCCGACTCCGCCCGGGCGTGGTGGGCGGTGCGGCAGGTCTCCAGGAGTTCGGCCAGATCCACGGTGACCCGGTGGTACGCCAGGTTGCCGGCCTCCGCCAGGGCCAGGTCCTGCAGGTCGTCGACGATGCGCTGCTGCAGCACCGCCTCTTCGAGCAGCGAGGCGTAGAGCTCCTGGTCCGGCGCGATCACGCCGTCGGAGAGCGCCTCGAGATAGCCGCGCAGGTTGGCCAGCGGGGTACGCAGTTCATGTGCGACGTCGGCGACCAACCGGCGTTGCCGCTCCTCCCCGCGCTGCAGGGAGTCGGCCATCAGGTTGAACGACCGGGCCAACTCCGCCAGCTCGTCGTTGCCCCGCACCGGAACCCGTCCGGTGAGGTCGCCCCGGCCGAGCCGCTGAGCGGCCGCGGTGAGCGTGTCGATGGGGCGCAGCACCCGCCGGCTCAGCAGCACGGTGCCGATGACCGCGACGGCCGCCACGCCCGCTGCCGCGGCGAGCAGTGGACCGACGGTCAACACGGACGCCGGGTCGCCGCGAGCACCGAGATAGACCCGGGCGGGTACCGGCGCGAGGTCACTGATGTCGTTGGTGAAGGCCTGGGCCAGGCAGGTATCCAGTGCTTCCACCGTCGAGCTACCGCACACCTGCACCGAGGCAGCGTCTGCCAGGTGCCGGCCCGGCTCTGCCGCGACGTCGGCGCAACCGTCGACGATCTCAGCGACACCAGGGCGATCGCGCACGTCGGCCGCGCTCAGGTCGGCGTCGAACTGCGGAACTCCCGTGCTGGTGGGTGCAGCGACAACAGGGACGGATTCCCGGGTCAGGCAGGCCGCGAACCGCACGCCGGTGCGGTAGCCGGCGATCGCACTGGCCACCCCTTTCTGCCGGCTCGCCGGCTCCGCCGGCAGTGCGGCCAGATTCAACACCGGCCGCGGGTCGACGACCCCGACCATCGTGCCGAGCGGCCGGGCGGTGCGGTCCTCCTGGGTGTCCGTGTCCACGATCACCTGGCCCGTGTCGGCGACCAGGTGGATCCGCTGACCGGTCTGGGCGCGCAGGTCCCGCACCAGGTCGGGCACGCCCTCCCAGGTGCCGTGCCGGCTGCCGTACGTCGTGAGTCGGCCGACGACCTCATCGAGTTGCGCCCGGTCGGTGGTGGCCGAGTCGTTGATCTGTTGCGAGGCCTGCCGCAGGGTCAGCCACGCGGTCGCCGCGGTCGCGCTCACCGCGACGAGGACGACCAGCCAGAGCACCCGTAGCCGAAAACTCACCGGCTGGCTCCGGGCGTGCCCTGAGGCGTCGCCGCCGGCTCCGGTTCGGCGAGCCGGTAGCCGCGGCCGTAGACGGTCTGCACGTACCGCGGCTCGGCAACGTCGTCCTCGATTTTGCGGCGGAGGTTCATCACGTGCGCGTCGACCGTGCGTTCGAGCACGAAACGGTCGAATCCGAAAGCCCGGTCGATGATCTGCGCCCGGGTGAACGCCCGCCCGGGCTCGCCGGCGAGCACCTCGAGGATGCCGAACTCCTTGGCCGTCAGGGCGACCGGCCGGCCAGCGACGCGTACCTCGAACCGGCCGGCGTCCACCTCGAGCTCGCCGACGCGCAGCACCGCCCGGTTGTCGGCGCTCACCACCCGGGCCCGGCGCAGCAGCGCCCGTACCCGGGCGGCCAGCTCCCGCGGGCTGTACGGCTTGGTGAGGTAGTCGTCGGCACCGAGGTCGAGGCCCAGCAGGACGTCGTCCTCGGTGGTACGGGCGGTCAGCAGCAGGATCGGAATCTCCGATTCAGCGCGCAGGATCCGGCACACGTCCAGACCGTCGACGATCGGCATCATCACGTCGAGGACCACCAGGTCCGGCCGGCGGGACCGGCACTGGTCCAGCGCGGCCCGCCCGTCGCCGACCAGCAGCACGCTGTGCCCCTCGCGTTCGAGATAGACCCGTACCAGGTTGGCCTGCTTGGGGTCGTCCTCGGCGACCAGGATCCGCGCGCTCATGTTTCCCCGTTCTGGCTGGTGGTGGCGGGGGTCAAGTAAACCCGAAACCCGTGAAGAACTGATGTGGGCGGGCTCCGGAGAGTGGCGAGCGGGACATCCGCACAGCTGGCCCACGGCTTCTTCAAGGGTTCTTCACCACCGGCTGCCTACCGTGCCCGTCGTATCAGTCAGGAGCCGGACATGATCTTCGAACCAGCACACCCGGGCCGCCGCGACGAGCAACAGCGGCGGGCGGCCCGCCGGCGGATCCGGGAGACGCTCGCGGTGCGCCGGGCCGCCGCGGTCGGCCGGCAAGGGGCCGTCGAACCGCCGGATGAACCGGCCGTCGAGCCCGGGACTGCCGGGTGACGCCGGGTACGCGTGGTCGGCGCGCGGGGGCCGGTGCGATCAACGAGAGTGTCCAGCTGGCCGAGGCCGTGATCGATCTTGCGGCGATCGCGGAGAACGTCCGCACGATCGCGGCGATCGCCCGTACCGGGCTGATGGCGGTGGTGAAGGCCGACGGGTTCGGGCACGGCGCGGTGCCGGTGGCGCGGGCTGCGTTGGGCGCCGGCGCCGCCTGGCTGGGTGTGACCTCGGCGACGGAGGCGCTGGCGCTGCGGACGGCGGGCATCGACGCGCCCGTCCTGAGCTGGCTGCACCGGCCGGACGAGGACTTCACCCGCCTGATCGCCGCGGACGTCGACATCGCGGTGTCGACCCTGACGCACCTGCGCGCGATCGCCACCGCGGCCACGGATCTCGGTGTGCCCGCCGCGGTCCAGCTCAAGGCGGACGTCGGTCTGTCACGCAACGGTGCCAGCGGCGACGAATGGCCCGAGCTGGTCGCCTGGGCTCGCAAGCACGAGGCGGAGGGCAGCATCCGGGTACGCGGGGTGTGGTCCCACCTGACGAACGCCGACGTGCCGGGCTGCCCGAGCATCGCCCGGCAGCTGTCAACGTTCCAGGAGGCGCTGCGAATCGCTCGGGACACCGGGCTCGACCCCGAAGTGGTGCATCTGGCGAACTCGGCGGCGGCACTGGCCGCCCCGCAGACCCGGTTCGATCTCTGCCGGATCGGCCTGGCCATGTACGGCGTCGACCCGTTCGGCGCGACCGGTCCCCGCCGCTACGGCCTGCGACCCGCCATGACCCTGCGGTCAAGGGTGATCAACCTGAAGCGCGTGCCCGCCGGGACCGGCGTGTCCTACGGCCCCGATCATGTGACCGATCAACCGACCACGCTCGCCCTGCTGCCGCTCGGGTACGCCGACGGCCTGTCGCGCACCGCCGAGGGCCGCGCGTGGGTCTGGCTCGCCGGTCGGCGCTGCCCGATCGTCGGCCGCATCGCCATGGATCAGTGCGTCGTCGATGTCGGCGACCTGCCGGTGGCGCTCGGCGATCCGGTGACCGTCTTCGGTCCCGGCGCCGATCCCGGCGCGCCCGACCCGGCCGAGCCGACGGCCGCCGAGTGGGCGCGGTGGGCCGGCACCAACCCGCACGAAGTCTTGACCGGAATCGGCGCGCGAGTGGCGCGCGTACACCTACACGGGGAAGCGGCAACATCATGACTGTTCGTTTGGCGGTGCTGTTCGGTGGGCGCAGCGGGGAGCACGACGTCTCCCGGCGCTCGGCGGAGAGCATCCTGGCCCACCTCGACCCCGCCGCCTACCAGGTGACCGAGGTGCTGATCGAGCGGGACGGCCAGTGGCGGGTGAACGGCGACCGGACCACGTTCGCGCAGGCGCTGCGGACCCTCGGCGACCAGGACGTCGTGTTCCCGGCGTTGCACGGCCCGTACGGTGAGGACGGCACCGTCCAGTCGATGCTGGAGTGGCTCGGCGTCGCGTTTGTCGGAAACGGTGTCTTCGCCAGCGCCGCGGGGATGGACAAGCCGGTCACGAAGAAACTCCTCGCCGCCGACGGCCTGCGCGTGGCCGACGGGGTGACGCTGCGGCCCGACGAGGATCTGTCGTCGCGGGATCAGGAGCGGCTGGGGCTGCCCGTCTTCGTCAAACCGGCCCGGGCCGGCTCCAGCCTGGGAGTCTCCAAGGTCGAACAATGGGCGCACCTGCCCGCCGCCCTGCGGCTCGCGCGCGAGAGCGACGGGACGGTTCTCGTCGAACGCGCCGTGCGCGGGCGCGAGATCGACGTCGGCGTCCTTCAGCACCCCGACGGTCGCGTCGAGGCCGGGCCGCCGCTGGAGATACGGGTGGCGAACGCCGCCTTCTTCGACTACGACGCGAAGTACGACGGCGGTGCCGTCTTCCACATTCCGGCCCAGCTCGACCCCGGCACCACCCGACTACTGCAGGACCGGGCCGTGCAGGCGTTCCACGCGCTCGGCTGCCGTGGGCTGCTCCGCGTCGACTTCTTCCTCCCGGATCCGGACGCCGACCACGGCACAGGGTGGACCGGAGACCACCGGGAGCCGGTGATCAACGAGGTCAACACCTTCCCCGGATTCACCGCCGCCTCCCAGTACCCGCAGATCTGGCAGCGGGCCGGCGTCGGCTACTCCGCGCTGCTCGACATCCTCATCCAGGGCGCACTGCACCGACGCGACACCGCCTCCCCCTGCCCGAGTCCCTGCTGATGGCCGTCTACACCGCAGAACATCTCCGGGGTCTCCGCATGATCGTCACGGGCGGGGGAACGGGCGGGCACACCTACCCGGCGCTGACCACGATCCGTACGCTCCGCGACCGGCTGGCGGCAGCCGGCACCGCACCGGACGTCCGCTGGGTGGGCGTCGCCCACGGACTGGAGGCCAGAATCGCGCGGCAGGAGGGCATTCCCTTCACGGCGATCACCACCGGCAAACTGCGCCGCTCGCCGAACCTGCACGAGTGGGGCCGCAACGTCGCCGACGCCTTCCGCGTGCCGCTCGGCATCTTCCAGGCCATCATGATCGTGGTGCGCACCCGGCCCGAGGTGGTCTTCTCCACCGGCGGATACGTCTCCGTCCCGATCGGGATCGCCGCCTGGCTGACCCGCCGCCCGCTGGTCATGCACGAGCAGATCCTCACGCTCGGGCTGGCGAACCGGATCCTCGCCCGCCTCGCCGATCGAGTCCTGCTGAGTCACGAGTCCTCCGTCGACCATCTGCCCGCCCGAGCCAGAACCCGCGCGGTGGTCACCGGCAACCCGATCCGGCCCGAGATCCTCACGGGCAACCGCGACCGGGCGCTCGCCGCGTACCACCTGGATCCGCGCCTGCCGCTGGTGTACGTCACCGGCGGCGCCCAGGGGGCCGTGCAGGTCAACAACCTGATCGCCGACATCCTCCCCGGACTTTTGCAGAGATGTCATGTGCTGCACCAGTGCGGCGACTACTCCCTCGACCGGATGCGGCAGGTCGCGGCCGCCCTCCCGGAACACCTGCGCAGCAGGTACCAGGTCGTCGACTACGTCCACGGCGAGCTGCCCGACGTCCTGAGCGCCGCGGACATCGTCGTCGCGCGCAGCGGCGCCGGCACCGTCGCCGAACTCACCGCCCTGGGCAAGGCCTGCGTCTTCATCCCGCTCATCCCCACCGGCGGCGACGAACAGCGGCGGACCGCACGGCACCTCGCCGACGCCGGTGCCTCCCGCATGCTCGCCGGCCCCGACGCCTCCGCCAACCGCCTCTACGAGGAGATCATGGTGCTGCTCGACCACCCGGAACGACGCCAGGAACTGGCCAACGCCGCCCGTCACCACGGCCGGCCCCATGCGGCCGCGGCCGTGGCCAGCGCGATCATCGACGCCGCTGGGCGGTACCGGTCATGATCCTGCTCTCCGATCGGCGAATATCGGCCATCCCGCTCGGCGACAACGGGGAGGCCCTGGTCGACGTACGCCAGGTCGCGGACCTTCGGGTGGACGACCGGCTGGCCGACGAGGCCGGCGCGTACGCGCACCTGCGCGAGGCGACGGTGCAGCGTCTGCTCGCCGCCCAGCGGACCCTGCCCGGAGGGCTGCGGCTGCTGGTCATCGAGGGATACCGGCCGCTCAGCCTGCAGACGACCTACTTCGAGAGCTACCAGGACGAACTGCGCCGCAGGTACCCAGAGTGGGACTCGGCGCGCCGGCACGTGGAGGCCAGCAAGTACATCTCGCCGCCCGAGGTGGCTCCACACAGTACCGGCGGCACGGTCGACCTCACGCTCTGTACGGACGACGGGATCGAACTGGACCTGGGCACGATCGTCAACGCCAGCCCGGTGGACAGCGCCAACGCCTGCTTCACGGGATCACCCCACATCTCCCCGCGGGCCCGCACCAATCGCGGCATCCTGGGCCGGGCGCTGTCGTCTGCCGGCATGGTCAACTACCCGACCGAATGGTGGCACTGGTCGTTCGGCGACCGCTACTGGGCGCTGAGCACCGGGGCCGCCCGGACCCGGTACGGGCCGGTGGATCTGCCGTGAAGCGGCGGTACGAAATCGACCTGTTGCGGATCATCGCAGCCCTGGCGGTGCGATCTTCCACTATCTGATCAGGGCACGGCAGTGTGCGGATCTCCATTTCGTCAGCGACTGCCTGAGTGATGCCGCTGCTGTCGACCGCCGTTGCATCGCATATATAGAGATTCTTCGATCAGCTTGATCTACCGGTACGTGTGGTCGAGGATCGACGCCGTGGAAGACGTGGATCTCTCTCAGGACTGGGTCTCATTGCTGGGCCAACTTGACCGGCATGTGTCTTCCGGGCGGCTTTCGCCGGACACGGCGGCGTTGTCCGACCTGATGAGCATCTATCAGGTGCCGGGGGTCAGCATCGCCGTCGGGCACGTGAGCGGGCGGGTGTGGGCGGCGGGGTATGGCGTCACGGGTGGCGAGACGTCGACGCCGGTGACCGCGGGCACCGCGTTCGCGGCCTGTTCGATCAGTAAGCATGTCGCCGCGTTCGGCGCATTGCTACTGGTCCAGGACGGTGTCCTGGATCTGGACACCGATATCGGCGAGTACCTCACCTCGTGGCAACTACTCGACCGCGAGGGTCGGCAACCGGGAGTTACGTTACGACAATTGCTGGCGCACACGGCGGGTTTGTCCGACACCTGGTACCGCGGCTATGCCGCAGATCGCGCCCCGTCGCTGCTGCAGGTCCTGGAAGGCAGCGGCTCGACGACTACTCCACCGGTTCGGGCGACCCTGTTGCCAGGCAGCCGTTTCCGGTACTCGGGCAGCCACTACTCGGTGCTCCAGCAGCTGATGGTGGACGCGACCGGAACCCCGTTCGAGGACCTCATGCAAACTCTGGTGCTGGAACCGGTGGCCATGGCCGACAGCAGCTTCGACCAGCAGTTTCCGCACCAGCGACCGCATCCGGTGGCTCGGGGCCATCACGGTGGCGGCACCGGGATTCCCGGCGGTTGGCGAGTGCAACCGGAGACGGCCGCAGGTGGACTGTGGAGCACCCCGACCGACCTGCTCCGGCTCGACCTCGAGATCGCCCGGGCGGCCTCCGGAGACTCGAAGCTGCTCGACCGCGACCTGGCCACCGAGATGTGGACACCGCAGATTCCTGGCGGCAACTACGGGCTCGGCACTGAGGTCGACGACCGCGCCGGGCGCCGGCGTTTCGGACACACCGGGTTGAACGTTGGCTATACCTGCTTTTCCTACGTGTGGCCCGACAGCGGCACCGCGGTCGCTGCGATGACCAATTCTGAGGATGGATGGGAGCTGCTGGCCAGCATCCGCGCCGCCGCGGACCGTCGGTACACCACCAGGATCACAGCCGCGCCGCTTGGTGACGTGACGGGCCGCTACGTCTTACACGACGACTACGCGATCGACATCGCGGTCACCGACGGCCAACTGACCTTCTCCGCCGCCACCCAGCAACCGGTTGTACTGCTGGCAGACCCAGACGGTCGCTACCTACACCCGGGACTCGATCTGGAAGTCCGGTTCCTGCAGACCAACGACCAGCCTTACATCCTGGAACTGCGGCAGGAAGGAGTCACGCAAACCGCGACACCATCAACCAGGCAACCGGAATAGCCGAGTATTCACCTGCGAGCTTGCGGCGGCCGACGATGTGCTGGCCTCTGCTCGTGTACGAGTCGCGGATCAACCTCGATCCGTTGCGCTGCCAAGCGTGACTGCTGCGAGGCCTTACTGTAATGCGCCCTGCCGAACGCGCTATCGCCGCCGCACAGCGCACTCCCATGCCGCGATCAGGGCGCTGAGGTGTCGCAGATCAGTCGCGCCCAGCGCCGACAAGCCCCGTCCATGGTCCGAGAAGTGCGGTCAACAAGGCGGCCGCGCGGTCTGCTCGACGACCAGCGGTATCGACGGCGCTCCCAACCGGGTCGGCTGACCAGAAGTCCCACCACCTCAGTTCGGACATCTACCGTCCCGTCCGTGAACCGTCCGGCCACGGGGTGCGGATAACAGGTGATGCTTCCCGACTCCGCGAAGGGCCATACATGAGACACCTGCGACGAGTGAAGGATGTCGACGTCGGTGCGGTGACGGACGCAGCGATCATCGCGCGGTCCGTGCAGGAACCGGAGATCTTCTCGACGATCTTCGACCGGCACGCGCCGTACATCCATCGCTACCTGGCACGGCGCCTCGGTGTGCCGGCCGCGGACGACCTGGTCGCTGAGACCTTCCTCGCGGCGTTTCGTCGTCGGGATCGATTCGACATCACCTGTCCGAACGCCCGGCCCTGGCTGTACGGGATCGCCACCAACATCGCCGGCCAGCACCGGCGGACGGAGGAGCGCGAATACCGACTGCGGCAGGCGTACGTCCCGGCGACGAACGAGGCATCACATGCCGACCGGGTCGCCACCGTGGTGACGGCGCAATCGCTACGCCGACTTCTCCTCGACGCGTTGTCCACGCTCTCCGACGGAGATCGCGACGTGTTGCTGCTGATCGCCTGGGAGGAACTGACGTACGAGGAGGTTGCCGCCGCACTGACGATCCCGGTCGGCACCGTGCGATCACGACTCAACCGAGCCCGCAGGCTGCTCCGCGAGAAGTTGGGCGGCGAACCGGCCAGCACGATCGAGGAGGCACTGAGCAATGGATGAGCTGCGACTGCTCCAGCAGTTCGGCGACGAGACCGAGCTGCCGACGGCCGAGCGGTTGAGCCCGGCCCGCAGCCGGCTGACGACCGCGATGGCCGCGATGACGGCAAAGTCGTCCGCGCCCACGACGTCGACCGTGCCCTCGACGCTTCCTCGCTCGAGGCGACCGGCCTGGCGGCTCGTGCTCAGCGGGGTGGCAGCGGCGGGCGTCGCGGCGTCGCTCGCTGCGGTACTGGTGCTTGTGCCGGACCGGCTCGGTGGCAGCACGCCGGCCGCGCGGGCCGATGCCACCCAGGTTCTCCGGAATGCGGCAACCGCCGCGCTGCGAGTGCGCGACGTCAATCCCCGGCCCGACCAGTTCGTCTACTCACGCAGCCAGGAGGGGCGGGGGATGCGGGAGAGCTGGATGTCGGTGGACGGAACCCGAGACGGTCTGGTCATCGAGACCTCTGCCACCGGCCGCACGGAAAGAATCGTCCCCGGCTGCCGGAACGGACGGGCGGCGGTGCTCAAGGGCGACAAGGTAGTTCCGGGCGAGACCGAGCGGTGCACCCCAGCACCGGCCTACCGCGCCGACCTGCCCACCGATGCCGCCGCGATGCGGACCTTTCTGGTCGAGCACCGCAGCGGTGAACCAGGTGACGCCAATGCCGCCGGCAAGGACGTGCTCTACTACCTCACCGGCAGCTACCTCCGCCCGCGCACCCTTGCTGCGCTCTACGAGGCCGCGGCGACGACGCCGGACCTGCAAGCCGTGGAGCATGTCACGGACGGCGCGGGCCGATCGGGCATCGGGATCGCCTGGCCATCGACGCGCGGCTCAGGCGAGATTGTGCTCGTCTTCCACCCCGAGACCTACACCTTTCTCGGCGTGGGCGGGTCGGCGGGATCGTCGGCCGTGCTTGAGCTCGCCATCGTCGACCGAGTCGGTCAGACGACCTGAATTCCGTCTCACCGGGCGGGGCGCCTCGGCGCCCCGCCCGGTCTCCGGATCTGAACCGTCGGCCTCCTAGGGGTTGGCCGCCCGGCGCGTGGCTCTCTGTCGCCAGGAAGCCGTCACGAGGAGGACGGCCAGTACGACGGCGGCGCCGAGGCCGAGAATGGCCGCCAACGAGAACGATGATCCTGCCTCAGCATGACCGTCAAGCCCGCCTCTGACCTCGGTGATGGGACGGTCTTTCTTCTTCTCGTCGGGGGTGACCAGGCGGCCGACCGACGCGTCGGGCGGGAGAGCGAAGCCCCAGTCCAGCAGGGCCGCCGCCTCGCCCAGGCTCCCCAGTGGCGCGGTCTCCGCGCCGAGCAGGGTCACGGCGAGCCGCCGGCCATTACGTTCCGCCACCCCCACGTATGTCTGTCGGGCCAGGTCGGTGAAGCCCGTCTTCCCGCCGAGCGTCCCCGGGTAGTGGTCCAGCAGCGTGTTGTCGTGGGTGATGGAGAAGCCTGGCGTTCCCGGCTTCGCCGGTATCTCCGCCACCCGGGTGGCGATGTATCGCCGGAAGTCTGCGCGGGCGTAGGTGGCGCGTGCGATGAGCGCCAGGTCGTACGCGCTGGTGTACTGCCCGGGACCGTCCAGGCCGGACGGTGTCGCCGCGTGGGTCTGGTTTGCGCCCAGCCGGTGTGCCTCGTCGTTCATCGCCTGCACGCCGCCCTGCCGCCCGGCGGTGCCGCCGCCGAGGCGGGCCAGCACGTTGGCCGCGTCGTTTCCCGATTTGAGGAGAAGCCCCAGCCACAGGCTCTCGACCGAGTAACGGCCGCCCTCGACCACCCCCATCAGTGAACTGGCCGGATCGAGATCCTGCAGATCCGCCCGGGTCACCTCGACCACCTGTGCAGGGTCGAGGTGCGGCATCAGGGCCGCGGCCAGCAGCATCTTCTGCACGCTGGCGGGCGTGCGGTGCTCGTGCGGGCCGCATCCACCCAGCACCGCGCCACTGTCGAGGTCGGCCACGACCCACGAGGTGGCGGTCACCGACGGCGCCATCGACGCACCCGCGGGAATGGCCAGCCCCGCCGTCGCCAGCGTCTCGCCGCCGACGGCCAGGTCGGCGGGACCGACCGGTGGCGGCGACGGTGCGGCGGGCGGGGGCGCCGGCGGCTTCACGGCCGGGCAGGGTACGTACGGCGCGGACGCCGCCAACGTCGAGGACCCGACTGCCACGCCGGGCGTGGTCAGCAAGGCGCTGAGCACTACGGCACTAATGCGAGCGACGGTCATGTTAAAGCACGGTAACTGCTGACAAAGCAGGCAGGGCCCGGTTGCAGAAAGGCGGCGAGGATTCCGGCCTTTGGGCGGGCTGCGCCCTTTCAATCGCCTTGTGCCGTTTCGTAAGGCTCTCTGCAGATAATGGGCACACTCGATTGGTGTGTTCGGGACGAACCAAGACACTGCGGCCTGGTCGAGCAACTCTCGGAATGGGTGTGACTGCAGGGTTGGCGGTTGTCGAGAGCGGAGAACGCCGGGCGCAGTCGGTCAGGACGGGACGGCTGGCCAGTGTGTGAGCCCACCAGCCGGCGGGCAGCAATTATCTAGACCACACCGGACAGGTACTCCCGACGTCGCTGCGGTTCGAACTTCTCGATCGCGTACCGCAGCATCACCCGCGGCATGACCCGGTAGCGTCGGGCCAGAAAATCCTCCTCCGCCGCTCTGTCACGGTTGCCCACCTCGCGCAGCATCCAGCCCACCGCCTTGTGAATGAGGTCGTGCGGGTCGCGCAGGAGCCGTTCGCTGAGGCGGAAGGTCCAATGGAAGTCACCGGCCTTGATGAAGGCGAAAGTTGCCATGATGGCGATGCGCCGGTCCCACACCAGGCTCGACTCGGCCAACCGGTCCAGGACGCTCCGGTTCTTGTCGATCAGCCAGGGGCCGACGATGTACGGAGCGGATGAGTCCACCAGGTCCCAGTTGTTGATGCGGTCGGTGTTGGCCAGGATGATGCTGAAGATCTGGCCCCGTTCCTCCTCGTCGCCCTTGGTGAACTTTCGCACCAGGATGAACAGCGCCGTCAGCCTCTCCTCGTGCACGCTGCTGGTCAGCAGCTTTGCCGTCTCGGCCAGGGAGAGGTCGCGCCAGTGCCGGGCGGCCACCTTGCGCTGTTCCGGCACGGAGACACCAATGGCCGTGTCGCCCTCGCCGTACCCGCCTGGGGTCATCTGCAGAAACCGGCTCGATGCCTCCGCCCGCCGCGGGTCGGCGAGGCTGGCGAGTTCGTGACGGACGTCGGCAGTCGTGGCCATGACTGTGCAACCTACCGCGACCGCCGTTGCCCACGGTCCTGATCTGCGGTCCCGACGGTTGAGGATGGGCCGATCAGCCGAGCCGGTGCCTCGGGACCAGAAGGTCTCGGTAGTTTCCCTGTCATGAGTGAGGACACCTTCCGCTCGGTGGAGATCGAGCGCACCAGCGTGGGGAAGTACGTCGCGCGGAATGTCCGCGGCGGATCGCTGTCGATGGGCACGGGCGAGGACGCCGGCTTCACGCCGGTGGAACTGCTGCTGGCTGCCATCGGCGGCTGCACCGCGATAGACGTGGACCACATCACCAGCCGCCGCGCCGAGCCGACCCGGTTCTCCGTCGAAGTCACCGGCGACAAGATCCGGGACGAGGCCGGAGGAAACCGGATGCAGAACCTCAGGGTCGAGTTCACCGTGACGTTCCCGGTGGGCGCGGACGGCGACAGGGCGCGCGAGGCGCTGCCCCGGTCGCTGCGGCAGTCGCACGAACGACTGTGCACCGTCTCCCGTACCGTCGAACTTGGCACTCCCGTCTCGATCGTCGAGGCTGCCGGTTCCACCGGGGACTGAGGTCTCCGGGCGGCGAGGCGTTCGATCACCCCCGCGGGCGACATGCCGGTGCTTCTCGATGGGCCGCTACCGCCACACCACGTCGCTGACACTTCGGTTCACCCACCGTCGGATCGCTCGCTTCGGGCCGTAGGGCCGACGGCCCCGAGATGCCGCGCTCCGGGTCGCTTGGCGCGAGCGGCGGCCGAAGCTCGGCGCTGACCAGTCGTGCCTGGTGACGGGGCGTTCTGGGCGCCCGCCGGAAGGTCGCGGGGGAGAGCCCTCGCTCGGCGCCGCAGGCGCAGATGCTGGCCTGCCGGCTACCCGTTCGCGATTCACACTCGGCACGATTCGAACGGGAACTGCGCGCGATGGCATCACTCTCCTTGCGCGTGGCATCAAGGTGATGCCATGATGGCGTCATGGAACTTCGCGCTTACGTCGACGCGATCCGGCAGCAGCTCGCGGTAGCCGCCGCCGCGGGCGGTGACGACGCCCGGGAACTGGCCGAGCGACTCACCGCACCGCTGGAGTCCGCGGTCCGGCTCGCCCTGTTGGACGCGCTCTCCGAAGCGGCCACCGAGATCACCCGCGATCTCGCGCCCGGTTCGGTTGACCTGCGCCTGCGTCACGGGGAGCCCAGCTTCGCCGTGACGCCACCGCCCGCCGAGCAGTGGGCCGACGACGCGGAGGCGGCAGCGGCGGCCCCGCCGAGTCCGGTGCCGCAGCCACCCGCGGACGGCGAGGACGAGGCGACCGTGCGGATCAGCCTGCGCCTGCCGGAGCACCTCAAGGCGCGCGTCGAGCACGCGGCCGGCCGCGCCGGCGTCTCGATCAATACCTGGCTGATCCGGGCTGCAGCCGCTGCCGTCGACACCGACAGCCAGCACCACCGGGCCGACGCCCCCCGGCGATCCGGCGTCGCGACCGGCGGTCAGCGCTTCACCGGCTGGGTGCGCTAGCAGCGCCGGCCCCATCGACTACCCGAGAGGGGAGCACCATGCCATCCTTCGACACCCCGGGACCGATTTCGGCTTCGGTCGAACTCGTCGCCGGCGAGTTGCGGATCACCGCCGGTCCGCGAACCGACACCGTCGTGCAGGTGCGGCCGGCCGACGAATCCGACGACCGCGATGTGCGCGCAGCGGCGCAAACCCGTGTCGAGTACGCCTCCGGCCGCCTCGTGGTCCGCGGCCCCAGGCAACCCGGCTTCGGCATCTTCGGCAGGACCGGCTCGGTCGAGGTGACCATCGACCTACCGGCTGGTTCCGGCGTGGACGGGAAGCTGGGCGTCGGTGCCATCAGCTGCTCCGGCTCGCTGGCCGACTGCCGTCTGAAGACCGGCGCCGGCGACCTGCAGGTCGAGGACACCGGCGAACTCAGCCTCCACACCGGCTTCGGCGCGGCCATCGCCGAGAACGTGGCAGGCGACGCCGGGGTCACCACCGGCTCCGGCAAGCTCAGCGTCCGCGCCGTCGGCGGTCGCGCCGTGCTGAAGAACGGCAACGGCGACACGTGGATCGGCGAGGCGGGTGGCGAGCTGCGGGTCAATGCCGCGAACGGCCACGTCGCCGCCGAGTACGCCGCCGCCTCGGTCACGGCGAACACCGCCAACGGTGACATCCGCATCGGTGAACTGGTCCGCGGATCGGCCACGTTGCGCACCGCGGCCGGGCGCATCCAGGTCGGGATCCGGCGTGGTACCGCAGCCCGGCTCGACGTGCACACCCAGTTCGGCAAGGTCCGTAACGACCTGGACGCCGCCGCCGGTCCCGCCGACAGCGACGAGAAGGCCGAGGTGCGGGCTCGCACCGCGTTCGGCGACATCGTGATCCACCGCTCCTGAACATCCCACCAACTGTCTGACCGGTCGCGGGCGTCCCGCCCGGACCGGGGATGACGCGCACCTTCGTATCCCGGTCCGGCCTGTGCGGCCTGACCGGCGATGACGCGCGCCTCCGTATCCGTGCGAACCCTCGATCAGTGGAGGAAGCAATGGCGGTAACGACCGCGACGCGGCCGGCCATCTCGGTGTCCGGCCTGCGCAAGACGTTCGGGGACAAGGTTGTCCTCGACGGCATCGATCTCATGGTCACCGAGGGAACGGTCTTCTCGCTGCTCGGACCCAACGGCGCGGGCAAGACGACCATGGTGCGGATCCTGTCCACCCTGGTGCCCGCCGACGCCGGTTCGATCCGCGTCGCCGGTCACGACCTCACCAAGGAGCCCGACGGAGTACGGGCGGCGATCGGTGTGACCGGCCAGTTCTCCGCCGTCGACAACCTCCTCACCGGCGAGGAGAACCTCAAACTGATGGCCGACCTGCACCACCTCGGCCGCACCGAGGGCAGACGCCGCATCGCCCAGCTGGTAGACCGCTTCGACCTCGGTGAGATGGCGCGCAAGCCCGCCTCCGTCTACTCCGGCGGCATGCGCCGCCGTCTCGACCTGGCGATGACCCTGGTCGGCGACCCGCGGCTGATCTTCCTCGACGAACCCACCACCGGCCTCGACCCCCGCAGCCGGCACGCGATGTGGCAGATCATCCGCGGACTCGTCGCCGAGGGCGTCACCGTGTTCCTGACCACCCAGTACCTCGACGAAGCCGACCAGCTCGCCGACCGCATCGCCCTACTCGACCACGGCCGCCTCGTCATCGAGGGCACCCCCGACGAACTCAAGCGCCGCATCCCCGGCGGGCACATCCTGCTGCGCTTCGCCGACCCCACCGCGCTGCACACCGCCGCCCGCACACTCACCGTCGCCCAGCGCGACGACGTCGCCCTCACCCTGCAGATCCCCAGCGATGGTGACGTCCGCTCACTGCGGGCCGTGCTCGACCGGCTCGACGACGCACACGTCGAGGTCGACCAACTCTCGATCCACACCCCCGACCTGGACGACGTCTTCTTCGCCTTCACCGGCACGCCCGCATCCGCCGCCGCAGGACACGACAACACCGAGGGACACCGATGACCAGCCTCGCCTACACCCTGACCGACTCGGCGACCATGCTCCGCCGACAGATCCGCCACATCCAGCGCTATCCCTCGCTGACCGCGATGCTGATCGGTCTCCCCGTTGTCATGCTGCTGCTGTTCGTCTACGTGTTCGGCGGGACCCTCGGCGCCGGACTTCCAGGCGGCGGGAGCGGCGACCGCGGCGCCTACATCAACTACCTGGTTCCCGGCATGCTGCTGTTCGCCGTGTCGGGGGCCGCCCAGGGAACCGCCATCTCGATCGCGATGGACATGACCGAAGGCATCGTCGACCGCTTCCGCACCATGGCCATCTCCCGGGCATCCGTCCTGACCGGACACGTCCTCGGCAGCTTGATACAGACCATGCTCTGCATCGCCGTCATGCTCGGCGTCGCACTGGCCATCGGCTTCCGTCCCACCGCCGCCCCGGTCGAGTGGCTCGCCGCCGCCGGCATGCTCGCCGCGATCGCGTTCGCGCTGATCTGGCTGTCGGTCGCGCTCGGCCTCGTCAGCGACAGCGTCGAGACCGCCAGCAACCTGCCGATGTTCCTGATTCTCCTACCGTTCCTGGGCAGCGGTTTCGTGCCCACCGACACCATGCCCGCCGGCCTGCGGTGGTTCGCCGACCATCAGCCGTTCACGCCGGTGACCGAGACGCTGCGCGGACTGCTGCTCGGCTCGGGAATCGGGAACAGCGCGCCAATCGCGCTGGGCTGGTGCGCGGTGATCTCGCTGCTGTCCTACCTGTGGGCGAAGCACTCGTTCCAGAAGCGGGCGGCCCGCTAGGGCGTTGACCGACGAGGCGTGGGCGGTGATCGCGCCGCTGCTTCCCGAGCCTGGTGGGTCGCGGGGGCGGTGGCGGGATCACCGGCAGGTCATCAACGGGATCTTGGCTACTCGAACGCCTTGTCCGGGCCTGCCATCTGGTCAGGAATCGAGAAGCGCCAGGGTGTCGTCGGGCCCTAGCCTTTTCCCAGGTAGCCGGCATCACGCCGAGCGTTTACGGCAAAGGGGAGCCCGAGAGTGTCCACGAACAATTCCACCACCGTGTCCGACGGCTTCAGCGCTGAGGAGCGCGCCGCGATGAAGGAGCGCGCCGCCGAGCTGCGCGCCGAAGGCAAGAAGGGGGCCAAGAAGGCCGACGAGCTGCAAGCGGTCCTCGACAGGATCGCGCAGATGGCGCCGGAAGATCGTGCCCTCGCCGAGCGCGTGCATGCGACGGTGACCGCTACCGCGCCGGGACTGTCACCAAAGACCTGGTACGGGATGCCTGCCTACGTGAACGCGGACGGCAAGGTTGTCGTCTTCTTCCAGGACTCGGGCAAGTTCAACTACCGGTACTCGACCCTGGGCTTCCAGGACACGGCCAACCTCGACGACGGAGACCTGTGGCCGGTGGCGTACGCGCTGCAGAAGTGGAGCCCCGCGGTGGAGAAGAAGGTCGTCGAGCTGGTGAAGGCCGCGGTCTCCTGACCACTGCGACCGATGAGTTGGGGTGCTGCGCCGGCCTCCCGTTCAGCGCAGGCCGGCCGCCCAGCGTGCATTGCGGACGAACGTGCGGCGGGTGACGTCGGGATCGTCGAGGAAGCAGCCGACCATGAGGGCGTCGCGCAGCATGGCGAGGGTCTCGGCCTTGGTGTCAACCTCGTCGCGGCCGGCCTCGGCGAGCAGGCGCCGCAACTCGGTGTGGAACCAGGCGCGGTGCTTGTTGATCACCTGGCGCACCGAGCTCCTCGGGTCGGGGAACTCGCCGGCCGCCTTGATGAACGGGCAGCCGCGCGTGTGGTGCCGGTAGGCGTCGTCGGCGATCCCCTCGATGGCCATCTCGATTGCGTGGTCGGCAGAGACGGCGCGGCCGAGCCCCTCGTTCCAAAGTTCCCGGATCATCTGGTCCTCGCGTTCGAGGTACGCCACGACGAGCGCCTCCTTGCCGGCGAAGTGGCGGTAGAGCGTGGCGCGGGTGACTCCGGCCTCCTGGAGGACGCGGTCGACCCCGACGCTGTTGATGCCGTCGTTGTAGAACAGGCGGCTCGCGGTTGCGAGGAGATGGTCGCGGGGCGCCGATCGCCGGGTACTCACCATCGTTGCATCCTACACCCCAGACCGACCGTTCTTTCTCTCCCTCGTCCATGACTTGCTGGAGGGCGGGGAGCGTGCCTATCTTGTAGGCCAAGGAAGAACGATCGTTCTTTCTCCTGATCTTCGTAGGAGCACTCGTGGCGACCCGCGTTCTCTTCGTGCACGGCCTCTGGATCCACCCCCGCGCCTGGGACCCATGGCTCGACCTCTTCCGCTCAGCCGGGTTTGCGGCGGAGGCGCCGGGCTGGCCCGGTGACGGCGAGACCGTCACCCAGACGCGGCAGCAGCCGCAGCGTGTCGCCGGTTACGGCGTCCGTGACATCGCCGACCACTTCACGCGGATCGCGCGGCACGGCGAGCCGCCGATCGTGATCGGGCACTCGTTCGGTGGGCTCATCGCCCAGAAGCTGCTCGCCTCGGGCGCCGCCCAGGCTGCGGTGGCGATCGACCCGGCGCCGATCAAGGGCGTCAAGGCGCTGCCGTTCGCACAGGTCTGGTCGGCGTTGCCGGTGCTCCGCCGCAAGGCCAACCGCGACCGCGCGGTGATGCTCAGCCGCCGCCAGTTCCGGTACCGCTTCGGTAACGCGATCAGCCGCGAGGAGTCCGACCAGCTCTACGACCGCTGGGCGATTCCCGGCCCGGGCCGGCCGATCTTCGACCTGACGGCGGCGAAGAAGGACCCGGCGTCCCCGGTTGCGGTCGACCTCGACGACCGCAACCGGGGGCCACTTCTGATCATCGGCGGTGGCCGGGATCACACCATCCCCGAGGTGGTGGCGCGGCAGGCGGCCGAGCTCTACCGCCCGGGCGGCAACACCGAGTACCGGAAGTTCGACGATCGCGGGCACTCGCTCGTCTTCGACAGTGGTTGGCGCGAGGTCGCCCAGCCCGTTCTCGACTGGGTGCGTACGCAGACCGCCTGAGCAGCGGCCATCGAGTCCCGCTGCGGGGTGACCCCGAAGGGCTGGTGTGCCGAGCGGGGGCACGCCGCGCAGCGGTGTCCCACGCCGGCGTCGCGACGCCGACCACACCGCCGGCTATCTGGCCGAGGAGTCCGGCCGGCCCGCCGTCCCCGAAAGGAACATGACGGTCTCACGCTGGAGCCGGCGGGCTGCTGGACCGCGAAGCTGTCAGGCCGCCGACAGGATGGTGATCACGATTCTGATGAAGGCCCGGCACGTTCAGTAAGCGGATCATCGGCTGGCGGGCCTGCACCCCCGCCGTGGATGTCAGGAGTTGCGCGGGGTTGCCAGGCCGGATTCATAGGCGAGGACCACGAGTTGGGCGCGGTCACGGGCGTGGAGCTTGGTCATGGCTCGGTTGATGTGGGTTTTCGCGGTCAGCGGGCTGATCACCATGCGTCCGGCGATCTGGTCGTTGGACAGGCCCTGGGCGACCAGGGCGACGGCCTCGCGTTCGCGGCTGGTCAGCTCGTCCAGCCCGCTGTCGGCGGCGGTGTGGAGCGGCTGGTTGACGTACCGGTTGATCAGCCGGCGGGTGATCGACGGTGCGAGCAGGGCGTCGCCGCGCGCGGCGACGCGTACGGAATGGAGGAAGTCTTCCGGGTGGATGTCCTTGACGAGGAATCCGGCCGCGCCGGCGCGCAGCGCGTTGAAGACGTATTCGTCCAAGCCGTAGTTGGTCAGGATGACGACGTGTACCCGGGCCAGGGTCGGGTCCGCGGCGATGCGCCGGGTCGCCTCGATGCCGTTGACGACCGGCATCTGAATGTCGATGAGCGCGATGTCGGGCAGGTGTTCCCTGGCCAGCGCCAGGCACTCGCTCCCGTCGGCGGCCTCGGCCACCACCTCTATGTCGTCCTCAAGGTCGAGTAGCGCGCGGAACCCGCTGCGAATGAGCGGCTGGTCGTCGACCAGCAGGACCCGGATCATGACGTCTGGTCCACGGGGAGTTCGGCCCGGACGGTGAAGCCGCCCTCGCTGCGCGGCTCCGCGCGCAGGCGGCCGCCGAGGGCGGTGACTCGTTCGCGCATCCCGAGCAGCCCGACACCGGGCATCGGCGCGGTGTCCGGCGTGGCCTTGCCGTCGTCATCTACCTGTATGGCGAGGACGTCCGGGCGGCAGTCGATCCGGACCGACGCGGTAGCCGCGGCGGCGTGACGGGCGATGTTGGTCAGCGACTCCTGAACGATCCGGTAGGCGGTCCGGCCCACCGCGGCCGGCACGTCGTGTCGCTGTCCCTCGATCGTCAGCGTCGCCTCCAGGCCGGTCCTGCCAGCCCGCTCCACCAGCTCCGGTATGTGGTCGAGTCCGTGCGGCGGGGTGGTGTCGTCGTCGCGCAGCGCCTCCAGGGTCGCTCGCAGCTCCCGGGCCGCCTCACGACCGGCCTCCCGGATCGCCAGCAGGGCCTCCGGCACCGGTTCACCCCGCTTGCGGGCCACGTGGACGGCGACTTCGGCCTGCACCTTGATGACCGAGATCTGGTGGGTGAGCGAATCGTGCAGCTCCCGCGCGATGTGCAGCCGCTGTTCATCGGCGCGACGCCGTGCGGTCTCCTCCCGGGTGCGCTCGGCTTCGTCCGCGCGCCGCTCGGCCTGCCGCAGCGCCTCCCCGGCGGCGCCGGCAGCGATCAGCCAGGCGATTTCGAGGGCGCCGCGGGCCTGCGCGAACGCCTCGCCCGTGTCGTGCAGGCCCGAAGCCAGGGCCGCCAGGGGGAGAGCGGCCAGCAGGGTCACGCTCGCCGCCACCGTGATGATGCGGTGTCCCGCCCGCACGGCTGCGTACACCGCGAACAGATACGCGACGGCAGGCACGTCGAAACCGGCCGCCTGGTAACCCACCGCGCACAACCCGGTCACGGCCAGCACGGGAACCGGAGCCCGGCGACGCGCGGCCAGCGCCAGACCACCCGCCGCCAACAGCGCGTAGCCGAGCAGGTCGACGTTCGTGGCGGGCTGCTGTCCGGACAGCCCGGCGGCCAGCAGCGCCGCCGCCACGCCGACGGCGATCACCCAGTCTCGGACCGCGGCCGGGACACCGAACCGTCCTCTGTCCATGCGCGCACCCTAGCCGGACGCCGCTGCGAGCGAATCCCGCTCGCGGACGAGTGGCGTGTACCGCGTCCGCAGTACCTTCGCGGCGCCTGCGGCATCCGCGGTAGCCGGCTACGGCATCGGCGGCAGCGCGATTTGCCTGCGTCCGCAGGACGACCGGCGGTGGGTCCAGCGGACAGGATCAGGCGACGTCAGTCATCAGAGGAAACGGAGCACCTCATGTCCGTCCGTCACCTGCTTGCCGCCGCCGAAGCCGCCATGCTCGGAGATTTCGGGCCTGCCACACCGTCGGCCGCGCACGTCCTGGTCCAGCCAGCCGCCGTCGATTCCTACACCTTGACCGCCGGGCGTCTCTGGTCCCTGGTGGCCGCGCTGCTGGGGCTGGTCGGCGTGGTCATCGGTGGGCTGGCTCTGGCCCGCTCCGCCGGTCGTATCGGCACCGGCACCGGGAGGAGGAAGCCCATCGTGGCCCTGGCTGCGGGACTGGCCGGCGCGGTCATCGGCGGGCTTGTGGTGGCCGGCGCCGATGGCGGTCCCGGTACCGGGGGCGGAATCGTCGGCGGCTTCGTGGCCCTGGTGGTGGGGCTGATCGCCATGGGCCTCGGCGGGCTGGGTCTGGCCCGCTCCCGCCGCACCGGCTGACCGCCCGCTCCCGCAGCCCCCGATCTGCGACAGCAGGACGGTCTCTGGTCAGCGTCCGAGCCGGCAGTGCGGGACCAGTCCGGACGGCGGCCGGGAGGACCGGCCGGCGCCGACCAGGGCCACATCGAGAAAGGCGCCGACCCCGACCTGCGCCACGAGGGCCAGGTGTGTGATCAACAGCAGTCGACGGGTCGTCTCTTCCGGGTCGCTGGGCGTCGCCGCCGGTCGTCGATGGTCGCGCCGGGAGAGGAGGGCGAGCAGGCTCGGGTCCGCCCGTGCCCATGACGCGAGCCCGGCACCCGGCGGCACCGGGAGCGGCCAGTGGACAGACCCGGGCGGGCCGATTTCCTCGGCCAGTAGTTCGGCGGTGTGGTCGAGGACCTGGTCCGTCCACGGCCGGGGCAGGCGGCGCAGGCGGCTGACCGCCACTTCGAAACCCGCCCGATCCGATGCGCCGGCCGCGCGGACCCCGTCCACCACGGCGTTCCACAGTGCCCGCTCGGTCGGCGTGTTCGGCGGATACGACATCCTGTCTCCTCTCGGCCCTCGGCGCGGGGTGAGTCGACGCCCCGGTGTCGGGGACGCCCGCCCTGTAGGTGGCCGGCACGGGCCCCGTAGGAGGGCGAAGGCCCGTGCCGGCCGTGGTGACCACCCAAGTCACCGTCTTCCCGCTCGCGGCCGTCCGGATGGATCGTGTCCGTGTCCGGTCGGCTCGCGGCGGCGTCTCACCCGCCGGGGAACCATCCGCCGTCGTCGTTGCGGACGTGTCGGCCCCCCGTTGTCGGCCCCCCGGAACTGTGGCGGGGGAGGCTCGCCGACATGAGTCAATAATACGACAAAATCGAATTGAATGTTACGTTTTCGCGTGTTTGAGACGTACCTGTCGCCTGGTCACCGCATGGCCGCCGCCTCCTGCCGCCGAACGTCCGTCGCGGTGACGCCGCCCGGGTGCTCTCCGCCGGACTGAGAGGGGCCGGGCGCCCTCGTGGGACGTGCCCAGGGCAGCAGCCGGGGCCGACGCCGGGCGCTGACGTCCTCGATCCAGCCCAGGGTCAGCACCACACCGGCGAGGATCACCAGGGCCACCGCCAGGTAGCCCACCTGGCCCACCCGCCAGAGGCCCATGGAGTCGCCGACGGCGAAGCAGACCGCGATGGCGGCGTTGTGCCAGAGGTAGATGGTCAGGGCCCGGCTGTTCAACGCCGTCACCACCCGGTCGAGCGGCCGGATCCGGGTCAGCCAGCCCATCGGGGGCGTGACCCGGAGCAGGACCAGCACGAAGGCCAGCGACCAGAACGCCTGGGCGACGGGGATGTCGTTGAGGTCCAGGCCCCCGTCGGGGTGGGAGGCGAGCCAGCCGAGCGCGAACCCCAGGCACCCGGCTGCGGCGGCCAGCAGCGCCGACAGCGGAAGCCGCCGCAGCCGGCCGTCGCGGTGCGCGAAACCCACCAACCAGCAGGCGCCGAACGTGGCCAGGTCGGTCAGCGCCGACCCGACCGGCCCGCCGGGTGACGGGTCGGCCGTCTGCAGCACCACCACGGCGGCCAGCGGGACGAGTACGGACCCGACCGGCCACCGCCGGTACACCGCGAGCAGCACGGGGGAGAGCAGCACCAGCCACAGGTACGCCACGAGGTACCACAGCACCCCCGTCACGTCCGCCGCCCACTCGTTGCCCGGCGGCTGCACCACCGGAACCAGCCAGCTCAACAGCGCCGGCCAGGCCGGCCGGTCGGACCAGCCGTGCCAGACCATCACGGGCACCAGCACGAGCCCCATCGCGCACAGCGCCGGCAGCAGGCGGCGCAGGCGGCTGATGACCGCCCGGTCCGGCGACCGGTCCAGCGAGGCGGCCATCAGCGAACCGCCCAGGGCGAACATCACCCCCATGGCGGGGAAGACGAAGCTCAGCCAGGCGGCGCCGAACATGTGGTACACGACGACGCGGCCCAGCGCCACGGCCCGTAGCGTGTCGAACCAGCGGTCCCGGACCGGGTGTCCTCCCGCGCCATCGTCCGTTGACGCGGGTGGCGCGGCACGGTGCTGCACGACGTCGCCGGCGCGCTTGACCTTGCGCCAGCCCAGGCGGGAGCCGGTCACCGCCGTCACCACGGACCGGGCCAGTACCAGGTACATGAGCTGGCGGTAGGCGAACTGCTGAATCGGCAGGGTGAGCAGCGGGCGCAGCGGTTCCCCGTCGAGCCGGAAGGCCACCGCCGCGGTCAGGGCCTGCACGACCAGCATCGCGACCCACGCCACGGCCGTCGTCTTCGTGTCCATGAAGAAGAGCCCGTACAGGGCGAGCAGGTCGAGCACCGGACCGAGCAGGGGCAGTACCACGCCGAAGAGGGCGAGCATGGGCAGGCCGAAGCGGCCGAAGCGGCCCGAGGCGCCGCGGTCGAACACCGCGCTCCGGTGCTTCCACATCGCCTGCAGGGTGCCGTAGCTCCACCGGCAGCGCTGTCGCCAGAGGTCGCCCAGCGACGCGGGCGCCTCCGTCCAGGCGCGGGCGCGGTCCTGGTACACCACCCGCCAGCCGGCACGGAGGACCGCCATGGTGACGTCGGTGTCCTCGGCCAGCGTGTCGCCGCTCAGCCCACCGACACCCGTCAGGGCGCCCCGGCGGAAGGCGGCGATCGCCCCCGGCACCGTCGGTATGCAGCCGAGCGTCTCGTAGAACCGGCGGTCCAGGCTGAAGCCGATGACGTACTCGATGTGCTGCCACTGGCCGAGCATCCCGTGCCGATTGGTGACCTTGACGTTGCCGGCCACCGCGCCGATCCGCGGATCGGTGAACGGTTCGACCAGCCTGCGGATCGCGTCCGGCTCGAAGACGGTGTCCGCGTCGACGGTCACGATGATGTCGTGCGAGGCGTACAGGAGCCCGGTGTTGAGGGCGCTCGCCTTGCCTCCGTTGGGCTTGCGGATGACCCGCACGGTGTCGAGGCCGAGCGCGTCAACGAGGTCGGCCGTACCGTCGGTCGAACCGTCGTCGACCACGATCACCTCGATGCCCGGGTGGTCGTTGGCGGCCAGCGAACGAACCGTGGCAACGATGCCGGCCCGTTCGTTGTAGGCGGGCACGATCACCGACACCGGTGCGGTGGTGACCCCCCAGGGCCAGCGGTGCACCCGCCGTCGCCGCGCGAGTTTGCGGGCGAGCAGGACCAGCAGCAGCGTCCGGGCCAGCATGAGCGCCCCGACCACCACGAAGAGGACGGCCAGACCTCGCAGGATCGAATCGGCCAGCACGATCGCCCAGCGGACCGGGGCCGCCTGCCAGCGGTCCGCGGTCGACGCCCGGACGTTGCCGACGAAGCCTTCCGCGCCCGGCCGCGCCCGGTTCATCCCCTCGCTCACCGTGGTGAAGGTGTAGCCCCGTGCCTGCATCAGGGGAATGAACCTGTCCAGTGCGGCGATGGTCTGCGACCGGTCGCCGCCGGCGTCGTGCAGCAGTACCACGGCACCCGCACCCTCCGCCGGCGTCATGTTCCGCACGATCGCGTCCACGCCGGGGCGGGCCCAGTCCCGGCTGTCGACGTCGTTCACCACGGTCAGGTAGCCGAGTCGGGCGGCCGCCCGGATGACCGGCCAGTTCGAGTCGTCGACGGCGCTGGGCAGCGACGAGTAGGGAAACCGCAGGAGGCTGGTCCGTACGCCGGCTGCGTCCACGATCGCCATCTGGGTCTGTGCGTACTCCATCCGCTGCCGCCAGCTCGGCAGCGCGCTCACGTCCGGGTGGGTGAACGTGTGCACGCCGAGCTCGTGTCCCTCCGCGACGGTCCGCCGGGCCAGGTCCCGGTGCCTGGCCGACTGCGAACCGATCACGAAGAACGTGGCCCTGGCCCGGTGCCGCCGCAGGACGTCGAGCACCCTGGGGGTCCAGGTGGGATCGGGCCCGTCGTCGAAGGTGAGAGCGATGGTCTTCGCGGGCATCCGGTAGGACCGGGGTTGCTCGCCCCGCACGTCGAGGACCGGGCCGCCGCGCAGGATGTCGGTCGGAACGGTGAGCTGGTCCTCGGACTCGCCCACGTGGTCGGGTCTGAATCCCGCATTCGCGTACGCCTCGACCAGGAGCACACACACGACCACCGTCAACAGGGACGCGCAGACGAACCGGCCGGTCCACAGACCGGGGCGGCCGGACCTGCGCCGCCCGGGTGGGCCGCTGGTGCGAGGGCGGCTCCGAACGGTCATCCGAGCGGCTCCGGGCCGGGAACGGGCAGGGCCGGCGAGGCCGTGACCGGCGCCGGTGCGCTGCTTTCGGGGGTCGACGGCGTCGGCTCCGGGCCGGGAACGGGCAGGGCCGGCGAGGGCCTGACCGGTGCCGGGTCGATGCTCTGGGCGGTCCAGGGCGCGTCGGATTCGGGCCGGTCGGGTGCGGGATCGAGTGCCTGGGCTGGCAGGTCCGGCTCGTTGGGCTCCCGCTCCTGACGGGCGGGACGCGGTGGCCGGTCCACCGTGTCCGAAGGCCGCTCGGTCCTCTGTGGGTACGCGGCGTCGAGTGGCGCTGGTGTGCTGGCCGGCGGGCGTCCGCCGCGATCGAGTAGAACGCCGCCGACCGTGAGCGGCCCGGGTTGCGCCGGCGCCGGCGGACCGGGCAGCAGGCCGCTCCCGGCCATCGGCAGGTACGTCAGCGACGCGAGGGCGACCATCACTCCCGCCCGTCCGATCCGTCGGCGGCGGGTCCCGGTGGCATCGACGAACACCGGTCGAACGGGTCCGGACGGGAGGATTGGCGAAGCGAACTGCGGGCGACGGGGGAGTCCATCGAAGGAGATGCGAAAGGGCACCGGTCGAGGCTACGAGTCCGCTGACAGGGGATATGTCCTGATTGACCAATCAAACGGTTTGTGGATGTACCACTATCTGCATATTCGAATTTCGGGTCATAGACATACCAAACAGGACATCAGGACCTTGACTGGCTGAACAGGACATCGAGGCTCAAAGAGTCGGGGCACTGAGTGACGGAACAGGACACGGAGGTCGAAAACACCTGGCTGAGTGAGGCTGCCTCATATCCGGCGAGCCTGGGCGGTCATGTGGGCCGGTCGGGGTCGGCCGGTCCGCGCGCCCTGCCCGCTGACGGGCTCGCAGCGTCCGGCGCCGACGCTCGATGCCGCCGCTCGCGGACGGCCGTACCTCACAGCAGGGGTTGCATCCCGCCCCAGCTCACACCGAGCCGGATTCTGGCGGCGAAGCTCGTGCCCTGACCGCGGTAGAAGTACAGGTAGCTCGTGGACTTCTCGATGGCGAGCAGGTCCGGGTAGCCGTCGCGGTTGAAGTCACCGACGCCGACGAGGTCACGCATGCTGTTCCACGCGGTGCCGACCTGCAGCCTCGTACCGAGCCCGCCGGCCCGTCCCGGGTAGAGGAAGAGGTTGCCGGTGGACTTCTGCCGGGCGAGGAGGTCCTGGTAGCCGTCGCGGTTGAAGTCGCCGATCCCGGCGAGTTCGTCCATGGTGTTCCAGCCGGTTCCGAGACTCGTCCGCGGACCGAACGACGTGCCCCGGCCCGGGTACAGGTACAGGTATCCGGTGGAGACCTGCACGGCGAGCACGTCCCGGTAGCCGTCCCGGTTGAAGTCGTTGGCGGGGGTGATCTCGCGCATCGAGTTCCAGCCGGTACCGAGGCGGATCCGACTGCCCCACCCCGACGGCGTGCGCGGATACAGCCACAGGTAGCCGGTCGCCTTGTCGCGGGCGATGAGGTCTCCGTGACCGTCCCCGGTGAAGTCCGTCCGGACGATGACGTCCATGCCGTTCCATCCCGTGCTGATGGTCGTGCGGATACCGAGGGACGTCCCGTTGCCGGGGTAGAGATAGAGGTTGCCCGTGGAGGGCTGGCGGCTCAGCAGGTCGGACCAGCCGTTGCCGTTGAAGTCCCCGAAGGGAGTCGCCGGAATGGGAGCGACGTCGAGGTAATCGTTGTCGATGTTGATCGTCACCCCGCCCCACGTCTCGTTGTGGTCGCCTCGGTACTGCTTCATCCGTCGCTGGGGAGACCAGTACGAGCTGGGGATCGCCGGGTCGGACACGGTGGCGACTCCGTCCCAACGGGCGAAGTCCAGGTAGTCGGGGCGGACGTAGCCGGGGGTGTGGTAGGCCGCGACCTGGTCGGCGACGCCCGAGGCCATGCTGCTGTAGAAGCCGGAGAGGTAGCCGAGGTCGTGCAGCCGCGCCGTCCAGGCGCTCATGAACGCGAGCACCGCGGAGCGACAGGCCGAATCGTCCGTCCGGTAAGCCTCCATGTCGAAGATGAGTGCGCTCTCCGGCGCCAGGCCCAGCGCCTTCGCCTGTGCGACCGCGTCGTCCGCCTGGGTGCGTCCCTGCGCCGCCGCGTTCGCCGCGTCGATGAGATAGCGCTTGGTGGACGTCGTGCACGGTGCCTGCAACCCGAGATAGATCGGCACGAGATGCCAACCCGCCGCCTGCTGCGCGGCGACCCACGAGGGGGTCAGGTTGGGCTGCGTGCACGCGCGGTTGACACCGCCGAAGTAGATGATGACCGCCCGGTAGGGCGAGGCCGCGAGCCACGCCTGCATGGTCGCCGACGATGGGGCGGTGCAGGCGTCGAAGCCCAGTCCGGTGAACGTGCCGGGCGACGGGCCCGTCCCCGCGGCCGCCGTCGTGCCGGCGGCGGTGGCCGGGGCGGCGGTGGTGCGGTCGGAGGCCGGCGCCGCCCCGGCGAACGCCAGCAGGGTGACGACGCTGACCAGGAGGGCGCAGCTCAGGCGGCGAGCATTTCGAGGGAGATAGATGTTGTCCATGCCGGTCTCGATTCCGGTCCAGATGACCAACCGAGTGGTCCTATCCCTCAGCGGACCAGGTCAGACGTGGTTTCACCAGAGCCGAACGGACTGGTTTCGGCTGCTGCATGGAGGTGTTCCGGGCGACCGGGGCGTGGCCGACGGACGTACTGGATCCGTAACAGCTCCGTCCAGGTAGGTGGAAGGCTGAGCAACATGGCGACGAAACCGTCAGGCATCCGCGGCTGCAGACCCGGGATACGCCGCCGCGCTGGACACGGCGGAGCCCCTGCACGTCGCCCGCCGGGCCCGGTGTTGGCGGCGCTGGCGGTCCTGATCGTGGGCTACGCCATCGTCATCGCTCAGGGACCATGGACGGACGCCGCCAGCGTCACCGCCAGCCTGATCGCCACTGCCATTGCCGCCGGGTTGATCCACGGTCTGTGGCGGGGGAGCCCCTGGGCGCAGGGCATCGTCGTGCTGGCGATGGCCGGCAACCTGGTGTTCGGCCTTCTCGAGCACGCCGGGATCGGCTGGTTGCGGGCCGGCAACATGGTGGCAGCCCTGGTCATCGCCGTGTTGCTGCTGATGCCTCCGTCGTCACGGCGGTGGTTCGCTGGCCCTTCTGTGGACTCCGCCCCAGACCCCGTTCCTGCCGGCGATCAGCCGATGGACGTCGAGGCGCTGTGGGCGGAGACGGACGCCGGCGAGCGTCGGTAGCCGGGTGACCTGGCGGTAGGGGACAGCGCCTCTTGGCCTCGCTTGAACTCCCCGACCTGAGGACGCCCGGTCGCCGTCCCGGAGCCCGGTGGCCGAAAGGTGCGGGTGACGGATCGCCGGTTACCGTTGCCGGCGTGCGGGCGGAGGCGGGTGAGACGATCGGTTTCTCGGTGCTCGGCTCGCTCAGGGTCGTCCGCGCCGGCGCCGAGCTGCATCTGGGGGCCCGCCAGCAGCGCCTGGTGCTCGCGTTGCTGCTGGCCCGGGCCGGTGCACCGGTCTCCCTGGCCGAGCTGGTCGACCTGCTCTGGGACGACGAGGCCCCGGCCAGCGCCGCGAACGTCGTGCACCGGCACGTCGGGGTGCTCCGGCGCCTGCTCGAGCCCGGCCTGCCCACCCGGTCGGCGGGCCGGCACATCCTCCGGGAGCTCTCGGGCTATCGGTTGCGCGCCGACGAGGAGTCCCTCGACCTGCTGAAGTTCCGGTCGCTGAGCCGGCTGGCGGGCCGCAGCCTGCAGGACGGCGACCCCGAGTCGGCGCTGCGGCATTCCCTCGACGGGCTGCGGCTGTGGCGCGGCCGGTGCGCCGCGGGCCTGGAACCGGCCTCCCGCCTGCATCCCGCGTTCCTCGCCGTGGAGGCCGAACGCGCCCAGGCCGTGCGCGAGGCCGCCGACGCCGCCGAGCGCTGCGGCCGGATGAGCGCGGTGCTGGCGCCGTTGCGGCAGGCCGCCGAGCAGCACCCGCTCGACGAGTCGTTGCAGAGCCGGTTGCTGCTGGCGCTCGCCGCCGACGGCCGCCAGGCGGAAGCCGTCGAGATGTACCGGGTGGTGCGCCGCCGGCTCGCCGACGACCTGGGCGTCGATCCGGGCGACGAGCTGCGGGAGGCGTACGACCGGCTGCTGCACCAGCGCACCCAGCCGGCGCGTACCGAATCGCCGTCGCCGTTTCCCCGGCCCGCGCAGCTACCGCCGGACCTGCCCTTCTTCAGCGGCCGGGACGACCTCGTCGCCGAGGCCCGCGCGGCGGTCGCGCGCCCGGGCGGGCCGGCGGTGCTCGCGATCGACGGCATGCCCGGGATCGGCAAGACCGCCCTCGCCGTCCACCTCGCCCACGGGTTCGCCGCCGGCTACCCGGACGGGCAGCTCTATGTCGACCTGCGCGGATACGACGGCCGGGAGCCCGCGATGAGCCCGACCGAGGCGCTGCGCGGCTTCCTCGGCTCGCTCGGGGTGCCCCAGGAGGGCATTCCCGCCGAGCTGCACGCCCAGGCGGGGATGTACCGCAGCAGGCTCGCCGGCCGGCGCCTGCTGATCCTGCTCGACAACTGCCGGGACGCCGAGCAGATCCGGCACCTGCTGCCGGGCAGCCCCGGCTGTCTGGTGATCGTCACCAGCCGGAGCCGGCTCAGCACCCTGCTGACCACGGCCGGCGCCCACCCGCTGCCGGTCGGCCTGCCGAGCGTCGACGAGGCCCGGGCGGCGCTCCTGCCGCCGCTCGGCGCCGGCGGCGTTGCGGCGGACCCGGCCGCGATCGACGCCATCATCGCCAGCTGCGGGCGGCTGCCGCTCGCGCTGGCCGTGGTGGCCGCCCGCATGGCGAGCCTGCCGCCGACACCACCGGCACAGATCGCCGCCGAGCTGGCCCAGGCGCCCGAGAGCCTGGACGGCTTCGACGGCGACGACCCGCAGACCGGCCTGCGTGCCGTCTTCTCCTGGTCCTACCAGGCACTCTCCGCCCCGGCTGCCCGGCTCTTCCGGCTGCTGCCGATCCATCCCGGTCCCGACATCTCGATCGCCGGGGCGGCGGACCTGGCCGGCGTCCCGCTGCGGACCGGGCGGGCGCTGATCGGCGAGCTGAGCCGCGCGCACCTGATCAGCGAGGACCTGCCGGGCCGCTACCGCACCCACGCCCTGCTGCTGGCCTACGCCACGGAGCTCGGCGAGGAGCACGACAGCCCGGCCGAACGCGCCGCCGCGGAGCTGCGCTGCCGGCAGTTCCACCGGGCACCGGCTGACCGGCGCACCGGGGGCTGCCAGCCGACGCCGAGTACCACCCGATGATCGAGCCGGGGCCGGGCGAGGCTGCGCTGCCCTTCGCCGGCCACGGCGACGCCCTGCGCTGCCGGCCCTGATCCCGTACCCGCAGACCCGGACCGGTCGGCGGCTGGCCGACCTGCTCCCGGCGGTCACGTCGCGTCCGTGACCGATTGCGATCGGCGACGGCACTCGATCCGCACTTACGCGTCAGTTTATTCGCATCGATCGTCCCTAGGCTCGTGCCTCATTCACCGTTGCTCCTGCCTGTGGGGGAAATATGGTGCTCCGGGCACTCGACGACTCACCGGTCGGCCGGGCTGAGCGCATGACCGCGCTGCACGCGGACCACGCCCGTGCCGTGCTGCGTCTCCTGCTCGTGCTGACCCACGGTCAGCGGCAGACCGCCGAGGATCTGCTCCAGGAGACGATGCTGCGGACCTGGCGGCACCTCGACTCGGTGCCGGCCGAGCCCGATGCGGCCCGTCGGTGGCTCTGCACCGTCGCCCGGCGGCTCGTCATCGACGGGGTCCGGCTGCGGCGGGGCCGCCCGGCCGAGGTCCATCTCGTCGACATGACCTGGATCCCCGCCGGTGACGACACCACCGGCAGCGCACTGGCGTCGTACGCCATCCGGCACGCGCTCAGCCGGCTCAGCCCGGCGCAGCGCAGTCTGCTCTCCGAGGTCTACCTGGTCGGGCGGTCACCGGAAGAGGTCGCGGGCCGGCTGGGAGTGCCGATCGGCACGGTGAAGTCCCGGACCCACTATGCGCTGCGCGCCCTGCGCACCGGTCTCAAGGCGGCCTGAGCAGGGACGACTCCGTCGCCGGCGATCCGGCCGCTGAGTCGAAGCTCACATTGCCGAGGCGCGCCCGTCGGGCGGCGGGGGCCCTGCCATGCTATGGCGATCGTGGCAACCAGCCCTGTATGGATCGCATCGAGATGACCATCCCGCTCTCCTTCGCCGTGCTCGGCCCGGTGCGGGCCTGGCGCGGCCAGTCCGAGATCGACCTGGGTACCCGGCAGCAGCGGCTGATCCTGGCGCTGCTGCTCGCCCGGGCCGGCGGCGCGGTCAGCGTCGCCGAACTCGTCGACCTGCTCTGGGAGTCCGACCCCCCGCCCAGCGCGGTCAACGTGGTGCACCGGCACGTCGGGATGCTCCGGCGGCGCTTCGAGCCGGGCCTGCCGACGCGGGCAGCGGGCTCGGTGCTGATCCGCGACGGCGCCGAATACCGGCTGCGGATCGACGGAGAGTCGCTCGACCTGCTGCGCTTCCGGCGGCTGGTCGCCCAGGCCGCTGACAGCTCCGGCGAGCCGGCCGTCGCGCTCTACCGCGAGGCGCTGGCGCTGTGGCGTGACCGGTGCGCCTCGGGCCTGCGGACCGGCGGCCGGGCCCATCCGGAGTTCGTCGCCGTCGACGGCGAGCGGTTCGCGGCCGTCCGGGCCGCGACCGACGCCGCCTTGCGGGCCGGGTGCGTCCACGCGGTGCTGCCCGCGATCCGGCTGGCCGCCGAATACGAGCCGCTGGACGAGGCACTGCAGGCGCGGCTGCTGCTCGCGCTCGCCGCGGACGGCCGGCGGGCCGAGGCCCTCGCGGCCTATGCCGACATCGAACACCGGCTCGCCGACGAACTCGGCATCCAGCCGGGCGGCGACCTGCGCGCGGCCCGGGACAGCCTGCTCGACCACGACGCCCCGGCCGACGGCTCCGGGTCGCGGCGCGGCGTCGGACGCGCCGAGCTGGAGCTGTCGCCACCGACCCGGGCCGAGCCGCCGGCGCAGTTGCCGGCCGACCACCCGCACTTCACCGGCCGCCGCGACGTCCTGGCCGCCGCTGAGGAGCTGCTGGCCGGGGACCGGCGGACCAGCGCGCTGGTCATCGACGGAATGCCCGGCGTCGGGAAGACCACCCTCGCGGTGCACCTGGCCCACCAGTTGGCCGCCCGCTACCCCGATGGCCAGTTGCACGCGGACCTGCGCGGTTTCGACTCCGGCGACTCGGTGATGACACCGGCGGAGGCGCTGCGCGGCTTCCTGTGGTCCCTCGGGGTCGCGCCCGCCGCCATCCCGGCCGAGCTGCACGCCCAGGCCGGCCTCTACCGCAGCATCCTCGCCGAGCGACGGATGCTGATCCTGCTCGACAACTGCCGCGACTGGGACCAGATCCGACACCTGCTGCCCGGCACCGGCGGCAGTCTCGTCATCGCCACCAGCCGCCGTCGGATCACCGGCGTGGCCGGCCAGGCGGGCGCCCACCCGCTGCACCTCGACCTGCTCACCCACGCCGAGGCCCGCGAGCTGCTCACCCACCGGCTCGGCGACGCGGCGGCCGCCGACCCGGCCGCCGTCGACGAGATCATCGCGCGGTGTGGCCGGCTGCCGCTGGCCCTGGCGCTGGTGGCCACCCGCAGCGTCGGCCGGCCCGGGCTCAGCCTGCCCGCGGTCGCCGGCGAGCTGGCCGAGGCCGACGGCCGGCTGGCCGGCTTCGGGGACACCCACGCCGACCTGGAGGCGATCTTCTCCTGGTCCTACCGGGCCCTGACTCCCGAGGCGGCCCGGCTCTTCCGGCTGCTGCCCCTGCACCCGGCCGGGGAGCTGAGCGCGGAAGCGGCAGCCGCCCTGGGCGGCCTGTCCCTGCGCTGCGCCCGCGGCCTGCTCGCCGAGCTGGGTTCGCAGCTGCTGGTCCAGCCCGGCAACGGCCGGTGGCGGATGCACGACCTGCTGCGCGCCTACGCCGTGGAGCTCGGGGAGGAGCACGACGACGCGGCCGAGCGGGACGCCGCCATCGAGCGGGTCTACGACTACTACCAGCTCAGCGCGTACGCGGCGCACCTGCCCTTGCAGCCGCAGGTGCCGCTGCCGGAGCCGGAGCCGTCCGAGCGCGGGGTCACCGGGCGCGGCTTCACCGGCCGGGCCGACGCGATGGCCTGGTTCGCCGCCGAGCAGCGGGTGCTGACCGCCATCGTCGCGCGGGCCAAGGAGCGCGGCCGGCCCCGTACGGCCTGGCAGATCGCGTTGGCCCTGCAGAACTTCTTCCAGGACACCGCGCAGTTCCGGCAGTGGGCGGCAACGATGAGCACCGGCCTCGCCGCGACCGGGGACGATCCCGCCGCCCAGGCCCTGCTGCACCGCAGCCTCGCCGGCGCCTGCTACTTCCTGGCCGATCTGGACCGCGGGCTGTCGCACCTGCAGCACGCCCGGGCGCTCTTCGAGCGGCTCGGCCGGCGCAACGAGCAGGGCCACGCGGAGAACAACATCGCCGAGATCCGGCTGGACCAGAGGCGCTACCACGAGGCGATCCGGCATGCGGAGGCCGCGCGGACGCTCTTCCGCGCCGAGGGCAACGTGCGGGGCGCCACCAACGCCCTGCTGATCATCGCGCGGGCACAGGGCTGGCTCGGCCGGCACGCCGAGGCGCTGGGCATGTTCGTCGAGGCGCGGCGGCAGTTCGAGGCCCTCGGCGACCTGCACGGGACGGGCACCACCCAGGCCTGGCTGGCGCACACGTACTCGATGATCGACGACCTGCCGCACGCGATGGCCACCTGGCAGCAGGCGATCGACATCTTCCGCGACGCCCGGGCCACCCACCACACCGCGGAGGTGCTGGTCTCCATCGGCGACTTCCACTCGGCCAACGGCGACCCGGCCCTGGCCGGGCAGGCGTGGAGCGAGGCTCTCGCCGAACTCGACGGGACGGACTCGCCGATGGCCCGGCGGATCCGCGACCGGCTGCTCTGGCACCGGTGACCCCGGACGCGGCGCCGGCGGGCGCCGCGTCCGGGGGCCGTCCTCAGTACCGGTAGGCGCGGATGACGGTCTGGTTGACCGTGTTACCGCTGGTGTCCGTCGCGGCGGCCCGCAGCGAGACGAAGCCGGTGCCGGCCGGGTTGCGCACCCAGGCGACCGCCTTCTCGCCGGAGCGCCGCACGGTCAGCCGCTGCCAGGTCTTGCCGTCGTCGAAGGACGCCTCGACGGTCAGGGTCCTGGTCTGGCCCGGTGCCGCCCCGATCTGACGGTCGAGCGAGACCGGGATCCGGAACAGCCGGCCGGCCGGCGCCCGGTTGTCGATGTCGAGCTCCGGGGTGTACCGGATCGCCGTCATCGGCAGCTTCACCAGGTCCCCGTCGCCCACGTGCGCGGACGTGAAGGTCCACTCCGCGTCGACCAGCGTCGACAGGGTGAACTCCGGGTCGCTGCGGAAGGTCGCGGCCAGCCGGTAGTCACCCTTCTCCGCAGGCACCTCCCACACCCAGGGCGCCCCGTTCGCGTCGCCGATCTTGACCCCGTTGCGGTAGAGGCTCACCTGTACGCTGCCGCCGCGAACGTGCCGGAAGCCCATGTGCCCGGCGCCGTCGCCGTGCAGCGGCCCCGGCCCGCCGATCAGGTCGCCCCAGTAGCGGGTGGCGAACTGCTGGCCGAAGTTCGGCTCCGGGAAGACCGGCCCGGCCACCGCGTTGGCCCACTTCACCGTGTACGTGCGCCCGGGCTGGAAGCTGGTCCACGGCGACTGGTAGTACGTGTACCTCAGCTGGGCCGAGGTCGACTGCCACACCGCCTGCTTGTCCTGGTTGTAGTACTCGGTGATGGTGCTCGGCACGTCGTAGGTGAAGCTCGGCGGGATGTTGCGCTCGTCGCGGTAGACCGGCGAGTTGCCGGGCGCGTGCGCGACCGCGGTCCGCGCAACCGGCACGCCGGCCACGTCCGCGCTGATCTGGGAGCGGACCGTGGCGAAGTCGCCCGCCCGCAGCTTGCGGGTCAACCCGGTCATCATCCTCTTCGGCTCGTAGAGGTAGACCCGGTAGACGTACGGGCTGTTGTGCAGGGTGCCGTCCTGGGTCACCTGGCCCCACATGCCGTTGACGTAGGAGACGAAGCCGGGCGTCTCGCCGGCCCCGATCTGCGCGGTCCGCAGGTGGTCGAAGGGGATGTTCATCAGCATGCCGTACAGGTCGTTGCTGCCCCAGATCTGCGGCTCCTCGGTCCGGATCGTCCAGCCGAACTCCTGGTGGACCGCGGTGGCCTTCGAATTCGGCACCGACACCGCGATCGGCTTCGCCAGGCGGGCGTCCATGGTGAGCGCCTGGTCCGTGGTCAGGTCGAGGCTCGGGCGGACCAGCGTGGTGATGTCGTCGTCGCTCACCAGGTAGGTCTGGACCAGGTAGCGGCCCGCGCGGACCCGGTACCTGGTGGCCGCGGGGTCGGCGAGCACCAGGATGGTCTGCCGGTCCAGGTCGGTCAGGACGGTCACCCAGCCCTGCTCGGGCGTGGGCGCTCCGCCGTCCGGCCCGACCAGCTTGAGGGACAGCTGGTGCCGGGCGATGTCGAGCGCGACCGGGGTCTGCACCTGCGCGCCGCCGCCGGTCGCGGTCACCTCACCGCCGAAGTAGCGGTCGGGCAGGTCGGCGCCGGCCTGCACGGTGACGGTCACGCTGGCGGTGCCGCCGGCCGGGACCGTCACCGAGGAGGCGCTGAGGCTGAACAGGCCGGCCGGCGCCGGGGTGCCCTCGGCGTCCTTGGCGTCGAGGGAGACGGCCAGGGTGAGGGCGGCAGAGCCGCTGTTCGCGTACGTGATCGTGTGCTGCTGCGCAGCGGTGGTCCGCTCGAAGGCGACGCTGACCGGGCTCGCCGTGACGGTCTGCTGGATCGCCCGGGCGACGTCGAGGAAGCCCGCGCCCTGCTCGTACACACCGATGCCGGCGTTCGGCTGCGCGGCCGCCATCAGCGTGGACTTGATCCGGTCAGGCGTCCAGTCAGGGTGCTGCTGGGCCAGGATCGCCGCCGCGCCGGCCACGTGCGGAGCCGCCATCGAGGTGCCGCTGAGGCTGGCGTACTGCGGGTTCTCGTCGTTCGGCGCCAGGTCGGAGGTCGAGCTGCGGGCGGCGACGATGCCGACGCCGGGAGCGGTGATGTCCGGCTTGATGCCGGCGTCGCCCGCGCGCGGTCCCCGGCTGGAGAACTCGGCCAGCTCGCCCGTCTTGGTCACGGCGCCCACGGTCAGCGCCTCGGCCACACCGCCGGGCGAGCTCACCGTGGACTCGCCGGCCAGGCCGCTGTTGCCCGCGGAGACGACGAAGAGCACACCGTAGCGGGACGTGAGGTCGGTCAGGGCCGCCTCGATCGGGTCGGTCCCCGGGCTGTCCGGGCCGCCGAGGCTCATGTTGGCGACCTTGACGCCCTGCTCCGCCGCCCAGGTCATGCCGGCCAGGATCGCCGACTCCGGGCAGCCCTCCTGCATGCAGACCTTGGCGCTGTAGAGGGTCGCACCGGGCGCCACGCCCTTGTGACGGCCCTGCGACGCGGTCGCGCTGCCGGTGATGGTGGAGGCGACGTGGGTACCGTGGCCGACCCGGTCGAGGGCGTCCGGTTCGGCGGTGAAGTTCTCCGCGGCGGCGACGCGGCCGGCCAGGTCGGGGTGGGTCTGGTCGACGCCCGTGTCGATCACACCGACCTTCACCCCCGTTCCCGTCCAGCCGGCCTGCCAGGCCTGCGGCGCGCCGGTCAGCGGGACGCTGACATCGAGGGTGGGCTGGCGCAGCCCGTCGAGCCAGATCTTGTCGAACCCGGCCCGCAGTTGCCGCTCGGTGCCACTCGCGGCGGACGTGACGGAGTTCCAGAAGGCCACCGCGTCCGCGCGGCTTTCCGCGACAGCGCTCGCCCCGGACAGCTCCCGGGTGGTCCGGGCGCCGGCGAGGCCGGCGGGGGCGGCGCTGCGGTGCTGGACGATGAGCGGCAGGGTGGCCCGGGTGTCGTCGTAGCCGAAGTCGACCAACGTCGAGATGTCGAAGAGCCGCTCGTCGAGCTTGCCCCGGTTGAGCAGGCCGACGGCGTCGGCGGGGATGACCCGCACGTCCTCGCCGGCGCTGTGGGTGATGAACGGGATTCGTTCCCGTCCCTTGCCGGGCACGACGCCGACGGCCGTCTGGCCGTCCACGGTGCTGACGTGGACGGTGTCGCCGGTGAGCAGAGTGACCGTCCGGGGCTTGGACGCGACCGTGGGTGTGGTCGTCGGCTTCGCGGCCCGGGGCTGCGCCGACGCCGGTGGGCCGCCCGGAGCCACCGCCGAGACGCCCAGCACCACCAGTGCCAGCGCCGATATCTTGCGAATTGAACGCATCATTCTCCCTGGATGAACGCGAGAGGTATCCAGGTGCTCCGGACGTGACCGGCGGGTGAAAGTTCATCCTGAGTGACCTGGGTCACATTCGGTGGGGCATCCCGATTCGCGCCACGCGACACCTCGACCGCCCCTACCCTGTAGCTCACGTGAGGCCGTCGACCACCGCGCTGCCATGGCATCGAGCCCACTCGGCAAGCGGGTGCGGTGGGGCGGGCGCCGGGCTCGACCACTCATCGAGGCGCTGTCGCGCGCCGGCCAGCTCTTGGGTCGTCAGGTACGGCCGGCGATCCCGCGTCTGGTTGTCCCGTCCGCTGCGCCTCGCACCGGGTCTGAGACAGGAGCGCACCATGCGGGTGGCGGTCGCCGGCGCATCCGGCAACATCGGGTCCCTCACCGTGATGGCCCTGCAACGCCACGGGCACGAGCCGGTACCCATCAGCCGGTCGCACGGCGTCGACCTGCTGACCGGACGGGGGTTGGACGAGGCCCTGAGCGGCGTCGACGTCGTCGTCGATGCGATCAGCGCGCCGCCCGCCGACCGCGAAGCCACGGCGAGGTACTTCGCCACCACCACGCAGAACCTGCTGAGAGCGGAGCAGCAGGCGGGGGTACGACACCACGTGTTGCTCTCGATCGTCGAGGTACACCGCATCGCGGGAACCGCGCACTATTCGGGCAAGCGCGAGCAGGAACGCCTGGTGTCCACCGGACCGGTGCCGTGGACCATCGTGCCCGCCACCCAGTTCTTCGACTTCGGCGCGACGGTGGCCAGCTGGACCGAACGGGACGGCACCGCCTACCTCGCGCCACTGCTCGTCCAGCCGATCGCGCCGGCTGACGTCGCCGAATTCCTCATAGCGGCCGCAGCTGGCCCACCGCAGGGGCGCCACCCTGATGTGGCCGGCCCCGATCGTCACGACCTCGTGGACATGGCGCGCCGTACCCACCAGGCGTTGAGACGTGACATGAAGATCGTCCCCACCTGGGAGTCGATCCTCGGCCCGGACATGGCAGGAAACGTGCTACTGCCGGGACCGGACGCCCGGATAGCACCCACCACCTTCGACGACTGGCTCGCGGAGCAGGCGGCGGACCGGGTACGGCCGGGTTAGGGGCCATGACCGGCACCGATCGTTCGCTGTCGTGCCCTCGTTCCGGCCACCCGGCCACGCCGACTTCCACTACGCCAGGCGACGCCCAGTCCCTCAGCCGCCGGCGTGGCGGCGCCGGTCCCGGCGGGCCGACAGCACGCTCCAGCCGATCGACACCGACAGGGTCACCACCACCACCAGCAGGGTGAGCCAGAGCGGCAGGGTGCCCACCGGCGTCTCGGCCAGGATCAGCTTCGTCCCGGCGAACGCCAGCAGCACCGCCAGCCCGTAACGCAGGTGGCCGAAGTGCCGCAGCAGTCCGGCCAGACAGAAGTAGAGGCTGCGCAGCCCCAGCACGGCGAACGCCGTCGCCGTCCAGACCAGGAAGGTGTTCGTGGTGATGGCCAGGATCGCCGCCACGGAGTCGATCGCGAACACCACGTCGGTCGCCTCGATCGCCACCAGCGCCACCAGCAGCAGCGTCGCCCGCCGCCGGCCGTCGACCCGGACGGTGAACCGGCCGTCGTGGTACCGCTGCTCGGTCGGCACCACCCGCCGGAAGAACCGGACCACGACGTTGCGGTCCGGGTCGACGTCGGGCTCCCCGCGCACCGCCAGGCGCCACCCGGTCCAGATCAGGAACGCCCCGAGCACGAACCCGGCGAAGGCCAACCGGTGCAGCAGTTCCGCTCCGGCGAAGATGAAGACCAGTCGGAACGCGAGCGCGCCGATCACACCCCAGAACAACACCTTGTGCTGGTATTCCTCGGGCACCCGGAAGTAGCCGAACAGCAGCGCGAAGACGAAGACGTTGTCGACGGAGAGCGCCTTCTCCAGCAGGTAGCCGGAGTAGTACGCGACCGCCGGCTCGCCGCCCCACCCCACCCAGACGATCAGGCCGAAGGCCAGTCCGGCGGCGATCCAGACGGCGCTCCAGATCAGCGCTTCCCGCAGCTCGATCACGTGGTTGTCGCGGTGGGAGAGCACGTCCACCGCGAGCATGACGGCGATGACGGCCCCGATCGCGGCCCAGGCCCAGAGCGGAGCCGGGAACATGCCCGGGTCCATCAGACGCCCTCCGCATCCACCAGAGGAATCGACGGCGGCTGTCGCCGCCGTGCAGCCGGATCAGGCAGGCGACTGCCGTGCGAGCGGAGCGGTCAGCTGGTGTTCCGTTGCCGCGACGCAACGTCGCTGAGCTTAGCCAGCGATCACGGCGCACCCGCCGGCTGCGCGGTCGGCGTCACCCGTCCGGGGCGGGCGCCGCTGACAGCACCAGCGGGCAGCCGTCAGTCGGGCAGGCCGGTGCAGGCCGCGCCGTCGATGGTGCAGGCCGTGGGAGTCGAGCTGATCGGCGCGCCGCTGACCCGGAAGGTGACCTGGACGGAGCTGCCGGCCGCCACCTCCGCGGTCGATTCGTCCGGCACGAAGGTCCAGGTCGCGCCCGCGCGGGTGGCTCGGGCGCCGCTGACCGACGAGACTTCGAGGGATTCCCGAGGCAGCGTGATGACCAGCGTCCAGTGCGCCACCCTCGTCCGACCGGCGTTGCTGATGGTCACGTCGGCCCCGTAGCTGAGCAGGGCGCGCTCCTCGATGGCGAAGGCGGCGCGCAACGCGGCCGGGGTGCTCGACCCCGCCGCCGCTGACGGGGTGCGCGCGGACGGTGCCGTCGCCGGCGGGGCCGCCGCGCCGACTGGCGGGCCCGCCGCAGTCGTCGTCCGCCTCGTCGCCGCCGGGCTGGAGGCGGCCGGCCTGGCGTGCGGGTCGGGCCCACCGACCGCGGGGTCCGTGGGCAGGGCGACGTCCGGCGGCGGATCGAGGGCCACCGGGGCCAGCCGTTCCGGCGTCCGCAGGACCAGGACGACGGAGGCCGTCGTCGCGACCAGGACCACCAGCACGGCGGCCAGCAGGACCCGGGTACGCCGGGACGAGGCCCCGAGGCCGCCGATGGCGCGCCGCGCGTGCCCGGCCAGGGCCACGGTCCGGTCGAGCAGGATGACCGCTACGGTCCGCCGTGGCTGGGGCGGTGATGACGGCACGTGCTCTTCTCCCTCAGATCCTTCACCGTACGCGCGTCCCCGGCCCACGCCGTCGGTCACAGCGCCTGGAGCCCGGTGAGCATCGCTTCGAGCAGCTCCCGGGACGGCAGCTCGGACAGCGTCGGCGACACGTGCGTCTCGATCAGCCCGGCGTCCAGCAGCTCACCGAGCAGTACCCGAACCGTACCCAGCGGCAGGTCCAGTTGCGCGCCGACCTCCGCCACCGACAGTGGACGCTGGCACAGCTCGAGGATTCGCGCCTGCTCGGGAAAGAGCGGCGTGGCCGCCGGAACCGCGGCCCGGGCCACGACCACGGTGATGAGGTCGAGCCGCCGGCCGTCCTCCACGCCGGCCGCACGGGTCACCACGTACGGCCGGGTCAGGAGCCCGGCGTCGTCGTCGTACCACGCCTCGTCAGGGTCGCCGGCGGTCGGCATGTGTGTCTCCGCTCGTCGCCGTCGAGGACCGGTCCAGGTCGTCCGGGGCGCCATTGTGGGGAATCATCTGTCGTCCTCTGCTGCGGTCGTGGCGGGCATCTGCGTGGGGGCGGCGATGTCGAGCCGGGGCGGCGGTGGTCCACCCTGGGCCGGCACCGGCAGTTCGGCGCCGTGCTCACCTGCCTCCCGCAGCGAAGAGGGTTGCGGCCCGGCGGTTGTCGGCTGCGGCGCGGTCGGCGTGACCACGTCGGCGGGGAGCAGCACGACCGCCGCCGTGCCGCCGCGCGAGCCGGGACGCAGCGAGACCTGTGCGCCGCAGCGCGCGGCGAGCAGCGCAGCGGCGTGGAGCCCGGCCCGGCCGACGGGCGGGCCGGCGGCGGGCGGGTCGGCAAGCAGCTCGTTCGCCTCGGCCAGGTCGGTCACGCTCAGGCCCGGTCCGTCGTCGGTGACCACGATGGCGCAGCCCTCCGCCTCGGGCTCCCCGGCGACCCGCACCGTGGTGTCCGCCGGTGAGCACCGGAGTGCGTTCTCGATCAGCTCGGCCAGCAGGTGGACGACCGGCGTGACGGCGGGCCCGGCGAGGGACCAGGGCCAGTGTGGTGCGACCAGCACCCGCTGGTAGTCCGCGACCTCGGCCATCGCGCCGCGCGCCACCTCGAGCAGCGGCACCGGCCGCCGCCAACGCCGGGCCGGCGTCGCGCCGCCGAGGATGATCAGCTTCTCGACGTTGCGCCGGAGCCGGACGGCGAGGTTGTCGAGCTGGAACAGGTCGCCGGTCTCCGCCGCCGAGGACTCCCGCCGCTCCATCGCGTCGAGCAGGGTGAGCTGGTCGCGCAGCAGCACCTGGTTGCGCTGGGTGAGCCGCAGGAACAGCTCCCGGGTGGCGTGCTCGGTCAGGTCGGGTCCGGCCGGCAGCGCGGACGGGTCCCGCCGCCCGATCAGCCGGCGGACGGTGCCGGTCCAGGTGAGGAGCAGGGCGAGCACCGTGATCAGGCCGAGCCCCAGCACGGCGCCGGTGCGGGCGACCACCAGGGCCGCGTCCGCCGTGGCCCGTTCGGCACTGTCGCGGGCGGTGGCCCGCACGAACTCGTGCAGCTCGGTCAGGGCCGCGTCCGCCGTCGCGCGCCAGTCCTCCTCGGTGGCCACCGGCTGGCCGTCGTCGGCGCGGAGCAGCGCGTCCTCCAGGGACAGCAGGCCGGTGAAGCGGGTGCCGTCCACCAGCGCCTGGTAGCGGTTCCGGTCGGCCGCCGGCAGTCCGGCGACGGCCTCGCCGCGGGCGTACCGCTGGTTCGCGACCAGCTCGGCGAGGCGGCGCCGGTCGTCGGCGGTGATCCGGCCGCCGGCCAGCGCGGCGGTGAGCAGGGTGTCCTCCCGGGCGAGCAGCTCCCGGGCCCGGGCCAGCGCGACGATCGCACGGGTCTCGGCGGCCGGCTCGCTGTCCCGCACGCTCCATTCCGGGCCGTACACGGTGAAGGCGGTGTCGATCAGCCGGTCGTAGCCGGCGACCGCGTCGGCCCGGCCGGCGTCGGCCACCGCCCGCAGGCCGGCCAACCCGCCCAGTTGCCGGATGAGTTCGTCGGCCCGCTCCCGGACGCCGCCGGCGAGCAGCCCGAGGTCGTCGGCGGCGGAGGCGCGCAGCCCGGCGAGCGCATGGTCGGTGCCGTCGCGTGCCCCGGCCAGCGCGGAACCCGCCCGCCCACCCCCGGCGACCGTCCGGGCGGTGAGCCGGCGCTCGACCTGAAGTTCGAGGATCAGCCGGTCGGTGGGTTGGCCGAGGGTCTGGGCCAGCGCCCGTACCCGGAGCAGGTCGGCCGCGTCTCGGCCGGTCAGATACGCCGCGTACGACCAGAGCGTGATCAGGACGACCGCCAGCGCGGCGAGCCGGGTCCGCATGCCGTGGTCGCCGGTCCGGGGCCGGCTCACGACGCGGACCGTTCCGGCCAGGGCTGCCCGGCCGCCTGGCGCGACCGGTCGGCCAGGATCGTCCGCAGCAGGGCCAGCAGCTCCGTCCGGTTGGCGCAGTTGAGCCGGGACCGCATCCGGGCGACGTGGTGCTCGACGGTCTTGGCGGAGATGAACAGCCGGTCGCCGATCTCCCGGTAGGTCAACCCGGCCAGCACCAGCTCGGCGACCTCCCGCTCCCGGTCGCTGAGCCGGTGCGGGGCCGGACCGGCGAGGGCGTCGACGGACGCCGGCTGCTGCCCGGCCTTCGCCCCCGCCGGCCGACTCTGCAGCATCCGGGCGCAGTCGAGCAGCGTGGTCATCGCCCGCCGGTCCGAGGTGCGGATCGCTGCCTGCCCGGCGAGGCGGGCGCCGTCCCAGCACAGACCGGCGTCGTGCAGACCGCGGGCGGCGGCCTCCACCCGGACCGGGTCGACCATCCCGCGCAGCACGTCCACCCAGGCGGCGGCGGCCGCGGCGACCACGGCCGCGTACCGGTTGTGGTCCGCGGCGGCGAGCAGGGCGGCCACGTGGCCGTCGGCGACCGCCGGCTCCTCGGCCAGGATCGCCGCGTGCAGTCCGCTCCAGTGCAGGGGCGTGCTCCACAGCGGCGGGTCGCCGAGCCGGGCCAGCAGCAGGCGGGCCTCCCGCAGGTACGGCTCCAGCCGGCCGAGGTCGCCCAGCCGGGCCCCGGCGATGGCCAGCTCGCCCAGCGGCAGCAGCGTGAACAGGTCGACGGGGTGGCGGACGACGGCCTCCAGCGCGTGCCCCCATCTGCGCTGGAGCGCGCCGAGGTCGCTGTTGCGTCGGGCGATCCCCAGCTCCAGCGCGGAGGCGAAGAGCAGGTCCCGGGACTCGAGCGGCCGGCCGTCGCCGGTCACCGCCGCGAGGTGGTCGGCCGCGACGACGGTACGGCCCCGGACCATCGCGATCCACGCCTGCAGCAACCGGTGGCGGCGGGCCATCAGCGGGCCGCCCGTCCCGCTGGTGGCGGCGCGGTCGAGCACCCGCTCGGCGATGTCCAGTTCGCCGCAGTGCAGGCCGGTCAACGCGGCGAGCGCCGCCGGGCTGTCCGGCAGGAGCGCCGCCCGGCCGGCCGGCTCCAGCAGTGCGGCCGCCTGCACGAGAGTGGAGAGCGCGGCGGTCGGTGGGCCGGCGACGCTGTCCCGGATCCCCTCGGCCATCAGCCGGGCCGCGCTGGCGTGCAGGGTGGGCGGTCCATCCGCCCGGTCGTCCCCGGGCGGGGGCGTTCCGTCGGCCGGGCGGCCGGCCGCGAGCGCGCCGACGGCGGCGAAGGACTCCGCCGAGGGCGTACCCGACCAGCGGTACAGCTCGACGCTGCGGCCGACCTGACCGCGGTGCGCCAGCGCGGTCGCGGCGACCGCCGCCGCCTCCGCCCGGTCGGCCGGGGCGGCCGTGGCGAGGAGCCGGTCGGCCAGCCGGAGGGCGGTGTCCAAGTCGCCGGCCAGGGCCGCGGCCACGGCCTGCCGGACCGCGGCCGGCCGTCCGGCGGCCGTGGCCGCCGCGAACAGCTCCGCCGCGAGGGCCGGCTCGCCGGCCAGCGCCTCCTCCGCCGCGGCCTCCAGCGTCGGCGCCGGACAGTCGGCGGCCACGTGCGCCGCGTACAGCGAGCGGACCAGCGGAAGCACCGGCCCACCCCGGGCGAGCTGCAGCTCGGTGAGCCGGCGCCACACCGCGCCGCGGTCGGCGGCCGGGCTCAGCGCGGTCACCGCGCGCCGCACGATCGGGGCGAGCCGGCCGTCCGCGCCGAGCAGGCCGGCCGCCCGGGTCGCGGCGATCAGCTCGTCCACGTCACCCGGCTCCCGGCCGAGCAGCGCCCCGAGCAGGTCCACCGGCAGCGGTACGCCGGCGGCGACGGCGAGCAGGAGCCGGCGGACGTCGGGCGCCAGGTCCTCCAGGTCCGGTCCGAACTGGAGGACGGCCTGCCGGGGCGGCTCGGTCGGGACGCCCGGCGGGATCTCCGTCCCCCGCAGGCCACGGACCAGCCGCTCGACGTCGCGGGGAACACCGGCGGACTGCCCGTGCACGAAGTCGACCAGGTCGGGCCGCCGGCCGACCTCCGGCACGGCGCTGAGGTAGGCGGCGGTCCGCTCCCGGGTGAACGGGGTGAGCAGCACCAGGTGCCCGTCCCGCCGGAGCGCGTCGGCCAGCTCGACCAGCGCCGCCGGCCGGGGCCACGGCCGGTAGCCGACGACGAGGCGGTGCCGGCGGGTGACCACCAGTTCGCGCAGCGCCCGGAGCCGGGCGTCGTCGAGCAGGTGCGCGTCGTCGACCACCAGTACGGCGTCCGGCTCGATCGGGTCGGGTCGGTCGGGGGCGCCCTCCAGCACGGTGCTTCCGGCCCGCCGGTAGACCCGCGCCAGCTCCTGGAGGTACGCGCTGCGGCCGTGACCGCCCGGCCCGGTCACGCCGAGCGCGAGCGGCGCGTCCGGATCGGCCGCGACCGCGTCGAGCAGGGCCTGCGGCGCCCGGTCCAGCACCAGCCGGGACCCGGCGACGCTGCTCATGATCATGGTGGTCATCCTTCACGTCCCCGGCCGCGGGCCAGCACCAGGCGGGAGGCCCTCGGCAGCTCCAGCGGGGTGATCCGGACCGGGGGGCGGGGTGGTGGCTCGCCGCGGGCGGAGCGGTCGTGGTCGGGGCCACGCTGCGCCGGGACGGCCGGCGCGGCGGCCCGTCCGGCCTCGACGGCCGGGGCGGGCCCGCGGTCCGGCTCCGGCCGGCGCGGGCGGGGCGACACCACCTGGCAGGCGGCCAGCGCCGCGCCGGTGGCGGCGGTCAGCTGCGGATCGGGCTCCACCTCCACCGGTACCGGAAAGGCGGCGGCGAGCAGCTCGACGACCAGCGGGATGCGGGTGGAGCCGCCGGCGAGCAGGACGCCGTCGAGCTGTGCCGGCAGCAGTCCGGCGGAGTGAACGGTCCGGGTCAGCAGTTCGACGGTCGCCTGCACGGCCGGCCGGATCATGTCCTCGAACCGGACCCGGCTCACCGGTACCCGGACCGGCCCGGTCGGCAGGGTCAGCAGCACGTCGGTCTCCGTGCCGACGGTCAGCTCCCGCTTGGCCCGGTCGCACTCGGGCAGCAGCCCGCGCAGCGTGGCGTGCGTCTGCCGAGGTCCGGCCGCGGCGAGTTCCCGGGCGAGCACGGTACGCACGTGCTCGGCCAGCGCCTCGTCGAAGTCGGCGCCACCGATCCAGTCCAGCCCCTGCGGCAGGCCGAACGTCTCGTACGTGCCGCGGGGGGTGCGGCGGACCAGCGCCGCCTCGAAGGTGTTGCCGCCCAGGGCGTAGACGGCCGCCGCGCTGCCCGGGAAGCCGCGCGCCGCGTGGCTCTCCGCCACCGTCACCGTACGGGGCAGCAGCGTCACGTTGCCCAGGCCGAACTGCCACAGCGACTCGTGCAGCAGCTCGCGCCGGTGCCGGCCCCAGCCGGCGGGGTGGCTGAGCACGACGGCCTCGGCGGGCTCACCCTCCCGCTCGAGGACCCGTTCCACCACCCACGCCGCCAGCAGCGCGGTCAGCATCTGCGGCGGGCAGGCCTCGCCGCCGAGCAGCAGCGGAACGTCGTCGCCGACCCGGCGGACGAACCCGCGTGCGGTCCGGCCCCCGTCCTCGACGGGGGGCTCACCGACCACGAGCGTCCCGTCGGCTGCCAGGTGCAACACCGACGGCACGGTCACCGACCCGCCGTCCAGCGGGACCACCTCGGGTCGCGCCCAGGTCGCACCCCGTCGCCGCGCCACGCTGGCCGCGGTGTTGGTGCTTCCGATGTCGATCCCCAGGACGTACGGCATCCGCAATCTTCCTTCACCGTGAGTTGGCCGGCCGGTGGCGACGGTGTCGGCACCGTGCGGCGACCCACCCCCGGCGACACCCCGTGGGCTCCTACGTTCGTACCAGAGATCGCTCCGGCATCGGGACCCTAAATCTGGCCGGCCCGGTTCCCCCAGTCCCCCTAACGTACGAGGTGGTGAGCACCCTAATCCGGCGGGGCGGATTGCGGGCCGATCCCCGATGACCGAATGCCGCCCGCGGCCATAGCGTCCCTGTCGACGATCACGGTCGCTGACGCCAACGTCCGAGGAGAAACCGGCACATGGACCAGACCCTGCACGACTTCGTGCTCAACCTGCTGACCAACCCTGACGCCAAGTCGGCGTTCGACCTCGACCCCGAGGGCGCGCTCCAGGCCGCCGGGCTCACCGACATCACCGCCGCCGACGTGCAGGACGTGGTTCCGCTGGTCGTCGACTACGCCCCGGTGCACGGGCTGGCCCCGGTGGCCCCGGTGGCCGGGCAGCTCGGGGTCGACCCGCTGCTGGCCGACACCACCGACGTGGTCGCCCAGCTCCAGGCCGTGCCGCAGGACATCACCATCAGCAGCTCCTACTCCGGAGTGGACGTCAAGGCCGGCGTGCTGGGCGCCATCGCCGTCGACCCGACGAGCGTCGCCGCCGGCGCGACGGTGCTGCCCGGGATCGGCCTCGGCATCGGGCCGAGCGGCATCGAGACCGACGTGACCGGGGTGCACGACGTGGCACACACCCTCGACGCCGACGTGGTGGGCGCGGTGAACACGGTGGCCGACCCGGCGGTCGGTGACGTGGCCGGCATCGCCGGCAACCCGGACGCCCTGCTCGACGGCACCGACGCCGGCCTGCTCGGCACCCCGGACGCCCTGCTCGGCGGCCCGCTTTCGGGCACCTACGGCCAGGTCGGCGGTGTCGTCGACTCGCTCGGCGTCGACAACACCCTCGGCGGGCTCGGGGTGACCGACACCCTGGGCGGGCTCGGCGTCAGCGGCTCCGGCGGCCTGGTCCCGCAGGTCGACGTGTCGTCCACGGTGGGCGGCGTGACGCACCAGGTGGACGGCGTCGTCTCCGGCGTCACCGGCACGGTGGGCAGCGTGACCGGTGACGTCAACGGCGGTGTGAGCGGCGGCTCCGGGGTCCACGCCGATGCGTCCGCGTCGGCCGGCGGCGGGCTGCTGGGTCTCGGCGACGGTCTGCTCTGATCGGTTTCGGCGGAGACGGAAAGCCGGATCGCCAGTGGCGATCCGGCTTTCCGCATGTTCCTGCTCAATTCACCACTTGATAATTAATCCGAAATCCGCACACTTGGTGCGGTGATGGCGGGTATCTGGCTGGACGCGCTCGACGGGATCGCTCGCACGTGCCGCGAACACGGGCGCGCGGACCTGCTCCAGGCGGTCCGGCAGAAGCGCGCCCAGCTGCTCGACCCGAAGCTGCGCGTCCTGGTCGTCGGCGAACCGCACCAGGGCAAGAGTCAACTCGTCAACGCGATCGTGAACGCGCCGGTGTGCCCGGTCGGCGACGGCCGCACCACCGTCCTGCCGACCGTGGTGCAGCACGCCGAGGCCGCGTCGGCCACGGTGGTCCAGGCGGCGTCCGCCCCCGGGCGACCCGCCGGCGCCTCCGTCCCGACGACCGCCGAGCGGACCCCGGTGCCGCTGGACCAGATCGCGGCCGGGGTGGCCGGCACGCTGGGGCGCCGGTCCGGCGGCGGCCCGGCGTACGTCGAGATCGGACTGCCGCGCGCGCTGCTCGGCGCGGGGCTGGTGCTGGTGGACACGCCCGGCACCGACGAGGTGGCCCTGATCGGTGCCGGCGCCCCGGTCGCCGCGCTGAACCGTGCCGACGCGGTGCTGGTCGTCACCGACTCGACCCGGGAACTCTCCGTCGCCGAGCTGAACATGCTGCTGCACGTCACCCGGTCGCACCCGAACGTGGCGGTGGTGCAGACCAAGATCGATCTGGTGCCGGACTGGCGCGCGGTCGTCGAGCGCAACCGGCAGCACCTGGCCGAGGCGGGCGTACCGGCGGCGCTGATCCCGGTCTCGGCGGCGTTGCGCCTGCGCGCGGCGGTCACCGACGACCACGGGCTCAACGCGGAGTCGGGCTTCCCGCAGCTGATCGCCCGTCTGCAGCGGGACCTGGCCGGCAAGGGCGACGTGCTGGCCCGGGCCTCGGTCGCGATGATCGCCCGCACCGTGGTGGAGCAGCTCGCCGCGCCGCTGCGCGCCGAGCTGGAGAGCCAGGAGGCGGAGGAACAGTCCGGCCCGATCTCCCGGCTGCACGCGGCCCAGCGCGAGGTCGACGAGCTGCGCCGCTGCTCCACCCGCTGGCAGAACACCCTCGCCGACGAGATGGCCGACCTGCTCTCCGACATCGAGTACGACCTGCGCGATCGGACCCGGCAGATCCTGCGGATGGTCGACGAGGCGTTCGACACGGCCGACCCGCTGGTCTCCTGGGACACCTTCCAGGAGTGGTTGCAGCGCAGCCTGGTCGAGGCCGCCGAGGCCAACCACGAGTGGCTGGCCCAGCGCTGCGACTTTGCCGCCCGGCGGGTCGCCGGCAACTTCGCCCGGTACGGCTACGACGTGCTGCCGCCCTGGTCCATGACGGTGCCGGAGGATCTCGTGGACCGGCTGCCGGAGATGGAGCGGCCGACCATCGACCGGTTCACCGCGAGCCAGAAAGTGATCACCGGCATGAAGGGCTCGTACGGTGGCCTGCTGATGTTCGGCCTGGCGATGACCCTCGCCGGCATGCCGATGATCAACCCGGTCTCGATCGGCGCCGGTGCGCTCTTCGGCGGCAAGAGCATCCGGGACGAGAGCAGGCAGCTGCTCCGCCGCCGCCAGGCGAGCGCCAAGACGGCGATCCAGCGGCACGTCGACGACTTCTTCGTCCGGACGACCAAGGACTGTCGGGACACCGCTCGGCAGGTGCAGCGGATGCTCCGGGACCACTTCACCGCGCTGACCGAGGAGTTGCAGGAAGCCATCGTCCAGTCGTTCCGTACCGCGAAGCAGGCCGCCGACACCGACGCGGCCGCCCGCGACCAGCGCCAGCGCGAGATCCGGCTGAAGATGAGCCGGCTGGCCGCCGTCTACGAGCAGGCCCAGCAGTTGACGGCCGCCCGCCCCGCCCCGGCGCCGTTGGAGCCCCGGGCATGACGGTCGGCCTGCGGCTGGACGAGGCGGTCTGGGGGCTGCTGCACCAGGCCCTCCAGCTCTACCGGGACAACCCCCGCGCGACCGGTCACCTCCGGCACCAGCTCGCCCGGCTGGAGCAACCGCTGCGGGTCGCGGTCGCCGGCCCGTGGCGGTCCGGCAAGTCGACCGTGCTGAACGCGATCATGGGCGAGGAGGTCGCGCCGATCGACGGCCCGGACGGCAGCGGCATCTTCACCTGGTACGAGGACGGTCCACAGCCGCGCGCCACCGCCTACTCCAGCAGCCAACCCCCGCAGGAGCTGACGGTGCTCAAGTCGGCGACCGGGATGCGGGTGGACCTCGTCGGCTGGCGGGAGGGCGAGCTGCGCGACATCGTGGTGCAGTGGCCGACCCGCGCGCTGCGGCAGGTCACCCTGATCGACACGCCCGCGATCGTCGGTGCTGACGAGCACGGCCGGGCGCCGGTCATGGACCGGGTGCTGCGCGACGCGGACGCGGTGCTGTACCTGACCCGTGACGGTCGGGGCACCGACCTGCGGGTGCTGGAGTCCACCCGGGACAGCCGGGTCGGGCAGGCCGCCCCGGTGAACGTGATCCTGGTGCTGTCGCGGGTGGACGAGACCGGCGGCGGACGGATCGACGGCCTGCTCACCGCCCGCCAGCTCGCCCGACGGCAGCACCGCGACCCCCGGGTGGACGCGCTCTGCGTGAACCTGGTGGCGTGCAGCGGGTTGCTCGGTCTCGCCGGACGGGTGCTCAGCGAATCGGACTTCGCCGCGCTCGCGCAGCTGGCCCAGGTGTCGCGGGAAGAGCTCGACCCGCACCTGCTCTCCGCCGACCGCTTCGTCCGCGCCGAGCTGCCGGTACGGCTGGACACCGAGGTACGCGCCGCGCTGCTGAACCGGCTCGGCCTGATCGGGGTCCGGCTGGCGACCACCCTGGTCCGTACCGGCTGCGACAGCCGGGGCAAGCTGGCCGCCGAACTCATCCGGCGCAGCGGCCTGACCGAGCTGCGCGAGTCGATCAGCCGGTTCTTCGTCGACCGACGGGACACGCTCAAGGCGCGCTCCGCGCTCGCCGCGGTGGAGGCGCTGCTGCAGGCCGAGCCCGGCCCGGGCACCGGGGACCTGCTCAGCGCGGTGGAGCAGATCCTCGCCGGTGCGCACGAGTTCCGGGAGCTGCGCCTGCTCGCGGCGCTGCGGACCACCCGGCTCGGGTTCGACGCCGAGCTGGCGGCGGAGGCGCAGCGCCTGGTCGGCGGTGACGGGGTCGGCCTGGCCGCCCGACTCGGCCTGGAGCACGACGCGCCCGTACAGCGGCTCTGGGAGGTCGCCGCCGACGCGCAGTGGCAGTGGCGCAACCGCGCGGAGGATCCGCTGCTCCGGCTCTCCCAGCGGCGGGGCGCGCAGGTCGTCGTCCGCAGCTGCGAGGGGATGCTCGCCGAGCTGGCCGAGGGCGGCCGGTGACCTGTCGCCGGCCGGCGGGCAGGGTTCGGGGCGCCCGGCGGTTCGCCGGGCGCCCCGATGTCGCCGGTCAGCGCGGGGCGCACTGTCCCGAGGAGCCACCGGTGACCGTACTGGGCAGCCCGTTGTCCCGGGGTGCCGGGACGTTGTCGGCGCAGGACAGCGCGCCGGTGACCGTGCTGGCGGCGAGCACCGGATCCGCGTTGCCGATGAGGCCGACCGCGCCGGCGACCTGACTGCCCTCGATGGCGGCCTCGCCGGTGGTACCGGCCACGGTGACGCCACCCCGCACGGTCACGCCGTGCAGCACCACCGCGTCGGCACCGCTGGCCGACACCCCGCCGGAGAGCACGCCGCCCCGCACGTACAGCGCGGCACCGGGCTGTACGGTCACCGTCCCGTTGATCGTCGCGCCGGTCAGGCATGTCACGCCGGACGTGACGGTCAGCGCGGCGTCCCGCCGGCCGGTGATCGTCGAGGTGCAGGCCGGCGACGGCTTCGCCAGCAGCTCCACCTCCGCGAGCGCGGCGGCCGGGTCGGCGGCGGTCACCTCCAGCCGGTAGTGGGCGTACCGGCCGGGCTGGTCGACCTGGAACGACCGGGTCTGCGACCGCCAGGGGAACGACTCCCCGGACCGGTCGTCGAGCACCGTCCAGTTACGACCGTCGTACGACCCCTTGAGCTGCCAGCCGTGCAGGTCTCCGGCGACCTTGCCGGAGGTGAGCGTGTAGTGGGTGACCTGCTCCGGGGGGCCGGAGACCTTCCACTGCACCGGGCCGTCGACCGCGACGGTGGTACCCGAGCTGTCGTCCCTCAGCCCGGCGGCCCCGCCGGTGACGGTGATGTCCGCCAGCGGCCGGGCGACCGGGCCCGGTTTGGTGAGCGAGGTCGGCAGGTCTTCGGCCGCGGTGGCCCAGGACGACGGGTACTCGCCCATCTCGAAGTCCAGCACCGCGCCGTCGGCCAGCTCGCCGTGCGAGATCGAGGACTTCCGGTGGGTCTGCCCGTCGACCTTCAACCCCTGCACGTAGACGTTGCGGGCGTTGTTCCCGGGTGCGTTGACGACGATCTGCCGGCCGTTGGGCAGGTGCACCGTCGCCTTGCGGAACAGCGGTGAACCGATCACGTAGTCCGCGCTGCCCACCTGGAGAGGGTAGAAGCCGAGCGCGCTGAAGAGGTACCAGGCGGAGGTCTCGCCGTTGTCCTCGTCGCCGGCGTAGCCCTGGCCGATCTCGCTGCCGAGGTACATCCGCGACAGCGCCTCCCGGACCTTGGCCTGCGTCTTCGCCGGCTGCCCCGCGTACGTGTACATCCACGGGATGTGGTGGGCCACCTGGTTGCTGAAGCCCCACATGCCCATCCGGACGTCCCGCGCCTCGATCATCTCGTGGATGGTGCCGCCGTAGGAGCCCGGGAACTTCGCCGTCTCCGGGGTGCGGAAGAACTCGTCCAGCTTGTCGGCCATCTGCTGCCGACCGCCGTACAGGTTGGCCAGGCCCTGGCCGTCCTGCGGGACGTGGAACGCGAAGTTCCAACCGTTGGTCTCGGTGTAGTCGTGCTCGTGGCCCCAGACCCGCGGGTCGTACTCCGCCGGGGTGGACTTCCACTTCCCGGCGGCGTCCCGACCCTGGAAGAAGTCCACATGCGGGTCGAACATGTGCACGTAGTTCTGTGCCCGGTTGCGGAAGTACTCCGACTCCTCGCGGTAGCGGGCCCGGTCGGCCTCCGGGGTGGCGGGGTCGTCGGCGAGCGCCGCGCCCATGTTCGCGATGCCGAAGTCGTTGATGTAGCCCTCCAGCGCCCAGGAGACCCCTTCGGGTACGTCCGACGCGGTGTACCCCTGGAAGATCGACGTCTGGAGTCCCTTACGCCCGACGCTGGTGTTGTTGGGGTTGCTGCCCGGCGGGCTGACCGTGGCGTTCTTCACCGCCGCCTCGTACGCGGCCTTGACGTCGAAGTCGCGCACGCCCTTGACGTACGCGTCGGCGAACGACACGTCCGAGCTGGTGCCGGTCATCAGGTTCGCGTACCCGGGCGACGACCAGCGCGACACCCAGCCGCCGTCCTTGTACTGCTGCACGAACCCGTCGACCAGTTCGCCGGCGGTGTCCGGGTCGAGCAGCGTGTACGCCGACCAGGTGGTGCGGTACGTGTCCCAGAAGCCGTTGTTGACGTACACCTTGCCGTCCACGACCGGGGCGCCGGTCCGGGTGGGGGTGGTACCGGCCGGGATCGTGCTCGACGTGGTCGACTGCACCGCGTGCTTCCAGACCGGCGCCTCCGGCGTGCCCACGTTCTCGTGCGCGGAGTTGGGGTAGAGCGAGAGCCGGTAGAGGTTGGAGTACAGGGTGGTGAGCTGGTCCTCGGTGGCCCCCTCGACCTCGATCACCCGCAGCTTGTCGTCCCAAAGCCGCTGCGCGCGCTCGCGGACGGTCTCGAGGGTGTCGTCCCGGCCGATCTCGTTCTCGAGATTGCGCCGGGCCTGCTCCACCGAGATGAGCGAGGTGGCGATCCGCAACTCGACCGTCTTGGCCTGCCGGGTGTCGAAGGCCAGGTAGCCGGTGACGTTGGCCCCACCGCCGCCGGTGAGCCGGCCGCTGGCGGTGACCGGGGCGTCGACGACGCCGTAGACGAACATCCGGCCGGCGCCGTTGGACAGCCCGCTGCGCACGTCCGAGTAGCCGCTGACCACGCCGTCGGCGCCGAGGGTGAGGCCGCCGTTGTTGTTGACGTTGTCGAAGATCAGGTTGCCCTGGTCGCCGGTGAAGGTGAACCGGAACAGCGCGGCGTGGTCGGTCGGTGCCAGCTCCGTCTTGAGGCCGTTGTCGAAGGTGACGCCGTAGTAGTGCGCCTTCGCCACCTCGTTCTCGTGGCCGAACGGCAGCGCCCGGGCGGACCGGCCGGCGGCGGGCACCCCGGTGGCCGGTGACGGCATCACCTGGAACGTCTGCCGGTCACCCATCCACGGGCTCGGTTCGTGGCTGACGGTGAACGCCTGCAGGGCCGGGCGGTTGGTGGCGGTGTTGCGGCTCTGGTAGTCGTACAGCCAGCTGATGGAGCCCGCGTTGGTCATCGGGGTCCAGAAGTTGAAGCCGTGCGGCACCGCGGTCGCCGGGATGTTGTTGCCCCGGGAGAAGCTGCCGCTGGAGTTGGTGCCGCGGGTGGTGAGCACGTGGTCGGAGGGGCGCGGCTTGGCCACCTCGGCCGGGTTGCCGGTGATCCGGATGTCGTCGACCCAGCCGTTGAACAGGCCGGTCCCGGTGGTGCTGTCGTAGGCCAGCAGGACGCGGTCGACGCGCTTGCCGGCGGCGACCGCGCCGATCCGGGACCGCTTGAGGTTCCACTGGTCGGCGTAGAGCGACTTGGACTCACCCTGCGCCTGCGGGCTCAGCCCGAAGCCGTGCTGGTCCACCGCACCCAGCTCGCTGAGGTAGGTGCCGTCGTCGAAGGCCAGGTCCACCGCCGCGTAGGTGCTCGGGTAGTCCAGGTCCTGCCCGCTCAGCTCCGGGAAGATGACGTACGACAGCTCGGTCCGGTCGGTCACCGTGAGGTCGACGTCGAAGACCTTGTTGTACGCGTACCCCCGCCCGCTGACGGTCTGCCCGCCGGAGTACTGCAGCGCGCGGACCCCGGTCCAGCCGACGTTCGGCTTCATGGTCGGGCCGTTGACCGGGCCGCCGCTGCTCATGGTGCGCATGTTGCTGGGCGGCGGGGGAGTGGTGTCGCCGTTGGAGAGCTGAAGCTCGGCGAGCTGGGTGATGCCGCCCCCGACGATCGCGGTGACGTTGAGCCGGTAGTAGGGATACGCGGTGGCGTTGTCGAACCGGTACTCCTTGGTCTGGAAGCGCTCGGTGAACTGCTGTCCGGTCCGGGTGTCCAGGGTGGTCCAGTTCTCCCCGTCGGCGGAGCCCTGCAGGGTCCAGTCCTTCGGGTCGCGTTCCGGCGCGTCGTTGGCGGAGGTCAGCGCGTAGTGCACGACGGCGACCGGGGCGTCGAGTCGGACCCGGACCCAGCCGGTCGGCGTGAAGGCCAGCCACTTCGTGCTGACATTGCCGTCGATGACCCGGTCCGCGGTCTCGCTGGGCGGGTTCTCCGCGTTGGCGGTGACCTCGGTGATCCGGCCGGCCAGGTTGCCGGGGATTCCCTTGACCGGGCTGCCGGTCACCCCTGAGGTCTTCTCGGCGCCGCCGGCGTCGGTCTCGGTGGTGTTGATCCAGGTCGGCTGGGGATCGCCGGCCTCCAGCGAGGTGGAGAAGTCGGTGGCGGGCGGTTCGGCCGCCAGCGCGGGCGGCGGTACGGCGGGAACCGCGAGGCTCACCATCACCACGACCGGCAACAGGAACCTGCGTCTACTACGCCTCATGCGGAAACCTCCAGAGGGGACGGCCGAATGCGACGGTCGCGCACCCGGTTGGAGATTTCGCCAGCGTTCGTGGCGCATGACAAGACTGTCAAGAGCCCTAACAAAAGTCCCGGCGCGAGTCGGTCAGGCTGTCCGCGGGCCGCGGCCGACCGACAGCAGCAGACCGGCGGCGGTCAGGGCGGCGCCGGCCACGGCGGCGTACCCCGGGAGGCCGGCGGGAATGCCCAGGTAGACGGTGATGCCGAGGATGCGGGACAGGCCCCACGGCAGCAGCGCCATCTGGTCGTTCCACACCGTCAGCGCGCGCTCAAGGCCGACCGCCGCGATCAGGCCGGACAGCAACCCGAGCGGGACACCCGCGGCGGTCAGGGTCAGCCCGACGGCGCTGCTGCGCCGCAGACCGTACCGGTCGCGCAGCACCACGGCGGTGGCCACGAAGAGCCAGCAGAACGCCGCGAACGCGACGGTGACGTAGACCGTGCGCAGGGTGGGCGCGGTCCAGAAGGCGAACCAGTACTTCCCCGGCCCGCGCCCGGCGAGCGCCGCCAGCAGCAGCACGCTGCGCAGCAGCGCGACGCCGCCGACCACGGCCCACAGGTGGAACGGATCCCGCCGGCCGACGACGAGGCGTACGACCAGGGCGAAGAGCGCCCACCCGCCCAGGGTGACCAGCAGGTGCGCGGGGGCGGCGAACCAGGTGAACACGAGCCGGCTCGCCACCAGCACCACGGCCGGGACCAGCCACACCAGCACCCGGTCTGACCGCGACCGCGGCGCCGGCAGGGCGGCGACCCGCCACGGCCGGACCGCGCCGAGCAGCAGTCCCCGCGCGGCGGCGCCGCCGAATCCGCGCCCGCGCACGCCGAGCAGCACCACCACCAGGATCAGCCCGAGCAGCCCGCGGGCCGCCCAGGCCATGGCCGGGTCCCGGTCCGCGCGTTGCGCCCCCAGGTCGGCGGCGGTGAAGTTGTACGCGGGCAGGTCCAGGTCGGTGCCGTAGCGCTGCCGGTGCGCGTCGCGCGCGTCGCGGTACGCCGTCTCGGCCAGCCGCCAGCCGTCGTAGGCGGCCGCCGAGCCGGTGTCCAGCCACTGCGCGTGCCGCAGCACCATGGTCCGGTAGGCGCCCAGCGTCTCGAAGAGGTTCACCTGGTAGTCGAGGGTGCTGGTGAAGTGCTCGCGCAGCCCGGCGTCCCGCCAGGTCGCCGGGTCGGTGGCGGCGACCAGATCGCGCATCCGCCGGGCCAGCGCGACGGCCTGCTCGCCCTCGTCGATCGCCGCGTCGACGCGGCCGCCGGTGACCGCGTAGATGCTGTCGAGCGCGGCGGAGTCGCCGGTCGGGATGTCCCACTCGAAGATCCACATCATCGGCGGGGGTTCCAGCCCGAGCGCCCGCACCGACTTGTCGGCGTACGGCCCGATGTAGAGGCCCTTGGTGACCGCCTGCCGGGACAGCGCCATGGCCTGTCCGATCGCGCCGACGGTGGCCGGGTCGGCGGAGAACGTGCGGTACGCCCAGTCCGCCGTGACCTGGGCCGGATCGGCGTCCGGATCCCAGGCCAACCGGGCGACGGCGTACGTGTTCAGGTCGTACAGCTGCCAGAATCCGGTGCGCAGGTAGAGCGACATCGGACCGGCGCGCAGCGGGCCGCCGTCCTGGGTCCAGTTCCAGACGCCCTCGACCCTCGGGTTGGCGGCGAGGAACTCGCGCAGCGCCTGGCGGTGCAGCGGGCCGAGGTCGTTGGGGAGCGAGCCGAACGCCTCGAACTCGCGCCGGGCCTGGAACTCCACGATGCGGCGGTGCTCGCCGGCCAGCAGGGTGGTGTTCAGCGGCAGGTGACTGTAGAAGTCGCCGAGGGTGTACTTGGTGGAGACGATCAGGTGCGAGTCGTCGAACCCACCCAGCACCTGCGCGTACGACTCGGGGTTGGTGTGCAGGTCACCGACGGCGCCGACGCCGACGGTCCAGGTGCGGAAGATGACCTCCTTGCCGGCCGTCCCGGCGGTGTCCAGCAGCGCCCGCAGCATCGCCCGCACGGACGCGTCGGTGGTGACGGCGAGCTTCGACGAGTAGTCCCAGCCGTCCTCGGCGTACACCTCGCCGCCCTCGCCGATGCGGACCATCAGGCCGTCGACGAACGGCATGTTCTCGAACAGCTCGGTCAGCCCGGCCTGGTAGACGGCCCACAGCCGGGGGTCGGCCACGTCGAGCCCGCCGACGGTCCGCGTCAGGTACGCCTCCAGCGGCGGCGACACCGCGAGCATGTCGGTGAGCATGAAGACCTTCACGCCCATCTCCTCGGCGTACCGGAAGACCGGGCCGAACGCCGCGACCATCGCCTGCGCGCGTTCGACGTGCGTGTCGCCGGCCGGATACACCGCGTGCCCGTCACCGACCTTGGCGAAGGTGACGTACTCCAGGAAGCCGGGCAGGACGACCGCGTTGTAGCCCTGCGCCACGGAGTGGTCGACGAACTGCCGGAACTGCGCGTCGATGCGGGCCACCGCGTCCGCGTCCACCCACGGTGCCCGCGGCAGCAGCGCCTGCCCGACCACGTCGGCGTTCAGGTTGTAATCGTCGCCGGCGGCGAAGGCGGCCGGGTCGGGCTCGCGGCCCACCGAGCCGGCGTCGGTCAGCCGCAGGCCGAGCCGGGGCGTGATCACCTGGCCCGCCTCGGCGGGCGGCAGCGCCTCGGCGCCGGAGCGGATCCGGTCGGCGAGCCGGTACAGCCCGGCCGCGGTGCCCGCGACGTCGCCTCCGTCGACGGCCAGCTCGGTCCCGCGCACGCTGAGCCGGTAGGACTCCGGCGCCGTGGCCAGGGTGGCGAGCACGCCCGCCCGCAGCGTGGTCACCGCCGTGCCCGCCGGGGCCGAGGGCGCGGAGATACCGGCCGCGCCGGCCGGCCGGGTGCCCGTGGCCGGTCCGGCCGTGCTCGGCGTACCGGCGGCAGGCTGCGCGGTGGTCGTCGTCCTGGCCGGTGGCGTGCGGCCCGGCGGGTTGACGACCGGGCGGGGCAGGCCGCGGGAGACGAGCGCGTCGGCGACCGCGGCCGCGGCCTTGATGGTGCGCGGCTCGTCCGGCACGACCATGGACGCCAGCGGCGGCGCCGGTGCGGCCACCCGCTGCGGCGCGGCGGCGACGTCCTCGCGCGGCACGGCGGCGGGGGTGTGGCTCAGCCCGAGCGCGTCCCCGACGCCCCAGGCCACGCCCGCGCCGAGCAACACCAGGACGATCGCGGCGGCGAGCAGCGGGTACGGGCGCCGGACCGGGGCAACGTGAATCACGCTCGGATAGTAGGGGTGGGGTTGACCTGTTGGACAGGACCGAAGGGGTGCGGCTGCCCGGCGGCAGATGCACGTCGGCGCGCGCCCGGATCGGGCACGCGCCGGCGGGCCGAGGGGATCAGGTGAAGTTGGCGCCGCCGTCGACCAGCAGCGACTGGCCGTTGATGTAGGCGGCGTCGTCGGAGAAGAGAAAGGCCACCATCGCGGCGAGGTCCTCCGGCCTGCCCAGCCTCGGCGAACGAACCGACGCGAGAATCTGCTCCCGGAATTCGGCCGTGGTGGTCTTGAGCGCCGCGCCGGTGAGGATCACGCCCGGCGACACCAGGTTGGTGCGTACGCCGTGCTTGCCGCCGACCGTCGCGGTGTGCCGGGTGAGGCCGATCAGTCCGCTCTTGGCCGCCTGGTAGGCGACGTGGTCGCTCTCGCCCATCCAGACGGCACTCGACATGGTGTTGACGATCGAGCCGCCGCCCTGCTTGATCATGATCGGCAGCGCGTCGTGGATGCCGTGCATGTATCCGGTGAGGGTGACGTCGATGGTGTGCTGCCAGACGTCGTCCGGTACCGACATGACGTCGGTGTCCCGTCCCACGTTCTGTGGCGAGAGATCCGCGGCCACGTTGAACAGGCCGTGCAGGCCGCCGAACCGGTCGACCGTAAAGTTGATCAGCTCCCGGTAGGACTGCCCGTCGGTGATGTCGAAGCTCCGCGCCACGGCTGTTCCGCCGGCAGCGGTGATCTCGTCGACCACGGTCTGGGCGGCGGCCTGGTTCAGATCCGCCGCGACGACCAGCATGCCTTCCTCGGCGAGCCGGATCGCGGTCGCGCCGCCGATGTTGCCCGGTGCCGCACCGGCGACGAGGGCGACCTTGCCTGTGAGTCCACGCATTGTCCTGTCCCTTTCACCATTCGAAGTTCAGTTCCGGTAGCGACGGCTGTCGGTCGTGCGGTTGATCACTTGGTGCGCAGCGGCTTCAGGGCCTCGCTCCAGGCCACGACCTGTGCTTGCTTCGCGGAGCCAACCATAGCTCGTGTAATTGCTTCGTCAAGCAAGTATAGTGGGGGCATGTCCACCGTCACACCGAAGCCGCCACGGGCCCCGGAAGGGCCGCAACCGCTCAACGCGGACGAAGAGGCCGTTGTCCGGGCCCTCCCGCGGATCATTCACGCCCTACCCCGCGCCATCGACGCCGACCTCGTACGCGAGCAGGGACTGCCCAGCATCGAGTACGAGACCCTGATGCATCTCTCGGAGGCGCCCGCCCGGCGACTGCGCATGAGTGAACTCGCCGCCGCCTGCGAGATGTCGCTCAGCGGCATGAGCCGCGTCGTGCAGCGGCTGGAACGGCAGGGGTACGTCCAGCGGGTCAGGTGTGCGCAGGACGCCCGCGGCTGGAACGCCGTCCTCACCGACGCCGGCCTCGCCCGCCTGGCGCAGGCCTGGCCCACCAACCTGGCCGCCGTACGCCGGCACTTCCTCGACCACCTGGCGGGCCTCGACCTCAAGCAGCTCGCCGAGGCCCTGGGGAAGGTGGGCGGCTGAGCCGACGGGCGGCTGCGCTCCCTGCGCCGGGTCAGTCGCCCTGGCGGGTGGCGGACCGGGCGTGCGGCGCGGCCGTCCAGCTGGCGAGCAGGTTGAGCGCTTCCTGCGACGGCGAGCCCGGCTCGGCGCTGTAGGCGTTGAGCCGCAGACCCGTGTCGGCGGTGAGGTCCATCGACTCGAATTCCAGCGTCAGGTCCCCGACCACCGGGTGGTGCAGGTGCTTGGTGCCGCTGCGGTGCTGGCGCACGTTGTGCGCCGCCCACCAGGTGCGGAAGACGTCGCTGCGGGTCGAGAGTTCCCCGACCAGGTCCGACAGCACCCGGTCGTACGGGTCACGGCCGGCCTCCGCCCGCAGCAGCGCCACCGTGTCGCCGGCCAACCTTTCCCACTCGACGTAGAAGTCCTGGGCGGCGGGGTCGAGGAAGATGAACCGGGCGATGTTCGGCGTCCGCGTCGAGGCGTCGAAGAGCGGCGCGAAGACCGCCCGGCCCAGCTGGTTCGCGGCCAGCACGTCGAGCCGCCCGTTGCGCACGTACGCCGGCGCCAGCGTCATCGCGTCCAGGATGCGCTGCACCCCCGGCCGCACCTGCTGGGTCGGCCGGCGACGGGCCCGGGCCGTGCCGGGTGTGGTGCTCGGACGTGATCCTGGCCCGGCGGGTGGTCAGGAAGTCGCGGATCTCGGTTCGGCTGTCCACGTCCTCGACGCTACGTCCGCCCGGGCCGGCCGGGGAGGTTCTGGCAGTACCTGGAACGACAGGCTGTCCCTGGTCGCCCTCGCTCCTGGTTTGCTGGCTGTCGGGCGGGTGCGCCCCACGCCCGGCGGGACAGTGGTGACGGCTCGGGCCGACCGCGAGACGTGCCCCTCAGCGGGCGCCGACGATGCGGAGCGCCATCTCGGCGTACTGGGTGGCGATGTACTCGGGGCTCCAGCCGCCGTCGTCGCGGTACCACCGGCCGAGGTCGACGCCGAGGGACAGCAGGGCCGCACCTGCGATTCGCGGATCCGGGGTGTCGAAGACACCGGCGGCGACGCCCGCCTCCACGAGCTGGCGGAACGCCTGCTCGATCCGGTGGCGCACGGCACGGATCTCGGCGAGATGCTCGGGGCTCAGGGCGGCAAGCTCGTAGTTCACGACCCGGGTGCGGGTGTGGTCGCGGGCGTGCGAGACGACGAAGTCGTGGACCGCCCGCCGCAGCGCCGTGGCCGGGTCGTCGGACGACGCGATCGCCTCCTGCACGAGGCGCAGCACGTGGTCGTGTCCTGATCGTGCGATCAGGTAGAGCAGCTCCTCCTTGGATTTGTGGTGCACGTAGAGCGCGGCCGGGCTCAGCCCGGCCGCGGCGGCGATGTCGCGTGTCGTCGTGCCGTGGAAGCCTCGCTCGGCGAACGCGTCGACGGCCGCCTCGAGCAGCCGGGCGCGGGTCGCGTCGGCGCGAGAGTGATCGGCGGTGTAGGTCAACCCGCGTCCATCCTTCCTTCTGCCTGCCTTCTTCCTGGCCGGCATTGATACCACGACGCCCGGTGGGCCGGCCGGATGTCGACCACCGGGCCGGACCTGTTGACGGCAGCCGCTGCGGCGTCGCACACTTCATCGAGCCTAACGTAAGCAAGCGCTTAGTAACCCTGAAGGGGAGGCCCGTGTCCCAAGCTGCAGCGCCGTCCACCAGATTCACCGGACGAACGGCGATCGTGACCGGTGCCAGCCGGGGCATCGGCCTGGCGATCGCCGAGCGGCTGGTCGCCGAGGGCGCCAGGGTCGTCATCACCGCCCGTAAGCAGGAGGCGCTCGACCAGGCCGTCGCCCAGCTGGGCCCGGAGCACGCGCTCGGCATCGCCGGCCACGCCGACGACGCCGACCACCAGGCCGAGGTCGTCGCGCGCGCGGTCGACACCTTCGGCGGCGTCGATCTGCTGGTCAACAACACCGGCATCAACCCGACGTACGGCCCGATGGTCGAGCTGGACCTGGCCGCGGCCCGCAAGATCTTCGAGGTGAACTGCCTCGCCGCCCTGTCCTGGGTGCAGCAGGCCTATCGGGGCTGGATGAAGGAGCACGGCGGCGCCGTGGTCAACGTCTCCTCGGTGGCCGGCCTCCGGCCCGCGCCCGGCATCGGCTTCTACGGGGCCAGCAAGGCGATGCTCACCCACCTCACCCAACAGCTCGCCGTCGAGCTCGGCCCGGACATCCGGGTGAACGCGGTGGCCCCGGCCGTGGTGAAGACGAAGTTCGCCACCGCCCTGTACGAGGGTCGGGAGGAGCAGGTGGCCGCGGCGTACCCGCTCAAGCGGCTCGGCGTCCCCGACGACATCGGAAGCGTCGTCGCGTTCCTGCTCTCCGCGGACGCCGCCTGGATGACCGGCCAGCTGCTGGTGGTCGACGGCGGCGTCACCCTGACCGGAGGTGTCTGATGCCGGTACAGGACAAGGGCGTCGTCGTCACCGGCGCCGGCCACGGCATCGGCCGCGCGCTGGCCACCCGACTCGCCGCTGAGGGCGCGCGGGTCGTCGTCAACGACCTCGACGCCGAGGCGGCCGTCCGGGTGGCCGAGGAGATCGGTGGCCGGCCCGCCCCCGGCGACGCCGCCAGCGAGGAGGGGGTCGCGGCGCTGGTCGAGGCGGCCCGAGCCCACCTGGGCAGCATCGACGTCTGGATCGCGAACGCCGGAATCGACCGCGGCAACGGGCTGTCGGCCACCGAGGAGGACTGGGCCGCCAGCCACGAGGTGAACGTCATGGCCCACGTACGGGCCGCGCGACTGCTGGTCCCCGGCTGGGTCGAGCGCGGCTCGGGTCGGTTCGTGGTGACCGCGTCGGCGGCGGGGCTGCTCACGATGATCGGGAGCCCGACGTATTCGGTCAGCAAGCACGCCTGCGTGGCGTTCGCCGAGTGGCTGTCGTTGACCTACCGGCACCGTGGCGTCGTGGTGCAGGCGATCTGCCCGCAGGGGGTGCGGACCCGGATGCTCGACAACGCCGGGCCGTTGCAGGAGTTGCTCAGCCACGACGCGGCGATCACCCCCGAGGACGTTGCCGAGGCGACGTGGCAGGCCCTCCACGACGACCGGTTCCTCGTCCTGCCGCATCCCCGGGTCGCCACCTACTACGCGCACCGCGCCACCGACACGGACCGCTGGCTCAACGGCATGAACAAGCTCCAGCGTCGACTCGAGGACCAGGGGGCGGCCCGATGAGGGCATGGCGGGTCGCCGACCTCGGTGAGCCCCGCGACGTGCTGCGGCTCGTCGACGTGGCCGAGCCGGAGCCGGGCCCCGGGCAGCTCGTGGTGCGGGTGCTAGCCGCTCCGGCCAACTTCCCGGACGTCCTGATGTGCCGGGGCGAGTACCAGGTCAAGCCGGAGCTTCCGTTCACCCCGGGGGTCGAGCTGTGTGGCGAGGTCGTCGCGCTCGGCGAAGGTGTCGACGGGTTCGCCGTCGGCGACCGGGTGCTCGGCGGCGCGACGCTGCCGTACGGCGGGTTCGCGGAGTTCGCGCTGCTGGCTGCGGCGGCCACCTTCCCCGCGCCCGCCGAGCTCGACGACGCCGAGGCGGCCTCGCTCTACATCGGGTACCAGACGGGCTGGTTCGGCCTGCACCGGCGGGCCGGGCTGCGCGCGGGCGAGACGCTGCTGGTGCACGCCGCGGCCGGCGGCGTCGGCAGCGCCGCCGTCCAGTTGGGCAAGGCGGCCGGCGCCCGGGTGATCGGCGTCGTGGGCGGTCCGGAGAAGGCGGCGGTGGCCCGGGCGCTCGGCGCCGACGTGGTCGTGGACCGCCGGGAAGAGGACTTCGTCGAGGTGGTCAAGGCCGAGACCGGGGGTCGGGGCGCCGACGTCGTCTACGACCCGGTCGGCGGTGAGACCTACCAGCGTTCGACCAAGTGCGTCGCCTTCGAGGGCCGGATCCTCGTGGTCGGCTTCGCCGGCGGTCGGATCCAGTCCGCCGCGCTCAACCACGCCCTGGTGAAGAACTACTCGATCGTCGGCCTGCACTGGGGTCTGTACCACCGCTACGACCCGGCGGCCGTCGCCGAATGCCATCGGGCCCTCACCGCGTTGGCCGCCCAGGGCGCCGTACGGCCCCTGGTCAGCCAACGCCTCGCGCTCGACGAGGTGGCCGACGGGGTGCAGGAACTCGCCGACGGCGTCACCGTCGGCCGGGTGGTGTACGTCTCGTGAGCACCGCGAACCAGGTGGACGCCGTGGTCTTCGACTACGGCGGCGTACTCACCGGACCGGTCCGGGACTCGATCGCCGCGTGGCTGCACGCCGACGGCATCGACCCGGCGTCGTTCTCGCGCACGCTCAAGGCCTGGCTGTCCCGCGCCGCCCCGGACGGCACCCCCGTCCACCGCCTGGAGACCGGGGCGCTGGGCGTCGACGAGTTCGACGCGCTGCTCGCCGCCGAGCTCACCACGCTCGACGGGCGTGCGGTCGATCCGGTCGGCGTCCTGGCCCGGCTCTTCGCCGGGATGCGCCCCGACCCGGCGATGTTCGACCTGGCCCGGCAGTTGCGCGACGCCGGCCTGCGCGTCGGGGTGCTCTCCAACAGTTGGGGCAACACGTACCCGCGCGAGCTGATCGACGGGCTCTTCGATCCCGTCGTCATCTCCGGCGAGGTCGGCCTGCGCAAGCCGCTTGCCCCGATCTACGCGCTCACCCTGGAGCGGCTCGGGCTGCCGGCCGACCGGGTGCTCTTCGTCGACGACGCCGAACCGAACGTGCTCGGCGCCCGCGCGGTCGGCATGCGGGCGCTGCTGCACACCGACGCCGACACCACGCGGGCCGCGATCGCCGAGCTGCTTCCCGCCTGCCGTACCGGCCTCCCACGGCCGCGGCCCGGAGCCGACCTGCCACAACCCGCCCGCACCGAGGAGTTGACCCCATGACCGTCACCCGTACCGCAGTCGTCACCGGAGCCGCCCGTGGCATCGGCGCCGCCGTCGCCACGCGCCTTGCCCGGGACGGCTTCGCCGTCGCCGTCGTCGACCTGGACGAGGCGGCGGGCAAGCCGGTCGTCGAGGAGATCCAGGCCGGCGGCGGCCGGGCCCTGGCCGTCGGCGCCAACGTCGCCGACGAGCAGGCGGTGCAGGCCGCCGTGGACCGGATCGCCGAGGAGCTGGGCGAGCCGACCGTGCTGGTCAACAACGCCGGCATCACCCGCGACAACCTGCTGTTCAAGATGACCGTCGACGACTGGGACGCGGTCCTGAACGTGCACCTGCGTGGCTCGTTCCTGATGAGCCGCGCCGTGCAGGGCTACATGACCAAGGCCGGTTGGGGGCGGATCGTCAACCTGTCCAGCACCTCGGCCCTGGGCAACCGGGGTCAGGCCAACTACGCGGCCGCCAAGGCCGGACTGCAGGGCTTCACCAAGACGCTCGCCCTGGAACTCGGCAAGTTCGGCGTCACGGCGAACGCGATCGCCCCCGGCTTCATCGAGACCGAGATGACCGCCGCCACCGCGGCGCGGGTCGGCATGTCCTTCGAGGACTTCAAGAAGGCCGCCGCGGCGCAGATCCCCGTCGCCCGTACCGGCACGCCGGAGGACATCGCGCACGCCGTGTCGTTCTTCGCCAGCGAGGGAGCCGGTTTCGTGTCCGGCCAGGTGCTGTACGTCGCCGGCGGGCCGAAGGCCTGACCGGGAAAGGAGAGATGATGAAGGTCTTCCACGGCATCGCGGAGCTGGAGCAGGCGGTCGGCACCCACCTCGGCTACTCCGACTGGCACACCGTCACGCAGCAGCAGATCGACGCCTTCGCCGAGGCGACGGGCGACCGCCAGTGGATCCACGTCGACCCCGCGAAGGCGGCGCACGGTCCGTTCGGCAGCACCATCGCGCACGGATACCTGACCTTGTCGCTGGTACCGATGCTGGTCTGGCAGGTGTACAAGGTCGAGGGGCTCAGCATGGGCGTGAACTACGGCGCCAACAAGCTCCGCTTCCCCTCCCCGGTCCCCGTCGACTCCCGGGTGCGGGCCGGAGTGGAGCTGCTGTCGTTGGTGCCGGGCGGCGGTGGCTACCAGCTCACGGCGAAGGTGACCGTCGAGCTGGCCGGCGCCGGGAAGCCGGCGTGCGTGGTCGAGACCGTCAGCATCCTGGTGCCGTGACCGCCGCCGAGCGGCCCGACCCGCCGGGCCTCGACCTGGCCCGACTCACCGACTGGTTCGCCGCCTCGATTCCCGAGGCGGCCGGGGAGCTGACGGCCCGGCTGGTGGCCGGCGGCAAGTCCAACCTCACCTACGAGGTCGGTGACGGGCGGCGGACCTGGATCGTCCGGCGACCGCCGCTGGGGCACGTGCTGGCCACCGCGCACGACATGAGCCGGGAGTACCGGGTCATGTCCGCGCTCTGGCCGACCGACGTGCCGGTGCCGAGGACGTACGCGCTCTGTTCCGACGCCGACGTGCTGGGCGCCCCGTTCTACGTGATGGAGCGGGTCGACGGTACGGCGTACCGGCACGCGGCCGAGCTCGAGCGGCTCGGCGCGGAACGGACCCGGGTCATCTCGACCCGGCTGGTCGACACCCTGGCCGCGCTGCACGCGGTCGACCCGGTGGCCGTGGGGCTGGCCGACTTCGGCCGGCCGGAGGGCTTCCTGGCCCGGCAGGTGAGTCGCTGGAAGAAGCAGCTCGACGCGTCGTACTGCCGGGACCTGCCGGCCGCCGACGAGCTGCACGCCCGACTGGCGTCCGGCGTGCCGAGCGAGTCCACGCCCGGCATCGTGCACGGCGACTACCGCCTCGACAACGTCCTCACCGACGACCGCGACCACCTGGCGGCCGTCATCGACTGGGAGATGGCGACCCTCGGCGATCCGCTCACCGACCTGGCGCTGCTGGTGCTCTACCAGCGCCTCGGGCGGCTCGTCGGGGTGGCCGTCGCCGACGCCTCCTCCGCGCCCGGCTTCCTGACCGAGGACGAGATCCTCGACCGGTACGCGGCGAGCAGCACCCGCCCCCTCCCGCCCCTCGGCTTCCACCTCGGGCTGGCGGCCTTCAAGCTGGCCGCGATCCTCGAGGGCATCCACTACCGGCACCTGCGCGGCCAGACCGTCGGCTCCGGCTTCGAGCGCCTCGGCGAGGTCACCGAGCTGCTGCTCGACGCGGGCCTGACCTACCTCAAGGAGCACTGATGGACTTCGCCCTGGACCCGAGGACCGAGGGGCTGCGGGACAACCTCCTGGACTTCATGGACAGCCACGTCTACCCGGCGGAGCACGCCTTTCACGAGCAGCTCGGGCAGCTCGGCAACCGCTGGGCCTGGGACGCGGTGCCGGTGCTGGCGGAGATGCGCGCCGCGGCGCGGAAGCGCGGGCTGTGGAACCTCTTCCTGCCGGGTACGCACGGAGCCGGCCTGACCAACCTGCAGTACGCCCCGCTGGCGGAGATCACCGGACGTAGCCACCTGGCGCCCGCCGCCCTGAACTGCGCCGCCCCGGACACCGGCAACATGGAGGTGCTGGCGATGTTCGGCACCGAGCAGCAGCGCAAGCAGTGGTTGGAGCCGCTGCTGGACGGTCGGATCCGGTCGTCGTTCGCCATGACCGAGCCGGAGGTGGCGTCCTCGGACGCCACGAACATCTCGACCCGGATCGAGCGGTCCGGCGACCAGTACGTGATCAACGGCCGCAAGTGGTGGATCACCGGCGCGATGAACCCGAACGCCCGGATCCTCATCGTCATGGGCAAGACCGACCCGGACGCCGAGCGGCATCGCCAGCAGTCCATGGTGCTGGTCCCGCGGGACACCCCGGGTCTGGTGATCAAGCGGGGCATGGAGGTGTTCGGGTACGACGACCACGACCACGGCGGGCACGCCGAGCTGGAGTTCCACGACGTACGCGTGCCGGTGGAGAACCTGATCGGCGGCGAAGGCGACGGCTTCGCGATCGCGCAGGCCCGGCTCGGCCCCGGCCGCATCCACCACTGCATGCGCTCCATCGGCGTCGCCGAGCAGGCCGTCGAGCTGATGTGCGCCCGCGCCGAGCAGCGGACCGCGTTCGGCAGGCCGCTGGCCGAGCAGGGGGTGATCCGCGACTGGATCGCGGAGTCCCGGGTGCGGATCGAGCAGCTGCGCCTGCTGGTGCTCAAGACGGCCTGGCTGATGGACACCGTCGGCAACAAGGGCGCGCACACCGAGATCCAGGCCATCAAGATCGCCACCCCCGCGACCGTCCAGTGGATCCTGGACAAGGCGATCCAGGTGCACGGCGCCGCCGGCCTCTCCCAGGACTTCCCGCTGGCCGGCGCCTACGCCCGCATCCGCACCCTGCGCTTCGCCGACGGACCCGACGAGGTGCACAAGAACGCCCTGGCCCGCCACGAACTGCGGCGCCAGGCGGCGAGGCGGGCCGACCGCGCCTGACCCTCCGGAATCCGCTGCCGGATCGCCGGTTGACCGCTGTCGCCCGGCTGTGACCTGCGTTACCTGTTCGGCGATGGGGAATCAGATCACCGGATCCGGATTTGGATTCAGGTGTGACTCCTGCCCCGCACCCGGCCCGGCTCCGTGACGGCCGATCGGAGACGACCCGATGACCGTCGACGCCCCGGAGGGGCGGGCGGTCCCGCTGACACCGGGCGGCCTGATGACCCCCCGACAACGCCTGCGGCTCGTCCTGGTGCTCGGGTCGCTGATCGCGGTGGGTCCGCTGACCATCGACATGTACCTGCCCGCGCTGCCCGCGATCGTCGCCGATTTCGGGACGACGCCGGCGGCGGTCCAACTGACCCTCACCGGCACGCTGGCGGGCCTCGCCGTCGGCCAGTTGCTGATCGGCCCGCTGTCCGACGCCGTCGGCCGACGCGCGCCGCTGATCGCCGGCATCGCGCTGCACGTCGTGGCGTCGGTGCTCTGCGTCGTCGCACCGAACGTCGCGGTTCTCGGTGTCCTGCGGGTGGTGCAGGGCCTCGGCGTGGCGGCGGCCTCGGTCGTCGCGATGGCCGTGGTGCGCGACCTGTTCGACGGCGCGGCCTTCGCCAAGCTGCTCTCCCGGCTGCTGCTGGTCATGGGCGCGGCGCCGATCCTCGCGCCGACGCTCGGTGGCGGGTTGCTGCGCTGGACCGACTGGCGTGGCGTGTTCGTGGCCCTGGCCGCCTTCGGTGTGCTGCTGGTCGTGGTCGCCGCGCTCGGCCTCCGCGAGACGCTGCCGGCCGAGCGGCGCCGGCGCGGCGGGGTGGGCGCGACGCTGATCGTGTACGGCGCGCTGCTGCGGGACCGGACGTTCGTGGGCCTGGTGCTGGTCGCCGGGCTGGCCATGGCGGCGTTGTTCGCCTACGTCGCCGGGTCGTCGTTCGTCCTGCAGCAGCAGTACGGGCTGGACGAGCAGCAGTTCGGGCTGGCCTTCGGCGCGGGCGCGGTCGGACTGATCGCGGCGACCCAGTTCAACGTGCGGCTGCTGCGCCGCCACTCGCCGCAGCGGATCCTCGTCGTCGCCCTCGGCGTGGGAACCGCGGCCGGACTGGCGCTGCTCGCCTTCGCCGCGACCGGCCTCGGCGGGCTGCCGAGCCTGCTGGTGTCGTTGTGGGTGGTCCTCGCGGCGGCCGGTCTGGCGATGCCGAACGCGCCGGCCCTGGCCCTGTCCCGGCACGGGGAAGCGGCCGGTACGGCCTCCGCCCTGCTCGGCGCCGTGCAGTTCGGCGTCGGCGCGCTGGCCGCGCCCCTGGTGGGCGTGCTGGGCACCGGCGCGGTGGCCATGGCCCTCGTCGTCGCCGGTGGCATGGTGGCGGCGATGGCGGTGCTGCTCGTCGTCGTGCGGCCCGCCCGGCTCGCCGACCTGGCGCCGGCGCCGGAAGCGGTGGTCGTGGCAGCGCACTGACGCCCCGGTGAGCCGGCACCGACGACCCGGTTCGCCCGGGCGGCGGTGCCCGGGAGCGTTGCCGGCCTCACACCCGGTTCCGCGGGCAGGCGTGCTTCGATGGTGGGGTGGAGTTCACCGTGAATGACGCGCCGGAGCGGGAGCGGTTCGAGGCGCGGGACGAGTCGGGTGCGCTGGCCGGGCTGGTCACCTACCAGTTGACCGGCAGCATCATCGCCTACACGCACACCGAGGTCGATCCGCAGTTCGAAGGCAGGGGCCTCGGATCGACCCTCGCTCGCGCGGTGATGGACGACGCGCGGGCCAGGGGCCGGACCGTGGTGCCGATCTGCCCGTTCCTCGCCGAGTGGCTGGGCAAGCACCCCGAGTACGACGACATCGTGGTGCGATCGACGCGTAAGGTCCGCTAGCCGGCGCCCGACTGGGCTGACGCTCGTCAGCGACGCAGGGTCGTGGACGGCGACTCGCCGAAGCGGGCCCGGTACTCGCCGGCGAAGCGGCCGAGGTGGGCGAACCCGTGCTGCACGGCGATGGCCGTCACGGACGCCCCGGGCCCGGCCGCACGCAGCGCGCGGTGGGCCGCGTCGAGCCGGCATGCGCGCAGGTACGCCGTCGGCGTGGTCTGCAGCTCCCGGCGGAAGCAGTCCTGCAACGTCCGTACGCTCACCCGCAGCGCCTCCGCGACCTCCCCGACCGTCAGCGCCTCGCCGTGGTGGTCCCGGATCAGGGTGCGGGCGCGCCGGACGAGGCGCCCGGGGGTCGGGTGGGGCGCCGGCTCGGCGAGCAGGTCCGTGTAGGTGTGGCGGTGGGCCAGTAACAGCTTGCCGACGAGTGCCTGCACGAGGCGGGCGGCGACCGCGGGGTGGTGGAGCAGGGACTCGTCCGTCGGCTGGGACAGCTCGTCGGCGAGGAACTCCACACCGCGTCTCCACGCCGTCGCGGCGGCCGTGTTCATGATCATGCCGAGGTCGAAGCGGACCGGGCCGTCCGCCGGGCGGCCCAGCAGGCGGGCCAGCTCCCGGTCGACGGTGCGCCGGTCGGCGTAGAAGATCCGGTGCGGCGACCCCTCGGACCAGTGCATGTCCGAGGGGTCGTACGGGGAGAGGACGGAGGCGACGTCGGGCGTCGAGGTCACCGTACGGCCGGCGTGCCGGACCACCGTGCTGCCCCGGCGGGGGATCTGTACGAGGTAGAAGGTCTCCAGCGGGGCGGGCTGGATCCGCACCGCCCGTCCGTAGTCGAGGTCGACGATGCCCACGCCGCCCGTCCGGCGGGCCGCCATCCGCAGCCGGACGCTGCGGACCCCGGACTCCGGCGTGAGCCGGTGCGGACAGAAGACGCGACCCACCTCCGCACGGGCGCGCTCGACGTCGTCGGTCCTGACCGTCACGGCGTCCATCTGGCACCTCCTGGCGGGGCAGGGCGGCTGTGCACCGGTGGTGACGTAGGGCGGGCGTCGCGGGGTCGGACCCGGCGGCCGGGGCGCCCTGATGCGCTGACCCTAGGACGTCACCGGGGCGAACCGGGCAGGAAAGCCGCAGACCCGACAGGGGGCGCCTCGGCGACGGCGGCCCAGCGGTCCTGGCCGGCCGGGTTGCGCGGATCGGATACGGCCCGCGTCCAGCGGATAGCGCGAATTCCGCCGTGCTCGCTAGCGTGCTGACACGGCCGCGCCACTGCTGCCGCGGGCTCCCGTCAGCGGGTCACCCACTCTCCGGAGGCTGCCATGAGGATTGCCGTCGTCGGCGCTGGATTCGCCGGACTGAGCGCAGCGAAGGTGCTGCGGCAGAGTGGCTTCGACGTCACCGTGTTCGAGAAGGCACCCGACGTCGGAGGGGTGTGGAGTCGGACCCGGCGGTACCCGGGACTGCGCACCCAGAACGACAAGGGCACCTACCACCTCTCCGACCTGCCCATGCCCGCGCACTATCCGGAATGGCCGACGGGCGAGCAGGTCCAGCAGTACCTGGAGAGCTACGTGGACCTGTTCGGGCTCGACGCCGTCCTGCGCCTGTCCACCGAGGTCCTCTCCGCGGAACTCGTGGACGACGAGACCGGATGGCTGATCTCGTCGCGACCGACGGATCTCCGGGAGCCCGTGACGCAGGAGCGGTACGACCACCTCGTCGTCGCCAACGGCATCTTCTCCGACCCGCTGGTCCCGTCCTTCGCGGGCTGTGCGGACTTCACCGCCGCCGGGGGACGCGTCCTGGCCTCGGGGGAGTTGCACGACCTGGCGGCGGCCCGCGGAAAGAACGTCCTCGTCGTCGGGTACGGCAAGTCGTCGTGCGACGTGGCGGTCCCGCTGAGCGACGTCGCCGCCCAGACCCATCTCGTCGCTCGCGAGCTGCTCTGGAAGATGCCCAGGAAGCTCGGCGGCGCGCTCAACTACAAGTACCTGTTGCTCACCCGGATGGGCGAGGCGCTCTTCCGGTACCTCAACCTGAAGGGCGTCGAGCGGTTCCTGCACGGCCCGGGGAACGGCCTGCGCCGCACCATGGTCGACAGCGTCGGGTCGGTCGCGACCAGGCAGTTGAAGCTGCGCGAGCTGGGTCTCGTGCCGAACGGGACCTTCGAGGACATCGCCCGGAGCACGGTCAGCCTCGCGACGGACGGCTTCTTCGAGCGCGTCGCCGACGGCCGGATCGTCGTCCACCGGGACCGGGTGATCAGCGAACTACTGGTCGACGGCGGACGACCGGCCGCCCGCCTCGTCGACGGCACGGTGCTCGCCGCGGACCTGGTGATCTGTGGCACCGGCTTCCGGCAGCACGTGCCCTTCCTCGACGAGGCACTGCACGCCCGGCTCCAGGACGACTCGGGCAACTTCCTGCTGTACCGCCAGATCCTGCCGATCGACGTGCCGCGGCTGACCTTCGCCGGCTACAACTCGTCGTTCTTCAGCCCGCTCAGCGCGGAGATGGCAGCGGTCTGGACGGCCGCGTACCTGCGGGGAGGGATCACGCTGCCGCCCGCGGACTGGATGCGGGCGGAGGTGCGCACTCGCCTGGCCTGGATGACGGCGCGGACCAGCGGGAAGCACGCCCGCGGCACGAACATCATCCCGTTCTCGATGCACAACATCGACGAGGTGCTCGACGAACTCGACCTCAACCTCGGCCCGCTGGCCCGGGCCCGACAGTGGTTGTTGCCCGTCGACCCGCGCTCCTACCGGGGGGTGACGCCACGCATGATCCGGCGTACCGCCGCGACGGCGAACAGGTCGTCGGTGAGCCGGTCCGTCCGGTGAGTGGGTCACCCGACAGAAACGGCGGGCCGTACGCGCGGCGCCGGCGGGAAGCGCCATGATGAGCCGGTGAAGATCCTGTCCATCCAGTCCTCGGTCGCCTACGGCCACGTCGGCAACTCCGCGGCCGCCTTCCCCCTGCAGCGGCTCGGGCACGAGGTCTGGCCGGTGGTGACGGTCCACTTCTCCAACCACACCGGGTACGGCGCGTGGCGCGGGCCGCTGCTGGCGCCGGCCGACGTGGCCGAGGTGATCGCGGGCATCGGCGACCGCGGAGTCCTCGGCACCGCCGACGCGGTGCTGTCGGGCTACCAGGGTGACCCGGCGATGGGCGCGGTGATCCTCGACGCGGTCGACAAGGTCAAGGCCGCCAACCCGGACGCGGTGTACTGCTGCGATCCGGTGATGGGCGACGCCGGCCGCGGGATGTTCGTCCGACCGGGGATCCCGGAGTACCTGCGGGACACCGTCGTTCCGCGCGCGGACATCATCACCCCGAACCACTTCGAGCTGGACTTCCTCGCCGGCCGGGCGACCAACTCCCTGCCGGAGCTGCTGGACGCGGTCGACGTGGTACGCGAGACGGGGCCGCGGCACGTCCTGGTCACCAGCGTGCTCCACGGCGACGTGCCGGTGGGGTCGCTGGAGGTGGTGGCCGTCTCCGACGAGGGCGCCTGGGCGGTGACCACCCCGCTGCTGCCGATCAGCCCCAACGGCGGCGGCGACGTCACCGCGGCGCTGTACCTCGCGCACCTGTGGACGACGGGTTCGCCCGCCACGGCGCTGGAACGCACCATCGCCTCCGTCTTCGCCGTACTGGAGGCGACTCTCGCGGCGGGCACCCGGGAGATCCAGTTGATCGCGGCCCAGGACGCGATCGCCGCGCCACCCGCCAGGTTCGCCGCCCGGCGGCTGCGCTGAGGGACGACCCTCGGGGGCGTCCACCGCGCGGGCGGGCCGGATCGGGGGTCAGGAGTGGGACGGGAGTAGCTGATCCAGCGGCCGGGGTACCTGGTTCGGGTCGAGGGCGTCGACGAGCGCGCGGGCGTACCGGGACTTGCGGCCGCTGGTCGTACCCATGAAGCGGCGCAGTTGCCGCTCGATCGCCCGCCCGCGCTGGGCGGGCTGGTTCTGGAAGACCCGGAAGCGGGCCAGATCCTGTTCGGCCGCCAGGACCCGCTCGACCCCGGCCGTGCCCAGCGCGCGAATCAGCTCGTCCTCCAGGTCGGCGACGCACACGTAGAAGCCCAACGCCTCCATCCCGGAGCGGGTCAGGTCGCTACCGAGGCCGGCCTGCTCCAACCCGCGCCGGAAGAAGCTCTCTTCGGCCTCGTCGCAGAACCCCCGGATGGTCACGGCGAGCCCCTGCGCGCCGAAGAGCCGCAGGAACCGACCGACACTCATCGCGCCTCCGATCGGCAGGACGCACACGCCCTCGCCGGCCAGATCCCGGTTGCGCCGGACGGCCAGCGCCTCCACCGCGCTCCGGTCGCTGACCCCTTCGACGAGGACGACCGTTGCCAGGCCATCCTCGGCCAGTTCGCGGGCCACCGCGGCCGCCGCCACGGCGTCCGTGCCGCCGGCCGCCCACGTGCCGACGGCGGCGCGGAAACGGTCCGGCTCTCGCACAGATCAGAGTCTCGCAACGGCCGGTCCCGGACCGCCACCGGAATTGTGGTCGGGCAGCCGCGTGCCCCGGAGGCGCAGGAACGCTCCCGGCGGGCCCACCGGCCTTAGCTGACCGTTAAGTAACCTCCACCCGGTTCACCCCGCCGGGCGGCACTGGGCAGACTGGGGCAATGCCCGCCGCCGATCCGCCCGCTCACCCCCGTCGTACCCGCGCACTCGTCGCCGTCGTCGCCGCGCTCGCCCTGGCGGTCGCGGTCGGCGCCTGGTCGGTGCGCGAGCGGGTCGTCGACGACGATCGCGGCGCCGTCGCCGCCCTCGGCCCGGCGCCCGCCGGTGCCAGCTGCGCCGGCCGGGCGGCGCTGGCGCCGCGCGAGTTGCGCGGCATGTGGATCACGACGGTGAACAACATCGACTGGCCGAGCCGGCGCGGACTGCCGGCCGAGACGGCGCGGGCGGAGTTCCGGGGCTGGCTCGACCTGGCCGTGCGGCGCAACCACAACGCCGTCTTCGTGCACGTGCGGCCCAGCGGGGACGCCCTCTGGCCGTCGACGTACGCGCCCTGGTCGGAGTGGCTGACCGGCCGCCGCGACGGTCGCGACCCGGGCTGGGACCCGATGGAGTTCATGGTCAGCGAGGCGCACGCCCGCAACCTGGAGTTCCACGCCTGGTTCAACCCGTACCGGGGCGGGCAGCCGGCCACCGTCGGTGGGCCGGGCCCCCGGCTGGACCAGCTGGCGCCGACGCACCCGCTGCGGCGGCACCCCGACTGGGTGGTGACCTATCCCAGCGCCGACCGGCCCGGCAGTCGCCTCTACTTCAACCCGGGCATCCCGGAGGCGCGCGCGTTCGTCGAGGACTCGATGCTGGAGGCGGTCCAGCGCTACGACGTCGACGGCGTGCACTTCGACGACTTCTTCTACCCGTACCCGGAGGCCGGCCAGGACTTCCCGGACGACGCGGCGTTCGCCCGGTACGGCCGGCGGTTCGCGGACAAGCACGCCTGGCGCCGGGACAACGTGAACACGCTGGTCCGCGAGATGAGCGAGCGGATCAAAGCGATCAAGCCGTGGGTCAAGTTCGGCATCAGCCCGTTCGGTATCTGGCGCAACAAGCGCACCGACCCGGCCGGCTCGTCGACCACCGGTTTGCAGAGCTACGACGACATCTACGCCGACACCCGGCTCTGGGTCCGGCAGCAGTGGCTCGACTACGTGGTGCCACAGCTCTACTGGCACATCGGGTTCGACAAGGCCGACTACGCCAAGCTGCTGCCGTGGTGGGCGGCCACGGTGAAGGGCACCCGGGTGCAGCTCTACATCGGCCAGGCCGACTACCGGGTGGGGGAGCGCGGCGCCTGGCGCGACCCGGCCGAGCTGGACCGCCAGCTCGCCCTCAACCGCCGGCACGGGGTGAGCGGGAGCGTGCACTTCAGCGCCCGCCAGGTGCGCGCCGACAAGCTCGGCGCGGTCAGCCGGTACAGCGCAGCGCACTACGCCGGCCCGGCGCTGGTGCCCGCGATGGCGCAGCTACCGGCGGCGGCGCCCGCCGTACCCGCGATCACCGGCGCGCGGCGCGACGCCGGCGGGGTGGCGCTGACCTGGCGCGGCGACGGTGCCGCGAGCTTCGCCGTCTACCGGGTGGACGGCGACGCGGCCCGGCTCGTCGGCACCGCCCGGGGGACCGGCTGGGTCGACCGCACCGCCCCCGCCGACCGCCCGCTCTCCTACTGCGTGTCCGGCCTGGATCGCAGCGGGAACGAGGGCCGACTCAGCGCGCCGGTCTCCGTCGACGTGCGGTAGGACCCCGATGACCGGACGGTAGTTTCGTCGCCGTACCCGAGGTCGACGCCCGACTGGGCGCTCCTGAGGGGCTGCTCCGGGCCCGGCAGGGACTAGGCTTCTGCCGTGATTGGCGTGCAGGGTGGCGGGAGCGACGAGCGGCTGCGCCGTATCGAGGCGATCACCGACGCCGCGCTGTCCAAGCTTGATGTCGACGATCTTCTCGACGAACTCCTCGACCGGGTCCGGGAGGTGTTGCGGGTCGACACCGCCGCCATCCTGCTGCTGGACGTGCACGCCCGGCAGTTCGTGGCCACCGCGACGAGAGGGTTGGCGGACGAGGTCCGGCAGGGCTCTCGGATCTCCGTCGGCCGCGGGTTGGCCGGCCGGATCGCCCGGGAGAAGCAGCCCGTCGTGCTGGACGAGGTCACGGCCGCGGACGACCCGACGCTGTTCGACAGCGGGGTCTGCTCGCTGTTGGGTGTGCCCATGCTCGCCGGCGGCGAGGTGATCGGCGTACTGCACGTCGGCTGCCTCCAGCCGCACCGATTCACCGACGACGACGTGCAGGTGCTCCAACTCGCCGCCGATCGGGCGAGCCTGGCCAGCCGGAGCCGGGCCAGCAGCATCGACCGCACCGCCGCCCTCGCCCTGCAACGCAGCCTGCTCCCCACCCACCTGCCCGATGCGCCCGGCGTGGACATGGCCGCCCGCTACGTGCCCGGCCACGACGCCGGCGTGGGCGGCGACTGGTACGACGTGTTCACCCTCCCGTCCGGCTGGCTGGGCGTCGTCATCGGCGACGTGTCGGGACACGGGCTGCGCTCGGCGGTCGTGATGGGGCGCCTGCGCAGCGCCCTGCGCGCCTACGCCTTGATCTGCGACGATCCGGCGAGCGCGCTGACGCTGCTGGACCGCAAGATCCACCATTTCGAGGCCGGGAACCTCGCCACGGTCCTGTACGCGATGATCTCCCCGGACCGCACCACCATTCGGATGTCCCTCGCCGGGCACCTGCAACCCGTGCTGGCCGCACCGGGACAGTCGGTCGAGACGCTGGACCTTCCGGTCGATCTTCCACTGGGTGTGCGCCCGGATCGACCGGCCCGCCGATTCACCGAGGTCGCGTTCCCCGCCGAGGCGGTGCTGGTCTGCTACACCGACGGGCTCGTCGAGCGCCGCGGCGAAGTCATCGACACCGGCATCGAACGGCTCTGCGCGGCCGTCGAACCAGGTGCCGCCGAAGCGGTCTGCGCCCGCATCATGACCACGCTCGCCGGTGAACAGCCGACCGACGACATCGCCCTGCTCGCCATCCAGGCGACCGGCAAGTCCCGCGTGAGCCCGGGCGCCGACCGTCACCGCCGGGCCGCCGCCGGCGGGACTCGCCCGCTCCGGCAGCGGGGACAGCCGGGGCCGGGCCCGCAGCGGCAGCCAGGGCCGGGTCGGGTCTGACCGGCCGTCACGTCGCCCCGCCCGTACACTTCATCTGACCGGTGCCGACCAGGCATCCGGACTGACGCTGCGGTGGCCCGACGAGGCGGCTGGACCACGCACTCGGAGGCTGCCGCATGAGCATCTCGGTCGCCACCAGGACCGACAGTTTCGTCCACCCCGCCCTCTTCTACGGTGACCGCGAGGAGTACCTGGCCGGCACGGTGCCGTTCATCCACGCCGGCCTCGCCGCCGACGAACCGGTCATGGTGGCGGTACCGGGGGACAACCTCCACCAGATCCGTACCGCGCTCGGCGTCGACGCGGACCGGGTGCAGTTGCACGACATGAGCGAGGCCGGGCGCAACCCGGGGCGGATCATTCCCGGCGTCCTGCTCGCCTTCGCTGCCGCGCACGCGGGCAAGCGGGTACGCATCATCGGCGAACCCATCTGGGCCGGCCGTACCGAGGTCGAGTACCCCGCCTGCGCCCAGCACGAGGCCCTGATCAACGCGGCGTTCGCCGGCCGGCCGGCCACCATCCTCTGTCCCTACGACACCAGTCGTCTGGACCGGAGCTGGCTCGACGACGCCTGCCGCACCCACCCCGTCCTGCAGAAGGACGGCGCGGAGTGGGTGAGCCCGTACTACGCCGACCCGGTCGCGGTGGCCGCCGGGTTCAACCTGCCGCTGCCGGATCCGCCCGCCCGGGCGACCACCATCGCCATCGACGTGCACGCTCTCCCGGCCATCCGCCGGTTCGTGACCGCGCACGCCGTCGCGGCCGGGCTGCACCCGGACCGGGTCTCCGACCTGACCCTGGCGGTCAACGAACTGGCGGCGAACACGGTCAGACACACCACCGGGGGCGGTACCCTCGCGGTCTGGACCGACAGCACGCGGCTGATCTGCCAGCTCACCGACACCGGGCACATCACGAATCCGCTCGCCGGCCGGCTTCCCGTGCCGCCACGGCAGCCGGGCAGCCGAGGACTCGTCCTGGTCAACCAACTCTGCGATCTCGTGCGCGTCCACACCCGGCCCGGTGCCACCACGATCCGCCTGCACATGCACCGCTGAGCCGGATGACCGCTTCCGGGCACAGCTTGGCTCCCGCAGCTACCTTGTCGCCTTTGTCCTAGCTTCAGCCCCGGGCGTCGGGACAGGTATGGCGGTGACGTTGTGGGGTAAGCGGCTGCCCCCAACGGAGGAGGAGCGGGCCCATGAGTGACGCGGCAGCGGGACGGTCCGGCGGACTCGCACGGGCGGCCGGTCCGAGCGAGCGCTTGGCTGCCGAGGTGGCGGAGATCGTGCGTGCAGAGGTCCGCGACGTACGCACGCACCTGCTGAGGGCGGTTCGTCCGGCGGGGGTCGGCCTGGCGCTGCTCGCCACCGCCGGAGGGTGTGTGGTCCTGGGAGCCGGGGCCGCCTCGGCGACCGCGCTGCGCCTGCTGGAGACCTTCCTGCCCCGCAGGCTGGCCACCGCGGGACTCACCGGGGGCTACCTCGTCGCCGCCGTCGTGCTGGGCCGGGCAGGCCTGACGCAGCTGCGGGCGGCCGGCGGTGGCCCGGCCTGGCTGGCGGACGAGATGCAGGACGCCGTCTCCGCGACCGCGAGCCAGGTCGTGCCGGCCGGTGCCGCCGCCGTTCGCGAAGAATTCGACCGGTGGGCGTCCGACCGGCAGGGCCACTGACGGTCGGCCTCTCCATCTCCGCCGCCGACAGCACCAGCCGTCCCGGGGAATTGCCGGGTAGGAGCGCTACGACGGCCGCGGCGCGCGGCTACGGTGTCGCAAGCCCGAGGCCGATCGTCCTGGTCAGCGTGGCGTTGTCGTCGTCGCCGTCCAACGACCAGACCATCGCTCCGGCCAGGCCGGCCCGCCGGATGTACAGCGTCTTCTGCAACACCACCGCCGGATCGTCGTACGTCCAGAAGGTCGTGCCGTCGAACAACCAGGCATGCCCGGCGCGAAGGTCGCGGTGGACGGTGAAGCCGTTGCCGGCCAGGGTCTTGAGCCGCCGGTAGTCCTCGTACCCGGCCTCGAAGGTGGCCGGCGCGGGCCCGGTCGCGGGCTGGAAGAGCCCGTTGCCGCTCCCGCTGACGCCGGTCCAGCCTCGGCCGTAGTACGGGATGCCCAGGACCAGCTTCCCGCGCGGCGCACCGCGGGCGAGCCAGCCGTCGATCGCCACCTCGGCGGAGAAGTCCGGGTTGTGCGGCGCTCCCGACGGTACGCGCAGCGCCGACTGCTGGTTGGTCACCGGGTCCCAGGCGCCGTGGAAGTCGTACCCCTGCACCGTGGCGAAGTCCAGGTACCGGAAGATCTCGCGACCCTCGTATCCGGCGTCCATGGTCGCCGGGTTGGCCGGCAGGAAGGCGGTCAGCGGGTGGTGCCTGCGGGTCGTCCGGCCGTACGCGTCGAGTTGCCGGCGGAACTCGGCGAGCAGCTCGGTGAAGTTCCGCCGGTCCTCCGGGCGGACCACGTTGCCCGGCTCGCCCGGCCAGTTCGGCCACTCCCAGTCGAGGTCGATGCCGTCGAAGACGCCGGCGGCGGCACCCGGGCCGCCACTGCCACCGTCGAGGACCGGAAGGTTGCCCTTGAGGTAGAGGTCGATGCAGGAGGCCACGAACGCCTTGCGGGAGGCGTCGGTGCGGGCGGCGTTCGAGAAGTACGTCGACCAGCTCCAGCCGCCCAACGAGATCATCACCTGCAGGCCGGGGTGCTTGGCCTTGAGCTTGGCCAGCTGGCCGAAGTTGCCGTTGAGCGGTTCGCCCCAGGCGTCGGCGACGCCGTCGACGCTCTCCTCCGCCGGGACGGGACGCTGGTAGTCGGCCCAGGCGTCACCCTCGCCCGGCCCACCGTCCACGAAGCAGCGACCGTCCTCGCTCACGTTGCCGAAGGCGTAGTTGACGTGGGTGAGGCGACTTGCCGCCCCGGAGGTGTCGAGCTTCTTCACCGGGAAGGCCCGGCCGTAGATGCCCCACTGGGTGAAGTAGCCGACCCGGTGGTAACCGGCACGGCGGTTCCTGCTGTCGTCCGCGCTGGCTGCCGTCGGCGGGGCGGCGGTGACCAGCATGGTCGCCAGGGCGACGACGGCGGTGAGGCGGCGGTGACGGAACGGTCGCATCGGCACTCCCACGACGGTGGAGAGAATTAGTAAAGAGACCTTTCTGATTGATGAACCTAAGCGGACCGGCATTCCGGGGTCAAGAGCTGATTCATGGCCGTCACGCCGTCCACCGACACCGGTGTTGCCCCCGGCTCGATAGCGGTGGCGGCGCCTGCCGGCGTCGCGAGACTCGTGCAGGCGCTGCGCCGCTGGGACTACGAGGTCCGCTCGGCGGCGGGATCACCGCAGGTCGGCTACCTGGCCGAGGCCGAGTAGCGGCGGGCCGCCGTCCACTCCGCGTCTGCGGCGCGCTCGGCTGAGCCGCTCAACCCCGCCCAGGCACCCGGACGGGGTTGAGCGGGTCGGATCCGGATCAGGCGAAGTCGAACACGAGCGGGAAGGTGAGGACGACCGTCCAGGCCCAGACCGCGTACACGATCACGTACCGGGTCTGCCACTGTTCCAGGCGGGCGAAGGGCATGCGGCCACGGACGAAGCCGAGGAACAGCCAGGCCGACCATGCCAGGTTGGTCAGCAGGATGACGTTCTCGCCGAGGGCGGCGGCCTTGTTCGGACTGAAACCCCACTCGGTGATCCGGCCGGTGATGGCCAGCAGCACCAGGGCGTCGATGATCAAGGCGCTGACGACGAGCGCGAGCTGCAGGCGGTCGAAGAGACCGGGCCGGGCCGTGAGGTCGCGGGCGGAGATGGCGTACAGCAGCAGGCCCAGCACGACGACCAGCAGCAGGTCGAACAGGATGAGCGCATCCCGCTCGACGTCGATGCCGTTGTTGGTCCAGACGATGGCGACCAGGAAGGCCAGCAGGGCGGCCGCGAACAGCGGCGTGAAGACGCGGGTCAGCACCGGCGCCATGTTCTCGATCACGCTCTGCTTGGCCTCCACCAGCCAGGCCGCCACGATGACCGCGGCGGTGGCGCCGCACGGCAGCAGCCACGACTGGATGAACCCCTCGGCGTCGATGCCGATGGCCTGGAAGGTGCCCACCGTGAAGGCGGTGAGCACGCCGCCACCCAGTCCGATGAGGGCGAAGTAGATCAGCCACTCCCCGGTGAACCGGATGAAGTCCATCCGCCGCCGGTCCGAACGCCAGTCGCCGCCCGCATAGGCGACGCCGACCACCAGCCACAGCGCGAGTGGCAGGTGGATCGCCGTGAGCACCAGGGTCTGCGAGTCGTCCGCCAGCGGATACGCGTTCGCGGCGACCGCGCCGAGCACGAACAGTGCCGCGAGCACCCCGATGACGCGCAGCCCGACCCGGCGTTGCCAGGCGAAGTAGGCGGCCAGCGCCGGCAGCGCGAACAGGCTGACGTTCCGCGCGTAGAAGGCGCCGTGGTCGCCCGAGGCCAGGTCGAGGCCGAACAGGGCCGGTGCCTTGATCGAGAGCGCCGCGACGACCGCGCAGAGCACCATGACGGGCAGTTCCCGCCGGGTACGGGCGGCGGCGGGGGCCTCCGGCTCCCCGGGCAGTACGAGTTGCTTCCACAGCCGCTCGGAATGCTCGCGGGCGAACTCCCGGGACAGCTCGTCGAGGCTGCCCATCCGCTTGACGGCGATGAGGAAGGCCTCGTCGGCGCGCAGGCCCGCCTCGGTCAGCTCGGTGATCCGGCTGCGCAGGTGGTCTTCCAGCTCCTCGGCATCGGTGTGGTGCAGCTCCCGGCGGCGTTGCGTGTAGGCCCGCCACTCGGCGATCTGGCCCTCCAGATCGTTGTCGCTGTTGACGCTCATCGTCCCGCCTCCCAGGCCGGTGCCGCGATCGGCGTGATGGACTGGCTGGCGTTCCAGACGCCCCGCAGGGCGTCGACGACGGCGGCCCACTGGCGGCGCTGCTCGGCGAGCTCCGCCCGACCCTGGTCGGTGATGCGGTAGTACTTGCGGCGGCGGCCCCCGGGTGGGGTCTCCCAGGCCGACTCGACGTGCCCCAACCGCTCCAGCCGGTGCAGCAGCGGGTAGAGCAGACCGTCGGTCCACTCCAGCTGCCCGCCCGACAACTCGTTGACCTGCTTGAGGATCGCGTAGCCGTAGCTGTCGCCCTCGGCGAGGATCCCCAGCACGAGCGGGGTCGCCGAGGCCGCGACGAGATCCTTGGTGATGTGCATGTGACCACCTAACCCTAGAACTGCAATGCATAGTAGTTCTAGGTATGGCGGCCGCGCAACGGATCCCGGAGGGGCTCTCGCCGTACGCGATATCGCCGATCTGGTGCGGCGCCGCCCGGAGTCAGCGGCGCTTGAGTTCCGCCTGCAGCCGTTGGACGAGCGTCTTGCGGTTCTTGCCGGCGCGTTCCTGCTTCAGCGCCGCCTTGAGCTCGTCCATGTCGAGACCGCGGACCAGCCCGGCCGCCTCGGCGACCGTCATCTCCGACAGCCGGTCGATCGACGTGGCCTCCTTGCGCGCGCGTTTGGCCGGCGCGGTGTTGGCGACGAACTGCCTGCCGGACCTGGATGCCTCGCGCTTCTTGGTGTCCGTTGCGCGCTGCTCGTCCTCCGAGAGTCGTTCCCAGGCGTGCTTGGGCAGATAACGCTTGGTTTCGCCGCCCTTGCGGGCCCGGGTGGCGCCGTTCCTGGTCTGCCAGTCCTCGGCGCCCCACCGCTGCAACGACTTCTGCCGCTCGTCCTTCGGGCCCTGGTAGCCTCCGCCCCGCTTCTGGTACTCCTTGGTGAGCAGCTGCGACTTGCGCGCCGACCACTGCCCCGGCCGGCCGCCCTTGTCGGAAGCCTGCAGCTCTTCCTTGATCTGGTTTCTCAGCTCGGGCTTCGTGTACCTGGCCATACGCAGCACTTTCCCGAGGCGATCGGGCCTATGCGCCCCGCCGCGGGCCAGCGCCCAGCTGACCGGATCGGCCGTCAGGTCGAGCAGTGGTCGCCACCGGCCGACGATCCGGAATGCCTGCGCCGAAGGCGAAGAGACGCGCCATTCACGTCGCGTGCGACGCAGCGCAGGGGGTACTCCGCTGCGGCCTTTCAGCGGGAGAGCGTCCGGATCGACCGCGCCGGACCGCCGCCCGCTCAGCACACCCTGAGGAGCACGTCTGATGCAGAACGCCGGACAGGGGCGGATCTCGCCGGGTGTCGCCCTGTTTCTGCTCGCCTCGATCCTGGTGTCGTTCCTGGCCGCGTCGGCGGCCCCGACCCCCCTCTACGGGATCTACCAGGAGCGCTGGCACTTCTCGCCGATCACCACCACGGTGGTGTTCGCCGTCTACGCCCTCGCGGTGCTGGCGTCCCTGCTCACCTTTGGCAAGCTCTCCGACCACGTCGGGCGGCGGCCGGTCCTGCTGGTCGCGATCGCGATCCAGATGATCGCGCTGGTCATCTTCGTCTTCGCCGGCGGCGTACCCGCGCTGGTGGCCGCCCGCGTCGTACAGGGGCTCGCGGCCGGTGCCGCCACCGGCGCCGTCGGGGCCGCCATGCTCGACATCAGCCCCGCACGCGGCACGCTCGCGAACTCGATCGCCCCCAGCATCGGGACCGGGACCGGTGCCCTGCTCTCGGCGATGCTCATCCAGTTCTTCCCCGCGCCGACCCGCCTGGTGTACGTCGTCCTACTCGTCGTCCTGCTGATCCAGGGCGTCGGGGTGGTGCTGATGGGGGAGACGGTCACGCCGATGAGGGGAGCGCTGCAGAGTCTTCGACCGGAGATCACCCTGCCCCGCGCCGTACGCGCGCCGGTACTCGTCGTCGCTCCGGTGGTCTTCTCCGTCTGGGCGCTCGCCGGCTTCTTCGGCGCGCTCGGTCCGGCGCTCACCCGCGCCCTCATGGAGAGCTCGATCGTGGCCGGCGGTCTGGTCGTCTTCGTCTTCGCCGTCTTCGGGACCATCGCCATCCTGCTGCTGCGCAACGCCCCCGCGCGGACGGTGATGCTCATCGGAATCAGCGCACTCATCCTGGGCATGATCATCACGTTGGTGTCGGTCACCACCGAATCCGTCGCCGGATTGCTCGTCGGGCTGGCGTTCGGGGGCGTCGGCTTCGGTGGCGGATTCCAGGGCAGCCTCAAGACGGTCGTGCCGCTGGTCGACGCGCACGAACGCGCCAGCGTGCTCTCCCTGCTCTACATCGTCTGCTACGTCGGCTTCGGCCTGCCCACCGTCATCGCCGGCTTCCTCGTGGTCCACGGCGGCCTGCTCCGGACGGCCAAGGAGTACGCCGTCGCCGTCATCCTGCTCGCCCTGGTCGCCCTGCTCGGGCTGCGCAAGGCCAACCGGGCGCCGGCCGGCCGATGACCCACGGCGGGGGCGCCAGCGTCCCCCGTCTCCGACGTCGACCGGACTAGGCGCCCGGCTCGATCGCGAGCTCGACGGCTGTGGCGCCGACGATCGCCTTGTTGCCGTGGTGCTGCACATAGCCGACCACCGAGGCATGTCCAGGATCGAGGTCCGGTGGTACCGCCAGTTCGACCCGCCCGCTCGGGGCGTCCAGGCCCACCGACGCGAAGGCGCGCACCACGTTGTCCTGCCGCAGCGTCCGCCCGGCGTTCTCGCCCCGGGGGACGTCGTTCTCCAGGCCACGTTCCACGACCGCCACGTTCAACACCGCCCGCCCCGGCGGCCGTTCGGCCTCGTAGTCCACCACCACCCGGCGCCCGTCACCCCCGGCGACGTCCTCGACCGAGAGCGCGAGCGGCGTGGTGGCCGCCTCCGTCAGGGCGGCGGCGATCGCGGTCGCCGCCCGTCGGCGGTCGGAGCCGACGAACTCGACGGTGCCGTTCACGATCATCTGCGGGGTGTACAACCCCCCGGAGCCGAAGGCGCGCGCGTACGCCCCCTGCCGCGTGGTGTACGCCCCGTCGGCGAACGGGTCGGGCCAGCCCAGGTCGTCCCAGTAGTCGACGTGGAATCCGAGGGCGTAGACGGGCTGTCCCTCCTGTCGGGCCTCGCGTTCGATCTCGGTCAGCAGTTCCTCCGCCGGTGGACAGCTGTTGCAGCCCTGGGAGGTGAACATCTCCACGACGGCGAACCCGCCGCCGGCCGGCCCGACGCCCCGCTCCTGCGGCGAGGACTGTGTCCGAGCACTGGTCGACCCGGTGCGCGATGGGTCCGTCATGGCGCGTCTCCTCCGTCGGTCCTGCTGGCGGCCCTGCGATTCCCGATCCGGCCGCGACCATGCCCGGTCGCCCTTCGCTCCACGGCGGGTCCGGCGGGCGGGATTCTGGCCGCGACGGCTCCCCCGGGACGGCGATCATGACCGGTGGAGAGGGTGGGCGACGCCGCCCGTCGGAACCTTGACTGATTCCAGAAACCGGCGACACCGCGCTCAGGGCCACGACGCAGCCCTCCCGACCCGGGTCCGGCTCCTCGGGGTCAGGCTCGCGGTGCCGCCGGCCGTTGGTACGGCGACTCCTCGGGTGACCGGGGCGCCGGCGGCCTGGTGTCCGCCCTGTTCAGGACGCGGTCCAGCAGGGTGGCGGTCGCCGTGGACCAGGTCAGCTCGCTGGCCAGCCGGGCGCGAAGCTCGGCGATCCCGGGGAACTCCGCCTCCCGGTTGCGCAGCGCGCCGTCGATGGCGTTGCTCCAGGTCTCGACGTCGCGCTCGTCGTCACCCGTCGTCGGTACCACGATCCGGGCCGCCTCCTCCGGCCCGAGCCGCTCCTCCAGCAGCTCTCCCAGGCCGCTCTCGCTGCTCACCAGCACCGGCGTGCCGGCGAGGATGGCCTCCACCGCCACGAGGCCGAAGCCCTCGGCCCGGGAGGGCATGAGGAGCAGGCTGGCCGCGCGTAGGTCGGCGGCCAGCCGCTCCGCCCTGGTCGAGTACGGGCGCACCCGCACCGGCAGCGACGCGTCTGCGGCCCAGCCCCGCATCCGGTCCTCCAGAGTGGAGCACGTCTCCGGAGGAGCGCCGCGGACGAGGAGTTCGACCCGCGGCGTGCCGGCGCCACGCCGGCGGCGCGCCAGGTTGAAGGCGCGCGCCGCCAGGTCGAGCCCCTTGAGTCGGTCGTCCTCCGTCCGGCCGACGAGGAGCACCGTCCAGGGCCGGCCCTGTGGTGGCTGGCGGGGAGGTCCGACGCCGAGGTCGAAGCCGGGATCGAAGCGGATCAACCGCGCCGGGTCGACGCCGCGAGCCTCCAGGTCCCGCAGGAACCAGTAGTACATCCGCGGCCCCACCGCCACGGCGTGGTCGGCCTCGGCGCTGAGCGCCAGCTCGACCTCCTGCCGTTCCTCGGCGAGCACCCCCGCGTCCACCCCGCGGTCCGCCTTGTGGCGCTCGATGTCGTCGGGAATGACGTGCAGGAAGTGCAGGCGCTTGGCGTGCGGGAAGTCGTCGCCCAGGTGGTGGGCGGCCGGGCCGGTCCACCGGCCGTGGCCGATGATCACGTCGGGAACGGTGCCCTCGGGAAGCGGCGGCCGGCGGGACAGCCGGTCGACGTCCGAGGCTCCGGGCGCCTCCGGCGCCTCGATCAGCGTGACGCCCGCCGCGGTGGCGCCCCGGCGTTCCTCGTCGGTCGCCCGCAGCACCACGCATGTCACCCGCGCGTGAGCGGTCAGCGAGCCGCACAGCTGCCGGTTGAAGGTGCTCAGCCCGCCGAGCGACGAGGACCACTCGGTGGCCAGTGCGAGGACGTGCGGCCGGCCGTCGCGGGTCGCGGTGGCGCCGCCGGGCTGCCGCCGGGGCAGGACAGGGTCGCCGTACTGCGGCCGGATGGCGATGGTCGACAGGCCGCTGAGGGCGGGCGGCAGGATCGGAAACACCAACGAGGGCGGGGAGGTGAAGTCCAGGCGGCCGACGCTGGTGTCCCAACTGTGGAGCAACAGCGCGCGGATCTCGTCCGGAGTCGAGACGGCGACGTCGCTGCCGAGATAGGTCCGGACCAGTTCCGACGCGTCCGAGGTCCGGCCGAGTTCGACGGCGACGAAGGCCGCGCACCAGGTGGAGGCCGACGACGTGGAGAAGCTCTTCTGGGCGGGGTAGTTGTCGACGGCCTCCTGGGCCCGCACCGCGTCGCCCAGCGCCAGGTGGCACAGCGCCTCGTGCACGGAGAAGTTGATGTATCTCGGGCTCAGCTGGCGGCCGTCGGCGAGAAGCGCGAGCGCCTGGTGCCAGCGCTGCCCGCGTTCCAGCAGGTACACCTGCGCCAACCGGTACTGGACCTCGAGTTTCGGCTTCTCCCGCAACCAGGCGACCACCTCTTCGAGCAGGTCGTCGGTGGGCGCGCCGGCCGCGTACTGGGCGGCCAGCGCGGCCAGTCGCTCGGTGTTGCCCCGGGCGCGGTCCACACCTTGGCGCAGCGCCGCGATGGCTTCCCGGGTACGCCGCCGTTCGTTGAGGTAGCCGCCGAGTTGCTGGTACACCGAGAAGAGGCTCTTGGCCGGCGCGACGTGGGCGGTGGCCTCGCGGGCCACCGCGATCGCCGCCTCGGTACCGTCCACCGCCCAGACGAGCTTGGCCCACAACACCCAGGGGTCGGCGTGATCCTGGTTGAGGGTGGCGGACTCCGCCTGCGGAATCGCTCGGGAGAGGTCTTCCGGCCGGCCGCGATCACGCAGGAGCATGGCCAGGTGGTAGTGGGTGCCCGGGGTGCCCCACCGGCTGTTGTACAGCTCCAGCAGCGCGATGCGGGCGTCCCGTTCCCCGACGGTGTTCACCCGCACCGACATCCATCCGTAGCGCTGACCGATGTAGCGCCTGGCCGGCTCGATCGCCGTCAGCAGGGCGTCTTCCGCGTCGGCCGCGGTGTAGTGGTACGCGGCGCCGTCCAGGCCCAGCAGGAGGGTCCGGTCGTGGACCACCGTCCGGCCGGCGGCCTGCAGCTTCCGGGCGTACCAGTCGCCGGCGCGACCGTGGGCGGCCCGCCAGGCGGCGCCGTCCCGTCGCAGCTGGACGCCGTCCGCCTCGCGGAGCAGCGGATGCACCTGGTATCGCCCGGCGGGACCGGCTCCCGGCCGGTCGGTTTGGGTGCGGGCCTGCAGGAGGTACCGCTCCTGGGCGCCGCGCACCAGCTCCCGGACCTCACCCCGGCCGCCGCCCATCGCCTCGATGAGGTCCCAGTCGGCCCAGTCGCGGATCACCGACATGTCGCGCAGGAAGGCGCGGGTGGACTCCGGCAGGCCCTCGGCGGCCTTGGCCAGCAGCGTCCGCTCGATCTCCTCGACGAGCTTCGAGTCGAAGGGTTCCTCGGGAGCACTCCCGCTCGGTGGCAACAGCCCTTCCAACAGGTGTGACTTGAGCAGGTAGCCGAGCAGCCGCAGCACTCTCGGGTTCCGTCCGAGGCGGCGTACGACCTCCGGCCGCCGGTGGTGCGGGAACCGGGCGTCGGCCTGCTGCGCGCCGAGATGGTCGAGGACGATCGTGATGGCGTCGGCGTCGTCGGGCGGCAGCAGTTCGGTGACGTGGAAGTGCTCGGTCCAGGTCCAGTCGAGGTGCCGGTTCGACACCAGCAGCAGGCAACCCCGGTCCGTCGGGCGCCGGGCGAGCTGCTCCAGCATTCGCGCCATGGACGCCGACGGCTTGCCCTGCGGGTCGAGCAGCCGCTGGAACTCGTCGACGACGATGAGCGCGCCCGCCGCCAGCAGCGAGCGGAGGATGTCGGCGAGGGTGGCGTCGGCCGACACCGTGGCGGCCACCCCCGCGTGACCCCCGTCCTTCAGCTCCTCCAGGATGCGGCCGCCGATCGTCGTCGCCACGTCGGCTGTCCCCACGGGCACGTCGACCCAGGCCGTCGGAATGGACTGGCTCGCCGCCCAGTTCCGCAGTGGTCGGACGACCTGGTCCGACTTGCCGACACCGGCGAACCCGAAGAGCAGGGCAGCGCCGCGGCCCTCGAACCGCCACTTCTGCCAGAGCTCTTCCGCCACCGCCCGGCGTTCGGCGCCGACCAGATCGGAGATGGCCACAGGGCCCTGCTCGGCTGCCACTGCTCCTTGATACCCCATGACGACACGGTGTTGTGTCTGCCACCCGAAGTATCGACCATTCTCCGGATGTGGCTCGACCCGGTCGAGAGACCGGGGGCGAGCCGGTGGCGGCTTCATGTACCACCTCGACCCGGGGGATCGTGCCGTCGAGGCGGCTCAGTCGGCCGTGCCGACCCGCTGGAACGCGCTGGCCAACCGGGCGAGATCGAAGCCCTCGAAGTGGTCCAGGAACCGGCGCCGCACGGCGGCCAGGTGGCTCGGCCAGGACTGCTCCAGGCGGGCGAAGCCGGCATCGGTGAGGACGGCGTTCCAGCCCCGCGCGTCCTCCCCGCTCCGGACCCGCTCGACCAGTCCCTGGCACTCCAGCCGGCTGATCGTGCGGCTCATCCCACTCAGGGAGAGTTGGCAGGCGGCGGCGAGTTCGTTCATCCGCAATCGCCGGTCCGGCGCCTCGGAGAGGATCCGCAGGGCGTTGTACTCGGTGAAGGGCAACTGGTGTGCGCCGACCATGTCGGCGTCGATCGCTCGGGGCAGGACGTACATCAGCTGACCCAGGGCGCGGACCAGCGCCTCCTCGTCGGGGTTGAGGGGCCGCAGGGGTGCTTCGGAGGTACCGGACATGCCGCCCATTCTAGTTGCTTGACCAAACAAATCGGTGCCGGTGCTGTGACGGTCGGCACGGGCCAGGTAATTGCTTGACCAAGCAAGGAGTGGCTAGCCTTCACGGAGCCAGGCAAGGACTTCTGAAAGGCACCCGCCATGACCAGGATCGGAATCATCCTCGGTAGCACCCGCCCGGGGCGTAACGGAGAAGCCGTCGCCCGCTGGGTCCTCGAGGTCGCCAAGCAGCGCTCCGACGCGGAGTTCGAGCTCGTCGACCTGCTCGACCACCAGCTGCCGCACCTCGACGAGGCGTACCCGCCGGCGATGGGCCAGTACACCCAGCCGCACACGCTCCGCTGGGCCAACACCATCGCGTCGTTCGACGGGTTCGTGATGGTCACCCCCGAGTACAACCACTCCACCTCGGGTGCCCTCAAGAACGCCATCGACTTCCTCTACGCCGAGTGGAACAACAAGGCCGTCGGCTTCGTCAGCTACGGCTCCGCCGGCGGCACCCGGGCCGTGGAGCACCTCCGCCTGATCGCCGGCGAGCTCCAGATGGCCGACGTGCGCGCGCAGGTGGCGCTGTCGCTCTTCACCGACTTCGAGAACTTCAGCGTCTTCAAGCCGAGCCAGTTCCAGCAGGACGCGCTCACCACCACGCTCGACCAGGTCGTGGCCTGGAGCACCGCGCTCGCCCCGCTGCGCACCCGCTGACCGCGTCGGCACCCTGATCCGGCGATCGCCGCCGGATCTGCTGCGCGGCAACCTGTCGAGACCGACGGGTCCCGCCGGTCCGCCTCCGTTCGAGGCCGGATCGGCGGGACCACGTCGTCCCACCCCGGCGACCGCCGCGGAGAATGCCGCGCGGAGCCGGACGACGTTCTGGGCCGGCCCTGGTGCGCCCCCCGCCGGACAACGAGCGGCGTCTGCCGCGACCCCGGCGAGCTAGCATCCCGGCCATGCGCCTGAAGCTCGGCCGTCCCGACCTTGACCGCTACGCGGCCCGGTTCGACGTGCCGCCGGCCGCCGGGAGCTTCGTGGCCGTGTTCCTGGGCGTGTCCACGCTGCTGCTGGACGACGGCGAATCCGCCATCCTGACCGACGGGTTCTTCTCCCGGCCCTCGCTGCTCACGGTCGCGTTCGCCAGGATCGCTCCCGACCGGGAGCGGATCGCCGCCGCGCTGGCCCGGGCCGGGCTCTCCGACCGCCGGCTGGACGCCGTCGTACCGGTGCACACCCACTTCGACCATGTCCTGGACTCCGCCGTCGTCGCGGAGCGGACCAGCGCGACGCTCGTCGGTGGCGAGTCGGCCGCCAACGTCGGCCGCGGCCACGGCCTGCCGCCGGACCGGATCCGCGTCGTGACCCCCGGCGAGCAGGTCACGACGGGTGCGTTCACCCTCGGGTTCGTGGCGTCGGAACACTGCCCTCCGGACCGCTTCCCCGGGCACATCACCGAGCCTGTCGTGCCGCCGGTCAGGGCCCGTGCCTACCGGTGCGGTGAGGCATGGTCGCTCCTGGTCCGGCACGACAGCGGTCGCACCGCCCTCGTGCAGGGCAGCGCGGGCTTCGTTCCCGGTGCGCTGGAGGGGCACCGCGCCGACGTGGCGTACCTCGGGGTCGGTCAGCTCGGCGCGCGGGACGAGGGGTACCTCACGAGCTACTGGGCGCAGACCGTGCGGACCGTCGGTGCCCGGCGGGTCGTGCTCACCCACTGGGACGACTTCTTCCGCCCACTGGACCGGCCACCGCGCGCGCTGCCGTACGCCGGCGACGACCTCGACACCACCATGCGCGTGCTCGGCCGCCTCGCCGACCGCGACGGCGTCGCCCTGCACCTGCCGACGATCTGGCGCCGCGAGGACCCCTGGAGCGGCCTGCCCTGACGCCGGACAGGGCCTCCCGTCCCGCTACAGCGGGCGGCCGTCCCAGCGGGCGAGCCCGGCGGCGGCCACCCGACGGCCCACTGCGGCGCCGACCTCGTCGGTGTGCCGGAAGTGGATACCCGACCACACCCGGGCGTCCACGTTGTCCCGGGTCAGCTCACGCCAGTCCCGATAGGTCAGCGTGATGCCGGGCGCGACCGGGCTGGTCAGCGCCACCGGCCGGACCGGGGGCCGGGCGAGGGTCCGCAGGACGGTCTCGGCGGCGCCCGCGTACGTGGTGTGCCCGCTGGGATATTCCGGATGGGCGGGGGTGGTGATGAGCGGGGTCCACGCGGGGTCGGGGGCGATGTCTCCGCCCCGGACGGCGGTCACGGGCCGCCAGCGCAGATACCGGTACTTGGCCGCGTAGGTGGTGATCTGCGCGTCGATCGTGGCGGCGTGGAAGAGCGCGACCAGCGCCACCCGGCGCGCGATGCCGTGGCCGTCCGCCTGGCGGGGTGCGGCGGCGACGGCGGCGCGCAGCGCTCCGGTGTAACCGTTCAGCGAGGACTGCGCCCAGAACCGGGCCACGTCGGTCTGCCGGGCCGTGCGGAGCGCACTGTCCGCCGCGCCGACGGCGCGGATCTCGGCCAGGTCGCGGGCGTAGCGCGCGGTGTCGAGCCCCGGCGGGGGCCCGGGAAGGTACGCCCGTACGTCGTCGACCAGGAACGGCCGGCCGTCCCCCTGCCCGGCCTGCACCGCCGCCGCGAAGCCGGGCGGGGTCGGCTGCCAGACGCCGGGCGCCGGCGCGGGCGGCGGAAAGGGCCGGTTGACCGAGGCGAGGTCGAGCCCGTCATTGGCGCGTTCGGCGAGCACCGCCCGGGCCGCCTCCCGCCCGCCGTCGACGGCGGCGCGGACCGCCGGCGAGGTGCCCAGCCGACCCAGGGTCACCGCCAGGGCCGCGTCCAGGTCGGCGGTACGCGCGGAAACCAGCGTCGTGAGGGTCTCGTGCACGGCCCCGGCCAGCGCGGCGGCGGCCGGCGCTTCCCGACGGGTCCGGGTCACGGCCCGCCAGGCCGCGATCCAGCCGATGGCCCAGGTGCGGCTGCTGTTGACCTGGAGCGGTCCGCTGATGACCCCGATCGTCGCGGCGGTGACGTCGTACCACTCGAGCACGGTGTCCACCTCGGACGGCCGTGCGGCGGCGACGCCGGCGAGCGCGGGCACGGCGAGGGTGGCTGCGCCCGCGCCGGCGCCGATGAGCAGGGCCCGGCGGGTGGCGCCGGGAAGCGGGTACGAGGTGGACATGCGGGCTCCCGAGGCGATGGCGGGGTGGATGGGCGCCAGATTAACCGATAAAACCTATCGGCTCAATAGGATATCCACGCCGGGGGCGGCGTCGCGCCGCCGGCCGGCCGCGGTGAGGCGACCGGCCGGCGGATCGACTTGCCCGGTGCCGCGGTACGCCGGTCAGGGCGCCCACGGCTGCGCGACGGTCCAGGTGCTGTCCGCCGCCCACAGGGTGGGGGTGTTCCAGGCGGTCCCGCCCGCACCGTTGCTGAGCCACACCTCCGAGTCGTAGTGGCGCAGGTACGAGCCCCGGAAGTTGTACGACTCCAGCGACACCCCGCTGCCGGTCAACCCGGTACGGGCGCACCAGGTGGCGTCGGCCCGCATCAGGGCGGTGCCGTCGTCGGGCGAGTTGCGCACCCGGGAGTAGGCATGGCGCAGGTACTGCCCGGGGTAGTTCACCGATTCGAACGAGTAGCAGCTCGAATCGGCGAGTCCGGCCCGGATCGTGTAGGTGGCGTCGGCCTTGAGCAGCGCCGGGCTGGCGGCGGTCACCACCTCGGTGTAGGCGAGGCTGTCCCGGTGCCGCAGGTAGCGGTCGGTGTGCCCCGGCGTGGTCACCCGCAGCGAGCGGCGCTGGCCTACCGGCAGGGCGACCGGCGTGGAGGTGCCGATCGCCTTCGAGGCGGCGATCAGCTCCTGGTTCGCCTGCCGTACCCGGGCCTGGTCCATCTTGACGATCTGGCGGTCGTAGGTAAGGAAGCCGTTGAGCTCGCCCTCCACGTCGGTGATCTCGGTGTAGACCGATGCGCTCAGGCCCCGGCCGATCATCAGGTTGCGGCTGCCCTGCACCAGGCCCACGTACCGGTTGGTCAGCGAGGTCGAGTCGGGCTGCCACTCGTACGCGAGGAAGTTGCCGTTGGGGCTGTACTCGTGCCCCGGGGTACGCAGCCCCAGCCCGCCGAACTCCCCGAGCACGGCGATCCGGCTGCTCGACGGCTGCGGCGAGTCCGGGCCGACGTAGACGTGCCAGTCGTCGATGTCGCCGTTGCCGGGGTTGCCGAGGGACTGGCAGCAGTTGTACCCGCTGTGCGGGTTGACCAGCCGGGTCGGGTCCCGGTCCTTGACCGCCTGGCCCACCCGCCGGGTGTCGGCCAGCGCGCGCTCGCCCCAGCCCTCGTTGTAGACGGTGTACGCGACCACCGCCGGTGAGCTGCGGTGCTCGTCGACGATCTCGCGGGCCTCGGCCTCGAACTGGGCCTGTTGGGCGTCGTTCGGGTTGATGTCCTGCGCGGTGAGCGAGGGGATGTCCTGCCAGACCAGCAGGCCGAGGCGGTCGGCGTGGTAGAACCAGCGCTGCGGTTCGACCTTGATGTGCTTGCGAACCATGTTGAAGCCGAGGTCCTTGTGCTTCTGCAGGTCGAAGGCGAGCGCCGCGTCGGTCGGCGCGGTGTAGATTCCGTCGGGCCAGTAGCCCTGGTCCAGGGTGCCGACCTGGAACACGAACTGGCCGTTCAGCTTCGGCCGCAGCACCCCGTTGACCAGGCCGGTGGTGATCTCCCGCATGCCGAAGTAGTGGGCGGTCCGGTCGACGGTCGCCCCGCCGCTGCCGCGCAGGGTGACCCGCAGGTGGTAGAGGAACGGGTCGTCGGGGGACCAGCGGCGGGCGTTCGGGACCGGCACCGAGAACTCGGTGAAGCCGCCGGTGGCCGAGCCGACGACCGTCGTGCCGTCGAGCGCCTCGGCCAGGACGCTGTGTCCGCTGAGGTTCCCCCGGGTGAAGACCCGCACCCGCAGCCGGTTGTCGGCGAGGCTGGGGTAGAGGTCGACGCTGCTGATCGACGCGGCGGGGGTGGGCTCCAGCCAGACGGTCTGCCAGATGCCGGAGCTGGGGGTGTAGAAGATGCCGCCGGGCGTCCGGGTCTGCTTGCCGATCGCCGGCAGGGTGCCGTTCTGCCGGCTGTCGCTGGGGTCGAAGACCTTGACGACGAGCTCGTTGCTGCCGCCGTTGAGGCGGGCGGTGATGTCGAAGGTGAACGCGTCGTAGCCCCCGGTGTGCCCGCCGACCTGCACGCCGTTGACCCAGACGGTGGTCTGCCAGTCGACCGCGCCGAAGTGCAGCTGCACCTGCCGGCCCGCCCAGCCCGCCGGGACGGTGAACAGCCGGCGGTAGTACAGCCAGCTGCGGTCGTCGCCGGGGGAGCGCCGCACGCCGGACAGCGCCGACTCCACCGGGAAGGGCACGTTGATCCGTTCGGGCAGGGTGGTGCCGATCGGGGGTGGGTCGTCGGTCGCGGACTGCCGCAGCTGCCACTCGCCGTTGAGGTTCTGCCAGTCGGGGCGGGTCATCTGGGGGCGCGGGTACTCCGGCAGCGGCGTGCCGGCCAGCGCCTGGGCGGTCCAGGGCGTGGTCAGGGGCGCGGGCTTCGCGGGGACCGCCTGCGCGGCCGGCGGCGCGACCAGCAGACCACCGACCAGTGTGGTCAGGGCCAGCAGCGATCGGATCCAGGGCGGGCGGGGGTGGACGCGGTGTCTCATGGCGTCTCCGTCGGGGTGGGGGGACGGCGGACGGGTGCCCGGGCGGGGCGGATGTCGGCGGTGATTCATCGACGCTGATGACGGATCTTATTGACATCCGTGAACGTACGTATAACGTTATAGGCCTCCCGTGGACGGTCGGTCAATGGCTGTTCATCAATGTCTTGAGAGCGCTCACCAGCACGGGGGCGGCCGACGCACGGGTGGTACACGCCTGCACCGATACGCACCGTCGGCACCGTCCGACCCCCCACCCCACCGCGTACGAGGAGCAACGGATGACCATCAGGATCCGCGTTCTGGCGAACGCGACCGTCGCCCTGATCGCCGGCGCCGCAGTGCTCGCCGGCTGCACCAGGAGCGAGAGCGAGGGCACGCCCGCCCCGGCCGGCAGCGAGGGCCAGCAGGTCGTGGCCAGCAGTACGCCCGGTGGCGCCGGCTGCACCCTGCAGCAGTACGGCGCCGCCAAGCTCGACCTGGCCGACGCGGTCGTCGGCTTCTCCCAGTCCGAGAAGGAGGCGAACCCGTTCCGGATCGCCGAGACGCAGTCCATCCGCGACGAGGCCGCGAAGATCGGCGTGAAGAAGTTGCTGGTCACCAACGCCCAGTCGCAACTGTCCAAGCAGATCAGCGACATCCAGGACATGCTGGCCCAGGGCGCGCAGTTCCTCATCGTCGCGCCGCTGAACTCCGACGGACTGGAGCCCGCGTTGCAGGCCGCGGCGGCGAAGAAGGTCCCGGTGCTGACCATCGACCGGAAGATCAACGCCGCGCCGTGCAAGGACTACCTGGCCTTCCTCGGCTCCAACTTCGTCGAGCAGGGTCGCCGCGCGGCCGACGCGATGATCAAGGTGACCGGGGGTACGGGCAGGGTCGCCATCCTGCTCGGTTCGTCCGGCAACAACGTCACCACCGACCGGACCAACGGCTTCGTCGAGCAGGTGAAGGCGAAGGCGCCCGGACTGCAGATCGTCGCCCAGCAGACCGGCGAGTTCGCCCGCGACAAGGGCCAGGCCGTCATGGAGCAGCTCATCTCCAGCAACCCCGACATCACCGCCGTCTACGCGGAGAACGACGAGATGGCCCTGGGTGCGGTGACCGCCCTGCGGTCGGCCGGCAAGAGCCCCGGCAAGGACGTCAAGATCGTCTCGATCGACGGCACCCGCAACGCCGTCCAGGCGATCGTCGACGGCACGATCAACGCCGTCATCGAGTCCAACCCGCGCTTCGGTCCGCTGGCCTTCAAGACCGCGCAGGACTTCTACGCCGGCACCGCGATCGGCGAGAACGTCATCATCTCCGACCGCGAGTACGGCTCGACCAACGCCAGGGAGTCGTTGGCCGGCGCGTACTGAGTACCGCCCGCGTCCGGCGCGCCCGGGTGGCGCGCCGGACCGCCGGCACCCGCTCCGTCGCCGTCGCAGAGGGGCCACCGACATGACCGACTCCGACGCCGTACCCGTGCTCGAGGTGCGCGACGTCAGTAAGCACTTCCCCGGCGTCCGCGCCCTAGACGCCGTGAGCCTCAGCGTCGCACCCGGTGAGGTGCACGCCCTGGTCGGCGAGAACGGCGCCGGCAAGTCCACCCTGATCAAGGTGATCACCGGCGTGTACCAGGCCGACTCCGGCGAGATCCGCTACCAGGGCGCGCCGGTCACCTTCGGCCGGCCGCTGGACGCCCAGCGCGCCGGCATCTCGACCATCTACCAGGAAGTCAACCTCATCCCGCTGCTGAGCATCGCCCGGAACCTCTTCCTGGGCCGGGAGCCCCGCCGGTTCGGCCTGATCGACGTCCGCCGGATGAACCGGGACGCCACCGAGGTGCTCGCCGGGTACGGCGTCGACGTCGACGTGACCCGGCCGTTGCGGTCGATGAGCCTGGGCGCGCAGCAGATGGTCGCCCTGGCCCGCGCCGTCGCCGTCGACGCGAAGGTGCTCGTCATGGACGAGCCGACCTCCTCGCTGGAGCCACGCGAGGTGCAGACGCTGTTCCGGCTGGTCCGCCAACTCAGCGCCCGGGGGATCGCGGTGGTCTACGTCAGTCACCGGCTCGACGAGCTCTACCAGCTCTGCGACCGGGTGACCGTGCTGCGCGACGGCCGGGTCGTGCACAGCGGAGCGCTGGCCGGCCTCGACCGCCTCCGGCTCGTCTCGGCCATGCTCGGCCGGGACCTGGCCGAGGTCCGCCGCGACGGCGTCACCGGCTTCACCGGCGACCACACCGCCCGCGACGGCGAACCGGTCCTGCGGGTCGAGGGGCTGCGCAAGCGGCACCTGCTGCACGACGTCTCCTTCACCGTCCGGCCGGGCGAGGTCACCGGGCTCGGCGGGCTGCTCGGCTCCGGCCGCTCCGAGACCGCCAAGGCGGTCGTCGGCGCGCTGCCGCTGGACGCGGGCACGGTGACCGTCGCCGGGCGCCGGCTGCGCCGGCCCACCCCGAAGCGCGCCCTGCGCGCCGGGGTGGCCCTGCTCCCCGAGGACCGCAAGGCCGAGGGCATCATCCCCGAGCTGTCGGTACGCGAGAACATCGTGCTGGCCGCCATGCCCCGGCTCGCCCGCGCCGGGGTGGTCTCCCGGGCCCGACAGGACCGGATCGTCGAGACGTTCATGACCCGGCTGCGCATCCGGGCGGCCAGCCCCGAGCAGCGGGTCGGTGAACTCTCCGGCGGCAACCAGCAGAAGGTGCTGCTCGCCCGCTGGCTGTGCCTCAACCCCCGGCTGCTGCTGCTCGACGAGCCCACCCGGGGCATCGACGTCGGGGCCAAGGCCGAGGTGCAGAAGCTCGTCGGCGAGCTGGCCCGCGACGGCCTGGGCGTCGTCCTCATCTCCTCCGACCTCGAGGAACTCGTCGAGGGCGCCGACCGGGTGGTGGTGCTGCGGGCCGGCGCCGTGGTCGGCGAAGTGGCCGGCGCGGACGTCTCCGAACCCGCCATCCTGGCCACCCTGGCCGCGCCGGAGGAGGCCGCCGATGAGCACCGCTGAACCCGCCGTCGCCGCGCGCCGCGCACCCGACCGGGCCGCGCTCACCCGCCGGGTCCGCGACGTCGGGGTGTACGCCGCCGTCGCGGCGCTGCTGCTGTTCAACGCCGTCTTCACCGACAACTTCCTGGAACTGGCCAACCTCCGCACCCAGCTGGTGCAGGTGGCTCCGGTGGTGATCGTGGCGCTCGGCATCGCGCTGGTGATCGGCAGCGAGGGCATCGACCTGTCGGTCGGTTCGGTGATGGCCCTGGCCGCCGCCGTGCTGCCGCTCTATCTCGGCTTCGGGCTGTGGCCCGCGGTCGCCATGGCCCTGCTGGCCGGGACGGCGGCCGGCGTGCTCAACGGGACCCTGGTCGCGGTGGTCGGGCTGCAACCGATCGTCGCCACGCTCGCCCTGCTGGTCGCCGGGCGGGGACTGGCCCTCGTCATCGCCGACGGCCAGCTCAAGCAGATCCGCAACCCGGACCTGCTCGCCCTCGGCACCGACGAACTCCTCGGGCTGCCCGTGGTCGCCTGGGTCGCCGTCGTGCTGGCCGTCCTGATCGGATTCACCGTGCACCGGACCACGTACGGCCGGCAGCTCGTCGCCATCGGCGGCAACCGGGCCGCCGCCCAGCTGGCCGGGCTGCCGGTCCGCCGGGTCCTCGTGGTGACCTACGTGCTCAGTGGGATCTTCGCCGCGCTGGCCGGCGTCCTCGCCACCGCCCGGCTCACCGCCAGCGACCCGTCGGCGATCGGCAACCTGATCGAGCTGTCCGCGATCACCGCGGTGGTCGTCGGCGGTACGCCGCTGTCCGGCGGCCGGATCCGGGTGCTCGGCACGGTCGCCGGCGCGCTGCTGATGCAACTGCTGCGGGCCACCCTGATCAAGCACGACCTGCCCGACTCCACGGCACAGATGGTGCAGGCCGTCATCATCCTGATCGCCGTCTACGTCGCCCAGCAACGGAGGACGCGATGACCACCGGCACCACGGCCCACGTCGCGACGGCCGACACGCCGCAACTGCCCACCTCGCGGGTCGCCGGGACCGAGCGGCTCGCCGCGCTGGCCCAGCGGCACGGCGCGCTGGCCGTGCTGCTGCTCGGCAGCGCCGCCGCGGCGCTGCTCTTCGAGTCGTTCGCCACCGCCGGCAACCTCGCCGGCATCGCCATCCAGTCGTCGACGCTGGCCATCGTGGCGCTCGGGATGACCTTCGTGATCATCGGCGGTGGGATTGACCTCTCCGTGGGCTCGGTCTTCGCCCTCGGCGGGGTCCTGGCCGCCTGGGCCAGCCAGTGGGGCGCGCTGCCGGCCGTCCTGCTGCCGCTCGCCGTCTGCGGCGCGATCGGCCTGCTCAACGGGCTGGTCATCGCGCGGGCCGGGCTCGCCCCGTTCATCGTCACGCTGGCCAGCCTGCTGGGCGCCCGCGGCCTGCTGCTCGCCGTGACCGACGAGGGCGCCCGGACGTACCTGGTGCCCCGCGACTCCGCCCTGCTCGACGTCGGCCGGGGCACCCTGTTCGGCGTCGGCTGGCCGGTGTACGTGGCCGCGCTGCTCTGCGTCGCCGGCGCCGTGCTGCTGCAACGCAGCCGGTACGGCCAGGCCGTCTTCGCCCTCGGCGGCAACGAGGAGGCCGCCGCGCTGATGGGGCTGCCGGTCGCCCGGGTGAAGACGCTGACCTACGTGCTCAGCGCGCTGCTGGCCGGATTCGCCGGGATCCTCAACGCCGCCCGGCTCGGTTCGGGGGTCACCATCCTCGGCGTCGGCATGGAGCTGGACGCTATCGCCGCGGTCGTCATCGGGGGCACGCTGCTCATCGGGGGCGCCGGCAGTGTCAGCGGGACCCTGTGCGGGGTGCTGCTGCTCGGCGTGATCCAGAACGTGATCAACCAGATCGGCAACCTCACCTCGTCGATCCAGTCGGTGGTGAGCGGGGCGTTCCTGCTGGTCGTGGTGGTCACCCAGACGTACCTGAGCAAGGTACGACGGCTACGGTGACGGCCGTGACTCCTCCGGCCGAGGCAGGTGGTACGTGGGCGTCAGCCTGAAGGACATCGCCCAGCGCGCCGGGGTCTCCCTGGCCACCGTCTCCAACGTCGTCAACGGCTACCGGCCGGTCGGCGAACAGACCCGGCGCCGGGTGCAGCAGGCGATCGACGAGCTGGGCTACACCCCCAACCTCAGCGCCCGCCACCTGCGCCGCGGCCGTACCGGCATCATCGCCCTGGCCATCCCGGAGCTGAACAACCCGTACTTCGCCGAACTGGCCGACGCCGCCATCCGGGAGGCGGCCGGCCTCGGCTACACGCTGGTGATGGAGAGCAGCGGCGCGGACCGCGACCTGGAGCTGCTGCTGCTGGACGGTTCCCGCCGGCACATCATCGACGGACTGATCTTCAGCCCGGTCCGGATCACCCGCGACGACGTGCTGGCCCGCACCGGCACCGTCCCGCTCGTGCTGATCGGCGAGGGGGTCTACGACGTACCCCACGACCACATCGCGATCGACAACGTCGCTGCCAGCCGCGTCGTGGTCGAGCACCTGCTCGCGCTCGGCCGGCGGCGGATCGCCTTCATCGGCGCCGGGGCCGGGCAGGACCGGCAGTCGGCCCAGCTGCGGCTGCGCGGCTACCGGGAGGCGCTGGCGGCGGCCGGGCTGCCGGTGGACGCGGAGCTGGTGGTGGCCACCGAACAGTTCGGCCGCCGGGACGGCCTGCTGGCCATGCGCCGCCTGCTCGCCCTCGACACACCCCCGGACGCCGTCTTCGGCTACAACGACCTCGTCGCGATCGGTGCCGTCCGGGCCATCGGCGAGGCCGGTCGGCGGGTCCCGGAGGACATCGCGGTGGCGGGCATCGACGACATCGAGGAGGGCCGCTTCAGTACGCCCACCCTGACCACCATCGCCCCCGACAAGGAACACATCGGCCGGTTCGCCGTCCAGCGGCTGGTCGCGCTGATCGAGGGCGCGCCGCTGGCTCCCCCCGCCGACCTGCACCTGCCGTTCCGGCTGGAGGTCCGGGAGAGCACCGGACCTCTCGGCGACCGGCACCGGGCCGTGGGGTGAGCCCCCGGGCGACCGTGGCCGCGACAGCGGTCGGGGCGGCGGAGTTCAGCCGTCGGGCTCCGGGCCCTGCCGGCAGAGCCGCCGGTGTTCCGCGGTCACCACGCCCAGCAGGAAGAGGTCCACGGCGAGCGCGGTGAGCGCCCCGAACTGGTTGACGGTGAAGCTGAAGATCTGCCCGAACAGCAGGTCGACCAGGAGGGCGAGCTTGAACAGCCGGAAGGCCCGCGTCCGGTCGCGAGGCAGCAGCGACGCCCCGCGGATGCTGAGCACCGCGGTGATCAGCGCGGAGATCGAGACCCCGAGCACGGCACGCCACTCCCGCTGGTCGTGCAGCTGGCCGCTGATCGTGTCCAGCAGGACCCCCAGCACGACGACGAACGGCTCGCCGACCAGGTAGAGCACCACCAGCGCCACCACCCACCGGTGCGTGGTCACCCAGACCACGGCCCGGCGGGCCCGGCGCAGCCACGGCTGCCAGAACCGGGGGCCGGGTGCCTCGCGCCGGGGCACCGTGTCGAGCAGCCGGGTGATCGCGTCCTCGACTTCCGGGCCACAGCCGCGCACCAGCCGGGCCGCAGCCGCCCGCCGGTCGTCGGTGAGGCCGGTGCGCAGCCCGCCGACCACCGCGTACAGCGCGTTCGCCGTCCGCTCCGGACCGGTGAGGCGGATCCGGCCCCGGATCGCCTGGGTGATCACCACGAGCAGGGCGAAGGCGCCGTAGATGATGCCGGCCGCCGGGGCGTAGAAGTAGTCGGTCCCGGCGGTGACGAACTTGCCCACCTCGTCGATGAACAGCCCGAAGCCGATCCCGCCCAGGACCGCGCCGAGGTTGCGCGCCGCGCTGCCCAGGAAGACCAGCGCGACACCCAGCCCGGTGGTCATCAGCAGGCCACCCCAGAGCACGTGCGCGATGTGCAGCCCACCGCCGCCGAGCTGCGGGTAGCCGGCCGCCTGGAGGAAGGCCCGGACGAGCAGCACGGTGACCACCCCGGACAGCACGAACGCCTGCAGGTACGACGGCGCCTCCAGGACCCGGAGCGGCATCGACCAGCGGGACGGACGGGCGGGCATGCTCCCGACGCTAGCGGCGGTGGCCGGCAGCCAGGGCCGGTTCCCTCCAACTGCGAACCGGCCGGCGACCAGGTTCCGCCGGCGGCGTACCGGGCGTCAGGACGGACCTCGCTCCGGGCGCTGCCGGCTGCCGCTGGCCCCACCCATCGCTCACCTGCGACGTGATCGGTAGGCGGTGAGGGTGGCGGGCAGACCCCGGCGGAGGATGCCGGCCCAGTCGGTGTCACCGCGCAGCAGCGCCCCGGCGGTGTTGCGGGCCTGCTCCAGCGTGAAGTGCGGGGGCAGCATCAGCTCGGCGGGGTCGACGAGGGCGTTGACGACCACCGGCCGGTCGGCGTGCAGCGCCCGCTCCCAGACGCCGGGGATCTGCTCCGGCGCGTCGACCAGCTCGCCACCCAGCCCGAGCACCTCCGCCCACCGGTGGTAGGCGATGTCCGGCAGTTCCTGGCTGTCCGGGAACATCGGCGTCCCCTCGGTGGAGCGCTGTTCCCAGCTGACGAAGGCGAGGTCCCGGTTGTTCAGCACCAGCACCACGAACCGCGGATCGGCCCAGCTGCGCCAGTACTTGGCCACGGTGATGAGTTCGTTGACGCCGTTCATCTGCATGGCGCCGTCGCCGATGAGCGCGACCAGCGGGCGGTCCGGGTGGGCGAACTTCGCCGCCAGCGCGTACGGCATCGCGCCGCCCATCGACAGCAGGGTGCCGGAGAGGCTGGCCAGCATGCCCGGGCGGACCTGGAGGTGCCGGGCGTACCAGGCCGTCGTCGTGCCGCAGTCCACCGAGATCATCACGTCGTCGGGCAGTCGGTCGTTGAGGGTGGCGAAGAGGAGCTGGGGGTTGACCGGGTCGGCCGGTTGCTCGGCGAGATCCCGCTGCGTCTGGCGCCACGCCCGGGTCTCGGCGGAGATCGTCTCCCGCCAGCCGGTCGGCGCGGGGCCGGGCCCCAGCTCGCGCAGCAGCGCGCGCAGGGTGGCGGTCGCGTCGCCGGTCAGGTTCACCTCGGTCGGGTACCGCAGCCCCAGCTGGGTGCCGTCCCGGTCGACCTGTACCGCCCGGGCCTGCCCCGGCGGCGGGTAGAACTCCGAGTACGGCATGTTGCTGCCGACGATCAGCAGCCGGTCGCAGCCCTGCATCAGCTGCCAGCTCGGGCGGGTGCCGAGCAGCCCGATCGCGCCGGTCACCCAGGGCTCCCGGTGGTCGACCACGGGGAAGCCCAGCAGCGCGGTGGCGACGCCCGCGCCCAACCGGTGGGCGACCTCGCGTACCTCGTTCTCGGCGCCGAGCGCGCCCTGCCCGACCAGCATGGCCACCCGCTCGCCGCCGCGCAGCACGTCGGCCGCCCGGCGCACCTCCGCCTCCGGCGGCACGGTCGGGCCGCTGCTCGGCACGCTGCTGGTGTGGTAGTACCCGTGGGCGTACGGCGGCTCCGGCACCGCCGGCTCGTCCTGCACGTCGAGGGGGAGCACCAGGGCGGTGACGGTGCGCCTGTCCAGCGCGGTCCGGCAGGCACGGTCCACCAGGTGGCGCACCTGGGCGGGATGGTCGAGCTGGGCCAGGAACGCCGCGGCCACGTCCTTGTAGAGCGCCAGCAGGTCGACCTCCTGGTAGTACCCGCCACCCTCGGCGGTCAGGGCGGTGTGGCCGACCAGGGCCACCACCGGCTGGTGGTCCAACTTGGCGTCGTACAGGCCGTTCAGCGCGTGGATCGCCCCCGGCCCGCTGGTGACCAGGACGCAGCCCAGCGGGCCGCCCCCGTACTTCACGTGCGCCGACGCCGCGAAGCCCGCGGTCTCCTCGTGCCGGACCTGGACGAACTGCGCGCGCTCGTTGGTGCGTTGCAGCGCCGAGGTCATCCCGTTGATGCCGTCGCCCGGGTAGCCGAAGTAGCGGCGGACGCCCCAGCACGCCAGCCGTTGCACGAGGTGATCCGCCACCTTGGCGTCCCCGGGCAGCGGCCAGGGATCCGCCGGCACCCGCCCGTCGCCGTCCACGCTCACCTGACTGATCCCTCCCACTCGGTCCCCGGCGCGGGCGCCGGCCTCCGCCACCCGGACCCTCCCGCCCGGCCGCCGCCGGACGATATGAGTATGTGGCAGCATTTCCGGCAGAATGGTCGATTCGACCCCTGCGCCGATCGTCCGGGGGAGGCCATGTCGGGCCGACGGCGGGCCACGTCAGGTTCGGGCCGCGCGGTGGCACCGCCGGATACGGTGGCAGGCGTGACCGAGGCGGTGTCGTGCGGCTGACGTGGTACGGGCACAGCACCGTGTGGATCGAGGACTCCGGCACCCGGCTGCTGACCGACCCGCTGCTGCGTGACCGGCTCGCCCACCTGCGCCGACGCCGTGGGCCCACCCCGCGGCTGCCGGGCGCCCCGGACGCCGTACTCGTGTCGCACCTGCACGCCGACCACCTGGACTTCGCGTCGCTGCGCCGGCTGCCCCCGGACACCGCGCTGGTCGTGCCGGCGGGTGCGGGCCGCGTGGTCCGCCAGGCGCTGGGCGCGGCGGCCGCCCGCCGCTGCACGGAGCTCGCGGTCGGCGACCGCACCACGATCGGCCGGGTCACGGTCGCCGCCGTCCCCGCGGCCCACCACTCCGGCCGCGGTCCGTGGTCCCGGCACCGCGCACCCGCCCTCGGCTACCTGATCGACGGCCGGCTGCGGACCTGGTTCGCCGGCGACACCGCCCTCTTCGACGAGATGGCCGGGCTGGGACCGCTCGACCTGGCGCTCGTCCCGGTCGGCGGGTGGGGACCCACGCTCGGCCCCGGCCACCTCGACCCGGCGGGCGCCGCGGAGGCGGTCCGGCGGGTGGCGGCGGCGTGGGCCGTGCCCATCCACTTCGGCACCTTCTGGCCGGTCGGCTGCGAACGGGTCCGGCCGGACCGGTTCTTCGGCCCGGGGGACGACTTCGCCCGCCACGCCGAGGCGGTCTCGCCGGGCACCCGGGTGCGCGTACTGCGGCCGGGCGAGTCCGTCGCGGTGCGCCGGCCGTGACGGCGACGCTCGGCGTGCTGGGCTCGCTGGTCCTGGTGGTGCTCTTCGGGTCCGTCGTCCCGGTGGTGCCGACCGGCGCGGCGGTCAGCGGCGCCGCCGCGCTCGCCGCCCACCAGCATCCGGTGACCGTGGTCCTCGTCGTGATCGCCGGCGCGATCGGGGCGTACGCGGGCGACCTGGCGACCTACGGCATGCTCGGCTGGGGTGGCGAGCGGCTCGCCCGGCGCCTGCACTGGCTGCGCGGCCGGCAGCGGGTCGGCCGGATGACGGCGCGGGTGCGCGAGGAACTCGTCTCGACGCTGCTGGTGTCCCGGCTCATCCCCGGCGGCCGGATCCCGGTGCTGCTGGCGGCGGCCCTGTCCGGGCTGACCTGGCGGCGTTTCGCCCTCGCCGACGCGCCCGCCAGCCTGCTGTGGTCGGTGCTCTACGCCGCGATCGGCGTCCTCGGGCGGGCGATCTTCCCCGAGCCGTGGCAGAGCGTCGTCGCCGCGATCCTGCTCGTCGTGCTGGTCAGCCAGGGGCTGAGCTGGCTGGCCCGACGCCGGGCCCTGCCGGGCGAGCCGCCGGTGGCGCCGTAGTCGACGGGCGCCCGCGCTACGCGTCGCCCACGTCGGGGTCCACTGTGCGGCCCGCCGGGTCGTCCCGCTCGTCGGGGTGCTCGTCGGGTCGGCGCAGCCCGAGCCGACGCAGCCAGGCGAGCAACTGCCCGTGCACGGCTTCCGGGCCCACCAGCTCGCCCTCCTGCGGCCAGTCGGCGGGGTGGATGAGCAGGGCCTCCGTCTGCCAGCCGCCGAGTCCGCCGTGGCAGCCGACCAGCTCCTCGAAGGCCGCCACCTCCTCCAGACCGGGGTCCACCGCGCTGATCACCACGAGGTCACCGACGTGGTCCATCGCCTGGTGGCGCAGCAGGTCCTGACGCGCCCACCGGCCGTACGGGGCCAGCGGGTCGTCGCCGTCGACCTGTCCGTCCCGCAGGTTGTGGCAGCCGCGCGCCCCGATCGCCAGCGGCCCGGCGGCCGAGTCGACGACGACCAGACCGATGCCGGGATGCGCCGCCAGGCCGTCGATCAGCCCCGGTACGAGGGCGTCGACCCGCTCGCGGGTCAGCCGCCCCGGGTGGCGGGGCAGATAGATCATCGCCAGGTTGCCCGACGCCACCACCACCGTCTCCGGATCGGTCCGGGTCGCCGCCGCCGCCTCCTCGTCGGCCGGGCCCAGGGTGACCTCGCCGCCCTCCGTGTGCGACCGCACCGCCACCCGGGTCGCCGTGCCGGTCGCCCCGCCCCGGCCCGCCACCTCGGTGAGCAGCGTGTTCACCCGCCCCCATTCCTCGACCGGGCCGGCGGCCTCGGCGGTCGCCGCCTCCCGCACCGGCGTCGGGGGCCCCGGCCGGCCGTCGGGGGCGGTCGGGCGCACCGTGGGCGCGGCGAGCCGGGCGACCACCTGTGCCAGCGACTCGCCGTACCGCTGGCGGAAGGTGGCGCCCTGGCTCTGCCCGTGGTCGCTCAACACCACGATGTGGTAGCGCCGCGCCGCCTCGGCCGCCAGCCGCTGGAGGATGCCGAGCGTCTGGTCGAGCGCTTCGAGGACCGCCAGCGCCTGCGGCCGGGCCGGCCCGGCGTGGTGGGCCACCTCGTCGTAGTCCAGGAAGTCGCAGAAGATCACCGGCGCCCCGCCGGCCATCTGCTCGGCGATCAGCGACACGTTGAGATCGCTGAGCAGGCTCGCCATCGGGCGCAGCGCCAGGTAGGAGCCGCTGCGGCGGCCCCTGGGCTGTACGCCGCGCAGTCGCTGCCGCCGGGCCTCGTACAGCTCGCGCACCACCTGCCCGGCGCCGCGCACGATGGCCCGGGCGAACCCGTACGGGCTGGCCATGAACGCCGCGTAGCCCCGGGTGGACCGCCCGGGCAGCCCGGCCCGGCTCACCGTGAGCAGGCTGGTGGGGGCGTCGCCGGAGAAGACCGTGCTGATGCTGACCCCGCCGTCCCGCAGCAGCCCCTGCCCGGTCGACAGCCGCCGCTCGACCTCGGCGGCGTCGCGGGGCCGGCTGGTCACCATGAGCCGGCTGGCGGTGTCGTCCGCGGTCGCCTTCTCGTACCAGCGATAGGCCGGCACCCGCCGCACCTCGCCGTGCAGCAGGCCCGCCTGCGCCGCCGGTGTGGTGGCCGGTAGGCCGGTGTGCCAGTGGGTCATCCGGTGACTGCGGGAGCGCAGCCACCCACCGATCGTGGGCAGGTTGCCGGCCCGGATGGCCCACTGCACCAGCGGCGCGGCCACGCCGTCGAGCTGGACGACGAGCAGGGCGTCGGCCGTCTGCCGCTCGGGTGGCGCCCCGCCGGCACCCCGGCGGTGCCAGGCCGGCCGCCGGTGGCGAGCCGGTCCACGGCGTACCCGGTTCATCACCCACAGCATCTCGCTGACGAACGCGTCGTCGGTGCCGGCGTCGGCGAGCCAGTTCAGGATCGCGGCCAGCGCCACGGCGAGCCACGCGGCGGCGAAGGCGTCGGCGAACCCACGGACGTGCGCCTCCGGGTCCAGGCGCAGCGCGACGTACATGACGACGGCCTGCACGCACACGCCGATGGCCAGTGCCCCGAGGCCGCCCAGCGCGGTGGAGAGGGCGAACAGCAGCGGGCGCAGCACCGCACCGATCCCGGCGATCAGCCCGACCAGCCACAGCATCGCGACCAGGCCGCTGGCGGTGACCCCCGGCAGCAGCCACAGCGTCAGGCTGAGCACCACGAACGAGGTCACCATGCTGCGCAGCAGCGCCCGCAGCCGCCCGAGCGTGGGCCGGTAGTCGCGCAGCACCCGCAGGCCCACCCGGAGCGGTTCGGGCAGCGTCCGGCGCGCCTCGGCGTCACCGTCCGGCTCCATCCCCATCACGATGCCACACCCCGCCCACCAAGATCGGCAGGTGCGGAACGGGTCGTCCGGGCAGGTCCGCCGTCGGTTCGCCGGATGCCGCCGGTGCCGACGGTCGGCGCGCCGGCCTCAGAGGCGGAGCGGTCCCGGGTCGGTGGCCAGCTGCCGGAACCGCTCCCGCGGGTCGGCCACGAGCCGCCGGGTCGACAGGTCGAGCAGGCCGCCCACCCCGGTCACCGTCGCGACCTGGGTGCCGTCCAAGCGGCGGTAGTCCTGCTCGATCCGGAACGTCCGGCCCTCACCCCAGTGGAACTCGCAGGACACGTCCACCTCGTCCCCGCCGCGCAGCTCCCTGAGGTATCTCAGGGTGACCTCCAGGGCGACCGGTCCCACGCCGGTGGCGATGAGCCGGTCCTGCGAGATGCCGGCGGCACGCAGGCACTCCCACCGGGCGTGCTCGGCGTACTGGAGGTAGACGGCCTGGTTCAGGTGGCCCTGGGTGTCGAGCTCGTAGCCCCGGACCGCGATGCGCACCGTGAAGGGATCTCCCATGCACCCGGAGCGTAGGCGGTGGGTACGACGCCGCTTCCGGAACCGCTAGCCGAGATGCATGCCGAAGCCCGCGAAAGCCTCGGGACCGACCGGCAGGTCGGCCGCCGACCACGTCCTCAGGCCGTTGGCCGTGACCCCGCCGGGCGCCTCCGGCGTCGCCGGCGTGCTGCGGACGACCATCACCGCGCCAGCCCGCTGCAACCCGTTGACCGTCGTGTTCCAGCAACCCACGACGAGGCCGGCGGCGCCGTCGGGCTGGCGCACCGTACGCAGGACGTCGCCGAGGTAGAAGTACGGACTGCCGGCGCTCGCCGGTACACCCGGTGTCTTCCAGTCCAGCCTGCGCAGCCCGGTGGTGGTGAGCCCCTGTGCGCTGCCCCGGAAGACCGTGATCGCGCCCGCCCCGGCGACACCCCCGACGGTCTCCTGCGGGCTCGCGACGGCGACGTCGCCCCGACCGTCGTTGTCGAAGTCGCCGAACGCGAGTTCCGTCCCGAAGTACGCCGACGGGTCGTCGCTGCCCGGGACGCCCGGGCTCTGCTGCGTCCAGTACTGCACGCCGTTGACGGTGAGACCGGTGGACGAGCCACGCAGCACGGTGACCGAGCCGCCCCGGTTCGGGGTGCTGGAGCTGAAGCCTTCGCGCTGGGCATTCACCACAAGGTCCGCGTAGCCGTCTCCGGTGAGGTCGCCGGCGGCGAGGGCATGACCGAAGCCGTCACCGTACTCGGCGACGTCCGGCATGCCCGGAGAGTCCTGGTAGAACAGCTGGGCCCGGGCGATGCTGAGACCGTCGCCCGCTCCGGGCAGGATGACCACCGAACCGGCGAAGGACACCGACCCGAAATGGTCACGCTGGAAGCCGACCGCGAGGTCGTCGCGGCCGTCGTTGTCGAAGTCCGCCGCAGCCAGCACGGCACCGAAGCCGTCGGTCTCCGGGCGGACGGGCAGGCCGGCCGCGTTGCCGGGGACGTACTGGGCGGCGGCGGGACTCAGCCCGCCGGGCGTACCGCGGAACAGCGCGACGCCACCGACCCAGGGACGGCCGGCGCGGGGTGCCCCGGTCACGAGGTCGTCGGTGCCGTCCCCGTTGAAGTCGCCCACCGTGAAGGCGGAGCCGAACAGGTTCTCGCCGGTGACGCCCTCGCCGGGGACGTCGGCCTCCGGCGCCACGTCGGCGAGCCGGATCATCCGGGCCTCGGCGGTGGTCAGTCCCGACGGACCGCCGTAGAGGATGCGGAACCGGTCGTGCACGCTGCCGATCGCGAGGTCGGCGAAGCCGTCGTGGTCGAAGTCGCCGGAGCCGAGCGCGCGGCCGAAGTCGTTGATCTCGCCGTGCGGGTCGGGCGAGCCCTCGTCGGTCGGCATGCCCGGCGTCGTGTGGTCGAAGTACTGGCTGCCCGCGTTGGTGAAACCACCCCTGGGATCGCCGAAGAGCACGTGGACGGCGCCGCTCTGCCCGCCGTTGACCACCTTGCGCAGCTCCGCCACGGCGAGATCCGGTCGACCGTCGCCGTTGAAGTCGCTGCGCACCTCGTTGAGCCCGGTGATCGGCCGGAAATGACGGCCGACAGGGTTCTCGGGCACCGGCTTCACGGCCCCCGTCACGCTCGGCGTCCGCGTCGTACCACCGGACGCCGTGGCGTCCTGCGCGGTGCCGCGCTCCGCGGCCGCGCCCGTCGGCGCGAGGCGGGCGCCGACCGGGCCCGGCCGGGCCGGCTGGGCCGGCTGGGCGGCGCCCACCACCGTCGGGTCGAGGTACGAGGTCGGTACGCCCGGACCCGGGCCCGGGGTGCTCGCCGTCATGCTCGCCGCGACCAGTCCACCCAGGACCGCGGCACTGCCCACCAACCGGTACGCGCGCACGAATTTCTCCCCCCGCGATATGGGCGTCATGATGACACGCCGTCCGCCCGGGTGGGGGGCACCAGGAATCCCGGCGCCGGCGGCAGGCTGCTGTCGCGGGATCCGGTGTCCTGGCAGGCCTCTCGGCGACCGGCCGTGGCCGGGCGGGGGCATCTGGAAGTCGGCCGGCGCTGATCCGTGCGCCGCCGTGACCGTCGTGGTCGCCGCCGGTCGGGCCCGGATGCCGCACACTGTGCCGGTGGCCGGAGCCGAACTCGTCGTCGCACACGACCTCGTGATGGACATGTGGTACGGGCAGTTCGTCATCCGTGGGGGCAGTCCCGCCGACCCGCCCGACGACGCGCTGTTCCGGCGCGCGCAGCAGGGGGCGGGCATCGCCGGTGACGGTCAGAGCGTGCTGGTGCTCTCGCCCCACCAGGCCAACGTCGCCATGCCGATCCGGGTGGAGGTGACCGCCGCGGCACCGGCCGACGATCTCGCCGACTGGGAGGAGGCGTTCGAGGCCGGGCTCGACGTCGACGTCGACGGCTTGCTGCTGTTCGACTCCCCGACCGCGGCGCGGCTGCACTGCCCGGTACCGCCCGGCCGGTACCGGATCCAGGTCGCGGGCCGGGGATTCGTGTCGCGGGGCTGGCCCGGCTCCACCCGACCGGGCGACCGGTGGCGGGTGCGGCTGTGGCCGACGGCCGACCCGGTGGAACCCCGCCGGCTGAAGGCGTGGACCGAGCCCATCGAATGATCTACCGGCATATGTCTTGAAGTGACTGTTCACGCTGGCACCGCGCCGCAACCTGCCGGTGCCCCCCGTGATTCCGCGCGTCGATCGAGACTGAGCGACAACGATCGATTGCTGTGTTACGGGAGGCCACGCATGATTCGTTCGTTGCGCCATCCGGTTGTCGTGCTGGCGACCGTTGTCCTTATGGCGGTCACACCCACCCCGGCGCGGGCGGCCGAGCCGTCGCCGTCGGGTGGGCAGGCCACCATCACCGCCGGCACGCCGGACCTCGACGCCCTGCGCGAGCAGCAGCCGAGCGAGATCGTCGCACCGGCGGACCCGGCGGCGGCGACCCGGGACAAGCCCGCCGCGCAGAGCCCGGCCGACTGCGCCGACGTGCTCGCCACGCCCGCCGAGGAGCCCGGGGTCGTCGGTTGCATCCGTCGGGCACCGGCCGACCCGAGCCTGGTACCGCCGAATCCGTCGACGGCCGGGACGACGGCGGGCGTCACGTCGCTGGCGGCCTCCGACTGGAACGTGGAGAACGGGCCGGTACCGCGCTGGTGCCAGTTGGATCAACTGGCCACCTACCAGCGGATGCGGGAGTGTCACGCCGACACGTTCCTGTTCACGGTGTACAAGCGGCCGGAGAACATCCCCCTGGGCGAGGCCTGGCTGTCGTACTGGGAGTGGGAGGAGCTGTCGAACAAGCGCCGCACGTGGACCCACACCATCCAGATGTACGTGTCGCGGGTGACCGGCCTGGCCGTGCTCAGCACCTACCTCAACGCGCAGGGCTGGTGCGGCCTCAACTGTGACGTCAGCACGCCCGCCGAGACCCGCTACATCCTCCTCACCGAAGGGAAGTGGCTGCGCGGCTCCTGGGACATGGGCCGCCCCGGCGGGGCGGACGAGCGGAAGTACGGCTCGGCCGACACCGACCTGACCTTCCTGCACCTGGAAACCGGCATCACCCGCGCCTGGACCGCCATCGAGTTCGAGAACCGCTGCGACTCGGAACTGCCGGAGACGCCGCTCGAGGGCGGCTGCGTGTACGACGACATCCAGCCGGAGCTGGTGCTCAGCAAGAACGCCAACTCGGACCACCGCCTGCACGCCGAGTTCGTGGAGCAGGCGCAGCACACCACCCCGGACCACTACGGCGCCCGGCACCTGTCCCAGCCGGGGGAGGACCCGAAGCCGTTGCAGCGCCTGACGGACAAGGACCGCAAGGCGAAGAACTACCAGGCGAGCTGTGGCGACTTCCGCAAGGACCCGGCCGTACCGAACGACTCCTGCGACGAGTACCCGTACCAGTCGACGTACCAGGGCTCGGCCGAGATCGGTCGGGCCAACACGGCGGTCGGCCACGTGCCGCTGGAGCACAACACCGCCGGCGGGCGCCGGCTGCAGTCCTTCTACGTGGCCAACCGGGTGATCGACGGGGACGAGTTCTGGGTCTCCACGACCGACGGGCCGATCGAGGACGGCCCGGGCCGGGACATGCCGCCGGAGGTCTGGGCCGGCGACGATCTGGTCGGCTTCGAGGGCGCCGACGTGCAGCTGAACGGCTCCGCCGAGGACGCGCAGGGCCCGCCGGACGTGCACTGGAGCTACACCCCGCGCGGGCCGGTCGACCCCGGCACCGTCTGCACCTTCAGCGACCCCGACGGCACCTCCACCACGTTCGTCTGCAACGACGACGGCTCGTTCACCGTCACCCTGACGGCGGACGACGGCGTCAACATGCCGGTCAGCGACGAACTGGTCGCCGAGATCCGCAACGTCGGGCCCCGGATCGGCCGGCAGTTGCCCGACTTCGCGCCCAGCGCCGCCGACGAGGGCGGCAGCCTGCTGCGCCCCGAACCGTGGTCGACGCACCGCGCCGGTGAGCCGGTCCAGCTCACCGCGCCGTACGACGATCCGGGCGGCAACGACACCCAGACCTGCGTGGTGGTGTGGGACGACGGCAGCGAGGACCGGTACCCGGCGCGGGAGGACAACTGCGATCGTCCGCACACCTACCAGCACGCCGGGATGGACACGATCGCCGTGACCATCACCGACGACGACGGTGACAGCGAGCTGTCCCACACCATGATCGTCGTCTACGACCCGGAGGGCGGGTTCGCCACCACCGGCGCCTGGCTCGACTCGCCCGCCGGCGCGCTGACCTCGGCCCCGACGGCCGCCGGCCGGCTGCACGTCACCCTCAACCCGATGTACAAGCCGGGCGAGAGCGGGCCGGTGCCGGGTGGCGGCAAGGTGAGCGCCAGCCTGGACGGGGCCGGCTTCAGCCTGGACTCGACGGCCCTGGAGTGGCTCGTGGTGACGCCCGACTCGAAGGTGGCGGTGAAGGGCACCGCCACCGTCGGCGGCGAGGCGGGGTACGGCTTCGTGGCGTACGGCTACGACGACCCGGACAAGCTGCGGCTCGTCGTCTGGCCGCTGTCGGCCGGCGACCACCCGGGTACGCAGACGCGGTACGACAACCGCGCCTCGGCCGGCTACGACCTGGACGTCGCCGATCTCCAGCCGTTGGGTGCCGGGTCGGTGCAGGTGCACGAGTAGCCGTCCACGTTTCGGCAGGTCAGGCACCGGCGGGTCACGTCCATGACGCGACCCGCCGGTGTCGACCCCGGGGGCCGCGAGGTGCCCGGAGGCGCGGCGTACCTTCGTCGGAATGCGCGTACTGTTCGCCAGCCTCGCATCGGTCGGTCACACCTATCCGCTGATCCCACTGGCGGTGGCCATCCGGGAGGCCGGACACGAGGTGCACTTCGCCGTCGGCGAGGAGGTGCACGCACCGCTCGCCGCGAACGGCCTGCGCCCCTTCCGTCCCGCGGACGCGTTCTACGAGATCTACGCCGAGGACCTGGCACCGGAACTCGCCCGATTGGAGCCCGACCTCGTCGTACACGAATGGGGCGTGCCGGGAGCGGCCGTCGCCGCCCATCGGGCCGGCATCCCGGGAATCTGGCACGGCTTCGGGCGGATGATCCCCGAGGGCATCGGCCTGGAACTGCCCACCCGGAACGCCGAGGCCGCCGGGCGCCCGCACGTCGACATCTGCCCACCGTCGTTGCAGGACGAGCGCTTTCTCGCCACCGCGGACCGGATCGAGTTGCGGCCCGTCGCGTACTCGACGCCGGCGGCGCTGCCCGCCTGGGACAGCCACCGCAGGTCCCTGCCGCTGATCTACCTGACGCTCGGCACGGCATTCGGCACCCTGGAGCTGCTGAGCGCGGCCATCGAGGGGCTGGCCGCGCTGGACGCGCGCGTGGTGGTCGCCACCGGCCGGGTGCCCCTGGACCAGCTCGGGGACGTGCCGGACAACGTCAGCGTGCGGCGCTGGGTGCCGCAGGCGCAGCTACTGCCGCACGCCGATCTCGTCGTGCACCACGGCGGCAGCGGCACCACCCTCGGCGCGCTCGCCGCCGGCGTCCCACAGCTGATCCTGCCGCAGGGCGCCGACCAGTTCGCCAACGCCGAAGCGGTCAGCGCGGCCGGCGCCGCGCTGCGCCTGCTCGGCGACGAGGCGAGCGCCACGGCCATCGCCGAGCACGCCCGCCGGCTCCTGCCGCGCGCCGGGCGGACCGACCACCGGGACGCCGCCCGCGCGATCGCCGAGGAGATCGCGCGGATGCCCTCCCCGGCCGAGGTGGCCCGCCACCTGCCCGATCATTCGCGCGGGTGAGAAAAGGCGCTCTCGCGGCCGGGACGATCGACGGTGCCGGCGCGGTGCGCGTCGCGCGGGCTGCCCTCGCCACCGGTGAGGGTCACCGTCACCGGGCCGGGCCGACCTGGAGCCGACGACGCGGTACTTCGTCCGAGCGGGTCGTGCGCCGGCTCATGGTCGAAGGCGGCGCGACGATGCACACTCAGTTCGTCGAGGCAGGTCCGGCCGACGAGCTGCACCTGGTGCCTGGCCCCGTTCTTCGTGGCGGACCGCCCGGCGCGCCGCTTCGTCGCCGGCGGTCCAGGTCGGCAGCCGGACCACCGGGCCCGCCCGGGCGAGGTACGCGAGATGGGGGACGTGGTGCTGCTGCGGTGTGCGTTGTCGGAACGGTTCGGCACCCCATGACCCCGCCGCCCGCCCTCGACCGCCGCTGGCTCCAGGATGCGATCGACCTCTCCCGGCGGTGCCCGCCGAAGGTCACCGCGTACGCGGTCGGCGCGATCGTGGTCGGCCGCGACGGGACCGAGCTGGCGCGGGGGTACTCCCGGGAGACCGATTCCCATGTGCACGCCGAGGAGTCCGCGCTGGCCAAGCTCCGCGGGGTCGACCTGTCCGGAGCGACGATCTACAGCTCCCTGGAACCGTGCAGCGCGCGTCAGCACCGGTCGCCCACCTGCACCGGGCTGATCCTGGCCGCGGGCATCCGTCGGGTCGTGCTGGCGATGCGGGAACCGCCGATCTTCGTGGACTGCCAGGGGGTCGAGCTGCTGGCGGCGGCGGGCGTCGAGGTGGTCGAGCTGCCGGACCTCGCGGACCAGGTACGTGCGATCAACGGGTACGTCATGGATGTGCCGGGCGCCTGAGCCCTGGCATGGCGGACGCGGCGGCGAACCGGCCGGTCACATCCCCCGCTTTCGGTGTGTCATGAGTGGTGGGCGGGACAACCTCGACCCGCCGCGTCAGCACGAGCAGGAGGAGCCATGACCGCCGCCGTCTCCACCATCGACATCGACCGGCCGCCGGACGAGGTGTTCGCGTACGTCACCGATCCCACGCGGTTCGCCGAGTGGCAGCACGACGTCGTGGGCGTACGCCTGGAGTCGGGTGGCCCGAGTGGGTTGGGCACCCGGTTCACTACGACCCGCCGGATCGGCGGGGTCGAGCGCACCATGACCCAGGAGGTGACCGAGGACAGTCCGCCCGGCCGGTGGGCCGTGCACGGGGTCGACGGGCCGATCAGGCCGAGCGTGACCGTCACCGTGGAGCCTCTGGACCAGGGCGCGCGATCGCGCGTGACGTTCGCCCTGGACTTCGCCGGACACGGGGTCGGTGTGCCGCTCGTGCCGATGGTCCGCCGGCTGGCGGCGAAGGGCGCGCCGGCGAGCTACCGGCACCTGAAGGAGCGGCTCGAGACAGGAGTCGCCTAGCCGCCTACAGCCGGTGCCGGACCCAGACGTTGGGCTCGACGTAGACGGCGTGGTCGTGCGCCACGTCGCAGTGCACCGGCACCAGAGCGCCCGGCACGTGCACCGGTCCGCTCGTGTCGAACGGCAGGCCGGTCCAGCGGCGCCAGTCCTCGAGGCTGCCGCTGATCATCATCGATCGGGTGGCCACCCGCTCGATGCGTCCGCCCGCGCGCACGTGCACCCGCAGCCACGGGTCGACGGGCAGGCCGTCGTCGCGGACCCGGGCCGCGTACTCGGTCATCGGCAGCTCGGGGTCGGTGTGCTTGCCGCTCGGGCGGACCGGGGCGACCAGGGTGTCGTACCCCTGTTCGGCGACGGCCTGCCGCATGGCGGCGAGCATCCGGGCGGACAACCCGGCGCCGCGCCGGTCGGGTCGGACGCAGATCTCGATGGCCGACACGATGTTCGGGGTGGCCCCGGTGAGGCGGGTGACGGTGGCCCGTTGGATCGCCCGGTCCCAGCCGCCGTCCGGCAGCTCCGGCTCGGTCCAGCGCAGCGGCACGGCGTACGCCTTCGCGACGGCGCGCCCGGGCTCGGCGGAGTCGACGGCGGCGAACACGAACTCGGGATAGAGGTCGTGGGCGACGTTGTAGTAGATGCCACCCATCGGATCCCAGAGCATGAACTGCGGCCACGCCCCGTCGAAGTCCTCGTCGAGCAGGGCAGCGAGGTCCGGGCGGTCCGCCAGGCTCATGATGTCGATCGTCACGGAGGGACACCGTAGGGCGGCCACCGGGGCGGCGCATCCCATTTCACGGCCCACCCGGGACGGCCGTGGCTGCTCAGCCCCAGGCGGCGGACCTCTCGACGGCCGCCGTCAGCGCGGCCCTGGCCCCGGCGGTCAGCTCGGCCACCAGATCACCCGCCGGCGTCTCCGTCGCCAGGGCATGCGCCTGACCGGCCCACTGGTTCGCCACCGAGGCGTCCCCGCTGCCCTTGGCGGCGGCCAGCAGCGGGCGGGTGAGGTGCAGGACCTGCGGGTAGCCGACGGGTGCCGACCCGTCGTGCCGGCGAAGGAAGTCGTTGACCACCCCACGCGCCCGCTTCCCGGTGAACGCGCGGCTCAGCGCGGTCGGCGCGGTGCTGGCCACCGCCGCCCGGTGCATCGGGGAGGTGCCCGCCTCCGGGCAGCGCAGGAAGGCCGTACCGAGCTGGGCGGCGGTGGCACCGGCGGTCAGCACGGCCGCCACCCCGGCGCCGTCGGCGATGCCGCCGGCGGCCACCAGCGGCCGGTCGCAGCGGGCGGCGACCAGCCGGAGCAGGGGCAGCACCCCGTAGTCGTCGTCGTCCGGCAGGCCACCGCGGTGCCCGCCGGCCTCGGTGCCCTGCACGACGACGGCGTCCACGCCGAGCCCGACCGCTTCGGAGGCGGCGTCGGGGCTGGTGACCGTGGCCCAGACCTCGGTGCCCCGTTCCCGCAGGGCGGCCACCGCCGCCCGGTCGGGCAGCCCGAACACTAAGGACACCACCGGCACCGGGTCCGCGAGCAGGGCGGCCAGCTTCTCCGGGTACGCGTCGTCGCCGCCGACCGGTTCGCCGAGCGTCACCCCGTGCCGCCGGGCCTCCGGGGCGAGCCGCTCGGCGTACGCCCGGACGGCGGCCTCGTCGACCGCACCGCCGCTCGCGTCCGGCAGGAAGACGTTGACGCCGAACGGGCGGTCGGTGCGGGTACGGACCTCGGCCACGTCGGCGGCGAGCCGGTCGGCGCTGATCATCCCGGCGGCCAGGAAGCCCAGGCCACCCGCGGCCGAGACGGCCGCCGCGAGGGCCGGTGTCGACGGGCCGCCGGCCATCGGCGCGGCGACGATCGGGCGAGGCAACACGGACAGCACGGACATCCACCCATCCTGCCGGATCGCCGTCGCTCCCACGACGTCGCAGCCCGAGGCGGGTGTTCCGTCGCCGCCGGCCGCCGTGGGGTCCCCTCCTCGTGGTGGTGCCGTTAGCCTCAGCGGGTGGATCGATGCGACGAGTGCGGTTTCGACTACGCCGGCGTCTCCGCCGCCGACCTGCCGCGGCTCCTGGCCGCGGTCGGTGAGCGGTACGCGACCGCGCTGGGCGGGGTGCAGGACCTGCGGCGGCGACCGGCCGAGGGGGTGTGGTCGCCACTGGAGTACACCTGCCACGTCCGGGACGTGCTGCGGGTCCAGACCGATCGGCTGGTCCTGGCGCTCACCGTCGACCAGCCGGAGTTCACCCCGATGGGACGCGACGAACGCGCCGTCACCGACGCCTACAACGAACAGGACCCGACGGTGGTGCTCGCCGCGTTGGCCACCGCCGCGACCGACCTGGCGACCCGGTTCTCCGCACTCGACCAGGCGGACCTCGCCCGCACCGGCGTCTACCCGTGGCCGGAACCCCGGGCCCGGACGCTGCTCTGGCTCGGCCAGCACACGATCCACGAAACCGAACACCACCTGCTGGACATCACCCGCGCCGCCGGGGCCGAGCCCGCCCGCTGACCCGTCGCCGAGCCCGGGTGAGCGGTGCCGCGCGGAGCGCGCGGGGTCGCGGCAGACTGACCCGATGTCGTCGACGATGCTGGTGGTCGGCCCGAAGCTGGCGGTGACCCTGGTCGTGCTGACCGCCGTGGCGGCGGCCGTGGCCACCGTCGGCCGGCTCGGGCACGGCCGCCAGATCGTGGTCGCCGCCGTCCGCGCGGCGGTCCAGTTGGCGGCGGTGTCGCTGCTGATCGCCGCCATCGTGGCGTCGCTGTGGGCCACCGCCGCCTTCGTGGTCGTGATGTGCGCGGTCGCGGCGGGCACCTCCGGCCGGCGGATCACCGGCGGGGCGCGCGGGTGGTGGGCCGCCGTGCCGATCGTGGCCGGCAGCCTCTCCGTCGTGCTGGGTCTGCTGCTGGCGGGCCTGGTGCCGGCGCGCGGGATCGCGGTCATCCCGGTCGCCGGGATCCTGATCGGCGGCGCGATGACCGCCACCTCGTTGGCCGGCCGGCGGGCCCTGGACGAGCTGACCGGCCGCCGGGGTGAGGTGGAGGCGGCCCTGGCGCTGGGGCTGCTGCCCCGCGACGCGGTGCTGCTGGTCTGCCGTCCGGCGGCCGGCCAGGCGTTGATCCCGGCGCTGGACCAGACCCGCACGGTGGGCCTGGTGACCCTGCCCGGCGCCTTCGTCGGGATGCTGCTCGGCGGGGCGGGTCCGCTCGCCGCCGGGATCACCCAGCTGGTCGTCCTGGTCGGGCTGTTGGCCGTGGAGGCGGTCGCGGTGGTGCTGACCGTCGAGCTGGTGGCCCGCGGGCGGCTGCGTCCGACGCCGTGACCGGCCGGGCCGGTGCCGCGGCTGCCCGCCGGCGATCCTCGGCGCCACCCGGCCGGACCGCTCACCCGGCCGACAGCTCGGCGCGTACCGGGGCCGTCGGGACGTCGCCGCCGGAGGCGGTGGCCGGCGCGAAGCCCCGGAGGATGAGGTACCCGGCGAGGCTGACCTCCCAGGCGAACACGGGCAGCGCGGCGAGCGAGCCCCAGGTGGAGACCTGCTCGTAGAGCCCGAACAGCACGGCGGTCGCCGAGGCGCAGATGAGCGGCCCGCCGATCAGCCCCAGCACGGCGATGGGCCGGGGCACCAGCCGCGACCGGTACAGCAGGTGGGCGAGCAGCAGGCTGTTGGCCCCGAGCGCGACGTTGGGACCGAGCAGGAACGCCCAGTCGTGGAGGGCGACGAGTGCCCGGGCGGCGGTGACGAGTGCGGCGTCGTCGGTGCCGGCCGTCCCGGCGACGTCCCGGCGCAGCGTCACCACCGACAGGACGCTGAGGATGCCCACGACGATGACGACCGCCTCCAGGACGCGTACGCAGAGGTAGCCGAGAGCGGCGGCGTGGTGCTGCCGCCGGACGACCGGGTAGAGCGTGACCGCCGTGCCGACGATGGCGCCGACGAGGATCAGCTCGAAGAGCCCGCCGAGCAGCACCCGAGGGGCGGCGCCCGCCCCGAGGACGTAGTCGGCGTCGGTGAGCACGGGGCGGTAGAGCAGCAGCCCTGCGATCGCGGCGATCTCGGTGATCAGGAAGAACACTCCCGCGGTCACCGCGGTCCTTCTCGTGGGGCTCATGTCGACTCCTGTCCGCGGCCGGCAGGTGTACGCCGTACACCTGAGTACGCACGGAACCCTAGGTGTACGCTGTACACCTGTCAAGCGGAAGTGGGAAGGGCGAGCCGGTGACCGAGCAGAGCGAGGCCGCGCGTCGCCCGCTGAACACCGACCGGGTGCTGCGCGCCGCCGTCGCGCTCGCCGACACCACCGGGATCGACTCGCTCAGCATGCGCCGGCTCGCGCAGGAGCTCGGCGTCGTGCCGATGGCGCTCTACAAGCACGTCGCGAACAAGGAAGAGCTGCTGGACGGCATGGCCGACGTGGTCGTCGGGGAGATCGACCCGCCGGACCCGGACGTCGACTGGAAGAGCGCCGTGCGGCAGCGGATCCTGTCCGCCCGACAGGCGCTCCTGCGTCACCCGTGGGCGTCGCGGGTGATCGAGTCACGTACCCGGCCGACGCCGGCCACCTTGGCGTACCTCGACTCGATGATCGGGATGTTCCGGGCCGGCGGTCTCTCCGTCGACCTCACGCACCATGTGATGCACGCGCTCGGGAGCCGCGTCCTCGGGTTCAGCCAGGAGTTGTTCGACGACGGCGCACCGGGCCCTGACCCGGGCACGCAGGCGGCCGCGCTGCGGGAGATGTCGCGCAGGTATCCCCACATCGCGGAGGTCGCGTCGCGGGCCGACCACGACGGGCGGTCCGTCGTCGGTCCCGGCTGTGACGACCAGTTCGAGTTCGAGTTCGCTCTCGACCTCCTGCTGGACGGGTTCGACCGACTCCGGCGGCAGGGGTGGAGCTCCACCGCCACCCAGCGGAGCCAAAACCGGTCGTAGGCCCGCGCCCGGCCACCCCGGGCGGTCCGGTGAGCACCCGGTCGCGGCCCACCGTGGGTACGGCGAATGCCCGTTGCCGGGTCGGGTACACCAGCCGCGGTGTGCCGACGGCCCGGGTGACGACGTCCCGGCGCCGGGGCCGCCTCGTGCCGGCCGACCGGCGACCGGTCACGGCTGCGCGTCACCACAGGAAGGGATGGCTCGGAATGAAGGTCAGAAGCTCCCTGCGGTCGTTGAAGCAGAAGGCGAACTCGATCGTGGTCCGCCGCCGAGGCAAGCTGTTCGTGCTCAACAAGGCCGACCCGCGCCAGAAGGCGCGGCAGGGCTGAGTGGCGGCCCCGCGCGGCGCGCGGGGCCCGCCCGCGGGCCCGACGTCAGCGCAGCAGCACCGGTCCGGCGTCGATCCGGGTCCGGAACAGGGCGTACGGCTTGCGCCGCAGGTCCTGGCCACGCTGGTACGTCGGCTGGCGGTGCAGTTGGTTGGCGGTCACGTAGAGGTACCCGTCGGTGGCGATTGACATCGTGTCGGGCCAGAGCAGCCGGGGATCGTGGACCAGCGTCTCGTACTCGCCGTCGGCGCGGCGGCGCAGCACGGCGTTGGCTCGTACGAGGTGAGGTACAGCCGGCCGGCATCGTCGGACTCCAGCCCGTCGGAGCCGCCGCCCTTGTCGCCCTCGTGGGCCACGGACGCGGCGACCAGGCCGTCGTCGACCGCCGGGTCGGCGAGCGCGTCGGTGGACACGCTGTACCAGTGCCGTGAGGCGAGCGGGCAGTAGTACAGCCGGGCGCCGTCGTGCGAGATGGCGATGCCGTCCGAGCCCATCGCGATCGGCTTCGGCGGGCCGTCGGCGGGGCGCTCCAGCAACGGCCGGCCCTCGACCACCGGCCGGAACGTCGCCAGCGGCTCGGCCTTGGTGGACGGGTGGTCGTGCAGCCGCCGCCAGGACGCCCCGGAGGCCAGGTCCACCACGATGATCCCGTTCGGGCCGGAGTGGGAGGAGTCGGTGATGTAGGCGGTGCCGCCTTCGCCGCGCCGCAGGTCGAAGCGCACGTCGTTGAGGTACGTCGTGGGCAGCGCCACGTCGGTCGGGAAGGTGATGACCTGGCCGACGCTGTCGGTGTCCAGGTCCACCCGGACCAGCTTCGGCCCGCCGGGGGCGGTGGGTCGGAACATCGGGCTGCCGGTGTCGAGCACCCAGAGCCGGTCGGCGGGGTCGACCACGATGCTCTGCACCGACACGAACCCCGTCGCGTCGTCGTCGCCGGACGGGCTGTTCCACCGCTGGTCCGGGAAGGGCACCTCCGCGCCGTCGCGCAGTTCGACCACCGTCGCCGGCACCTCGTCGCCCCACTGCGGGAAGTTGACGAAGACGCGGCCGGTGTGCGAGACGCTGACCCCGGTCGGCATCGGCCCGGTGAAGCGGTGCACGAGTTCCAGCTCACCGAGCGGCTCGTCGGCCACCGGCCCGGTCACGGCGTGGTCCGTCGCGTCCGCCCGCTGGCTCGCGCCGCGAGGGTGCGCGGGCACCGGTGGACCAGGTCCTCCATCGACGTCATCTCCGTTCGGCAGGTGGAGGTCGGTCCTTCCCGCCGCCCGCCGCCGCAAACGCCCGAATCACCACGTGCTCGGCGCGGGTGCCGGTGGCCGGGGCGCACCCCGGCCACCGGCACTGAAGGGGATCAGCCCTTGAGCGCCACCGCGACCGCGTCGGCGAGGGTGGTGGTGGGGCGGCCGGCGAGGCGGCGCAGGTCACCGCTGTCGGTGGTCAGCTCGCCCCGGGCGATGCCCCGGTCGCACTCGGCCAGCGTTGCCGCGTACGGCTCCGGCAGGCCGGCGGCGACCAGCGCCGTCGCGTACTCCTCGGCCGGCAGGTCGCGGTAGACCACCTCGGTGCCGCTCTGCCGGGTGATCTCGGCGGCGAGTTCGGCCATGGTGAACGGCTCGTCGCCGCCCAGCTCGTAGACCGCGTTCTGGTGGCCGTCGCCGGTCAGGACGGCGGCAGCGGCGGCGGCGTAGTCGGCGCGGGTGGCGGCGGCGACCCGGCCGGCACCGGCGCTGCCGAGGACCGCGCCGTGCTGGAGCGTGGTGGCCAGGTGGCCGGTGTAGTTCTCGGTGTACCAGCCGTTGCGCAGCAGCACGTACGGCAGGCCGGAGGCCCGGATCAGCTCCTCGGTCGCCTGGTGCTCGGCGGCGAGTCCGAAGGTGGCGGTGTCGGCCTTCAGGACACTGGTGTACGCGATCAGGCGTACCCCGGCGGCCACGGCGGCGTCGATGACGGCGCGGTGCTGCGCGACCCGCCGCCCGACCTCGTTGGCCGAGACGAGCAGCAGGCGCTCGGCGCCGGCGAGGGCGCCGGTCAGGGTCTCGGGGCGGTCGTAGTCGGCCTCCCGCACGAGCACGCCCCGGGCGGCCAGGTCGGCGGCCTTCTCCGGGGTGCGGACCGCGGCGACGATCTGCTGGGCGGGAACGCCGCGGTCGAGCAGTTCGGTGACGACGAGGCGGCCGAGCAGGCCGGTGGCTCCGGTTACGACGATCATGGTTGCTCCTCGGGATGACGGGTGCCTTGAAGCATGCACTAACTTTTGGAAAGTGCCAACCCGAAGTAAGTGCGGTGGATCGGAGGGTGTCGGCCGGGTACCGTCGAGCCATGACTGCTCCCCTCACCAACCCCGGCGGAGCGGACGCCAGGGACGCCGACGACCAGCTCGTCGCGGACGTCTTCGCCCGTGGGTGCGGCTCGCGTCGCACGCTGGAGAACATCGCCGGCAAGTGGGGGATCCTGGCCCTCTCCGCGCTGCACGAGGGCGCGTACCGGTTCAACGCGCTGCGCCGCCGCGTTGACGGGGTCAGCGAGAAGATGCTGTCCCAGACGCTCCAGGCGCTGGAGCGGGACGGCCTGGTGCGGCGGGACGTGCAGACGACCATCCCGCCGCACGTCGAGTACAGCCTCACCCCGCTCGGGGCCCGGGTGGCCGAGCGGCTGATCGACCTGATCGAGCTGGTCGAGAGCGAGCTGGGCACCGTGCTGGCGGCCCAGTCCGAGTACGACCGGGCGGCGGCGGACCGGAACCGGCGGAAGTAGGCCCGGTCGGCGGAAGCGCCGGGTGGGGAGTTTGTTCCGTTTGCGGCGACGGCGTCGGAATGACGACAGCGTTAACGGAGGCCGGCGGGCGGCCGAACGGTTAGATTCGCCGGCGAGGCTCACCGCAGAGCCAATCCGCTCGGCCTGCCCCGTCGATGTCCGCAGCCCGGCCTCCCCGCGCACCCGCGGGGACGCCCGGACGCGCCACGACGCCGGCACCCGGACCGCCGCCCCCCGGGAGGTCGTGATGTACCAGTCACCCGCGCGCGTCTTCGCCCGGCTCGGCGCCACCGGGCCGGCGACCCCGCCATCGGTGATCATGGGCCGGGCCGTGGTGCTCGGCGCGAGCGTGGCCGGGCTGCTGGCGGCCCGGGTGCTCGCCGAGCACGCCGAGAGCGTGCTCGTGGTGGATCGGGACGAGCTGGGCGCGGGCACCGGACACCGGGCCGGTGTGCCGCAGGGCACCCAGATGCACGTCCTGCTCCCGGCGGGCCGGGACCAGATCGACCGGTGGTTCCCCGGCTTCTCCCGCCAGGCCGTGGCCGAGGGTGCCGTCCTGCTGCCCGCCGCCGCCCGCCGCAGCTACCTCGACGGCCAGCGCAAGGTCCCGGGCTCGGACGTCGACATGATCGCGGCGAGCCGGCCCTTCCTGGAGGAGCTGCTCCGCCGCCGCACGTTGGAGCTGCCCAACGTGACCCTGCTGCCCGGGCGCGTCACCGGCCTGGACTTCGCCGGCACCTCCGTCACCGGGGTACGGCACGAGAGCGCCACCGGCCCGGTCGTCACGCCCGCCGACTTCGTGGTGGACGCCACCGGCCGGTCGAGCCGCCTCGGCGACTGGCTGGAGCAGGGCGGGTGGGAACGCCCCCCGATGCGCCGGATGGCGATCAACCTGCACTACGCGACCGCCACGTTCCGGCGTACCGAAGAGCACCCGGTGCCGGTCGCGGTGCTGGCCGGCTGCACCGCCGCGGCGGGCGGCGACATCGCAGGCGCCGCCTTCTCCGCCATCGAGGGCGACCGGTGGATCGTGATGCTCGGCAGCTACGGCGACGACCGGCCCGGCCGCGACCCGGACGACCTCGTCCGCCGGTGCCGGGAGGACTTCCCCCCGGAGTTCGCCCGGGTGGTGGCCAACGAGATGCTCGGGACGGTCCGGACCTACCGGCAGGCCGACAGCCGGCGCCGGGACTTCCACCGCCTCCGCCGGCTGCCGGCCGGGCTGGTCGCGGTCGGTGACGCGGTCTCCTCGTTCAACCCGATCTACGGGCAGGGCATGTCGTCGGCGGCCCTGCACGCCTCCTGCCTCTCGGAGTACCTCCGCTCCGGCGCCGACCTGCGCCGCCCGGCCCGGGAGCTCCTCGCGTTGCAGCGGGTCGTGGTCGACGCGGCCTGGGGGATGTCCACCTCCGCCGACCTGGCCCGCCCGTCGGTGCCCGGCCCCCGCCCGCCGGGATACCGGATCTCCCGATGGGTGGCCGACCAGATCACCGCCGCGTCGGTGACCGACCCGGTGACCGCCCGGCGCTTCGACGCCGTCGTCGAGATGCGCCGGCACCCGAACTCGCTCGCCGCTCCCCGCACCCTGCTGCGGGCGGTGCGGGTCAACCAGGCCCGGGAGCGCTGAGCGTCCGGGGATGTCGGCCCCCGCCGCTACGGTCGGCGCATGGTCACCGTCGCCGACGTACGGTCGCTGGCACTGACGTTGCCGCGCACCACCGAGCACCTGATCCGCGACCGGGTGAAGTTCCGGGTGGGCGCCATCGTCTACGTCGCGTTCTCCCGCGACGAGACGACGATGGGCTTCGGCTACCCGAAGGAGGAACGCGACGGGCTCGTCGCCGCCGAGCCGGACGTGTTCTTCCTGCCGGGCGCGTCCGACCTGCGCTTCCACTGGGTCTGCTGCCGACTCGACCGGCTCGACCACGACCAGATGACCGAGCTGGTGACCGAGGCGTGGCGGATGGTCGTGCCGAAGTTCCTGGCGCGCCAGCGGCTGGGTGCCTGACGCCGGTCAGCACCGCTGCCGCAGGAAGGCGTAGGTGCGCTCCCGCATCGGCGCGGTGAACACGTGCCCCGCCTCGTACATCGCCAGCTCGACCCGGTCACCGAGAAACCAGCGGGCGCCGGCGAACAGCTCCTCCGCGCCCCGGCTCCACCGGTCGTCGGAGGTGGCCGAGATGAGCAGCGACGCCGGCCCGTACCGGGCGAGCACGTCCTCCAGGTCGTGCGCGGCGGCGAATCCGGGCAGGACGAACTCGGCCTGCACCCCGGTGTCGTGGGTGAGCGAGTACCGGTACGGGATGCAGCCGCAGTGCGACACCGAAGCGGTGATCCGGTGGTCGAAGGCCGGGGCCCACAG
>NZ_VIXA01000005.1:0-400411 GCF_007829925.1 Micromonospora palomenae
CGTGCCGGACGCGTCGTCGCCGTGCCGGTCGTCCGCGTCGGCCGGGTCGCCACCCCGGTCGCGTGAGCCGGTCGCGTCGGCCCGCCGACCGTCCAGAGCTGTCCGGACGTCGCCGGTCTCCGGCCGGACGCGCAGCACCGCACCGGTGTCCCGGTCGACGTGCACGTCCCAGCCGGCGGCGCCGGACACCACCTCGACGTTCCACACCGGACGGCCGTGCTCGTGCTCGGCCTCGACGTCGACGACCCAGCCGCCGCCCACCGCGGCGAGGGCGATCGCCCCGGCCCGGTCCCGGTCGACCCCGGCCGGCGTCGCCCCGGCGGTGGACGGGCTGTCGTCGGGCGTGGGGGTGTCGTCGACGCTCACGGCCGTGAGGGCGGCGCGCGGGGCGTCGGCCTGCCGGTCGGCCGCGGTGACGCCGAGCGCCGCGCCGGTCACCGCCAGCACCGCCACGCCACCGGCCGAGGCCAGGATCAGAGAGGTACGCCGCATGATGTCCACCTTCCGTCGGTCCCGTTCGCTGTCCTGCCGAGCATCGACCGGAGGCGGATAGCGGCGCGCTGTCCCGACGCTAAACGGTGGTTATCCCGGCGGTCGACCCAACCGCAGGCGCGCCACGGCCCCGCCGCCCGGCCCGGTGCCGAGTTCGAGGTGACCGCCGCCGGCCCGGGCCGCCCGGTCGGCGATGTCCAGGCCGAGGCCGGTCGACCCCGCTCCGCTGGACCCCCGCCGGGCCGCCCCGGCGGGCAGCCCGGGCCCCTCGTCGGCGACGGTCAGCAGCACCCCGTCGGCGTCCGCCGCCAGCCGCACGGCGAACGGGGTGCCGTCCGGGGTGTGCGCGAAGACGTTGCCCAGCAGGGCGTCCACCACCGCCGCCAGCTCGTCGGCGGCCACCCCGACGGGCAGCGGCCCCGGCGCCAGCTCCAGGGTCACCCGCCGGCCGGTGTCCTCGGCCAGCACCGACCAGAACGCCACCCGCTCGCCGACCACCGCCGCCGCGTCGCTGACCGCGCGGCCGGCGGCGGGCGAGCTGCGCCAGCGGGCCTCGCGGATCAGCCCGCTGACCGCCCGTTCCAGCCCGTCGACGGCGGCGGTGACCCGGGCCGCGTCCTCCGGGTCGCGCAGCGACTCCGCCTCCAGCCGCAGCGCGGTCAGCGGGGTGCGCAGCCGGTGCGACAGGTCCGCCACCTGCTCCCGCTCCTCGCGCAGCAGCACCTGGATCCGGCCGGCCAGGTGGTTGAGCGCGCCGGCCACCTCGCGCAGCTCCGCCGGCCCGGCCGGCTCGACCCGGGCGTCCAGCTCGGCGTTGGCCAGCCGGTGGGACACCGTGGACAGCTCGGTGATCGGGCGGGTGAGCGAGCCGGCGAGCCGGTCGGCGACCACCAGCCCCACCACCACCAGGAGCGCCCCGAGCAGCGCCAGCACCGTCCACGCCCGGGTCACCCCGGCGGTCAGCTCGGCCCGGGGCACCACCGTGCGGATCACCGCCGGCCCCTCCGGCCGGCCCTGGACGGCGATGACCACCTCCCGCCCGCCGTCGGACTCCGCGGTCAGGCTCTGCCCCCGCGCGGCCAGCGCCACCGCCGGCGTACGCGGCGCGGGCGCGCCCAGCACCGTGCCGTCGGGCAGGAAGACGGTGACCGGCCGCCCCGACTCGGCGACGAGCTGCTCGACGGTGATCCGGATGGTGTCGAGCTCGGCGGTGCCGACCACCGGCACCAGGCTCTGCGCGTCGGCCGTCGCGCGCACGGTCGTCCGGTCCTCGGCGACGGTGCGGACCAGCAGCGCCAGCGGCACCAGGAAGGCGATCAGGGTGAGCACGCTGACCGACGCGACCAGCAGGGCCAGCCGTCGTCTCACCCGACGGTCCCGGGCGGCGGCGCCAGCCGCACGCCGACGCCCCGGACGGTGTGCAGGTAGCGGGGCTGCTGGGCGTTCTCGCCGAGCTTGCGGCGCAGCCAGGACAGGTGCACGTCGACGGTCTTGTCGGCGCCGCCGTACGGGATCCGCCACACCTCGGTGAGCAGCTCCCGCTTGGTCACCACCTGCCCGGGCCGGCCGGCCAGGTGGTGCAGCAGGTCGAACTCGCGCGGGGTCAGCTCCACCGGGACCCCGTCCAGGCTGACCTGGCGGGTACGCGGATCGATCCGCAGCCCGCCGACCACCAGCGCCGGGTCGGCGTCCCGGTCCTCCGGGGCGGCCCGCCGCAGCACCGCGCGGGCCCGGGCGTCCAACTGCGCGGCGGTGAACGGCTTGACCACGTAGTCGTCCGCCCCGGCGTCGAGGATCCGGACGATCTCCCGCTCGTCGTCGCGGGCGGTGGCCACGATGACCGGCACGGAGCTGACCGCCCGGAGCATCCGCAGCAGCTCGGCACCGTCCAGATCGGGCAGTCCCAGGTCGAGCACGACCAGGTCCGGCCGGTCCTCGAGCGCGTCCCGCAGGCCGGTCAGGGCGGTGGAGGCGGCGGCCACGGCGTGCCCGCGGTCCCGCAGCGCGCGGATCAGCGGCGTACGGATGGTGAGATCGTCCTCGATCAGCAGCAGGCGGGCCACACCTGGCAGGCTAATCCGCGCCGCGGCTGCCGGCCGCCCGCCGCAACCCTCCCTTAACCCTGCCCTGGGCGCGCCGCAACCCGGCGTCCGGCAGACTCGGGGAATGCCCGGTCGCCCCCTGCTCGCCGTGCTCGGTTGGCTCGCCACCGCGGTCGCCGCGCTGCTCGTCGGCCTGGCGGCGATCCGGCTGGTGGGGGAGAGCATCAGCGGCACCCCGGGTGGCGTACGCAGCCAGGATGAGGTGCGGCGGGCCCTCGCGACGGCGCCGCCGTCCGCCGCCGGGGTCACCCCGCCGGCCGCCGGCCCGACACCCTCCGGCGTCGCCGTCACCTCGGCCGCGGGCGCGCGTCGGGTGCTGGCCACCACCGGCGGGACGGCGGTGGCCGAGTGCGGGCCGTCGGGGGTGCGGCTGGTCTCCTGGGCGCCGGCGCAGGGCTACCGGGTACGCGACGTCGACCGGGGCCCGGACGAGCACGTCGAGGTCCGCTTCGCCGGCCCGGCGGGCGAGGACGAGCTGAGGGTGGTCTGCGTCGGCTCCCCGCCCGTGCCCCAACGTCGCCACTGACGCCCAGCCGTTCCACCTGGCGGTGCTGACCTGACAAACCCGGACACGGGCGCACGGCGCCGCTCGACCCCTGGGTCGTCGCGTCGCCGCGCTCCGGCCGTCTCCCACCACCGCAGCCCTTCGGCGGTACGCCAGCGGGGACCTGGCTCGACAGCCGCGCGTACGCAGCCGTCAGTGTGGTCGATGCCCGTTGCGCGGGGCGGCAAACCTCCGACGGGTGGGGAATTCCACCATCTGACAGTCCCGGCGTGACGGAGGCCCGGGCCGGGTATGAGCGCGCCATGGAGCATTTCACGATCGCGACCGTCGCCCAGAAGAGCCCGGACTTCCGCCGGGTGCTCTGGACCGGTGAGAAGACCCAGCTTGTGATCATGACCATCCCGCCCGGCGGCGAGATCGGTGAGGAGGTGCACGACGGGATCGACCAGATCCTGACCTTCGTCAGCGGTACCGGCGAGGCGCGGGTGGCGGGGGAGACCAGGGAGGTCGTCCAGGGCGACCTGGTGGTGGTGCCGGCCGGCACCAAGCACAACTTCGTCAACACCGGGCCGAACCCGCTGGTGCTCTACACCGTCTACGGCCCGCCGGAGCACGCCGACCAGGTGGTGCACCGGACGAAGGAGGAGGCCGACGCGGCGGAGGCGGCCGGCGAGGACGAGCCACCGACGTCCTGACCGCCCCGGCGGCAGCGGTCCACCGGCCCCGCCGACCGGCCCGGCCGGCCCGTTGACCGGCCTGAACCCGGTCGGTCCGGGTACCCGGGGCGGGTGGACCAGCCGCCGATCTCCGACTACGGGTTCCTCTCCGACTGTCGCTCCGGTGCGCTGGTCGGCCGGGACGGCTCGGTCGACTGGTGGTGCCCCGACCGGTTCGACGCGCCGTCGGTCTTCGGCCGGCTGCTCGACCCGGCCGGCGGGTACTGGCGGCTGGCGCCGCTCGGCCCGTCCCGGGTGGAGCGCGCGTACCAGCCGGACACGCTGGTGCTGCGGACGGTCCACCACACCCCCGAGGGGAGCGTCGCGGTCACCGACGCGCTCGCCGCCGAGCTGGGCGCCCGCGGTCACCAACTGGGCATGAACTCCCCGGCGGTGCTGCTGCGGGTGGTCGAGGGGCTCGGCGGGCGGGTCCGGATGGGGCTGGACTTCGCGCCCCGCCCCGAGTACGGCCTGCTCACGCCGTACCTGCACGAGCAGCCCGACGGTGCGGTGGTGGCCGTCGCCGGCCCGGTGGCGCTGACCCTGCGCAGCAACGGGCCGGCGCTGCGCGCCGGGCGGGACCGGGTCCGCCAGGAGTTCGAGGTCACCGCCGGGCAGTGCGTCGGCTTCGATCTGGCGTACGCGCCGGTGCACGGCGAACCGCCGGCCCGAATGGACCCGTTGACCACGCTCGCCGAGACGGTGCAGGCCTGGCAGGCGTACCGAGGGCTCCACCACTACGACGGGCCGTACGTCGAGCAGGTGCGCCAGAGCGCGACCGTGCTCACCGGTCTGACGTACACCCGCAGCGGCGCGGTCGCCGCCGCGCTGACCACGTCGCTGCCGGAGCGGTGCGGCGGCGACCGCAACTACGACTACCGCTACTCCTGGCTGCGCGACTTCGCGATGACGATGCGCGCGTTCTGGGTGGCCGCCTGCCCGACCGAGGCGAACCGGCTCTTCGTCTGGGCGGCCCGCGCGATCGGCCGGATCGGCGACGAGCCGGTCCCGGTGCTCTTCGGCCTGGAGGGGGAACGGGACATCTCCGAGCACGAGCTGGAGCACCTGCGCGGCTACGCGGGCAGCCGCCCGGTGCGGATCGGCAACGACGCCTGGCGACAGCGGCAGCTGGACGTGCCCGGTGAGGTGATCTCGGCGGTCTGGCGGCTGCACGACTATCTCGGCGAGACCTTCGACGAGGAGCTGCGCGAGATGGTCGTCGGGCTGGCCGAGCAGGTCGCAGCGACCTGGCGGTTGCCGGATCACGGGATGTGGGAGACCCGGGACGCCGAGCGGCACCACCTGTCGTCCAAGGTGCTCTGCTGGAGCGCCCTGCACCGGGCGGTCCAGGTGGCGCCCCGGCTGGGTGAGCGGGCCGACCCGCGGCGGTGGGCCGCGATCCGCGACGAGATCCGGGACACCGTGCTGCGCGACGGCTGGAACGACCGGATCGGGGCGTTCACCGGGGTCTTCGGGTCGGCGGAGCTGGACGCCTCCGCGCTGCTGCTGCCGATGTCGCAGTTCCTGCCCGCCACCGACCCCCGGATGCGCGCCACCATCGACGCGATCGAGCGAGAGCTGGGCAACGACGACGGCCTGGTCCGACGCTGGGACAGCGACCCGGCCGGTTTCGTGCTCTGCTCGTTCTGGCTGGTCGAGTGCCTGCTGTTGGCGGGCGAGGAGGGCCGGGCCCGGCGGCTGTTCGAGCAGGTGCTCGGGCACGCCAACGACCTCGGGCTCTTCGCCGAGCAGGTGGACCTGCGTACCGGCGCGCAGCTGGGCAACACGCCGCAGGCGCTGTCGCACATCGGGCTGATCAACGCGGCCTGGCGGTTCGCGGACCTGAGCTCTGGCTGAGCGCCGCGACGAGATCCTGCAACACTCCTGCAAATCGCCAGGCATTGACGACGATGCACGGGCGGTCCTAGCCTCGGGGATACGGGAAAGCCCTTTCCTGAGGCTCACGCCCCCTCATCCCGCCCGGAGACCGGGCCTTCGGCGGGACGCACCGCGGCACCGGCCACCGGTCGCCGTCGCCTCCGCGACGTCGGCCCGACGCCGCCGGTCGTCGCATCCCACCACCTGCTCCACAGGAGGAACTGTGCGCACCAGACCCGTCAGACATCGACGTTCACGAATGCTCGCGGTGGGCGCCGGCGCCGCCGTCGCCGTGCTCGCCGCCGGCATGGGTGGCTCGGCCTTCGCGGCCACCGTCTTCTCCGACACGTTCGCCGACGGCGACGCCTCCGGGTGGTCCAAGTCCGGCGGGACGTGGGCGGTCAGCGGCGGCGTGTTCAGCCAGTCCAGCGCCAGTAGCGAGCTGGCCCACCAGTTCGCCGGGCAGACCGGCTGGACCGACTACCAGGTGCAGGCCCGGGTCCGGCCGGACGGCTTCGGCTCGTCCACCGGCCTGGTCGGGGTCGCCGCCCGCTCCAGCAGCAGCACCAAGATGTACCGGCTGGCCCTGCTCGGCTCCGGCCGGGCGGAACTGCAGGCGGTCAACGGCAGCCAGATCACCGCCCTCGGCTCCGCCTCGGTCGGAGCCTCCGCCGGCACCTGGTACACGCTGCGGATCGAGGCCACCGGCAGCACCATCCGCGGCTTCGTCAACGGCACCCAGATCGCCTCCGGCAGCAACAGCCTGGTCAGCGCCGGCCGGATCGGCCTGGTCACCGCGTACGCCAGGGGCAGCTTCGACGACGTGACGGTGGACTCCTCCGTCGCCACCCCGACCACGCCGCCGACCACCAGCCCGCCCCCCAGCACGCCGCCGCCCACCACCACCCCGCCGCCGTCCGGCTCGTGGCCCACCCCCACCGCCAGCCAGAAGGTCGACGCCACCATCGCCGTCAGCGGCACCTTCGACGGCGGCCTGAAGCGCTACTACGGCATCGGCGACGGCGGGCAGAGCGAGAGCCAGGACCCGATGTTCGTGCTGGCCGCCGGGGCCACCCTGCGCAACGTCATCATCGGGGCGCCGGCCGGGGACGGCGTGCACTGCGAGGGCAACTGCACGCTGGTCAACGTCTGGTGGGAGGACGTCGCCGAGGACGCGGCGACCTTCCGCGGCGGCACCACCTACACCGTCGACGGCGGTGGCGCCCGCTCGGCCAGCGACAAGGTGTTCCAGCACAACGGCCCGGGCACCGTCCACATCAGGAACTTCCGGGTGGAGAACTCGGGCAAGTTCTACCGGGCCTGCGGCAACTGCTCCACCTCGTACCAGCGGCACGTGGTGATGGACAACGTCACCGCCACCTCGACCAAGGTGCTCGCCGGCATCAACACCAACTGGGGCGACACCGCCCGGTTCACCCGGATCACCATCCTCAACGACCCGGACCGGGACACCCGGATCTGCGTCAAGTACAAGGGTGTGCCGAAGGGCAGCGAGCCGACCGAGATCGGTGAGGGCGCCGACGGCGTCAACTGCCTCTACTCCGAGTCCGACATCACCTGGCGCTAGACCGCCCGACCCCGGTGCCCCGCGGACGCCCGGTCCGCGGGGCGCCGGTCCGTGCCCGGCGCCGGCGCCGTCCGGCCGCTCGGCCGCCCCGACCGGGTCAGGCCGCCACCACGGGTACGCCGGAGACGTCCACCGTCTCCGGATACTTCAGCCCCGCCCCGGTGTTCAGCACCACCACCCGCTCGCCGGCCCGGATCCAGCCGCCGGCGCGCAGGTGCCGGGCGGCGGTCAGGCAGGCCGCCCCCTCCGGGCAGAGCAGCAGCCCTTCCCGGCGGGCGAAGTCCCGCAGGTCGGCCAGGATCTCCGCGTCGTCGACCGCGAGCGCCGTGCCGCTGCTCTCCCGCAGCGCGGCCAGGATCAGCTCGTCGCCCAGCGGGGCGGGAACGGTGATGCCGAAGGCGACGGTGTGCGCGTCCGCCCAGGGCTCCGCCCGGTCCTGCCCGGCGGCGAACGCCCGCACCACCGGGGCGCACCCGGTGGACTGCACCGCGACCAGGCGGGGCAGCTTGTCCTCCACCCAGCCCAGCTCACGCAGCTCGTGCATCGCCTTGTGGATGCCGATCAACCCGACTCCGCCGCCGGTCGGATAGATGATCACGTCGGGCACCTGCCAGCCGAGCTGCTCGACGATCTCGTACCCCATGGTCTTCTTGCCCTCCAGCCGGTACGGCTCGCGCAGCGTGCCCGCGTCGAAGACCGTCCCGCCCGAGTCGGCGACCAGCTTCGCCACCCACCGGCCGGCGTCGCTGATCAGCCCGTCCACCAGGCGCAGGTCCGCGCCCGCGGCCAGGCACTCCCGCCGGCAGATGGTCGGCGCGTCCAGCGGCATGGCGATGGTCGCGCCCATGCCGGCCCGGGCCGCGTACGTGGCCCAGGCCGCCCCCGCGTTGCCGTTGGTCGGCATGGCGATCCGCTCGACGCCCAGCTCACGCGCCCGGCTCACCCCCACCGCCGCGCCGCGCGCCTTGAACGACCCGGTCGGCGTCAGCCCCTCGTCCTTGACGATCAGGTCCGGAATGCCGATCTCCGCCCCGTACGCCGGCGCGCGCAACAGCGGCGTCCAGCCCTCGCCCAACGTGGTGACGTGCCGCTCGTCGGCCACCGGCAGCACCTCGCGGTAGCGCCACAGGTCGGCCGGGCGCAGGCCGAACCGCTCCGGCGTCACCGCCTCGGCCACCGCCGCGAGGTCGTAGCGGGCCAGCAGCGGCGAGCCGCACCCACACAGGTTGGCCGGTCGGCCGGCGTCGTGCTCCCGTCCGCAGCGCGGGCACTCCAGGTGGGTCAGGTACACGATGCTCCTCGCCGTCAGCCTGCCTCGATGCTCAGCCAGCGGCGGCTGCGTCGGCCCGGCTCGTAGACCGAGTCCAGCCGCTTGGCCACCACCCCGGGCAGCCCCTGCCCGCGGGCCGTGTCCAGCGCCTCGGCGCCGGTGCCGGGGAACCACGGCGGAGTCTGCCAGTGCGGCCCGGCCAGCGCCAGACCGTCGAGCAGCTCCCGGCGCTGCGCGTACGGCACGTCGAGGCTGGCCACACCCTCCAGCCAGAGCAGATCGAAGAGCAGGAACTGCGCGTCGGGGCCGGCCCGACCCGTCCGCGCCGGACGGACCCGGCCGGCGGAATCGATCCGGACCAGGACGCCGTCCAGCACGGCCTCCGTCGGGGCCAGCGCCTCGGCCATGTCCCGCAACCAGGGGTACGTCCCGGTGACGTCCTCGTCGGTCTCCGACAGCAGCCGCAGCCGGCCGCCGGAGACGTACGCCATCGCCCGCACGCCGTCCCAGCGCAGCTCGTAACCCCACTCCGCGCTGTCGGCGGGCAACCGGCCCGACGGGGTGGGGTGCATCGGGCGCACCAGCTCCGGCATGCTCGTCCAGCCGGGAGGGGGCGGGTCGGTACGGCGGACCATCCAGTCCCGCCCGTCGCGGCCGCCGGTGGCGAAGAGGACGTACCGGCCGCTGGTACGCGCGCCGTGCAGCACCACGATCACCTCGTCGTCGCGCCACTTCTCGCACTGGTAGGTGCCCCGGTCGTGCACGGTCATCGTCCCGCCGCCGTATTCGCCGGCCGGGATCTCGCCGTGGAAGTCGAGGTACTCCATCGGGTGGTCCTCGGTGTGCACGGCCAGGTGGTTGCGCCCGGTGTCCCGGGGCAGGCCGCGCGGCACCGCCCAGGAGGCGAGCACCCCGTCGTGCTCGAGTCGCAGGTCCCAGTGCAGCGCGCGGGCGTGGTGCTGCTGGATCACGAACCGGGCCTCGCCGGCCTTCCGCCGCCGGCGCGGCCGCTCCGGCGGCACCGGTTCCGGGGTACGCGCCGCGTCCCGCTTGCGCCGATACTCCTCCAGACGGTCCGCCACACCGGCATTCTCCGGCAAACCGCCCGGCTCCGCCGGTTGCCCGGTTCCGGGGCATGTCACCGGCGATCACGGGTAGAACGTCGGTATGGACCAGCACTTCAACCAGCCCACCGCGCTGCTCCCCGGCGACGTCCGGATGCCGCTGCTCGGCTTCGGCACCTGGCAGGCCAGCGGCCAGGCTGGTTACGACGCCGTGCTGGCCGCGCTCGACGCCGGCTACCGGCACATCGACACCGCCACCATGTACGGCAACGAGGAGGAGGTCGGCCGGGCAATCAAGGAGAGCGGGCTGCGCCGCGAGGACATCTTCATCACCACCAAGCTGCCGCCGGACCGGGTGGGGCGGGAGCGGGAGACCATCGAGGCCAGCCTGCGCGCGCTCGACACCGATCACGTCGACCTCTGGCTGATCCACTGGCCGCCGTCCTCGCCGGCCGACAGCATCCCGGTGTGGCGGGAGCTGCTGGCGGCCCGGGACGAGAACCTGACCCGGGCGATCGGGGTGAGCAACTACAGCACCGCGCAGATCGACGAGCTGATCCAGGCCACCGAGGAGAACCCGGCGGTCAACCAGATCCGCTGGAGCCCGTCGCTGTACGACCGGCAGCGCCACGTCGAGCACCGCGACCGGGGCGTGGTGCTGGAGGGCTACAGCCCCTTCAAGACCAGCGACCTCTCCGATCCGGTGCTGACCCGCATCGCCACCGCGCACGACGTGTCGCCTGCCCAGGTCGTGCTGCGCTGGCACATCGACCACGAGATCGTGGTCATCCCCAAGTCGGTCACCCCGGAGCGGATCAGGGCCAACGCCGACATCTTCGATTTCTCGCTGACGGCCGAGGAGATGCGCGACATCGACGCGCTCGGCGGCTGAAGGACCAGCGCCTTTACCACCCTGGTGGTGCTCCCGCCAGGTGTCGAAGAGTGGAATGCCTCGGCGGTTCGGTCGCGGTCGCCGAATCGTTCAGATGAACGGCTGCGCATGCATTCGTACGGGTGTGCTAATCCAGTGGTGAGCGTGTCTCAGTGGGCCGCTCACCTGCGTCGATGGGCCGTTCGGGGAGTGTCGACGGGGCGGTGATGAGGGGTTTTCCGTGCCGGCCCGGCTCGACACAACTGCCCGACTTGCCGGGTGTTGCTGAGGGCGCTGAGGCGGACTGCCGTGGGGGTTGCGGTCCCATGGTCGGATGGCGGCTCGGCACATCTCCACCGTGCTGTGCTCGCGGCATTCCCGCGCCCGAGGCGCGCCCTCCACGGCGTGCTCGGCATAATTGCATTGTTTGCCTTTCGTATTGACGTAACTGCATTGCATCGACTATTTTCCGTGTCCGGGCCAGCCCTCTTCGTGGCCGACCGACACGCCCGGGCTGAAGCCCTACGAACAGCCAAGACTCCGTTCGGTGACGGGAGTCGGCGATAAGTCCGTATCGCCACCTTCATCCTCACAGTTCGTGACCATGCTTGTGCGGTGTGCTCCGCGCTCCCTACAGTCCCGGTGCACACACAACTGGAGACTCACGGGGGAGGATTTGTGGCACGTCGGAAGACTGCCACCGTCCGTTCATGTCTTGCGGCAGGCGTTGCGGTGATGACGGCGGTCGCATTGTTCGGCATTTCGGGGGAACCGGCGGCGTACCTCGCCGCCGGCCCGGATGGCGTGACGGGTGGCGTGGAGAACAGGTCCGACGAGGCGGTGTCCCTGCGGACCGCCCGCGAGACCGGCAAGCCGGTGCAGGTCAAGAGCCTCACGTCGGAGACGACGGAGGTCTTCGCGCTACCGGACGGACAGTTCCGGGCGGACATCGCCACGGGCATGCAGCGGTTCCGCCGGGGCGGTGACTGGGTCCCGGTGGACCTCACTCTCAAGGCGGCGGCGGACGGGTCCGTCGCCCCCGTGGCACACCCCAACGACCTGCGGATCTCGGGCCCGGCCGGGCCTGGCCAGCACGAGTTGGCCGCGGTCGGCACCGGCGCGGACCGGGTGGCGATGGGCTGGTCGGGCGCGCTGTCCGCGCCGGTCCTCACCGGCAACCGGGCCACCTACGTGGACGCCCGCCCCGGCGTGGACCTCGTGGTCGAGGCGACCCGGACGGGCTTCGAGCAGTTCCTGGTCCTCAAGACCCGGGACGCCGCCGCGCAGGTCGAGACCGTTGCCTTCCCGTTCACCGGCCCCGGCGTCGCCGGCGCCAACCGGGGCAGGGACGGCTCGATCGCGATCACGGACCGGTCCGGCAAGCAGACCGCGCACATCCCCGCCCCGCTGATGTGGGACGCGCGGAAGAACGCGATCACGGGTGCGCCCGCCGCCGAGAAGCCTGTTCGCACCGAGCTGACCAAGCGCGGTGACGCCGTCGAGCTGACCCTCGCCCCGGACCGCGCCTGGCTGCGCGACCCGGCCACCGCGTACCCGGTGACCATCGACCCGACGGTCAACCCGCTGGGCACCACCTTCGACACCTGGGTCCGGCAGACCGTGACCACCGACCAGAACCAGCAGCCCGACCTGCAGATCGGTCTGCTGGCCACCACGCCGGCCACCCTCACCCGGTCGTTCCTCACCTGGGACACCACGGTCCTGGCCGGCAAGCAGATCAACTCGGCGACCGTCTCGTTCTGGAACTTCTGGTCGCACACCTGCACGCCGACCTCGTGGGAGATCTGGACCACCGCCCCGTCGACCTACACCACGACCTTCACCAACCAGCCCGCCTGGGACACCGTCGGTCCCGACGCCCGGTCCACGGCAACCCTCGGCTCGACGAACTGCACCGACGGCTGGGCCAACATCGACGGCAAGACCTTCTTCCAGAAGGCCGCCACCGCGAACAAGACCCGGGCGGGCATGGGCGTGCGGGCCACCGACGAGACGGTGACCGCCGGCTTCAAGCAGTTCCGGTCCCGGGAGGGCGGCAGCGCCGCCGAGGACCCGAAGGCGACGGTCACCTACAACTCCTGGCCGACCGTCACCTCCCGGGCCACAGTCCCGACCACCAGCTGCGTGACCGGCTCCGGCCGGCCGGCGGTCAACACGCTGACGCCGCAGCTCAAGGCCACCGTCTCCGACGGTGACGGCACCGCGATGACCGTCACCTTCGAGTGGTGGGCGATGAACGCCGACACCCCGATCGGGTCGGCCGTCTACAGCAGCGTCGCCTCCGGGGCCACCGCTGCCACGACGGTGCCGGCGGGCGCCTTCGTCGACGGCGGCATTTACCGCTGGCGGGTCAAGGCCCATGACGGAGTGTCCGGCAGCGACGTCTGGTCCTCGTTCTGCGAGATGCAGGTCTACACCACCGTCGCACCGGTGACCGGCTGCACGGGCGGCACCGAGAGCGACTTCAACGGCGACGGCGTCGCCGACGTCGCGATCGCCGACCCCGAGGCCACCGTCAACGGGCAGGTCCGGGCCGGCCGCGTGAACGTCGCCTACGGCGGCAGCACCACCGTCCACACCCTGCACGAAGGAGTCACCAACGTTCCGGGCGCAGCCGAGGCCGGTGACCGGTTTGGCACCTCGATCTCCGCGTACGACCACAACAACGACGGCTGCACCGACCTCGTAGTCGGCGTGCCCAACCAGGTCGTCGGCGGCCAGTCCTACGCCGGCGCCGTCTACGTGCTGCTCGGCTCGCCCGCAGGCCTGGCCCAGGGACCGGCCCCGGTGGTGTACCACCAGGACGCCGCCAACGTTCCGGACAGCCCGGAGGCGAACGACTGGTTCGGCTACGCCGTCGCGGGGAGCCGAACTGCCAGCGGTGAGCCCTACCTGGTCATCGGCGCGCCCGGCGAGGGCCTCGCCACGGGCGCGGTCACGGGGATCGTCCACTATCTCCGTGGCGGCCTGAACCTCGCGTTCAGCCAGGGGGCTGGCCTGCCCGGTGGTGCGGAGATCGACGACCGCACCGGTTACGCGGTGGCGGCCTCCAAGTACCACTGGGCGGTCAGCTCGCCGGGTGAGGCGATCGGCACCGAGACGTTCGCGGGAGCGGTCAACGTCTTCAACCAGACGTTCGTCAGCGGCCTGCCCACCCTCGCCGCCGAGCTGAACCAGAACCAGACCAACGTCTCCAACGTCTCCGAGGCCGACGACAACTTCGGCAAGTCGATCTCCATCGCCCCGTACCGACCGGTCGGCTCGCCCGCCGGAACGGCGGATTCGCTGGTGGTCGTCGGCGTGCCGGGCGAGGACATCACGGTGGCGGCGACGAACACCCTGGCCACGGACGCCGGCCTGGTGCACCGCTTCCACGTGACCGCCGCGAAGACCTTCACCGAGCTGCCGGAGATCACCTACGTGTCCGAGGACGGCGATTACCTCGGCGAGAAGGTCGTGGTGGCGAACACCGCCCCGGCTGCGGAGGGCACCACCTCGACGATGTTCATCGCGATCGGCGTGCCGGGCGAAGACGCCGGCGAGACGACCGTTGACGCAGGGCGGGTGCGGGTCTTCCCCGCGCTGGCCAACCCGATCGGCACGCCGGTGACGATCGAGCGCAACGGGACGAGCCTGCCGGGCAGCATCCGGGCGAAGGAGATCGTCGGCACCTCACTGGCCGCCACCTCGCAGCGGCTGCTGGTCGGCACCCCGTACGGCAGTGACGCCGTCTACGGCTTCCCGTGGTCGAGCCTCGCCAGCGGATCGACGACGCCCACGGAGACCTGGCGGCCCGGCGCGAACGGCTTCCCGGCCGGCAACAGCACGTTCGGTGAGGCGATCGGCTGATGGATCACATGAAATCGCTCAGTTCAACGGGGGAGGACCGTAGGGTGGCCCGTCGTACGAGAAAGCGGGGTCGGCTCTTCACGCTCGGCCTCATGGTGGGCCTCGCCGGCCTGCTCTCCAGCACGGCGTACGTGGACGCTCCCGACTCGGCTCCGGCGACCGCGCCGGTGGCTGCGCTCGAGACCGACCCGATTCGGGATACCGAGGCCGAGGCGCTGCTGGCGGCGAAGGCGCTCAACCAGCCGGTCGAGGTGCTCGCGGAGCGCAGCGAGTACCGCGACGTGTTCGCCCAGCCCGACGGCACGCTGGTCGCCAACGAGCACACCCAGGCCGTCCGGGTGCTTCAGAACGACGCCTGGGTGCCGGCCGACGCGACGCTCGTGGCCCAGCCCGACGGGACGTACGCGCCCACGGCGGCGCTGCTCAACATGCGGCTGTCCAACGGTGGCACCACCCCGCTGATGGTCGCCGAGCGGGACTCCCGGGTCATGACGCTCACCTGGCCGAACCCGCTGCCGGCGCCCACCGTCAACGGGGACCAGCTCGTCTACCCGGAGGTCTTCCAGGGCGTCGACCTGGTCGCGTTCGTGACCGTTGAGGGCTTCTCACACGTCCTGGTGCTCAAGACCCCCGAGGCGGCCAACCTGCCGGAGTTGCAGAACCTGCGGCTCGGCGTCACCGGTGAGGGGCTCACCATTCAGGAGACCGAGGACGGCGGCATCGTCGCCCTCGACCCGGCCACCGGCAACCCGGTGATGGAGGCCGACGCGCCGACCATGTGGGACAGCGGCAGTCAGGAGGGTGGCGAGGCCGCCACCAGCGGCCTGCGCTCGTCCGCCATGGCGGACACCGACACCGGCTCGGAGGACCCGAACGAGGCGTCCGCCCGGGGCCCCGGTGAGGCCTCGCAGGTCGCCCAGGTCGGTCTCTCCTACTCCCAGGGCACCCTGAGCCTCACCCCGGACGCCGCCATGCTCGCCGACCCGGACACCACCTACCCGGTGTACGTGGACCCGGTGTGGCAGGGCAGCACCAACAGCGCCTGGGCGATGGTCGACAGCGGCTACCCCTCGGAGGAATACTGGAAGTTCGACGGCAAGCGACACGAGCGCATCGGCCGCTGCCCCAGCTCCTGCAACAACTCGCTGGTGAAGCGTCTCTTCTACCGGCTCTCCACCCCTTACGCGGGCAAGACGATCCTGGAGGCCAAGCTCCGGGTGACGATGCAGCACGTCTACAACTCCACCGCCCGGGCGGCGGCGCTCTATCTGATGCCGGCGGGCATCGCCACCACCACCAACTGGAGCAACCAGCCCGGTGGCTCCAGCTGGTCGACCGCGACGCATCTGGACACCAACTCGCCGACCAGCGTGCAGTCGACCTGCACCTCCACTAACCAGAACACCGAGTGGGACGCCAAGGTCGCCGTGCAGACGGCCGTGGCGAAGGGGTGGAGCAACGTCACCCTCGGCTTGAAGTCGGTCAACGAGAGCGACTCCACCCACACCAAGCGGTTCTGCGACAACGCGGTGCTCTCGGTCCGCTACAACCGGGCCCCGCTGATCCCGAACCAGTCCGAGCTGCTCATGTCGCCCGGTGGCGCCTGTGTGTACGGCACCAACGTGCCGTACACCCCCGAGGCACCGCGACTCGACGCTTACCTGCGCGACCCCGACCACTCGTCGTCGCACACCGAGCAGGTGCAGGCCGAGTTCCGGGTGACGTACACGGCTCCGGGCAGCTCGACCCCCACGGTCCTGCTGAGCAAGACGGCCTTCAAGGCCAGCGGGTCGAAGTTCAGCTACGAGGTGTCCGAGAGCATCCCGCAGAACGTCACGGTTTCCTGGGACGTCCGTGGTGGTGACGGCGTGAGCTGGGGGCCCTGGAGCTCCGACGGAACACGAAACGTCTGCCAGTTCATCGTCGACAAGACCAGCCCGACGCCCCCGGATGTCGACTCGGCGCAGTACCTGCCGCTGGACGCCACCGACACCACCTCGGACTGCAAGGACGACGACGAGTGGCGCGGTTCGATCGGCGTGGTCGGCAGCTTCACCTTCGACTCGGCGGCCACCGACGTCGTCGAGTACCTGTACAACTTCAATGGTGGGACCGACATCTCGGTGAAGCCCGCCACCGCGGGTGGCCCGGTGACGATCAACTGGACACCGGACAAGGAGGGTCCGCGCCAGCTCTTCGTCAAGGCCGTCGACGCGGCCAAGCGGGCAAGTTCCCCGGCCACCTGCACGTTCCGCGTCGGTAAGCGGCCTCCGGTGGCGCAGTGGCCGATGGCCGACGCGGCGGGATCGACCCGGGCGGACAACTCCCGGGGCCCGAACGACGCCACGGTCGGCAGTGGGGTCACCTTCGCCACGACCAACAACTTCCGTGAGTGGGACCGCGCCGCCATCTTCGACGGCACGTCCAACGCCTACATGGTCACCGACAAGGCGGTGCTGGCGGACACCTCGCAGAGCTTCGCCATCACGGGGTGGTTCCGGACCGACGACGTCAATCGCCGCCAGATAGCGGTCAGCCAGGACGGCACCGGCGACTCCGGCTTCAGCCTGGGTGTTGACCAGGGTCAGTGGTTCTTCCGCATGCCCACCAACGATCTCATCAACATCGGTGAGTGGCGGGTGAAGACGACGACAGGCGTGACCACGGACTGGACCTTCGTCACGGCCATCTTCGACGGCCCGAACAAGAAGATCTCCATTCAGGCCGACAACAACCCGCCAGTGGAGTGGCAGCGGAGGTCCCTGACCAGGGCGCGTGGCCCGCTCCAGCTGGGCCGTAACACCTACAAGGGCGGCGGGTACTCGGACTTCTGGAAGGGCGGCATGGCGGACGTGTCCGTCTTCGACCGGCCGATCGTGACCGAAGACTCGACCGGGCTGCAGAAGCAGCTGCTCAACCGCAAGGCGTACTGGCAGCTCAACGACCAGACCTCGGGCCAGAGTCCGGAGGTGGGCAACGGCTCACCCCTCGCGCTGAGCAAGCAGAGTCTCTTGTTCAAGACGCCGACTCCGATCGGCCGGATGGTCGGGACGGGTCACCTCCGACTGTCGGGCAAGCCCGACGAGTACGCACAGTCGTCCAGCGCCCTGGTCGACCCGACGGGCAGCTTCACCATCACCGCCCGGGTGAAGCTCACCAGCGGCTCCAACAACCACGCCATGACCGCCTTCTCGGTCAAGGGTCCGAACAACAGCGCCGTCATCGTCCGGGCCAACAGCCAGGGCAAGTGGGAGCTGGCCGCGACGACGGACGACACGGCCGGGGCGGTCTTCCAGTCGAAGGAGACGGAGCGGACTCCGCGCATGGTGGGCGCCGGTGACCACCTCGCGTTGGTCTACGACGGCTACACCCGCCAGCTCACTCTCTGGGTCGAGGGCGAATCGACGGAGCTGGAACCCCTCACCGTGCCCTTCAAGCCCACCTCGATGTCGAGCCTCCAGCTCGGGCGGGCCTTCCTGGGCGCCACACCGGGTGAGCACCTGTCCGGAAACATCGACGAGGTTCGCATCTACGACGGCGTCGCGGACAAGGTGAAGATCGACAAGCTTCGTCTGATCGGCGAGGCTCCCACCATCTGACGACACAGGCGTCGGGGCCGTCCTTTCCGGACGGCCCCGGCGCCTCCTGCTCTCGGCATCAATCGAACTTTTCATAGCTATGTCCAATCGACCCCTGGGGAGGGTGGATGTTCTCCCGACTCCTGGTCGCGTCCGGCGCTATGCAGCGCCGGGTGGTGCGACCGGTGTCCTGGGCGATGGCCGGTGTGATGAGCGTCAGTCTCATCCAGGTGGCCAACGCCCCCGCCTCGGCCGCGGCGGAGCGTAAACGCCCGACGGCCACCGACGTGGGCAAGACCGTGCCCAACCGTGCCCCGCTCGGCGTGAAGCCGCGCATGGGCAACCCGGCGGCGGACGCCGCCACGACGACGCCCGCGAAGGTCACCTGGCCGGCGGCGGGCGCCACCGAGATCGGCGTACCCGCTGCTCCGGCGACCGGGCCGGCGCAGGCCGGCGCTCGTGACTCCGCCCGGACCGGCTCAGCCACCACCGGGCCCGCCGCCACCGGCAAGGCCGGCGGCCTCGCCGTGTCGGTCGCTGCCGTGGCCGCTCCCACCCCGAAGGCCGGCGCGAAGTCGGTGGCCCCGGCGACGACGCCGGCCACCGCTCCGGGCAAGGTCCGCATCGAGGTGCTCGACCGCAAGGCCGCCGAGCGGGCCAGGGTCGACGGCCCGCTGGTGCGGGTCAACCGCGCCGACGGTCAGCAGGCCGCCGGCGACATCAAGCTCGGCGTCAGCTACGAAGGCCTGGCCGGCGCGTACGGCGGCGACTTCGGCTCCCGGCTGAAGCTGGTGAAGCTGCCGGAGTGCGCGCTGACCACGCCGGAGAAGGCGGCCTGTGCCGCCGAGCCGGTGCCGACCGTCAACGACGCGGAGAAGCGCACTCTGTCGGCGACGGTGAGTGCGGCGTCCAGCGGGACCACCTTCGCGATGACCGCCACCGAGTCCTCCTCGCAGGGCGACTACGGCGCGACCAAGCTCGCGCCGTCGTCGAAGTGGTCGGTGGCCCCGTCCACCGGTGGCTTCTCCTGGAGCTACCCGGTGCGCACGCCCCCGGTCCCGGGCGGCGGGGCGCCGGGAATCACCCTGGCCTACTCGTCGCAGTCGGTCGACGGTCGCACCGCGGCGACCAACAACCAGGGCTCCTGGGTCGGTGAGGGCTTCAACTACGAGCCCGGTCACATCGAGCGCCGCTACAAGTCGTGCTCCGACGACGGCCACGACCAGTACGTCGACCAGTGCTGGGCGTACGACAACGCCACGATCCTGCTCAACGGCAAGTCCACCGAGCTGGTGAAGAGCGGCAGCACCTGGAAGTTCGCCACCGACGACGGCTCCAAGGTCGAGCGGTTCACCGGCGCGGCCAACGACGACAACGACGGTGAGCACTGGAAGGTCACCACGACCGACGGCACCGAGTACTACTTCGGGCTCAACAGGCTGCCCGGCTGGGTCACGGGCAAGGAGACGACGAACTCGACCTGGACGGTGCCGGTCTTCGGTGACGACGCCAACGAGCCCTGCAACAAGACCGCCTTCCTGGACTCGTTCTGTGACCAGGCGTGGCGGTGGAGCCTCGACTACGTCAAGGACCGCTACGGCAACGTCAGCTCCTACTACTACGCCCGCGAGACGAACCACTACGCCCGGTCCAAGAAGACCGACGTCAACGGCGTGCCCTACCACCGGGGCGGCTACCTCAAGCGGGTCGACTACGGGCAGCGGCACAACGCCGTCTACACCACCAACGCCCCGGCCCGGGTGCGGTTCGACGTCAAGGAACGGTGCCTGCCGACCGGGACCATCGACTGCGACCCGCAGGACCTGACCACCACCACCGCGCCGTACTGGCCGGACGTGCCGTTCGACCGCAACTGCAACGCGAACATCAAGTGCAAGCTCGACCAGATCAGCCCGACGTTCTGGACCCGGGCGCGGCTGACCGGTATCACCACCGAGATCCGTGAGGGCACCGGCTGGACCCCGGTCGACAACTGGAAGCTCGACCACCTGCTCACCGACAACGGTGACGGCTCCCGCACCCTCTGGCTCCACAAGATCACCCACACCGGCATGTACGGCGCCGGCGCGGACATCGCGATGCCGTCGGTGGAGCTGGGCGGCCTCCAGCTGCCGAACCGGGTGGACCGGGACAACGACAACATCGGGCCACTGGTCCGGTTCCGCCTCGCCACGGTCTGGACGGACACGGGTGGGCAGATCGACGTCAACTACGCCACCCCGGACTGCACCGCCACCACCCTCCCGACGGAGGGCAACAGCACCAAGCGCTGCTACCCGGTGAAGTGGAACCCGCTCGGCACCGGCGACCCGATCACGGACTGGTTCTTCAAGTACGTGGTCGCCGCGGTGATCGAGACCGACCGGACCGGCGGCGCGCCGGACATGGTCACCAAGTACGACTACCTGGACGGTGCCGCCTGGCGTAAGTCCGACCCGGACGGGATCTCCGACCCGAAGGACCTCACCTGGAGCGAGTGGCGGGGCTACGGAAAGGTCGTCGTCACCGTCGGCAACGGCCAGACCCAGACCACCAAGACCGAGTACCGCTACCTGCGCGGCATGCACGGCGACAAGATCCCGAACAGCACGGCCACCCGGGACATCCGGGTGACCGACTCGGCAGGAGTCGAGCACGTCGACTACGACGAGTTCTCCGGGCACCAGTTGGAGAGCACGGTCTACAACGGCTCGGCGGTGGTCAGCCGGAACATCGCCACGCCGTGGCGGCACAACACCGCTACCGAGTCGCACACCTGGGGCGACAAGAAGGCCTGGTTCACCAACACGTCGACCACCCGCAGCTTCGTCGCGCTGGCGGCGGGCGGCCTCCGGGAGACCAAGAACGTCTCCACCTTCGAGACGACCTTCGGCCGCGTCACCCAGACCGAGAACCTGGGCGACGTGGACGTCACCGGCGACGAGGCGTGCAACCGCACCACCTACGCCGACAACTCCGCAGCCCACCTCTACAGCCTGGTGGCGCGCACCGAGTCGGTGTCGGTGGCGTGCTCCGTCACGCCGGACCGCAGGACCCAGGTCATCTCCGACACCCGGACGCTCTACGACGGCAAGGCCTTCGGCGTGGCCCCGACGCTGGGCAACCCGACCAAGTCGGAGCGTCTGAAGAGCCACGACGGCACCACGGCCACCTACATCACGGCCGCGTCGGGCACCTTCGACTCGTACGGTCGGCCGCTGACCGCGACCGACGCGATGGGCAAGACCACGACCACCGCGTACACCGAGACGAACGGCCTGACGACCAAGGTGGTCGAGACCAACCCGCTCACCCACGTCACCACGACCGAGTACGCCCCCGCCTGGGGCAGCCCGATCAAGCAGACCGACCCGAACAACCTGGTCAGCCAATTGGAGTACGACCCGCTGGGCCGGCTGACCAAGGTGTGGATGCCGGACCGTACGGGTGCGGCCGGGCTCGACCCGAGCATCAAGTACACGTACCTGATCCGCACGGACAAGCCGGTCGCGGTCAAGACCGAGAAGCGGCAGAAGGACGGCACCTACAGCGTCGAGTACAAGCTGCACGACGGCCTGCTGCGTCCGCGCCAGGTGCAGACCGAGGGGCCGAACGGCACTCGCATGGTCGCGGACACCATGTACACCCCGACCGGCAAGCTCGACCGGACGTACGCGACCTACAACGCCGCGGGCGCGCCGGCCGACACCATCTTCCCCGCCACCATCGGCGAGGTCGAGGGTCAGACGTTCTACGTCTACGACGGTGCGGACCGGGTCACGGCGGAGATCACCTCCGTCGCCGGCAACGAGAAGTGGCGCACCACCACCACCTACGGCGGCGACCGCACCTCGGTCGATCCGCCGCAGGGTGGCATTCCTACCACGACGATCACCAACGCCCTGGGGCAGACCACCCAGCTGCTGCAGTACAAGGGCACCGGCCCGTCAGGCGCGTTCGACAAGACGGAGTACACCTACACGCCGTCCGGTCAGCTCGCCACGGTCAAGGACCCGGCCGGCAACCTCTGGAAGCACGAGTACGACCAGCTCGGCCGCGAGGTCAAGTCGATCGACCCGGACGCCGGCACGTCGACGATCACCTACGACAACCTGGACCGGGTCACCAGCACCACCAACGGCGTGGGCCAGAAGATCAGCACCACCTACGACGAGATCGGCCGGACGACCGCCACCTACAAGGGTGAGGCCGAGACCGGCGTGCGGCTGAGCAGTTGGACCTACGACCTGGAGATGCTGGGCCAGGTGTCCTCGGCCAGCCGGTGGGTTGGGGACGAAGAGTATGCGACGTACTACACCGCCTACGACGAGTTCTACCGGCCGCACGCCACCTACTACCAGGTGCCACAGCACGCCGGCGCGGAGCTGGCGGGGCTCTACACCTTCTCGACCGAGTACAACAGCGACGGCACCGTCGCCTCCGTCGGCATGTCCGAGGGCGGCGGCATGCCCTTCGAAGCGATCGCCTACACCTACGACGGCCTGGAGCGCCTCACCGCCACGAACGGTGACGCCCCGTACCTGACGGACGTCGACTACTCGACCACCGGCGAGGTCATCCAGACGGAGGCGGCGCTGGGCGCCAACAAGGTCTGGTCGACCTACCAGTACGAGCAGGGTTCGAAGCGGCTGACCAACCTGCGGCTGGACCGCAGCGGCGCGCCGGTCATCGACCTCGACGCGCGCTACACCTACGACGCGTCCGGCAACATTCTGCGGATCTCCAACACCCCGTCCGGAACCCGGGACGTTCAGTGCTTCACCTACGACTACCTGCGCCGCATGGAGCAGGCGTGGACGTCGGCGAGCACCGCGACCGACCCGTGTGCCGGCGGACCGTCGGTGACGGGTGTCGGTGGGGTGGCTCCCTACCACCACGCATACACGTTCGACCTGACCGGCAACCGGAAGACCGAGACGCAGTACGGCACCGACGGCAGCACACTGATCAATCGGGCGTACACGTACCCGACGGCGGGCACCGCGCAGCCGCACACGCTTCGCCAGATGACCGAGACCACCCCGCAGGGTGACCGTCTCTACTCCTACGAGTACGACGCCGCCGGCAACACCAAGCGGCGGACCAAGGTCGGCGAGGACCAGAACCTGATCTGGGACGCCGAGGGGAACCTCGAGTCGGTCACCGACGCCGCCGGCAAGAAGACCAGCTTCTTCTATGACGTCGACGGCTCGCGGATGCTCCGTAAGGAGCCGAATGCTACGACGCTCTACCTGCCGGGGATGGAAATCCGGCTCAACCACACCACCCGGGCCACGGACGCCACGCGTTACTACTCGCTACCGGGCGGCGGCACGGTCGTCCGCAAGCTCAACGGCCTGTTCTACGTCGCCTCCGACCATCACGGCACCGGCCAAGCGACCGTCGACGAGACCGGCGCGATCACGCACCGGCGGACCACCCCGTACGGCGAGAGCCGGGGCAACCCGCTCACGCCGGGGCAGTGGCCAACGGAGAAGGGCTTCGTCAACGGCAACCAGGACTCGACCACGGGCCTGGTGAACATCGGCGCCCGCGAGTACGACATCATCACCGGTCGGTTCATCTCCGTTGACCCGATCATCGACAACGGCGACCCGCAGCAGATGAACGGGTACGCCTACGCCAACAACAACCCGATCTCGTTCTCCGACCCCGACGGCCTCAAGGCATGCTCCGACGACGCCTGCGGCCCCGGTGCTGATTACGAGGACATGTACGGCAACTACCACAAGGTCAAGGGCCACAACGACGGTTGTGGTGGTTGCTCGAAGACGTACGACCCGGACGAGCCGCACATTAACGCCTGGAACAATCCTCGTGCCAGCGAGGCCGATCGCCGCGCGGCGGCGGCTGCCGCTGCCGAGAAGGAGCGTCAGGCGCGGATCGCCCGGGCCAAGCAGAAGATCCTCGACTCGGCCAAGGCGCTGGCGAAGATCCTCGCGGACGAGTTGGGCATCACGGATGCCCTCAGCTGCATAACGCAGGGCGACATGGGTGGGTGCCTCGCCACCGCTGGCAACATCGCCGGCGCCATGCTCGGCGGCGTCCTCGGCAAACTGGCCGCCAGGTATGGCGCTCCCTGGAAGTGGAAAAAGCTCGCCAATCTCACTACCAGGGTTAAGGGTCTGCTCGGCGACCTTGTTGACGGCGTCAAGACCCTCTTCAAGAAGGGCTGTCACAGCTTCGCGCCTGGAACGCTCGTCTTGTTGGCCGACGGCTCGGTCCGTCCCATTGAGAAAATTCGGTTGGGCGACAAAGTCGTCGCTGCGGATCCCAGCAGTGGCGAGTCAGCGCCGCAGACAGTCGTTGCTACGCACATCAATGTCGACGTAGAGCTGACCGACCTGACCCTGTCGCTGGACGGCGGTCGCAATGTCGACCTAGAAACCACCGACAACCACCCGGTATGGAGTCGTGACCGGAGTGACTGGGTGCACGCTGGTGACCTCCGGGTCGGCGAGAAGTTGCTGGCTTTCGACGGGGAGCTCGTCACTGTCACCGGTGTGCGGTCGTACCTCGCGACGAGGGTCATGCACGACCTCACGGTGGACACACTCCACACCTACTATGTGGCTGCAGGTGACACCCCGATCCTGGTTCACAATAACGACATTTCCATGGACGAAGCCCTGGACCGTGCTGCGGCGCATGTCGGCGACAACCCGATGTCGCGTGAGTCGGGCAGCAAAGCTGTGCAGTTCGAGAACGAGTCGATCGATGAGAATGGCAACAAGGTGCGCAAGATCGCACGTTTTGATGTAAATCCCAACGTCAAGCACGTTCAGAAGCTCGGACCCCATCTCAACTTGGAGACGCAGATCAACGGCAGGCCGGTGACCTCCGGGCCGCTGAAGGATCCGCACCTTATGATCGACCCGTCTACGATCAGGCCCGGCGACTACTGCTGATGTCCGATGCGGAAGGTTGAAAATGAAGGTTCTATACGCCGAGGACACCAAAGAGTTGGAACTATCTGGAACGGGCCAGGAACTGCGGGATTTGGCGGCATGTTTGCGCTCATCCCGGGGGATTCTTCCCCTAGATACGGGTGGCGATCCATCGCCGTACGACAAGGCACTGTCATTGATTGAATTTGAATGCACCTCTGGTCATGTCGTGATTTCCCACGTCTCGGCTCGGGACGCCTTGCGGATACAGGGTGGCGCCGATGAATTGGATGTGTTCGCGTCTAGCGTGGAAGAGTTCGGGAATGAAGGTGACCCTTCCGCTCATATCCATGTCGAACATGTGCCTGGACACGAATACCTTGCACCTAGTACCGAGCCTTTGGTGATCGCATTATTGGATTGAAGGGCGTCGCTGCAAGGTCTGGCCGGTGGTCCTTGACAATCTGCCGCTTCAAGTTATGGGCGGCAGGGGCTGTCCAAGCGTCGAATGTCGCAGCGAGCCAGGGTTTAGGGTGAATGTGGAGGGGGCGTGCCGCTGGCTTGGTGCGCCCCCCTTCCCTTTCGCCGAACGGGTCATCGTTCAGCGGGTGTATCTTGTTTGAGAAGGGCCTCGCCGCTCGGTTCGCTGGCTGCGGCCTGCCCGCACCTGCGATGTTTGTTGGCGAAGAGCCTAGGGTCCTCGAAAATGCCCCGACGGTGCTTGGAGGAGCCCTTCGTGGTGGTCAGGACGGCAGGTTCTATCATGGATTGACGGAGACCGATGGTATGGGCTTCGAGAGTTGCAGGAGTCAGTGGGAACATGGAGAGCATCTCAAGCTCTCGCCTATGGATCATTAGCCGTGAATGTGCCTGAACTGCTCTTTCGCCTCACCCGTCGATGGCGGATGTATCTGCTGGACGACAGGTACCTGACGGCGGTCGCGTTCATTGAGGGGTTTGATCAGGCATTGGATCGGCGGCTTCTGGACGGGTTTCACGAGTGGGTGTGCCAACGCGTCCTAGAGCGCCACGTCGGCCTTTCGTGGCCGAACATCATCGCCTCCTTAGAAGTCCCGGAGGCGCTGTCGGGGCCGCTGCAACCTGAACGACCTCGACCTGGAGGCGGGTGACGTGACGATCGGGTAAGGCCTCGAACACCGGAGGGGCGTGACCCGCTGGGTCACGCCCCTCCGTCTCTTGCCCGGGGGGAAGGTCAGGACCGCGTGCAGGCCACCCCGTTGAGCGAGAAACTCGTCGGCGACGAGTACGCCCCGCTCAGCGTCCCCTGATACCCGAAGTTCGCCGTACCCCCCGGAGCGATCGACCCGTTGAAGCCGACGTTCCGCGCACTCACCGCCGACCCGCTCTGCGTGACGGTCGCGTTCCAGGCGTTGGTGACCTGCTGCCCGGCCGGCAGGTTGTAGGTCAGGTTCCACCCGTTGATGGTGCTGGAGCCGCGGTTGGTGATCGTCACGTCGGCCGTGAAGCCGTTGTTCCACGCGTTCGGCGTGTACTTCACCGCGCACCCGCTCCCCGTCGGCGGCGGGGTGGTCGGCGGAGGAGTGGTCGGCGGGGTCGTCGAGCCGCCGCCGTTGACGCTGGCCGAGAAGGAGGTCACCCCGAGCCCGGCGCCACCCTGCCACGGCTCGAAGCCGGCCTGGATGCTCGTCAGGTACCAGCTGCTGGTGATCGCGCCGCGGTTCTTCACGTCGTTGATGAAGTCGAGGACGCTGAAGTTCATGCTCGTGATCGGCGACGGGGCGACGTACGAGATGACGTTGTTGGAGCCGTTGCTGCCCCGCCAGACCTCCCACGTCCGGCCGACCAGGGTGGTCGTGCCGACCGGGGAACCGATCGGCTGGATCGAGCCCTGGCGGTTGAGCCAGATCATGATCTCCATCTGGTTCACCCCGTCCCTCTTCGGCGTGGGGTCGAGCCAGATGTCGTACGAGGCGTTGTAGATGGCCCCGCTGACGTACTTGTAGGCGATGCTGCTGGTGGCGCTGCTGATCTGGCTGACCTGGATCGGCAGGTTGGTGCCGGGGGAGCAGTTGGTGTAGTGGCAGCCGAAGAAGACCGACGGGTACGCCGTGGGGGCGCCGTTGGTGGGGTTGCTGCCGTTCTGGGTGGTGATCTCGAAGCCGGTGCTGGTGACGTTGATGCACTGCTGGGCGGTGGTGCCCCAGCGGTTGTTCTGCACGACGTACCGGTTCTGGATCACGGTGGAGCCGAACTGCTCGCAGATCTGGGTGTCGGCTGAGGCCGTGCCGCCGAGCGCGACGGCGACCAGCGATCCGGCGGCCAGCAGGCCGGCGGCGGCGATGGCGCGGAGTGGACGTTTCATCATGCTCCTCGAGATTCCGGCGTGGGGGCGCCAGTGGGGACGGGGGTGGGCGCGGGAGCGCTCCCATATCATTCGACACATTTACATGTCTGCAACACGAGTGCAACCGGACCGGCTTCGCTAACGCGCCCGGACGGCGGGCGGGGCTGCGGTGGTACTTCCACGCCGCTTCCGTATCGCGCCATCGCAGACGGGCGAAGCCGCAGCTCAGTCAGGGAGTGACAGGCGTCGGCGTACCGGGGGATGGTGGGTCGGCCGGGCGGCGACATGAATCATTTACGCATCGTGCGCGCCAGGCCGATCAGGCCTACCGTGTGTCAATCGCGCGGAGTAGTGTCTTGCCTCCAACGCGTGCCGATCCCCCCTCCGGAGGCGTACACCACCATGGGTGGCTCCCCCCTGCGCATCCTTGTCGTCGGCGCGGGCATCGCCGGTCTGGCCGTCGCCCGGGCGCTGCGGATGGCGGGTTTCCGGCCGGACGTCACCGAGAAGCTGCCCCCGAACGAGCTGGTCGAGACCGGTCTCTATCTGCCCGGCAACGCCGACCGCGCGCTGCGCCGGCTCGACCTGGACGGCCCGGTCCGCCGGCTCGGCCAGGTGATCCACCGCCAGCGCTTCCTCGACGCGGCGGGCGAGCCGCTCTGTGAGGTGGATCTCGACGCGCTCTGGTCCGGCGTCGGTGAGTGCCGGGCGCTGCTCCGGCGCGACCTCTACCAGGTGCTGCTCAGCGGCGCCGGCGGCGCGGTGCGGCACGGTGCCGAGGTCAGCGCCGTCGAGCTGCTGCCGGCCGGCGTCGCGGTCACCTTCACCGACGGCACCGGCGGCGAGTACGACCTGGTGATCGGCGCCGACGGGCCCCGTTCGGCGGTGCGCTCCCTGGCCGCGCTCGGCGGGCCGCCCCGCCCCGCCGGCCAGGTGGTCTACCGCGGCGTGGTGCGCGACGGCCCGGAGGTCACCGACTGGACGGCCCTGCTCGGGCAGCGCGCCGGCTTCCTGGTGGTGCCGATCGGCGCGGGCCGGCTGTACTGCTACGCCGACGAGGCCGGCACGGTCACCCCGGCCGATCCGGGCGCGCGGCTGCGCGAGCTCTTCGGGGAGTACGGCGGACCGGTGCCCGCGGTGCTGGACGCGCTGCGCGACGTCCAGGTGAGCCTCACCGACGAGGTCGAGCTGGGCCGCTGGCACCGCGGGCGGGTGCTGCTCGTTGGCGACGCCGCCCACGCCACCGCGCCGACCCTGAGCCAGGGTGCGGCGATGGCGCTGGAGGACGCGGTGGTGCTCGCCGAGTCGCTGACCGCAGCCGGCAGCGTCGAGGCGGCGCTGGTGGCGTACGAGAGTCGCCGCCGTCCGCGTACCCGATGGGTGCGGGACCGGACCCGCGACCGCAACCGGACCCGGGACGTGCCGCCGGCGCTGCGCGACCCCCTGCTGCGCGGGCGCGGCGGTCGAATCTTCCGCGAGCACTACCGGCTGCTCGTCGACCCGCTGTAAACGGCCCTCCATCCTGCCCCACCACCCCGAGCGGCGCACCCACCTGCCGGGGACTATCCTCCTTGCGGATGACGGCTCGCAGATGACATGCGCGTGCCGAGCGGGACAACCGAGAACCGGAGGCCATTCGTGACCACCGTCGCACCCAAGCCGGTCGTGACCCGGCCATGGCCGGTCCGAGAGCCGGTCAAGGGGTCGGCCATCGCGCGGCTGCTGCGCACCACGGACGCGAAGCAGATCGGGATCATGTACATGGTCACCGCGTTCGTGTTCTTCATGATCGGTGGCCTGATGGCCCTGATCATGCGTGCCGAGCTGGCGCGGCCGGGCCTGCAGTTCCTGTCGCCCGAGCAGTACAACCAGCTGTTCACGATGCACGGCACGATCATGCTGCTGTTCTTCGCGACGCCGATCGTGTTCGCCTTCGCGAACTACGTCGTGCCGCTGCAGATCGGCGCCCCTGACGTCTCCTTCCCCCGGCTCAATGCCTTCGCCTACTGGCTCTACCTCTTCGGTGGCACCATGGCGACGGCCGGCTTCATCAGCCCGGGTGGCGCCGCCGACTTCGGCTGGACCGCCTACACCCCGCTGAGCACCGTCGAGCACTCGCCGGGCGTCGGCGCCAACATGTGGGTCGTCGGCCTGGCCATCTCCGGTCTGGGCACGATCCTCGGCGCGGTCAACCTGATCACCACGATCCTGACCCTGCGGGCCCCGGGCATGACCATGTTCCGGATGCCGATCTTCACCTGGAACATGCTGGTCACCAGCCTGCTGGCGATCCTGGTCTTCCCGCTGCTGGCCGCCGCGCTCTTCGCGCTCGCCGCCGACCGGCTGATGGGCGCCCACGTGTACGACCCGGCCACCGGCGGGCCGATGCTCTGGCAGCACCTGTTCTGGTTCTTCGGCCACCCCGAGGTGTACATCATCGCGCTGCCGTTCTTCGGCATCATCAGCGAGGTCATCCCGGTCTTCTCCCGCAAGCCGATCTTCGGCTACAAGGGTCTGGTCGCCGCGACCATCGCCATCGCCGCGCTGTCGATGAGCGTCTGGGCGCACCACATGTTCGGCACCGGCCAGGTCCTGCTGCCGTTCTTCAGCTTCCTGAGCTACCTGATCGCCGTGCCCACCGGTATGAAGTTCTTCAACTGGATCGGCACCATGTGGCGGGGCCAGATCACCTTCGAGACGCCGATGCTCTTCTCGATCGGCTTCCTGGTGACCTTCCTCTTCGGTGGTCTCACCGGTGTGCTGCTGGCCAGCCCGCCGCTCGACTTCCACCTGCACGACTCGTACTTCGTGGTGGCGCACTTCCACTACGTGCTCTTCGGCACGATCGTGTTCGCCGTCTTCGCCGGCATCTACTTCTGGTTCCCGAAGATGTTCGGCCGGATGCTCGACGAGCGGCTCGGCAAGATTCACTTCTGGCTGACGATGATCGGTTTCCACACCACGTTCCTGGTGCAGCACTGGCTGGGCAACGAGGGCATGCCGCGTCGGTACGCCGACTACCTGCCCAGCGACGGCTTCACCACGCTGAACACGATCTCCACGATCGGCGCGTTCATCACCGGTATCTCGACCCTGCCGTTCATCTGGAACTGCTGGAAGTCGTACAAGACCGGCCCGGTGGTCGAGGTCGAGGACCCGTGGGGCCACGGCAACTCGCTGGAGTGGGCGACCACCTCCCCGCCGCCCCTGCGCAACTTCGACCGGATGCCGCGGATCCGCTCCGAGCGGCCGGCCTTCGACTACAAGTTCCCGGAGCTGGCCGCCGGCCACAGCCTGGCCGGTCCGCCGGAGGGCGGCTCCAAGCCGCTCACCAGCGAGTCCGACGGTGGCGCCAGCTACCGCGAGGACACCGCGAGCAACATCGACCGCTGACGCGCCGCACGCGACACCGACGACGGGCGCCGCACCCCACCAGGGGTACGGCGCCCGTCGCCGTTCCGGCTCGTACCGGCCGTCGGTCGTGGCGTCATCCGGTCTGGCGGTACCCGTCGCCGTTCTGGCTCGGACCGGCGTGGGCCGTGGCGTTCCGGTCTGGGTGGCGCTCGGTTGCCGGTCGGGCCTGGACGGCGCTCGGCTGGCCGGTCGGGTCTGCGCGGCGGCGTCTGCCTCGGTTCTGGGCTCGGCTCTCCTGGCGCCGGCCCCCGCATCGCGAACAGTCGGTCCGCTTGACCCCGGCTCGCCGGCGACGGCGATATCTGGGCGGGTGGATCGCGGACCATCACGCCCGCCGGGAGGCGGATGCGCTCGTGAGCGATATACCTGAGAGGCATATATATGCCTCTCAGGTATATCGCTCATCGGGTATGTGTCCGACCGCCGCGACACGCCGACCCGGGGCCACCGCGACACGCCGATCCCCGACCCCGACCGCCGGGCTGCAGGGCTGCCGAGCTGCAGGGCCGCCGGGCTGCGGGGCCGCCGGGCTGCGGGGCCGCCGGGCAGGAGACGAGAGCGGTGCCGGATCGCCCGACGGACGGCGGGTCAGGTGGTGGCGGGGGCCAGGTCGGCGGCGTCGCGCACGTCGGACGCGGCGGCGGTCTCGCGTCGGTGGCGCAGCTCGACGGGGAGCACGGCCAGCGTCACCACCAGCCCGATCGCGCCGGTGACCGCGAAGCCCCACAGCGGCAGCGAGGCGTCGATCACCGCGCCGGCGAGCGGCGCGCCGAGCGCGATGCCGACCGTGACGGCGGAGCCGTGCAGGCCCATCGCCTCGCCGCGTACGCCCGCCGGGGCGAGCCGGCTGACCGCGTCGGAGGTCGCCGCGATGGTCGGGGCGCAGAGCGCGCCGGCCGGGATGAGGGCCAGGCAGAGCAGCCACCAGTGGCCGCCGCCCAGCCCGACCGGGATGGTGCAGAGGCTCAGCGCGGCGGTGAGCGCCAGCGGCGAGAACGAGCGGCGGACCGCCCCGTACGCGAAGCCACCGACCAGCGAGGCGACCGCCCACATGGTGAGCACGGCGCCGGTCCAGCCGACCTCGCCGCTGGCCCGCAGCACGGCGACCACCGCGACGTCGGTGCCGCCGAGCACCAGGGTCGCCGCGCCGCTGACCGCGAGCACGGCCAGCATCCGGGGGGTGAGCCACTCCCGGCGGGGCGTGCGGGGCTGCGGACCGGCCGGCTCGTCCGCGCTGCGGGTGGGCGGGTTGAGCAGCCAGAACGCGACGCCCGAGGCGACCACGCCGGTGCCGACCGCCCAGAGGGTGGTGCGCGCCGAGACGGTGGTGGCCAGCGCCACGGCGAGCGCGGGCCCGACCATGAACGACAGCTCGACGGACATCGAGTCCAGCGCGTACGCGGGGCGTCGCCGGTCCTCGGGGGCGAGCGCGGCGATGGACTGCCGGATCACCGAGAAGATCGGCAGGGCGAGCAGGCCGGCGAGGAACGCCGCCGGCAGCAGCACCGGCAGGGAGAGCGTCGGCGCGCTCGCCCAGAACACCGCCTCGGCGACGGTGGTCAGGGCGACCACCGGGCGCAGGCCGCGCCGGTCGACCAGGCGGCCGAGCAGCGGCGAGCCGAGCGCCGCCCCGACGGTCATCGCGGCACCGACCAGACCGGCGGCGCCGTAGCCGCGGCCGAGGTCGAGCACCACGAAGAAGGTGAGCGTCACCCCGGTCGCGGTGAGCGGGATGCGGGCCAGCACGGACACCAGCAGCAACGACCGGAGCCCGGGCAGGGCGAGCGCTTGCCGGTAAGGCGTCAAGTTCATGATGGTCCGTACCTCCGGCGGCCATCCTTGACCGGAGGTACGACATCGGCAAGCGATTACCGGCTCAAGCGTCCCTGATCACAGGCTCGCCCCGCAGGGTGACGCCGGCGCCGTCCATCGCCCGCAGCGCCACGTCGAGGGTGTTCCGCGCGACGGCGGCGGTGAGGTCGAGCAGCACGGTGGTGGCGAAGCCCTCCCGGGCGGCGTCCAACGCGGTGGCCCGGACGCAGTGGTCGGTGGCGATCCCCACCAGGTCGACCCGGTCCACGTCGTGCCGGCGCAGCCAGTCGGCGAGGCACTCGCCGTCGTCGGCGTGCCCCTCGAAGCCGGAGTACGCCGCGGCGTGCTCGCCCTTGTGGAAGATCATCTCGATCCGGCCGGTCTCCAGGTCCGGGTGGAACTCGGAACCGGCGGTGCCGACGACACAGTGCCGGGGCCACGAGTCGACGTAGTCCGGCGGATCGCCGAAGTGTGCGCCCGGGTCGACGTGGTAGTCCTTGGTGGCGACCACGTGGTTCCAGCGGTCCGGCTCGGCGGCGAGCAGCCGGGAGACGCCGCCCGCGACTCCCGCGCCACCGGCGACGGCGAGGGACCCGCCCTCGCAGAAGTCGTTCTGCACGTCCACGATGATCAAGGCGTTGGCCATCGGAGTGACTCCTTCGTCAGCTTGCCGGGACGACGGTGACCGGCACCGCCGGGTCACCGCCGGAGAGCTTGAGCCCTTCCCAGGGGATGGAGATCAGGCACTGCCGCAGGTGCTCCCGCGACTCGTCGAGCGAGGGCAGCGTGACCGGCTCCCCGTCGACGATGAAGGAGCGCTGGAGCAGTCGGTCGTTCGGTTGCCGGTCCGGCACGCCCTGCGGCACGATGATCTCCTCGGTGGCGGTGCCGGTCGGCTTGTGCCGGCGTACCGCGACCTTCCGGCCGCCGATGGTGGCCTTGTGCTCGGAGCGCTTCACCACCGGCCGCCCGTCCACCTCGACCAGCTTGTAGACCAGCCCGACGGTGGGCGCGCCGGAGCCGGTGACCACGGCGGTGCCGGCGCCGTACATGTCCACCGGCTCGGCGGCGAGGGCGGCGATGGCGTACTCGTCGAGGTCGCCCGAGACGATGATCTTCGTTTCGGTGGCGCCGAGCGAGTCGAGCAGTTCCCGGGACTGCTGGGCGATCACCGCCAGGTCGCCCGAGTCGATCCGGATCGCCCGCAGCTCCGGCCCGGCCACCTCGATCGCGTTGCGGATGCCCTGGCTGATGTCGTACGTGTCGACCAGCAGAGTGGTGTCCTTGCCCAGCGTGGCGACCTGCGAGGCGAACGCCGTCTTCTCGTCGTCGTGCAGCAGGGTGAACGCGTGCGCGGCGGTGCCGGCGGTGGGGATGCCGTAGCGCCGACCGGCGGCGAGATTGGAGGTGAACCGGAACCCGGCCAGGTACGCCGCCCGCGCCGCGGCCACCGCCGCCTCCTCGTGGGCCCGCCGGGAGCCCATCTCGATCAGGGTGCGGCCCCGGGCGGCGGTGACCATCCGGGCGGCGGCGGCGGCCACCGCGCTGTCGTGGTTGAGTACCGACAGCACCAGCGTCTCCAGCACCACGCACTCGGCGAAGCCGCCGGAGACGGTGAGGATCGGTGAGCCCGGGAAGAAGAGCTCGCCCTCGGCGTACCCGTCGACGTCGCCGGTGAAGCGGTAGCTGCTCAGCCACTCGGCGGCCCGGTCGTCCACCACCCCGGTGCGGCGCAGGAAGTCCACCTCGTCGGCGTCGAAGCGGAAGTCGCGGATCAGGTCGACCAGCCGGCCCGTCCCGGCGACCACCCCGTAGCGCCGCCCGGCGGGCAGCCGCCGGCTGAACACCTCGAAGGCGCAGCGGCGTTCGGCGGTGCCGTCCCGGAGGGCGGCGCTGACCATGGTCAGCTCGTAGTGGTCGGTCAGCAGCGCGGGGCGAAGGGAACTCACCGGCCCAGCCTAGAGTTCACGCCGGCTCCGTGCCGTCGTGGCCCGTGATCGACCGCAGCGCCGCCGGCAGCTCCGCGCGCCCGGTGATGCCCAGCTTGCTGTAGACCCGCTGGAGGTGGTTCTCCACCGTGCGGGTGGAGAGGAACAGTCGCTCGGCGATGGCCCGGCTGGTCACCCCGGCGGCGGCCAGTGTGGCGATCTGCCGTTCCCGGTCGGACAGTGCCGGGCGCAGCGCCTCCAGCGCCGGTGTGCGGATCTGGTCGCAGCCGCCGAGCAGGCCCGCGAGCCGCTGGTGGGCGGCGCCGGCCGAGGCGGCGCGTTCCCGGCGCAGCTCGCGCAGCGCGGTGGCGGTCGCCTCGGCGGCCCAGACCGGCAGGTCGAGCGCGGCGAAGCCGTCGGCCACCGCCAGCAGTTCGGCGTCGTCACCGGCGACGGTGGCCCGGGCGTACCGGGCCAGCAGCGGCGGCAGCACCCCGTCGACCTGCTCGGAGAGCTCACCCAGCCGTTGCGCCACCGTGCGCCGGCTGCCGTCGGTGCAGGTCGGGCCGACCGGGGCCGTCGCCTGCCCGAGCCGGACCAGGTCGTGCAGGACCAGCACCTCGTGCCCGGCGAAGCCGTCGCCGCGGAGCCGGTCGGCCAGGTCGCCCAGGTGCTTGGTGGCCCCCGGCAGGTCGCCCCCGGCCGCCAGCACCGCCCCGCGGGCCTGCTCCAGCCAGGGGTAGAGCACCACCATGCCGGGCGCGTGCGTCCGGTCGGCCTCGGCCATCGCCTCGGCGGCGTGCTCGGCCTCGCCGCGCAGCGCCGCCGCCTGGGCCCGTTCGGCCTGCGCCAGCCCGGCGTAGACCCGGCTGGTGGCCAGCACCGCGCAGGCGCCGAGGCTGACCTTGAGCGCCTCGCCGCTGCGGCCGCGCAGCCGCGCCGCGTACGCCTGGAGGATCGCCAGGTAGCCGGTGCCGAGCCGGAAGTCGCCGGCCCCGGCCAGGTCGGCGAACTCGTCGGCGACGATCGCGTCGATGCCGGCCAGGTCGCCGGCGAGGGCCAGCCGGGTGCCCCGGGCCAGTTCCATCGCGAGCTGGAGGTAGGGCATGTCGCTGCGCCAGTGCGGCGCCTCCGCCGCCACCCGGGCGATCGCGGTCGCGCTGCTGCGGAACTGCCCCCGCGCCGCGTCCAGGTGGGCGATGGTGCAGCGGGCCAGCTCCCGCGCCGCGACGCTGGCGGCCGGTCGGTCCAGCACCGACCGGGCGAGCCGGAGCGCCGCTGTGCCGTCCAACCCGTGCAGCCGCATGATCGCCTCGAAGGCGCGGACCCGCGCCTGGTCGCCCGGGTCGGTCAGGGCCGCGCCCGCCTGGGCGATCTCCTCCACGGTGGACTCCCGGCTGAGCCCCCAGTAGCTGACCATGCCGCGCACGGTCAGCCAGCGGCTGCGCCGCTGGTCGCAGTCGATCTCGCCGGCCACCGCGTCGAGCACCCGGATCGCCTCGTCGGGCCGGTCGGCGAACATCAGGATGGTGGCGAGCAGCTCCGCGGCGTCGAAGCCGCCGCCGGCGTCGAGCGCCGCGCGGGCCAGCCGGGTCGCCAGGGGTACGTCGTACCGGGCGAACGCCTGGGCGGCCGCGCCGAGCAGCAGCGTGGCGTCCTGGGCGGTGCCGGAGTCCAGCCGCCACACCGCGACCCGGAGCAGGTCGCCCCGGCGCCGCGCGCCGACCAGCTCCAGCAGCTCCGCCAGGCGGGCCTGCAGCCGCCGGGTACGGGTGACCGGGCAGCGGCGGCGCATCATCTCGCCGTAGAGGGGGTGGGCCAGCCGGACGTCGAGCCGCCGGTCGTCGCGGACCATGGTGATCAGGCCCCGCTCCTCGGCCAGCTCCACGTCGGCCTGCTCGGCGGCCTGGTAGAGCAGGTGCAGGCCGAGCGGTTCGCCGAAGGCGACCAGCTCCACCACGGCGCGCACCCCCGGCTCCAGCCGCCCGATCCGGGTGTCGATCAGATCGGTGAGGCTGGGGGCCAGCTCCAGCCGGCCGGTCCAGCGCCAGACGCCGTACCGGCGGTCCAGCTCACCGCCGCCGGCGGCGGCCAGCACCAGCTCGCGCAGCAGCAGCGGGTTGCCGGCGGAGAGCCGGAACAGCCGGTCCGCCGAGCCGGCGTCGACCGGACCGTCCAGGATGGCCGCGAGCAGGTTGGCCGTCTCGGCCGGACCGAGCGGGGCGAGCTCGAAGTGCTCGACCAGGTCGTCGGTCCACAGCGCCCGGATCGGCAGCGGCACCTGCTCGCCGTTGCGCAGCGTCCCCAGGATGGTGGTGTTCTCCTGGCGGGCGAGCAGGTGCACCAGCGCGGCCGACGGCGGGTCGAGCAGGTGGGCGTCGTCGATGGCGAGCACGATCCGCCGCCCGGCGGCCTGCTCCTGCAACACCTCGACGCCCCAGCGCAGCACGCCGGCGGGGGAGAGCCCCTGTGGCTGCTCGGCGGGGAGCACCTGGGCCAGCCCGCCGAACGGCAGCGCCGCGGTGGCGGTGCTGGCCGCCACGTACCAGATCGCGTAGCGGTCGGCGGGTAGCGCGCTGACCCCCTCGCGCAGCAGCCGGCTCTTGCCGATGCCGGCGTGGCCGCTGAGGATGAGCCCGCGCCCCTCGGCTCCGTCCACGGCCGAATGCAGACGGTCAAGTTCATCCGTTCGGCCGACGAAGCCCCACCGACTCATCGGTGCAGCATATCGACGGAAATCCGTCCGCGCGCACACCGTCACGCTGCGAAGTTGAGTAATGTCGTGGTTACCGGTGAGTATCCGCGGTTTTCGGTACTGGGGGACGTCGGAACGTACCCTTCCGGAATCCGGGTGCCACCGCACCGGATGTCCATGCGGGCTGCTCACCGCCGCCCGCCCGCCAGCCACGGGAGGCCGCCGATGAAGCCCGGTCCACTCCCCGGGGTCGACGTGCCCGGCGGTCCCGGCGGGGCGGCTGAGCTGCCCCGCTGCGGTCCGCTCCCCGCCCGCGTGGGGGTCACCGAGCCCGGCCCCGACGAGCCGCTCGCGGTGGTCGCGGCCGGTCCGGCCGCCGCGGCCCGCCGCGAAGTGCTCGCCGCCCTGCTCGGCGTCGCCTCCGGCATGCTCGACGTCCCGGCGGGCAGTTGCCTGCTGGTCCGGCACGCCCGGGTCGCCACCCGCGCGGCGTACGTGCCGGGCTACCGGCAGCCCCACTCCTACGGCGCCGACCAGGCGGCCGCCGGGCCGGCGCTGGCCCGTCCGCCGCGCCGGGTCGAGCTGAGCCTGCCCGAGCCGCTGCTGCGCCACTTCGCGGTGCTCGACACGCCGGACACCGACACCCTCGGGGTCGCCGGCGGCCGGGTGCTTCTCGACGCGGTGGGCCGCGGCGGCGCGCTGCTCTACGTCATCGGCGCCGACCAGGCCTTTACCGGCGCGGAGCTGCACCTGCTGGCCGAGGTGGCCCGGGCGCCGGTCGAGGTCTTCTTCGTGGTCACCCCCGGCGCGGGCGGCTGGGCCCCGGCCGAGGCGGCGGGCGGGACGGACGACACGGAGGCGCCCGTCCCGTCGCCCCGCGACGCGTCGTCCGAGGCGCCGGCCCTGCTGGACCCGGCGGAGGTCAGCGTCGAGGCGCACCGGGCGGCCCTGCTCGCCGCCGTGCCCGCCCTCGCCGGCGCCCGCTGGTTTCCGGTGCACCGGGCCGAGCACCCCGGCCTGCGCCGGGCCCTGGTCGGCTGGGCCGCCGACGAGGGGCTGCGCCGGGCCAGCCTTCAACCGCCCGTGCTGCCCGGAGCCCACGGCCGGGTGGCCGTCGCGCCCGACGCCGACGCGGGGGACTGGTCGGAGGGGCTGGAGCGGCAGACCCGCACCTGCGCCCGCAGCATCCGCCAGCACCTCGCGCTGGAACTGGCCAACATCCACCTGCGCGCGGTCCAGGAGATCGTCTTCGGGGTGGGCTGCGCGGGCCTGCCGCAACTGCTCGACCGGGAGATGGAGGCGCTGTCCCTGCTCGCCACCGCCCAGTGCGACCAGGCCGTGCGCGCGGTCATCGACGACGCCGCCGCGCGGGTCCTCGGCGCGCCGCTGGCCGAGGGGGTCCGGCAGCGGATCGCCGCGGCCGTGCGGTGGGGCCTGGCCGACCAGCCGCAGGGCCGGGACCTGGAACGGGTGCTCCTGGTCACCAGCACCGCCGGGGTGGGCGACCTGGTCGGCACCGGCGCGATCGACGCGCTGGCCGGCCATCCCGGTGCGCACCGCTCCGAGGTGCTGCCGCCGGTGGCGGTGGCGCTCTCCGGCGGGTGCTGGCAGCACTGGCGCACCCCGGGCAACAACGACCCGATGGCCGCCCGGTCCTGGGCCCAGCGCGCCCTGCGCGAGGTGGAGCTGGAGCTGTCCCGCGAGGTGTCCCGGCGCTTCGAGGCGGTCCGTCTCTCCCTCGGCGCGGTGCTCTCCGATGCCCTCGACCACGGCATCCTGCTCGCCTGAGCGCGGCGTCGTCACGTCGCCGCCCCGCCCGGTCCGTGCCGCCCGGGAGGGTGATCCGGGCCGCCCCGGCGTTCCGGTTCATCGGTTCGCCGAATCCGGTGGCACGATGGGGGGCATGGCGGCTCCACAGGTTGCACCGGTCGAGACGCCGGACACCGACGAGGTGCCGGTCTCGGACCGGCCTTGGGTGACGATCGTCTGGGACGACCCGGTCAACCTCATGACGTACGTGACCTGGGTCTTCCAGAAGCTGTTCGGGTACAGCCGGGAGAAGGCCGAGAAGTTGATGCTGGACGTGCACCACAAGGGTCGGGCCGTGGTGTCCAGCGGTGCCCGGGAGCGGATGGAGCACGACGCGTCGCAGCTGCACGCGTACGGGCTGTGGGCGACGGTGGACCGCTCGTGAGCATGTTCCGCCGCCAGGGCGGCCGCTACGTCGCCACCTTCGCCGTCGACGAGGTGCGGGTGCTGCGCAAGGTCGCCTCCGAGGTGGTCGGGCTGCTCACCGACGGGTTCGACCACTCCGACCCGGTGGTCGGGCGGCTCTTCCCCGACGCGTACCCGGACGACCCGGCGAACACGGCGGAGTTCCGCCGGTACACCGAGGGCGACCTCAAGACCGCCAAGATCGACCAGGCTGGCGCGATCCTGGCCGCGCTGCCGGACGAGGCGGGCGGCGAGGTGCGGCTGGACGCCGAGGCGGCCGAGGCGTGGCTGCGGGCGCTCAACGACGCCCGGCTGGCGATGGGCGTCCGGCTGGAGATCAAGGACGGCACCGACCTGGGCGAGGAGCTCGACGACGCGGTCGCCGAGGACCCGACCTCCTCGCGGGTGTTCCAACTGTCGGTCTACGCCTACCTGGGATATCTCCAGGAGTCCCTGCTCAACGCCCTGATCGACTGAGTGTGACGGTCACCGCCTCGCAGTCGGCGGCCGGTGGGCGCTAGGCTGGGCGGCGTGCTGAGCATCGACCGGTCGATCGTCGAGGCGATCGTGGCGCACGCGCGCCGGGACCACCCGGACGAGGCGTGCGGCGTGGTCGCCGGTCCTGTCGGCAGCGACACCCCCACCCGGCACATCCCGATGGACAACGCCGCGCGCTCGATGACGTTCTACGAGTTCGACTCGATGGAGCAGCTGCGGGTGTGGCGGGAGATGGACGACCGCGACGAGGAACCGGTCGTCATCTACCACTCGCACACCGCGACGGAGGCGTACCCGTCCCGGACCGACATCTCCTTCGCCGGCGAGCCCGGGGCCCACTACCTGCTGGTCTCCACCCGCGAGCCGGACAGCGAGGAGATCCGCTCCTTCCGGATCGTCGACGGCGTGGTGACCGAGGAGCCGGTGCGGATCGTGGACGCCGCGGTGGACCCGCACGCCGTCCAGTCCTACATGTTCGGGCAGAGCCCGGCGACGGTCGACTACGAGTGTTCCGGCCGCTGACCTTCAGCGCCGTTCACTTCCCGTCCGTCACCGAGGCACACCCGATCAAGGAGCACGACACCATGGCCATCGAGGTTCGCATCCCCACCATCCTGCGCAGCTACACCGGCGGCGCGAAGGTCGTCGAGGGCGCCGGGGACACCCTGGGCGACCTGCTCACCGACCTGGACTCCCGGCACGCCGGCCTGCGGGGCCGGCTGGTCACCGACGCCGGCACGCTGCACCGCTTCGTCAACGTCTACGTCAACGACGAGGACGTCCGCTTCCTCGGCGCGCTGGACGCCAAGCTCACCGACGGCGACAGCGTGACCATCCTGCCGGCCGTCGCCGGTGGCGCGTTCGGCTTCGCGGCCGCGGCCGCCATCGCGTCGCACGCCGTCTCCCGGCGCGCGCCCGTCGCCCGCTGACCGGCGGGCGTCATGGCTCGCTACGACAGCCTGCTCGACGCCTGCGGCGGCACCCCCCTGGTGGGGTTGCCCCGGCTCTCGCCGACGGTGCCCGAGGGGGCACCGCCGGTGCGGCTCTGGGCCAAGCTGGAGGACCGGAACCCGACCGGCAGCATCAAGGACCGGGCGGCCCTGTTCATGGTTCGCGCGGCCGAGGAGTCCGGCCGGCTCCGGCCGGGTGACACCATCCTCGAACCGACCAGCGGCAACACCGGCATCTCGCTGGCCATGGTGGCCAAGCTGCGCGGCTACCGGCTGGTCTGCGTGATGCCGGAGAACGTCTCCACCGAGCGGGTCCAGCTGCTCCGGATGTACGGCGCGGAGATCATCTTCTCGCCGGCCGCCGGCGGCTCGAACCAGGCCGTCGCCACCGCCAAGCAGATCTCGGCGGAGCACCCCGACTGGGTGATGCTCTACCAGTACGGCAACGAGGCCAACGCCCGGGCGCACTACGAGACGACCGGCCCGGAGCTGCTGCACGACCTGCCCACCATCACCCACTTCGTGGCGGGCCTGGGCACCACCGGCACCCTGATGGGCACCGGCCGCTACCTGCGGGAGAAGGTCGACGGCATCCAGGTCGTCGCGGCGGAGCCGCGCTACGGCGAGCTGGTCTACGGCCTGCGCAACATCGACGAGGGGTACGTCCCGGAGCTCTACGACGCCACCGTGCTGTCCCGGCGCTTCTCCGTCGGTACCCGGGACGCGGTGCTGCGGACCCGGCAGCTGGTGGAGGTCGAGGGGATCTTCGCCGGCTTCTCCACCGGCGCGATCCTGCACGCCGCCCTCGCGGTGGCCCACGAGGCGGTGCGGGACGGCCGCCGCGCCGACGTCGCCTTCGTGGTCTGTGACGGCGGCTGGAAGTACCTCTCCACCGGCGCCTACGGCGGCACGCTCGCGGACGCCGAGGACGCCCTGGAGGGGCAGCTCTGGGCCTGAGGCCCGACCCCGGGCCGGCCGGTCCACGCCGGCCGGCCCGTGGGTGTCACGTTGATGACAACTTCCATTAGATGATTCTTGCCCCGCCGTCGCTGCGCGTAGGCTGCGCAGCGTGGCGTACGCGTCGGTAGAGATCATCGGCGAGGCTCGCACCGGCGTGTCGACTACGGTGAGTAACGACAGGGCGACCGGATGAGACTGACCGTTCTCGGCTGCGCGGGCAGCTTTCCCGGCCCCGAGTCCCCCTGCTCCGCCTACCTCGTCGAGGCGGACGGCTTCCGGCTCCTGATCGACTTCGGCTCCGGGTCGCTCTCCACCCTCCAGCGCTACGCGGGGCTGCACGCCCCGGACGCCATCCTCCTGACCCACCTGCACTGCGACCACATCCTCGACGCCGCCTCGTACGTGGTGGTCCGCCGGTACGCCCCCGACGGGCCGTACCCGCCCCTGCCGGTGTACGCCCCGTCCGGCGCGCCGGACCGGCTGGCCGCGGTCTACGACCAGGGGGACGGCACGGTCGAGGACGTCTACCAGTTCTACGGCCTACAGCCCGGCACCTTCCCGATCGGCCCGTTCACGGTCACCGTCGACCGGATGAACCACCCGGTCGAGACGTACGGGGTGCGCCTGGAGCACGACGGGCGGGTGCTCTGCTACTCCTCGGACACCGCACCCTGCGACGCGCTGCTGCGGCTGGCCCAGGACGCCGACGTCTTCCTCTGCGAGGCGAGCTACCTCGATGGCATGGAGAACCCGCCGGACCTGCACCTGACCGGCCGCGAGGCCGGGGAGGCGGCCACGAAGGCCGGGGTCGGGCGGCTGCTGCTGACCCATCTCGTGGTGGCCTGGGGCAGCGAGTCGCACACCGTCGAGTCCGCCGCCGGCGCGTACGCCGGGCCGCTGGAAGTGGTCCGGGCCGGCGCCGCGTACGACGTCTGAGTAAGGCCCGGCGCGCGTTCGTGGTGGAATGTTCGCCACCACGTCAGCAGCCGGTCGTCCCGTGCACCGCTGCCGCCCGCACGGTGACACCATGCGGATCGCCATCGTGACCGAGTCGTTCGCGCCGGACGTCAACGGCGTCGCGCACTCGGTGGTCCGAACGGCGGAACATCTCGTCGCCCGAGGCCACGAGCCCATGGTCATCGCCCCGTCGCCGCCCGGTGCCAGACGGCGTCCGGTCGACCGGTTGCCGTATCCGGTGGTCCGGATCCCCAGCGTGCCGCTCCCGCGCTACCAGGGCTTCCGGCTCGGGATGCCCAGCGTCCGGCTGGCCGAGGCGCTCCTCGGCCACGCGCCCGACGTGGTCCACCTGGCCAGTCCGTTCGTCCTCGGCGCGCGGGCCGCCACGCTGGCCCGGCGGCACGGGCTGCCCACGGTCGCCGTTTACCAGACCGACGTCGCCTCGTACGCCAGGGCGTACCGGGTCGGGTGGGGGGAGGCGGCGGCCTGGCGGCGGCTGCGGGAGATCCACAATTCGGCACAGCGCACCCTCGTGCCCTCCACCCGGTCCGCCGCCGACCTGATCGCCAACGGCGTGCAGCGGATCTGGCTGTGGCGTCGCGGCGTCGATGCGGAGCGGTTCCACCCCGACAAGCGCTGCGCCGGGCTCCGCCGCGCGCTCGCGCCGCGCGGCGAGATCCTGGTCGGGTACGTCGGACGCCTCGCCCCGGAGAAGCGGGTGGAGCTGCTGTCGACCGTTGCCCGGTTGCCCGGCGTGCGGATCGTGGTCGTCGGGGACGGCCCCGCCCGGCGGCAGCTGGAGAAGGCCCTGCCCGAGGCGCGGTTCCTCGGCGTGCAGCACGGCGAGGCCCTGGCCCGGCTCTACGCCAGCCTCGACATCTTCGTGCACACCGGGCCGCACGAGACCTTCGGCCAGACCCTCCAGGAGGCGGCCGCCAGCGGACTGCCGGTGGTGGCGCCGGCCAGCGGCGGCCCGGTGGATCTGGTCGAGCCGGGCGTGACCGGGCTGCTGGTGCCACCCGGCGACGCGGACGCCCTGGCCGGGGCGGTGGCGACGCTCGCCAGCGACGCGCGGCGGCGGACCGAGTACGGGGCCGCCGGCCGCGCCGCAATTGGCCGGCGCAGCTGGACCGCCATCGGCGACGAGCTGATCGGGCACTACCAGGCGGTTCTGGCCGGTGTCCCGGCCGGCGGCCTGCCGGTCCCGTGACCGGCGGCGCCGCCCCGGCCGCTCGGGGGCTGCGGATCGTCCGGCTGGCGAACTTCGTCACCGCCCGCTCCGGCGGGCTGCGCACCGCCCTGCGACACCTCGGCGAGGGCTACCGGGCGGCCGGACACGACCCGGTGCTGGTCGTCCCGGGGCGCCGGCCCGCGGTGAGCCGCCAGCCCTGGGGCACGGTGCTGACCGTGCCGGGGCCGGCCGTGCCGGGCAGCGGCGGCTACCGGGTGCTCACCGGCCGGCGGACGGTCGAGCGGCTGCTGACCCGGCTCGCCCCCGACCGGCTGGAGGTCTCCGACCGCTCCACGCTGCGCTGGACCGGCCACTGGGCCCGCGCCCACGGGGTGCCCTCGGTGATGGTGTCCCACGAGTGCCTGACCGGGCTGCTCGGCCAGTGGCGGCTGCCGGAGGCCACCGCCCGCCGGGTGGCGGACCGGCTCAACCGGCTCACCGTGGGGGCGTACGACCGGGTCGTCTGCACCACCCGGTGGGCGGCCGAGGAGTTCGACCGGATCCACGCCCCCCGGGTCGACCTGGTACCGCTGGGCGTCGACCTCGACACGTTCCACCCGGACCGGGTGGAGCCGGCCCTGCGGGAGCGGTACGCCGACCAGACCGAGGTACTGCTCGTCCACTGCGCCCGCCTCTCTCCCGAGAAGCGTCCTGAGCTGGCGGTCGACGCCCTGGTCGAGCTGCGCCGCCGGGGCGTACCGGCGGTTCTGGTGCTGGCCGGCGACGGGCCGTTGCGGGGCGCGCTCGCTCGGCGGGTGGCCGGGCTGCCGGTGCACCTCACCGGCTTCCTGCCCGACCGGACCGCGGTCGCCGCCCTGCTGGCCAGCGCCGACGTGGTGCTCGCGCCGGGTCCGGTGGAGACGTTCGGGCTGGCCGGCCTGGAGGCGCTGGCCAGTGGGACGCCGGTGGTGGTGAATGCCGCCAGCGCGCTGCCGGAGGTGATCGGCGGAGCGGGACTCGCCGCGTACGGCACGGCGGCCTCGATGGCCGACGCGGTCGTCCGGCTGCTGGACCGGCCGGAGGCGGCGCGGCGGGCTACCGCCCGGGCGCGGGCCGAGGAGTTCGGCTGGCCCGCCGCGGTCGCCGGTTTCCTGCGGGTGCACGGGGCGGAACCGGGCGGCACGCCGCCGCGGCTGCCGGGCTGAGGACACCCCGGGGCGGTTGGCTCACGGCACCGCATAAGGTGCAGGCATGGCGCGACCTGACGGGCGGCTGCCCGACCAACTCCGACCGGTGACCCTGACCCGCGGCTGGAGCACCCATCCGGAGGGCTCCGTGCTCGTCGAGTTCGGTGGCACGCGGGTGCTCTGCACCGCCAGCGTCACCGAGGGGGTGCCCCGCTGGCGCAAGGGCTCCGGGCTCGGCTGGGTGACCGCCGAGTACGCGATGCTGCCCCGGGCCACCAACACCCGCTCGGACCGGGAGAGCGTCAAGGGCCGGGTCGGTGGCCGTACCCACGAGATCTCCCGGCTGATCGGGCGGAGCCTGCGGGCGGCCATCGACCTCAAGGCGCTCGGCGAGAACTCGATCGTGCTCGACTGCGACGTGCTCCAGGCCGACGGCGGCACCCGGACGGCGGCGATCACCGGCGCGTACGTGGCGCTGCACGACGCGGTGACCTGGCTGGCCGGGCGCAAGGCGCTGGCCGGCAAGCCGGAGAAGGTGATGCACCGGTCGGTGGCGGCGGTCAGCGTCGGCATCATCGCCGGCGAGCCCCGGCTGGACCTGGACTACTCCGAGGACGTCGCCGCCGAGGTCGACATGAACGTGGTGTGCACCGGCGAGGGCGACTTCGTCGAGGTGCAGGGGACCGGCGAGGCCGGCATCTTCTCCCGTACGCAGCTCGACTCGCTGCTCGACCTGGGGCTGTTGGGCTGCGTGGAACTGGCCGACGCACAGCGGAAGGCACTCGCATCATGAACAAGGTCCTGCTCGCCACCCGTAACCGCAAGAAGCTGATCGAGCTCCAGCGGATCCTCGACGGCGCGCTCGGCGCGCACCGGATCGCCCTGATCGGGCTGGACGACGTCGAGGAGTACCCGGAGCTGCCGGAGACCGGCCTGACCTTCGGCGAGAACGCGCTGATCAAGGCCCGGGAGGGCTGCCGCCGCACCGGGCTGCCCACCATCGCCGACGACTCGGGGATCGCGGTCGACGCCCTCAACGGCATGCCGGGCGTGTTCAGTGCCCGCTGGGCGGGCCGGCACGGCGACGACCGGGCCAACCTCCAGCTGGTGCTGGACCAGATCGCCGACCTGCCCGACGAGCACCGCGCCGCCTCGTTCGTCTGCACCGTCGCGCTGGTGCTGCCCGGCGGCAAGGAGCACCTGGTCGACGGCCGCCAGGCCGGCCGGCTGCTGCGCGCCCCGCGCGGCGAAGGCGGTTTCGGGTACGACCCGATCTTCCTCGGCGACGGTCAGGACCGCACCAACGCCGAGCTGACGCCGGAGGAGAAGGACGCGATCAGCCACCGCGGCAAGGCCCTGCGCGAACTCGCCAAGCTCGCCGCCAAGGTCCTCCCACCCACCCCCTGACCCCCACCCCACGAGGGCGCACTTTCCCGGAAAGAGTGGCTGTTCCATGCGGAATGGCCACTCTTTCCGTGAACGTGCGGGCGGGGAGGGGGAGGGGGGCGGGTCAGGCGAGGGGGCCGATCTCGCGTTCGATGGCGGCGCGGAGGTCGGGGCCGGCCAGGACGGCGCGGGCGGCCTCCATGACCGGGGCGAGGAAGACGTCCGGGCCGGGCTCGCCGGCGACCGGGGCCAGCGCCTCGACGGCGGCCCGGCCGGCGGGTGACGGGGTGAGCGGCGCGCGCAGCTGGAGCCCGCGTACGGCGGCCAGCAGCTCCACCGCGAGCAGGCTGGTCAGGTTGTCCAGCACCGTGCGCAGCTTCTTGGCCGCCGCCCAGCCCATCGAGACGTGGTCCTCCTGCATGCCGCTGGTGGGCAGCGAGTCCACCGAGGCGGGGGCGGCGAGCCGGCGGTTCTCCGCCACGATCCCGGCGGCCGTGTACTGGGCGATCATCAGGCCGGAGTTGACCCCGGCGTCGGGGGAGAGGAACGCCGGCAGCTCCCGGTTGCGGGCCACGTCGAGCAGCCGGTCGACCCGGCGCTCGGCGATCGCGCCCACCTCGGCGGCGGCGATGGCCAGGTAGTCGGCGGCGAAACCGAGCGGCGCGCCGTGGAAGTTGCCGGTGGACTCCACCCGGCCGTCGGGCAGCACCACCGGGTTGTCCACCACCGAGAGCAGCTCCCGCGCGGCGACCGTCGTGGCGAAGTCCAGGGTGTCCCGCGCGGCGCCGGCCACCTGCGGGGCGCAGCGCATCGAGTACGCGTCCTGCACCGCGTGCGCCAGGTCGTCGCGGTGCGAGTCCATCACCCGCGAGTCCTGCAGCAGCCGGTGGATGTTCGCCGCCGACGCGGCCTGGCCGGGGTGCGGCCGGATGGCGTGCAGCTCGGGCAGGAACGGCCGCTCGGAGCCGAGCATCGCCTCGATGGCCAGGGCGGCGGTCACGTCGGCCATGGTGAACAGGTGCCGGGCGTCGTGGATCGCCAGCAGCAGCATGCCCAGCATGCCGTCGGTGCCGTTGATCAGCGCCAGCCCCTCCTTGGCGGCCAGCGCGATCGGCTTCAGCCCGACCCGGCTCAGCGCGTCGGCGGCGTCCAGCCGCTCGCCGGCCGGGCCGAGCACCCAGCCCTCACCGAGCAGCACCAGCGCGCAGTGCGCCAGCGGCGCCAGGTCGCCCGACGCGCCGAGCGAGCCGTGCTCCGGCACCCACGGGGTGATCTCGTGGTTGAGCAGGTCGACCAGGGCCTCGGCGACCAGCGGGCGGACCCCGGAGTGGCCCAGCGCCAGCGAGCGGACCCGCAGCAGCATCATCGCCCGGACCACCTCGCGGGGCATGGGCGCGCCGACCCCGGCGGCGTGCGAGCGGATCAGCGCGTGCTGCAGCTCGGCCCGCCGCTCGGGCGCGACGAAGGTGTTCGCCAGCGCGCCGAAGCCGGTGGAGACGCCGTAGACGGGTCGGCCGGCGGCCTCGATGCCGTCCACGATGGACCGGCTGGTGCTCATCGCCTCCACGGTGGCCGGGTCGAGGACGACCTTGGCGGTGCCGCGGGCGACCGCGAGCACGTCGGCGGGGGTGATCCCGGTGGGCAGGATGGTCACGGTCATTGCGGGACTCCGTTGTGCAGAACCTGGCGGATCAGTGGTACACCCGGCCGGTAGGCCAGGTGCAGGTGGGACGGGGCGTCGAGGATCACGACGTCGGCCCGGGCGCCCGGGGTGAGCACCCCGATGTCGTCGCGGCGCAGCGCCCGCGCGCCCCCGGCGGTCGCGGCCCAGACGGCCTCCGCCGGGGTCATCCGCATCTCGCGTACGGCGAGCGCGATACAGAACGGCATCGACGAGGTGTACGACGAGCCGGGGTTGCAGTCGGTGGCGAGCGCCACGGTGACGCCCGCGTCGAGCAGCCGGCGGGCGTCCGGGTACGGCGAGCGGGTGGAGAACTCCGCGCCAGGCAGCAGGGTGGCCACGGTCGGCGAGCCGGCCAGCACGTCGACGTCGGCGTCGTCCAGGTGGGTGCAGTGGTCGACGCTGGCCGCGCCCAGCTCCACTCCGAGGCGTACCCCCGGGCCGGGGCCGAGCTGGTTGGCGTGCACCCGAACGCCCAACCCGGCCGCCTGCCCGCAGGTGAGGATCGCCCGGGTGTGGTCGGCGTCGAAGGCGCCCCGCTCGCAGAAGACGTCCACCCAGCGCGCGTACGGGGCGGCGGCGGCGAGCATCGGCCCGCAGACCAGCCCGACGTAGTCGTCGGGGCGGTCGGCGTACTCGGCGGGGACGACGTGCGCGCCGAGGAACGTCGTCTCCGTGCTGACCTCGGCGGCGATCCGCAGCGAGCGGGCCTCGTCGGCGACGGTGAGGCCGTACCCGCTCTTGATCTCCATGGTGGTGCTGCCCTGCCGCATCGCCTCCGCGCGCAGCCGGCGCACGGTGGCCCGCAGCTCCTCGTCGGAGGCGGCCCGGGTCGCGCCGACCGTGGTGCGGATGCCGCCGCCGGTGTACGGCTCCCCGGCCATCCGGGCCGCGAACTCGGCGGCCCGGTCACCGGCGAAGACCAGGTGGGCGTGGCTGTCCACGAAGCCCGGCAGCACCGCGGCGCCGCCGGCGTCGATCCGCCGGTCCGCGGCCGGGGCGTCCCGGGACGGGCCGATCCAGGCCACCCGGCCCTCCTCGACCAGCAGCGCCACCCGGCGGCGGATGCCCAGCGGGCCGCCCTCGCCCGCGCCGGCGACGTTGGTGACCAGTTCGCCGATGTCGTCGACGAGCAGGCTGCTCACGGCGTTCCTCCGCTCTTCGGCCCGGTGCCCCGGAACCCGCCGGCCGCCTCCGCGCGGCTACGCACCGGACACCGCCGCGATCGCGTCGCGCAGCTCCGCCGGCACGTCCACGGTCAGGTGCACGCCGTCGCGCACCACCTGCCGCCCGTCGACGACCACCGCGCTGACGTCGGCGGCGGTCGCCGCGAAGAACGCCCCCACCGGCGGCACCCCGGCCGTGCGGGCGGTGTCGAGCCGTACCGTGACCAGGTCGGCGCGGTCACCGACGGCGAGCCGGCCGGCGTCGGCCCAGCCCAGCGCGGCGTGCCCGCCGGTGGTCGCGGCGGCCAGCAGGTCGACGGCGGTGAAGTGCCCCCGCCGGCGGGTGCGCAGCCGCTCGTCCAGCTCGACCGCGCGCGCCTCCTCGAAGAGGTCCACCACGGCGTGGCTGTCGCTGCCCAGGCTCAGCGGGCTGCCCGCCTCGGCCATCCGCCGGGCCGGCCCGATGCCGTCGGCGAGGTCCCGTTCGGTGGTGGGGCAGAGGCAGATGCCGGTCCGGCTCTCCCCGAGCAGCGCCAGGTCGGCGCTGGTGGGATGAGTGGCGTGCACTGCGGTGGTGTGCCGGCCGAGCGCCCCGTGGTCGGCCAGCAGACGGGTCGGCGTACAGCCGTGCACCGCCCGGCAGGCGTCGTTCTCGGCGGGCTGCTCGGAGAGGTGCACGTGCAGCGGCACACCGGCGCGGTCGGCCAGATTGGCGACGGTGGCGAGCTGCTCGACCGGCACGGCGCGGACCGAGTGGATCGCCGCACCGACCCGCGCGTGGTCGTTCTCCGGCCGGAAGGCGCTGACCCGGTCCGCCCAGCGCAGCGCGTCGCCGTCGCCGAAGCGCCGCTGCGGCCCGGCCAGCGGGGCGCCGTCCACCGTGGCGGTCAGGTAGCAGGTGTCCAGCAGGGTGATCCGGATGCCGGCCTGCGCGGCCGCCTCGACCAGCGCCGCCGACATCGCGTTCGGGTCGTCGTACGGGGTGCCGTTCGGGCCGTGGTGCAGGTAGTGGAACTCGCCGACGCAGGTCACCCCGGCCAGCGCCATCTCCGCGTACGCGGCCCGGGCCAGGGCCAGGTACGAGTCCGGGTCGAGTCGCTGCGCGACCGCGTACATCCCGTCCCGCCAGGTCCAGAAGTCGCCCCGCCCGGCGTGGGTGCGCCCGCGCAACGCCCGGTGGAAGGCGTGCGAGTGGGCGTTGGCCAGGCCGGGCAGCGTCAGCCCGGGCAGCCGGACGGCGTCACCGAGCACCTCCACCCCGGCGGTGGGCCGGCCGCCGGTCAGCGGGGCGACCGTGGTGATCCGCCCGTCGACCGCCTCGATCAGCACGTCCGGGGTGGGCTCGGCGTGGTCGGGCAGCCAGGCGTACTCGGCGAGCCAGCGGGTGGCGGTCATGGTGTCGACTCCCTGTGGAGCTGAATCGTCTGCGACATCACCCGATCATGGCCGCACCGAATCGTCTGCGACATCAGCTCGACAGCGCACGACGGGGCCGGTGCCGCCCGCCCCCGGACCGCCGTCGTCGGCCCGTCCGGCCGGGCCGGGCTCAGCGACATGCCAGCTCCTCCAGCACCCGGGCCAGGGCGGTGACCCCGGCGGCGCAGTCCGCGTCGGTGGCCGACTCGGCGGGGGAGTGCGACACCCCGGTCGGGTTGCGCACGAAGAGCATCGCGGTGGGCAGGTGCGCGGCCAGCACCCCCGCGTCGTGGCCCGCCCCGGTGGGCAGCACCGGCGCGTCGAGCAGCTTGGCCAGCCGGTCGGCCAGCCCGCCGTCGAAGGCGACCAGCGGGGTGGCCGACTCCTCCGTGCAGGTCAGCTCCGTGCCGTCCCGCTTCGCCCGCTCGGCGGCCTTGGCCTGCACCGCCCCGACCAGCCCGCGCAGCGTCTCCGGTTCGGCCGCCCGGGCGTCCAGCCAGCCGGTCACCCGCGACGGGATCGCGTTGGTGGCGTTCGGCTCCACCGCCACCCGGCCCACGGTGGCGTGCGCGTCGCGCAGCCGGGCCTCCTTGTTCGCCGCCAGCACCGTGAACGCGTACGTCAGCATCGGGTCGCGGCGGTCGGCCATCCGGGTCGTACCCGCGTGGTTGCCCTCGCCGTGGAAGTCGAAGCGCCAGCGGCCGTGCGGCCAGATCGCGCTGGCGACCGCGACCGACGCGTCGGTCTCGACCAGCGCGCGGCCCTGCTCGACGTGCAGCTCCACGAAGGCGGCGAAGCGGCCGAGCAGCGCCGGGTCGGCGCCCGCGGGCCGGTCACCGAGCGCCTCGGCGAAGCTCACCCCGGCCGCGTCGCGCAGGCCGGCCGCGCGCTCCACCGCGATCTCCCCGGTGAGCAGCCGGGACCCCAGGCACGGTACGCCGAACCGCGCCCCCTCCTCCTCCACGAACGCCGCCACCGCGATCGGCCGGTCGGGCCTGACGCCCGCCCCGCGCACCTCGTCGACGGCGAGGAACGCGCTGACGATGCCGAGCGGCCCGTCGTACGCCCCGCCGTGCGGCACCGAGTCGAAGTGGCTGCCGGTGAGCACCGCGCCGCCGGCCTGCGGGTCACCCCACCAGGCGAAGAGGTTGCCGTTGCCGTCGGCGGTGACCGGCATGCCCCGGTGCTCGGCCTGCTCGCGGAACCACTCCCGCAGCCGCAGCTCCGGCTCGGTGAGCGCGTAGCGCAGGTAGCCGCCGCTGCCGGCGTCCCGCCCGACCGGCGCGATCTCGTCCCACAGCGCCCGGAACCGGCCGGCGAGATCCGTCACGCCGGTCCCTCGGCCATCGGCACCCGCACCCCGGTCCGGCCGGCGACCTCGCGGGCGGCCTCGTACCCGGCGTCCACGTGCCGGATCACGCCCATCGCCGGGTCGTTGGTGAGCACCCGCTCGATCTTCTGCCCGGCCAGCGCCGTGCCGTCGGCGACGCAGACCTGCCCGGCGTGGATGGACCGCCCGATGCCCACCCCGCCGCCGTGGTGGATGGACACCCAGGACGCCCCGCTGGCGGTGTTGACCAGCGCGTTGAGCAGCGGCCAGTCGGCGATCGCGTCGGAGCCGTCGGCCATCGCCTCGGTCTCCCGGTAGGGGCTGGCCACGCTGCCGCAGTCCAGGTGGTCCCGACCGATCACCACCGGCGCGGACAGCTCACCGGAGGCGACCATCTCGTTGAACCGCACCCCGGCCTTGTCCCGCTCGCCGTAGCCGAGCCAGCAGATCCGCGCCGGCAGGCCCTGGAAGGCGACCCGCTCGCCGGCCATCCGCATCCACCGGGCCAGCGACTCGTTCTCGGGGAACAGCTCCAGGATGGCCCGGTCGGTGGCGGCGATGTCCTTCGGGTCGCCGGAGAGCGCCGCCCACCGGAACGGGCCCTTGCCCTCGCAGAACAGCGGCCGGATGTACGCCGGCACGAAGCCGGGGAAGTCGAACGCCCGCTCGTAGCCGGCGAGCTGGGCCTCACCGCGGATCGAGTTGCCGTAGTCGAAGACCTCCGCGCCCGCGTCGAGGAAGCCCACCATCGCCTCGACGTGCTGCGCCATCGAGGCCCGGGCCCGGTCGGTGAACTCGGCCGGCTTCGCCGCCGCGTAGTCCCGGGCGTCGGCCAGCTCCACCCCCACCGGCAGGTACGACAGCGGGTCGTGCGCGCTGGTCTGGTCGGTCACCACGTCGATCTCGACGCCGCGCACCAGCAGCTCGGGGAAGACGGTGGCGGCGTTGCCGACCACGCCGACGCTCAGCGCCCGGCGGTCCCGCTTCGCGGCGAGCACCCGCTGCACCGCGTCGTCCAGGGAGTCGGCGATCTCGTCGAGGTAGCGGTCGTGCACCCGCCGCTCCAGCCGGCTGCGGTCCACGTCCACGATCAGGCAGGCGCCGCCGTTCATGGTCACCGCGAGGGGCTGCGCCCCGCCCATCCCGCCGCAGCCGGCGGTCAGCGTCAGCGTCCCGGCCAGCGTGCCGCCGAAGCGCTTCGCCGCCACCGCCGCGAACGTCTCGTAGGTGCCCTGGAGGATGCCCTGGGTGCCGATGTAGATCCACGAGCCGGCGGTCATCTGCCCGTACATGGTCAGGCCGAGCTGCTCCAGGCGGCGGAACTCCGGCCAGGTGGCCCAGTCGCCGACCAGGTTCGAGTTGGCCAGCAGCACCCGGGGCGCCCACTCGTGGGTGCGCATGACCCCCACCGGGCGGCCGGACTGCACCAGCATCGTCTCGTCGTCGCGCAGCTCGGTCAGCGTACGCACCAACGCGTGGTACGACGGCCAGTCCCGGGCGGCCTTTCCGGTGCCGCCGTAGACGACCAGGTCGTCCGGGCGCTCGGCCACCTCCGGGTCGAGGTTGTTCATCAGCATCCGCAGGGCGGCCTCCTGCGGCCACCCCTGGGCGGTGCGTGCGGTGCCGCGAGCGGCGCGGACGGGCTGGTGCATCTCGGAACTCCTCTCAGCCGAGGAACAACTGGCGACGGGCGGCGGACGACTCGAACGCCTCCAGGCGGGACTGCGTGTCCGCCGGGGAGGCGTCGCAGATCGCCTGCAGGACCACCATGGCCAGGGTCATCGGGGCGGTGTGCAGGTCGAAGACGAGGTCGGTGCCGACCGTGGCGGGCAGCACCAGTTCGGCGTACTCGGTCGCCGGGCTGACCGGCGAGTCGGTGATCGCGACCACGGTCAGCCCGGCGTCGCGGGCCTCCCGCAGCGCCTCGAAGGTCTCCCGGGGGTAGCGGGGCAGGACGAAGGCGAGCAGGGCACTCGCCCCGGACGCCGCCGCCTGCTCCAGCCGGTCGGTGAGCAGGCTGCCGCCGTCGTCGAGCACCCGGACGTCCGGGTGCACCTTCGCGGCGAAGTAGGCGAAGTACGCGGCCAGCGGCGCCGCCGCGCGCAGCCCGAGCACCGGCAGCGGGCGGCTGGCCGCCAGCAGGTGCCCGGCGGCGGCGATCCGGTCCCGGTCGGCGAGCTCGCCGGCGAGCCGCTCCAGGTTCGCCATCTCGGCGCGGACCGCCCGCTGGAGTTCGTTGCCGTCGCCGTCGCCGCCGGTGCCGCCGCCGGAGGTCAGCTCGCGCAGCCGCCGCCGCAGCGCCGGGTAGCCGTCGTGGCCGAGCGCGACGGCGAACCGGGTCACCGACGGCTGGCTCACCCCGGCCAGCTCGGCCACCTCGGCCGCCGACAGGTACGACGCGGCGGCGGCGTGCTGCACCAGGCAGTGCGCGATGCGGCGCTGGGTGGGCGTGAGCCGGACGCCGTGGAACAGGTCGAGCACCCGGTCGGGGGGTGCGGCGACGGCTCCGTCATTCATGGCGTGACTGTATGCATGAAAACTTTCAGACGCAACCGTCGTCCGTTCGGTCACACCCGCCCGACCGTCGGGCGTCCACTCGGGAGGAGGCCCTGGTGGGGCGGGGTGCGTCCGGAACTGCCGGCGGCCGCCGCGCTCGCGACGTTTCTGTACTATCCGCACGGCGGGTGAGCAGAGGAGTGGGGCATGCAGCCGGACGGTCCGTACAGGTTCACCGAGGTGATGGGCGTCTGCCAGGTCGGCAGAGCCTGGTGGGCCGTCGACGGGCAGGACCGGCTGGTGACCGTCGCGGTGCTCGAACCCGTGGTGGCCGAGGATCCGGCCTGGCGTCGGGCCTTCTCCGGCATGGCCGACGCGCTGGCCGCCCCGGGCGGTGGCGGCGGGCCGTACCTGGCCGCCGACTTCACCGCGGCCGCGCCCTGGGTGGCGTACGCGGCCGACGGCGGCCCGGGTGCCGACCGGCTCTTCCTCGCCCTGGGCCACGAGATCCACAGCGAGGAGGCGGGCGAGGACAGCACCGTGGCGATGCTCCAGGTGCCCCAGTCGCAGCCGGCCCCGTGGGCGGTGCAGGGCGACCCGACGCAGGTCTCCGCCCCGCCGCAGCAGGTCTCCACCCCGCCGGTGTCGGCGCCCCCGCAGCCCGTGTCGGCCCAGCCCGTGTCGCCCCAGCCCGTGTCGGCCCAGCCGGTGTCGGCCCCGCCGCCGGTGTCCGCGCCCCCGCACCAGGTCTCCACACCGCCGCACCAGATCTCCGGGCCGCCGGTGTCGCCGGCGTACCCGCAGCAGACCAGCGTCCCGGCGGACGACCCGTGGGATACGTCCCGGGGGCGACGGATCGCCCCCGTGCGGCCGGAGCCGAAGCGGCGGGACTGGATCTCGGTCGCCGTGGCACTGGTGCTCACCGTGGTCGCCGGCACCGCCGGGTTCTTCCTCGGTGGGGGCGGCGACAAGGAGGCCGCGACGCCCTCGCCGTCGGCCAGCCCTTCGCTCCAGCCCTATGAGGCGACGCAGTTCTCCATCAACAAGGCCAAGTTCGAGGGCGAACTGGCGCCCCTGGCCGAGCCCTGGCTGACCCGGATCGGCGGCTGCGTGGTCTACGGCGTGCCCGGCGCTCCGAAGATGCCGGCCGACGAGAAGAAGCACGTCTTCTGCAACTACGGCGGCGCGTGGCTGCACTTCGCGCTCTACCCGGGCGCGAAGCAGAAGGAGACGGCGCGTTCGTACCGACAGCAGCTCAACGTGGCCGCTGGCGCGTTGGCGCCGGGGGTGCGCGAGGCCACCACCACGACCGGCGGCGTGACCGGCACGACCGGCAACTACGTGGAGTACGCCTTCAAGGGCGAGGACGGCCGGCCGATCTGCGGTGTCTGGTGGGACCGGGACGACATCGAGGGCGCCTTCTACGTCGAGACGCTCTGCCAGGAGGGCGTCGCCGGCGACTGGGACGCCCTGCGGGACCTGTGGCGCCGGGGCAGCTGATCTCGGACCCCGCGGGTGGATCGGGCGGGCAACCATCGTGCGGACCGGTCATCCCTGGCTGATCAGCGCGACCGGCTCCACTCCCTCGGTGACCAGTTCCACCCGGTAGTCGGCGAGCGCCTGCCGCCAGGCGTCCACCTCCTCGCCGATGACGTGGGAACGGATCACCCAGACACGTGCGTCGCCGTCTCGTCGACCGGCCAGCTCCAGCGCCTGCCGGAGCCCGGCACGGATGGCCGTCGTGTCGTGCCCGGTGACCACGACGGCATCGGGCCGGGTGGGCATCGCGACCCACCAGCCCACCGTGTTGCCGTACGGCGCGACCAGCTCAACCGCGTCGCGCTCGGAGTAGAACGCGAAGCCGTACCAGGCCGTGCTGTTCAGGACCACGACGTCGTTCGGCGCGCGGTTCCTGGCCACGTACTCGGTCGCCGACCGGACGTCCGTCACGGCCACCGCGGTGTAGTAGAGCCCCGATTCGTTCCCGTCGAACCGGTACCAACGGCTGTTGCCGATGCCGAACGCCCCGAGCAGGACCGCGCAGATCCCCGCGGCCAGGACCGCCGGCCGGACCCGGGGAAGCCCGCGGCGGGCCAGTACCGCCGCCCGGTCCGCCAGACCGGCGACCCCGATCCCGGCCACCGCCGCCATCGTCACGAGCAGGAAGTGTGAGGTACGCAGTTCCAGCAGCGGGTAGACCCCCGCGATGCCCAGCGTCACCACCACCAGCGGCAGCAGGGTCACGGCGGTCGCGGTGGCGGGGCGGCCACGCCGTAACAGGGTCAGCGTGCCGGCGACGAGCAGGCCGGTGACGACCAGCCCTGGGGCACCGACCACCGGGGACAGGAGCTCGAACTGCCGACCGAGGTAGCCGGGTAGCTCGGTCGGCGCGGGGAAGCTGTCGACCCAGTACCGCTCCATCGCCTCGTTCCGCCCCCGCGCGGAGATGCCGAAGTAGACGGCCGTGACGATCACTCCGGCGTTGAGCCCGGCCAGGGTCACCTCGACGAGCCGGGGCCACTGCCGCCGGATCGCGGTGGTCAGCATCAGCGCGCCGAACGCGCACGGTGCGACGATCGCCGTCACGTGGCTGACCAGCACCCCCACGGCGACCACGGCGGTGAGCACACCGAGCCGCCTCCTGGACCAGGAGTGTTCGGTCCACGAGACCAGGACGAGCAGAGCCACCGCGACGGCGGCGTCGGCGGTGTACTGCTTGAGGTCGTGGCGGACCTGTTGAGCGGGCAGGAGCAGGACCGTCACCGCGCAGGCCGTGCCCGCCACGATGCCCCGACCCGGCGTCGCCCAACGCAGCGAGCGGCCGAACATGTACGCCGCGACGACCACGAGCCCGTGGAACACCAGCGGTACCAACCGCAGCTGGTCGGTGTCCGGGACCAGCCGCAGCAGGAAGCTCCAGCCGATCGGGCTCGACGAGGTGGTCACCGGCAGGTCGCCGAGCGGGAACCGCACGGACAGCGCCACCCACGCCTCGTCGACCCAGTACGGCGCCGACAGCATGGTCCTGACATCGTGCACGACCGGGATGAGTTCCAGCAGAACGGCGACGGCGGCGATGTCCCGTACGGTCGGGCGGGGCCTGCGCGTGACGGCCACCGGTGCGTCGGCCGTGCCGACGTCCGCTGGTTCCAATTGTGCAACCACGCAGGTCCCTATCCCGACTGCCGACCGGCCGGGCGTCACCCTAACCCACTCCGGGCAGGTGGCCCGGGAGCGGTCCACAGTAGCTGCTCCGGCCGGGCGCCGGTGGGCCGCCTCGGCCCGTCCGGAAACGGGGCGTGCGGGCCGCAGACCGGGTGCCCACTTTCGCCGGCTGGTACGTACGATCGCACGGTGCGAGAGTTGACTTCCAAGATCGCGGGGTCGGGGCGCGGGCTGCTTGTTCTCAGCGTCGGCCTTGCCGTCCTGGCGGCCTGGTTCCTGGTGACGGGCAGGTGGGAGTGGGCGCTCGCGGTCGGCGTCGGTGCCCTGCTCGGCTGGGCGATGACGGAACCCACCCGGATCGTGTGGGCCATCTTCGTCGTCGCCTTCGCCGTCCCGGTGACCATCGACTTCGGCTACCCGACCAACCCCTCGTACACGCTGCTGCTGGTCCTGTTCATCCTCGTCTGCTGGGGACGGGTGCGTCGCGCCGAACGCGACGGGTGGCAGCGGCCGATGGTCGTCGGGGCGCTCCTCCTCCCGGCGTGCGCGGTGCTCGCCGGGATCGTCCACTGGCACGGAGCCAAGCCGGTGGTCGTCGGTGTCGCGCCCCTGCTGTGCTTCGGCGTCCTGGGCTGGCACCTCATCGAGGAGGCGCGCCGTGACCCGTGGACGATCAGTCGGGTGGCCGAGGCGCTCACCTGGTTCAGCGTCGCCGTTGCCGTCTTCGCGAAGTACCAGACCCTCTCCCGCACCTGGCCGATCTTCGACCAGTTGGCGTACGACTGGACGTACACCTCCGCCTTCGACAACACCCGGGCGGTGGGCCTGTCGGGGCATCCCATCATCTACGGGACCTTCGCCATGGCGATGGCGCTCGTCGCGCTGACCCTCCGGGGCAGGTTCTGGTACGTCCCCTTCACCGCCAACCTGGTGGGTCTGGTGCTGTCGGGTACGCGCAGCGCATGGGTCGGCATGATTCTTGCTCTCGCGACCTGGCTGTTCCTCCAGTGGCGGAAGGTCTCCTGGCGCGGTGTGGGCAGCGCGGTCGCCGTCGCCGCGATCGCCTACGCGGTCGTGGCGGTCAGCCCGTCCTTCCTCCCACCTGCCACTCCCATGCCGGCGTCGAGCGAGGCCGCGCTCGCGCCGACGCCAGCCGCTGCCGACCCTGCCTCCGCGGCTCCCGCCCCGAGTTCCGGGGCCGCCACCCCCGCCTCCGGGGCCGCTGCACCGAGTCCCGCGGCTGCCGCCCCGAGTTCTGCGGCTCCTGAGCCGAGTTCCGCCGCTCCGGCCACCAGATCCGCCGCTCCCGCGCCCACGTCCGCCGCTCCCGCCCCCGGCACCGTCGATGCCGTCGACGTGGCGGGATCACGGTTCTCCGATCCGGCCAGCGCGGACGCGCGCTTTACCCGGATCAGTGTCGTCTGGGACGGCATCACCCGGGACTGGTCCACGGTCGTCTTCGGTAACGGGCCGGAAGCCAACGTGCGGTACCTGGAGCACGTCGGCATCGGCGACGGTCAGGCGCAGGTTTTCGACAACACCTACCTGACCTTCTGGTACAACTACGGCCTGATCGGACTGGCCTGCCTGCTGTCGCTCCTGGTGGTGCTCTTCCGGTACCTCCGGTCGGTGGCCGCCCGTGTCCTGCTGGTGGGATTCGCCGCGCAGGTCTTCTTCTTCGACGTGTGGCTGTGGCTGGGAGCGGTGGCCGTGCTGCTCCTGGCGGTGGCGTTGGGCGCCGCGGACCACCCGTCGCTGTCGGCCCGGCCGCTGGGGGCACTCGTCCCGGGGCCGTGGCGCCCTCGTACGTCGGAGCGCACCCCCGAGGAGAACGGAGTCCCCTCGGGCGTGCGCTGAGGTGTGTCCCGGAGCTCGTCAGGCGCCGGTCGCCGGGCCGGGAACCGGCACAGGCCCGTCCGCGCCGTTGGCCGCCGGGCGCGGCACCGGCGATCCGATCAGGCGCGCGGCCTGCCGGTGCCGTCGGGCGGCCGGCGGCAACCCGACCAGGAACTCGGGGAACAGGCCGAAGAAGGTCCGGGCGCTCCGCAATTCCAGGGTGTGCGCCTTGGACCAGCGGAACGAGTTCGTCGCGCGGCCCCAGTGGTGGATCCACCGCACGTCACCGAGCAGCGTGACGGGAAGGCCGTGCCGCCAGGCGCGCAGCCCGAGCTCGTGATCCTCGTAGTAGAGGAAGAACCGCTCGTTCCAGCCACCCAGCTCGCTGACGTCCGCGGTGCGGCCCGCGACGGCCGCACCCATGACCCAGGCGACGTAGCGCGCCTCGCCCGGTTCCGCCACCATCCGGTACGAGGCGTGCAGCCGGGACAGCGGCCAGACCTTCCGGTTGCCAAGCTTCGCGGTCGCGTACGGGAAGCCACGCCCGTTGGCCTGCGGAACCCCGTCCGACGAGAGCAGTTGGGGCGCTACTAGGCCGCCGTGTGCGTCGAGATGCCGCCGCAGCACGTCGAGGCCGTCCGGACGGATCTCGAGGTCCGGGTTCGCGAACAGGATGTACTCGCCCGCCACCTCGCGGAGAGCGACATTGTTGGCCCTGGCGAAGCCGACGTTCTCCGGCAGCCGGATGACCCGCGCGCCCAGTTCCTCCGCCACCGTCGCCGAGTCGTCGGCGGAACAGTTGTCCACGATGATCCACTCGTACGGCTTGGTCTCACCGTGCCAGCACCGGCGCAGCGTGTCCGCCGAGTTGTAGGTGACCGTCACGACACTCCACCGGTGTCCTGTCATCACGCTCTCCGAACCGTCAGGTAGCTGAGCAGGGATGCGAAGCCGAACCGCCTGCCGTTCCACTGCCGGCGGGCGGCCGGCCCCTCCACCAGGCCACGTCCCACCCCCCGCAGGAACGGTCGCAGCAGGCCCTGACGCATCCGTCGGGCGGCCAGCGCGACGTGCGCCAACGCGAGGACCGGCACCGCGACGAGCATCAGCGGCCAGGTGAGGGTCCGAGCCGCGACCAGAAGCCGGTTGCGGGCCAGCAGGAAGGCACGGAATCCCTGAAGCTTCTGGTCGCCGTCGACGCTGTGGCCGCCGGCATGCGGCAGCACGAGGTCCAGCCCGTGCGTACGCAGACCCGAGGCATAGAGCCGGAAGGCGAGGTCGGCGTCCTCACCCCAGGCGAACAGGTGCTCGTAGAACCCACCGAACCGGCGGAACAGTTCGGTGGGGAAGACCGCTGCGCCGCCCGACGGACCCAGTGGGGCCCGCGACACCGCCGCCGACCGGTCGATGAAGAGCGAGATCGGGTTCAGGTCGATGCCGACGTACTCGCCGCCGTGCATGGCCAGGCCGACCGCCACAGGGGCGTCGGGGTGCTCCGCGACGGCGGCGCAGATGCGGGCCAGCGCGTCGTCGGGCAGCCAGACGTCCGGATTCAGCAGCAGCACGTGGCTCGTGGTGGCGGCCGCGACCGCCCGGTTGCAGCCGGCCGCGAAGCCCGGGTTCGACGAGTCGGCAAGGTACTCGTACCGGTCATCCTCCAGGCAGCCGACGATGACCTTCTCGCACCCGTCGTCGGGCCAGTTGTCGGCGAAGATGAACCGCACCGGGAGCCCCGCGGCGCTGCGTGCCCAGGTCGGGAGCGTTTCGGCGAGCATGTCCCCGGACCGGTAGAGCACCGTGACGATGGTCAGCTCTGTCGCCACTCGGGCACCACTCTCATCCGATCACTGATCAGGTAGATGCTGCTCACAGCAGCGACCGGTACAGGCTCTGCCAGCGCGTCACGCACCGGTCGAAGGCGTATTCCTCGGCGTACCACTCCGCCACCCGTTGTCGATCGTCCGAGGACCCGGCGCGGCCGAGCGCCTCGCGGACGGCCCCGGCCAGCGCGGTGGGTGTGAGGTCCGCCCGGATCGCCAGGGTGTCGGTGGCGTGCCGGGTGACCTCGGCCAGGCCGCCGGCCCCGGTGTGCACCACGGGAACGCCCAGGGACAACGCTTCGAGCGCGCTGAGCCCGAACGACTCGACCCGGGACGGCACCAGCAGGCAGTCGATCTGCCGCAGGAACTCCGCCGCGGTGACCCGCCCGACGAGTTCGAGGTTCGGCCGGGCCGCGATCGGCAGCGAGCCGGCGCCGGCCACCTTGAAGTCCGCGTCCGGCAGGCACGAGGCGACCTCGGGGAGCAGGTCAGCCCCTTTTTCCTTCTCCAACCGGCCGAGATAGCCGACGACCGGCCGCCGGTCGGGTCTCAGCGTGCCGGCCGGTTTCGGACCGGGCCAGGTGGCCGGCAGTGGGTTCGGGATCAGGTGGACGTCCCTGACCCGGCCACGGTCGCGCAGCTCGGCGGCCTCGAACTCGGACACCGCGACGGTCGCATGCGGCCGTAGGCGGCGCATGGCCAGATCCAGTGTGATGTTGGACTGGACGGCGGCCTTCCGCTGAAGTGATTCGGCGGTGTCCCGGTACTGCCAGAGGCTGTTGTGCAGGGTGACCACGAGGGGTGTTCGCGGACGCTCCGTGCTCAGCGCGGCCCGCGAGTGCATAGCCGCCGACAGCAGGTGGGCGCAGACCACATCCGGCCGTACCTCGCGGACGAGACGACGGATCTCCCGGGCATAGGCCAGGTCCATCCGGCTGGCCGCGCTGAGTCCGATCCAGGGCACTTCCGCCTCGCGCAACGCCCGGCCCACCTCGTCGTCCGACGTGGCGGCGACCACCTCGACGCCCGTCCTGGCGTGGGCGGGGATGATTTCCGTCAGGATCCGTTCGGCGCCACCGAGTTGCCGACGTCCGGAGCCACCGGTGGTGCAGACGAACAGCACCTTCACGAGGCACGCAGCCCCTCGACGGCGCCGCGCGCGATGGCGCGGCGAACCGGGTTGCCGCCCACGGCCGCCCGCAGCACCGTCCCGCAGACGTACGCCGTCGCGGCGACGTGGCCGCGCCTGCCCCCCATGTCCCGGCTCGCCCGGATGAACTCCCGGGTACGCCGTTGGGAGATTTCCTCCTCGGACCAGCGGCGCTTGGCCGTCGCGTCGTCCTCGTGCGTGATCACGGCGTCCCGCACGTACGCCAGCCGCATGCCCTGCTGGCGCACGGCCCAGCACAGCCGCATGTCCTCCGAATAGAAGAAGGACGTCTCGTCGACCCCGCCGATGGTGTCGAAGGTGCTCCGGCGCAGGGCGACGAAGGGCCCGGTCAGCCAGTCCGCCTCTTCCGGCGGCGCGACGATCCGCAGGCGCGGCGCCACGAGGCTCAGCCCGGTGGCGTGGGCGAGCCCGACCCGCATGGTTAGGAACCGCCCGCCCTCCGTCTGCGGCACGCCTTCCGGTGTCACCACCGCGGGGAAGGCCGCGCCCACCGTGGGATCGGCGAGGGTGGCCACCAGACGGGCCACGGCATCAGCGTGCACGATGATGTCGTTGTTGGAGAGGATGACGTTCGCCCTGCTCGTGTGGCGCACGCCGAGGTTCATTCCCCTGGCGTACCCCAGATTCGAGCCGGATTGGACGTACCTGACGCCCTGCTGGGCGCAGAACCCGCTCAGCGCCTGCCGGATCTCCGCGGAGCTGCCGTTGTCCACAACGACGATCTCCGCCTCACTCGGCAGCGACCGGACGCACGCTCGGGTGCGCTCGAAGTCCTCCCAGGCGAGGACCACAATCGAGACATCCATCTCACACCGTCCCATGGTTCGGCGGCTGCGCCCGGCGCAGGCTCGCTCTCGACGCGAAAGCGTGTACGGCGTAGGCGAGCGAGGAGGCGATCGCGGCACCGACCACTCCGGCCCAGGGAATGATCCCGAAATACGCGGGAATCGCCACCGCGACCGTGACCAGGGCGACGACGGTGGTCGCCTTCTCGCCCCGTCTCTTCAACAGCAGGGCACTCCAGCTCTTGCCGGCCGCCGTGGCCAGTGAACCGGGCAGGAGAAGGAGACCGAGAATCCACGCGTGCCGGTACTCCGGCTGCAGGAAGCCCAGCACGGCGAGTCCGACGACGGCGGCCAGGGCCACCGGTAGGGCGGCCTTGACCACGGCTTTGGTCGGGTCCGGCCCGTCCGCGCCGTTCCGGTCGGCGAGAATCCGCTGCGCGCGCACCACGGCACCGGCCTGTGCGAACTCCAACGCCGCGACGGCCAGGGCGTAGACGCCGAGCGCACCGGCGCCGACGAACCTGGCCACCAGGATCTGGTTGAACCGCAGCGTCATCATCTGCGCGAAGATTCCGACATGCAGGTTTCCCACCGCGAGCGCGTCGGCCCGGTAGTCCGATCCCGTGGCCGTGGCTGCCGGGGCTGACCCGAACCGCCGGACCATTCCCAGCACCAGGCCGCACACGACCAGCGCGCTGAGCCACTGAACGCCGAGCCAGGCCAGGCTCCACAGGCCGCCGTCGAGCCGACCGGCGGCATAGAGGGCGGCGTAACCGCCGACCAGGACCGCCCCGCTCGCGGCCCGGATCGCGTAGACGAGTCGGAAGCTCTTCTGCCGCAGCGCGATCGACGACACCGTGTTGAAGACGGTCAGGCCTGCGGCGGATCCCACGCCGACGAGGTAACTGCCGACTCCGGCCACCGTCGTGAGCAGTGCGGCGGCGACCCCGGAGAGCAGCACCGAGATCCCGAGGATCGCGAGGACCCACGTCCGACCCCGGGAGAAGACCCACCCGGCCGGGCGGGACAACAGGAACGTGTCCAGCGACAGTCCGCCGATGGCGGCGCCCAGCGTCGCGCTCACCATGTTCGCGGCGAGCTCGCCGCGCTCCGCTGCGGGCAGTGTCACCGACGTGACCGCGGCCAGGCCGGTCAGGCCGAGGGCGGCGAGGTAGAGGTGTTCGGGTGCGGCGAGCCGCCGGAGCAGCTGTGGCACCCGGGGCCGGCGGGGAGGGTCCGGGTCGAGGTCCGGCGACGACTGAGCGGCGTCGACCAGCGGAACGCCTGTCACTCGTCTCCCCCAAACGGTGCCGCACGGGGACGGGTACGACCAGTTCCATGGTGCTGGCACTTTTTACCCGAACGATGCTTCACCCGCAATCGCCCTCGGCAGCCGAGGCCGGTCAACGCCCACCACCGCGGAGCACCTGCGCAACGGTGCGCAGCACGATCTTGATGTCGAGCCAGAGCGACCAGTGCTCGACGTAGTAGTTGTCGAACCTCGCCCGGTCGGAGATCGGCGTGTCGCCTCGGAGGCCACTGACCTGCGCGAGTCCGGTGAGTCCGACGGGGACCCGGTGGCGCATCGCGTAGTTCGGATACTCGACCGAGAACTTCTCGACGAAATACGGCCGTTCCGGCCGCGGCCCCACCACGCTCATCTCGCCGCGCAGAATGTTCCAGAGCTGAGGCAGCTCGTCCAGCGACGTACGGCGCATGAACCGCCCGATCGGCCCGACCCGCTGGTCGTGCCCGATGGACCAGTTCGTCTGCGACTCGTGCTCGTCGACCGGGCGCATCGAGCGGAACTTGATGACCTTGAACGGCTTGCCGTACCGGCCGATCCGTTCCTGACGGAAGAAGATGCCGCGGCCACCGTCGAGGAACGTCGCGATCGCGCAGAGCAGGAGCACCGGACTCAGTGTGATCATCGCCACCGTCGCGAAGACCACGTCGGAGGCACGCTTCGCGGTCCACCGTGGACCGGCGAGCGTGGTGTCACCGATCTTGACGATGGGGATGGCTCCGACGTGGTCGGGGTATCCGCCTTGTGACCGGGAACCCCAGAGGCGCTGCGCGACCCAGAGGTCGCAGCGCGAGCTGGCGGGCCGGAGCAGGATCTCCATCAGGGTGGACTCCGGGCAGTCCGGGTCGGCGACGACCAGGACCTCGCAGTCCAGCAGCCTGGTGAGTTGTTCGAGTTCGTCGAGGGTGCCGATCAGTGGAAGCGATCCGACGCCCTCCCGCGACGAGGCGTCGACACAGCCGACGAACCGCAGTCCGTACTGCGGGTAGCGCCGGAGCAGCCGGGCGAGTTCGACGCCGATCGGACCGCTGCCGATGACGATGGCGTTGTGCTCCACCCACCGACGCTTGCGCGCGAGGATCAGGAAGTTCCGGCTGAACGCACGGCCGACGATCACCAGACCGGCGGAGAGCGCCATGCCATGCATGAAACCGCTCACGTACGGCACCGAGTCGTGACGCTCGGCCGCGATGATGGCCACTACGGCGCCGGATGCCAGCAGCCGGCCACCGAGGCTGGGCAGTTCGTCCAGGAAGCTGACGTGCCGGCGGGGCCGATAGAGCCCGCCGGCCGCGAACAAGGCCACCGTGAGGCCGGCGTTGACCAGGGTCGCGCGCCAGTAGTTCTGGGTCACCAGCAGCGGGGTGAGCAGCGCGACGACGTCGATGGGGACCGTCATCATCCAGGCCCGGAGCCGGCGGGTGCGCTTCGAGGCCCGGGAGCCGGCGTACGGCAGCACCTTGGTCGTGTCGAGGCCGGCGCGCGTCTGCGTCGTGGCGGGCGGTTCGCCCGCCACTCGGACGGAAGGGACTTCCGCAGGAGTTTCCTCGCCGCGGGCCGAGTCACCTCGCGGTGCCGACTGCTGCTGCGGTCCACCGAGGTGCGTTGCGGTCGCAGCATCGTGGCCTGTCCCCGGTGGGCGTGCCATGGTCGTTCCTCCCCGTGAACCCCCGGCAAGATGTGAAAGCGCCAAGGGCGATCGAAGGATACGAGCGAGCCCGTTGCGCCACCAGACCCGGCGAGGTGATTCGACGTCCTACGATCCGGCAGCCACGATCTCGGACACCGAGTCGCGGCGGACCGCGTCGAAAAGGGTCTTGGCCTTCGCCGTGTCCGCGAAAACGACGCTTTCGGTGCCGACCCGGCCCGTACCCTTGCTCGGGCAGGTGAAGAACTTGAGGTTGCCGCTTCGCAGGTGACGAAGCTTCATCGCCAGGTCCACCAGGGACAGCGACTCGTCCACCGCCACCGCGTCCGCAGTGGCCTTGACGAACGAGTTCAGCTTGCCGGGGCTGGCCAGCACACCGCCGGAGGCCGCCTTGTCCAGGATCGCCTTGATTACCTGTTGCTGGTGTCGGATCCGAGCGAAGTCGCCGTCGGCGAAGGCGTGCCGCTCGCGCGCGTAGTCCAGCGCGGCCGCCCCGTCCAAGGTCTGCCGACCCCCGACGAAGGTCCGGCTACCGCTCGGATCGAGCGAGTACTTCGTGGTGAAGCTCTTCTCCACATCGACCTCGACGCCACCCAGCGCGTCGACGATCTCCTTGAAGCCGGCGAAGTCGACCATTGTCACGTGGTCGATCCGGACCTTCGTGAACTCTTCCACCGTCTGAACCATCAGCGGGACGCCACCCCACGCGTAGGCTGCATTGATCTTGGCGTCCCTGCCACCGCGTCCGCTCTTCGACCTCGGTACGTGCACCCAGGTGTCCCGAGGAATCGAGATGAGCTGGGCGCTCGACCGGTCCTTGGTCAGGTGGGCCAGGATGATGGTGTCACTCCGAGAACCCGAACTGTTCTCGTGGTCGCGGGAGTCGCTGCCCAGAATCATGATGTTCATGGCGCCCTCAGCCTCTGCCACGGGCTGGGGCCGGGACGCCTGGGGCACGTCCTGGAACGCGTCGACCCGCTCGATGGAAGAGTTGATCGAGCGGTAGTACAACCCACCCGCGAGGAGACCGCCGCCGGCCAGCAGCGCCAGCACCAGCAGCACAATCAGGGCGATACGCCGGCCGCGACGGCGACGCGGAGTCGGAGCGGACGGCTGGCCCGTAGCGTCGACATCCTCTTCGGACGCGAAAAAGCGCGGTTCGGAGTCGGCGAGCTGCTGGCGATCTGACATGGCCGCGATGCTACTGACTCACGTTTGCCTCCGGGGACCCTCGTCCGGACGGTCAGCCCCCGTCAGCCGGTCGGTGAATCCAAAACTTTCTTCGCCACTCTTCACCTTCACCTGGTACAACCTCGACGTGGACGCAACGACGCTTCGCCGGGCCATCGCCCGCACCCGCCTCGCGCCGGTCGCCGCCTTCCCGAAGCGGCTCGGCCGCGTCGCCCGGCACGACGCCAGGGTCATCCGTACCTCCGCCCGCTGGTTGTTCACCTCCCGTGAACACCACAACTACACCTACGAGCTGACCAAGCTGAGCCGCCAGCACCTGACCTGGTTCGTCAGCGTCGTCTGCGACACCCCCGTCAAGCAGGTCCGCGCGTACGTCGAGGAGATCGAGTCCGACGACACGCTGCGCGGCCACATCGAGCGGGCCACCGCCGGCGCCGCCCGCCGCGGCCTGGCCGACAAGCAGGTCCGGTACGCCCGGCGCGTCGGCTGGTACGCCATCGTCCGCGCCACCCGGCCCAGCCACGTCGTCGAAACCGGTGTCGACAAGGGGCTGGGCAGCTGCGTGCTCGCCGCCGCGCTGCTGCGCAACGCCGCCGACGGGCACCCCGGGCGGCTCACCTCGCTGGACATCAACCCGGAGGCCGGCTACCTCGCCCGTACCGCACCCTGGTCCGATGTGGTCGACCTGGTCATCGGGGACTCCATCGCCTCCATCGCCGCGCTGGACCGGCCCGTCGACCTGTTCCTGCACGACAGCGACCACAGCCGGGCCCACGAGAAGCGCGAATTCGAGGCGGTCGAGCCGAAGCTCGCCCCCGGCGCGTTGCTGCTCACCGACAACGTCACCCACACCGACGTGCTCGCCGCCCACGCCGAACGCACCGGCCGGCGCTTCCTCGCCTACCGGGAGACCCCGCGCGACCACTGGTACCCCGGCGACGGCATCGGCGCGGCTTGGTGAGGACGCTCCGGGCGTTGAGGCCGCCGGCTTAGCTTTCGCTTAGCCGGCTTGTCGCCCGCGTACCGGTCCGGCAACATCGACCGGCGTGACCGACGGCAGCGCTCCCGGCGACCCCGCCCCCCGTCCCACGGCGGGCCGCCGCCGGGCCCTCCGCTCCGCCCGTACCCGCTGGCTGGTCGCCGGCGGCGTCGCGGCGCTCGCCACCGTGCTGGGGCTCAGCCTCGCCCTGCGCTCCGGCGCCGCACCCGCCTGCGCCGCGCCCCGGGCGCTCGCCGCGCCGCCCGCCGGCACCACCGTCCACAAGGGAAAGGCCACCTTCTACGACTCGAAGGGCGCGGGCGGCAACTGCTCCTACCCGTCCGCGCCGGCCAACCGCCGCTACGTCGCCCTCGGCCCGTCCGAGTACGCGGCCGGCGCCGCCTGCGGCGGCTTCCTCGACGTCACCGGGCCGCGCGGGACCGTCCGGGTGCTGGTCATGGACCAGTGCCCGGAGTGCGAACCCGGTCACCTCGACCTGTCCCGGGAGGCGTTCGCCGAGATCGCCGACCCGGTGCAGGGCGTCGTCGGGATCAGCTACCGCGCGGTGGTCGACCCGCCGCTACCCGGCCCGCTGACCTTCCGGATCAAGGAGGGCGCCTCGCAGTGGTGGTTCGCCGTGCTCGTCGGCCAGCACGGCAACCCGCTGCGCTCGGTCGGGGTGCGGCAGGGCAGCTCCGGCGCCTGGCGCGGTGCCGCGCGGCAGGACTACAACTACTGGCTGATCGAATCCGGCGCGGGCCCCGGGCCGTACGCCATCCGGGTGACCGACGTGTACGGCCACCGCGCCAGCGCCACCGGCATCCGGATGGCGCCGGGCCAGGTGCAGCGCAGCACGGTCAGGATGTACGGCGGTGCCGCCCCCGCCAGGGCCACCACGCCGGTACGGACGCCGTCGGCGCGCCCCAGCCGGTCGACCTCAGCGTCGGTGTCGGCGTCGCCCGGCCTCGCGGCGGCCGCCTCCCCGCGGGCCGTGCTCGACGCGGCGGTGACGCCGGCGGAGCCCAACCGGGCGGCCGGTTGCGGTGGCTGACCGTCAGCCCGCCGGCTCGTCCAGGTCCCGCCACATGAGGATCTCGTCGCGGTCGTCGCCGGGCGCCACCCGCAGCGCGCCCGGCAGCCGCCCGATCTCCCGGTAGCCGAGCCGGGCGTAGAACCTCTCCAGGCCGAGCCCGCCCCGCACCGTCACGTGCAGCGCCCGCCAGCCCAGCTCCGGGGCGCGGCGCGCCGCCTCCCGCATCAGGTCGAGGCCGTAGCCCCGGCCCTGGGTGTCCGGGTGGACCATCACCCGCTTGAGGATGCCCCAGTGCGTCTTCAGGCGGAACCGGTTGTCCGCGAAGATCAGCACGGCGACGAGGCAGTCGCCCTCGTACCCGACGAGCAGCCGGTCCGGCCCGTCAGTGATGTCGGCGAGGGTCCGCTCGGCGACCGGACGGACCTCGGCGGCGCCGACCGGGGCGACGAAGCCGACCGCGCCGCCGGCGTTGGTGACGTCGACCCAGAGGTCGACGATCCCCTCGCGCAGGTCAGGGGTGAGATCGGGGTCGAGGACGAAGCGCAGACTCACGCCGGCAATCCTGACGAACAGGCGCGGCGTGAGCCCGCGATGGTGACGCGCCTGACAGTGCCGCCTGGTGCGGGAGAGGGGATTCGAACCCCCACGTCCTCTCGGACACGGGCTCCTAAGGCCCGCGCGGCTGCCGTTACGCCACTCCCGCCGACCCGCTGAGTCTAGAGCGTCGCGCCGAAACGGTGTGCAGTCCCGCTCGCCGGAGGATGTTCGACACCGTGCCGTGGCTGACCACGCATTCGCCGCCGGACGACTCCCGGATGAGATCGGCCAGCTTTCGCGGGCCGAGTGCGGGGTTCGCCAGGGCGTACCGCACGACCGTCTCGTGGTGAGTGGGCCGTGGTGCTGGTCCGGAAGGCCGTCGGGGTGCGGGAGTAACCGTGCCGGTGGTGGCGAGTCGTCGGCGAAGACGCGGGAGGTGGTTGCGGTGACAGCCGATGCTTCTCGCCGCGTCGACCGGGCGGAGGACGCCGGCTTCCACCTGTCTGATCAGCTCCGCCACGGCGTCCGGCGCGAGTGGTGCCGGCAGCCGGGGTGGCGTCCACGGAACTTCAGTGGGCGGCGTTGCGGGACCTCGATTGCGGCCGGCGTAGGTGGCTGTCTGACTGTGGCAGTTCGGGCAGAGCAGCCGCAGGTTCGGCGGGCGGTTGTCGAGGAAGTCACCGTCGATGTGATCGACGTGCAGGATCAGCGGGCGACCCCGCCACGTCGGCCCGATGGCGCACTCCTCGCACTCCTCGGGGACGCCGATGTCCCGTAGTGCCCACTTCAACCGGCTGCCCGGTGTGCGGCGGGCACCCTGCGGCAAGCGCACCAGCAGTTGCGAGGAAGTGGTCCGCCGTTCGCCCCGGCGGCCCTTGTTGGGTGCGTTGCCGGTGAAGTGCGACGTGTCGATGCCGAACCGCTTCAACTGCCGGCTGATGTGCGCGTGAGACCCACCGCTGATGCGGACGCCGAGCAGCCGCATCACCCCGGCGATGGAATGTGCGGCGGCGGCCGCCTCGGCGAGCGCCTCGGGCGTGTACCGGTATCGGACCACGTACGGACCGTACCGGCCGGGTGTGACAGCCTCAGTCGAGGCCGAGGTCCCGCCGCAGCTTCGCCACGTGCCCGGTGGCCTTGACGTTGTAGAGGGCCCGCTCGATCTTCCCGTCCGGGTCGATGACGAACGTGGAGCGGATCACCCCGGTCACCGTCCGGCCGTACATCTGCTTCTCGCCGTACGCGCCGTACGCGGTGAGCACCGCCTTGTCGGCGTCGGCGACCAGCGGGAAGGTGATGGCGTCGCGCTCGCGGAACTTCGCCAGCTTCTCCGGCTTGTCGGGGGAGATGCCGACGACCTCGTAGCCGGCGGCCTGGAGCGAGGCGAGCGAGTCGCGGAAGTCGCAGGCCTGCTTGGTGCAGCCGGGGGTCATCGCGGCCGGGTAGGCGTACAGGATGACCCGGCGGCCGCACAGGTCGGCCAGGGAGAGCGTCTCGCCGGTGTCGGTCGGCAGGGTGAAGTCGGGGGCGGGGTCGCCGGGGTTGAGGCGGTCGGGCGCGGTCATGGCAGCGACCTTACCGCCGTCCGGGACGGCGTCGGGCGACGCGCGCCGGGCCGGGTGGTGATCAAGACCATGGCTTGTTGCCAAGTCTTGGCAACAACATGGTCTGCCAAATAGGCTGCGCGGTGTGGACACCCTGGCGATGCACATCTCGAACGGGATCATCAACGGTCCCGTGGCGGGGATCTTCGCGGCCGTCGCGCTCGCCGCACTGACCTTCTGCGTGCTGCGCGGCCGGCGCGACCTGGACGATCGGCTGGCCCCGATGGCCGGCCTGGTCGCCGCCTTCATCTTCGCCGTGCAGATGCTCAACTTCCCGATCTTCACCGCCGGGGTGAGCGGCCACCTGCTCGGTGGCGCGCTCGCCGCGCTGCTGGTCGGCCCCTGGGTGGGCGCGCTCTGCGTGGCGGTGGTGCTGGTCGTGCAGGCACTGGTCTTCGGTGACGGCGGCGTCGCGATGCTCGGCCTGAACATCACCAACATGGCGATCCTCGGCACCGCCGCGGCGTACCTGCTGATCGCCGGGCTGCTGCGGGTGCTGCCCCGCACGCCGGCCGGGCTGGGCGTGACCGCGTTCGTCTCCGCGCTGCTCAGCGTGGTGGTGGCGGCCCAGGGCTTCGTCTTCCAGTACTGGCTGGGTGGCACCACCGACCTGGGCGGCAACATCACCGGCCTGGCCGGCACGATGGCCGGGGTCCACCTGCTGATCGGCATCGGCGAGGGCCTGATCACCGCGACCACCGTGGTCACCGTCGCCAAGGTCCGGCCCGATCTGGTGTACGCGCTGCGCGCCCTGAAGCCGGCGACGCCGGCGCCCGTCCCGGCCGTCGGAGGTGTCCGGTGAGGAAGCGTTCCTGGGGTTTCGTGGCCGTCGGCCTGCTGGTGGCGCTGCTGCTCGCCGGTGTGGTCAGCAACTACGCCTCGTCGCACCCGGACGGGCTGGACTCGTCCCTGCTCAAGGGCTGCACGGTCGACGCCGACGGCGAGATCACCGGTGGCTCCTGCCCGGCCCAGCAGGCGAAGGACCACGAGCTGGCCGACAGCCCGCTGGCCGACTACGGCATCCGGGGAGTGGACAACGGCTTCCTCTCCACCGGCCTGTCCGGGGTGCTCGGCGTGCTGCTGACCTTCGCCGTCGGCGGTGGCGTCTTCTGGCTGCTGCGCCGGCGCGGCCCGGCCCGCCCCGACGACGCCGGCGACGCCCCGCGCGAGGACCGGCAGCCGGCCGGCACCGCCGGCTGAGCAGGGGTACGCGGATGGGCGCGGGACACGCGCACGTGCTCTACCGGGACGCGACCTCGCCGGTGCACCGGCTGGCCCCCGAGGTCAAGATCGCGGCGATGGTGCTCTTCACGCTCGCCGTGGTGGCCACCCCGCGCGAGGCGTTCTGGGCCTTCGGCGGGTACGCCCTGCTGGTCACCGGGGTCGCCGTGCTGGCCCGGGTCGGGCTGCGCTGGCTGCTGCTGCGCGCCACGATCGAGCTGCCGTTCGTGCTGTTCGCGTTCGCGCTGCCGTTCCTGGGCGCGGGGGAGCGGGTGCAGCTCGTCGGGCTCAGCCTCTCCGTCGACGGCCTCTACGGCGGCTGGAACATCCTCGCCAAGGGCACCCTGGGCGTACTCGCGTCGCTCCTGCTGGCCGGGACCACGACGACCCGTGACCTGATCCTCGGCCTGGACCGGCTGCGCTGCCCGGAGATCCTCACCCAGATCGCCACGTTCATGCTGCGCTACCTGGACGTGCTGGTCGGTGAGGCCCGCCGGATGCGGGTGGCCCGGGTGTCCCGGGGTGACGACCCGCGCTTCCTGTGGCAGCTGCGCGGCTTCGCTGCCGGCGTGGGGGCGCTGTTCCTGCGCGCCTTCGAGCGCGGCGAGCGGGTCTACCTGGCGATGCTGTCGCGGGGATATTCCGGGCGGATGCCGGCGGTCTGGCAGGGCGCGGGCGCGGCGAGCGCCGGGCAGTGGCTGGCGGCGGCGACCGTGCCGCTGGCGGCCGTCTTCATCGCCGCCACCGCCGTCGTCCTGACATGATCGGGTACGTGCAGACCGCTGTCTCCCTCGACGTCCGCGGCGTCCGGTACGCGTACCCGGACGGTCACCTCGCCCTGAACGGGGTGGACCTGACGGTGCCGCGCGGCGAGCGGGTGGCGCTGCTCGGCCCGAACGGCGCCGGCAAGACCACCCTGGTGCTGCACCTCAACGGCATCCTCACCCCGACCGAGGGGACGGTCAGCGTCGGCGGGCTCACGGTCAGCCGGGACCGGGCTGAGCTGGCCGAGGTCCGGCGCCGGGTGGGCATCGTCTTCCAGGACCCGGACGACCAGCTCTTCCTGCCCACGGTGGCCGAGGACGTGGCGTTCGGCCCGGCGAACCTGGGGCTGCGCGGGGCGGAGCTGGCCGAGCGGGTCGACGAGGCGCTGGCCGCGGTGAAGATGAGCGAGCACCGCGACCGGGCCCCGCACCACCTCTCCTTCGGCCAGCGGCGTCGGGTGGCGGTGGCCACCGTGCTCGCCATGCGCCCGGAGATCCTGGTGCTCGACGAGCCCTCGTCCAACCTCGACCCGGCCGCCCGGCGGGAACTGGCGGAGATCCTGCGCGGCCTGCCGGTGACCCTGCTGATGGTGACCCACGACCTGCCGTACGCGGCGGAGCTCTGCGAGCGCGCGGTCATCCTGGACGCCGGCCGCATCGTCGCCGACGCCGCCACCCGGGAGATCCTCGGCGACGCCGACCTCCTGGCCCGGCACCGCCTCGAACTGCCCTACGGCTTCACCCCGCACTCCCTGCCCCGCCCCTGACGCCCCCGCCGTGATTCCGACCGGCGGACCGGACCGGGCGAGGCCGGGGACCGGAAGGACGCGGGCGGTTCAGGCGGACACTTCGGTGTGGGTCGTCGCCGTCGGGGCGGTGCGGGAGGCGGCGTGCAGGCGGAGGATCCCCGCGCCGACCGCGCCGGCCCCGCCGACCAGGACCGCCAGGAGCAGCAGCCGGGCGTACTGCCCCGGCCAGGGGACGGGGGCGACGGCGCGGGAGAGGACGCCGAGGTTGGCGACGCCGGCGAAGAGCGCCAGGCAGGCGCCGGAGAGCGCCAGCGCGAAGTCGGCCGCGGCCGGCCGGCGGGCCAGCGCGTAGCCGCCCGCGGCGATCGCCCCGAGCCCGGTGAGCAGCGGCCAGATCTGCCCGCTGAGCAGCCCCGCCAGCACCCCGCCGACGCCCGCCGCGCCGGCGTCCAGCTCCCGCCCCACCACCAGGACCACCGCCGCCGCGCCGCCGAGCGCCAGCAGCGCCCCGACCGCGCGCAGCGCGCGCTCCCCGGCGACCGAGCCGGCCGGCAGCAGCCCCGCCGCCGCGACGGCCAGGAAGCCGAGCGTGGCGGCCACCCACCAGGGGTACGGGTCCGGCGGCGGCACCCAGTCCAGGGTGCCCCGGATCTCCACCTGCTCCGCGCCGTCGCGCATCGGCACGGCCCAGTCGCGTACCCGGTGGGTCCGGTTCGGGTCGGCGACGGCCTGGGCCGGCGGCCCGGACTCCCGCCACTGGGTCCGCTGGTCGTGCCAGCGCACCCGCGGCTCGTCGGCGATCCGCCGCCACTGTGGCGGCGCGGCCGGGTCCGCCTCGGGCGGCAGCGTGGTGTCGCCGGCCAGCGTCCGGTTCAGGTACGTCGCCGGGGAGCGGCTGTTCTCGTACGCGCCTGCCGGGCCCACCCGCAGGTACGGCTCACCCGAGTAGCCGATCACCTCGACGTCCCGGCCGGTGCGGTTGACCAGCTCCAGCCGGGCGCCCGCCTCGACGGCCCGTACCGTCAGGCCTGGTCGGGCCGGGGTGAGGCCGGTCGCCTCGGTGCGGTAGTCGGTGCCGTCGGGGGCGTCCGCGCCGTGCGCGGCGGCCGGCGTGGCGAGGGCGAGCAGGGTGAGCAGCGCGGCCGTGGCGACCAGGCCGGCCCGCCGGAGCAGGGCGAGGATCACTTGCCGGCCGCCTCCACGGCCGCGGTGATCCCGGCCGGGGTGCGGTCGGCGACCTCCCTGCCGTTGACCTTGATGGTCGGCGTGCCGGTGACGCCGGACCTGCTGGCGTCCTCGGTCACCTTCTCGGTCCACGGCTTGTACGTCCCGTCCTTCACGCAGGAGCCGAACTCGTCCCGGTTCAGGCCGACGCCCGCGCCGATGTCGATCAGCTCGTCGTTGCTGAGCCCGGCGCTGCCCTCCGGTGGCTGCCGCGCGAAGAGCGCGTCGGTGAACTCCTTGAACTTGCCGCCCTGGGCGGCGCAGCCGGCGGCGGCCGACGAGCGCGTGGAGTATTCCGTGGTGGAGAAGCGGTTCAGGTAGGCCACCGGGTGGAAGACCACCCGGGCCTTGCCGTCCTTGACCAGCTGGTCGATGGTGGCGCCGCTGACCTGCTGGAACTGCTTGCAGGCCGGGCAGAGGTAGTCCTCGTAGAGGTCGATGGTGACCGGACCGCCGCCGATCACGATGCCGGTGCCGGCGTCGTTGGCGCCGGGCGGCGCGGTGAACTCGTCGGCGCGCTGGCTGGACCAGACGCTCCAGCCGATCAGGCCGGCGATCACCAGTACGACGACCGCGGCGACGGACGCCCAGAGCGTGCGCCTGCGCCGGCTCTCCCGGGCCAGTTGCTCGCGGACCACCCGGGCGGCGTCCCGCTGCCCCTTGCGACTACTCATCGTCGTCCTCCACGGCGGGTTCGCCCGTCAGCCAGCCGTCCACCGAGACGGGGGTGCGGGGCCAGATCAGCAGGAACCCGGCCAGCGCCAGGAATCCCAGGTCCCGGAGGATCTCCGGGAGGTAGCTCGGGGCCTGCCCGGCGGCGAGCTGACCGCCGCTGCCGAAGCAGCCGCAGTCGATGGCCAGGCCGCGGCTCCAGGCCGAGACGATGCCGGCGACGAAGACCACCAGCAGCGCGGCGGAGACGCCGGCGGCGAGCCGGGTGGCCAGTCCGAGCAGCAGGATCGCGCCGAGGGCCAGCTCCACGAAGGGCAGCGCCGCGCCGACCACCGTGGCAACGTCGTACGGCAGCAGCTGGTAGGCGTTGACCGCACGCCCGGAGGCGGCGAGGTCACCGACCTTGGCGGCGCCGGCGACGAGCCAGACCGTGGCCAGGCCGAGCCGGGCGGCCAGCCCGATCCAGGGGAGGACGGCGGGCCAGCGGGCGGCCCGCATGCGGGGTGCGGTCACGATCATTGGTCGTCGCGTCCGGCCGATTGGTTCCACCGGTCAGCCGGCCAGCGCGTCGCCGACCGCGTCGACCAGGTCGTGCCGGGCGCGGGCCACCCGGGAGCGGATGGTGCCGACGGGCACCCCGGCCACGGCGGCCGCCTCGGCGTACGAGAGGCCGAGCAACTGGGTCAGCACGAACGCCTCGCGGCGCTCCGCCGGCAGCCGGCGGACCAGGTCGGCGGCGCCGAGGTGCCCGGCCGGGTCCGGGTGCGGGCGGCCGGTGTGGGCGTCGGCGGCGAGCCGCTCGTCGAGCCGGCGCCGCCGCACCACGATGCGCAGGTGGTCGGCGCAGGCCCGCCGGGCGATGCCGAGCAGCCAGGTACGCGCGCTGGCGCGCCCCTCGAAGCCGGCCAGCGCCCGGAACGCCCGCAGGTAGGTCTCCTGGGTGAGGTCGTCGGCGGTGTCCGGGTCGACCAGGGCGGCGGAGAACCGCCACACCTCCGCCTGGGTGGCCCGGACGAAGGCGGCCTGGGCGCGGGGATCACCCTCGCGGGCGCGCAACGCCCAGTGCGTCGCCGTGTCGCGCGCAGCGCCGGGTGCCGCGTCGGGGCGGCCGGCGGTGGTGTCGCGCGGGGCGGGGATCACGTCACCCGAGGTTACGCGGCGTACCCGGGGCGAGCAGGGTCGTTCGGCCCTTTCTATGGCCCGGCCCACGTCGGGAACTTTCCCGCTCCGCCACCCGACTACCTGCTCATGAAGTGCGACGACGTACGCGTGGCGCTGTCGGCGCGGCTGGACGGCGAGGACCCGCAGGCACCGGCCGCGGCGCTGGAGGCGCACACCGCGTCCTGCGCCGACTGCCGGTCCTGGCTGGCCCGGGCCGAGCAGGTGACCCGGCTCACCCGGGTCCGTTCCGTGCAGGTGCCGGACCTGACCGCCCGGGTGCTGGCGGCGGTCGCCGCCGACCCGGTGCTGGCCGCGCGTTCGCCGGCGGCCGTCCGGGCGGCCCGTCGTCAGGTGCTGCGGGTCGCGGTGGCGGTGGCGGCGGTGGCCCAGCTCGCCATCGCGCTGCCGATGCTGCTGGCCGGGCTCGGCGTGGCCGCCGACCCGCACACCAGCCGGGAGATGGCCTCGTTCGACGTGGCCCTCGCGGTGGGTTTCGCGCTGGCCGCGTGGCGACCGGAGCGGGCCCGGGCGTTCCTGCCGGTGGCGCTGGTGCTGGCGCTCTGCCTGGCCGGCACCAGCGTGGTCGACATCGCCAACTCCACCACCGCCCTGGTGCACGAGGTCGGCCACCTGGCCGCCGTGGTGCAGGCCGGCCTGCTCTGGGCGCTCGGCCGGGTCAGCGGCGAGACCGACCGGCCCTGGTCGCGCGCGGTCGTGGCGGGGCGCGGGTGAGGCCGACCGTCCCGGGGCCACCCGCCGCCGCCCGGCCGGGGTCGCACCGGTCCGGCGCCGGTACGGGGTCGGGTCGGCGCGGGGGCGTCGCGTCGGCGAGCATGGCCGGCATGAACGTCGTCGATCGTCGTTGGTTCGCGCGGCTGGGTACCGCCGCCGGCCTGCTGGTCACCCTCGTCGCGCTGCTGCTCGCCCCGGCCGCCCCGGCCAGCGCCCACGCCGTGCTGGCCAGCAGCAGCCCGGTCGCCTCGGCCGTGGTGCCGAGCGCCCCGGCCGAGGTGGTGCTGACCTTCAGCGAGTCGGTGCGCAAGGTCACCGGCAAGATCCGGGTGATCGCCCCGGACGGCTCCCGGGCCGACCGGGGCGAGCCCACCTTCGAGGGTGCGCTGGTGACCGTGCCGGTGGACCCGTCCGGGCCGCGCGGCACCTACCTGGTCAGCTACCGGGTGATCTCCGCCGACAGCCACCCGGTCTCCGGCGCCTTCACCTACTCGGTCGGCGCGCCCTCGACGCCCCCGACCGACTCGGGGGTGGAGAGCCGGGCGAACCCGGTGGTGGAGAACGCGGTCAAGGTGGCGAAGTACCTGGGCTACGTGGGCCTGCTGCTGGTGGTGGGTCCGGCGCTGGTGCTCGCCGCCCTCTGGCCGCACCGGCTGTCCCGCCGGGGCCCGGCCCGGCTCGCCTGGGCGGGAGTCGGGCTGCTCGCGCTGGCCACCCTGGCCGAGCTGTGGTTGCAGGTGCCGTACACCGCCGGGGGTGGGCTGACCGACGTCACCGGGGCCGGCTTCAGCGAGATGCTGGGCAGCACGTACGGCACCGCGCACCTGGTCCGCCTGGGTCTGCTCGCGGCGGCGGCGTTCCTGCTGCGCCCGCTGACCCGGGGCCCGGTCGGTCGAGCCGACGCGCTCATCCTGGCCGTGCTGGGCGGGGCGGGGCTGCTCACCTGGCCGCTGGCCGGGCACCCGGCGGCCTCCCCGGCGCCGGCCGTGTCGGTGGCCGTCGACGCGGTGCACCTGGGCAGCATGGCGGTCTGGCTGGGCGGGCTGGTGATGCTCGCGGTCTTCCTGCTGCGCCGCGCCGACGAGCGGGAACTGGGGGCGATCCTGCCGATCTGGTCCCGCTGGGCGGCGCTGGCGGTGGCGGCGCTGCTGCTCGCCGGGATTGTGCAGGGGCTGATCGAGGTGGGCGGCGTGCGGCCGCTCGTCGACACCACGTACGGCCGGCTGCTGCTGGCCAAGGTCGGGCTGTTCGCGCTGGTGATGGCGGTGGCCGCGTACTCCCGGTGGCTGGTGCGGCGGCGGACCGCCGCGCAGCGTCCGGTGCCGGTGCGGCGGGCCATCTGGGCCGAGCTGGCGATCACCGCGGTGGTGCTCGGGGTGACGGCCACCCTGGTGCAGACCACCCCGGCCCGGGTCGCCGCCGATGACGTGGCCGGCGCCCCCGCCGGCTACTTCTCCACCACGCTGACCAGCCCGATCTACTCGCTGCAGGTGGAGCTGGATCCGGCCGAGCGGGGCAACAACTCGCTGCACCTGTACGCGTACACCAGGGACAACCGGCCGCAGCCGGTGGCCGAGTGGAAGGTGACCGCCGCGCTGCCGTCGGCGGGCATCGAGCCGATCGACATCCCGCTGCTGCCGCTGACCGACAACCACGTGACCGGGGAGATCAACTTCCCGAGCGCCGGCGAGTGGCAGCTGCGCGTCACCGCCCGCACGTCCGACATCGACCAGGCCACGGTGACCGCCACCGTGCCGATCAGGTAACGAGAAAGGCTCTCCCACAGATGATCCGTCTCCGGCGCCCCGCAACCGCCGCCGCTCTCGCGCTCGCCGCCGTCACCACGGCGGTGCTCGGCTTCGCCGGGCCCGCCTCGGCGCACGTCACCGTCAACCCGAGGGAGGCCACGCAGGGTTCCTACGGCCGCTTCGCCTTCCGGGTGCCGAACGAGAGCGACACCGCGTCCACCACCAAGGTGGAGGTGGTGCTGCCGGAGAACGCGCCGGTCGGCTCGGTCTCCACCATGCCGGTGCCCGGCTGGACGGTGGCGGTGGAGAAGCGCAAGGTGGACCCGCCGATCGAGGTGCACGGCAGCCAGCTCACCGAGGCGGTGTCGAAGCTGACCTGGACGGCCACCGGCGACGCGGCGGTGAAGCCGGGCCAGTTCCAGGAGTTCCCGGTCTCGATGGGCCCGCTGCCGCAGGTCGACCGGATGGCCTTCAAGACCTTGCAGACGTACTCCGACGGCAACATCGCGCGGTGGATCGAGGAGCCGACGCCGGGCGCCGAGGAGCCGGAGAACCCGGCGCCGGTGCTCACCCTGGCCCCGGCTTCGGCATCGGCCTCGGCCACGCCGGGGGCGGCGCCGGCCGGGCAGGCCGCGGCCGACGACGACGATGACGACGAGGACTCCGATGGGACGGCGACCGGGCTGGCCATCGCCGGCCTGGTGGCCGGGCTGGCCGGTCTGCTCCTCGGTGGACTGGCCTTCGCCCGGACCCGCCGGGAGGCGACGCCGAAGGCCTGACCCGCTCCGCCCGCCGGCCCGTCGGAGTTGCTCCGGCGGGCCGGCGGCTGTCCGTCCCGAGCGATATGCGCAGATCACGGCGGTCTCGTCGGTAAGGTCGGCCGGGTACCCGGTCACCGAAGGAGACGGAACGGATGCGGTTCGTGCGGTCGCTCGTCGGAATGCTGCTGTTGGTCGTGGGGATCCCCGCCCTGCTGGCGGGAGGCGGCCTCAGCCTGGTCGCCCGGCACGCGAGCACCGACGGCACCTTCAGCGCCCGCTTCGAGCCGGTGCGCAGCGCGGGCCGGGCGGTGGTGGTGCAGGACGTCGACGCGCTGCTGCGCGCGGAGGCGCCGTTCACCCGGGTCGGCGAGGCGAGGCTGCGGCTGACGGCCCGTACCGCCGACGGGCCGGCCTTCGTCGGTCTGGCGCCCGCCGACGAGGTCCGCCGCTGGCTCGCCCCGGTCCCGCACGTCACGGTCGAGAGGATCGCGCTGGCCCGCGGGCCGTTGCCGGTCCGGTTGACCGACGCCGGCGCCGCGCCCACCGCCGGGCCCGCCGGCGCGGTCCCGGCCGCCCCGCTCGACGCGCCCTTCTGGGTACGCGAGGGAATCGGCGCGGTCGAGTGGACCCCGGGTGAGCTGGCCGGCCGCCGGTTGAGCCTGGTGGTGATGCGCCCCGACGGCGGCGCGGACCTCGCCCTGGACCTGCGGGCCGAGGTGCGGTCGGACTGGTTCCGCCCGGTGGCCTGGGGTGCGCTGGCCGGCGGGCTCCTGCTGGTCGTGCTGGCGGTGCTGGTGCTGCTGCGTCCGGTACGCCCGCGCGAGGTGGTCTTCGTGGTCGAGCCGGACCAGGTCCCGGTGCTCGCCGGTCGGCTGGGCGTCAGCTCGCTCAGCGGCCTCGGCACGGCGCCCGAGCCGGAGCGGCAGTTGGTGTCGGTCGGGGCGCCCGAGCGGTCCCGGGCCGCCATCGGCGCGGTCCCGGCGCGCCGTCCGGCCACCCTCGCCGACCTGCCGCCGTGGCCGCCGGAGCGTCCCGAGGAGACGGCCGAACCGGTGCCCGGGAGCCCCCGGCCCGCCGGTACGGACTGACCCGCCACGGCGAACGGCCCGCCGCGCTGCCGACGCGGAGGGCCGTCCTCACCGGGGGATCGGTGCTACCCGACAGACGTCTGCGGTAGGTGTCGCCAGATTAGCGGCGAAAGTAGGCCGGTGGAAGATCTGTCCATTTGGCGCAACTTATCCGTGGGTCGGCTCCGCCCGCCGGCGCACCGGGAGCGTCACCAGCAACAGCAGGGCCAGCAGCACGTAGGCGTTGCGCACCAGGAACTCCGCCGGGGTGTCGGTACGCGCCGGGGCCACGCCCCAGTCGAAGAAGGACACCACCCCGTAGATGATCACGAACGCCGTGCCGACCGCAAGCGCGAGCAGGCGACGCCGACGTCGCGCCCCCGCCACGCTGTCCCGGTCCGCGCGCAGCGCCGCGTCCACCAGCACCACCACGGCCGGGATGAACCAGTAGATGTGGTGGGTCCAGGTGATCGGGCTGACCAGGCCGCCGACCAGCCCGGTGAGGGTCAGCCCGGCCAGTTCGTCACCGGCCCGGGCGGCGCGGGCGGCCCGCCACAGGCCGTACCCGGCGACGACCGCGACCAGGGCCAGCCAGAGCAGCTGGTTCGGTTTGGCCGGTGCGTCGATCCGGCTGAGCAACCCGAACAGCGACTGGTTGCCGGTGTAGTCGGTGCGTCCGACCCGGTTGGTGGCCCACAGCTCGTGCGTCCAGAAGCGCCAGGAGTCCCCGGGCGCGAACGCGGCGGCCAGCAGCGTCGCCGCCGCCGCGGTGACACTGGCCACCACCGCCGCCCGCCACCGCCGGCTCACCAGCAGGTAGGCGATGAAGATGCCCGGGAAGAGCTTGAGCGCCGTCGCCAGCCCCACGCCCACCCCGGCCCAGCGCCGCCCCCGGGGTACGGCGAAGAGCAGGTCGGCCAGGATCAGCACCACCAGCAGCATGTTGATCTGCCCGAAGGTGATCGTCTCCCGGGTGCTCTCCACCGCGAACACCAGCAGCACCGCCACGGTGAGGGTGAACGTCCGGGGCAGCCCGTGCCGTTCGATCACCGGGCGGACCAACCAGCGGGTGGTCACGATCACGCCGATCGCGGTCAGGACGGTGAAGACGGCGATCGTCACGCCCAGCGGGAGCATCGCGAACGGCCGCAGCAGCAGCGCGCTGAACGGCGGATAGGTGAAGTACAGCTCGCCCTGGACCCGGTCCGGCTGTACGTAGTCGTAGAGCGGGTGCCCGGAGGACCACCAGTCCATCGCCCGCATGTAGATCTTCAGGTCGAAGAAGTCGTGCACCATGCCGGGCAGGTAGAGGGCCGGCAGCACGGCGGCCAGCGCCAGCACCGTGACGACCCGACGGACCGTCCGGCCCCCCTGGTCGTCGGAGCTGACGGCGGGTGGCGCGACCGGTTCTGCTGGCACGGGGAAACCCTAGCGGTCCGGTCCGCCGCCGGTGCCGAGGCGCGACACCTGGGCTGCGGCTAGTCTGTCCCGGTGGCTGACCTTCTCGTCTGGATCGACTGTGAGATGACCGGGCTGGATCTCGCCGGTGACGCGCTGATCGAGGTCGCCGCGCTCGTCACCGATCCCGACCTCAACGTGCTGGGCGAGGGGGTCGACGTGGTCATCCACGCCGACGAGGCGGCCCTGGCGGCGATGCCGGAGATCGTGGCCACGATGCACGGCAAGTCGGGGCTGACCGAGGAAGTGCGGCGCTCGACCGTCACCCTGGCCGAGGCCGAGGACATGGTGCTGGAGTACGTCACCAGTCACGTCAAGGACCCGCGTAGCGCCCCGCTGTGCGGCAACTCGATCGCCACCGACCGGGGTTTCATCGCCCGGGACATGCCCCGCCTCGACGCCCACCTGCACTACCGCATGATCGACGTGTCCTCGATCAAGGAGCTGACCCGGCGCTGGTACCCCCGGGTGTACTTCGGCCAGCCGCAGAAGGGCCTCGCCCACCGGGCGCTGGCCGACATTCGGGAGAGCATCCGCGAGCTGGAGTACTACCGGCGGACGATCTTCGTACCCCTGCCCGGACCGGACGTGGAGACGGCCAAGGGGATCGCCGCCCAGCTGTAGACCGCGGCGCCGGCCCCGCGCGGGCGGGCGGTGCGCAACCCGCTGGACGGGGGCGGCCGGGGTGTGGCTATTATTAGTCCGCACCGCCCGGGCGACCGGCGCGGAAGGCATGGTGGCTGTAGCTCAGTTGGCAGAGCACCGGGTTGTGGTCCCGGTTGTCGTGGGTTCAATTCCCATCAGTCACCCCAGACACGAAGGCCCCCTCCTCGCGGAGGGGGCCTTCGTCGTGTCCGGGCCGGTCAGGGGGTGGGTTCCACGCTGGGAGCCTCGTCGCCGGGGGTGGCCTCCGGGCTCGGGGTGGCCTCCGGCTCCTCGTACGGCAGGGCGCTGCCCTTGACGTAGTCGTCCCAGCTCATGTTCCAGTCGGTCCAGCCGTTGCCGTTCTGGAGCTTGCGCTCGGTGCCCTTGACCGTGATCGGGTCACCGATGCGGGTGTTGGCGAAGAGCCACGCGCCGTTGGCCATCGACACGTTGACGCAGCCGTGCGAGACGTTGACGCTGCCCTGCTTCCCCTCCGACCAGGGCGCGGCGTGGATGAACTCGCCGCCCCAGGTGAGCCGCTGGGCGTAGTCGATCTTCGTCCGGTACCCCTCCTCGGGGCCCAGCTCCTCCATGGTGTCGAAGACGGTCTTGCGCAGCTTCTCGATCACCACCATGGTCCCGCTGGACGAGGGGGTGCTCTTCTTGCCGAGGCTGACCGGGATCGTCTTGACGACCTTGCCGTCCCTGGTGACGGTCATCCGCTTGGTCTTGTTGTCCACCTGCATCACCAGTGACGGGCCGATCTTGACGTCGACGGTCAGGTCGGAGCGGCCGTACCAGCCGTCGCCCATCGGCAGCCCGCCGGCCTGCACCCGGTACGACACGGTGGTGCCCGACTGCCAGAACTCCTTCGGGCGGTAGCGGACCTCGGTGGGGCTGGACCAGTGCCAGATCCCCTCCTGCGCCGGCGTGGACGTGACGGTCATCCGACGCTGGACGTCGTCGCGGTAGTCCTCGGGGATGGCCCGGCCGAACCGGACGATCAGCGGCATGCCCACCCCGACCACCTGGTTGTCGCCGAGGAAGCTGGTGATCCGTACCTGCTTGTCGGGCTTGGCCATCACGGTGAAGGCGCTGGTCGCGGTGGCCGGCTTGCCGTCGTCACCGGTCGCCGTGACGGTGGCGGTGTACTTCTCGCCGTACTCCAGGGCGCCCGCGGGGAGCCAGCTCTTGCCGTCCGCGGCGAGCTCGCCCTCGACGGCCTTGCCGCTGGCGTCCGTGAGCTCGACGCTGGTCTCCTTGGCGTCCTTCGTGGTGAAGGTGATGCCGGTGGAGGCCGGGACGTCGGTCGCGTCGGCCTTGGGCTCGGTGATGGTGGCCGCGGCCTTCGGGGCGCTCTCGCCGCTGCCCTGCCAGCTCGACGGCTTGTCGTCGCCGGAGCCCGTGCAGGCGGAGGTGAGCGCCAGCGTCGCGGCGAGGAGCCCCGCCGCGAGTGCGCGGCGCCGCCCGGCGTGCCGGGTCAGCCGGTGGTGGGTAGCTCGCATGATTCCCTCACAGTCGTGGTCCCCGATGCCCCATCCTCTACCACTGACGCGAGAGAGCGCCGGTCGGTTGCCGGCCGTGAACAGAAACACGCCGATGGGGGAGTGCGAATACCGGTAAAATGTGGGGCTTTCGTGAGGGCTGCTCGGTTCCTCTGGCCCCCACGCACCAGTGACCGGCGCGGGCCGGGCCCGCTCCGGTCGGGCCGGCGTGACCGCCGACCCGACCGGGTGGGTGTTACAGCAGCGGGCCGGAGCCGCCGTCCGGCACGGGCAGGGCGCTGCCCTTGACGAACTCCGACCAGCTCAGGCTCCAGGCCGTCCAGCCGTTGCCGGGGGCGACGCGGCGCTCGGTGCCCTTGATGGTGATCGGGTCGCCGATCTTCGTCTGCTCGAAGAGCCAGCGGCCCATCGCCATCGAGACGTTGACGCAGCCGTGCGAGACGTTCTGCCGACCCTGCACCCCCTCGGACCAGGGCGCCGCGTGGATGTACTCGCCACCCCAGGTCAACCGCTGGGCGAAGTCGATGTCGGTGCGGTACCGGTTGTCCGGGTCGGGGTCGTCCATGGTGTCGAAGACCGTCTTCTCCTTCTTCTCCATCACCACCAGGGTGCCGCTGGAGGAGGGAGTGCTCTTCTTGCCCAGGCTGACCGGCAGGGTGCGGACCAGCTCGCCGTCCTGGTACACGGTCATCTTCTTGGTGTTGTTGTCGACCTTCATCACGAAGGACCGGCCGATCTTGGCGGTCGCCGTACGGTCGACATTGCCGTAACGACCGTTGCTCAACGGCATGCCGGCCAGCGCGATCCGGACGTCGAGGGTGGTGCCCGGCTTCCAGTACTCCGGTGCCCGGTAGTAGGCCTGGGTGCCGTTGTAGACCCAGTGCCAGGCGCCCGGCTGCGGCGGGTCGGTCTTGACGAACATCCGCTTCTGCACCGCCGCCCGGTCCTTCTTCGGGATGCCCGGGTGGAACTCGACGACCACCGGCATGCCCACGCCGTACGTCTTGTCGTCGAAGAGGTAGAGGCCGGAGCTGATCATCGACTTCGGCTTGGCCATGGTGGTGAAGGTGCTGGTGCCCTGCCGGGGCTCGCCGCCGGCGCCGGTGCCGGTCACCGTGGCGGTGTACTCGGTGCCGTACTTCAGCGGGGCCGACGGCACCCAGGAGGAACCGTCCAGCCGCATCCTGCCCGCGATCTGCTTGCCGTCGGCCGAGGCGAGGGTGACCGAGGACACCGTGCCGCCACCCGGCAGCTTCGCGCTGATCTCGGTGCTCACCGGCTTGTTCTTCGCCCCGTCGGCCGGGCTCACCGTCAGGCTCTCAGCCGGCGCGGAGGTCTCGGCCCCCTGCGCGGCCGCGGGTGCGCCCGTACCCGGAGCCGCGCCGCCGCCGACGAACTCGGCGGCCTTCTTCTGGTCGTCTCCGCACCCGGTCAGTGCCAACGACGTCACCAGGGCCAGGGCACCCAGCATCGCCCCGGCCCGCGTGAACCTGCCCATTCCCACCTCAGTTCTCGCGTGCCTGGCGACATGGTGCCGTATCGACGCCGCCGTCCTGGTCCCGCGAGCGCTCGGCGCAGCGATTTGGGGGCCTTTGCCCGTTAAGCTCGCCCGAACAGGTGAGCTGGGTATCGGATTGGAACCGGGCTCAGGGACCTGCTAATGTTCTCTCCGTTGCCAACGAGCGCCGCTAGCTCAACTGGCAGAGCAGCGGACTCTTAATCCGCGGGTTCGGGGTTCGAGTCCCTGGCGGCGCACCAGCAATTATCTGGGCATCCACCCCTTCCGGGTGGGTGCCCAGATGTCGTTTCGGGGGTCCTGACAGCAACGGCCTCAGTCGTGAGCGTCATCACCCAACTCCGGTTCCGGCTCAGTGAGGGCCGCATCCATGTGGCCGGCCGCCTCCTGCTGCATCGCCGGCATGACGTGCCCGTAGATGTTCATGGTTCACGTCGAACCACGCAACCTGAACACCGCCTTCGGCCGGTTGATCGCGCGAGCCGGTGTGCGGCCGATCCGGTTTCATGACCTGCGGCACACCTGCGCCACTCTTCTCCTGGCCGCTGGCGTGTCGCCCCGGGTGGTCATCGACATCCTCGGTCACTCGCAGATCGCGGTGGCGACCGGTGGCGGTCGTAAAGACAAGTCCTGTCTCCTGCCGTTGCCCGTCGGCGAGTTTGCGCTCCTGCCCCTGGGCGTTGCGATGGCGTTTCAGCGCTTGCACCACGACGGCCGGCATTGTCAGCACCCGTCGGGAGCGGCGCGACTTGGGCGGGCCAAACACCACCCCGTCGCCGCGAACCCGCTGCAATGTCTGCCATACCCGCTGCTGGCCGGTGTTCAGGTCACGAGATCCGACCATCGCAGCGCGAGAAGTTCACCACGGCGCAGACCCGGGGCCAACGCGACCATTCGATCGGGTAAGCCGGCCGAGGCGTCGTTGGCGTCGGCGGCGGTGGTAGGTGCGTTCGATCCAGGTCACGATCGCCAGGCGTAGGTCGTGGCGGGTGTGCCAGCGTTGCCGGGGGTCCATAGCCCGCGCATCGGTTTCCGCCCGGTTAAATCAACCGGACAGGGGTAAGTAGGCGCAAGCGCAATTCAGGGCGTCTCGGGTCGAACCACTCAGGATCCGCCCCGTCAGCTAACACGGCTATCACCCAACATGGCAAGGATGATCGCTAGGTGGCTCAGCTACTGGGAACCGACCAGTCCGGGGTTGCACGCCGTGTGCGCCGGTCGGATTGAAGACTACGGCTACCTCGCCGACGGCCGATCCGGAGCGCTGGTCGGCCGCGACGGTTCCGTGGACTGGTGGTGCCCGTCTCGGTTCGACGCGCCGTCGATATTCGCCCGCCTGCTCGACGACGACGGCGGACATTGGTGGATCCGGCCCGCCGGAGACTTCCGGGTCGAGCGGAGCTACCTGAGAAACACGCTGGTGCTGCGGACGGTATTCACCACCCGGGACGGATCCGTGGCGGTCACCGACGCCCTGGCCATGGACTCGAATGTCCGCGGACACGAGATCGGCCGGAATCCGCCCGGCCTCCTCCTGCGGCTGGTGGAAGGGCTCTCCGGACACGTTCCAATGGTGATGTCCTACGCGCCCCGCTTCGAGTACGGCCGCGTGCGGGCCCATCTCGATCTGCGCGGCGAGACTCTCGTCGCGAGAGCCACGGGCACCACGCTCGGGATGACCGCGACGGTGCCGGTACACCGCCAGCGGACCGAAGCGTCAGCGTCGTTCACGGTCTACCCGGGACAGCGGGAATCCTTCTCCCTGTCCTACTCGTCGACCTATCACGAACGCGAGCCAATGCCGGTCGACGTACCAGGGACCCTCGCCGAGACAGCCGAGGGGTGGCGCTCCTGGATATCGGAGCACAACTACCCAGGGCAATATCCGGAGTTGGTGCGCCAGAATGTGATGATCCTGGGGGGGTTGACCTATCAGGCAAGTGGTGCGTACGTCGCCGCGGCGACCACCTCGCTGCCGGTGCGGCCGGAGGGCCACGACAACTACGACTATCGCTACGTGTGGTTGCGCGACTTCAGCCTCGCCATGCGGGCCCTGTACAAGGCGGCCTGCTCGTTAGAGGCGGAACGGCTCTTCCGCTGGTTGGCCGAGGCGATCGGCGATGTGGGCCGGCAACCCGTACCGATCATGCTCGGCGTCGAGGGCGAGCACGACCTGACCGAACGTGAGCTCGACGTGCTAACCGGGCACCTTGTCAGGGGTCCAGTGCTGATCGGCAATGACGCCTGGCGCCAGCGGCAACAGGACGCACTCGGCCAGGTGATCGACGCCGCGTGGGTGCTGCGTGACAGCCTCGAACCCATGCCCGACGACGTACGGCGGTTGCTGCGTTCCCTGGCCGAGCAGGCGGCCGAAACCTGGCGGCTGCCAGATTCGGGAATGTGGGAGGCACGGGGCGAGGAGCGGCATTTTGTCACGTCCAAGGTGGGATGTTGGATGGCGTTGGACCGAGCCGTACGGTTCGGCACCGTCCTCGGCAGTGCGGCGGACCTGGAGCGTTGGGCGGCGGCCCGCGACGAGATCCGTGCCGCGATCCTGCAACAGGGCTGGAATCCCAGCGTTGGCGCCTTTACCAGAGCCTTTGGATCCGACGTGCTCGACGCATCGATACTCGTCCTGCCCATCATCGGGTTCATTCCCGCAGCCGACCCGCGGATGCGCGCGACTATCGAACGGATTGAACAGGAGCTGACCACCGATGGGCTGGTCCGCCGCTGGCCCGACGAGTCGGCGGGCTTCGTCATCTGCTCTTTCTGGCTGGTCGAGTGCCTTGCGCTGGCCGGCGAGCGGGATCGGGCCGCCGCGCTGTTCGAGCGCCTCGCCGGGCGGGCCAACGACCTCGGCCTCTTCGCCGAGCAGATCGACCTGCGTACGGGTCAACAGTTGGGGAACTTCCCGCAGGCGTTCTCACACATCGGCCTGCTCTCCGCCGCCTTGCGCCTGACAGAGGCCAGCACGCCAGCGCCATGAGGCCTTCACAGCGGCCCAGACGGCGTGGCGAGATTGATAACACTTCTGGCTGGTTCGTTGACGAAACGCATGGTCGATGGCCCGCCGGGTCCGATCCTCGCTCGACGGCATCAGATGCGTGCAGGTGCGCAGAGTGAACCCCGGATCGGCGTGGCCCAGGTAATCGGACAGGGCCTTGACGCTCTCTCCGGCATTGAGCAGGACGGAGGCGTAGAAGGGTCGCAACGCTGCACTTCGGTAGCGCGCTCAGGACGGGGCGGCGTTGGCCAGGCGGCGACGGCGCCGCGCGAGCAGCCCGGCCTGGATGACGAAGTAGATGCCGCCGCTGGCCGTGTAGAGCGTGATCATGCTCAGCGTCCAATGACCGACGGCCGCCGCGATGAGGTAGGCGATACCGCCGATGACCGACAGTCCGTTGGCGAGCAGCAGCGGCCACTGGTTGCCGAGCTGCGCCCGGCGGCGGAGGGCGACGACGAGCTGCACCGCACCGCTGACGACGGCCCAGACGCCGAAGGCCGCGAAGACGCTCGCGACGCTTCCGGTCGCGGCCACGCCGAGGGCGACGGCGGCGATGGTGCTGGTCCCGGTGTTGACCAGCAGCAGCTGCCGAGCGGATCCGCGCTGGCTCCGCGCGTCGATCAGCGAGGCGACCGCGTCGATCAGCGGATAGAGGACGAGCAGGATGCCGGCGCCGACCGTGACGTCGGTCGTCAGCGAGTGCGATACCGCCACGAAGACGGCGGCCCATGCGATGGCGATGACGCCACGGGTGAGGAAGACGTACAAGGTCCTCGTGTCGGGTTGCGGTGAAGTGTTCATGCCGACCTCCGAAGTTGCGTTGGGTGACACAACGGTTGCGCTTTCGGCCGTGCGTGGCCCCGGGTAGTTCCCGTCGTGCCCGGGTAAATCGCTGGTGGGTTCCCGGATCTGCCCCCGTGCCCCACTGCGGCCTCGACGGCGCCATACGCGAAAGAGACATGTCGTGAAGATTGAGAACTCTGTCGTGCTCGTCACCGGCGGCAACCGCGGCCTGGGTAAGGCGCTGGTCGACGAGGCGCTGGCCCGAAACGCCCGCAAGGTGTACGCGGCGGCGCGGGACCCGAAGACCGTGACGAACCCGGACGCGATCCCGCTGCGCCTGGACGTCACCGATCCGGAGTCGATCGCCGCGGCGGCCCGGGAGGCGGGCGACGTCGCCGTGCTGATCAACAACGCGGGGGTGACCGCCAACGCAAACCTCCTGACCGGGGACATCGGTGAGATCCGCAGCGAGTTCGAGATAAACTTCTACGGCCCGCTGTACGTCACCCGCGCGTTCGCGCCGATCATCGTCGGCAACGGCGGCCACCTGCTGAACGTGCTCTCCGTGATGTCCTGGCTCGCGACTGGCAGGTCGTACAGCGCCACCAAGGCGGCATTCTGGTCGATGACCAACGGACTCCGCCTCGACCTAGCGCCGCAGGGTGTCGGGGTGACGGGCCTGCACGTTGGTTACATCGACACCGACCTGGCCGCGCACATCGACGCCCCGAAGATCAGCCCGGAAGACGTCGCCCGGCAGGCGATCGACGGCATCGAGAACGGCGCGTTCGAGGTGCTCGCCGACGAGGTCACCCGCAAGGTCAAGCGGGGCCTCTCGGCCGACCCGTCCGCGCTGTACCCACAGCTAGCCACCGAATAAGGGCCGCGCGCTGTGGAAAACAAGGGCGTCCGTCAGGACTGACGGACGCCCTTCGCCGCTTCCGAAGTGAGAAGGAGCCAAATCGGCCAGCTCGGTCAGCGCCAGGTGGGCGGTGAGGCAGCCCGCTCCGGTGGTCAGCGCGGCGGCGGCCTCGTCGTCCACTGCGTCCGGGACCGGAACGAGGTGCGCCGGGTCGGCGCCGATGTACTCGGCCCAGCTGCCGTCGGCGCTGACGCCGTAGCGGGCCGCCGCTGATCACGACGTGGGTGCCGGGTGAGCCCGGACGAGCCGGGCTGCTCGACGACCCCGGTCCCGGCGCCGCCGGGCCGTTTGAGCACGTCACAGCTACCGAGACTGTGGTACTCGATCACGCGCATGGCGTGGCTGCCTGTCTGATTCGTTAGACCGAGGCCGGGTGCTGTACCGCTAGTCGACGTTGTCGTCGTACCGCGCGACGTGGTGGCCGAGGTTGCGCTCCACCTCGCTGTCCTGCTGCATCCCGTTCTCGAGCAGCGTCGCCATGCGCGTACGTCCAGCACCCGGCCGCGCCGTGGAGACGAGGTACGCCTGCGTCGCGGCCAGCCACTCCTCGTCCGGCGGGAGGCTGGCGCGATTGACCAGCCCCTTGATCTCCACGATCACCTCCTTGTCGTAGCCGACGATCCGACGGGCGAAGGAGTCGACGAACGTGTCGAGTTCCGCGTCGGGCAGGGCGCGGTTGATCCATCCGTACCGTTCGGCCAGCTCGGCCGGGAAGTCGCCGCCGCCGAGCAGCGCCTCGAGCGCCCGTCCCCGGCCCATCAGGCGGGGCAGGTGGGCGGTGGAACCACCGCCCGGTACGGCGCCGACACCGATCTCGAACTGCCCGAAGACCGCCCGCTCCCGGCTGGCGAATCGGATGTCACAGGCGAGGGCGAACTCGCTGCCGGCACCGCGTACCCGCCCACGGATCGCGGCGATCGTGACCACCGGCAGACGGCCCAGCCTGGTCTGTACGTCGACGTACGGGTGCATGCCGCGTTGGGTGGCGCCCTCCGTCTTCATCCCGACGACCACGTCCCTGGGTGTCGTCACGTCCCAGTGGGCGATGAAGAAGTCGGGGTTGGCGCTGTCGAAGACGATCACGCGGACGTCCGGGTCGGTCTCCAGGCTGGTCAGGAGTTCGTCGAGTTCGTAGACGGTGGCTGGATTCATGAGGTTCACCGGCTCGTTGTCGAAGGTTGCCGTCCAGTACCTGGCAGTGTGCTTCCGCACCCTGATCTGGGACATGGCTCATCCCTTTCTGATTCGTTGGACCGGGGTGCGCTTCGGCGCGACCCTGGCTTGCGATATCCAAGCTAGCACCAGACTTGGAAAATCCAAGACAGGGGGTATGCTGGGGTTGTGAGAAAGCACACCGGCCTCGACCCCGCATACCCCACCTGCTCCATCGCCCGGAGCCTGGAGATCCTCGGCGAGCGGTGGACCTTCCTCGTCCTACGCGAGGCGCTAGGTGGGGCTACTCGGTTCACCGATTTCAGCACCCGTCTCGGGGTGTCCACCGACATCCTCACGGATCGTCTGGCCACCCTGGTCCGGGCCGGGGTGCTGGAGAAACGGCCCTACCAGGAACCCGGCGGGCGCGCGAGGTTCAGTTACCACCTCACCCCGGCGGGTGAGGAACTGAGTGTCGTGCTCGGCGCGCTGCAGCAGTGGGGCGACCGCAACTGCCCGCCGGCTGGGGGTCCGACCGTTCAGCGGCGCAGTCGGGTCAGTGGGCAGCGGCTGAGTGTGGCCTACATCGACGAGTCCGGCCGCGCGGTCCCGCTGGAGGATGTAACCTTCGTGCCCAACCCGCAGCACATCGCCCTTGATGGCACATGAAGTGCGAAAACATCTCTCGTGTCCGGGCGGGACTAGCGCGCCGATTCCGACAGCAACAGTGACAGCAACCGAGCCGCACGCCATCGCTCGCAGGCAAGGGACAACGGCCATCGCGGCCGAGGCTGAATGGCTAGAACCAGGACCGAGGCCGGGCCTCTTAATCCGCGGGTTCGGGGTTCGAGTCCCTGGCGGCGCACAGGTGATCAAGGCTCTGGCCTGGTGGTTCTCCACCAGGCCGGAGCCTTTTTCGTGTCCGTGGCGATGGCTGGGTGCTCGGTGGGTGATCGGGAGCGGTGGGACCGTTCCGGCCGGCGGTGGACGCGGTGCGGTGGTCATGGACGCGTGCTCTGATGTGGCCGCAGTCCGCTGTGTGGTTCTCGCCGGGCGAGCTACCGTAGCGCGTCGATAGCGCGGGACTGCTGGTGTCACCCTCGGTGACGACCGTGATGGTGGCTCCGATGCGGCGGTGAGCCTCCACCGGGCCGGCGAGGCCGCTGTATGGCGGGTGGTGCGAGGCGGGCAGTCTGGCCTTAAAGATCAACTAGCCGTGGTCCGGTTTGCCTCCATCGTTGTTTTTGCCCTCAGCTCTTCGGCCGGTTCTCCTGAACAGTGATCTCCAAAATCGGCCCCAAAACCCCGGTTTGGAGACGAGGGGTGCTTGCAGAGCCCGCCAGTGCTTCGTCCGATGCCCCGGAAGAGGCTCGTCCTCGGCCTCGGTGATCTCGGTTGCGCTGCCCCGAGGCGGTTCCTCTGACCACCCTCCGTTACCGGTCGGCGAAACCGGCTGTCCGGCTGTCGGTGTCTGGGGGGATCATCACAGGATGGGTGACGACGCGGCCGTGCTGCGGTTGTCGCCGCGGCGGTGGCGGATCTTGTCGTTCCTGGCGCAGCACGCTCTGGCGTCGACGATGGATGCGGCCCTGGTCTGTGACGTGTCGCGGCTGACGGCTCACCGGGACCTGGTCTGGTTGCACGAGGCGGGGCTGGTGAGCCGGCAGCGCTCGGAGGAGGACCGTACCCACACCTGGTGGTACAAGGCGACCGCCGAGGGGACCGAGCGGCTCTGCCGTGATTTGGCGGCCTCGGGGCGGCCGGTGCCTCTGCAACTGGGCCGGCGGCATCCGAGCGCGTCGGACGATCTGCTGTTCCTGCCGCTGGTCGAGGTGTCGCGGCGGAATCCGGGGCGGTGTGAGCTGTTCCAGTGGCTGGCGACGATGGACACCTCGGCGTGGCTGCGCCAGCACGACCTGGCGTACCTGCGCGCCGACGGCTATGGCGTCTGGCTTGAGGACGGACGGTGCCTACGGTTCCTGGTGCACGTCGATCGTGGCCCGGTAGGCGAGGTAGTCGCCGAACACGAGAAGCGGACGTACGGGCTGGGCGGGCTGCTGGCCGGCTACCGGCGTACCGATCCGGTGGTGCCGGTCGGGGCCGTGTTGGTCGTCGCCGAGGACGCCGAACGAGAGGAGCAGTTGCTGGCCGGCCTGGTCCGCGAGCCGCTGCGGGCGCTCATCGCCACGACCAACAGGAACATGTTGTATCGGCACTGGCCGAATGAGCAGCTTTGGCGGGTACCGGGCGAGGACGAGCACCGCAGCCGACTGATCGAGATCGCCGGCTGAAATAGAAGGACGTTCCGACGTCGACCAGCATGAGTCGATCCGAGGAGACTCGGAGCGGAGTCAGGTGGCGGCGACTCGTCGGACGCGCTCATCTGGCTCCCCTCTGTGTCAAGACACCGCCGGGAGGAGAGTTCTATCCTGGGTCTCGGCGGGTCCGGGAAGTGACTTCTCCGAAGAGCTGGCATGGGGATGTGAGCTGGTCACGCTGGAGTCAGTAGTCGTCTCCCGTTGTCCTCCCGGGCCCGTCGCCGTGGCCGTCGTGGCGTCGTCGATCATCCGTCGATAGACGACGTCGGACAGGCGCCGTTTAAGTGCTCGCATCGCTTCCATCGACGTCTTCCCGGACGTCTTCTTGCGGTCGAAGTAGGCGCGGCCTTCGGTGGGGTTGCGTAGCTGGACCGTGGCCATGATGTGCAGTACCCGGTTGATCTGCCGGTTCCCGGCACGGGAGAGCCGGTGGCGTACCTGCTCGCCGGAGGACGCGTCGATGGGGGACACCGCCCTGCACACCGTCGCGCTCGTCCAAGCCCGCGACGCAGGCCCTGGCCGCGTCTACTACCAGCGCAAACTCAGCGAAGGAAAAACGCCCGCCGAAGCCCGACGCGCGCTCAAACGACGCCTCACCAACGTCCTTTACCGGCACCTCACCAAAGATCAACTCAAACTCGCCACCGGCGGGTTGACACACAGAGGCGCTCTTGAGCCTCTCCCCGCCCTAGGGCGGCACCCGGGACTGGGCAGGCCAAATGAGAGCCACACGACCAGCGTGGGCAGCCGAATTGAGAGCGACAGCCCGGGCGCCTCGACCGAAGCCTGGCCGGGCCACGGTCGCAGGTCAATGAAACAAGTAGCCGAGTTGAGTGCGCCGCGCAGCGTTGAATCCGCAGCATTTCTCGCTCAAGATGCTCGAGGACCCGGGCAGCCAGGCTTGTCGGTTCGCTCGCCTCAGTGGGTGATCACGCCGACCCTGACGACGGGGACAAACGCGACGACGGCGTACAAGAGTGCCGATGTCCAGTGGACGCACCGTGGTCCAGTGAGTGCCGACCCCTTGGCTTGGGGCGGTTGCGCGCTGACGACCGCCGCACCGACCGCCCAGAGCATTGTGTGGAGTGGCCTCATGCGGATGCCGGGAGGAAGTACAGGCCGGCGAGCCGGGCCGTCCCGGTCCCACGCGGTACGGCAGGTCAGCTCGCCTGCCTCGAATTCCAGCCTCGACTCCACGACAACGTTGGTGTCCACGACGAGGGCGGAGGACTCGATTACCGTCTCCAGCGCGCCGATCGAACGCGAGATGTCCGACCAGACCTGCGCTAGCGGTTGGCGGTCAGTGCGGTAATAATTCGGGAGCCGGAGGGGGCTGATCATGACCGACATGGACGAGCGCACATTCGAGGCTGAACTCGTCGAGGAGGACGCCGCGCGGGACATTGCGAAGGCGGTCAGCGCTCGGCATTCGATCGCTCGCAAGTACGTCATGCGAGTCCGCCGCCGGAATCCGGATGCAACCCCCGCCGAAGTGATCCGACTGCTCGAGCGGCAGTACGTCACCGCCATCAGCACCGCGGGTGCCGTCATCGCCGTCGGTGCGATAGTGGCCGATGTCGGGATCGCTCTGATTCCCGTCGCCGGAGCCGCTGCGGCCGGCGCCAAGAGCGCGGGACAGCAGGCAGCGAAGAAGGCGGGTAAGGAGGCTGCGAAGGTCGTCGCTAAGGAAGCCGCGAAGGCGGCTGCCAAGAACGTAGCGCTCGGCGCCGCGACGACGGGAGCTCGGCGAGTCGCGGCGCTTCTCCCTGCGGGCGACGAGCAGCTCCAGTTCGAGATCACGGCGATCTTCGGGCTTGCCATCGCTGACATCCACAACATGGACCTCGACAAAGAGCAAGCTCACGCCCTGGTCTACGGACTGTCGAACGAGCGCGTCAGCCAGCAGCAGATCGCGACGATGGCAACTGACCTCGCAAGTATGTCGACGGGGGGTGCCGTTGGCGTCGGACACGCGATTGCTGCCGGTCGGAGCGATTGGTCGCACTGGGCGAACACACTTGCGGACACGCTCCCTGGTGGCGCGGCGCAGAGCCTCGTTCGCACCATCCAGACGGGCCAGCTGGACACCGTGCGCCTGAACTTGAACGGGAAGCAGCAGGCGGCGATCGAATACGGAGTCGGAGCCCTGGCAGGAGGGGTCACGCGCTTCCTGTTCGGTCGGGAGGTGGTCGACGCTGCCCGGGTCGCGTTCGCTGATGCTCCGGAGGAGTTCCCGGCACATTTGGCCATTCCATTGAAGGCGAAGCCCGAGGACGATGACGTCGAGGCTGAACCGAACCGAGCGCTCGCGGCCCTGGAAGACGCAGCGAAGGCGACGGGAAACTGGATCTCCGACGCCGCCAATGTAGCGGGTGCCGGCGTGGCGGCCGCGGCGGGCGCTGTGGCGCGTCCGTTCAAAAGCGTCGACCTGGACGGCGACGGCATCCCGGATGCGCCGCAGGCGCTGACGGCGGTGAAGGGTGTGGGCGGAGCGATCGCCGGTGCAGCCGGCGCGGTCGGGGGTGCAGCCGCTTCGCTGTTCAAGACCAAGAAGCTGGGACGCCATGCTCCTGGTGCCGACCAATGTCAGATCGACGACACGTCGGCCGGTGCCGAGGAGTAGGCGGCGTGGGTGCTGTGCCGTCCTGCATGTTGAAAAGCCATTCCCGTGTGCGCTCATGCCGCTGACCGGGGCGCTACGGACCGTGACCGGCTATCCGGTGTCGCAACGCCCGCTCGTGCCGAGAACAGTGCGCCTGACCTTAGCCAGTATTTTTGCTCCGCAGTGTCGGATGGTGGTCCTCGGTGACGCCGCCAGGGACGGAGCACCGCGTAGGAGATGCAACGTAGCGAGGTGCTCTACTTCCGATACGTCTACCGGAGCGGTCGCCTTGAAGCCGGTGAGGCTAGCTCAGCAGTTGAACTCGTGAGCCAGGTCGGCGTACTGGCCGCCGGTCTGGAATTCGGGCAGCGGGAAAATGCGTGGGATATCGAGCGCATGCATTGTGCTCAGGCCGCGTAGCTCGCTCGCCAACTCCGCCAGAGTCTCTCGGGACGCTAGATCGACGGCAGTCCTGCCGCTGGACAGGCCAGCGATGACCTCGATCGAGGGATCGAACTTGGCTGCCTGAAATCGGAGTTCTTCATAAAGGCGGCGGCTTCGTTGGGCAGGTGCCAGAGCCGCCACAGTGGTGCCGACGCGGACCCGTCCGGCCGCTGCGGCTGTTCGTAGGGACAGCGCCGCGTTCTGTGCAGCGTTGGTGGCGCTCCGTTCTATGAGGATGATGCCCGGAGGCAGCCCAGCGGCGATGGCGATAGAGGCAAGAAAGTCGGCTTCGGCGATCCCTAGGGCGGCTAGCGGGCCGGAGTCCTTGCCCACTCCGCCGGTGAATACGACGTAACTGACACTACCCAAATCGCGCAGTTGAACGGCGTCGTAAGCCAACTGGGGATCGGCGGCACCGAAAACGACGAGAATATCGGTCGGCCGGGTCGGGGTTGGCGGCGTACCGTGCGGCCCGGCCATGATGTCAAGCAACTGCATCCGAGTCGACATCGGCACATCGGCAGCAGCGGTCATCAAATACTCCTGGGTCAAAGCTAGTGCGGCGGGTGGACGGTTCGGGCCCAGTCGGCTGCGATGGCTGCTTCATCACCGGCCCCGTTGTCCTGGAACAACCGTATGGCGCGGGCAAACACACGTGCCGCCGCATCTTCATGACCTGGGAGCAACCCGAGGGCGCGGCCCTGGTAGGCCAACGATCGGGCGCAACCCAGCGGATCGGAGACCTCCTCTTCGAAAGCGGTTGCCGACGTAGCGTAGCTGCCAGCGGCGTCTTCGTGATTTCCCTGGGCTTGTTGAAGATCGCCATGGCGACGCCATCCAAACGCCTTCAGCCGGGAGCTTCGCGAGCGCCCATCCTCGAGCGTTTCTGCGTATGCGATGCTCCGATCAATGAGGCGCCCTGCGTCTGCCAGCGCGGCTGGTTCATCGGCTCCGAGGAGCAAGTACGCTACGCCGAATGCAAGCTCGAACGAGGCGATCCAGTTCTCTTGCGACTCGGTGGAGATGTTGACGGTGTAGTCGCCGAAGGCAGCGCGTGCGGCCTTGTACGCGGCGACGGCTTCGGCCGGACCCTTCGGGTCCGTGCCAAACTCTGCCTCGAGTCTACGAAGATCTGCGAGTTCACGCATCGTTGTGGCAACCCCGGCGACCGCTCGGCGCTGCCTATCGGGCTGGACTGCACTGGTCGACTCCTGCCTGTACAGGCGGAGACTGTGCTCAAGGTATCTCCGTGCTTTGGCCGCCGCCTCCGTCGGCATTGTCCGACCGCCGTCGGACGGTTGCAAACGCTCGCTGTGCTCAAGCAGGGTCACGAGATGCCTCCTGCCACGATTGCGCAGCCAGCGCGCAAGGTCGAGTCGATCACCGTCCCGCGCTTGCGCATGGGGTGATGCGGCCATTTCGACACGGTCCCATTCGTCGAAGGATCGTGCGGCTTCCAGGAAGTAGAACGCTGAGCAGGCCAGACGGGTGGTGATCGGTAGAGGAGGCGTCAGCGCAGCAGCCTGGATCACAAGAGCAACGAAGTTCGTGCGTTCCCGCTCAAACCATTGGAATGGCCCGGCTGTCGAGCGGGTCACTTGGACACCGATCGGGTCGGCGGTTCGCCAGGCATCCCGCATGTCGAGGTCCACCATCAGATTGTCGCGATTCTGCCAGTCGAATACCTCATTGACCTCGTTGTGATACAGCTCGGATACCCGCGTCAGCGCATCACGGATCTCCTCGGCGAACATAGAGCCGGCGGCGAGCTCGGCCGCAAAGCTGTGCAAGAGGTCGTGCCGGCCAATCCGCAGCGCAAGTGCCGAGGTCTGGTCAACTTTGTCCCGGACGCCGGCGACGAGATGCCGTTCTACGGATGGATCGTACGCCCATTCCAGCAAGTGATACGACCTTACAACGTCCAACACGTCGCGTGTGCTTGCGACGTCAAGGCCGAGGAGCGCTGCCATCGCGTGCAGGCTCGCGGTCGAACCCTTCGCCGGAAATACGCCGAGGAGACGGAATGCCTGCCGCGCCGCATCGGACGGCAGTGCTTCGTACGACCAGGACAGTACAACACGGATGTCCGAAAGTTCGTCGCCTAGTCGGCTCATCGCGGTGAGGGCACCGGCCTTGTTGGTCAGTTCGGCGAGGACTTCGTCGAGTCGCCGGTCCCGGGCGGTCTCGGCGACGACTCGCAACGCCAATGGCAGCCCGGCACAGTATGCGCTGAGCTTCTGCGCTATCTCGGGATTACCGGCGAGGCGCCCGCCCATGACGGCGTCCAACAGACGCGTGGCATCCTCGCCGAGCCGGCCAACATGCAGGGTCCTGGCACCTTCGACAGCACGCAGACCACGCAGCTCGCGTCTGCTGCTGATGACGACGCTGCACGTTTTCGGGATTGCCGGCAGGACGGCTCGAAGTTCGGTGTAGTCGTTCACATTGTCAAAGATGAGCAGGCAGCGCCGATCGCGGAGCATATTCATCAGACTGACGCGGCGAGCTGTCGGATCTTGCGGGATTGGTTTGCCAGGTCGCAGATAGGCCAGCCACTCTCCGAACGCGTCGGAGACGTTCTTGCGGCTACCAGGCTGCCCGAATCCGCCGAGGTTGAAGCCGAGCACGTTCACGGCCAGTCCCCGGTGCAATCGGTCCGACCAGTAAGCCAGAAGACCGGACTTACCTACCCCCGCCTCGCCCAGCACGAGCAGCGGTGGCGCCGCATCACCCTCCGCAAACCATCCCTCCAGCTGATCTAGTTCATGCTGGCGGCCGACGAAGTGTGTCGGCGGAAGTTCCGTGCCGCACAGAACAGGCTCTGCGGACGTGGATTCGGAACTGTTGGACACTGGCTCGGCAACGTGCTTGACGGGAATACGTCTGAAGAGCCAGACGATCACCGTCCCGGCTAGCGTCAGAGCCGCAGCAGCTGCGCCAACGACGCTCGAATACTGGTCAGCGTCGTCGAGTCGCTGCCGGTACAGAAACACGGCAAGCGCTGCGAGCCCGACGACGCCAAACGTCGTACCCGTGACGGCGAGAGTCAACCAAAGTGCGCGTCGCTGGGCCGCCATGCAGCCAATCTTCTGCTGTGGATACCGCCCTGCCATCGGCCGGTTGCACAGACTTCATGGCGTTCAGGTCGAAGCCGCCGCTCACAGCGTTCACTGAAGGCTTCGAAGGCGTTGCGGCATCGGCCGAGATCGACGGTGCCATGCCACGCCCGCCGTTACAAGAACCCACCGTCCGGCACCACACCCGCGGCAGCCTGATCAGGTGCACACATCTGCCGCCGACCGTGCGTCACGCAGCGTCACAGCGGACTGATCAAGTCAACGTCCGGTCGTGTCGATGAGCGGATGCCGTGGCTGCCCGGCGCCGTCGGCAGTCGCTACTTGTCCCCCTGCTTTTCGAGGTGGATCAGTACCATGTCTGACTTCAACTGCACCCGACGAATCGGGGTGTAGCCGCGCCGCTCGTACAGACGGATGTTGGCGTGGCTCAGATGGCCGGTGAACAGCATGTAGCGGTCCACTTCGCCGGCTGCCTCGCGCTCAACAGCGGTCAGCAGCCGGGTGCCGATGCCGCGGCCCTGGAGATCCGGCGCAACCATGAGGCGGCCGATATGCAGGACCGATCCCTTGAGGCGAGCGCGGACCGAGCCCACAATGCGTTGCCCCATCGTCGCCTTAGAGCGTCCGGCAATAGGCGATGACTCGGTCAGGGGCAGCGAAGCGGGCACGAAACCGGCGATCATGGAGTTCCTGACGCTCTGTGATCGCTGGAGGCTTCGTGCCCGCGCTGCCATCATCCCTGTTGGAACCCGTCTGGGTCGAGTTCGCCGCGCTGCTTCCCGATCCGGGTGAGTTCCATCCGGGTCATCCGTTGGGTTGTCATCGGCGGCGTGTGCCGGACCGGGTGGTGTTCGAGCACGTGGTTGACGCGCTGGTGCACGGGTCGGGCTACGAACGCGTCGCGTCGCGGCGGTGTTCGGATCGCACGATCCGCCGCCGGCTCAGGCAGTGGTCCGCGGCGGGCGTCGCCGAGCAGGTCCACGCGGTGGCGCTGCGGGCCTATGACCTGCTCATCGGGTTGCGGCTGGAGAACATCGCGGTCGACGGATGTATCACCAAGGCACCCTGCGGTGGAGACAAGGCGGGACCGTCTCCGGTGGACCGGCGTAAGGGCGGGTTGAAGCGGTCGGTGGCGACCGACGCTGGCGGCGTGCCCATCGGCGTCGTGTCGGCCGGGGCGAACCGTCACGATTCACCCCTGCTGCGTCCCACCCTCGAAGCGGCGGGCACAGGTCGGCGACGCTTGGCCTGAGCAGGTCACCGTCCGCCTGGACGCCGGCTACGACTCGGGCGTCACCCGCGCCCTACTCGACGGCCTGGGCCTGCACGGCGAGATCGCCCGCAAGGGCGTACCCGCCCCCGTGCAGGTCGGCGGGCGATGGGTCGTGGAGCGCACCCACTCCTGGATGAACGGCTACGGCAAGCTACGCCGTTGCACCGACCGCGACGGGAAGATCGTCGACTTCTACCTCTTCCTGGCCGCCGCCTTCGTCACCGTGCGTCACCTCATCTTCAAGGCCCGCAAGCGATATCGGTGGGCCAACCGGCCCACTACCCGTCGCCTCAAGTAATGCCTAATGCCGGTCCCTCTTAAGCGCCAGATCGGACCCGAGCTCGGCGGCCAGCTCTTCGTACGTCTGAGTCAGAGCGGGCAGCGAGGCATCGCTGTAGAGCTGGGCCTCGGTGACGTGCGCGGCACGCTGGAGGGTGAGGATCTCTCCTGGTTGGGGCATCCGCATGTTCTCGCGCAACTGGCATCCGACCCGGACTGGACCATTCGCGCCGTCCGCCGTACCGGGGTGTACGCCGACCAAGTGCTGTACCCGGATGACGAACTACTGTTCGATGCTCAGTGCGGCGGATTATCGGACGTCAAGTACACCGGCTCAGCGCGGACCGATCACCCAGCACGGTGGCAACGCCTCCTCGATCGTCTCAGCCGGGCGTTGGCCGGAAACTCTGACTGGGCGCGGATCGTGCACGCCTGGTGTCGGGAACTCGCCACTGTCGAGGACTCGGTCGAACTGACTTGCCACATGTACAACCCGTGTGACATGCCGGCGGCGGTGGCGTTCGGCTGGCCTTCGCGGTGGCTTGAGTTCGTTCCGGTGGGGCTATGTGTGGCCCAGTCGGCTGGCAAGCCCGCCAGGATCCTGCGGTGCGTACTCGCTTGGAACGGCTTGGGCATCGATGTGCCGAGCGCATTCGAGTGCGCCTACCGCGACCCCATGGGGTGGATCATCGCCCGTAATGGGGGTGTTGCCTGGGAGACCGATCTCGAATTCCTCCGGCTTCTCGGGCTGCGGTACGTCGTGTTGGAAACCATCGAGGGCGAACGCTTGCCGCGCCTAGTGGACTGGGACGATGGCGACCGGCTGGTGCGTCGTGAGCCCGAGCGTGTCGACGGCGCAAACGTCGCATGGAGCGGGGTCCTGCCGCTCGCCAAGTGGGTGCACGACAACCGGCGTGGTCTGGACCTCCTGGCCACCTGGTTGCACTCCGAGGCCGGGGTCGCCATGCCCGCAGGCACGCCCGAACAGTGACCGCGACGGTAGCGACAGGCGCAGCTCCGGGTGACACCCCGTCGCGGGGGCAGGAGCCGCCTGTGCCGGGGTGCTCCTAGGATGCTCGGAAGCCGTGGATGACCGTGTCGGCTGGGCCTGGTGGACAACGCGGGCCGGAAAGCCGGGCGAGAACCGGCGTGGACCGGACCGTTTGGCCGCCGTGTACTGCCGTGAGGCCGTGGTGAATCATCCCCATCCTGGAAGCTGGTCGCTCGACCGTCTTCCCATGGCAGACCAAGACGGAGGTAGTGGCGTGATCTACGACTACGAGCCCGAGCCCAGCATGGATCCCGAAGCTCGTCGGGCCTTGGTCCAGCAGCTGCTCGGCCCCGATGCGCCCCAGGCGTGGTGCGAGCTGATCGAGGGCCTGGCGATCCTCGCCCATGCCCACAACAACGACATCAGCCCGCTGCACTGCGCGCCCGGCGAGCTGACCGTCTGCGCCCAGCCGGCCTGGATCGCCGTGCCCGAGCTGGAGCGGCTGGAGGAGATCGGCTTCCACGTCGCCTCTGATGAGGAGGACTTCCGCTCGACCCGGTTCGGCATCTCCTGATCGTGAAGCGCCAGGAGCTGCTGAACAAGCTCAGCATCCCGATGGAGCGGGGCGAGGTGGTCGCCCTGACCCTTCGCCCCGTCCGAAAGCTTGAAGATCTGAGGTTCAGAAAGATCGGCACTGCGGTGCTGCCCGTCTCGGTCACCGTGGTGAGGACCACCTGATCCAGAACGACTGCTGTCTCCGCGCCGTCCTCCCAGCTGGCGTACGGTCGTCCAGGACGCAGAATTCGGGTGCTCGCTGGGTGCTCGCGCGCCCTGGATAGACGGGCATCCGGTGGCACGCGGCGGCCAACCAGCGGCGGACTGGGAGGGGTATGTGGGACTGCAAGCGCCGTACGGGACCGATGAGCACCGCATCGACGGGACTCTTAATCTGCGGGACTACCTGGACGGCTTCGGACGCCATGGGATTGAGGGAGACGCACCCTTCGATTCTGTGCACCCCTCCACGCGCAGCGTCCAGGTCGAACCTGCTCGGCAAGGCAGGCCTCCCAGGTCGCAGGAGCAAAATCCGCTGGTGAAGACCATTTAGCGGTACCAGACGGGAACACTCCGTCCAGGAACCCACTCGACGTCCATCGGCGTCATCTCGAAGAGGGCTGTTTGGTCGGCGGTCATGGCGGCCGGATTTGCCTTCGGCCGTCAGACCGCGGTCGCCTGACCAAAGTCCTTCGGGCAGACTGATCGCAGCGGGCAGCCGCCGCAGTCCGGTATGCCTGGCCCGCACCAGCGCCGTCCGATCAGCCAGGCAGGGAAGTCCAGCTCTCCGGGCCGCTCGGGGTGTAGCCATCGCGCCACCTCCACCATGTGGTCGAGGTCGTCGCGCTCGGCGAGCCGCGTCCGGAGGAATACCCGCCGTACGTGCACGTCGTAGGCGATGTCCGTCCCGGATAGCTCCTGTATCGGCACCGTCAGGTCGCGGGCCAGGATCTCTACTGCCATCGCCGACTTCTTCTGGGCGATGCCGGGGAACCCCCGCAGTCGGGTGGCCAGGTCGGCCGCGCGGGGTTCGCCCGCCCAGATCCGGCCGGCGTCGCCACCGTATTCGTTCACGACGATGAGTGCGGCGGCGACCAGCCATCTGGGCATGTTGTTGACGAACCGATGCAGTGCCGTCGGCTGGGCGACGGCGTCACGTACCTGTTCTGGTTCGGCCGCCATCCGCGCGGGGTCGAGGTGTCCGAGGCGCTGGCGCAGGTCATACGGTGCCCGCCAAGCCCGCTCAGCTGATATGCCCTGGTCGAAGATGACCGCCAGCAGGAACGCGAACGGGTCGGTCAGGATCAGCGTGTTGGCTTCCAAGTGGGGCGTGAATCGGGGTGGGGTGCCTGCGCGTTCGGCCTGATGTTCCCGCCCGTACATCAGCAGGGCCGCCACGATGGCACGCGCATCTGGCCGAACGGGATCGGGCGCGCCGGTGGGCGCGAGCGGCCGGACGGTCTCCCGGGGCTGCGTGGCGAGGGCCACGGGTTGTTCTGGTGCAGGTTGGGATTGCCGGCCGTACCACGCAAGCTGCTCACCGAACGGTAGCCCGGCCAGCGGTCGGCGTACCGCCGCTCCGGCCTCAGTGAGCAGTGGGGCGATTGCCTGGGCGTACTCGTCGCCGGCGTGGATTTCGATGACGCGGTCGCGCACCTGGCCCTCTGCGCGCATCAGCTTGGCCGCTACCCATTGGCCCCAGGCCCGCCGGTAGTCCTTGCTCTGCTCGGCGAGGGCGGTGTCGTACGGTGCGAGCACCGTTTCAGGCAGCACCAGGCCATGCTCGGCGCTCAGGATGTAGTAGCGGCGGGCCTGCCGTTCCACGTAGGCGCGGCGACGGATGAACAGCGGCGAGACGTACAGGTCACGGGCTGGCGCAGGGTGGTCGAGTTTTGTCTTGACGCAGCCGATCAGCGCGATGTCGGCCTGAATCTCGCCAGGCTCGGCCGGCTTTGAGTGCCCGCTTGGGCGCTGGGTCGGGATCGTTGGCTGAGCCGTGGGGGAGGGGGACAGGCGGCTGCTGTCGACGAGCGTGTACCGGCCGCGCCCGACCCGGATGAGTGGCGTCCCGCACGGGCTGGGCGGGCCGCTGGTGGTATCCCGGGTCATTCCTTGGATGACCGGGCCGAGCGACTGTGGGTGCCGCGTCGGGTCGAGCCGTTGGACCTCGTCGATCAGCTCCGCTCGGCTGAAGTCGAGCTTGTGTTTCGCGAGCTGGCGCGCTGCGGTGAGGATGAGCTGCCAGGCCGGCTGGTCCGTCACTGTCGCTTCCATTCAGGGGCCGGTCGCAGATCCAGGATGTCGGGTACGCCCGCCGCGCCGGTCTCCCGTCGTCGGAGCAGGTTCAGCAGGTCCTCCTGCCTGGGCTGGCCGAACGCCAGCCGGTACATCACCAGGTCCGACTTGAGCCGGTCGAGCTTCGCCTGATCGCGGCTGAGCGGGTACGGCAGGACGTGCCGCTCGATCTTCGCCGGCCCGGGGAACACCCAGTACGGCGCGAAGTCGCCAAGCTCTCCAGAGACCGCTCGTGCCGCGTCGTACAGGGCCTTCCACACGTCCGGCTCGGGGGAGCGCAGGGCCTCCGCACGGTGTGCGGCGGCGACGTTACGGCGGACCGCGTGCCCACCGAACCGGTGCACCCGGCCCTCACGCTGCTCGAAGTCGACCGGGTTGGCGGGGGTGTTCCAGTGCACGACAGCCGAGCACCACTGGTGGAAGTCGATGCCCTCCTGGCCGGCGCTGGTGGTGGCGACGACGAACGGCCAGAAGGGGCTATTGAAGGCCCGACGTACGGTCTCCTTGCGGTTGACCTGGGACTGTTCCTCGCCGCGGCCGCCGTAGCGCAGCGCAAACCGGCCGGGCAGCTTGATCCGCTCGTCAGGGTGACGCGGGTCGAAGGCTTCGTACGTCGACGGTCGGCTGGCGATCGCTTGCCGCGCCTCTTCGGCGAGTCCGTAAAGCTCGTCGTCGTCTAACCGGGTGTCGGAGGCCCCGCTGCGGAGCGTGTGCAGGTGCTCGTCGAGGACGGCCTGCAGACCCCCGGCCGCGCAGTAACGCAGTACCGCCTGCCAGTAGACCTGGCCCATCGACAGGCTCTCAAGCAGCTGCGCGGATTCCGGCCGGTTGAACAGGGAGCGTAGCCCGTTGGCGAGGAGCGCCGCGGCGCGCCAGTGTCCCGCCGGTGTCACAGTGCTGTCGGGGTGGATCAGCCGGGACAGTGCCCGCCAGGCGATGTTGCCGGGTCCGTGCAGACCGATCGCCGCGACACTGTCGAGCAGACGGTCGAGGTGTCCTGTTGTCGGGTAGCGGGCCTGGCTCGCCAGCTCGCGGGCTCGTGCCACGTGCCGGTCCAGGCCGGTGGCCGCTCCTTCCTCATCGGCGGAGGTACCCAGGGCCGCCGCGGCGTCTTCGACGCCGGGATCGGCGCCGGGCCACTGGAAGACCAGCTCCCACGGTTCGGCGGGGCTGGGTTCGGCGGGCGCCGCATCGCCAGACGTGCGAGCGCGCAGCCGTTCGCGGACCTCCCGCTCGAATTCGTCGAGCGGTGCGGTTTCGTCCGGCCGCTGGCGGGCCAGGGCCAGCGGGTCGCACAGCGCGGCCAGGGCGGGATGCGGCCAGAAGAGCGCGAGGGCGTTCATCGCCGCCGGGCGGCCGTGTTCCATGCGGTAGTCGAGGTGCCGGTGGCCCTCCCCGGCACGACCCAGCCGGCGTTCGGCCTCGTAGCTGAGCAGCCCTGCGACGGCGGTGGGGGTGGCGTTCCAGGACGAGAACAGCAGCCGCTTGGTGATGCCCTCACGCGCCGCGGCGGCGAACGGCTCGCCGAGCGCGTGGTACGGCAGGGACGGGGGCAACCACAGCAACCGCCACCAGCCCAGACCAACAGTGTCCGCAGCGAGCTGCCGCAACCGGCCGTTGCCGAGATCGACCGGTTCTCGTCGGCTGATCGCCTCGCCGTCGAGCAGCTGCGCGGAGGCCAGCAGCGCGGGCACGTCGGTGTGCGGCTGGCCATCGAGCGCCGCGCGGACCTTGTCACCGAGCTGGTAGCCGTCGAGGAAATTGAGGAAGTACGGCGCGGACTTCCAGTACTCGACTGTCATCGGGGCGCCGACGGTCTTGGCGATTCTGCGCATCGCCACGTAGCTGCATACGTCGGCGGCGTCGAGGTCGTCGGCGAGGCTGAGGTGCTCGCGCAGCATCCCGTCCTGGCCCAGCACAGGCCGTTCGGTCCGGCACATGACCCTCAACAGCAGGCCCCGCAGCCAGTCACGCAGGTCACCGCAGGGCTCGCCGCGCACCAGCGCGTCCCGATACGCCTCGAACGCCTTCGTCACGTCGGCGTGCCAGGACTCGTCGTCGCTGAGGAAACGCAGCACCTGCCGGAAGTCGCTGTAGTGGTCCTCGCCAGCGGCGACCTCCTCGGCGAAGGTGAACGGCTTGTACGGGGTGGCCGACAGCAGCAGCACCCGGGCGGCCCGGTAGTCGAACAGGTGCCGGGCGAGTTCGGCGCCCTCGCCGCCGTTCGGGTCGAGCAGCTCCCGGAACCGCTGGAACTCGTCGAGGATGATCAGGTCGGGTTCGAGGACATCGACCCCAGCGGTGGCCAGCGCCGCACGGAGGTCGCCGGTGAGCTTGCGGGCCTTCTCCCGCAGCGCCTCGGGCAGGGCGGGGCGCCGGCCGATGCCGTCGAGCAGCGCGTCGAACTCGTCGAGCAGGCCCCGCTGACGGGCACGGCGCAAAAACTCGCCGGTGATCGTCGGGTCGAGTTTCCCCTCGAGCTGCCCCCACAGCCGGTTGCACTGCTCCTCGAACCGTTGGGGCGTTGCGACGCCCGCCTTCAGCGCCCGCAGCGCGGCCCGGGTCCGCCAACCGTCCCACGAGTTCGCCTGTTCCAGGAGCAGGAACAACAGTGCACGCTCCTCGGCCATACCGGTTCGCCAGCCCTGGTCAAAGGAGGTGCCCGGGGTGAACGCGACCAGGTTGATCGGCTTGCCGGAGGTGGCGGTCAGAGCGTTGAGCTGGTGCGCGTGCTTGGCAAGCAGGGTGAGCCGGCTGGACAGGGTGACCGTTTCGTCGGGGGTGACCCGTAGCCGGCCAATGTTCTGCCGGGCGACGTCCTGGTTGGAGCACACGTAGATGACGTCTACCCGTTCTACGCTGGCGTCGTCCTGCAACCGCTGCAGGGTCTGGGCGATGACGCCTCGAGCGACGACGCTCTTGCCGAGCCCGGTCTCGTCGGCGACCAGGAACCGGCGGGTCGGATCGGTGCCGAAGTACCGGTCGATGATGTGCGCGACGGTGGCGCGCTGGAAGTCCTTCAAGCCGGCCATGACCGGGCCGGCGTCGTACCGCTTCACGCGCGCACCGCCTTTGCCATCGTCTCGCGTGCCGCTGTGATGACCCGCCACAGCTCGGGGAAGCCGGGCGGCAGCAGCCGCTTACTGTCGCCGCTGGCCTCGATGCGGGTGACCAACCGAGCCAGGTCGTCAAGCTGGTCCGGCCGGTCGACGAGAGCGTTGAGCAGTAGCTCGAGGATTCCTGTCTCGCCGGTGCGCCAGACGCCCTGTCCGCCGGCGTCGCCGCTTGCGGCGGCGGCAGCCTCGGTGCCGAGGCCGAGCATCAACAGCAGGAACTGCAGGAACTTCTCCGGCGTGTCGATCTGCTGGGCGAGGACGTGGTCGAGCCGATGCGCCGGGTCGCCGATCAGGGTGGCGAGGACGACGGTCTGCTCCCGGCCAGTGCCGTCCTCGGCGATGACGAGGACGAACGGGGTGATGTCGGCCAGCGCAAGCCCGGTGAACGCCGCAGCCACCGGCTGCCCCGGAACCAGCAGCAGCGCCTCGCCGCGACGCGTGTGCAACTGCGCGGTGATCCGTACGCCCGGCAGGTCGGGCAGGGCGTCCTCCGAGGTGAGCCGGATGCCGTAGCCGTCGACCTCGGGTGTGACGGTGGCCGACAGTGGGATGGCAGCGATGTCGCGGACCAGATCGCGCAGGATGCCCGTTTCCGGCTCCGGCTCGGTGGCGTCCTGGCGTTCGTATGGCTCGAGGATCCCGCGAAAACCCGCCTCTGGACCGAGGAGGGCGTTGATGCCCCACTGGGTGCGGCTACCGACCAGCTCCACCAACAGTTCGACGTTACCGCCGAAGGCGGCATCGGTGGCATTCGCGGAGCCGAGCAGGACCCGCGCCTGGTGGCCCTTCTCCACCACATACACCTTCGCGTGCAGCCCGTGAAGCACCTCCTGGCCGGATGACGCCCCCTCGGCGGGGAGGCCGGCTAGCGCGCTGACCACGAACGTCTCCGATTCCGCCAGGCTCTCCTCAGGCAGGCATTCGAGCGCCTCCTGCCGGCTTACCAGCGCCAGCTGGCCGCTTGGTGCACACCGGTTCAGGCCACCCGGCGTACAGAACGGCGAAATGATGAGGTGACGCGTGCCCTCGAAGTGCGGCAGACGAGCGCCGGGCACGCCCAGCGCGTGAAAGGACATCTCCCGCGCGTCTTCGGGGCGTTCCCACTCGGCTCGACGCAGGTCCTCGCCCAGCGCCTCGATCGCCGCTTGCCGGTCCGGCGGTAGCGGCGCCACCGCCAGCCGCACCGCATGCCGCAGGAGACCGGACAGAGGTTTGTTGTCCGCCTTCGGGCGTGTGCCGACCATGCCGTCCAAGCGCAGGCACACGTCCCAGCTGCGATCCTTGGTCAGATTGCGGCTGAGCACCAGCAGTCGCAGTGACATCTCCCCGGTCGTCTCGTCGTGGAAGCGCAGCGCCCACAACTTCGGATGGAACAGGTGGCCGGGCTTGGGCCGGCGTACCTGGTGCACCATGGGCTCGACGAACGCCATCAGCGCCGACTGTGTCGGTGGCACGGCGATCTGCCCCGCTTGGCAGAACACGTCGATGCGGTCGGCGCAGTTCCGTACGCCTTCCATCACTGCGATCGGGTCCGTCGACTCGCGAAGGCCATGCGCGGCGAACGCCAGCGGGGCGACCAGCAGACTCTCCAGGTCCAGGGTGAACGTCAAGGCCACGGCCCGGGACATCTTCGCGCCCGGTGGTGGGCGCAGAGCGTCGAGCAGCAGCGCGCGGGAGTCAGGCGCGAGCATCGGCAGCCTCCGGCAGGTCGGCGGCGCAGCCGTCGTGAATGTCGGCGAGGATCCGGCGAACCTGCGGCCAGCGGAATACCAGGCGGCGAGTGCCCGACGCGCCGCTCCACGTTCGCAGCAGCTTGTCGTTGACCAGTCGCGACTGGCCCTTCTTCACCGACCGTTCCCGCTCGGCCACAAGCTTCCGCAGACTCTGGTCGGTGGCGGCGTCGCCCGCGGCTCCGCTGGTGACCGCGTCGATCCATCGGTCGACGAATCGACGTGCGGCGGCGTTCGTGGCGATCCGTGGATTCTTGTCGATAAGTCGGGTCCACATGCCCGGTCGGTCCCAGCCCTTGAGGTTGTGCTCCGCCGACACCCGATCGTTCCACTTCAGCAGCTTGTTTCGGTACCGGGCCACCGGCTCCTCGCGCTCAGTGAGGCCCCCCTGCTCGTATCGCTCGGCGATGAGCAAGTTGTACAGCAGCGCTGCGCCGTAGATGGCCAGCGAGAATCGCTGTGCGTCCCGAACCAGCGGGCCGATCGGCTCAGGCGCGGCGAGCGTCGCCAGCTCATTCCACGGTGCCTCACTGTCCCAGCCGGGACGGTGCTCGGGCTCGAGCAGGTATGCCAACAGGGTGTTCGGCTCTGCGGCGAGGATCCGCTCGCGCAGCCAGCGGGCCTCGTCCGGGCGCAGCCTCAGCCCACCCTCGACCTCACTTGGAAAGTTCGCCGTCGCCCCTGGGAGCGTCGGGTGCCAGGTTCCGCTCGACCGTTCGGTCAGCTCGTCGGCCTCCAAGCCGGATGCCAGACGACGGTCCGGGGCGTCGTCGTCGCCGATGCGGATGCCGTACCGCAGCAGCGCCGCCGCGTAGATGCTCGACGGCAGCGTCCGCACGCCGACGCCGGCCCGCCGGCCGATCACGCCCTCGGTGTCGTCGCCGCGCAGCAGGGCGTCGATCACTTTCCGTTCGTTGCGGTCGACCTGCGCGGCGAGGCGGTCACCGCGCAGCCCGCGACGCTGCGCCTCCTGGTAGCACCAGGGCACGATCAGCAGGTACCGCGCCCGGGTCTGAAGGACCGAAGTGCCAGGGAACAGCAGGTCGCTGAACGCGTCCCGGACCTGGCCGATGCCCAACTCGTCCCGGCTCTCCGTGTCGCTGAAGAGCTTGAGCAGCTCACGTATGCGTTGCTGGTCGTCGCGAGAACTGTCCAGCCAGCTCAGTCCTGAGGCCATGAATGCCTTCCGCTTGTGCTACTGCAAGATCGATAAGGCCGCTGAGCGCTCCGGTGCGCAGAGCGATCCAGCCCCCGATACGTGCGATCATTCGCTGCTCGTCGTCTGGCTGCGTCGCCACGCCGATCGCCGCAGCACGCGCATTCAATGCCGCGATTACCGAATCTAACGTGTCGTGGCTGCGCCGACATAGCGCCTCGAAAGCACCCAGCTCCAGCCAGGGCGCGGCCCCACGAAGTGCGGTCACAAGGTCGGCGTGCTGCACCTGCTGACCTCTTCCCTTGTAGCCGCAGTACGTCAACCCCCAGCGGCACAGGGCCGCGGCCGGGTACACCTCGACGATCCTGCCGCCGCCGCACCGGTCGACATCCTGTCCGGCGGGGGCGAGCATCGCCAGCAACCCGGCGCACCGGAGGGCGGCATGAGCGATACGGTCCGCAGCCACACTGAGCGGGTTGATGCAGGTCTCCTCGCGGACCACCTCGTCCGTCAGCCGGTAGGCCAAGCGACGCCGCCACTGAGCGCCGTCGCCGTCGGCAACGATGACGTGGTCCGACTGGTGCGTCGTGACGAGCGCGACGAAAGGTTTCGGCCAGCCGACGGGCAGTCCAGCCCGATCTTTTCCACATGTCGGCTGGCCTCCACGATACGGGCGTCGCTAACGTCGAGGACCAGGTCCCGCACCACCGCACGGTCCGACAGCCACTCGACCGTGGCCATCGCCGTACGCTTGTCGCGCGCTGCAAGGTCAACGCCGAGGGTCAACACCGCACCACCGTAAGTGTCGTCTGCTTGGTTGGACATGATCCGACGGCAGTTGTCTTCGGCGCTAGTTCTGCTCGTCGTAGATTCCCATCAACAGGGGCCGGGTCCGGTGAAGTAAAACGCGCAGGACGCCCTCTACGTCGATGTCGCCATGGGTTCCGGCAGGACATGGCACGATACTCGACCGGCGTCGCGGCATCACCATGTGGCGTAGTGCGGTCAGGTCGGGCGAGTCGACGGGTACCGCCACGATATCGGGTCGTGCGGCGAAGCCGGTTTGCAGCTCGCTGTCGTAGGCGGTCAGCTCTTCGTAGGCGGCAGACCAGTCGTCCCCGGCCCAGCCGTCGGTGAACAGGCACACGCATGGACGGCGGACAGCGAATCCGTCGGCCTGCAGCTGTTGGACGTCCTGCCCAATTTGCCGACGGAGGTGCGTGAACAGTACGTCGAAGCGTGGGCTGAGGTGGCTGGGAGGCCGGTCCGCGTGTCGAAGACCGATCGGATCGAACTGGGTTGCGTCGAGCTCGGCCAATTGGTGCAACGTGTGTACCTGCGCGGAGAAGCTGAGGGCGGACACCCGGAGTTGCGGGAGTAAGGCGGAATGTTGGATCTGACGTACCAGTTCAGCGATGCGCCGCTGGGCCAGCGGCCGGGCACGTTCGGTCAGGAGCGCATCGTCTATACAGAGGTAGATCGGGCGGATGTCGTCGCCAGAATTTTCGCCTGTCATCCCCTCGGTGCCTTTTCTGCCTGCTGACGTGACTGTCCGGCTTTTGGCTGCCTCGCGGCGGGCGGCTGCGTGATCCGCTGCAATAGCGGGAGTGGATGGATCGCTGCGCCTCGCATGTCGTTAGGGTCGCGCTCACGGGGCCAGCCCATCTCTTTGATCATCCGGTCTGCTAGCCGTTTCGGGTCCAGTGTTTCGCTCAGGCTGAGTAGGAACTGCCAGCGCAGGTACTGGTCCCGGAGGTCGCGCTGCATCCGCCGGTGCTCTGCGGCGTGGCGGCCGCAGAAGGTTGCCAGCCCACCGGTCGCCGCCAAGACTCCGAGATGAGCGGCTGTGAGGGCCGGGTCCGCCGGAGGGCGTACGAAGGTGAGCCAGAGGTACAGGGCCACGCCGCCGAACGCGATCAATAGACTGATAAGCCGCCACAGGTCGGCGTGGAGCTTCTCCTCCCGGGCGCCTCTGTTGAACTTTTCGACGGCGTCGTTGTTCATCTGCGCCAGCTTCTTCTCGACCGCCCTGGTCGAGTCTCCAGCGAACGTGCTGATCGCCTCCCGTAGTTCCTCCTTCGCCTGGCGTGCCGAGTCGGTCTGGGCCTTTAGATCTCTGACCTTCTCGTCCAGCTCGACAGACATGCGGAGGACCGCGCTGTCGACGGCTCGGTCAGCCGACGCTGTCCTTGCTGTGCCGCCGCGGTTGGCCACTGGGGCGGCGTCTAGTGAGCCGATGATGCCCAAGTCGTCGATCTGCCTGCGGAGTCGCTGGATCCGGCGTTCCCGCTCAGTCGATGTCGAGTCGGTCACGTCCCGTATCTGCAGCCGCAGCGCGTCGAGGTCGCTGCGATGCTTTCGCCAGGCTAGGGCACGCTCGTCTGGGGTGCCGGTACGGACCTGATCCACTGCGAAGGCGAGTGCCCCGATTTCCCGCGCGTACACCACGCGCTCCTGGTACGAGAGAAGATCGATCAGGTCCTGAAGCGCCTCAGAAAGCTCGTCGAAGCCATCATCCATCTGAGCCACCTAATGGGAACCGCCTCCGCGGTCCGCTCGTGTCGAGGTGATGATCTATTTTGGCGCCCGAACTCGATCTCGAATGGGCTGAATCTGAACAGTAACATTTCTCATAGCGGCGGGCAGGTGGACGTTTGTCCAATGTGGCCAGGCGCGCCGTACCTGATCGAGATGTATTTACCGGCAGAGGTGTCGACCGAAAGTCGGATGGCTAGCTGGCCGCGCCGGTCGCGATGGTGGGACGCGATGGAGAAGATCCTGCGGATGTTGATGGCCGTCACCCGGGCCGTGATGCGGGTGTCATGGGGGCTGGGTAGGGCGGCTTCCCGGTCGGCGGCCAACGCCGCCCTGACCCGACAGGCCACCAGAGCGCTCCAGCCGGGCCAGCACGACTACCGCGGCGTGGTGCAGGACCGCCGCCGCCCGCGCGAGCTGATCGGTGAGTTCCCGGTGGGTCACTACCTGAGCCCGGTGTCCGGGCTGCAGGCGCCGGCGGGTATCCCGGAGCCCGCGGTACGCCACAACGTGTGCGTAGTCGGCCCGCCAGGCGCCGGTAAGACGCGGTACGTAATCGTTCCGTGGATCATCGCCGCCATCCGCGCCGGGTACGGCGTTGTCTGCCTCGACGTGAAGGGCGACATGCTGGATCTGGTCCGTGCCCAGGTGCGCGGTCAGCCTCCGCTGAACATCCGGGCGCGCGCTCTCGACTACACCCGGCCGAAGCAGTCTCTGCGCTGGAACTGGCTGGCCGGCCTCGACTCGGACCGTGCCATCGACAGTGCCGTGGTGTCAATCGTAGGCAAACGCCCCCCGCCCAACACCGATCCCTACTTCTTCCACATGGACTCACAGATCCTGCGTGGACTGCTCGAACTCGTCAGCGGCTCACCCAACCAGAACCGCCTCACCACCTCGGCATTGCTCCGGATCCTCAAGGACCAAGCCGCGCTGGACCGAACGCTGTGCCGCTACCCGAACGGCCCGGCGTACGCCCGGCTCGCCGACCTGGTCAACCTGGCACCGGACGACTATTCGAAGCGAATCTCGGGTGTGGCGGTACGGCTGGACGCCCTGGCCCGGCCCACCGTCGAACAGGTCACCCGCAACTCGGATTTCCAGATGTCCGACGTCCTACAGCAGCGCGGCCTCGTCAGCGTCGTCGCACCACTGCAGGATGGCCAGCTGGCACAGACGATTTCAGGGCTATTCGTCAACGACCTGCTCTTCCGGGCCTTCAACCGGTTCACCTCGCCAGATGGAAACCGGCTGCTGCTGGTGCTTGATGAGGCGGCGCAGTTGGCCGACCGAATCGACTTCAAGAACGTGCTGAGCGTGGCGCGCTCGGCGGGTGTGGCAATCATGGTCGCGGTGCAGGACGTCACCCAGTTCGCCGACGTCAACGAGCGGTCGACCGTATTCGGCAACTGCGGTACCTACATCTCCTTCTCAGGGGTGTCACCAGAGTCGGCGAAGCTGCTTGCTGACCGGCTGGGGGCCCATTCCGTGCTGACCACGACGGTCGGCCGGACGCCGGGCGGCCTGGGCTACCAGACCACGGTCAACAGCACGACGCAGGTCGTGCCGGTCCTCGGCCAGCGCGAGATCATGAACATTCCGTACGGTTCTCGCCCGGCCGTGGTGCACGCACGGGATGTCCTGGCCGCCCCCTTCCTTGTCGACCTGGCCTGAGTGAGATAAGCGTGCGCGATCGGAACCAGGACCGGCCCGTCTTCCGGGAGCGCAGCTGGGAGGCTGACCGGGCGCGCTACGAGTCCCGGGCCCGGAGCATGCGGGCCGACGAACTGCGCAACGGTGGCCACACCTTCCGGGAGCACGTCGACGTGGGCCCCGCCGACACCGAGCGCCGGGTCCGGACGGGGATCAACGCTCGCGGCGTCGCAAGCTTGCGCATCCCGGAGCACGCGACGCGGTGGACCAGCGACCGTGCGGTGGCTCGCGCCGCCGAACAGGTCTGGCGATCGCCGGAGGCGCAGCGCGCGGTAGCCGAACAGAACCGGGCCCGGCCGCACGGCGGGTCCCCGACAACCATGGGTTTCACCGCACGCATCTCGCTGCCAGAGGCGCTCGGCCCCAACTGGCGCAGCATGGTCGCCGGTCACTCCCGCAGCCCGGATGGCATCCGGACGGCACGCTTCACCGACCGCAGCGAAGCCGTCGCCGTCTGGAGGATGAACGACGAAGGCAAGTGGTACCTGCGCACTTGTTACCCGTATCCGTGACAGCGACGTGAGGCGACATGGCGAGCAGAAGGCTCCAGGACTTTCTCAGCACGTACTGCAACCTGGACGAGGACCCGACCGAAACCCTGCGGGTGATGCATGGACAGCTGGGTGCCCAGACGCGACCATGGTTGCTACCCGAACTGGACGCGGCGATCGCCGCGCACTCGATCAGTCCGGCACTGGCCACGCGCCTCACCTCGCTGCACTTCGACTCGTCCGCAGACGTGGCGGACTGGTTGCGCGACCTGCGCACATCGTGGTTCGGCGATGACTGATCCTGATTGGCGTCGCCGGCGTTGCGGACCCTGCCTACTGGCCGAAGCCGAGCGCCGCCGGATCGCGGAAGCCCGAAATCCGGTCTATGGAACTGGCTTCCGCGCAGCGCGAGCGGCGGCGGAGCGGGTCGGGGTACGCCGCACCCTCCAGCACGTCCGTCGTTACGGAAGCTTTCCCTGACCGCCCGGCTGGCTGATCGGCGCCGAGCGCGGATGAATGTCGGCCACCGATGACCGGAACCGGCGACACGCGGTGGAGTTCGTCCATATCCTGTGGACATAGCTGGTACCCGCGGCGGGTTGCCGATACGCTGGCCGGCATTCGGCTCGCGCCGATATGCCCCCGACTCTTGAAGCGGCCCAAGCCGCATACCTCTCAACGACCCCTTCCCCGGAAGCCCGTTTCCGGGAGTCCCTGTCTTCCGTGAGCCGAGTGCAGGAGGAAACATGGCCGATTCCCGCGGCAGCGACGACAAGGTCCTTGCCTTGGCCTTCTATCTGCTGGTCGACGTCTCGTTTTCGATGCAGGGAGCCCCGCTCGATGCGGTCAACCGGATCCTGCCGGAGGTCATCGACGCAATCGAGGAAAGCCCCACCCTGGGCGACGTCGTGCGGTTCGGCGCGCTCGATTTCGCGGACGACGCCCGCACCGTCCTTCCGCTCGGCGACCTCCGCGACGTGAAGAACATTCCGCAATTTATCGCGCGCGGCGGAACCTCCTATACCGCCGCGTTCCGGCAGCTCAGGAAAGACATCGAGCGCGATCTGACGCAGATGAAGATGGACGGCTACAAGGTCTACCGGCCGGCGGTCTTCTTCATCACCGACGGCGAGCCCATCGACGACAGGAACAGCCTTCAGGCCGCCTTCGCGGAGCTCACCGATCCGAGCTTCCGCGGTCGGCCCAACATCATCCCGTTCGGCGTGACCCCGTCGATGCAGAAGGCGGTGCTCGAACCGTGGGTCTTCCCAAAGCCGGGGGCCAGCGGGAAGCCAATGCGCAGCTACGTCTACAACGGCGCTGGCGACGCGGCCACTGCCATCAAGCAGATCGCCGAGGTGCTGATCAGCAGCATCGTCGCGTCGGCCAACTCGGTCAACGATGCCGGTGCTGCCGGCGGGTTCGTACCACCGGACGACGACGACCTCGGCGACTGGATCTAGACGGTACCGGAGCGGAGGGCTGGCATGTGGGGCTCTAAGCGCAACAAGGAGCAAGAGGCGGCCGAGGAGGAAAAGATCGGAGGCCAGCCGTCCGTGCCCGCTGCCCCCGCCCGTGAACGAAACGGTGTCGACGCCAGGCACGATGCTGGATCCCGACAGCCGGTGCAGATGGGGTCACCCTGGAATTCACCGCTGGCACCAAGGCCCGGCCAGGCACTTGTCCCCTACGGCGGCGGTCGACCGGGAGCGGAGGACCGCAACGCTTACCCGGAGGTGCCCGCCGAGCGCGAGGCGATGGACGCCCCGGTCTCCGCTGACCGCGACAGCCCCGCCCCGCCGGTGGCGAGCCGGGATCCCGCCGATTCCGCAGGGCCTACCGAAGGCCACCCTTCGACTGCGCAGACCTTCGGGTCTGCCCCGAACGTCCTGGATAAGGGCGTCCGGGCGTGCAGGCGCCCGGACGCCCCGGCCGCGGCGGAGCCGTCCGAGTTGGAGCACCCGCCGTCTCCGGAGAGCCGCGCCGAACAGGCGCTGCCGCGGCCACCCGCGGCGGATCAGGCGGACCACTACCTGGGCGCGCACCGAAGCGACGACGCGCCGGTTCGGAACGCCTCCCCTGAGCAGCCGCCTGCGGAGACCGACCGGCAGCGGCCCTGGTCAAGGCACCCCAACGAGCGGTGGATCGTCGGGGACGAGGGACGGCAACCCACCGTACGGGCTCGCGTACCGCACAGCTTTCGGTCCCCACCGCCCGACACGGTGATCGACGGAGCAGACATCGGGTCCATCACGTACCGGGCGGCGTCCGTTCGCGGGCTGAGCCATCAGGAACGGGGCGAGCCGCGACAGGACGCATACGTCGTCCGGTTCACTCGGGACCTGCACTGGCTGGTCGGCTGCATCGCGGATGGCGTCTCCTCCGCCAAACGCTCGCACGAGGCCGCAGCGGCGATCTGCGACCGCATCACCGACATTCTCGTGGACCATCTGATCGAGAACCCGCCGTCAGACCCGAGCGAGTGGGCTCAGGAGGCCCGGGCCATACCGTGGGATTGGGCGGTCGGGGCGGCGAACGGTGCAGTTGCCGACCTGGCCCGCCCCTATCTGGCAAAGGCTTCCAAGCGCCGCGGCGAACCGGACGACCTTGTGACACAGAAGGCGCCGGTGCCCCACGCACACGCCCGGACGATCATGTCCGCCACCGCCCTGGCTTTCGCGGTCGCGACCGAGCCCTCGTCGGACGGCACGTACCGGGCCATGCTGGCGAACGTCGCCGGCGACTCCGCCGCCTTTCTGCTGGAACGGGATCTCTGGATGCCGCTCACTCAGATCAAGAACGAGGGCGAGCATATTTTCTCCAGCACCGTGAAGTCCCTGCCCGATGACGCGCAGGTCGTACCCAAACCGCTCCATCTCCGGCCCGGCCAATCGTTGATCATGATGACCGATGGCCTAGGCGACCCCCTCGGCGGGGCCACTGGTTCGGTGAGCAGGTTCCTCGGCGTGAATTGGCGTACGCCGCCCGACCTGCTGGCGTTCGCGCAGCACCTAGCCTTCTACCGGAAGACCTTCACCGACGACCGAACCGCCGTCGCGATCTGGCCCGGACCTGCCCGGAGGACCCGATGACCGCACCCCTGGAGATGCACGTCGGGCAACTCGGCCAGACCCAGCAACTGGCGCGTGGGGGCACCGCCACCATTTACCTGGTACCAGACTTGCGACTGTCCGGATTCAACGGCGTGCGGTTCGTGTACAAGAAGTACAAGGAGGCCACGAAGCTAGGCGCCGGCCCGTCCCTGACCACCGGCCTGTCCAACTTCGTCCGTTTCCGGGACCGGCTACCCAGCACCCAGCGGGATGCCTGGGACGCCCGCATCATCTGGCCGGTCTCCGTCGTGCTGGACGAGAACGGCGCGGCCGACGGTGTCATCATGCGACTCATCCCCGACCAGTACTTCCACGACTTCACGAAGCGCGCCGGCGGGGTGAACCGGAAGCCACGCGAGATCGAGACACTCTTCGGCGACGACGAGACGGCGCTGCGGAAGGGGCTCACCAAGGTTGACCTGACCACCCGATTCCGGCTGATCAGGGCGATCGCCGCGGCGTACGGGATGATGCACAAGGAGAACGTCGTGGTCGGCGACATCTCCGGCCGAAACATCATCTACGACCCCGACCCGGCCCGCCCAACCATCATGGTGGTGGATGTCGACAGTGCCCGGATCAGGGGCAACCGGGCCGTGTTCGGGATGCAGCCCCACACACCGAACTGGCAGCCGCCGGAGGCGCTCGCGGCGAGCGCTGCGTTGATGCGGGCCACCAAAAGCAATCCACCGATGCCGGACGACGACCGGGACCGGCTACGCAACCGTTGGTCGATTCAGAGCACACAGACGGACGTCTACAAGTTCGCCCTGATGGTCGTCAGGATCCTGGACAACGGGCGCGGCGGCGCCGTCAACCGTGACCCGCACAAGGCGCGCCGGATCTTGAAGGCACAGGCAGGCGATGAGGCCGCGGACCTGCTGGACGCTAGCCTGGCCGAGAACGAGAAGCAGCGACCAACGATGCGGCAATGGTATGACCTACTCCAACAGCGCAGGGCCGGGCGGCACGGCAGACCCGCACCGCCGCGGCCCCGGCCGCAGGCGGCCGGACCGGCCACCGCCCAGCCGGACAACCAGTACCTGGCCAACGGACACCGCGTCGGCAAGTGGCAGTGGGTCGAGGGGCAGGGCTGGGTCCGCCAGTCACTCGGAGCGCGCCACAATCCGTAGCGCGGCACGGGCCTGAGAGAGTCTTCTCCGGGCCCGCTCCCCAAGTCGACGCGCGCCACTGCCGGGCGCAACCGCAGCGGGTCCCGACGTCCGGCCCTCGTCGGAACCTGTCCACGCCTTCTCCGGCTGCTGCGCCGTCGTCGTCTGCGGGTCCTGACGCCCACCCGGCGCTGCCCCGTTCCGATGCTGGTCAGCCCCGTTTCTGATCGGCTGACCACCGATGCCGGTCGACCGTGTGGCCCGCACGGGATCCTCTGGAGGCCAGGCCGACGTTCCGCGGGCGGAGTGGTAGATGGCGGATTGGCCGACGCTGGTGTCCGGCGGCTCCAGCGAGTGCGACGGATCTGGCGTCGTCTCCTCCAGCTCGGGCGGTGACTGCCGGGCGTCCGCCTGCTGAGACGCGGACGGAAGCGACGGGACATCGGACGACGGCGCCTGCTGCAGCCACCTCCGCAGGTCGTTGTCGGCCTGCTCGACCGCGAATTGCTGCCACGCCGCGAGCACCTTGGTCATCACCATGGTCTGCGCGTCCACCACGACCTGGTTGCTGGCGATCGCCGCGTCTGCTGTTCGCTGCAGCCGGTCCTGCTCGGCCTTCAGCTCCATAGCCCGCCGCTCCCGGTCCAGTTGCAGCAGGTGGTCGCTGTGCTCCCTGGTCACCTTGTCGTAGTCCGTCTCTGGCCCGACGAGCTGGAGCACCTTCATCAGCACGGGCAGCAGTTCCAGCGCCAGGAACAGCAGGAACAGCGTGATGTGGGCGGTGCGCAGGGTAGGCCGGTCAGCGGAGAGCTCGTCGAGGGCCTCCAGGCGCGCCAGCAGGCCGGTGTCCTTCTTCGAATCCGCCTCGTGTGCCTTCTTGTCCGCGTCGAGCTGGGCCTTCAGCGCGGCCAGGCGCTTCTGGTTCTGCTCCAGCCTGCCGCGAGCCGCAGCCGCCGCTTCCGACTGCGCCGTCTGCTGGGCCGCCTGCGCAGTGGCCCGGGCCGTGTCCAGCCGGCGGAGGACCTCGTCGCGGGTGCGCCTGGCCTCGGCCTGGATTCGCAGCTTTTCGTCGTAGGCGATGCCAGCGCCCGGGTTGCCGGAGCCGCACGTGCCCTCCTTCTCGCAGACCACATTCTTCTGCGCCTGCTCGAACCGGGCCTGCGCCGCGTCGTACTGCTTGCGCACCTCGACCACCGCCGGATCCATCTCGACGTTGAGGGCGACGCCACCGGCAACGATCTTCTCGTCGTCCGCGACGCTTTTCTCCAAGGCCGGTATTGACGCGTAGTCCGGGTTGTTCGCGGTGTTGCGGTTGTACTCGGCGATCCGTTCTGCGTGCAGGACGCCCAGCTCCGTCTTGATTTCGGGCCCGAAGATCTGCAGCACCACCGGCGTCGAGATGACCGCGCCCAGCACGAGCGCCAGCATCACCCGAGGCACCGCCATGACAGCGGTCATCCACTTGTTCTTCTGCCGCATCATCTGCACGACGAGGAGCCGGTCCAGGTTGAAGATGATGAAGCCCCAGACCACGCCGACCATCACGGCCAGCGCGATCGGCATCCGCAACGCCATGTGTACGGCCATGGCGGCGGACGCGGCCGCCACCAGGGCGGTCGACACGATCACGCCACCCATGGCGGCGTACCGCAGTTCGTCCGCCGGTGTCGTCTGCAGGAGGCTCCGCTGGCCGCCGGCGACGGCCGCGAGTGCTCGTTTCAGGCCCATGGCTTCCTCAACCATCTCGGCCGTCGATGCTCCGGCCGCTCAAGGCGCGCGGTGATCCAGCGTGTCAAATCGATCGGAAAGGTGGCGTGGTGTATCACTGTCTGGAACGAGCGCTGACGACGAAACAATGCCGTGGCCACCCGCCGCTCGGCGGTCTGCGGCGCGGCCGGGTCGAACGGCACGACCGGCGGAAACGCCCGGCCCGGATCGACGCGCAACCGGCTCTGGACTCGGTCCAGCAGGTCCCGTAGCTCGTCGGCGCGCCACACCGCCGGGTCCAACGGCGGGGACGGCACCGGCAGCTGGGCGAGCCGCGGCAGTTCGGCGACGTGTACCCAGCTCGTCGAGGCCGTGTCCTCGCCAACCTGATTCGCCGCCCTGACTCCGAAGCAGCCGGGGCGGGTGGCCACCAGCTGGGCGACGCCGTCGTCCAGCTCACCGGACTTGGCCGTAAAGCTGGTTCCGTCCGGTCCGATGACCATCAACTCGTCGGCGTATCGGCTACGCCACCGCACGGTGACCGGCGATCCAACTGGTACGGCGGAAGGGCTGGCCTGGACCTGCTCGAGCACCGGCGGCCCCTGCAACTTCGCGGCGCGAGCGGCCAGGAAGTCCCGCCACTCGTCGGCGCGCGGCAGTTGGTCGGGGACGTTGGAACGAGCCCGCTGCAACAGGGCCCGCCCCGTAGCGTCGAGGACTGGTGGGGAGTCCTGTTCGGACCCGACCGCAGGGCGGGTGACGCAGCGGTCGACAAAGCGCCCGAGCCAGATCAGGTCGGGCACCTGCCAGTGCGGGTCCGCAGACTCGCGCAGGCGGACCGCGTCACAGTCGGCGAGCAACACAGCGGGCGCGGGCCGCAAGGTGTAGAGCGCCGATTCCAACGCTCGCTCGCCGAGGACAATCCCGTACGAATGGGCGAGGTCGACCGCGTCCGCCAGGGCAGCGCAGAGCCGTGCCCGGCGGACGCCGTCGGCGGCGGGTACGTCGACCGGCTGCGCGGGCGACGCCGTCCCGTCCAGGTACAGCGCGGTCATCGCCCGGGGCACCCGCTCGTGGTCCTCGTCGTCGACGAACAGCGGCCGAACGTCGGGAGCCACGAACCCGACGGGAGTTACCGGGTCGTCGCCCACGACGAGCCGCAGCGGCCAGAGCATCCGGTCCGCGAGGTGGTCGACGCGGCCGGGCAGTACCGGGCTGTTCCGCAGCGACACCAAACTCAGCAGCGGCGCGAACGGGTGGTCGTCAGCATCCTCGGTGTTGCGGAACCTGCGGTAAACGAGCGGCTCCAGCGACTGCAGGGCGGCCGTCGTGACGATTTCGACGAGCTCGCTTTCCGCAGTCGTTCCGTAGTGCTTACCCAGGGTGAGGTCGCGTTCTGCGACCACCCACTGGGCGTACCGCAACCGGGAGACGCCATGCGCCACCGACTGCCGGGCCATCGCCGCCACTGTGCGGGCCACCGCCGCGACGTCCTCGGGGGACCGCAGCGTCGCGACTTCCACATCGTCGTGCCCGCCGGCCAGCTCGTTCAGGATGCCGTCGTCGGGTGGCTGGAGGCCGATGATCAGTACGGTCGGCGACCAGTCCTGCTCCTCGTCAGTACGCAGGCTTCTCGTGAGCAGCGCATCGAGCGCCGCCGCTCGATCCAAGGGCGTGTCGCGAGAAGCGCCGGAGGTGAGTACGGCGACGATCGGCGAGCGCACCTCAGCGACGTCAGCCTCCAGCAGCGCCATGTCGCCGCCGATGCGCCGACGTAGCGCGCGGAACGCGGCGGCGATCTCGGGCTCCTCGAGGGTGGTGCTGAGCTGCGGCACACGAGTGGCCTGGTGCATCTGCTGCAGCTGCATCAGGGTCATGGTCTGCTCAGTGTTGTCGTACAGTTCGATGCCCCAGCGCACGGAGTAGGCCAGGAGGATGTCCTGGGTGATTTCGTCGGCGAGGTGCCCGAACAGCAGGTCCGCCAACATCCGGCGGTGGTCTTGCACCCGTACGGAGGCGTCGCATAGCAGGTACAGCGGTTGCAGTGTTTCCTGTGCGAATGCTTGAGTCACCAACACCCCAGGTATCCGAGCCTCTGACCCCCGTCGGCGGTCTCGGGTGAAGCTCGATCTTTCCCGCCCGCGCGGCAGCGTCTACCCAGCGAGAGTAAGCGCCGGTTAGCAGGTGTCACAGTGGCCGGGCGGCCAGGACAAGATTGTCTAGTTCGGACTTTGGGCACCTTCCGTACCGTGACGACTCGGGCGATCGGCCATCACGAGGTATGACAAATCGGCCGCCGCTCCGCTCAAGTCGGTGGCATCGTTTGGGGTAGGTGAGCCCAATCGGGGGGAGCCCACTCAGCCAGCCCGGCCACGACATCGGTTGGTGCTGCTGCCACCCATGCCCTAGTCGTGTGTGGCCGGTTCGCGGACGACCTATCGATCAGCGCGTGCGACTGGAGCGCCACGTCCACGGGCGCTTGGGCGTCCATGCCAGGCGGGTGCTCGGTGGGTGCTCCGGCGCGATGGACGGGTCAGCATGTGGTGGACTGGGCGGGATGCTGTCCGGGTGAGGTCTGGGCTTGACCGCGAACAGATGGACCCAGGGGACGTGGCTGGACATGGAGACTTGACCACAGATCAACTCTTAATCCGCGGGTTCGGGGTTCGAGTCCCTGGCGGCGCACCAGCAATTATCTGGGCATCCACCCCTCACGGGTGGGTGCCCAGATGTCGTTTCCGGGTGAGTGACCCGCTCGACGGGCAGGGCGCAGGTGTCGAGCGGGGCGCCGATGGCGACGGGGCGCTGCCGAGTTTCATGGCTGTGGCGTTCGCCTCGATGATGTGGGTGTTGGCGGAGGCGCGGTCGTCGTCGCAGGCGGCGGCGAGCGCGCAGACGAGGTGCAGGGCTGTCGTTCCAGATCTCGGCAATGGACGGACTGCGCTCAGTCCACGATGAGGCGGTAGCCCCGGCCGATCTCGGTGGCCACGAGCCAGCCGTAATCTCCAAGTTCCGCCCGCAGGCGCCATACGGCCTGGTCGACGCCGAAGCGTCCGGCGCGGTGGGACATGGGTACGAACCGTTCGATGGTGCTGCGGGACAGCGTGTAACCCGGGTAGCCGGCGAGGGTGCGCATGAGCATCGCCGGCCGCGGTCCGAGCCGGATGGTCGTACCGTTGACCAGCACGGCGTCGCCCTGCACCGTGAACCGATGACCGCGAGCCTGGAACTGCCGGCGGCGCGCCACCAGTACCTCCACGAGGCGGCGGGCGAGTTCGTCGGGGCTGCCGTCGGCCGCCCAGGAGACCGGTATGTCCCGGGAGCGGAAGAACGAGGCCGACTCCGCGTGGGTGGTCGCGACCGCGACGTCCGTCGCCAGCGCACGCAGCAGCAGGTACCCGCGACCGGCCCGGCTCGTGAAGTCGACCAGCGCGCTCGCTCCGGCGGCGGTGGCGAACGTGACCGCGTGCACCTCGCGCTGGATGACCATCTGCGCGAGCCGGTTCAGCGGTGCCAGGCCGACTGGTCGAGCCGAGCCACGGGTCGGCACGACCATCACCTCGATGCCGTGCGTGCGGAGTCTGTCTATTGATCGCGCCGGCAGCGCTTCGTCGGTCGTCACCGCGACCCGGCGGCTCAGCGGGTCGCGGCCGAGCAGCCAGGTCACCGCCTCGCCGAGGTCGCCGGTCGACGACACCCAGTCGTGGGTGAAGCCGGTCTCCACCAGTGAGGCGCTGACCGACTCGTTCATCGACAGGATGCTCGCGGAGCTGAGCCCGGACCGGAGCGGATCCGCCAGTCCCCATGCTGCCGCCGCGGACAGCCACCGTGTCCATCCCGCTGCGGTGGTGGCGAGGACATGATCGACCGGAGCCTGGATGAGCCGCCGGGTGGCGATGCGCAATCTCGCGTCCCGGTAGCCGGGCACGGTACGCAACACCGGTAGGTCAACGATCACCGCCCCGTGTTGACGTAGCAGCGCCGCGACATGTTGCAGGCCGCTGTCGGTAACGACCACCGTATATCCTGTCAACGTCGGGCCAGCTCCGGTCGACGTCATGCGGGGAGTCTGGGGGCGGTGCGTTTCTGGTACGTTGCCGGCCGTACAGCAAATGGTGAGCCGTTTCTCCCATCGAAGCTCTTCGTGGCATGATGTCTCTGACACATCCGCTCGTCGGATTCATTAACCGCGGCGCAACAAATGCCTTGTGCACCTTGCCTCACGCGGAGTTGATGGCTCGGCAATGCCCATGATTTCCGGCGACCCTACGGTCTCGGGCCATGACCACCTCCCTGAACCGCCGCGGCTTTCTTCGCCTCACCGGATCTGCTGCCGCCGTGGCGGCTGCCGGTAGCATCCTGACCGCGTGCGCTGTCGATGAAAACCCCGGCCAGTCCGCTGGCGCCGCCGGGAAGAACCTGCGCAAGGTCAAACTCGGATTCATCGCGCTCACCGACTGCGCGCCATTGATCGCGGCCAAGCAGCTCGGCTACTTCGCCGAGCGTGGCCTGGACGTCGAACTGATCAAGCAGGCGTCGTGGCCGGCGACCCGGGACAACCTCCTGAGCGGCGAGATCGACGGCGGGCACGTCCTGTTCAGCATGCCGCTGTCGGTCGCGATGGGCATCGGCGGAAAGGCCGGCACGACCGACCTCAAGATCGCCATGGTGCTGAACAACAACGGCCAGGCCATCACGCTGAAGAAGGCGTACGCCGGGGCCGGTTACGGTGACCTCGGTGCGGCGAAGGAGCTCCTCGAGAAGGAGAAGCCCAAGCTGGCCATGACCTTCCCGGGCGGCACCCACGACACATGGCTGCGCTACTGGCTCAAGGCCACCAAGGCCGACACCTCCAACATCCAGGTCTCGGCCGTTCCGCCACCGCAGATGGTGTCCAACATGGCCGCCAACAACCAGGACGGGTACTGCGTGGGCGAGCCGTGGGGTGCGGTGGCGGTCCAGAAGGACATCGGGTTCACCCACATCACCACTCAGGACATCTGGCAGCACCACCCGGAGAAGGCGCTGGTGGTGGGAGCCAAGCTCACCAATGACCAGGACACGTTGGCCGACATCATGAAGGCCACGCTCAAGGCCGCCAGGTGGCTGGACGACCTCGCCAACCGCGACAAGCTGGCCGACATGCTGGCGCCGGTGGGCTACGTCAACGCGCCGGCCGCCAACATCAAGGGCCGACTGCTCGGCCAGTACGACCTCGGCGCCGGCCTCGGCACCAGGACCTATGCCGGCGATCAGATGATGTTCTTCCGGGACGGCGAGACGTCGCTCCCACGACGCTCCCATGTGTACTGGTTCCTTGCCCAGTACCAGCGCTTCGGCCTCGTCAAGGAAACTCCGGACTACGCCAAGCTCGCCGACGAACTCATCCTGCACGACCTTTATGCGAAGGTCGCCGCCGCCGAGGGCATCAAGATTCCGGACGACGACATGGCACCCTTCCACATCAAATTGGACAACGTCATGTTTGACCCGAAGAACGTCGCGGACGAGGCCAGGCGGCCATGACCTCGGGCGACGCAGCACCGAGCGCCGTCGCGCCGGCCGCGAACCACTCGAGTGGTCCCACGCTGACGTCAGTCGCCCAGGCCGACGGGGCAGGCGAGGGAATCGGCGCGCCGGCGACGCCAGCCGCCGGAAACGGATCGCGGTCGGCGGCCCCGACCGCAGACATCGACGTTGCCGGCCACCGTGGCCCGGCGACACCCTCCTGGCTGACTGCGTTGGGCAGTCGACTGGCCAGCTTCGTGGTGGCCGCCCTCTGGGCCGTGGTCGGTCTCGCGGTGTTCGTGGCGCTGTGGCAGTTCGCGACCCTTGGCTCAACCGCGGTGCCGGGTCCGCTCGACAGCGCCCGGACCCTCGGCGACCTGCTCAGCCGGCCGTTCTTCAACACCACCAATGACAAGGGCATCGGCCTGCACCTGTACGTCTCGCTTAGGCGGGTGTTCCTGGGATTCGGCCTGGCCGCGCTGGTCGGCATCACGCTCGGGCTGATCATGGGCGCGGTCCGACCCGTCTGGTCCGCGCTCAACCCGCTCGTGCAGGTGCTCCGTCCGGTGTCGCCACTGGCCTGGTTCCCGATCTGGCTCTACATCATCGAGGAACCGGCACAGTCGGCGGTCATCGTCATCTTCATCACCGCGCTGTGGCCTACTCTGATCAACACTGCGGCGGGTGCCGGGGCCATCCCCCGCGACCAGCGCAACGTGGCACTGGTCTTCAAGTTCCGACCGCTGGCGTACCTGTGGCACGTGCTGATACCCAACGCGCTGCCATCCATCATCACCGGCCTGCGGCTGTCCATGGGCATCGGCTGGATGGTCATCGTCGCGGTCGAGATGCTCCAGGGCAACTCGGGCATCGGTTACTTCGTCTGGAACTCGTACAACGCCCTGGAACTCGACAAGGTGGTCGCGGCCATCGTGCTCATCGGTGTGGTCGGGCTCGTCCTCGACGCGATCCTGCTCATGCTCTCCCGGTGGGTCACTCCTGAGGAGGTACACGGATGACCATCGCCATCAACGGCGTCCGCAAGTCGTTCCGGCGCCGGGGGCACGCGCCGCAGGAGGTGCTGCGCGGCGTCGACCTGACCATCGACAGCGGCGAGTTCGTCTCCTTCATCGGGCACTCCGGCTGCGGAAAGTCGACCCTGCTCAACATCGTCGGCGGGCTGGTCAAGGCGGACAGCGGCACGGTGCAGATCGAAGGGCAGCCGGTCACCGGGCCGGGGCCCGACCGCGCGATGGTGTTCCAGAACTACTCGCTGCTGCCGTGGCTGAGCCTGCGGCAGAACGTCCGGGTTGCGGTGCAGGAGTCCCGCCCGGACTGGAAGCGGGCCCGGGTCGACGAGATGGTCGAGCGGTACCTGACCGCGGTATCGCTGTGGGAGCACCGCAACAAGCGGCCGGGGCAGGTCTCCGGCGGCATGGCCCAGCGGGCGGCGGTGGCCCGGGCGTTCGCGGTTGCGCCTCGAACACTGTTGCTCGACGAGCCGTTCGGTGCCCTGGACGCGCTGACCCGCTCCCGGTTGCAGCAGCAACTCGTCGACCTCTGGGACAGCGAGTCGGAGACCGAGACCGTGTTGATGGTGACGCACGGTCTGGACGAGGCGATCCTGCTCGCCGACCGGATCGTGGTAATGGCCAACCTGCCCTACCCGTCGGTGCGCACCACCATCGACGTACCGATCCCCCGGCCACGCAACCGTACGACGATCGTGCACCACCCCGTCTACGACGGCATCCAGAAGCAACTCGTGGATCTCCTCATCGCGGACAACGACGTGGAGCTTGCCGAGGCTGCGGTGGCCTGAGCGCAACCGACGACACCTCCCGCCGGATCTTGGAGGCTTGCGGGAACACTCCGTGAGAATCCAAGGTCCGGCGAGGTGCGGCCGGGTTGTATACCGCCACGAGGCAGGCCCGCCGCGCGGTGCCTCCGCTACGGCGTTTCCAGCCCACGGCGTCAGGCCACTTCAACGGCGTTCCAGAAGAGCTGTCGGGGTACTCCCCGGGTGCTCGCCCGCCATGGACGAATGTGCGGCTGACGGGGGTAGCTGGACACGATCGTCGCACGACCTGGGACTGATTCTCAGCGCGTGAACTGATCAAACCTGAAGGGGCAGCCCGGGACGGTCGAACGGTAACTCTTAATCCGCGGGTTCGGGGTTCGAGTCCCTGGCGGCGCACCAGCAGTAGAAGGCTCTGGCCTGGTGGTTCTCCACCTGGCCGAAGCCTTTTTCGTGGTCGTGGCGACGGCTGGGTCGTCGATGATGAAGGCATGCGAGCCGCCTACATCGAGCGCCCGGGGCCGGCCACGGACATCCGGTACGGCGAGCTGCCGGCACCTCGTCCCGGCCCGACCGACATCCTGGTCGACGTCATCGCCACCACCGTCAACCCCGTCGACACCTTCGTACGCTCGGGGGCGTTCCCCACCCTGCTGCCGCTGCCCTTCGTGGTCGGCCGTGATCTCACCGGCCGGGTCGCGGAGGTGGGCCCGGGCGCCGCCGGCTTCCGCGTCGGAGAGGTGGTCTGGTGCAACAGCCTCGGGTACGGCGGCCGGCAGGGCAGCGCCGCCGAGCAGGCCGTGGTGCCGGTCGACCGGCTCTACCGGTTGCCCGGCGTGGTCGACCCGGCGATCGCCGTGGCCATGCTCCACCCGGTCGCCACGGCGTACCTGGCATTGTTCGTCCACGGCCGGCTCCGGCCCGGCGAGACCGTGGTGGTGGCGGGCGGCGCCGGCAACGTCGGCGCCGCGCTCGTGGCGCTCGCCGCCACCGCCGGTGCCCGGGTCGTGGCCACCGCGTCGCCGGGCGATGCCGACTTCTGTCAGCGGAACGGCGCCGCCGACGTGCTCGACTACCGCGCCCCCGACCTGGTCGAGCGGCTGAGGTCGGCCTGCCCAGAGGGTGTCGACCTGTATCTCGACACCGCGGGCCGGAACGAGTTGGCGTGGACGATCGACCTGCTCGCCGTGCGCGGGCGGGTCGTGGTGCTCGCCGGCGGCGACACCCGGCCGGTGCTGCCGGTCGGCGCGCTCTACCGCAACGACCGGGCCGTCATCGGCTTCGTGATCTCCCACGCCACCACCGCCGAGCTGGCCGCGGCCGCGGCCCTGGTGAACCGGATGCTGGCCACCGGGCGGGTGGCCCCACGGGAGGTCGTGCCGCTGCCGTTGTCGGCGGTCGGCGAGGCGCACGGCCTGCTGGAGCGGGGCGAGCTCCGGGGACGGCGGGTGGTTATCCGCCCGTAGCGGGTGCTCGCGGCGGGCCCGGTCGGGGGTGCTAACGTTTCTCCCCGTTGTCAGCGAGCGCCGCTAGCTCAACTGGCAGAGCAGCGGACTCTTAATCCGCGGGTTCGGGGTTCGAGTCCCTGGCGGCGCACCGTGCAACACAGGCTCTGGCCTGGTGGTCATCCACCAGGCCAGAGCCTTTTCGTGTCTTCCCAAAGCCGATCTTGGCTCTGGTCATCTCCCGGGGCAGGGCAATCTGTGGATCATGCGGGAAGATCCGTGCCGTGGATGTCCCCGAGCTTCTTCGTCGAGCTGCCGGTCGCGTGCCCGTGGGTGCGACGGGTGAGGCTGGCACGACAGTGGCCGATGCGACCGAGTACCTCGACCATGACGAGTGGGAGGTCGCGCTGGACATCCTCGTGGAGCTCGGCGACGCGTACGCGTCCGAGAGCGCCTACTGGGATCTCCTCGCGGAGGCTGCCCGGCTGCTGTGGCTTTCCAGGACCGAGCGGTGGTGTCACTGGCGTCGGGCCGAAGTCGCTCGCGGGTTGATTCGGGTGGACCTTCAGCTCGTGGAGCCGGGCGTCCTCGGCGCCAGACGTACTCCGATCCCCGGTGAGGGACACTCGCGGCCCTTGTGGGACATCGGCGATGTGACGGCGGCGGGCCACCCGGACCTCTATGTCGCCCGGATCTGGGTCGAGTCGCAGCCGGATCTTCTGCCCGGCGGGAGAGGGGTGGTACGTCTGGCTCCGCTGAGCCCTCAGCGGTGGCAGCGTCTGTCGGCCGGCTACGTGATCACGATGCACGAGCAGAAGCCGGTGGCTGGGATCGCCACCGTCATCGAGACGGTGTTCCCGGTGATCAAGGGTCATGACGGAGGGTGATGGGGATGGCTGACGCTTGTGTATGGCTTCAGAAATCAACCAGGGGCTGTCCGTCATGTGCGTGCCCACCCCGCGTCCGCACAGGTTGAGGAAACATGCGCACCACGACAGTCGGCGACGTGAGGATCCTGCTGCCGGACCTCGACCCGGACGACCTCGACAGGGTGACCGAACTGGCCGATGGCCTCACCGAGGCTTCCGTCGACGGCGCATCGTGGCGCGGTGTGCAGCTGGAGGACTACCGCATCCGGGGCAGCCGGATCACCGGTGGCGACCTCAGCGAGAGCACCTGGGAAGCCGGCGGCCTCTACGGCTGCGAGATCACCCGCACCGACTTCTCCGGGGCGACCCTGGTCGGGATGACGATCGAACGGTGCGCGATCACCGGTTCACGGTTCACCGGTACCAGGCTCACCGACGTGCGACTCAAGGACGCCCTGTTCGACGACTGCCGCTTCGACTACGCGACCTTCCAGCGCGTCACCGCCGCCGGCTCGGTCGCCTTCACCGACTGCACCCTCACCCACGGCACCTGGTCCACCTGCCGCCTTCCGGGCATCGCGCTGCGGTCCTGCGACCTCGCCGACTTGGAGCTGAACTCCTGCCAACTCGCCGGCAGTGACCTGCGAGGCAGCCGCCTCCACGGGCTCAGGACGCCACTCGACAACCTCTCCGGCGTCACCCTCGCCGAGGGCCAGCTTCCTGACCTCACCCGGTTGGCCGTGGACGCCCTGGGCCTGACCGTGCGCACCGACTGACGTCAGGCAGCACCGTGGCCGCTGACGCCGTCCCGACCGGCAGCCCGAACCGGAGCTGCCTCGTCTGCGTGCGAGGCAGCTCCGGTTCGGGCAAGAGGCATGTGGCATCACACCTGCTCGACGAGCCAGTCCCGGATGGCGGTGAAGTCGCGTTCGGTGAGGCCCTGCCGGGGGTCGACCCGATGGAGCAGCGCCGGGCCGGGATGATGGGCAGCCACCCAGACCAGATCGACAGGGGAGATCTCGTCGTCGACCCACACGAAGGGACGCCCCTGCGCCCACTGGACCAGGCCGCGAGTCTTCCAGTGCAGGGCGTCGTCCTCGTCCGAGTCGGCCCAGTCCACCACCGGCAGCGCCGGCAGTCCGAGCCGCGGCGCGAGTACGTCGTTCGCGTCGCTCATCCACGTCGTCGCCCACACGAGCTCACACGGCAGGGCGGACAGCAGGCGGCCGTGTTCCGGCTTGACCCTGTGCAGCAACGGATGGGCGTCGTCCGCCTGGATCTGTACGTCAGTGTGGTCGCGCGGCATCTCCGGCGGTGCCGCCGGTGGCGTTCCGAACGGGATGAGGGTGCCGTCCACGTCAAGGAACAGCAGCGGACGGGAGGCGGACATGGGCCAGAGGTTAGCCGTCATCCCGTTACCGAGAACGTCCGCGCGCTGCGTGTTCTGGGCTCTGCCAACGCCGGCTGCGGACGCTGTATCGGTGTGGTTGGGGGCGGGGTTCCGGCCGCAGCGCGCCGACGGCGGGCGTCATGTTGGCCCGTCCCCTTTTGCCGCGCGAGGACGCGCCAGCAAGGCATGCAAAAGGGCTTATTAGCCCTAGAAATGGAGCGTGTCAGCGCGGCGTGGCCGGCGGGCGTAGTCCGTCGAGGGCGACGCCCAGCACCCGTTCGCGCTGCTCCGGCTCGGGAAACTGGGCCATGGTGAGCCCGCTGAGCAGCCGGACCACGTCGTCGAAGCTGATGTCGGCGCGGACCGCCCCGGAGGCCTGGGCGCGGCGCATCAGCGGCTCGCCCGCGGTGTAGATCTCCGTCCGGCAACTCCGGAAGACCTCGGAGTCGCGCAGCAGCTCCTCGGCCAGGGCCCGCTTGGTGGCGACGTAGCCGACGAACCGGTGCAGCCAGGCGACGAGCGCTTCCCACGGGGGCAGGTCGGCCAGGTCGGTCGCGGAGCGACTCAGTGCCCGGACCTCCTCGACGTAGACGGCTTCGAACAGGGCCTGCCGGGTGGGGAAGTTCCGGTAGAGGGTGCCGATGCCCACCCCGGCGCGCCGGGCCACCTCTTCGAGCGAGGCGGACGCTCCGTTCTCGGCGAAGGCCTCGCGGGCGGCCGTGATCAGCGACTCGTAGTTGCGCCGGGCGTCGGCCCGCTTCGGTCGCCGTGCGAAGACGTCGGGCGTCTGTCCCGCGCTGGCCATGACGTGCGTCACCTCACCTCGGTTGCAACCGGAGGCAACCCTCCGCTAGCTTAGTGGAGGCATCCCTCCGGAACTGTCCGGAGCCATGCCTCCGCTTAGCTTACCTCCCCGGGCACCCCGCGCCGATCCCGCCGAACAGGCGACCGGCGCCGCCCCGAAGCCAGACGAGCCCACCTGCCCGTCGTCCCCTCCGTACGCGGAATTGGAGTTTCCCCGCATGACAGAGACCGTCCGTCGCGGCTCCCGCCGGCTCACCTTCCTCGTCCTGGCGGCCGGCACCGGGTTCTTCGCGATGCTCCAGTCGCTGATCACCCCGGTGCTGCCGACCATCCAGCACGACCTGCACACGTCACAGAACACCGTCACCTGGGTGCTGACGGCCTACCTGCTCTCCGCGTCCATCTTCACGCCGATCCTGGGCCGGGTCGGCGACATGGTGGGCAAGGAACGGATGCTCGTCGTCTCCCTCGGCGCGCTCGCCCTCGGCTGCCTGCTGGCCGCCGTCGCGCCGAGCATCGGCGTGCTCATCGTCGCCCGGATCGTCCAGGGCGTCGGCGGCGCCGTCTTCCCGCTGTCGTTCGGGATCATCCGCGACGAGTTCCCCGCCGCGCGGGTCTCCTCCGCAGTGGCCGCCATCTCGGCGATCGTCGCGGCCGGCGGCGGCCTGGGGGTCGTGCTCGCCGGTCCGATCGTCGGTGCCCTCGACTACCGGTGGCTGTTCTGGATCCCGATGGTCGTCGTCGGGCTGACCGCCGTCGCCGCGTACTTCGTCGTGCCGCAGTCGCCGGTGCGTACCCCCGGCCGCATCGACTGGCGGGCCACCCTGCTGCTGTCCGGCTGGCTGGTCGCCCTGCTGCTGCCGATCAGCAAGGGCGCCGCCTGGGGCTGGACCTCGGCTCGGGTGGTCGGCCTGCTGGCGCTCGCCGCGGTGCTGCTGTCCGGTTGGCTGGTCGCCGAGATCCGCTCCAGCAATCCGCTGATCGACATGCGGATGATGCGTCTGCCCGGAGTCTGGACGACCAACCTGGTCGCCCTGCTCTACGGCGCGTCGATGTTCTCCGTCTACGCGTTCCTGCCGCAGTTCGTGCAGACCCCGACGGTGGCCGGCTACGGCTTCGGCGCGAGCGTCACCCAGGCCGGCCTGCTGATGCTGCCCATGCTGGTCGGCATGTTCGTCGCCGGCCTCCTCGCCGGCCGGCTGGAGTCGCGCTTCAGCGCCAAGGCGCAGCTTGCCACCGGCGCGGCCTTCAACGTGCTCGCCTCCGCGATGCTGACGGTCGCCCACGACACCCGCTGGGAGATCGGGGTGGCCGGCGCCCTCGTCGGTCTCGGCATCGGGCTGGCCTTCGCCTCGATGGCGAACCTCATCGTCGGCAACGTCCCGGCCGGGCAGACCGGGGTGGCGACCGGCATGAACGCCAACATCCGCACCATCGGCGGCGCCGTCGGCGCGGCCGTGGTCAGCGGTGTGATCACCGCCCACCCGCAGGCGAACGGGCTGCCCCGGGAGGCCGGCTTCACCCTGGGCTTCCTGGTCCTCACCGGGCTGGCCCTGGCGGCCGCGGTGGCGGCGCTGGCCGTCCCGTCCGGGCGGCGCGCGTCGGCCGACCGCCGGCCGGCCCCCGTGCCGGAGCTGGCGACGGTCCCCGCGGGCCGGTGATCCGCCCGGCGCACGCTCGGCCGCGCGCCCCCGTCCGGAACGGGGGCGCGCGGCCTTCCCGTTCCGGTGGACGGGCGGTAGATCGTCAACTTGTCGTTGACGACGAGGCTCCGTCAACCTATGGTTGACGCATGACGGATCCCATCCAGATGAGCAACCCGGTACGCCTCGACGACCTCATCCAGGCCATCAAGAAGGCCCATCCCGACGCGCTCGACCAGCTCAGCGACGCGGTCATCGCGGCCGACCACCTGGGCGAGCTGGCCGACCACCTGATCGGCCACTTCGTGGACCAGGCCCGGCGCTCCGGCGCCTCGTGGACCGAAATCGGCAAGAGCATGGGGGTCAGCAAGCAGGCCGCCCAGAAGCGCTCCGCCGCGAAGGTCGACGCGGCCGCCGCCCTCGACCCGAGCGCCGGCTTCGGCCGCTTCACCCCGCGGGCCCGCAACGTCGTGATGGCCTCGCAGAACGAGGCCCGGGCCACCGGGCACGCGGAGATCCGCGCCGAGCACCTGGTGCTGGGGCTGCTGGCCGAGCCGGAAGCGCTGGCCGCCAAGGCGATCGTCGGGAAGGGCGTATCGCTGGACGCCGTGCGGCAGGCGGCGACGGCGGCGCTCCCGCCCCCCGCCGACCAGGTGCCCGACCTGATCCCGTACGACGCGCAGGGCAAGAAGGCCCTGGAACTGACCTTCCGGGAGGCGCTGCGCCTCGGGCACAACTACATCGGCACCGAGCACATCCTGCTCGCCCTGCTGGAGTTGGAGGACGGCTCTGGCGTGCTCTCCGGGCTGGGACTGGGCAAGGCCGGTGTCGAGGAACGGATCATGGCCGCCCTGGCGCTGTACCGGTGACCCTCGCGGGGGACGCGATGTCCCCCGCATCGGGGAGTTCCCGCCCTCCGGATGTCGGCAGAGTCCCAGGTGGACCGTCCCGCCGTCGCGCCCGGCCGGCGCGTGGGGCGGTGACGGTCCGTCGGTGGCCGGGGCGCGGCACGGGGGGACGCCCCGGCCATCGACGGGTACGGGGTCAGGCGACGGCGACGGGGAAGCCGTAGCGGGCGGCGTGCTCCGGGTCGGTCGGGTCGACCTGCCGGATGCCGGCGTCGGCGAGGCGCTTGTTCACCTCGTCCAGTTGCTCGCGGACCAGTCGGGCCTCCTCCTCGGTGACCCGGCCGCGGTGCGGTCGGCCGGCGTGCTCGATGGTGCCGTAGTCGATCTTTTCCGCGCTCTTGCGCGCCTTGGGCGGGCGTACCCGCTCGGCGGTGCGCAGCAGTTGGGCCATCGGTACGTCGGTGGCCATCGCATCGAACTCGCTGGCGGTCAGCACCACCCGGCGCGGCTCGCCGCCGCCGTGCCGGTCGTGGATCTCCACCACCGCCACGTCCAGCGCCGCGTCGTCGATGCTCTCCACCTCGATCGGGGTGGCGTCCAGCTGCACGGGCCCGGCCACCAGGTCAGGGTGCTCCAGCACGACGACCTTGACCACCTCGTCGTCGGCCCGCAGTACCGTGCCACTGAAGTCGGAGACGTGGATCGTCTTCTTGCCCATGCGCGGAGCTTCTCCTGTCGTAGGCCGAGTTTCGGACCACAAGACGCTACCCGACAGGTGTGCGAAAGCCCCGGCTGGACGCCCCGGGTGTGTCGCCGCTTTCTCCGGCGCGGTCAGCGGGCGGTGAGGCCCCGGCGGGAGGAGACGCCCGCGGGAAGGCTGTTGAGGTCGCCCCAGGAGAGCGCGGCGTTCACCCCGCGCCCGGTCCGCGCCTCCCGGTACGGCGGTTGGGCCGGAAATCGCCCGGCGGCCTCGGCCGCCCGCCAGATCCTCGCGGTGTCCTGCTGGTACCGGTCATTCGGCTGATTCGGCATGACCATTACCGTCCCAAAAGAAGTTGTACATGTATGGAAATGAATATGACGCTCGATCGATGTCTCAGGTTCCCGGGCATCGGCCTCGCTCGGTACGTCTACCCGGGCGGCCGGGCCGTCAACCGGCCCGCGTCGAGCGCAACGGGAGGTCGGCCCGGTCTGCGCGGCGTACGGTGATCACGACGAGGTGGTCGTACCCGAGCGGGCGAGGGAGGTGTCCGGTGCTCGACCGCCGGCTCTACCTGCACCTGGTCACCTGGCTGGGCCAGTGGCCGGCCGGCCCCGGCCTGCACGTCGTCGGCTCCCGCCGGCGCGGGCGACCGTCCTGGGACGGGCGGCTGCGACCGGCGATCGCCGTCCAGGCCGCCGGCAGCACCGTGCTCTCGGTGCCGCCGGAGCGGGTGCTGGCGATCCGCGCGCTGGCCCGCGGGCCGGAGGCCGAGCTGCTCGCGGCGCTGCCCGCCGCCGTCGGCCAACCGGACTGGATGCTGGCCGACGACGTCTTCCGGTGGTGCCTGGACCCGGCCCCGCTACCCGAGGTGGGGCACTGGGTCCCGCCGACCGACCCGGCGTTCCCTCCCTGGCTGCGGCTGTTCGACCGGGAGGTGCTGGTGGTCCGGGACACCGACGGCGGCTACCTCGCCGGTGTCGGGATCAAGCGACACGACCTGCACGGACACGAGCTGGCGGTGGGGACGACGCCGGCCGCGCGCGGCCGCGGCCTGGCCCGCCGGCTGGTCGCCCAGGCCGCCCGGCGGGTGCTCGACGAGGGTGCGGTCCCGACGTACCGGCACGACCCGGCCAACGTCGCCTCGGCCCGGGTGGCGGACGCGGCCGGCTTCCCGGACCGGGGCTGGCGATCGTACGGCGTCTATCCCCGGTGACCGCGCTGACCGCGCCGCGCGGCGTCGTGGTGGCAGGGCGCGGACCGTGGATTCCGGGCCGAATCCACGGTCCGCAGCCTTTCCCCCAGGCCCTCCGTGTGCCGGCGTACCCGCCGACCGGTCCCGTTGATGGTGACGCTACGTACGGATCGGCTCGTGAGCAAGAGGTAACCGACCGTTTCGGCGTGTCCGGTAGTGGACTTGAGCTGCGGCAAGAGCCGTCGACCCGGTGGGCGGCGACGGTGACGGAGCGTGCGGGAGGTGCGGGCGGCGGACCGCGACCCGGGCTGTGGCGCCGCCCGGCGGGTATCGTCGTGCCGCGACGGCGGCAGCTCGGCGAGGAGCGGGACATGCGGGTGGACAGGCGGCACGAGGACGGCGGGCGGATCGTCCTGCGGCCCGTCGGCGACCTGGACATCGCCACCGCCGCCGTGGTGCAGGACGCCCTGGACGCCGCCCTCGACCTGCCGGACACGGTGGAGCTGGTCGTGGACCTCACCGAGGTGCCCTTCCTGGACTCGACCGGGGTCGCCGCCCTGCTGCGCGGGGCCGCCGAGGCCGTCGGTCGGGGCGCCAGCCTCCGGGTCGTCGACCCGCAGCCGGTGGTGGCCCGGGTGCTGCGGATCACCGGCGTCGACAGCCTGGTCGGGCTCGCGCCCCGGCACCGGAGGCCGTCCGCCGTCGACCCCGACGCCCCCGCCGCCTAGAACCCCCGTTGACCGGCCGCAGCGCCGCGAACGGGCCTCAGCCGATCAGCCCCAGCGCCTCCGCCGCCGCCCGGCCGTTGGCGTGGCTCGCCCCGTAGGTGGTGACGAAGGCGCGTACGCCGGTCGGCCGCCAGCGCCCCGGCCAGCCCATCTCGACCACCGTCACCGGGTACACGGCGGCCAGCGCGTCGACCAGCGCGGCGCCGCCGGGCAGCCGGTGCAGGTGCCGCCCGACCAGCACGATCGGCCGGCCGTCGGCGAGCCGCCCCAGCGCGGCGGCATCCGCTTCGTGGGCGACGACGCGTACCTCCTCCAGGCCGTCCAGGTGCGGGCCCAGACCCCACGGCACCCGCCCCTCGGCCATGGTGGCGGTGGCGTGCAGCTGCACCACCAGCGGCCGGGCCAACCCGTCGACCTCGCCCTCGACGCGGACCGCGCGGCGCGCGGCGGCGTACCCGAGGTCGGTGGGGGTGGCCGGCGGGATGCCGGCGGCCCGGGTCCAGGCGGCGAGCGCGGCGGTGCGGCCGGCCGCCTCCTCGACCCGGGCGCGGTCCAGCCGGCCGTCGCCGATCGCCGCGACGATCTCGCCGGCCACGTGCTCGACCAGCGCGGCGTCGACCTTCGCGCCGATGCAGAGCAGGTCCGCGCCGGCGGCCAGCGCACGCACGGCGGCCGGCCCGACGCCGCCGGCGGCCAGCGCGGCGCCCTGCATCTCCAGCGCGTCGGTGATCACCGTGCCGGTGAAGCCGTACTCGCCGCGGAGCAGGTCGACCAGGACGGCCCGGCTGAACGTGGCCGGCCCGTCCCCGGTGAGCGCCGGCACCCGGATGTGGGCGGTCATCACGGCCCGGGCGCCCGCCTCGACGACCGCCGCGAACGGCGGCAGGTCCCGCTCGCGCAGCAGGGCCGGGGACACGTCCACGGTGGGCAGCTCGTGATGCGAGTCGGCCACGGTGGCGCCGTGCCCGGGGAAGTGCTTGGCGCAGGCGGCGACCCCGACCGACTGGAGACCCTCGACGGCGGCGGCGGAGTGGGCGGCGACCCGGGCCGGGTCGGCGCCGAACGACCGGGTGCCGATCACCGGGTTCTCGTCGGCGGTGTTGACGTCGACGGTCGGGGCCAGGTTGACGGTGATGCCGAGGGCGGCCAGCTCGGCGCCGATGGCCGCGTAGACCCGGCCGGTGAGCGCGGTGTCGTCGACCGCGCCGAGCGCCGCGTTGCCCGGGTACGGGCTGCCGGTGGCGTGCGCCAGCCGGGTGACGTCGCCGCCCTCCTCGTCGATGGCGATCAGCACGTCCGGCCGGCCGGCGCGCAGCGCGAGGGTGCTCGCGGCCACCTGCGCGGGATCGTGGACGTTGGTGCCGAACAGGGTGTGCCCGGCCAGCCCCTCGGCGACCAGGTCGACGGCCCACTCCGGCGGCACCGGCCCCGGGTACGCGGCGAGCAGCGTGCCGAGCGCGAGCCGGCGCAGGCCTGGATCCAGCCCCACGTGTCTTTCCCCCTTCGGTGCCGGACGGCACGAGTGTCGCACCGGGAGCGGTCGGTCGTCCGAGTTCCCGGGTGCGGGGTGGCCGATACGCTACGGGCACCCGCCCGCAGGTCGATTCGGTTGGCGAAGTTTACGGAAACTAGAGGACGTGGCATGAGTGCGACCCGGCTGCCCGGCACACCCCGCCTGTTGCGGGCGCTCAACGACCGAGCGGCACTGGAACTGCTGCTCGAACGGGGCCCGCTGACCCGGGCCCGGCTCGGCGAGCTGACCGGCCTGTCCAAGGTCACCGCCTCGCAGCTGGTCGAGCGGCTGGAGGAGCGCGGGCTGGTCACCCGGGTCGGTGAGCAGGCCGGCGGGCGGGGCCCGAACGCCCAGCTCTACGCGGTACGCCCGGGCAGCGCGCACGTGGTCGGCGTGGACGTCGGCGCGGAGCGGGTGGTGGCGGCCTGCGCCGACATCACCGGAGCCGTCATCGGCCGGGTGGAGCAGTCCACCCGGGACACCGACGACCCGGTCGGCGTGGTGCACAACGCGGTGGTGCGGGCGGCGAGCAGCGCCGGCGCGGAGCTGTCCAGCGTGCGACGGGTGGTGCTGGGCACCCCCGGCCTGGTGGACCCGGGCACCGGCGACATCACCTTCGCCTTCAACCTGCCGCGCTGGCACCGGGGCCTGCTCGCCGCGCTCCGCGAGGACCTGCACACCCCGGTGGTCTTCGAGAACGACGTCAACCTGGCCGCCGTCGCCGAGGCGCAGTCCGGCGCGGCCCAGGGCCTGGCGGACTTCGTGCTGGTCTGGGTGGGCGCCGGCGTCGGTCTGGCGATCATGCTGGGCGGGCGGCTGCACCACGGCAGCAGCGGCGCGGCCGGTGAGATCGGCTACCTGCCGGTGCCCGGGGTGCCGATCCCGCGCGACGTCTCCCGCCGGGCCAAGCCGGCGTTCCAGCAGCTCGCCGGGGCGGACGCGGTCCGCGCGGTGGCCCGTGAGCACGGCTTCGACGGCGGCTGCGCGGCCGACGTGGTGCGCGACGCCGTCGCCGCCGGTACGGCCGGCGCCCCGATGCTCGACGAGCTGGCCCGGCGGCTGGCCCTCGGCGTGGCCAGCACCTGCGTGGTGCTGGACCCGCCGCTGGTGGTGCTCGCCGGCGAGGTCGGGCAGGCCGGCGGGGCGGCGCTGGCCGAGCGGGTGCAGCAGGAGGTCGCCGCGATCACGCTGGTGCGGCCCCGGGTGGTGCCGACCGGGCTGACCGAGGAGCCGATCCTGCGCGGCGCGCTGCGTACGGCGCTCGACGCCGTCCGGGACGAGGTCTTCGGGTCGACGGTCGGCTGACGCCCGTCGCCGTACGCCACCCGTCATGTGAAGGAATTCTTCACCACCGGCCTGCCTGCAGCAAGATCCCGCCGGGGCGGGCCGGTGGGCCGGGCCGTGCCGGGGCGGTCGCCCGCCCCGGCACGACGGCCGGTCAGATCAGGTCGCGCCGGCGGAACACCGCGAACGCGGCGGCCGTCACCGCGCCGGCGAGGGCCAGCAGCACCAGCAGCGCCGGGGCCCAGGTGATCGTGTACGTGCCGTCGCAGAAGCCGAAGCCCGACGCGTTCCGGCAGACGTGGTCGTCATAGAACTCCACCTGGCCGGCGAGCCAGGCCGCGATGTAGGAGGAGAGCATCAGCTGGTCCGGGCGGGCCACGTCGAGGATCTCGAACACCAGCCGCGCGCCCAGCTCCCAGACCACCGCGTAGGCGGCCACCGCGCCGAGCGCCGCCGAGGTGTGCCGGCCCAGCGTGGCGATGCCGAAGCCCAGCGCGGTGGCGAGCAGCACCAGCACCAGGCCGCGCCCGTAGCGGCCGCCCAGGTCCTGCCAGAACGCCCCGTCCAGCCGGCCCGGCAGCCCGGCCGTCTGGGCGATCGTCCAGAACGTGCCGAGGTAGACCACCGTCGCCACCACCGACAGCAGCGCCACCACCCCGAGCAGCGTGCCCAGCTTCGCGCCGAGCACGGTGAGCCGGCGCGGCCGCCACAGCAGCAGGTTCACCACCCCGCCGGAGTTCAGGTCGGCGCCGATGTACGAGGCCCCGACCAGGAAACCGAACAGCACCAGGAAGGCGATCAGGAAGTACAGCAGCGGACCCGCCTGCTGGCCGAAGACGAAGACGCCGCTGAGGAAGTCGGCGACCACCGGCACCTCGTCCCGCAGCACCGGGTCCACCTCGCTGCAGTCTGCCGGCAGGTACCTGTCCTCGTCGACCGGCAGCTCGCCCGCCTTGACCTTCAGGCAGTACTCGTGGTCGGCCTCCATGCCGCGGATCACCTGGGCGAGCTGCGCCTCCGCCGCGGCGACCTCGCTCGCCGACGGCTGGTGCGACCCGACCAGGGTGGTGGCCGCGGTGATGGCGAAGGCCAAAGCCAGCAGCACCAGCATCAGCTGGACGAAACGGCGGGCGGCGAGCCGCTCCACCTCGGCGCGGACGAGGTTCATGCCGACACCTCCCGGTCGGCGGTCACGTCGAGGTCGATCATGGGTGCGTCGGGTCCCTCCCCGGGCAGGGCGGCCTCGCCCACCTGCCGCGGCAGTGTCGGATGTGGTGCGGTGCCGGTCAGTTCCAGGAAGACGCTCTCCAGGTCGGGGCGGATCGGGGTCAGCTCGCGTACCCAGACCCCCTGCTCGCCCAGCGTGCGGGAGATCAGCTCGGGCTCCTCCGCGCCGGCGACCACCAGCAGCCCGTCGTGGTCGGTGACCGACAGGCCGGCCGCCGCCAGCAGCTCGGCCGCTCGGGCCGGTTCGGCCACCCGGACCTGCCACTCGTGCTGGTCGTAGCCGGCCAGCACCTCCTCGACCCGGCCCGCCGCCACCCGGCGTCCCCGCGAGATGATCGTGACGTGGTCGCAGATCAGCTGGATCTCGGCCAGGATGTGGCTGGAGACCAGCACCGTCACCCCCGCGTCGGCCAGCGACCGCATCAGGTCCCGCATCTCGCGGATGCCCCCCGGGTCCAGCCCGTTCGCCGGCTCGTCGAGGATCAGCAGCTCGGGATCCTTGAGCAGGGCGGAGGCCACGGCCAGCCGCTGCCGCATGCCCAGCGAGTAGCCCTTCACCCGGTCGTGGCCCCGGTCGCGCAGCCCGACCTGCTCCAGCACCTCGTCGACCCGGCCGGTCGGCACCCCGCCGGCCAGTGCCAGCAGCCGCAGCGTGCGGTGACCGGTGAAGTTGCCGAAGAACTGCGGGCTCTCCACGATCGCGCCGACCCGGCCGGCCACCCGGGCCAGCTTCTCCGGCGCGGGGGAGCCGAGCACGCTCATCCGGCCGCCGTCGGCGCTCACCAGGCCCAGCAGAGCACGCAGGGTGGTGGTCTTGCCGGAGCCGTTCGGGCCGAGGAAGCCGTGCACCTGCCCGGCCTCCACCAGCATGTCGAAGCCGTCGACCGCGACCCGCCGCCCCTGCCGCAGGGTGTGGAACGTCTTGCGCAGCCCCTCGATCTCGATGACGGCGCTCATCGGCGCTGCTCCTGACCTCGATCGGGCATGGCACGTCCTCCGGCTGTGGTGACCAACGACACGGCGCCTCACCCTATGGCCGGAGCCTCGCCCGTGGGGGGCACCCCGCGGGCTGCGTGGTTGGATGGAGCGGTGACTGGTGACCTGATCCCCGGCGCCGCCGGCGCCCCCGCCGCCCCCGCCCCCGTGGACGCGGATCTGGTGGTCAGCCTCGACGGTGTCGGCGTCAAGCGCTCCGGCACCGCGCTGCTGCACGACGTGGACTGGCGGGTCGAGCTCGACGAGCGGTGGGTCGTCCTCGGCCCCAACGGCGCGGGCAAGACCACCCTGCTCAACCTGGCCGCCGGCCGCCTGCACCCGACCAGCGGCACCGCGCACGTGCTCGGCGAGCGGATCGGCCGCACCGACGTCAACGAGCTGCGGATGCGCATCGGCCTCTCCACCGCCGCGCTGGCCGAGCGGGTACCCGCCGAGGAGCGGGTCAGCGACGTGGTCGTCACCGCCGCCTGGTCGGTGGTCGGCCGGTGGCGGGAGAGCTACGACCGCACCGACGAGTCCCGGGCCCGCGCGCTGCTCGGGCAGCTGGGCGTCGGGCATCTCGCCGAGCGGGCGTACGGGACGCTGTCCGAGGGCGAGCGCAAGCGGGTGCAGATCGCCCGCGCCCTGATGACCGACCCCGAGCTGCTGCTCCTCGACGAGCCGGCCGCCGGGCTCGACCTGGGCGGGCGCGAGGACCTGGTGGCCCGGCTGGCCGAGCTGGCGTACGACCCGGACGCCCCCGCCCTGGTCCTGGTCACCCACCACGTCGAGGAGATCCCGCCGGGCTTCACCCACGCGCTGCTGCTGCGCGAGGGCGGGGTGGTCGCCCAGGGGCTGCTCGCCGAGACGCTCAGCGGCGACAACCTGTCCAAGACCTTCGGCCTGCCGCTGGTGGTCGAGCGGCGCGGCGAGCGGTACACCGCCCGAGCCGCCTGAGCCGGCCGGCTCTCGGCCGACGGCTGGTCCTAGACTCGCCGCAACGTGCAGGTCGGCAGGAGGTCGTGGTGCGGCAGACCCGGGTCGTCGTGGTGGGCAGCGCGAACATGGACCTCGTCGGCACCGGCCCGACGCTGCCCCGGCCGGGGGAGACCGTGCTCGGCAGCGACTTCGTGACGGTGCCCGGCGGCAAGGGCGCCAACCAGGCGATCGCCGCGGTCCGGGCCGGCGCGTCCTGCGCCTTCCTCGGCGCGATCGGCTCCGACGCCTTCGGCGTCACCCTGCGCGCCCGGATCACCGCCGCCGGGGTGGACACCGGCCAGCTACGGGTGGTCTACGGCGCGTCCGGGGTGGCGCTGGTCATGGTCAACGCCGTCGGCGAGAACGCCATCCTGGTGACCCCCGGCGCCAACACCGCCTTCACCGGTCTCACCGGTGGCGAGCTGGACGCCGTACGCGAGGCGGACGTGCTGGTCGCGCAGCTGGAGATCCCGGTCGAGACGGTGACCGCGGCGGCGCTGGCGGCCCGGGAGGCCGGCACCCGGGTCATCCTCAACGCCGCGCCGGCCCGGCAGGTGCCGGCCGAGCTGCTGGCCGCGGTGGATCTGCTCGTGGTCAACGAGCCGGAGGCGCACGCGCTCACCGGCCGGGGTTGGGACGAGCCGCGTGCGCTGCTGGAACTGGTGCCCCGCGCGGTGCTGACCCTGGGCGGTGCGGGCGCCTGGTACGGCGACCGGGACGGCGCGGACGTGCACGTGCCGGCGGTCGAGGTGGACGTCGTCGACACCACCGCCGCGGGCGACGCGTTCACCGCCGCGCTGGCGGTGGCCTGGGGCGAGGGCCGGGAGGTGCTGGACGCGGTGCGCTGGGCCGCGGCGGCCGGCGCGGCCTGCGTACGCCGGCTCGGCGCCTCGGTGGCGCTGCCCCGGCGGGACGAGATCGACGCGCTCTACACCCCGCCGGCCGGCTGACGCCACCCAGCCCGCGTCCCCGCAGCGCCAGGTCAGGCGGGCTCGCGGGGGAAGGCCCGGCGGTACGCCGACGGCGAGGTGCGCATCGCCCGGCCGAAGTGGTGCCGGTAGGTGACCGCGCTGTCGAACCCGACCGACCGGGCCACCTCGGCGACCGGCAGCCCGGTCGACTCCAGCAGCACCAGGCTGGCCCGCACCCGCTGGTCGATCAGCCAGCGGATCGGGCTGGTCCCGGCGGCCCGGGCGAACTGCCGCAGGTAGGTGCGGGAGGACATGTGCGCCTGCCGGGCCAGCCGCTGCACGGTCAGCGGCTCCGCGAGGTGGGCCAGCGCCCAGTCCATGCTGCGGGCGATCCGGTCGTCGCCCGGGTCGGCCGGCACCGGCGCCTCGATGAACTGCGCCTGCCCGCCGTCGCGGTGCGGCGGAATCACCAGCCGCCGGGCCACCGCGTTGGCGATCGCCGCGCCGAAGTCCCGGCGGACGACGTGCACGCAGAGGTCCAGCCCGGCGGCGCTGCCCGCGCTGGTCAGCACGTCGCCGTCGTCCAGATAGAGCACGTCCGGGTCGACCTCGACGCGCGGGTACCGCCGGGCCAGCAGGTCGGCGTACCGCCAGTGGGTGGTGGCACGCCGGCCGTCGAGCAGGCCGGCACCGGCGAGTGCGAACGCGCCGGAGCAGATCGACATGATCCGCGCGCCGGCGCGGTGCGCCCGGCGCAGCGCGGTGACCAGCTCCGGTGACGGGTCGGCGGTCACGTCGGGCACGCCCGGGACGATCACCGTCCCGGCCCGGGCCAGCACGTCGAGGCCGTACGGGGTGTGCAGGGCGGCGCCGCCGACCACCGGTACCGGGCCGGGGCGTTCCGCGCAGACGGTCAGCGCGTACCAGTCGACGTCGAACTCGGGGCGGGGCAGCCCGAACACCTCCGTGACGATGCCGGTCTCGAAGACCGACATCCCCGGGTACGCCAGCACGGCCACCGTACGGGTCATGGCGGGATGTTAGCGGAGGACGTCGTTCCCGCCACTCCCGTCGGTGGCGGTGGCCGGCCGAGGATCTACAGGCATGTCGTACACGCTCTCGGTGCCGCCGGCCGACCCGGCCGTCGCCGCCGCCCACTTCCTCGACCGGCTGACCTTCTCCACCGACGTCAGCGACGTGCACGCCGACCTGACCGCCCGGGTGCCCGGCCTGGTGGTGGTCGACTCGCGGGGGCCGGACGCCTGGCGGCAGGGGCACCTGCCCGGCGCGGTGCACCTGCCGACGGCCGAGATCGCCACTCGTGCCGCCGAGCTGGTGCCGGCCGGCACGGCGGTGGTCACCTACTGCTGGGGGCCGGGGTGCAACGGCGCCACCCGGGCGGCGCTGGAGTTCGCCCGGCTCGGCTACCGGGTCAAGGAGATGCTGGGCGGCTACGAGTACTGGGTCCGGGAGGGGCTGCCGGTGCGTACCCCGAGCGGGGAGACCCGCCGGCCGGTCGACGACCTGACCGCCCCGCGCGCCACCGCCCGCTGCGACTGCTGACCGCTCCGGCCCTGGCCGGTCATTCGGTCGGGTCGTCGGTGAGGCGCTCGCCGCGACGGCGCAGCATGCCGAGGCCGGGGATGCCGGCGACGGCGAGCTTGAGGTCGCGGGTAACGTCGAGCAGGTCGTGCAGGTCCGGGCCGACCCGGTCCAGGGTGGCCAGGATCGGCAGGATGTCGGCGGTCAGGTGCTCCTTGAGCTTGGGCAGCTCGTCCACCAGCCGGATCGCCGCGGTGACCTCCTCGTGGCTGAGCTGCTCCATGAAGCGGGCCGCCATCGGCGCGCCCCGGCGCAGCGCCGGCTCGTACGCCGCCATCAGCTCGCCCGCCGTCACGGTGGCCTGCTCGGCAGCGGCGATGGTGCCGGCGGCCCGGCCGGCGACGGCGTCCGCCTCGGCGACCACCGTGCCGGCCGCCCGGGCCACCCGCTCGGCCTCCCCGACCACCACGGCCGCCGCGCCGGACACCTGCTCGGCCTCGCCGACCACCACGGCGGCCGCCGCGGCCACCTCGGTGGCGGTCTCGATCGCGGTGGTCGCCGCCGCGCTGATCACGGCGACCTCGCGGACCGCCGCCTCGGCGTCGGTGAGCACCCGGTCGGTCCGGTCCAGGGTGCCCTCGATCCGGTCCACCACCCCGTTGATCCGGGCCAGCAGCGCCTCCACGCCGTCGAGCACCGCGAACGCGCGGGCCGGCACGGCGGCGAACGAGGCGGCCGAGCCGAACGCCTGGTCGAGGGCGGAGCGGGTGAGGCCGACGACCGCGGTCGGCCGGGGGAGGGGGATAGCCATGTGACCAGTGTGCGTCGGCCCGGCCACCCGCGCCCGACGGCGCGGTCCCGGTCACTGCCCGGCCGGGCGTCGCGCGGGCGCTCGGGCGATAGGGTGCCGGGCATGTCGGTCCGCCCCCTCGGCGTCACGCCGGCCGCCCGCCGGGTCGCGGTCCTCGCGGTCCTCGCCGCGCTCGCCCTGGCGTTCGGCGGGTACGGGCTGGCCCGGGCCGACGCGGGGCTGAGCACCCGACGGGCGACCGTCGACGGGGTGCCGCTGACCGAGGTGCGGGCCACCGGCGTGCCGGGCCGCCGACCGGGCGTGGTGATCGCCCACGGGTTCGCCGGCTCGGCCCGGCTGATGCGCCCGATCGCCGACACGGTGGCCCGGCAGGGCGCGGTCGCGCTGCTGGTCGACGGCGCCGGGCACGGCGCCAACCCGGCCCGGCTGCCCGGCGCCGGGCGGGACGCCGCCGACTCCCGCGCCACCCTGGAGCACGACCTGTCCGTCGCCGTCGCGTACCTGCGTACCCGGCCGGACGTCGACCCGGCGCGGATCGTCCTGGTCGGACACTCGATGGGCGCCGGCGCGGTCACCCGCTACGCCGCCGGCCACCCGGACGTCGCCCGTACCGTCGCCATCTCGCTGCCCGACTCCGACGACCTGCCCGACGGCCGGCCGGACGGGCTGCTGCTCATCGTCGGCGGCGCGGAGTTCCCCGCCTTCCGCGACACCGCCGAGGCGACGTCCCGCCGGGGCGTCGGGCGGCGGCTGGTGGTCGTACCCGGGGTCGAGCACATCTCGGTGCTCTTCGCCGGTCGTACCCATGACGAGGTCGCGGCGTGGGTGGGTGGCGGCGGAGGTCCGCCGCGACCTCTCGCGCGGCTGGCGCCGGCCGGGTTGCTGCTGCTCGGGTTCGGGCTCGGCTTCGTCCCGCTGGCGACCCTGCTGCTCGGCCGCCGGCCCCGGCCATCGTGGCCAGCCGCCCCGACCGCCGCGGTGCTGGCGGTGGCGGCGTCCGCCGCCGGCCTGGGTGCGCTGGTCGGCGCGTTGGCGCCGACCACCCGGCTTCCGCTCGCGGTGGGCGGTCACGTCACCGGTTTCCTGCTGGTGACCGGCGTGCTGCTGGCCGCCGCCGCGCGGTGGTGGCCGCTGCCCGCCGCCACCTCGACCCCGGTCCCGGCGACCGCGCCGGTCGCCCACCGCGCGCCGGTGTGGTCCGCGGTCGCCGCCGTCCTGCTCACCGGGTACGCGGTGACCGCCGTCGCCGTGCCGATCCACCTCGGGTTCACCGCGGCGCTGCCGGTGGGCGACCGGTGGTGGCTGCTGCCCGTCGTGGCCGCCGCCTGCCTGGTCTTCCTCACCGGCGCGGAGCTGGCGACGGCCGGTCGGAGCTGGCGGTACGCGGCCGTCGGCGGGATCGCCGTGCTGGCCCTGACCGCCTCCGCCGTGGTGGGGCTGGCACCCGGGTTCGTGCTGCTGGTGGTGCCGCTCTTCGCGGTGCTGGTCGGCTGGCAGGCGGCCTGGGCGGCGGTGCTGCGCCGGGCCGGCGCGCCCCGGTGGCTGCCGGCCCTGGTCGGTGCGGCGCTGCTGGCCTGGCCGATGGCCACCACCCTGCCGTTGAGTTGAGCCGCCGCCGGCTCGCCGGGGGCGGGCGCCGGCACGGGACGTGCACCGTCCCGTGCCGGCGCCGGTTCAGCGCACGCCCTCGAAGCCGACCTGCGGGTCGTTCTGCGCCGGGGCGCCCCAGACCGCGTCGTCGTAGCCGGCGTCGCCGGTGAGGTAGAGCAGGAACCACTCGGTGAGCAGCCGCTTGCTGATCGGCAGTTGGGCCGCCCGGCTGATCCCGCCGCTGTCGCAGAAGAGCGACCCGCTGTCCATGAAGCCGCAGTGGAAGCCGCCCTTGATGATCCGCAGCTGCTTGGTCGGCGGCTTCGCCGCGTAGATCGGCCGCTGGTGGTCGGCGACCCCGGCGATGGTGTCCCGGTCACCGGCGATCAGCCGTACCGGGATGGTCAGCGTCGCGGCGGCGGCCTTCGCCGACGGGTTGGTCTCCGCCGCCGCCAGGTTCGCCACCGCGCCGACCTTCGGGTTGCGCGCCGCGGCGAGGATGCTGGCGCCGCCGCCCATGGAGTGCCCGGAGAGCCCCAGCTTGTCGGTGCGGACGTGCCCCGCGAAGCGTGAGCCGGCCGTGGTCTCCTGGGCGACCACCCAGGTCAGCGCCGCGTTCAGGTCGTCGGCGAAGGCGCTGTGGTTGGGCGACAGGCCGCCCTGCGAGGTGGGGGCGAGCACGATGAAGCCCCACGAGGCGAGATGACCCAGGGTCGAGTAGTACTTCGACACGCTCTGGAAGAAGCCGTGGCCGAAGGCGACGGCCGGGAACCGGCCCGCCGCCACCGGCTGGCCGCTGCCCGCGGCGGTCGCCGGGTAGTAGATCCGGGCCGAGAACGACCGGCCGGCCGCGCTGACGGTGGTGTCGACGTAGCCGGCGGCGTACCCGCCGGGGTTGCTCGGGTCGGCGACGGACGTCGTGGTCGGGGCGGCCACGGCGGCGGTCGGGACGGGCGCGGGCAGGACGAGCGTGACGGCGGTCGCGACCGCGACGGCCACTCTCCTCAACATGACAGCCTCCCCAGGTTGGACGACACTGTCCACTGAGGAGAGCATTCGGTGGGCTCCGCTGCCCACCACCCGGTTCGTCAATAACAGCCGGGTTATGGCCGGGTACGCGCCACCCGCAGCGCCCACCAGATCAGCGGCGCCTGCAGCGGCAGCCGGCCGTAGGCGACCGCCCTTCGGGTCGGCCCCCTGTCCCGCCAGTCCGCCGCCATCTGCACGTTCGCCGGGAGCACCGCGGCGAAGAGCGCGGCGGCGGCCAGGCCACCGCGCCGCCGGGTCGCCGGGTGGGCGACCGCCGCCGCCACCGCCAGCTCGGCGGCCCCGCTGGCGTACGTCCAGAAGCGGGCCGGTCCGGGCAGCGCGCGCGGCACGATCGGGTCGTAGAACCGGGGCTTGAGGAAGTGGGTGACGCCGGCGGTGGCCAGCAGGCCGGCCAGGGCGGCAGCCTCGCCACGACGGGTGGTCATCGGTGCTCTCCCTGGTGCTCGACGGCGCGCTGCACGGCCCGGTAGATCTGCCCGAACCGTAACGCGTCCGGGGTGCGCACCAGCATCACCTCCTGCCCGTGGTGCTGCACCCACAGCTCGTGCACCCGGTTGCCGCGCTCGTAGGAGCGGTCCAGCCAGCTCAGCGGCAGCTCCAGGAAGGGGGTCAGGGCCAGCGCGCCGACCGCGCAACCGGCGAGGATGACCAGCGCCAGCTTCCAGTTGCCCCGGTCCTGCGCCGACCAGGCCAGCGAGACCACGCAGACCAGCGCCACCAGTGGTGGCAGCGAGAGCAGCAGCACGAGGACGCCCCGGCCCAGCACCCGCCCCCGGACGGCCAGCGTCGTCGCCCCGCGCGCGTGCCAGACGTACGTCACGTCGGCGATCCGGACCGCCTGCCCACCGGCCCGGATCGACTCCGAGGTCACCTGGACGGTGTCGTCCCGGTAATAGAGGGTCATCACTAGACCCTAACCATCCGTGGACAGGACCCGCCCCCGTCGCCGCGGCACGCAATCGGCCCTCCGGGCCGCGCGGCCGTCCGGGGTCCGGGGGGCGCTGCTGGACGCTGTCGAGCTGATGTCGTTAACGACTCACCCGCCCGGCCGGGCGTGCGGTGTCGAGCCGTGCCTGCGCGGTGGCGAGTCCCGGCCTTCGTGCGACGCACGACGGGTGGCCCGACGGCGACGAGTGGAACGGCATGGGTGTCACAAGGCGTCGGTGACAACCATGTGGTTCCACCGGTGCCCCGGGCCGGTGGGCACAGGGGGGAGTTGGGGGCGAGGCTCGGGGACGGTTGGTTGTCCGGAGTGGAGGGGCGCCGCTGCGGCTGAGTCGTTGACGACATCAGCTCCACAGCGTCCGGGGGTTACCCGCCACCCCGGGACCGGCACCGGCCCATGCCAAGGGGGCGCGGACCGGGGGACCGGCGGCGGGACGGCGCGGCACGGTCGGGCGGCGTACCGTGCGGGCGCATGGCCGACAGCGAGGGCAACGTCGAGGTGGTCCGCCGGTACCTGCGGACGTTCGTCACCCGGGATCTGGCCGAGCTGCGGGCGGTGGTCGCCGAGGACGTGGAGATCTACGGGTCCGGCCGGGCCGTCCGGGGCCGGCACTTCGTCGAGGGGGCCGTCGCCGCGCCGGGGCTGACCGTGCTCGACCAGGAGATCCGGGAGCTCTTCGCGGCGGGCGACCGGGTGGTCGTCTCGATGGCGCAGACCTACCGGCGGGACGCCACCGGTGCCACGGCCGTGCAGAGCGCCTGCAAGATGTACCGGCTGGCCGGCGGCCGGATCGTGCAGTTCTGGGGCGAGCAGGACCTCTACGGCCTGCTGCGGGGTCTGGAGATGGTGCCCGACGGGCCGATCGAGTTCTGAGCGCCGGGCACCGGGCGGCGGCTCTCCATCGCCCGCTGCACCGCCCGGTAGACCTGGCCGAAGCGCAGCGCGTCACCGGTGCGCAGCAGCAGTACCGGCCGGCCCCGCCAGCGGGCCCACATCTCCAGTTGCCGGCTGCCCCGGGCGTACGAGCGGTCGAGGTGTTCGAAGAGGAAGTCGGCGAGCGGGCCGACGGCGAGCCCGACCAGCACCGAGGCGCCCACGATGGCGACGGTGACGGTGAGCGAGCGGTGCAGCCAGACGGCGAGCGCCACGCCCAGCACGGCGGCGACCAGGGGGCCGGCCAGGGCCGCGCCCAGGGCGCCGCGCCCGACGAGCACCCGCCACGAACGGCTGCCCCGCTGGTGCCAGACCATGCCGATCTCGGCGAGCGGGAAGGTCCGCCCGTCCACGTGGATCGCGGTGGAGGTGACCTGCACCGACCTGTCGTCGTAGTACGTGATCATGGCGGTACTCCCGGTGGCGGGGCTGACACCAGCCTACGTACCCCAACGACCGGGCCGTAAGGTTGGCACGCGACTTCGACGAGGAAGTGAGGGCAGCGTGAGCGAGTTCGTGCGGCTGGAGACCAAGGACGGCATCGGCACCATCCGGCTGGAGCGGCCGCCGATGAACGCGCTCAACACCCAGGTGCAGGAGGAGTTGCGCGCCGCGGCCGCGGCGGCCACCGCCGACCCCGGCGTCCGCGCCGTCATCGTGTACGGCGGGGAGAAGGTCTTCGCCGCCGGCGCGGACATCAAGGAGATGGCCGACATGTCCTACGTGGACATGGCGGAGCGGGCCGCGGACCTGTCCAGCGCCCTCGGCGCGATCGCCCGGATCCCCAAGCCGGTGGTCGCCGCGATCACCGGGTACGCCCTCGGCGGCGGCTGCGAGCTGGCCCTGGCCTGCGACTGGCGGGTGGTCGCCGAGGACGCCAAGCTCGGCCAGCCGGAGATCAAGCTCGGCATCATCCCCGGCGCCGGCGGCACCCAGCGGCTGGCCCGCCTGGTCGGCCCGGCCCGCGCCAAGGACCTGATCATGTCCGGCCGGATGGTGGACGCCCAGGAGGCGCTGCGGATCGGCCTGGCCGACCGGGTCGCCCCGGCCGCGCAGGTCTACGACACGGCCGTCGAGCTGGTGACGCCGTACCTGACCGGCCCGGTGCAGGCGCTGCGCGCGGCGAAGCTCGCCGTCGACGGCGGCCTGGACATGGACCTCAACTCCGGTCTGGCCTGGGAGAGCCAGCTCTTCGCGGCGCTCTTCGCCACCGACGACCGGCGCGAGGGCATGGCCGCCTTCGTGGCGAAGCGCAAGCCGGACTTCACCGGCCGCTGACCGTCGGCCCGGGCCGGCGACCCCGCGTGCGGTCGCCGGCCCCCGGGTGAACCGAGAAGTGTTCACATCCTCCGTACCGGCCAGTAGCGTGTGACACCGGTCATGTGACGAGGGGAGCGGCGATGACGGAACGGGTCGAGGGCCACGGCGGGGAGCTCGCGCTGGCGGCGCTGCGCGCCAACGGCGTACGGGAGATGTTCACCCTCTCCGGCGGGCACGTCTTCCCGCTCTACGACGCCGCCCACAAGCACGGGTTCCCGATCTACGACGTGCGGCACGAGCAGTCGGCGGTCTTCGCCGCCGAGGCGGTGGCCAAGCTCAACCGCCGCCCCGGTCTGGCCGTACTCACCGCCGGCCCCGGCGTCACCAACGGCGTCTCCGGGCTGACCAGCGCGTTCTTCAACGCCTCGCCGGTGCTGGTGCTGGGCGGGCGGGCGCCGCAGTTCCGCTGGGGCTCGGGCAGCCTCCAGGAGATGGACCACCTGCCGCTGGTCGCCCCGGTCACCAAGCACGCCGAGACGGTGTTCAGCACCGACGACATCCCGCGCGCCGTCACCGCCGCCCTGACCAGCGCGCTCACCCCGCACCGGGGCCCGGCCTTCCTGGACTTCCCGCTGGAGGCGGTCTTCAGCGTCGGCGACGCCGAGCTGCCCGCGCCGGTCGCCGTCGCGCCGGTCGAGCCGGACCCGGACGAGGTGGCCCGCGCCGGCCGGCTGATCGCGGGCGCGCAGCGCCCGGTGTTCATCGCCGGCTCCGACGTGTACGCCGGTGACGCGGTCGCCGCCCTCCGCGAGGCCGCCGAGGCGCTCGGGGTGCCGGTCTTCACCAACGGCATGGGGCGCGGGGCGCTGCCGCCGGAGCACCCGCTCGCCTTCGCCAAGGCCCGCCGGGTCGCCCTGAAGGGCGCCGACGTGGTCGTCGTCATCGGCACCCCGCTGGACTTCCGGCTCAGCTTCGGCGATTTCGGCGACGCGGCGGTGGTGCACATCGTCGACGCCCCCAGCCAGCGGGCCGAGCACGTCCAGCCCGCCGCCAGCCCCGCCGGCGACCTGCGGCTGATCCTCTCCGCGCTGGCCGGGCAGAGCGGCGACCGGGTCGACCACACCGACTGGATCGCCCAGCTGCGCACCGCCGAGGACGCCGCGAAGGCCCGCGACGCCGAGGAGATGGCCGCCGACACCGATCCGATCCGGCCGGCCCGGGTCTACGGCGAGCTGCGCCGGGTGCTCGCCCCCGACGCGATCACCATCGGCGACGGCGGCGACTTCGTCTCGTACGCCGGCCGGTACCTGGAGCCGGCCCAGCCGGGCACCTGGCTCGACCCCGGCCCGTACGGCTGCCTGGGCACCGGCATGGGCTACGCGATGGGCGCCCGGGTCAGCCACCCGGACCGGCAGATCTGCGTGCTGATGGGCGACGGCGCCGCCGGCTTCTCGCTGATGGACGTGGAGTCCCTGGTCCGGCAGCGGCTGCCGGTGGTCATCGTGGTCGGCAACAACGGCATCTGGGGGCTGGAGAAGCACCCGATGCGGGCCATGTACGGCTACGACGTCGCCGCCGACCTCCAGCCGGAGCTGCGCTACGACAAGGTGGTCGAGGCGCTCGGCGGGGCCGGCGAGACGGTGGCCAAGGCCGCCGACCTCGGGCCGGCCCTGGCCCGCGCCTTCGACGCCGGGGTGCCGTACCTGGTCAACGTGCTCACCGACCCGACGGATGCGTACCCGCGCTCGTCGAACCTGGCCTGACCACGACGCCGCGACCGCCGCAGCCGGGTGACCGGCGGCGGCGGTCGCGTTCTGTCAGCAGCTAAATCAGCGGAATGTCAGCGGCCGTCGCCGTAACGTCAGACCCCTCGCGCATCGTTGGGCGACCAGCGATAACGATCGGAGTTCTGATGACATACGCGATCCGCGCCGAGGGGCTGGTGCGCCGCTTCGGCGCCACCACCGCCCTCGCCGGGGTCGACCTGGAGGTTCCCACGGGGACGGTATTCGGGTTGCTCGGCCCCAACGGCGCCGGAAAGACCACCGCGGTACGGGTGCTCGCCACCCTGCTCGCCCCGGACGAGGGGCACGCCACCGTCGGCGGGTACGACGTCGGCCGCGACGCCCACCGGGTGCGCCAGCTGATCGGTCTGACCGGCCAGTACGCCTCCGTCGACGAGACCCTGACCGGAACCGAGAACCTGCTGCTCATCGGCCGGCTGCTCGGGCTCGGCCGGGCCCAGGCGCGGGCCCGCGCCGCGGAGCTGCTCGCCGACTTCCAGCTCACCGACGCCGCCGGCCGGGCGGCCAAGACCTACTCCGGTGGCATGCGCCGCCGGCTGGACCTGGCGGCCAGCCTGGTGGGGCGGCCGCAGGTGCTCTTCCTCGACGAGCCGACCACCGGGCTGGACCCGCGCAGCCGCAACGAGCTGTGGGACATCGTGCGCACCCTGGTCGCCGACGGGGTGACCGTGCTGCTCACCACGCAGTACCTGGAGGAGGCCGACCAGCTCGCCGGCCAGATCGCGGTGGTCGACCACGGGCGGGTGATCGCCCAGGGCACCCCCGAGGAGCTGAAGGCGAAGACCGGCGGGCAGGTGCTCACCGTGCGCCCGGTCGACCCGACCGACCTGCCGACCGTGCGGGCCATCGCCGGCGAGGTGGCCCGGGCGACGCCGGAGGTGGCCCAGACCACCGTCACCGTGCCGGTGAACGACCCGGACGTGCTGCCCGCGGTGGTCCGCCGGCTCGACGCCGCCGAGATCCAGGTGGCGGAGCTGGCCCTGCGCGGTTCCAGCCTGGACGAGGTCTTCCTCTCCCTCACCGGCCACCGGGCCGAGCAGGACGCCTCCGCCGACGTACTCGAAGGGACCTCGGCATGACCGCCGTCACCGCGCCCGCGACCTCGCTCGCCCCGGCCCGCCGGCTCGGCGTCGGCGCCGGCCTGCGGCACACCCTCACCCTGGCCTGGCGCAGCCTGGTGCAGATCAAGCACAACCCGATGGAGCTGCTCGACCTGAGCATCCAGCCGGTGATGTTCGTGCTGCTCTTCACCTACGTCTTCGGCACCGCCATCGCCGGCTCGTCCGGCGAGTACCTGACCTTCATGCTGCCCGGCATCATGGTGCAGAACGCGCTCTTCGCCACCATGACCACCGGGTTCGGGTTGAACAACGACCTGACCAAGGGGGTCTTCGACCGGCTCCGGGCGCTGCCGATCGCCCGCTGGGCGCCGCTGGCCGGCCGGATCCTCGCCGACACGGTCAAGCAGGCCTGGTCGATCGCGCTGCTGCTCGGCGTCGGGATGATCCTCGGCTTCCGGGTCGGTAACGGTGCGCTCGGCGTGCTGGCCGCGTTCGCCCTGCTGCTGGCGTTCACCCTGGCCGCGTCGTGGATCTCGGTGCTGGTCGGGGTGCTGGTCAGCGAGCCGGAGAAGGTGCAGATCTTCGGCTTCACGGTGATCTTCCCGCTCACCTTCACCAGCAACATCTTCGTGCCCACCGACCGGATGCCCGGCTGGTTGCAGAACTGGGTCGAGGTCAACCCGGTCACCATCGTCGCCGACGCGCTGCGGGGGCTGCTGGTCAGCGGCCCGGTGGCCGGCCCGGTGCTGCAGACCCTGCTCTGGGGCGCCGGCATCGCGGTGCTCTTCGCGCCGCTGTCGCTGCGCGCCCTCAAGCGTCGGGTGTGACCCGGACGGCCTCCCCGGCCGTCTCCATCCGGGCGTCCCGGCCGCCGCGGGTGCCCGTCACCGCGGATGCGCGAGCAGGATCCGCCTAGACCTCCGGGCGGTCCTCCTCGCGCGGCGGGTCGCCCTCGCGGTGGCGCAGGTCGTCCTCGCGCCGGCGCAGGTCCTCCTCCCAGCGGCGGAACAGCTCCTCGTCGTTGCGACGGGAGCGTTCGGCGATGGAATCGAGGAACTCCGGGTCGTCGTCGGGCGCGACCGGTCGGCGCCGGTCCCGTCCGGTGGGGGCGGGGCCGGCCGGGCCGGGCCGGGCGGGGGTGGCCTTGCGGCCGGCGAGGAACCAGGCGATCGAGCCGACCAGCGGGAAGAACAGGATGATCAGCACCCACGCGATGCGGGGCAGCGCGCGGATGTTCCCCTCGTCGGCGGAGAGGCAGCTGATCAGGGCGCAGACGGCCAGGACGATCTGGACCGCGAAGAGCAGGAGAGACAACCGGGCCATGCCCCCATGATGGCGCACCGCGGCCCGTCACCACATCCCGCGTAGGACCAGCGCCACGGCGAGCAGCGCCAGCACGGCGGTGGCCAGGGCGACCGAGGGCAGGGCCGGCGAGCCGACCGGGAGCGGCCCGCTGCCCGCGACCCGGCGCCAGCAGGCCACCAGCGCCCCGGCCCAGACCAGCACCACGGCTGCGGCGAGCAGCGCGCCGGGCACGTCCCCGGTGAGGGCGACCCGGACCGCCAGCACGGCCACCACGGTGAGGGCCAGGGCGGTGCGCCGCCAGGCCAGCCGGGTGCGCTCCGGTTGCCGCCCCGGGTCGCCGGTCACCGGCCGCCGACCCCCCTCGCCAGCACCGCGAAGACCAGCAGCAGCGCGCCCAGCCCGACGATCAGGGCGAGCACGGCGGGGAATCGGGAGGCCGGCAGCTCCTCGCCGAGCCGGATGGCCCGTTCGGTACGCGCCCAGTGGTCCACCGCCCGCACCGCCACGGCGCCGCCGAGCAGCAGCAGCGCGACCGCGATGGCCTCGCGCAGATGGTGCACCGGCGTCGGTGGCAGGAACTGGGCGGCGGCCAGCCCGCCGGCGATCAGCGCCAGCCCGGTGCGCAGCCAGGCCAGGAAGGTGCGTTCGTTGGCCAGCGAGAAGCGGTAGTCGGGCGCGGTGCCGACCGACCTGAGCTCCGACGGGTCGAACCACCGCCTGATCGCCTGCCACACGGGCCGATTATCCGCTTTGTACCGGGCATAGCCTGGACGGATGACCGATCTTGAGCCTGGCGCGCTGCGCGCCGCGTACGACAGCCAGATCCGCCCGGAGATCCCGGACCCGGTGCCGGCCGGGGTGACCGTCGAACGGGACGGCCCGCTGGTCCGGATCCTCGGCCTCGACCACGGCGGCTTCCTCACCTACCGGACGCTCGACGGGTTGGCCGGCGCGGAGCTGGACGCGCTGATCGCCCGACAGGTCGAGCTGTTCCGGCAGCGGGGCGAGTCGGTGGAGTGGAAGCTGAACGCCCACGACGAGCCCGCCGACCTGGCCGACCGGCTGCGCGCCGCCGGGTTCGTGCCGGAGGACCGGGAGACCGTCCTGATCGGGCCGGTCGCGCCGCTGGCCGGCGCCGTCCCGGTGCTGCCCGAGGGGGTACGCCTGCGCGAGGTCACCTCCCGGGCGGACCTGGAGCGGATCGCCGCGATGGAGCAGGAGGTGTGGCAGGCCGACCGCAGCCACCTGGTGACCGGGCTGGAGAAGGAGATCGCCGCCGACCCGCAGTCGATCACCGTGGTGGTGGCCGAGGCGGGGGAGCGGGTGGTCAGCGCCGGCTGGGTCCGCTACCTAACGAACACCGGCTTCGCCAGCCTGTGGGGCGGCTCGACGTTGGAGCAGTGGCGGCACCGGGGCATCTACCGGGCGCTGGTGGCGTACCGGGCGCGCCTGGCGGACCAGCGGGGCAAGGCGTTGCTCCAGGTGGACGCCTCGGAGGACAGCCGGCCGATCCTTGAGCGGCTCGGCTTCGTACCGGTCACCACGACCACCCCGTACGTCTACACTCCGTGATGATGGAGCAGCGGCTGACGGACGACGAGCGGCTCACCCTCAAGACCGGCGCGTTCGGCGCGGTCTTCCTGGTGTCGAACGCCGATGCGGGCATGTTCGCCATGATCCGGGAGAGCATCGCCGCGTCCGGGGCGCTCGACGGCGCCAGCGGGGTGGTGAAGGAGGCGCTCACCACCGGACCGCTGCCCAGGTTGCCCCGGGACTCCGCGCTGGAGGTCGAGTCGGTGGTGCTGCCGGCGCTCGGCCGGGCGGTCGACATCCTGCGGGAGAAATCGCCGCAGGACCTGGCCGCGTACCGGGACGTGGTGCTGGCGGCGGCCGACCGGGTAGCCCGGGCACACCGGGGGGTCGCACCGGCCGAGGCGGCCGTGATCGAACGGATCAGGGGAGCCCTCGCCGAGCCGGCGTGACCGCTAGCCGTTCGCCGGGGGCGGCCCGACCGCCGGGTCGCCGCCGGGCGCGGTCCAGACGGTGTGCACGGTGTCGCGGACGCAGAGGTCACGGACCCGGCCGCACGCGCACCGGTACGCCTCCGGCGCCGCCGGGCGGCCGCAGCGCTCCGGCGCGCGGTCGCCGCCGGTCGTCGTCGCGCCGACCGGACGCCCCGCATCCTGTCCCGACATGTCGTGACACCTCCCGGTTTGTGAGTCTAGCCGGGCCCGCGACTCCGGTGAGCTGTGTCACTCTGAGTGCCCAGGAAGCCGAAGCTACTGGCAGGTAACATTGCGCCGTGGGCAACTGCACAAGCGCCCGCGGTTGACCGGGCGTCAACGGACGCGCGAGGCTGCGCCCGTGACCGGGCGAGCGATCGCCACACCAACAGGAGGGTCGTCGAAACGCGATGAACATCGTCGTACTCGTCAAGCAGGTGCCCGATTCGGGCGCGGACCGCAACCTGCGTCCTGACGACAACACCGTCGACCGCGGTTCGGCGAACAACGTCATCAACGAGATGGACGAGTACGCCATCGAAGAGGCGTTGAAGATCAAGGAGGCGCACGGCGGCGAGGTCACCATCCTGACCATGGGTCCGGACCGGGCGACCGAGTCGATCCGCAAGGCGCTCTCCATGGGCCCGGACAAGGCCGTGCACGTGGTGGACGACGCCCTGCACGGGTCCTGCGCCGTGGCCACCTCGAAGGTGCTCGCCGCCGCCCTCGGTCAGCTCAACGCCGACCTGGTCATCTGCGGTGCCGAGTCCACCGACGGCCGGGTCCAGGTCATGCCGCACATGATCGCCGAGCGGCTGGGCGTCGCGGCGCTGACCGGCGCCCGCAAGCTCACCGTCGACGGCGCCACGCTGACCGTCGAGCGGCAGACCGAGGAGGGCTACGAGGTGGTCACCGCCTCGACCCCGGCCGTGGTCTCCGTCTGGGACACCATCAACGAGCCGCGCTACCCGTCCTTCAAGGGCATCATGGCCGCCAAGAAGAAGCCGGTGCAGACGCTCTCCCTGGGTGACCTCGGCGTCGCCCCGACCGAGGTGGGCTTCGATGGCGCGACCAGCGCCGTGCTGGAGCACACCAAGCGCCCGCCGCGTTCCGGCGGCGCCAAGATCACCGACGAGGGCGAGGGCGGCGTCAAGCTGGTCGAGTTCCTCGCCACCGAGAAGTTCGTGTGAGAGGTCTGGACATGTCTGAGGTTCTCGTCGTCGTCGAAGCCACCCGGGAATTCGGCGTCAAGAAGGTCACCCTGGAGATGCTCACCCTCGCCCGCGAGCTGGGCACCCCGAGCGCGGTGGTGCTCGGTGGCGCCGGCGCCGCCGAGGCGCTGAGCGCCAAGCTGGGCGAGTACGGCGCGGAGAAGATCTACGCCGCCGAGAGCGAGGAGATCGACGGCTACCTGGTGGCCCCGAAGGCCACCGTGCTGGCCGAGCTGGTCAAGCGGGTGCAGCCGGCCGCCGTGCTGCTCGCCTCCGCGCAGGAGGGCAAGGAGATCGCCGCCCGCCTCGCCGTCAAGCTCGACAACGGCATCCTGACCGACGTGGTCGGCCTGGCCGCCGACGGCACCGCGACCCAGGTCGCCTTCGCCGGCTCCACCATCGTCAAGTCCAAGGTCACCAAGGGCCTGCCGCTGGTCACCGTCCGGCCGAACTCGGTCAACCCGACCCCGGCGGCGGCCACCCCGGCCGTCGAGCAGCTCACGGTGGCGGTCACCGACACCGACAAGCTGGCCAAGGTCGTCGACCGGGTCGCCGAGCAGAAGGGCTCCCGCCCCGAGCTGACCGAGGCCGGCATCGTGGTCTCCGGTGGTCGTGGTGTCGGCAACGCCGACAACTTCAAGCTGGTCGAGGAGCTGGCCGACCTGCTGGGCGGCGCCGTCGGCGCGTCCCGCGCGGCGGTCGACTCCGGCTTCTACCCGCACCAGTTCCAGGTGGGCCAGACCGGCAAGACCGTCTCCCCGCAGCTCTACGTCGCGCTGGGCATCTCCGGCGCGATCCAGCACCGGGCCGGCATGCAGACCTCGAAGACGATCGTCGCCGTGAACAAGGACGGCGAGGCCCCGATCTTCGAGCTGGCCGACTTCGGCGTGGTGGGCGACCTGTTCAAGGTCGTGCCGCAGGCCGCCGAGGAGATCCGCAAGCGCAAGTGACGCCACTCCGGGGCGCCGCACGACCGGCGCCCCGGCCGGTCGCCGCTACGAAAAGAGTGGCCATCCTCGCGGATGGCCACTCTTTTCCGTCTGCGCTGCCGTTCCCGTCGCGGTGGGAAAGGGAGCTGATCGGCGGGCCGGGGAGCTGAGCCGGCCCGCCGATCAGCCCGTCAGGGTGCCCCTCAGCAAACTGTCGCCGGAGTGGGCGGGCTTGTTGTCGTACTGCTCGGCGGAGACGTCGACAACCGAGTATGCCTGAAGATCGACATTTGGTGGTAACGAGAGCAGCGCATCCCCCGACGGGTCGCGCAGCACACCGATCGAGAACATCTCCATGTTGGTCGGGTTGATCAGCCAGACCTCGTAATACCCCGGAACGTCCGGGAGATTCGCGACGTGCAGGTGCAGTCGGCCGTCGGTGAAGATCCGGGCGTCGCCGTTGGCGTCCTTCGGCGTCCTCCCGTACGCGGACAGCGGCGCGCTCGCCAGGACGGCCTGCTGCGGCGCCCGATCCGGCCTCCGGTCGGTGGCGTCCAGCACGGCGAGGGTGCCGACCACGCCGAGCACGGCGGCGGCGGTGGCCGTCACGACGGTCGTCGCCCAGCGCGGCCAGCCCCGACGCCGGCCGGCGCGGCCCCGGTCCGACACCGCGGGCGCGCCCGGGGGCGGCTGCTGCCGGCGAGCCTCGGTCAGCGAGGGCAGCGCCCGGGCGGCGCCGATCTCGGCGACGATGCCCTGCCAGACGTGCTCGGGCGGGTCGGGCAGGTCGCGCAGTCCCTCGGTGTCGGCGCCGAGGCCGGCGACGTGCCGAAGATCCTCCAGCTCGCCCCGGCAGGTGGCGCAGGTGCCGAGGTGGTCGGTCTCGCCGTTGTCCGCCTCGCTCTCACCGAGCGCCAGGAAGACCAGCCGGTCGTGGGCCAGGTGCTGCACCGTCCACCTCCCATCTGCGTTTCAAGCTCGCCATGCCCCGTCGGATGTGACTCTTGACCGTGCCCAGCGGCACCCCGGTCACCGTCGCTATCTGCTGGTGTGTCAGGTCGTCGTAGAACGCCAACTCCAGCATGCGTCGCTGGTCGTCCGGCAGGCGGGCCAGCTCGTCGGCGACCACCAGCCGGTCGACCACCGTATCCAGGTCGGGGCCGGTGGCGGCCGGTTCGGGCAGTTGCCGCACCGTCTCCACCACCCGGGTCTCCCGCGCGGAGGCGCGCAGCCGGTCGATCACCTTGCGCCGCCCGATCCCGAGCAGCCAGCCGATCAACGAGCCCTTCGTCGGGTCGAAGGTCTCCCGTCCGAGCCACGCCGCCACGAAGGTGGCCTGGGTGACGTCCTCCGCGTCGCTGCGGTTGGCCAGCGTGCTGGTGGCCAGGTGGAGCACCGCCCGGCCGTACCGGTCGTACGCCTCCCGCAGGGCGGTCTCGTCGCCCGCGCGGAAGCGGTCCGCCAGGTCGTCCTGCGCTGGGGGGTCCGGCTCCGGTCGTACCGCCGTCACCGAACGGTTCGCCTTCCGTGGGGCATGCCCGACTGTAACTCCCACAGCCCTCGCCCCACTTTCCCGCTGCCTGTGTGCCGAGTCATCTCACCTGCTCTTCGTTCCCGGGGCGGGTTCCGGATGCGGGGCGGGCCGAGAAAAAGAAATCGAATCCGGCTGCATCCGGCGGTCCGGACGGCGGCGTAACCCGTTCTGCACGCCAGTCCTGACGATTCAGCACCAAGCACCAGGAGGCAGACAATGCAGCTCTCGATCTTCCGTCGGGTCGCCGCGGGTGGCGCGGTCGCCGCGCTGACGTTCGCCGGCGTCGGCGCCGTCACCATGAGCCCCGCCCACGCCGCCTCGTCCAAGGTCTCCGTCGTGCACGGGATCCCGGACACCCCGGTCGACGTGTACGTCAACGGCAAGAAGACGCTGGACAACTTCAAGCCCGGCGACGTGGCCGGCCCGCTGAGCCTGGCGGAGGGCGCGTACGACATCGCCCTGACCAAGCCGGGCGAGGCGATCGACAAGGCGATCCTCAGCGTCGACGACGCCGAGGTCCCGGGCGGGGCGAACATCAGCCTCGCCGCACACCTCGACGCGGCCGGCAAGCCGAAGATCACCCCGTTCGTCAACGACACGTCGAAGGTGGACGCCGGCAAGGCCCGGCTGATCGTCCGGCACACCGCGGCCGCCCCGGCCGTCGACGTGCGGGCCGGTGGCACCCCGGTCTTCGAGGACCTGACCAACCCGAACGAGGCCAAGGGCGACGTCGACGCCGGCACGGTGCAGGCGGACGTGGTGCTCGCCGGCACCGACACCGTGGCCATCGGCCCGGCGGACCTGACCCTCAAGGAGGGCACCGCCACGATCGTCTACGCGATCGGCTCGGCCGAGGCCAAGAACCTCGACCTGGTCGCCCAGACCATCACCGGGCTGCACTCGGTGCCGGGCGGCGTGCCCAGCGGCACCGGCGGCCAGGCCGGCACCGGCGTGGACACCTGGTGGTACGTGCTGGCCGGCGCCGGCGCGCTGCTGCTGGTCGGCGGCGGGGCGCGGGTGGCCACCGCCCGGACCGGTCGCAAGTGACGGTGCGCCACCGCGGGGCGCTGGCGGCCATGGCCGCCGGCGTCGCCGCGCTCACCGTCGCCGCCCTGGTGGCGTGCGGCTCGCAGCCGGCCGAGGACGTCGGCGCCGACGAGGCGGCGGCCCTGGCCACCGCCACCCCCGCCCCGCCGGCCACCGCCGCCGACGCCTCGGTGCCGGTCACCTCGGGTGAGCTGCCCGCCGGCGGGGAAACCGTCCCGCCGGCGAAGCTGAGCATCCCGGGGATCGGCGTGACCGCCACCGTCGACCCGGTCGGCATCAACAAGCGCACCGACGAGTTCGAGGTGCCGCCGAGCGTCGACCGGGTCGGCTGGTACCGCTACGGCCCCGGCCTGGAGGCCGAGGCGGGGTCGGTGGTGATCGCCGGGCACGTGGACAGCGCCGAGCAGGGTAAGGGGGCGTTCTTCCGGCTGCGCGAGCTGGACCGCGACGACGCCCTCACCGTCACCGGCGCCGACGGGAAGCAGCGGGCGTACCGGGTGGTCGCCCGCGAGGAGTACGCCAAGACGAAGATCCCGCTGGAGCGGTACTTCGCCCGGGACGGCAGACCGCGGCTGACGCTGATCACCTGCGGCGGCCCGTTCGACCCGAAGACCCGGCACTACCGGGACAACATCGTCGTCACCGCCGTACCGGCCTGAGTCGTGACACAGCTGGACCCGTCACCCGCCGGTCCGGCCGCCCGGGTGGGGCCCTCGTGCGGCGTCCGGTCCGGCGCGGACCCCGCCGGGCCGGCCCACCGGGGTGGGGGAGGGCGCTCTCCCCGCCCCGGCGCCGGGCCCGGCCCCCGGTGGTCCGGCGTCCGGCGGGACGGCTGCAGGCCGTTAGGCTGAGCGGTGATGGCATACCTGGATCACGCGGCGACGACCCCGATGCTCGACGAGGCGTTGGAGGCGTACGTCGCCACCGCGCGCGAGGTCGGCAACGCGTCGTCGCTGCACGCGGCGGGCCGGCGCGCCCGGCGACGGGTGGAGGAGTCGCGGGAACGGGTCGCCGCCGCGCTGGGCGCCCGCCCCTCCGAGGTCGTCTTCACCGGCGGCGGCACGGAGAGCGACAACCTCGCCGTCAAGGGCGTCTTCTGGGCCCGCCGCGCCGCCGACCCGGGCCGGGTCCGGGTGGTCTCCAGCGCGGTCGAGCACCACGCGGTGCTCGACGCGGTGGACTGGCTGGCCGACCACGAGGGCGCCGAGGTGGGCTGGTTGCCGGTGGATGCGGCCGGCCGGCTGGACCCGGACCGGCTCCGCGCCGAGCTGGCCGCGCACGCCGACCGGGTCTCCGTGGTGACCGCGATGTGGGCCAACAACGAGGTCGGCACCGTGCAGCCGGTGGCCGAGCTGGCCGCGGTGGCCGCCGCGCACGGGGTGCCGTTCCACACCGACGCGATCCAGGCGGTCGGTCAGGTGCCGGTGGACTTCGCCGCCAGCGGCGTCTCGGCGCTCACCGTCACCGGGCACAAGCTCGGCGGCCCGACCGGGGTCGGTGCCCTGCTGCTGGCCCGCGACGTGCCGGCCACCCCGCTGCTGCACGGCGGGGGCCAGGAGCGCGACGTCCGCTCCGGCACGCTCGACACCGCCGGCATCGTGGCCTTCGCGGTCGCCGTCGAGACCGCGGTGAAGGGCCAGCAGGAGTACGCCGTACGGGTGGCCGCGCTCCGCGACGACCTGGTCCGGCGGGTCCGTGAGGCGGTGCCCGAGGTGATCTTCAACGGCGACCCGACCGACCGGCTGCCCGGCAACGCGCACTTCTCCTTCCCCGGCTGCGAGGGGGACGCGCTGCTGCTCCTGCTCGACGCCCAGGGCATCGCCTGCTCCACCGGCTCGGCCTGCTCCGCCGGGGTGGCCCAGCCCTCGCACGTGCTGCTCGCGATGGGCGCCGACGACGACCGGGCCCGCTCCTCGCTGCGCTTCACCCTCGGCCACACCAGCACCCCTGCCGACGTGGACGCCCTGATCGCCGCCCTCCCGGCGGCCGTCGACCGGGCCCGCCGCGCGGCCGCCCTGCGTACCCTCCGCTGACCCGCCGCTGACCCGCGCCTCCCGCCCGGGCTCGGCGCGGTCCGCCGGCGCTACCGGCGTCTGCCGCCGGCCCCGACGGTCGGCGGGGTGATGCTTCGCCCGGTTCGTCCCGGCCGTCGGTGCCCGAACGCGCGGCTGGCGGTGACCGGCGGCGCAGCCGGGGTGGCGGGGTTGGGGACGGCGGCGCGGGGGCGGATAGGGTCGTGGGGTGAGGGAGGTGTCACGGTGAGGGTTCTGGCGGCGATGTCGGGCGGGGTGGACTCCGCCGTCGCGGCGGCGCGCGCCGTGGAGGCGGGGCACGACGTGACCGGGGTGCACCTGGCGCTGGCCCGCAACCCGCAGACCTACCGCACCGGGGCGCGCGGCTGCTGCACCCTGGAGGACTCTCGGGACGCGCGGCGGGCCGCCGACGTGATCGGCATCCCGTTCTACGTCTGGGACATGGCCGAGCGGTTCCACGCCGACGTGGTGGACGACTTCGTCGCCGAGTACGCGGCCGGCCGTACCCCGAATCCCTGCCTGCGCTGCAACGAGAAGATCAAGTTCGCGGCGGTGCTGGACCGGGCGGTGGCCCTGGGCTTCGACGCGGTGGTCACCGGCCACCACGCCCGGCTCGGCGCGGACGGCCTGCTGCGCCGCAGCGTCGACCTCGCCAAGGACCAGTCGTACGTGCTCGCCGTGCTGACCCGGGAGCAGCTCGACCGGTCCCTCTTCCCGCTCGGCGACTCCACCAAGGCACAGGTCCGCGAGGAGGCGGCGCGGCGCGGGCTGGCGGTGGCCGACAAGCCGGACTCGCACGACATCTGCTTCATCGCCGACGGCGACACCCGCGGCTTCCTCGCCGGCCGGCTCGGCGAGGCGCCCGGCGACGTGGTCGACGCGCTCACCGGCACGGTGGTGGGCAGCCACACCGGCGCGTACGCGTACACCGTCGGGCAGCGGCGCGGCCTGCACCTGGACCGGCCCGCCCCGGACGGCCGCCCCCGCTACGTGCTCTCCATCACCCCGAAGACCAACACGGTGACCGTCGGCCCGGCCGAGGCGTTGGACGTCTCCCGGGTGCGGGCCACCCGTCCCGTCTGGACCGGCGGCGAGCGACCGACCGCACCGGTCGAGTGCGAGGTGCAGCTGCGCGCCCACGGTGACGTGGTCCCCGCCACCGTGGAGCTGGCCGACGACGGGCTCCGCGCCGAGCTGCGCCGCCCGGTGCGCGGGGTGGCCGCCGGGCAGGCGATCGTCGCGTACCGGCCGGACCCGGCCGGCGACGTGGTGCTCGGCTCGGCCACCATCACCGACTGACCGCTGCCGTCCGCCTCCGGCCGGCCACGCCGAGCGGCTACCCTTCGGCCGTGACTGATCAGCCTTGGCCCTGGCCCGCGGGGGCAGCAACCGGCATCGGTTCGCTGCCCGGCACCGACATCGCCGAAGCGCAGCGGGTCGTCCTCGGCGAGCTGCCCGCCCTACCCCACCTGCCCGAACTGCCCGCCCGTGGACCGGGCGCCGACCTCATCGGCCGCACCGGCGGGTTGCTGGTGGAGCTGCCGGTCGAGCTCTACGCGGCCCGCTGGCGGATCGCGTTGCGTCCCGGCCGGGACCTGCGCCGGGCCCGGGACCTGATGGAACGCGACCTCGACCAGCTCGCCGAGCAGGCCGAGGGGTACACCGGGCCGGTGAAGATCCAGGCGGCCGGACCGTTCACCCTGGCGGCCTCGCTGGAGCTGCCGATCGGCGGGCGGCTGCTGCGTGACCCGGGCGCGGTGCGCGACCTGGCCGGTTCCCTGGCCGAGGGGTTGCGGCTGCACGTCGAGGCGGTGGCCCGCCGGCTGCCCGGGGCGTCGGTGCTGCTCCAGCTCGACGAGCCGTCCCTGCCGGTGGTGCTCGCCGGACGGGTGCCCACCGAGAGCGGCTTCGGCGCCCACCGGCCGGTCGGGTCCGAGGTGGCCCGCGACCTGCTGCGCACCGTGATCGAGGCGGCCGGGGTGCCGACCGTGGTGCACTGCTGCGCGCCGGACGTGCCGCTGGAGCTGATCCGCACGGCCGGGGCGGTCGCCGTGGCGCTGGACCTTGGCCTGATCACCGACCTGGACCCGCTCGGCGAGGCGCTCGACGCCGGGCTCGGGCTGTTCGCCGGCGCCGCGCCCACCCAGCCGCCGTCCGCCGGTCGCGCGCCGACCTCGGCCGAGGTCGCCGACCGGGTACGCGTGCTCTGGGACCGCCTCGGCTTCCCGCGCCGGCAGCTCGCCGAGCAGGTGGTGGTCACCCCGGCCTGCGGCCTGGCCAACGCCACCCCGGGGTACGCCCGGGCGGTGCTGGCCGCCTGCCGGGACGCCGGCCGGCGACTGCACGAGGAGTGAGGTTTTCCGTCGTACCCGGTGGGCAGGATGGCCGTCATGATTGGACAGCTGCGTTCCACGGTGATCGACTGCCCGGATCCCCGGGCCCTGGCCGGCTTCTACGCCGAGCTGCTCGGCCTGCCGCTGGTGGAGGAGAACTCCGACGGCGACGACTGGGTGGTGCTCGGCGGCTCGCCGGGGCACCAGCCGCGGCTCGCCTTCCAGAAGGCGCTCAACCTGCGGGCCCCGGCCTGGCCGGACCCGGAGCGGCCCCAGCAGTTCCACCTCGACGTCACCGTCGACGACATCGAGGCGGCGGAGAAGGCGGTGCTCGCCCTCGGCGCGCGGCGGCTGCCGGGCGAGGGGGACGGCTGGCGGGTCTACGCCGACCCGTCCGGTCACCCGTTCTGCCTCTGCTGGGACTGAGCCGGCGGCGGCCGGCCGGGGGTTGCGGCCGGGCGGCATGATCGCGGGCGTGATCGACTCCTCGCCCCGCCGTGCCTCCGGTTCGCTCTTCGGCCTCGCCTACGGCGACGCCCTCGGCAAGCCGACCGAGTTCCTGACCGTCGCCGAGATCACCCGTCGCTACGGCCCGGGCGGCCCGCGTGCGCTGGTCGGCGATCCGGCGCTGGTCACCGACGACACGCAGATGGCCCTGGCCGTGGCGTGGGCGCTGCACGACGCGTCCGCGTACACCCCGGAGGTGGTCGAGCCGCTGCTGCGGCAGCGCTTCGGCGAGTGGGCGGTCAGTCCGGACAACAACCGCGCCCCGGGTATGACCTGCCTGCGGGCCTGCGCCGAGCTGGGTCGTGGGCTGCGCTGGCAGGAGGCGACCGTGGCCGACTCGAAGGGCTGCGGCGCGAACATGCGGGTCACCCCGGTCGGGCTGCTCGACGTCGACCTGGACACCCTGGCCGGGCTGGCCCAGCTCCAGGCCGGTCTCACCCACGGTCATCCGACCGGCCTGGCGGCCAGCGAGCTGACCGCGTACGCGGTGTGGCTGCTGCGCGGCGGCGCGGGCCTGGCCGACCTGCCCGGCCTGCTGATCGCGCGGGCGGGGGAGCAGCGGCGGGTCTACCGCGCCGACTGGCTCGGCGACCTGTGGCAGCGGTGCGGCGCGACGTCCCCGGAGCAGTTCGTCGCCCGGGGCTGGGACGAGTGCCGGCAGGTGCTGGACCGGCTGGTCGCCGCGCTGGGCCGACCCGACGACGGCGGCGACCCGTGCCGGGACACCGGCGAGGGGTGGATCGCCGAGGAGGCCCTGGCCACGGCCCTGCTCTGCGCGCTGCGCCACCCCGACGACCCGGTCGCCGCGATCGCCCGGGGCGCGACCACCGCCGGCGACTCCGACTCGATCGCCGCCCTGGCCGGCGCCTTCGTCGGCGCCGCCCACGGCATGGCCGCCTGGCCGCAGGACTGGTCCACCCGGATCGAGTACGCCGACCAGCTCACCACCCTCGCCACCCGCTGGGACTGACCGGGCGGCCAGGATCGACCACCGCGGTCAACCTCATGGTCGACGCGGTGGGTGGGTCAGGTCGGGAGGTGGGGGAGGGACCGGAGGCGGTGCCAGAGGGACTGGTCGCAGGTGCCGGCGCGGTGGGTGAAGGCGCTGCTCGGAACGTGGACCGACTCGGCCAGGTCGAGCCAACTGTCGTGGTCGGCGTCGGGGTCCCACTCCCGGGTGGGGATGCGGACGTGGTCGTCGCGGTTGCTCTTGTCCTGACTGGTGATCTTCAGTACGTCGGCGCCCCGGTCGTCGGCGCGGAGCACCAGGCAGGGGCGCACCTTCGAGCCGGTCCCGTCGTGGAACGGGACGTCGGCCCACCAGATCTCGCCCGGCCGGGGCGTACCCGTCGGGGTGCGCGGGCGGGGCGGCGCGGTGGGGCGGGCCCGGTCGCGCGGCGGCGTGCCCCGCTCGGGCCGGGTGCGTTCGCCCCCCGCCGGGCGGCCGCCGCGCCGTCGCCACTCGTTCCAGGCCCAACCGGCGGCCACGGCCAGCACGACCAGCACCGCCCACCACACCCACTCGGGCATTATCACCCCTGCCTCTCCGGCGCCGATGCCGCCGACGTCCGGCGATCGTCGCACGGTCGGCGGGTCGCCGCCCGTCGGGCGCGGCGGGGGTGGCGGGGGTGGCGGGGGATTGTCCCACCGGCCCGATACGGTGCGGAGGTAGCGTGATCACGGGGAGATCCCACTGGTGTCCGGAGGCGGCAGGGTGTCCGAAGAAGCGATCCCTCAGCAGGTCAGCCCCGCGCAGGAGGCGGCGGCCGGCGGCGAGCCGACCCCCGAGGCGCGGGAACGGCACGCCACGCTGAGCCAGGAGCTCACCGAACACCAGTACCGCTACTACGTCCTCGACGCGCCGACCATCTCCGACGCCGAGTTCGACCGGCGGCTGCGCGAGCTGGAGGCGCTGGAGGCCGAGTTCCCGGCGCTGCGCAGCCCCGAGTCGCCCACCCAGCGGGTCGGCGGCACCTTCTCCACCGACTTCACCCCGGTCACCCACGCCGAGCGGATGCTCTCCCTCGACAACGCCTTCGCCGACGAGGAGCTGGCCGCCTGGGCCGAGCGGGTCGAGCGGGACGCCGGCGGCCCGGTTCCCTACCTCTGCGAGCTGAAGGTCGACGGCCTGGCCATCAACCTCACCTACGAGAAGGGCCGCCTGGTCCGGGCCGCCACCCGGGGCGACGGGCGGACCGGCGAGGACGTGACGGCCAACGTCCGCAGCATCCGCGACGTGCCCGGCCGGCTGACCCCGTCCGACGAGTTCGGCGACCTGCCCGAGCTGCTGGAGGTGCGCGGCGAGATCTACTTCCCGGTGGCCGCCTTCGCCGACCTCAACGCCGGCCTGGTCGAGCAGGGCAAGGCCCCGTTCGCCAACCCGCGCAACGCCGCCGCCGGCAGCCTGCGGCAGAAGGACCCCCGGATCACCGCCTCCCGGCCGCTGCGCCTGGTGGTGCACGGCATCGGCGCCCGGCGCGGTTTCCGGCCCACCGCCCAGTCCGAGTCGTACGCGGCGCTGAAGGCGTGGGGCCTGCCGACCAGCGACCGCTGGCGGGTGGTGCCCGACCTGGCTGGCGTGGCGGACTACATCGCCTACTACGCCGAGCACCGGCACGACGTCGAGCACGAGATCGACGGCGTGGTGGTGAAGGTCGACCCGGTCTCCATCCAGGGCCGGCTCGGCTCGACCAGCCGGGCGCCACGCTGGGCGATCGCCTTCAAGTACCCGCCGGAGGAGGTGACCACCAAGCTGCTCGACATCGACGTCAACGTCGGGCGCACCGGGCGGGTCACCCCGTTCGCCGTGCTCGAACCGGTGCGGGTGGCCGGCTCCACGGTCGCCCTGGCGACCCTGCACAACGCCCGCGAGGTCGAGCGCAAGGGGGTGCTGATCGGCGACACGGTGGTGCTGCGCAAGGCCGGCGACGTGATCCCCGAGGTGCTCGGCCCGGTGGTCGACCTGCGGCCCGCCGACGCCCGCCCGTTCGTCATGCCCACCACCTGCCCGGCCTGCGGCACCCCGCTGGCGCCGGCCAAGGAGGGCGACGTCGACATCCGCTGCCCCAACAGCCGCAGTTGCCCGGCGCAGCTGCGCGAGCGGGTGTTCCACCTGGCCGGGCGGGGCGCCTTCGACATCGAGGTGCTCGGCTACAAGGGCGCCGCCGCGCTGCTCGACGCCGAGATCATCACCGACGAGGGTGACCTGTTCCAGCTCGACGCCGAGCAGCTCGCCCGCTCGCCGTTCTTCGTCAACAAGGACGGCACCCTCGGCAGCAACGCCACCAAGCTGCTGGACAACCTCGCCGTCGCCCGTGAGCGCGACCTGTGGCGGGTGCTGGTCGCGCTCTCCATCCGGCACGTCGGCCCCACCGCCGCGCAGGCCCTCGCCCGGCACTTCCGCTCGATCGAGGCGATCGACGCGGCCAGCGAGGAGGAACTCTCCTCGGTGGACGGTGTCGGCCCGACCATCGCCGCCAGCATCAAGGAATGGTTCGCCGTCGACTGGCACCGCGAGGTCGTGCAGAAGTGGGCCCGGGCCGGCGTACGGATGGCCGAGGAGGCCGGCGAGGAGGGGCCACGCCCGCTGGAGGGCGTCACCGTGGTGGTGACCGGCACCCTCGCCGGGTTCAGCCGGGACCAGGCCTCCGAGGCGATCCAGAGCCTCGGTGGCAAGGTCAGCGGCTCGGTCTCCAAGAAGACCGGCTTCGTGGTGGTCGGCGACAACCCCGGTTCCAAGGCCGACAAGGCGGCCAGCCTCAAGGTGCCGGTCCTCGACGAGGACGGTTTCCGGGTGCTGCTCGACCGGGGGCCGGACGCGGCCCGGGAGGTCGCCCGCGTCGAGGGGTGAACGCGCGGCGGGGATCTTGGGGTCGTATACCAACTTAATTACGACTACGACCGATTCGTGACTGTCGCCTCGGGCCACGGCCACTCAGGGCGTTTCATTGGGGCACGGTGCGCGACCGGCGCGCGCTGTGGACCGCATGCCCGGGAGGTGCGATGGAGACCGCCGACCCCCGCAACTCCATCCCACCCGGGCGGGAGGCGCGGTTCGCCGGCTTCGTCGCCGCGGTGGTCGGGCTGGCGCTGCTGGTCTCCGTCCTGCCGCTGATCGGGCTTCCCGACCGCCTGCCCCGGCTGCCGGCGGCGTTCTGGGCGATGGCGGCGCTCGCCGTCGCCTGTGACGCGCGGCCCTTCGTCCCGCCGGGCCGGCGGCACACCTCGGCCGTCTTCCCGTCCACCTGCTTCACCTTCGCGATCCTGCTCGGCTGGGGGCTGGGCCCGGCCGTGGCGGTGCAGGCCGTCGCGGTCGCCGTCTCCGGCTGGCGGCTGCGCCACGCCCTCTGGCGGACCACCTTCAACGCCGCCCAGTACGCCTGCGCGCTCGGCGCCGCGTACCTGGTGCTCCGGCTCGGGCCGGGTGGACTCTTCGACGGCGGCCGGCTGGGCTGGACGGACGTGGCCGCCGTCGGTGGCGCCACCCTCACCTGGTTCGCCGTCAACTACGGCCTGGTCAGCGGTGCGCTGCGGCTGCGCTTCGGCGGCCGGTGGTGGCCGAGCGTGCGCCAGGCGCTGCCGTACGAGCTGCTCTCCACCGGCTCGCTGCTGCTGCTCGCCCCGGTGCTGGTCACCGCCGCCCGGGCCAGCGCCGCGCTGATCCCGCTGGTGCTGGTGCCGCTCTTCGCCGTCTACCGGATGTCCCGGCTCTCCACCGAGCAGGAACACCTCGCCGCGCTGGACCCGCTCACCGGCCTGCCCAACCGCAAGGCGCTGCTCGCCGAGGTGGCCGAGCAGGTGCACCTGCACGCCGAGCGGGTCGCCAAGGGCGACCGGGACGCCCACCTGGCGCTGCTCCTGATCGACCTGGACCGGTTCAAGAACGTCAACGACGCGCTCGGCCACGCCGTCGGCGACCGGCTGCTGGTCGAGGTGAGCGCCCGGCTGGTGGACGTCGTCGGCGGCCGGGACATGCTGGCCCGCCTCGGCGGGGACGAGTTCGCCATCGTCGCCGGCCGGCTCGACGGCGTCGACGAGGCCCGCGAGCTGGCCGACCGGGTGGTCACGGCGCTCACCGAACCGGTGTCGCTGGACGGGCTGCCGCTGGACGTCGGCGCCTCGATCGGCATCGCGCTCTTCCCCGAGCACGGCGAGGACTTCGCCACCCTGATGCGCCACGCCGACGTGGCGATGTACGACGCCAAGCACCGCAACGACACCGTCGCCGTCTACGCCGCCGAGTCGGACCACAACTCGGCCGAGCGTCTGGGGCTCCTGGCCGACCTGCGCCGCGTACTCGAGGCGGGGCCGCCCGCCGGGCGCACCGTGCGGGGCGGCGACGGCGCCGCGCTGCCCGCCCGGCTCGCCGCCGGGACGGACGCCGCGGGCACCGACGGCGCCGGGACGAACGGCGCGGGCGGGCGGTGGTGGCCCCGGCGCCGGCGTACGCGAATCGCGGTGGACGGCTCCGACGAGCTGCTGAACCAGATCCTGACCGGCGCCGACCCGACCCGCCGCCGCGCCGGGCAGCCCGCCGCCGAGCCCGAGCCGCCCGAGCTGCCGGCCGTTCCCGCCCCGGCGGAACGGGCCGAGGATGCGGCGGCCGACGTCGGCGTCATCACGATGTACTACCAACCGCAGATCGCCATCGCGACCGGCGAGGTCGTCGGGGTGGAGGCGCTGCTGCGCTGGCGGCACCCGCGCCGGGGCATGGTGGACCCGGAGGAGCTGATCCGGGTCGCCGAGCAGAGCGCGGTGATGCGGCTGCTCACCCAGCGGGTGGTCGACGACGTGGTGGAACAGCTGGCCAAGTGGTCGGCGGCCGGCATCCACCTGCGGGCGGCGCTCAACGTCAGCGTCCGCGACCTGCACACCGGCGAGATCGCCGACCGGATCGCCGACCGGCTGGCCGCCTTCGGGGTGGCCCCCGAACGCCTGCAACTGGAGATCACCGAGGGCGCGCTGATGGCCGACCCCCGCCGGGTGCTCACCACCATCTCCCGGCTGCACCGGATCGGGGTGGCCATCTCCCTGGACGACTTCGGCACCGGGTACTCGTCGTTGCAGCACCTGCGCCGGCTGCCGCTGGCCGAGGTGAAGGTGGACCGCTCGTTCGTCCTCGGGATGGCCGACGACGCCGACGACGCCGCGATCGTCCGGTCGATGATCGAGCTGGCCGGCGCGCTCGGCCTGCGGGTGGTCGCCGAGGGCGTGGAGGACGAGCGCACCTGGCGGATGCTGCACGCGGCCGGCTGCGACGTGGCGCAGGGCTGGTTCCACGCCCGGCCGATGCCGGCCGACGAGCTGGTGACCTGGCTGGCCCGGTACCGGCCGGTGCACCCGACCGGCGGCCCGGACGCCGAGGCGCCCCGCCGCCCCACCCGCTGACTTCGCCGTGGCGGGCCGACCGCCGGGACGGCCGTGGCGGGCCGACCGGCCGAGCCGGCGCAGGCGACGGACCGTCCCGCCGGGCGGCCGCAGGGGGAGTCGGAGGCGTCGGCGTGACCGCAGGACAATAGACTCGCTCCGGTCACCGCGCGTCATCTCCGATCGCGCGGCCGGCACACCGCAGACGCAGCAGGACAGCCACGAAGGGGGCACCGATGGCCGCCATCTCCCGCGAGGAGGTCGCGCACCTGGCGCGACTGTCGCGGCTCGCCGTCACCGAGGAGGAGTTGGACGTCTTCGCCGGCCAGCTCGACGTGATCCTCCAGTCGGTGGCCCAGGTCGGTGAGGTCGCCGCGGCGGACATCCCGCCGACCTCCCACTCGGTGCCGCTGACCAACGTGCTCCGCGAGGACGTGGTGACGCCGTGCCTGACCCCGGAGGAGGCGCTGTCCGGCGCGCCGGACGCCGACCAGCAGCGGTTCCGCGTCCCGCGGATCCTGGACGAGGATGTGGCCTCATGAGCGAGCGCAGCGAGCGAATCATCAGGCTCAGTGCGATGGTGCCTCATGACGGCACGGAGCGAAGCGGAGTGCCGGCATGAGTGACCTGACGAAGCTGACCGCGACGGAGATCGCCGGTCTCGTCGCCAGCGGGGAGACCTCCGCCGTCGAGGTGACGCAGGCCCACCTGGGCCGGATCGCCGCCGTCGACGACCGGGTGCACGCCTTCCTGCACGTCGACACCGAGGGCGCGCTGGCCGCCGCCCGCGCGGTCGACGAGCGTCGGGCCGCCGGTGAGGAGCTGGGACCGCTGGCCGGCGTGCCGGTCGCCGTCAAGGACGTGCTCACCACCAAGGGCGTGCCGACCACCGTCGGGTCGAAGATCCTCGAGGGGTGGCGCCCGCCGTACGACGCGACGATCGTGCAGCGGCTGCGCGCCGCCGGCACGGTGATGCTCGGCAAGACCAACATGGACGAGTTCGCGATGGGCTCCTCCACCGAGTACTCCGCGTACGGCCCGACCCACAACCCGTGGGACCTGGACCGGATCCCGGGCGGCTCCGGTGGCGGCAGCGCCGCCGCGCTGGCCGCGTACGAGGCGCCGCTGGCGATCGGTTCGGACACCGGCGGCTCGATCCGCCAGCCCGGCGCGGTCACCGGCACCGTCGGCGCGAAGCCCACCTACGGCGGCACCTCCCGCTACGGCCTGGTGGCGTTCTCCTCGTCGCTGGACACCCCCGGCCCGTGTGCCCGTACGGTGCTCGACGCCGCGCTGCTGCACCAGGTGATCGGCGGGCACGACCCGCGCGACTCGACCTCCATCCCGGCCCCGGTGCCGGACGTGGTGGCCGCCGCGAAGCTCGGCGCCACCGGCGACCTGACCGGCGTGAAGCTCGGCATCGTCACCGAGTTCACCGGCGAGGGCGCGGAGCCGGGCGTGATGGCCGCCTTCCGCGAGTCGGTCGACACCCTGGCCAAGCTGGGCGCCGAGATCGTCGAGGTGTCCTGCCCGCACTTCCGGTACGCGCTGCCGGCGTACTACCTGATCGCGCCCAGCGAGTGCTCCTCCAACCTGGCCCGGTTCGACGGCGTCCGGTTCGGCCTGCGGGTCGGCGACGACGGCAACCGGTCGCTGGAGGAGGTCATGTCGCTGACCCGGGAGGCCGGCTTCGGCGCCGAGGTCAAGCGGCGCATCATGATCGGCACGTACGCCCTCTCCTCGGGCTACTACGACGCCTACTACGGCCAGGCGCAGAAGGTCCGCACCCTGATCACCCGGGACTTCACCGCGGCCTTCGAGCGGGTCGACGCGCTGATCTCGCCGACCACCCCGTTCGTGGCGTTCCCGATCGGCGCGCGCACCTCGGACCCCTACCAGATGTACCTGGCGGACCTGTTCACCATCCCGACCAACCTGTACGGCGGCCCGGGCATCTCGGTGCCCTGCGGCCTCTCCGACGGGCTCCCCGTCGGCCTGCAGGTGATGGCCCCGACGATGGCCGACGACCGGATGTACCGGGTCGCCGCCGCGCTGGAGTCCGTGGTCGGCACGTTCACCCCACCGGCGCTGTGAGGCAGGAGCTCAGATGACCACGACACTGCCCGCGTACGACGAGGTCGTCGCGCGCTACGAACCGGTGATCGGCCTGGAGACCCACGTCGAGCTGGGCACGAACACCAAGATGTTCTGCGGCTGCCCGACCGACTTCGGCGGCGAGCCGAACACCCGGGTCTGCCCGGTCTGCCTGGGCCTGCCCGGCTCGCTGCCGGTGGCCAACAAGGCGGCCATCGAGGCGACCATCCGGATCGGCCTGGCGCTGAACTGCTCCATCGCCGAGTGGTGCCGGTTCGCCCGGAAGAACTACTTCTACCCGGACATGCCGAAGGACTTCCAGATCAGCCAGTACGACGAGCCGCTGTGCTTCGACGGCTACCTGGACGTCGAGGTCGGCGGCGAGCTGGTGCGGATCGGCATCGAGCGGGTGCACCTGGAGGAGGACACCGGCAAGACGCTGCACGTCGGCGGCGCCACCGGCCGCATCCACGGCGCGACCGAGTCGCTGGTCGACTACAACCGCGCCGGCATCCCGCTGGTGGAGATCGTCACCAAGCCGGTGCCGGGCACCGGCGCGCTGGCGCCGGAGGTGGCCCGCGCGTACGTCACCGAGCTGCGCGACGTGCTCCGCTCGCTGGGCGTCTCCGACGTGCGGATGGAGGAGGGCTCGCTGCGCTGCGACGTGAACACCTCCCTCAACCTGCCCGGCGAGGAGTGGGGCACCCGCACCGAGACCAAGAACGTCAACTCGCTGCGCTCGGTGGAGCGGGCGGTCCGCTCGGAGATGCTGCGGCAGGCCGCCGTGCTCGACGCCGGCGGGAAGATCACCCAGGAGACCCGGCACTTCCACGAGGACACCGGCGACACCACGCCGGGCCGGTCCAAGGAGACCGCCACCGACTACCGGTACTTCCCGGAGCCGGACCTGGTGCCGCTCGCCCCGGACACCGCCTGGGTGGCCGAGCTGAAGGCCGCCCTGCCGGAGCTGCCCCGGCTGCACCGCCGCCGGCTCCAGCAGGAGTGGGGCCTGTCCGACCTGGACATGCAGTCGGTGCTCAACGCCGGCGCGGTCGAGCTGATCGAGGCCACCATCGCCGCCGGCGCGACCCCGGCCGCCGCCCGCAAGTGGTGGCTGGGTGAGCTGTCCCGGCGGGCCAACGAGGCCGGCATCGAGCTGGCCGACGTCGGCGCCACCCCGGCGCAGGTCGCCGAGCTCCAGGGCCTGGTCGACGCGGGCAAGCTCAACGACAAGCTGGCCCGTACCGTCCTGGAGGGCGTGGTGGCCGGCGAGGGCTCGCCGACCGAGATCATGGCCAACCGGAACCTGGAGGTCGTCTCCGACACCGGCGCGCTCACCGCCGCCGTGGACGAGGCCATCGCCGCCAACCCGGAGGTCGCGGACAAGATCCGCAGCGGCAAGGTCGCTGCGGCCGGCGCGCTGGTCGGCGCGGTCATGAAGACCACCCGCGGCCAGGCCGACGCCAAGACCGTCCGCGAGCTGATCCTGGAGCGCCTCGGCGCCCAGGGCTGAGCCCGACCCGTCGAAGGCCGCCGTCGCAACCCGGCGGCGGCCTTCCCGCTTCCCCCGAGTACGCGCGATCCGCGCCACCCCTCGCGAGGGCGTCAACGGCGACGCCCGGATGGAGTCACCGTGAACCAGCACGACCTCGACGTCCTCGACGAGATCCAGCGGCGGGTGCTCTGGCTCGCCACCCGGATCGTGGACGCGGCCAACCACGACCGGGACACCGGCGACGGGGTGAAGGTCGGCGGCCACCAGGCCTCCAGCGCCTCCCTGGTCACCGCGATGACCGCGCTCTGGTTCGCCCACCTCGACGCCGAGGACCGGGTCGCCGTCAAGCCGCACGCCTCGCCGGTGTTCCACGCCATCCAGTACCTGCTGGGCAACCTGGACCGGTCGTACCTGCCGAAGCTGCGGGCGCGGGGCGGGCTCCAGTCGTACCCGTCGCGGACCAAGGACCCGGACGAGGTGGACTTCTCCACCGGCTCCGTCGGGCTCGGCGCCGCCGCGCCGCTGTTCGCCGCGGTCACCCGCCGCTACGTCGACGCGCACTTCGGGGCGCGTCCGCACTCCCGGTTCGTCGCCCTGATCGGCGACGCCGAGCTGGACGAGGGGAACATCTGGGAGGCCGTCGCCGACCCGGCCACCACCGGGCTGGGCAACGTGATGTGGCTGGTCGACTTCAACCGCCAGTCGCTGGACCGGGTCGTCCCCGGCATCCGGATCAACCAGTGGCGGGGCCAGTTCGAGGCCGCCGGCTGGCACGTCGTGGAGGTCAAGTACGGCCGCAAGCTCGCCGAGGCGTACGCCCGGCCGGGCGGCGCGGCGCTGCGCGACTGGATCGACATCATGCCCAACGAGCAGTACCAGTCGCTGTTCGGGCTGGCGGGGCCGGCCCTGCGCAAGCAGTTCCTCGACGGCGCGCCGGCCGAGGTGGGCGCCTTCGTCGCGGACATCTCCGACGACGAGCTGGGCCCGCTGGTGACCGACCTGGGTGGGCACGACCTGGAAGCCATGCTCGACGCGTACGCCCAGTGCGACGCGGTGACCGACCGGCCCAGCGTGGTCTTCGCGTACACCGTCAAGGGGTGGGGGCTGCCGATCGCCGGCAACCCGCGCAACCACTCCGCGCTGCTCAGCACGGAGCAGGTCGACGCGCTGCGCGCCGCCAACGGCCTGACCGCCGAGACCGAGTGGGACCGCCTTGACCCGGCGTCGCCGGCCGGCATCCGGGCCGGCGAGCGCCGGGAGGCGCTGTCCCGCGCGCCCCGCGAGCGGTCGCTGGGGGTCACCGTTCCGGAGACCACCCGGGTACGCGCCAACAAGCCCGTCTCCACCCAGGAGGTCTTCGGCCGGGTGCTGGTCGACCTGGCCCGGGATCCCGCCGTCGCGCCGTACCTGGTGACCACCGCGCCGGACGTGGCCACCTCCACCAACCTCGCCGGGTTCATCAACAAGACCGGCGTCTTCGCCCCCACCGAGCAGCGCTCGTGGACCGAGGACCGGATGCTGCGCTGGACGGAGAGCCCCGCCGGCCAGCACATCGAGCTGGGCATCTCGGAGATGAACCTGTTCCTGCTGCTCGGGCAGCTCGGCCTGTCGTGGGACCTGTCGGGGCAGCCGCTGCTGCCGATCGGCACCGTCTACGACCCGTTCGTGCTGCGCGGCCTGGACGCGTTCCTCTACGGCACCTACTCCGGCTCCCGGTTCGTGGTCGCCGGCACCCCGTCTGGCATCACCCTCGCTCCCGAGGGCGGCGCCCACCAGTCGACCATCACCGCCTCCGTCGGCCTGGAACTGCCCGGCGTCACCTTCCTCGAGCCGGCGTACGCGGCCAGCCTGGACTGGCTGCTCTGCGACGCGCTCGGGCAGATCGCCGGCGGGTCGACGCCGGCCGCCACCGCCGCGCCGGCCGAGGACGGGGCGTACTACTTCCGGCTGAGCACCCGGCCGATCGACCAGGCGCCGTTCGAGGCGGCCCGGGCCCGGATCTCCGACGCGGTGCTGCGGCGGCAGGTGGTCGCCGGGGCGTACCGGCTGGTCGACGCGCACCAGGCGTACCCGCAGCTGGCGGACGCCCCGGTGGTCACCCTGGCCGGCTCCGGCGCGGTGCTGCCGGAGGTGCTCGCGGCGGCCGCGGAGCTGGCGGAGGAGGGCATCGCCGCGCACGTGGTGGACGTGACCTCGCTGGACCGGCTCTACCGGGCCTGGCAGCGGACCCTGCGCCAGGGTGTGCGGACCGCGACCGTGCCGAGCGTGCCCGGCGCGCTGCGGGCGGCGTTCGGCGACCGGACCCCGGTGGTGACCGTGCACGACGCGGCCTCGCACGCGATGGCCTGGCTGGGCTCGGCGCTCGGCGTGCCGGCGGTGCCGCTCGGGGTGGACGAGTTCGGCCAGTCCGGCAGTGTCCGCGAGCTGTACGAGCTGCACGACCTGCTGCCCGGCAGCATCGTCAACGCCGCCCTGGCCGCCCTGTCCCTGCGCTGAGGTCAGCGGGTCGGGGTGGGGGTGACGGGGGCCGGGGCGCCCTGCGCCGGCTCCTTGACCACGTGGCGTTCCAGGTTGACCTGCGCCTGCCCGGTGCCGCCGACGGTGATGTCGTCGTAGGCCTGGAGCAGTTTCCGCTGGTCGAAGTAGAGCACGGTCATCGACAGCGGGGTCGGCTTCTCGCCCTCCAGGCCGCGCAGCCCCGCCCCGCCGGTGGAGCCCTCCACCATCAACTGGGTGGGTTGCTTGCCGGGCTGCTGCGGCAGCTTGGACACCTGGCGGGCGTGGGTGTGCCCGGCGAGCACCAGGGGGCAGGTCCCGGAGAGCGGGCCGGCGGAGGCCGGGTCGTGCACCAGCGCGATGTTCACCGGTCGGGGTGAGCGCTGCACGGTGGCCGCGAGCTGCTCACCGGCCCCGATCACCTGCTCGGCGACCTGCTTGGTCAGACCGCTGCCGGCCGGCGAGGTCTCCTTGTCGGGGGTGAACCGGGGGTCGCCGATCCCGGCGATGGTCAGCCCGGCGACCGTGGTGGTCGAGTTGTTGAGCACGATCGCGTTGGGTTGCCGGGCCACCGCCGCGGCGGTGCGCGAGGAGTCGTGGTTGCCCCGGATGTAGACGTACGGCTTCTTGAGCAGGCCGATCGAACCCACGAAGGAGGCCTCCGGCTCGCTGCCCCAGTCGGTGATGTCGCCGGTGTCGATCACCACGTCGATGTCGAACTGCTCCACCACGGTGCGGATCAGCTGCCAGCCGGTCGGGTTGAGGTGCATGTCCGAGACGTGCAGCACCCGGGTGGTGCCGGGCGCCGGCTCGTACACCGGCAGCGCCGAGACCGTGGTGTAGAGCTGACTCACGTTGCCGACGATGCGCTGCAGCTGCTCGGCGTAGCGCGAGTAGTCGTTGGCGATGCGGCGGGCGTCGCCGACGATCGCCGGGGCGTTGACCAGCAGCCCCTCGTACCGTGGCTCCTCGATCGCCTGGGGGCGCAGGGTGCCCGCGGCGAGTCCCAGGCTGCCGGCGGTGACCGCCAGCGCGAGCCCGGTGGACCACGCGGTGCGGCGGACGTCCCGGAAGACCAGCCCGGCCAGCAGCAGCGTGGCCAGCACGGCCGACCCGGCGGTACGCAGCCCGAGCCGCATCACGCCGTCGCGGACGTCCTCGACCGCCGACAGGCTGGCCCGGTTGATGCTGGCGGGGTCGTCGATCAGCGCCTCGGTCTTGCGCTGGTCCAGCGCGCCCAGCCGGACGGTCAGGTGGGTCGGCCCGTCGTGGCTGTCGAGCTGGAGCGCGCCCAGCGGCGGGACGTCGACGGTGGTGCTGCCCTTGACCGCCGGGGCGAGGGTGAGGTTGGCCCGGAACGGGCCGATGTCGGTGTTCACCCGGCCGCCGGCCAGCACCCCGATCACGGCCCCGGCCAGCGCGACCGTCAGGACGGCGAGCACCACGCCCACCCGCCGGACCCACCCCGACCGGCCCGCCCGGCCGGCCCGGTCCCGCCGGGGCCGCCAGCGTCGCTCACGCCGGGCCGGGGGAGTGTCCTCGTCCCCGGGCCCGCGCTGCTCGTTCTCCCCACCGTCCATGCTGAGATTCTGACCTGCCCAATGATGGATCTTGGCAAACCCCACGGACGGCGGCGCGTTCCGCGCCGAAACTCCCGGTGTGTCGCGCCTCCCGGCGGCTCGTGACAGCCGTTCGGCCGGTGCTCAGCTACGCCCGGCGCCACCGTCGGCGAAGACCAGCCGCAGCAGGCGGTCGTCCTCCGGCGCCGGCTCACCCCGCCCGTCGTGGTTGGACGTGGAGACCCAGAGCGAGCCGTCCGGGGCGGCGGCCACCGCGCGCAGCCGACCGTACCGGCCGGTCAGCAGCTGGCGGGGCTGCCCGAGCACGGTGCCGGTGTCGGTCAGCTCGAGCAGCCACAGCCGCTCGCCGCGCAGGCAGGCGGTGACCAGCAGCCGGCCCGTCGCGGCCAGCCCCGAGCAGGACGCCTCCGCGGTGCGCCACTGCACGATCGGATCGGCGTACCGCTTGTCGCCGGCCTGCCCCTCGACGGTGGGCCAGCCGTGGTTGGCGCCCTTGTCGATCCGGTTGACCTCGTCCCAGGTGTTCTGGCCGAACTCGGTGGCGTACATCCGCTTGCCGGCGTCCCAGGCCATGCCCTGCACGTTGCGGTGCCCCAGCGACCACACCGGCGAGCCGGGGAACGGGTTGCCGGGCGCCGGCCTGCCGTCCGCGGTGATCCGCAGGATCTTGCCGCCGAGGCTCTTCCGGTCCTGCGCGAAGTCCCGGTTGCCGGCGTCACCGGTGCTCACGTAGAGCTGCCCGTCCGGGCCGAAGGCCAGCCCGCCGCCGTCGTGGTTGCCCGCCTTCGGGATGCCGGTGAGGATCGGCGTCGGCGTGCCGCCGAGCTTCAGCCGGGCGACCCGGTTGTCCCGCTCGGTGGTGTAGTAGACGAAGACGGTCCCGTCCTTGGCGTACGCGGGGGAGACCGCGATGCCGAGCAGCCCCGCCTCGCCGCCGGCCGCCACGTCCGGCACGGTCTGCACCGGCGTGACCCGCAGCCCCTCCGAGCCGGACTCCGGGCCAACCTTGAGGATCCGCCCGCTGTCCCGCTCGGTGACCAGGGCGCCGCCGTCCGGCAGGAACGCGATGCCCCACGGCACCCGCAACCCCTTGGCCAGGACCGTGGCGACCACCTCCTGACCGGCGCCGCCGGCGCTCGCCGACGCGGACGGGGTGGGCAGGTTGGGGGGCTCACCGGCCGGGTCCGGCTCCGGCGGGCCGAAGCTGCACCCGGAGGTGGCCAGCAGCAGCGCCGCGCAGGACGCCACCAGCGCCGCGCGACGGCGGCCGGTGCGGGGGTACGGGGGACGGGCGCTCACCCGGCCCAGCCTAGCCCGCGAATCCGGACTCCCCGGCCCACCGGCGACGGTCGAGGACCTCGCGAGCCGCTCAGCGGGCCCGGACGGCGAGCAGCGCGACGTCGTCCTCGCGCCGGTCTGAGGAGGTGAGCAGCAGGTCGCACAGCTCGGCGAGGGGGAGCGGACCGGCGCCGGAGAGTCGGCTCAGCAGCTCGGCCAGCCCCTCGTCGATGGAGCGGTCCCGGCGCTCGATCAGGCCGTCGGTGTAGAGCAGCAGGGTGTCCCCCGCCGCCAGGATGGTCTCCTGGCTGCTGCGGGCGATCGGCCGGGCGAAGCCGAGCAGCGGCTCGCGCCGGCCGCCGAGGACCCGGACCACGCCCTCGGCGTCGACCAGCAGCGGCGGTGGATGCCCGGCGTTGCACCAGCTCACCGTCAGGCCCCCGGCCGCGCGGGGACGCAGCCGGGCCAGGGTGGCCGTGGCGGCGGCCGGGATGCGCAGCCCGGAGATGGCGCGGTCCAGCCGGGTCATCAGCTCGTCCACCGGGTCGGTCCGGCCGAAGGCGTTGCCCCGGACCAGGTTGCGCAGCTGGCCCATGGTCGCGGCGGCCTCGATGTCGTGGCCGGCGACGTCACCGATCGCCACGACCAGGTCGCCGTCGGGCTGGACGAAGGCGTCGTACCAGTCCCCGCCCACCTCGACCCGGTCCGCCACCGGCTGGTAGCGGGCGGCCAGCTCGACCCGGGGGCTCTCCGGCAGGACCGGCAGCATGCTGTGCTGGAGCACCTCGGCCACGTGCCGCTGTTCGTCGTACATCCAGCTGTTGCCGAGCGCCTGGCCGGCCCGACGGCCGATCTCCAGGGCGATGTGCAGGTCGCTGTCGTCGAAGGGCCGCCGCCCCGGGGCGTTGATCAGCGTCACGCAGCCGACCACCGCCCGGCGCCCGGGCGCCGGCACCGGCACCGACAGGTGCGACGCGAAGCCGAGCCGGTCGGCGAGCGACACCATCTCCGGGTCGGTGGTGGCCCGCCGGACGTCGTCCAGGGTGGCCGCGCTGCCCAGCACGGGCTGGCCGGTGCGCAGCACCGTACGGGTGATCGACTGCGGGCCGAGGCCGGTCGTCATCAGCTCGGCGAAGCGGTCGACCTGGGCGGCCCGCCCCGGGTCCCGGTGCAGGGCGGTGACCCGGCGCGGCGCACCCGCCCGGTCGACCAGCGTCACCAGCGCCCAGTCGGCCAGCAGCGGCACCACCGCCGCGGTCAGCCGGTCCACCGCGGTGGCCACGTCGAGGGTGCCCGTCAGGGTCTCGCTCAGCGCGGAGAGCAGCTTGAGCCGCTCGTGCGCCTCCTCGGCCCGCCGCCGGGCCTCCTCCGCGCCGTCGAGCGCGATCCGCAGCCGCAGCTCCGACGAGCACGCGGCGGCGAGGTCGGCCAGGGTACGCAGCTGGTCGGCGGTCCAGGCCCGGGGCTTGCTGTCGATGGCGCAGAGCGAGCCGAGCACCCGGCCGTCCAGGTCGGTCAGCGGCATCCCCGCGTACGCGACCACGCCCAGTTCCGCGATGGCCAGGTTGTTCCACACCCGGGGGTAGAGCCGGGCGTCGGGCAGCACCATCGGGATCTCGATGTCCACCACGTGCTGGCAGAACGAGTGGCTCAGCGGGGTCTGCCGACGGGCGGCCCACGGCTCCGGCAGGCCGACCGCGCCCGGGAAGAACTGCCGTTCGCCGGTGACCAGCGACACCAGCGCGACCGGCACCTCCAGCAGGTCGCTCACCAGCCGGGCGAAGCGGTCGAACGCCTCGTCGGGTTCGGCGTCCAGGCCCGTCTCGGCGAGCGCGCGCAGCCGCGCCGGGTCCGTCAGCGCGGGGATGTCCACCGCGGGCAGCGGACCGCGACGGTGCGGGGAGCGCTCGGTCATCGGCCACCTGTCTGCGGACGTGCGGGGCACCGGGTTGCGCTCCGACCCTCGGTTATACCCGGCAGGCGGCGGTGACGCCCACGGACGGTGACGCCCGCCGCCCGCCCCCGGTGAGCCGGTCCGCCGGACCGGGGCGGGTCGTGGTCGCTATCGTCGGCGGACGTGAAGGTATGGATTCCGCACGAGGCCGGGGTCGGGTTGCTCGGCGAGGCGCCCGCGGGCGTCACCGTCCAGGCGTGGACGGACCCGGGACGCCCGCCGTCGGACCCGGCCGGGGTCCGGTTCTGGGTGCCGCCGTTCCTGGCCGCCGGGGACACCGCCGGGATGCTGGCGCGGCTGCCGGACCTGGCGGTGATCCAACTCCTCTCCGCCGGGGCGGACGCCTGGGTCGGCCAGGTGCCGGACGGGGTGACCCTCTGCGACGCGCGGGGCGTGCACGACGCCGGCACCGCCGAGTGGGTGCTCACCGCGATCCTGGCCCAGCTGCGCGGCTTCCCCGCGATGGCCCGGGCCCAGGCCCGCCGGGAGTGGGCGTACGACGAGGTCGCGCCGACCGACGAGCTGACCGGCAAGCGGGTGCTGATCGTCGGCGCCGGCTCGATCGGCGCGGCGGTGCACGCCCGGCTGGCCCCGTTCGACGTCACCGTCACGCTGGTCGCCCGCACCGCCCGCCCGGCCGACGGCGTGCACGGGGTGGACGAGCTGCCCCGGCTGCTGCCCAAGGCGGAGGTGGTGGTGCTGCTCGTGCCGCTGACCGAGCAGACCAGGGGCATGGTGGACGCGGCCTTCCTCGCCGCGATGCCCGACGGCGCGTTGCTGGTGAACGCGGCCCGGGGCCCGGTGGCCCGGACGGAGGCGCTGGTGGCGGAGCTGTCCAGCGGCCGGCTGCGGGCCGCGCTGGACGTCACCGATCCCGAGCCGCTGCCCGCCGACCATCCGCTGTGGGAGCTGCCCAACGTGCTGCTCACCCCGCACGTCGCCGGCTCGGTACGCGGCCTGCTGCCGCGGGCGTACCGGCTGGTGGGTGCGCAGCTGCGGCGGTTCGCCGCGGGGGAGCCGCTGGTCAACACGGTGACCGACGGCTACTGACCGGGCTCAGCGCTCGCCGGGCAGGTGCTGCCCGGTGGCGGAGACCAGCCGGGGCAGGTCGGTGCCGCGCACCGCGGGCAGCATGACCTCCTGCCCGTCGTCGAGGCGGGCGACGGCGCGGCCGCGGGGGTCGGCGGTCAGCTCGACGACCCGGTCCCAGGCGATCCGGCGGCTGCCGGCCAGGGCCCGCAGCCGCAGCTCCCGCCCGTTGGCGTCGGTGCCCGCCCGCCACGCCCAGACCGCGACGGCCAGCGGGATCAGCAGCACCGGCAGCAGGTACCACTCGGCGGTGGCCAGCGGCAGGGCGCCGATGAAGGCGACGATCGCCGCGACCAGGATGGCCTGGTTGTACCGGAAGCGGATGGTGTCGGCGCTACTCACCCTCCGATGATCCCACCCCGGCACGGCCCCGCTCCGCCCGGGCGGTGGACGGTGACCGGCGCCATCCGGCAGTGACATGAGTCACTGCGTACGGCCGTAACCGACCCTCCGATCCGTCGTTGGCGGGGGTGGTGGGTGTCGGATATCTGTCCTGTGTCCCGTCCCACCCGCATCGCCGCACCGCCCCGTGTCCCCCTCACGAAGGCGACCGTCGTGCCTCACGCGTACCTGGTCCACCGCCCCGCGCCCGCGGTGGCCGCCCTGCTGGCGGCGGCCGCACTGCTGGCCACCGCCGCCCTGGCCGGCGTGCTGCCACCGCTGGCCGCCACGACGCTGGCCGGCGCGGCCGGCTGCGCCCTGGCCGGTGTCCGACTCTCCCGGGAGGCCGCCGCCGGTGGCGGCCGGGACCGGCGGGCGCCGCGTCGCCGGCGGGCCGCCGCGCTGCTCGACGCCGCCGTGCTGGTGGTCGGCCTGACCGTCGGCGTCCTGCCGCTGGCCGCCGCGGAGCAGCGCGCGAACGTCGCGGCCCACGGGCTGGCCGCCGCGACCGTGCTGTACGCCGGCGGCCTGCTCCTGCTCCCCGGCCACTCCCGGCTGGCGCCCCGGGTCCGGCTGCGCCGGACCGTCGACGTGCTCGGGCTCGGCACCGCCCTGCTGTTCGCCGGTTGGGTGCTGTTGCCGCCGGGTGACGTCCCCCCGCTGGCCCGCGCCGTCACGGTGCTCGGCGCGGGCGGGCTCGCCGCCCTGCTGGTGAGCGCGCTGGCCGAGCGGCGCCGCCGGCCCGGCGCGGCGCTCTGTCGGGCCGGGGCGGCGACCGCCCTGCTCGGCCTGGCCGACCTGGTGGTGCTGCTGGCCTACCGGGCGCCGGCCGTGGCGACGCTGACCGCGGTCGCGCCGCTGCTGGCGGGTGCCCTGTTCACCGCCGCCGGGATGGCGCGGGTGTCGGCCGGGGATCCGGCCCTGGGCACCGGTCCGCCGCCGGCCTGGCCCCGGGTGACCGCGCCGGCCGCGGTGGCCACCCTCGCCGCCGGGTACCACCTCTGGGCGGTCGGCAGCTTCACGCCGACCGCCGTCCTGCTCGGACTCGCGGTGATCCCGCCGCTGGTCGGCCGGGAGCTGATCACCGCCGCCGACAACCGGCACTGGGCCAGCCGGCTGGCCGCCCGGGAGGCGCACTTCCGGGCGCTGGTCTCCGGTGGCCGCGACCTGATCCTGCTGCTCGACGACGAGCTGCGGGTGCGCTGGCTCTCCGCGGCCGGCGCCCGCTGGTTCGGGCTGCGCGACGACGAGGTCCGCGGCCGGCGGCTGATCGAACTGCTGCACCCCGACGACGCGCCGGGCGCGCTCGGCCGGCTCGCCGCGCCCCGGGGCGGCCAGGAGCCGCTGCTGCTGGTGGCCCGGATGGCCACCGGCGACGGTGGCTGGCGGGAGACCGAGTCGACCGTGAGCGACCTGCGCGGGGTGCCCGAGGTCGACGCGGTGGTGCTGCACGTGCGCGACATCGGCGAGCGGCGCCGGTTGGAACGCGAACTGCACCGGCTGGCCGCCACCGACCAGCTCACCGGCCTGGCCAACCGGCGTGAGCTGATGCGGGCGCTCAGCGCGCGGGGCGACGGCCCGGGCGCGCTGCTGCTGGTGGAGGTGCACGGCCTCGGCGCGGTGACCGACGGAGCGGGGCCGTCGGCGGCGGACGGCCTGCTGCTCACGGCCGCCCGCCGGCTGCGCGACGTGGTGGGCCCGCACGACCTGGTCGCCCGGGTGGCCGGCGAGGAGTTCGCCGTGCTCACCGACGCCGGTCCGGTGCCGGCGTACGCGCTGGGTGGCCGCCTGGTCGCCGCGCTCGCCGAGCCCTGCCCGACGCCCGGGTCGATGGTGCGGCTGCGGGTGAGCGTCGGCCTGGCCGAGCTGGCCGGCACCGGGCCGGAGGACGCGCTGCGCCAGGCGGACCTGGCCCGGCGGCGCGCCGTCCAGCTCGGCCGCAACCGGGTCGAGTGGTACGACGCCTACCTGGAGGAGCAACTGGTCCGCCGGCTGGACCTGGAGCGGGAGCTGCCCGGCGCGGCGACCCGGGGTGAGCTGGACCTGGTCTACCAGCCGGTGCTGGGGCTGGCCGACCGGCAGCCGGTCGGCACGGAGGCGTTGCTGCGCTGGCGCAGCCCGGTGCTGGGTACCGTGCTCCCGGCCGAGCTGCTGCCGGTGGCCGAGGACCTGGACCTCGTCGGCGAGCTGGGACGCTGGGTGCTGGACCGCGCCTGCCGGCAGCTCCTCAGCTGGTCGACGGGGGGCCGGGAGCTCTGGATGGCGGTCAACGTGACCCCCCGGGAGCTGCTGGCCCCGGATTTCCTGCCCGGGGTGGCCGCCACGCTGGCCGGGCACGGGGTGCCGGCGCACCGGCTGGTGGTCGAGGTGGCGGAGCCCCGGATCGGCCGGGACCTGCCGACCGTGGTGGCCCGGCTGGCCGGCCTGCGGTCGCTGGGGGTGCGCACCGCGTTGGACGACTTCCGCGCCGAGCACGCCTCCCTGGCCCAGCTGCGCCGGCTCCCGATCGACCTGCTCAAGGTCCGGCCGCAGCTGGTGCGATCGGCGCACGACCCGCAGCGACCGCTGATCGACGTGGTGGTCAGCCTCGGCGAACGGCTCGGCCTGTCGGTGGTGGTGCAGGAGCTGGAGTCCGACGCCGACGTCGACCGGGCGCAGCGGGCCGGCTGCCCGTACGGGCAGGGCTTCGCGCTGGCCCGGCCGGCCACGGCGGAGCGGGTGGAGGCGTACTTCGAGGAGTTCCCGTCCGCCTCCCGCTGACCGCCCCGTTCAGGAAATGCTGAACCGGTTCATCTGATCCGGGGCGGTGCGGTGCTGCCGCGCGGGGTCAGGTGGGCGGTCTCGTCCTGCAGGCCGCTCACCGCCTCGCCGGCGATGACCGCCAGCAGCTGCCGCGCGGCGTGCGCGCCGTACGCCGGGATGTCCCGGCCGAGCGCGGTCAGCGGCGGGTGCACCAGCTGGCAGAGCGGCGAGTCGTCCCAGGCCACGATCGAGAGGTCGCCGGGGACGGTCAGCCCCATCTCCTGCGCGACCGAGAGCCCGGCGATCGCCATGACGTCGTTGTCGTAGATCACCGCGGTGGGGCGGTTGGCGGAGCTGAGCAGGCGGCGGGTGGCGCGGGCGCCCTCCTCGCCGGTGTAGTCGGACCAGACGGTGACGGCGTCGGCCAGCCCGAGCCGCCGGCACACCTCGGCGAAGGCGTCGGTACGGATCTCGGTGTGCAGCAGCGAGGGCAGGCCACCCACCCGGGCGATCCGCCGGTGCCCGAGGGCGACCAGGTATTCGACCGTCTCCACCAGCGCCGCCGCGTCGTCCGACCAGACGCTGGCCAGGCTGCCGGTGTGGCCGGGTCCGCCGATCACCACGGCCGGCAGTTGCAGCTCCTCCAGGGCCGGCACCCGCCGGTCGTCGGTGCGCAGGTCGCAGACGAAGACGCCGTCGACGCGCCGCTCCGCCCACCAGCGGCGGTAGACCGCGATCTCGGCCTCCTGGTCGGCCACCACCTGGAGGGTGAGCGCGTACGACCGGGCGGAGAGTTCCGCCTCGACGCCGCTGATCAGCTCCATGAAGAACGGCTCGATGCCCAGTATCCGGGCGGGCCGGCACAGAGCCAGGCCGACGGCGTTGGCGGTGGCGCCGGAGAGCGCGCGGGCGGCGCTGCTCGGGCTGAACCCGATCTCGGTGGCGATGGCCAGGATCCGTTGACGGGTGGCCTCCGAGACGCCCGGCTGCCCGTTGAGCGCGTACGACACCGCGCCCTTGGACACCCCGGCACGTCGCGCGACGTCGGCGATGGTCGGCCGCTTCACCGGCGTGCTCCTCAATCCTCGCGGCCCCCCGGGCCGGTCCCACGGCGCCGGGATCACCGGCGGCCCTCACGCTACCCCGACCCGGTCGGGCGAACGCCCCGCCGGATCGGCGGCCAGCGGACCTGCTGAACGATCACTTGTCCGGTTAAGCGTACGGCCTGACCCGCCCGTCTCCGCCACCCCGAGGCGCGTCCAGATGCGTGAGAGAGCGCTTAACCACGCATGGTCGCGCTCCCAAAGGCGCCCTTCGGATACCGGACAAGCACCCCGTTAACCGGCCGTTGACACTGCTGGACCCGGACCGTACGGTGGCCTCACTTATCCGGTTCAGTCAACGTCTCTCGATACCGGGAGCGTTCCCATTTGGCGCGGAGGATGACATGAAACGGTCCTGGTCCCACTGGGCCCGCGCGGCGGTGGCCGGCGCCGTCGGCCTGGTCATGGTCGCTGGCTGCAGCGGCAAGAGCACCACCGACTCCGACGCCGGGGACGGCGTCGTCACGCTGAAGATCAACTTCTGGGGCGACTTCGGTCTCCAGGACCTGAAGACCCGCTACGAGGCCGACCACCCGAACGTCCGGATCCAGCTCAACTCGGGCGAGTACAACGCCCAGCACGAGGACCTGCAGAAGAAACTGGTGGCGGGCTCGGGCGCGGCCGACATCGCCGCGATCGACGAGGGCTTCATGGTCCAGTTCCGCAGCCAGTCCGACAAGTTCGTCAACCTGCTCGACAAGGGCGCCGGCTCCTACGAGACCAAGTACCTGCCCTGGAAGTGGAAGCAGTCGCTGTCGGCCGACGGCAAGACCCAGATCGGCCTCGGCACCGACGTCGGCGGCCTGGCGATGTGCTACCGGACCGACCTGTTCAAGGCCGCCGGGCTGCCCACCGAGCGGGACCAGGTCTCCGCCCTCTGGCCCACCTGGGACACGTTCATCGAGGTCGGTCAGCGGTACACCGGCAAGACCAACAAGAAGTTCATCGACTCCGGCACCAACCTGTTCAACCCGATCCTCGGCCAGCAGCCGGTCGGGTTCTACAACGAGCAGGACCAGCTCCAGATGGAGCAGGGGCCGAAGGTCGCCTTCGACTACACGGTCAAGGCCATCCAGGCCGGGCTGTCGGCCAACCTGGCCAGCTTCCAGGCCGACTGGGACAAGGGCTTCACCAGCGGCTCGTTCGCCGTGCTCGCCTGCCCGGCGTGGATGCTCGGCCACATCAAGGACACCGCGCCCGGCACCCAGGGCAAGTGGGACATCGCGGCGGTGCCCGGTGGTGGCGGCAACTGGGGCGGCTCGTTCCTGACCATCCCCAAGCAGGGCAAGCACGTCGACGAGGCGTACAAGCTGCTCGAGTGGCTGGTCCAGCCGGAGCAGCAGATCGAGATCTTCAAGAAGGTCGGCAACCTGCCCTCGCAGCCGGCGCTCTACGCCGACCCGGCGATCGCCGACTTCAAGAACCCGTTCTTCAACGACGCCCCGGTCGGGCAGATCTTCCCCAGGATGGCGCAGGGCCTGACCCCGCAGTACCTGGGCCGGAAGAACGGCCCGACCCGGGTCGCCGTGGAGAACGTCATCACCCGGGTGCAGAACAAGACCTTGAAGCCGGAGGCCGCCTGGGCCGAGGCGGTCAAGGAGGCCGAGCAGGCCGGCACCTCCTGACGGGCCGGTGACCGGTGACGGAGCGGGCACGACCGGCCGCTCCGTCACCGCCCCGCACCGCCCGTACCCCCGTCACCTCTTCGGCCCTGGAGCGTGTCCCATGTCCACCACCCGTGCCGCGCCCGCGCCGTCGGGCCACCGAGCCGCGCCGGGCCGCGGCGGCTCCGGACCCGGCGAGCGGCGGCTCACCTGGCGCAACCGGCTGTACCGCTTCGACATGCGCTACATGCCGTACCTGATGATCGCCCCGTTCTTCCTGCTCTTCATCGTCTTCGGGCTCTTCCCGCTGGTCTTCAACGGCGTGGTCTCGCTGCGCAACTACCGGTTGGACGACCCGACGCTGCCGCCCTGGGCCGGCGTCGACAACTTCACCCGGCTGGTCGGCGACGACGACTTCTGGAACGCGCTGTACAACACCTTCGGCATCTTCCTGCTCTCGTCGGTGCCGCAACTGCTGCTGGCGCTGGTGGTGGCCGCCCTGCTCAACCGCCGGCTGCGCGCGCAGACCTGGTGGCGGGTGGGCGTCCTGCTGCCGTACGTCACCCCGATCGTCGCCTCGACGATGGTGTTCAGCGTCTTCTTCTCCCGCGACTTCGGCATGGCCAACTGGATGCTGGGCCTCTTCGGTCTCGGTGGGGACGAGCCGATCGACTGGCGGGCCGACAAGCTGCACTCCTGGATCGCCATCGCCACGATGGTCAACTGGAAGTGGATCGGCTACAACGCCCTGCTCTACCTGGCCGCCATGCAGTCGATCCCGCGCGACGTGTACGAGGCCGCGGCGATCGACGGCGCCGGCCCCTGGCGCCAGCTCTGGCGGATCACCGTGCCGATGATCCAGCCGGTCATCGTCTTCACCGTGGTGCTCTCCACCATCGGCGGTCTCCAACTCTTCACCGAGCCGATGCTGTTCGACCTGAACTCGCAGGCCGCCACGGGCGGGCCGAACGGCGAGTGGCAGACCATCGCCCAGCTCATCTACAAGGTCGGCTGGAAGGACCTCAACCTCGGCTACGCCGCCGCGATGTCCTGGGCGCTCTTCCTGATCATCCTGCTGGTGGCCGGCCTCAACACCCTGCTGACGAACCGACTCTCCGGAGGCCGTCGGTGAGCACGAACGAAAGGAGGCTCGGATGAGCGCGCTCGACACCGCGCCGTCCCGGCCCGGGGCGGTCCGGCGGAACCGGCCCACCCTGATGGGCCGGGCGCCGCAGGACACTCCGGCCTCGGTGTGGACCTATCTGCTGCTGGCGGTGACCATCCTGTTCGCCGCGTTCCCGCTGTACTGGATGTTCGTCATCGCCACCAGCGACGACGAGGCGCTGGCGAAGATCCCGCCCGCGGTCGTCCCCGGCGACCAGTTCGTGGTCAACGTGCGGGAGGTCTTCTCCCTTCAGGACGTCTACTTCGCCGCCTCGCTGGTCAACAGCGTCATCGTCTCCACCGTGGTGACCGCGTCGGTGCTGTTCTTCTGCTCGCTGGCCGGCTTCGCCTTCGCCAAGCTGCGCTTCAAGGGCAGCCGGGCGCTGATGCTCTTCGTGGTGCTCACCCTCACCGTGCCCAACCAGCTCGGCATCGTGGCGCTCTACATCGTGATGGGCAAGCTCGGCTGGAACGGCACCCTGCTGGCCGTCATCGCGCCGGGCCTGGTCACCGCGTTCGGGGTGTTCTACATGCGCCAGTTCATCGTCAACACCGTGCCGGACGAGCTGGTCGAGTCCGCCCGGGTCGACGGCGCCACCACCATGCGCGTCTACTGGAACATCGTGCTGCCGGCGATCCGCCCGGCCCTGGCGGTGCTCGGCCTGCTCACCTTCGTCGCCACCTGGAACGACTTCCAGTGGCCGCTGATCACGCTCAGCGGCACCGACTACCCCACCTCGATGGTGGCCGTCTCCGACCTGGCCAGCGGAAACTACGTCATCTACCGTCGGGTGCTGGCTGGCGCGTTCATCGCCACGGTGCCCCTGCTGGTCATGTTGTTCATCGGCGGCCGGCAGATCGTCCGCGGAATCATGGAAGGCGCGGTGAAGTCGTGACCCGGCAGACCTTGCACGAGGGCTGGACGCTGCGGGCCCTACCGGGGCCGCAGGTGCCGGCCGGGATCGCCGGCCGGGCGGTGCCCGCCACCGTGCCCGGCTGTGTGCACACCGATCTGCTGGCCGCCGGGCTGATCCCCGACCCGTTCGTCGACGACAACGAGACGGCGCTGGCCTGGATCGGGCGCACCGACTGGGTCTACGAGACCACCTTCGACCGGCGGGCCGGCGACGACGAGCGGGTCGACCTGGTCTGCGCCGGCCTCGACACGGTCGCCACGCTCACCCTCAACGGCGTCGAGGTCGGCCGCACCGAGAACATGCACCGCGGCCACCGGTTCGCCGTCGGCGCGCTGCTGCGCCCGGGGGCGAACACCCTGACCGTCCGGTTCGACTCCGCGTACCGCTACGCGCAGGGGCACCGGGACGCCCTCGGCGACCGGCCGAACGCCTACCCGGAGCCGTTCCAGTTCATCCGCAAGATGGCCTGCAACTTCGGCTGGGACTGGGGACCGACCCTGGTCACCGCCGGCATCTGGCAGGAGATCGGCCTGCACGCCTGGTCCACCGCCCGGCTCGCCACCGTCCGTCCGCTGGTCACCGTCGCCGACGGGGTGGGACGGGTCGAACTGCACGTCGAGGTGGAGCGGGTCGCGGCCACCCCGTTGACCGTCCGGGCCGCCGTCGCCGGCGCGGCCGTCGAGGCAGTCGTCCCGGCGGGGGAGCGCACGGCGGTGGCGACCCTCACCGTCCGCGACCCCGAGCTGTGGTGGCCCCGGGGGTACGGCGAGCAGGCGCTGCACCGGCTCGACGTCACGCTCTGCGCGCCGGACGGCCGGACCCTGGACGCCTGGTCCCGCCGGATCGGCTTCCGGTCGGTACGTCTCGACACCACCCCGGACGCCCACGGCACCCCCTTCGCCCTGCACGTCAACGACACCCCGGTCTTCGTCCGCGGGATCAACTGGATCCCCGACGACCCGTTCCCCAGCCGGATCACCCGGGACCGGCTGGCGCACCGGCTCGGCCAGGCCGCCGGAGCCGGGGTGAACCTGCTGCGGGTCTGGGGCGGCGGCCGGTACGAGTCGGAGGACTTCTACGACCTCGCCGACGAGCTGGGGATCCTCGTGCAGCAGGACTTCCTCTTCGCCTGCGCGGCGTACCCGGAGGAGGAGCCGTTCGGCACCGAGGTGGCCGCCGAGGCCACCGAACAGGTCACCCGGCTGGCCGGCCACCCGTCGCTGGTGCTCTGGACGGGCAACAACGAGAACATCTGGGGCTGGCACGACTGGGACTGGCAGGAGCCGCTGGCCGGGCGTACCTGGGGGCGGGGCTACTACCTCGACCTGCTGCCCCGGATCGTCAGGGAGTTGGACCCGACCCGGCCGTACTGGCCGGGCAGCCCGTGGTCGGGCAGCGAGGAGCTCCACCCCAACGACCCGGCGCACGGCACCATGCACATCTGGGACGTCTGGAACACCGACGACTACACGAAGTACCGCGAGTACGTGCCCCGCTTCGTCGCCGAGTTCGGCTACCAGGCGCCCGCGGCGTACGCGACGCTGCGCCGGGCGCTGACCGACGAGCCCCTCGCGCCCGACTCGCCCGGCATGGCGCACCACCAGAAGGCCACCGACGGCGACGCCAAGCTCCAGCGTGGACTCGACGCCCACCTGCCCGAGCCGGCCGACTTCGACGACTGGCACTTCCTCACCCAGCTCAACCAGGCGCGGGCCATCCAGCTCGGGGTGGAGCACTTCCGTTCACACCGGGACGTCTGCGCCGGCACCATCGTCTGGCAGCTCAACGACTGCTGGCCGGTGACCTCGTGGTCGGCGATCGACGGCGACGGCCGCCGCAAGCCACTCTGGTACGCGCTGCGCCGGGCGTACGCCGACCGGCTGCTCACCGTCCAGCCCCGCGACGGCGGGCTGGCCCTGGTGGCGGTCAACGAGACCGGCGAGCCGTGGCGGGCCCCGGCGACCGTCACCCGGCTGACCCTGGCCGGTGAACCGAGGGCGAAGACGGCGTACCCGCTGGACGTCCCGGCGTACTCGGCGGTGGTGCTGGCGTTGCCCGCGGACCTGGCCGGGCCGGAGGAGGCCCGCCGCGAGCTGCTGGTCGCCGAGGCCGGCGACACGGCCGAGCGGGCCCTCTGGTTCTTCGCCGAGGACCGGGAGGTCGACTGGCCGGCGGCCCGCTTCGACACGACGGTCGCGTCGGGCGAGGACGGCCAGCGGGTCCGGGTGACCGCCCGGACGGTGCTGCGCGACCTGACCCTCTTCCCGGACCGGCTCGACCCGTCCGCCGAGGTCGACCGGGCGCTGGTCACCCTGCTGCCGGGGGAGTCGGCGACCTTCACCGTGCGGGCCGACACGGCGCTGGACCCGGTGGCGTTGACCGCCCGCCCGGTGCTGCGCTGCGTCAACGACATCGACGCCGCGACGCGGGCGGTCCCGGCCGCCGCCACGGAAGGAGCCACGGCGTAGGGCGCGACGGGCGGCGGCTGGTCGGCATCCTCCGACCAACCGCTACCCAGCGTGGTCCGGGCGGAACCGGACCCGGCGGTGAGCGATATACCGCTGAGTCATATTTATGCCTCCCAGGTATATCGCTCATCGGGCATACGCCCTCCCCGCCGCGACACGCCTGCTGGCGTTCACCCGATCGCGGGCGTGGCGCGACCGCAGTCACCCGAAAGAGGTCACCGCTGCGCCGGGGGCGCCGCTTACTCCGGCACCCGCCGATACGCGCCGTCGCTGGCCGACGTCGCCATCGAGGCGTACGCGCGCAGCGCCGCCGACACCGGCCGCTGCCGGTCGACCGGGGTGTACGGCCGCTCCCGCTTCTCCTCGGCGACCCGGCGCGCCTGGAGCACGTCGTCGGGCACGTTGAGCTCGATGGACCGGCCGGGGATGTCGATGACGATCTCGTCGCCCTCGGCGACCAGCGCGATCAGGCCGCCCGAGGCCGCCTCGGGGGAGACGTGCCCGATGGAGAGCCCGGAGGTGCCGCCGGAGAAGCGGCCGTCGGTGAGCAGCGCGCAGGCCCGGCCCAGTCCCCGGCCCTTGAGGAACGAGGTGGGGTAGAGCATCTCCTGCATGCCGGGGCCACCCTTCGGGCCCTCGTAGCGGATCACCACGACGTCCCCGGCGACGACCTGCTTGGCCAGGATCGCCGAGACCGCGTCGTCCTGCGACTCGTAGACCTTCGCCGGACCGCGGAAGGTCAGGCACTCCTCGGGCACCCCGGCGGTCTTCACGACGCAGCCGTCCGGGGCGAGGTTGCCGTACAGGATGGCCAGCCCACCGTCGGCCGAGTACGCGTGCTCCCGGTCCCGGACGCAGCCGCCGGCCGCGTCGGTGTCCAGCGACGACCAGCGGTTGGTGGTGGAGAACGGCTCGGTGGTGCGCACCCCGCCCGGGGCGGCGTGGAACAGCTCGACCGCCTCCGGCGTCGGCGAACCGCCCCGCACGTCCCAGTCGGCCAGCCAGCGCTCCAGCGAGGGGGAGTGCACGGCGTGCACGTCCCGGTGGAGCAGGCCGGCCCGGTCCAGCTCGCCGAGGATGGCGGGGATGCCGCCGGCCCGGTGCACGTCCTCCATGTGGTACTGCGGCGAGTTCGGCGCGACCTTGGCCAGGCAGGGCACCCGGCGGGAGATCGCGTCGATGTCGGCCACCTGGAAGTCCAGCTCGGCCTCGCGGGCGGCGGCGAGCAGGTGCAGGATCGTGTTGGTCGACCCGCCCATCGCCACGTCCAGGGCGACCGCGTTCTCGAAGGCGGCCCGGCTGGCGACGGCACGGGGCAGCACCGAGGCGTCGTCGCCGTCGTACCACCGCTTGGCGATCTCCACGGCGGTGCGGCCGGCCTCGACGAAGAGCGACCGGCGCGCGGCGTGGGTGGCCAGCGTCGAGCCGTTGCCCGGCAGCGCCAGGCCGATCGCCTCGGTGAGGCAGTTCATCGAGTTGGCGGTGAACATCCCGGAGCAGGAGCCGCAGGTCGGGCAGGCGGAGCGCTCGATCTCGCCGAGCTGGTCGTCGGTGACCGCCTCGTTGGAGGAGGCGATCATGGCGTCGATCAGGTCGATCTTGGAGTGCACGACTCCCTCGATCGCCACCGTCTTGCCGGCCTCCATCGGCCCGCCGGAGACGAAGACGGTCGGGATGTTCAGCCGCAGGGCGGCCAGCAGCATCCCCGGGGTGATCTTGTCGCAGTTGGAGATGCAGACCAGGGCGTCCGCGCAGTGCGCGTTGACCATGTACTCGACCGCGTCGGCGATCAGCTCCCGGCTGGGCAGCGAGTAGAGCATGCCGCCGTGGCCCATGGCGATGCCGTCGTCGACGGCGATGGTGTTGAACTCGCGACCCACCCCGCCGGCCTCGGCCACCGCGTCGGCGACCAGGCCGCCGAGGTCCTTCAGGTGTACGTGACCCGGGACGAACTGGGTGAAGCTGTTGGCGATGGCGACGATCGGCTTGCCGAAGTCGTCGTCGGTCATCCCGGTGGCCCGCCAGAGGGCCCGGGCACCGGCCATCATCCGACCGTGGGTGGAGGTCCTCGACCGCAGCTCAGGCATGGATACCAGTCTTGCACCGTCCCGGCGGTGGGCCCCGGCGGTCCGAGCGTGTCCCAACAGATGCACACCCGGTTCCCCGCGCGGGGCGCGGATCCGGCACAGTTGAGGACGTGCGTTTCCCCCCGGGCATGGTCGCCGTCGCGCTCCCCAGCGCCCTGGTCGCCGTGACCGCCACCCTGCTGCTCGTCGGGTCGGTCCGGCGGCGCAGCGGCCCGGACCGCCGGCCGTACGCGCTGCTGGCCGCCGCCGGCGGGTTCGCCCTGGTCGGCCTGCTGGTCGGGGTGGGACTGGTGCTCGGTGACCCGCACCACCCGCCCCACCCGGCGCGACTCACCGGGTGGCCCGTCCTGATCTCCGTCGCGGTGACGCTGAGCGGCCTGGCCGCCGCCGCCGGGCTGCTCCGGCTGCCGGGGGCGGTGGTGTCCCGGCCGGCGACCGCCCGGCTGCTGCTGGACGCGCTGATCGTCGCGACGGCCCTCTGGTTCGTCGGCTGGGTGCTCTTCTCCGCGCCGACCCGGCTGCTCGGGTCGGCCACCCCGGTGGCCTGCCCGGCGATCCTGCTGGCCACGGTCAACGCCGCGCTGACCGTCGGGGTGACCCTGACCGTGCTGCTGCGCGCCGCTCCGCCCCGGGGCCGGTTCGGGCTGCTCGGCGCCGGCATCACCGGCAACGCCGCCGGCGGCCTGGGCGTCGCCGGCGGGGTCTGCCAGGGCGGCGCGGGGATGACCCTGACCAGCGCCGCGCTGCTCGCCGTGGGCCTGCTGGCGGTCGCGCTGGCGGTGCACCGGGTGGAGGCGCCGGGGCAGGTCGACGTCGACCTGATCCGCCGGGACGGCGCGTACGCCTTCGTCCCGATGTTCGCGATGGCGGCCTCGGCGATGTACCACCTGGCCCAGGGTGGGCGCTTCGACGCGCTCGCCATCGTCGCCGGCAGCGTCGAGGGATTCGCGCTGGTGGCCCGGCAGTACCTCACCCTCAACGACATGCGCGGGTACGCCGGCCGGCTGGCCGAGCGCGAGAAGCACTTCCGCGAGCTGGCCCACACCGACCCGCTGACCGGGCTGGCCAACCGGCGGGGCCTGCTGCGGGAGTTGCAGCGCTGCGCCGACGAGGGCGTCGGGTGCGTGCTGCTCGGGCTCGACCTGGACGGCTTCAAGAACGTCAACGACATGCGCGGCCACGACGTGGGCGACATGGTGCTGGCCGAGGTGGGCCGGCGGCTGCGGGGCAACCTGCGCCCCGGCGACCTGGCCGCCCGGCTCGGCGGCGACGAGTTCGCCGTGCTGATGCGCGGCCGGCCGGCCGACGCCGACGTGGTCGCCGAGCGGCTGCTCGGGGTCCTCGGCCGGGCGTACGAGCAGTCGGACGGGCCGGTCTTCCTCTCGGTGAGCATCGGGGTGGCCGGGCAGTGCGGCGAGCCCGACTCGGTGGCCCTGCTGCGCCACGCCGACCTGGCCCTGCGGTACGCCAAGCAGCGCGGCAAGAACCGCATCGAGCGCTACGACGGCACCCACGACCAGCTCCTGCTGCGGCGGACTCGGCTGGAGCACGAGATGCGCGGCGCCATCGAGCGCGACGAGCTGCGGCTGGTCTTCCAGCCGGTCGCCTCGCTGCCCTCGGTCCGCCCGGTCGGCGCCGAGGCGCTGCTGCGCTGGCACCACCCGGAGCTGGGCAACGTCCGCCCCGACGAGTTCATCCCGCTCGCCGAGGAGTGCGGGATGATCGCCAAGCTGGGCGCCTGGGTGCTGCACCAGGCCTGCTGGCAGCTCTCCCGCTGGCTGGCCGACGGCCACGACGTCTGGGTCTCGGTCAACGTCTCCCCGCGGGAGCTGCACGCCCCGGAGTACGTCGTCCAGGTGGCCGAGGCGCTGCGCGCCCACCACGTGCCGCCGCAGCGGCTGGTGCTGGAGGTCACCGAGCACGCCGTCGCCACCGACCTCGACGAGCTGATCCGGCGGCTGACCGCGCTGCGACGCACCGGGGTGCGGATCGCGCTGGACGACTTCGGCGCGGGTTACTCGTCCCTCGGCCAGCTGCGCCGGCTGCCGATCGACATCCTCAAGATCGACCACAGCCTGGTCGCCGAGCACGAGCCGGTCCGCCCGGTGGACGCCGACGGGCCGGCCTTCGCCCCGATGGTCGACATCGTCATGCGCCTCGGGCACCAGCTCGGGCTGGAGGTGATCGCCGAGGGCGTCACCACCCCGACGGAGCTGGCCGCGGTGGTCGCCGCCGGCTGCCGGTTCGGCCAGGGCGCGCTCTTCGGCTGGGGCGTGCCGGCCGAGCACCTGGAGGCGATGCTCGACGCCGCCACCTCGCCCGGCGCCCGCCCGGGGCCGCTGCCGGCCACCCCGTTCGCCGGTGGGCGGTCGGTGCCGGCGCCGCGCGTCGGTGGGAGCGGATCCGCGCAGGTCGGGCCGGTCGCCAAGCCCGCGACGGGAGACGGTGTCCCCCGTTCGTGAACCAACATGTGGGATCAGTTGACTCATCGCGTGAGATGCGTCAGGCTGGTCCACATGTCGTCGATCCCGTCGCAGCGAGTACTTACCTGAGCGCACTCTCCTCCACCGAGAGTGCGCTGGCCCCGTGCATCTGCACGAGGGCCGTTTTTATTGCCGTCGGACTCCACCGGGCGGGCCCCGCCCGCGTCGCACGTGTCGAAAGCCTCCACCCTCCAGCCGAAGGCCTGAACCGCCATGACGAGACCCACGCCAGAGACCCTCGCCCACTCCGCCCGGCGGGCGCGCACGGCCACCGAGCCGGCCGCCGACGCCGACCACACCCCCGCGCCGCGCGGGGCCGCCGCGGCCACCCCGGCCGTACGGCAGCCCGCCCCCGCCCAGGTCTCCGGGGCCGGCTCGCTCGTGCGGTCCCTCGAGGCGCTCGGCGTCGACGTCGTCTTCGGCATCCCCGGCGGGGCGATCCTGCCCGCGTACGACCCGCTCTACGACTCGACCGTGCGCCACATCCTGGTCCGCCACGAGCAGGGCGCCGGGCACGCCGCCACCGGGTACGCGCAGGCCACCGGCCGGGTCGGCGTCTGCATCGCCACCTCCGGCCCGGGCGCGACCAACCTGGTCACCCCGATCGCCGACGCGTACATGGACTCGGTCCCGATGGTCGCGATCACCGGTCAGGTCGCGCGGCCCTCGATCGGCACGGACGCCTTCCAGGAGGCGGACATCCAGGGCATCACGCTGCCGATCACCAAGCACAACTTCCTGGTCCAGACCCCGGAGGAGATCCCGCAGGTGCTGGCCGAGGCCTTCCACCTGGCCTCCACCGGGCGGCCCGGGCCGGTGCTGGTCGACATCCCCAAGGACGTCCTGCAGGCGCCGACCACCTTCGCCTGGCCGCCCACCCTGGACCTGCCCGGCTACCGGCCGACCCTCCACCCGCACGGCAAGCAGATCCGCGAGGCGGCCCGGCTGATGGCCATGGCCCGCCGGCCGGTGCTCTACGTCGGCGGCGGCGTGCTCAAGGCCGGCGCCACCGAGGGCCTGCGCAAGCTGGCCGAGCTGACCGGCATCCCGGTGGTCACCACGCTGATGGCGCTGGGCGCGTTCCCCGACTCGCACCCCCAGCACCTGGGCATGCCCGGCATGCACGGCACCGTCGCCGCGGTGTACGGCCTGCAGAAGTCCGACCTGATCGTGGCGCTGGGCGCCCGGTTCGACGACCGGGTCACCGGCCAGCTGGACTCGTTCGCCCCGGACGCCACGGTGGTGCACGCCGACATCGACCCGGCCGAGATCGGCAAGAACCGGCACGCGGACGTGCCGATCGTCGGTGACGCCAAGCACGTCATCGACGAGCTGATCGCCGCGGTCACTGCCGAGCGCAAGGCCGGCCACCGGTCCGACCTGGCCGACTGGTGGACCCAGCTGGACGACCTGCGCCAGCGTTACCCGCTGGGCTACGAGGAGCCGGGCGACGGCACCCTCTCCCCGCAGTACGTGATCAAGCGGCTGGGCGAGATCGCCGGCCCGGACACGGTCTACGTGGCCGGCGTGGGCCAGCACCAGATGTGGGCCAGCCAGTTCATCTCGTACGAGAAGCCGGGCACCTGGCTCAACTCCGGCGGCCTCGGCACCATGGGGTACGCCGTGCCGGCGGCGATGGGCGCCAAGGTCGGCCGGCCGGACACGGTGGTCTGGGCGGTGGACGGCGACGGCTGCTTCCAGATGACCAACCAGGAGCTGGCCACCTGCGCGCTGGAGGGCATCCCGATCAAGGTCGCCGTGATCAACAACGGCAACCTCGGCATGGTCCGGCAGTGGCAGACCCTCTTCTACGGTGAGCGGTACTCCAACACCGAGCTGGGCACCCACAAGCACCGCATCCCGGACTTCGTCAAGCTCGCCGAGGCGCTCGGCTGCGTCGGCCTGCGCTGCGAGACCCCCGAGGACGTCGACAAGACGATCGAGGCGGCGATGGCGATCACCGACGCGCCCGTCGTGATCGACTTCGTGGTCGGCAAGGACGCGATGGTCTGGCCGATGGTGGCCGCCGGCACCAGCAACGACGAGATCATGTTCGCCCGTGGCGTCCGCCCGGCCTTCGACGAGGACGAGATCTGATGACTCTGCACACCCTTTCGGTCCTGGTGGAGAACAAGCCGGGCGTCCTGGCCCGGGTCTCCGGCCTGTTCTCCCGGCGCGGGTTCAACATCGACAGCCTCGCCGTCGGCGAGACCGAGAACCCGGACGTCTCCCGGATCACCATCGTGGTCAACGCCGAGTCGTCCCCGTTGGAGCAGGTCACCAAGCAGCTCAACAAGCTGGTCAACGTACTGAAGATCGTGGAGCTGGACCCGCAGGTCTCGGTGGCCCGGGAGCTGCTGCTGGTCAAGGTCCGCGCGGACCGCAACGCCCGGGCGCAGGTGCTGGAGACGGTCAACCTGTTCCGGGCCCGGGTGGTCGACGTCGCGCCGGACACGCTGACCATCGAGGCCACCGGCACCCCCGACAAGCTGGACGCGCTGCTGCGCGACCTCGAACCGTTCGGCATCAAGGAGATGGTCCAGTCCGGCACGGTGGCGATCGGGCGCGGCTCGCGCTCCATCACCGCCGGGCCCGCGCTGCGCGCCGCCTGACCACCGCACAAGTCCACGACGGGCCGCTCGGACCGCCGTACGAAAGGGAAGTCAATGAGCGTTGAGGTGTACTACGACGACGACGCCGACCTGGGCCTGATCCAGGGCCGCAAGGTCGCGGTGATCGGGTACGGCAGCCAGGGCCACGCCCACGCGCTGTCGCTGCGCGACTCCGGCGTCGACGTGGTGATCGGCCTGCCGGCGGGCTCGAAGAGCCGGCCGAAGGCCGAGGAGCAGGGCCTGCGGGTGCTCACGCCGGCCGAGGCGGCCGCCGAGGCCGACGTGATCATGATCCTGGCGCCGGACACCGCGCAGCGCGGCCTGTACGCCGAGGCGATCGCCCCCAACCTCGCCCCCGGCAAGGCGCTCTTCTTCGGCCACGGCTTCAACATCCGGTACGACCTGATCAAGCCGCCGGCCGACGTGGACGTGGCGATGGTCGCCCCGAAGGGCCCCGGTCACCTGGTCCGCCGCCAGTACGTCGACGGCAAGGGCGTGCCCTGCCTGGTCGCCGTCGAGCAGGACGCCAGCGGCACCGCGTTCCAGCTCGCCCTGTCGTACGCCAAGGGCATCGGCGGCACCCGGGCCGGCGCGATCCGGACCACCTTCACCGAGGAGACCGAGACCGACCTCTTCGGCGAGCAGGCGGTGCTCTGCGGTGGCGCGGCGGCGCTGGTGCAGACCGGGTTCGAGGTGCTCACCGAGGCCGGCTACGCCCCCGAGGTGGCCTACTTCGAGTGCCTGCACGAGCTGAAGCTGATCGTCGACCTGATGTACGAGGGCGGCATCGCCCGGATGCGCTACAGCGTCTCCGACACCGCCGAGTACGGCGACCTCTCCCGTGGCCCACGGGTCATCGACTCCCGGGTCAAGGACGAGATGCGCAAGATCCTCGGTGAGATCCAGTCCGGCGAGTTCGCCCGCGAGTGGGTGGCCGAGGACGAGGCCGGCCGGCCGAACTTCGCCAAGTGGCGGGCCGAGGGCGCGGCCCACCCGATCGAGGAGACCGGCCAGAAGCTGCGCGCGATGATGAGCTGGGTCGACCGGCCCATCACCGAGACCGCCTGACGCGCGGCCCCGCCCCGGCGGGGCCACCGCGACGCGGCCCGCGACCCGACGCTCTCCCCGGCGTCGGGTCGCGGGCCGCGTTGGTCCGCGACCGTCGGAAAGGGAACCGCGTCGCCGCCGGGCCGGCGTGTCACCCCGGAAACCCCGATGCCCGTCGAGCCGTATGCCGCACAGTCATATTCATGCCGCTGAGGCATATCGCTCACACTGTGTCCCGCGTCGGCGGCCGTCCCGCTGCGGTCTCATGCGGGGGGAGTCGGTCCGGGTCGGGCGGAGCGAACCGCCTCGGCCTCGGCGGCCGTCCGGTCCGCCTCGTGCTGGCGGCCGAGGTGCGCCAGGATCGCGGCGAGGTCGCCCAGCGCCCGGGCCAGCGGCAGCCGGTGGGTGTCGGGGTCCACGGCGAACAGGTCGCGGCGGACCGTCACGCCCTCCCGCAGCAGGTCACTCGCGCCGAGCGGGTCGCCGGCGGCGCCGACCGCCCGGCCCAGCTCCACGAGAGAGTCGGCGAGCAGGTCGCGATACCGGGGGTCGGCCCCGGCCAGCTTCCGGGCCAGCGCCACCGCCTCCCGGCCGGCGGCCAGGCCCGCCTCCGCCTCCGCCACCTCACGGGTCGCCGCCAGGGCGCGGACCAGCCGGGGCCACCACACCTCCGGCAGCTCCTCGGCGTACGCCCGGCAGACCGCGACCGCCTCCGCGACCGGCGCGCCGGCCGACGCCCGCTCGCCGGCGGCGAACCGCAGCTCCGCCAGGTCGAGCAGGGCCCGGACGAACACCTCGTCGTCGACGTCGCGGGCCAGCTCGACCGCCTCGGTGAGCCGGTCGGCCGCCTCGTCCCGCCGGCCCGCCCGGGCGAGCAGCGCCGCGAGGGTGAGCAGCGCGTCGGCCAACCCAGGTCGGCCGCGCGGGCCGGCCGCCACCGTCGTCCGCCAGTGGGCGACCGCCTCCTCGGCGGTCCGGCAGGCCTGTCCGGGGTCGCCCAGGGCGTCCTGACAGCACGCCAGCAAGCTCAACACCCGGGCCAGTCGCGGCCGGGACGGCGGGTGCAGCCGGAGCCAGAGCGGCGACGCCAGCTCGGTACGGACCTCGGTGACCAGCTCCGACGCCTCGCCGTGCCGTCCCGCCGCGACCAGCGACTCGGCCAGGCCGATCGCCAGCTGGTGGCCGGCCGGGGCGTACCGGGCCCGGCGCAGCAGGGGCAGCGCCCGATGCCGCGCCAGCGCCTCCCGCCGGACGGCCAGCGCCTCCTCCTGCCGGCCCAGCCTCGCCCGGCAGTCCCCGATCACGCCCAGCGTCAACGCCGAACGCACCTGCTCGTCGGCGCCCCGGGTGCCGATCCGCCGCCAGATCGCCCGGGCGCCCACCGCCAGCGGCAGCGCCTCGCGCACCGCGCCGCAGGTGTGCAGGTGCACGGCCGCCAGCCGGCGGGCCTCGGCGAGCACGAGCAGCGCGGCGCGGTCGGTGGCGTCCTCGACGTACCCGATCGCCTCCCGGCACTGCGCGGCGGCCGACGCCGCGGTGCGGTCGTCCGGGACGGCGGCCTGCGCGACCAGGGCCCGGGCGAGGCCGGTGCGGTGCCGGCCGGGCTGCTGCCGGTCCAGCCGGCGGTAGAGCGCCACCGCCTCGTCGGCGGCCGCCGTGCGCCGGGCCGTGGCGGCGGCGCTGGGCCGGCTGCCCACGTGCTGGGACCGGGTGACCAACGCCTCGGCCAGCGGCGGGCCGAACCGGAGCGGCGCCCGCCGGGCGAGCCGGCGCAGCAGGGCGATGCGGACGGTGGGCGACACGGCCGGCTCCCTCCCTCAGAAGGTGCTGCGCTCCGTTGTAACCGGGCCGCGCCACCGGGCGCGCCGGGTGAACGCGGGATGACGGGCGGGCGACGACGCTGTGTGAGGGCCCTCACCCCGCCGTCCGGGACACGTCGGGCATCGGGCCACCTACGATCCCTGGTAGGTGCGTAGCCGGCACCTGACCCGGCCATGGCACGGATCAGCGCAGGGCGCAGCGCGGCGTCCCGACGCCCCAGGCCGACCGCATACGACGTCTACGAGGACCGATGAATCCTGTCGTACTGATCGCCGAAGAACTCGCCCCCGCCGCCATCGAGGTGCTCGCCCACGACTTCGACGTACGCCACGTCGACGGCACCGATCGCCCGGCCCTGCTCTCCGCGCTCTCCGAGGCCGACGCGGTGATCGTGCGCAGCGCCACCCAGATCGACGCCGAGGCGATCGCGGCCGCGCCGCGGCTCAAGGTGGTCGCCCGGGCCGGCGTCGGGCTGGACAACGTCGAGGTGCCGGCCGCCACCGCGCGGGGCGTCATGGTCGTCAACGCTCCCACCTCCAACATCGTCTCCGCCGCCGAGCAGGCGGTCGCGCTGCTGCTCGCCGTCGCGCGCAACACCGCCGCGGCCAGCGCCGCGCTCAAGGCGGGAGAGTGGAAGCGGTCCAAGTACACCGGCGTCGAGCTGCAGGGCAAGACCGTCGGCGTGGTCGGCCTGGGCCGCATCGGCGTGCTCTTCGCCCAGCGCATCGCCGCCTTCGGCACCCGGCTCATCGCGTACGACCCCTACATCCAGCCGGCCCGGGCCGCCCAGCTCGGCGTCCGCCTGGTGGGCCTGGAGGAGCTGCTGCGGGAGAGCGACTTCATCTCCATCCACCTGCCGAAGACCCCGGAGACCGTGGGCCTGATCGGTGAGAAGGAGCTGGCGGTCGTCAAGCCCGGCGTCCGGATCGTCAACGCTGCCCGCGGCGGCCTGGTCGACGAGCAGGCCCTGGCCGACGCGATCGCCGAGGGCCGGGTCGCCGGCGCCGGCGTCGACGTGTACGCCAAGGAGCCCTGCACCTCCTCGCCGCTGTTCGCCTTCGACAACGTGGTGGCCACCCCGCACCTGGGCGCCTCCACCCACGAGGCGCAGGACAAGGCCGGGCTGGCCGTGGCGAAGAGCGTCAAGCTGGCGTTGCAGGGCGAGTTCGTGCCGGACGCGGTCAACGTGCAGGCCGGCGGCGTGGTCGCCGAGGACGTCCGCCCGCTGCTGCCGCTGGCCGAGAAGCTGGGCCGGGCCTTCACCGCCGTCGCCGGCGGGGTGGCCGCCAGCGTCACCGTCGAGGTGCGCGGCGAGATCGTCAACCACGACGTGTCGGTCCTCAAGCTCGCCGCCACCAAGGGGCTGTTCAGCTCGGTGGTGGAGGAGCAGGTCACCTACGTCAACGCGCCGCACCTGGCCGCCGAGCGGGGCGTCGAGGTGACCCTCGCGACGCAGGCCGAGACGGTCGACCACCCCAACCTGGTCACCGTCCGTGGGGCGCTGCCCGACGGACGCACGGTCAGCGTCTCCGGCACCGTCACCAACACCGGCACCCGTGACGTCATCAAGCTGACCGAGGTGGACGGTTTCGACGTGGAGATCGGCGCGGAGGGCATCCTGCTCTTCCTGCGCTACGTCGACCGGCCCGGCGTGGTCGGCACCGTCGGCACGCTGCTCGGCGAGGCCGGCGTCAACATCGCCGCCATGCAGGTGGCCCGTCGGGAGGCCGGCGGCGAGACGCTGATGACCCTCACCGTCGACCAGGCGCTCGGGGCGGACCTGCTCACCTCGGCGGCCGACTCGATCGGCGCGACCTCGGCCAGCGCCGCCGACCTGCGCGACGAGTAGTACCGGTAGGCACGACGCAGGGGGGCCCGGCCGTCTCGGCCGGGCCCCTCGCCGTACGGCCGGTCAGCCTGCGACGCGGGACGGCGGCGGGTAGACCGAGCCGTCCTGGGCGTCGAAGAGCATCAGGTCGTGCTGGCCGGCCAGCCGCTCGATGTCGAGCAGCACCTGGTCCTCGCAGGTCGGGACGAGGTTCAGCTCGATGTGGTCGTTGGCCGCGTGCAGCGGTGCGACCTCCCACGGCGTACCCGGCCCGGCGTGCCGATCCGGGTAGCTGGCGGTGATGGCCCGGTAGAAGCCGACGACGCGCGGGTCGGGGTGCCGGTCATCGTGGCGTCCCTCGCGGCACCGCCGCACCGCCGCCCGGACGTCCTCCGGTGTGGCCCCGGCAGGCAGGGCCCACACGCTCAGATCGAAACTCACGGCGGACAGCGTGCCATCCGCCGTTCACCTTCCTGCAGCGGACCCGCCGACGAGCGACTCCGAGGTGACGCGAGGTCCGTCCAAGAGGGTCCGCTGTGGAGACTCTTGCGTCGAGTTGCGTCGATTCGCTAGCGTACCGGTGCGGTCGCCGGCCGAGTGGAGCGTTCGGCCCGTCTTCGGGTGACGAGGTCAGGCGTTCCGGCCGACCGGTCCGCACCCCTCGATTGCGCGAGCCACGCGCACTCGTCGCTGACCGGCCCCCACGGTCGTTGCCGAGACCGTGGGGGCCGATCGCGGGCCCGCCGACCGCGCCACCCGATGGACCCCCTCCACCGGTCGGCCGACGTGCCCCCGCCGTGCTCAGCGACGCCGGTGGGCGAAGAGCGCCTGATATCCCGAGCCGTTGCGGAACCAGGCCAGCCCGGTCGGGCCGGCCGCGTACAGCGCGGTGGCGTAGGCGTCCGCCACCGCCAGGTCGGGCCCGACGACGGTGGCGGCGACCAGCTGCTCGGCCGGTTCGCCGGTGTGCGGGTCGACCACGTGGTCCCGGCGGCCCGTCACCCCGGAGGTGCCGACCGCGCCGGCCGTCATCTCCAGGACCAGCGGCGGGCGACGCCCGTCGGTCGGGTGGTGCACCGCGACCCGCCAGGGCCCGCCGTGCGCGGCGTGACCCCGGACGGTGAGGTCCGCGCCGGAGAGCACGGCGTAGTCGTGGATGCCGGCGGCGCGCAGCCGGGCCGCCGCCCGCTCCACCGCCCAGCCGTTGAGCAGGCCGCCGGGATCGAAACCGCCGGGTACGGCCCAGGCGTCGAACCAGCCGTCGGTGGCGGCGCGCATCGCCGCGCAGCGGTCCACCAGGTCCGCCAGCGGCGGGTACGACTCGGGTGCGATCTCGCCGCGGCGCAGCCGGGAGACCAGGCTGTCCGGCCGGCCGGGGCCGTAGGTGAGGTCGATGGCGCGCAGTTCGGCGACGGCGTCACGCAGCGCGTCCCCGACCAGCCGGCGCCCGACGTGCTCGGGGGCGTTGAGCAGGAGCGAGTACTCGGCGGTGCTGGTGCGTACGGTGTGCCGGACGGCGATCCGGTCGACGGCGGCCTCGCCGGCGCGGTCGACCCGGTGGCTGCTGGTGCCGAGCCGCAGGTCCGCCCGGCGCCGGCCGAACGCCGCCTGGTCCACCCACCGGGTGCGGGGCTGCTCGTTCGTCCCGGCCGGTCGGTACCGCTGGTCGATCCGCATGACACCGCTCCTTCACCGACGGCGCCGCGGCACCGCGGCGAATCCCGTCACGGGCCCCCGTGACCCGTTCGCCATCGACCATAGGCAGCGGACATGACCGCACCATGAATGTCACCTGGGAGCCTCCTGAGCATCCGTATGTCCCGAATGTTGGAAGACGCGTACCGGGAGGCGGGACGGCGACGTACCGTGCACGAGAACGACGAGGTGAGGAGCGCCAGGTGGCACGGATCGCGGTGGTGGCCGGGGACGGTATCGGACCCGAGGTGGTCGCCCAGGCCCTCAAGGTCCTCGACGCCGTGCACCCCGGGATCGAGACCACCCGCTACGACCTCGGCGCGGCGCGGTACCACCGCACCGGCGAGGTGCTGCCCGACGCGGTGCTGACCGAGCTGGCCGGCCACGACGCCATCCTGCTCGGCGCCGTCGGCGACCCCTCGGTCCCGCCGGGCGTGCTGGAGCGCGGCCTGCTGCTCAAGCTCCGCTTCGCCTTCGACCAGTACGTCAACCTGCGCCCGTCGCGGCTCTGGCCCGGCGTGCCGGGCCCGCTGGCGAACGTCAAGCCCGGCGAGGTCGACCTGGTGGTCGTCCGGGAGGGCACCGAGGGGCTCTACGCGGGCGCCGGCGGCGTGCTGCACCGGGACACCCCGGCCGAGGTGGCCACCGAGGAGAGCCTGAACACCCGGCACGGGGTCGAGCGGGTCGTCCGGGACGCCTTCGCCCGGGCCGCCCGTCGCGAGCGCCGCAAGGTCACCCTGGTGCACAAGACCAACGTGCTGACCCACGCCGGCTCGCTGTGGGCGCGCGCCTTCGAAGCCGTGGCCGCCGAGCACCCGGACGTGACCACCGAGTACCAGCACGTCGACGCCGCCGCGATGTTCCTGGTGACCCAGCCCCAGCGCTACGACGTGGTGGTCACCGACAACCTCTTCGGCGACATCCTCACCGACATCGCCGCCGCCGTCACCGGCGGGATCGGGCTCGCCGCCAGCGGCAGCATCAACCCCGACGGGACGTACCCGTCGATGTTCGAGCCGGTACACGGCTCGGCGCCGGACATCGCCGGCAAGGGGCTCGCCGACCCGGTGGCCGCGGTGCTCTCCGCCGCGCTCCTGCTCGACCAGCTCGGCGACGCCGACGCCGCCGCGCGGGTGACCGCCGCGGTCGCCGTGGAGCTGGCCAACCGCACCCCGGGCGTACCGCTGCGCACCGAGGAGGTCGGCGACCGGCTCGCCGCCCACGCCGTGGCCTGACCGGCCGCCGGCACGCTGAACCGGTCCGCCTCCCGGGTCCGCCGGGCCCGGGGCGGACCTTCTCAGGCCCCGCCGTCGTCGCTGCTCCGCAGGCCCCCGCGGCGTCCCATCCGGGGCGTTCGATCCGCCGGGGCGGAGCTATCCGCTGAACGACCGTTCGGGGTAAGTTTCTGGCACCAGTGATTCGGTGTGCGATCCCGCACGCCGTCGACCCGCAGGGAGGTCAGCGCGATGAGCGGTGGTGACAAGCTCGATTTCGAGATCCGTCCGAATCCCGCACCGGTATCCGCCGCCGACCGGGCCGCCCTGCTGGCCAACCCGGGTTTCGGCCGGGTCTTCACCGACCACATGGTCACCATTCGCTACGCCGAGGGCAAGGGCTGGTACGACGCCCGGGTGGAGGCGCGCGCGCCGATCCCGATGGATCCGGCCAGCGCCGTGCTGCACTACGCGCAGGAGATCTTCGAGGGGCTCAAGGCGTACCGGACGGCGGACGGTGCGGTCACCATGTTCCGCCCCGAGGCCAACGCCGACCGGTTCATCGCCTCCGCCCAGCGGCTGGCCATGCCGGAGCTGCCGGCGGAGACGTTCGTCGAGTCGCTGCACCGGCTGGTCGAGATCGACCGGGAGTGGATCCCGGACGGGCCGGACGCCAGCCTCTACCTGCGGCCCTTCATGTTCGCCAGCGAGGTCTTCCTCGGCGTCCGCCCGGCCAACGAGTACCTCTACTGCGTGATCGCCTCGCCGGCCGGGGCGTACTTCGCCGGCGGGGTCAAGCCGGTCACCGTCTGGGTCTCCCCGGACTACACCCGCGCGGCGCCCGGTGGCACCGGCGCGGCGAAGTGCGGCGGCAACTACGCCGCCTCGCTGGCCGCCCAGGCCGAGGCGATCGAGGCCGGCTGCGACCAGGTGGTCTTCCTCGACGCGGTGGAGCGCCGGTTCGTCGACGAGCTGGGCGGCATGAACGTCTTCTTCGTCTACGACGACAACACCCTGGTCACCCCGCCGCTGACCGGCACGATCCTGCCCGGTATCACCCGCGACGCGGTGCTCACCCTGGCCGCCGCGGCCGGGCACCGGGTGGAGGAGCGGCCGGTCAGCTTCGCCGACTGGCAGGCGGACGCCGCCAGCGGCCGGCTGCGTGAGGTCTTCGCCTGCGGCACCGCCGCGGTGATCACCCCGATCGGCCGGGTGCGTTTCCCCGACGGGGAGTTCCTGATCGGCGGGGGCGAGCCGGGCCGGTCGACCATGGCGCTGCGGGAGCAGCTGGTGTCGATCCAGCGCGGCGAGGCCGAGGACCCGCACGGCTGGGTGCAGCGCGTCCTCTGACCACTCGTGTCGACCGCCGGCCCGCCGCCGTCACGCGGCGCGGCCGGCGGTCGGGCATCGGGGCGCGACGCTCCGTCGGCTGGCTAGTCGAGCAGGTGGTCGCGGAGGGCGGTGAGCTGGTCGTCCGTCACTCCGGCGTGGCGCAGGTAGTCCTCCACCGAGCCGTGCCCCTCCCGCAGCTCGGTCAGGAAGAGCGCCATCGCCTCGGCCGGCGAGGCCAGGAACGGCGGGGGCGGTTCCTCCGTCTGCGGGGCGGTGGCCGCCAGCCAGGCGCTGAACCGGGCCGACGCCTCGCTGCTCAGCGCGTAGTCCTCGGCGATGTCGGCGTCGCTCACGCCGAGCACCGAGAGGGTGAGCGCGCAGACGATACCGGTGCGGTCCTTGCCGGCGACGCAGTGCACGACCACCGGGGCGGTCGCGCTGTCGGCGATCAGCCCGATCGCCTCGGCCAGCCCGGCGGTGCCGGTCTGGGCGAGGTCGGCGTACCGGTCGGCGAGGTAGCGGGCCAGGCTGGCCCCCGGCTCGTACCGGCGCTGTGCCCAGTCCGCGTGCTCCGGGTGGATGTGCCGGTAGGTGAGCCCGTCCAGCTCCGGCACCCGGCCGTCCCGTTCCACCTCGGACGGTCGCCGCAGGTCGATCACGGTCCGGATGCCGAGGGCGACGAAGGCGTCCCGGTCGGCCCCGTCGAGCCGGTGCGGTGAGTCGGAGCGGTAGAGCCGGCCCCAGCGGACGGTACGGCCGTCGTGGCCGGGGTAGCCGCCGACGTCGCGGAAGTTGAACATGGCGGAGAAGGGGATCCTGCGGTTGACCTCGATGGCGTCCACCCTGACACGGTAACGGCCGGTGGGTCACCCCACCGGCCGTCAGTTTCTCGCCTCGGTCAGCGTGCGGTGCCCGGGGGGAGGTTGCCGTAGCTCTCGTCGTAGTAGCCGCCCAGCTTGTCCCGGTAGGCCGGGTCGCTGTGGCTGGTCTCGTCGTACTCCGGCGCGGCCTTGATCTGGTCCTTGCTGCGGTCGACGTAGACCTTGCGGTCGTCGTGGTCGACCTGGTTGACCATGCCGGCCGGCAGCATGACCTTCTTGCCGAAGATCCACGGCCCGGTGTCGACGACCAGGTAGCTGCCGCCGACCTCGTGACTCGCGCTGTCGATCTTGCCGATGCCGCCGTCGGTGGCCTCGACCTTGTAGCCGACCAGGTCGGCCTCGGCCACTCCGGCCTCGTCGCGGTAGCTCCACGGGTTGAAGGCGCCCGTGGGCGCACCCCCGGCGAAGGCTCCCTGACCGCCGTCGAGCACCGGCTCGGTGGTGCCGTGCGTGCTGTGCGGGTCGAGCCTGTCCATGGGTAACTCCTGTCCCGACTGTTTCCGTCGTTGTGGAGGGATCGTCTTCCGTGTCCAGAAAACAGGTACCCGGACCGGACCCCTCCCACACCACGGGACCCGCAACGCCGGTGGGCCGGCACCGCGGTCGCGGCACCGGCCCACCGGGGCGGACCAGGTCAGGCCAGCGCGGCCTGCGCGTCGAGGGCCACCGCGGCGGCGTGCACGACGGCGGCGATGCGCAGCCCCTCGTGCACCTGCTCCCGGGTGAACCCGGCACCACGCAGCGCCTTCTCGTGCGACTCCAGGCAGACGCCGCAGCCGGTGATCGCCGAGACGGCGAGGCACCACAGCTCGAAGTCGCCCTTGTCCACGCCCGGCCGGGCGATGATCTGCATCCGCAGCCGGGCCGGCATCGAGGCGTACTGGTCGTCGCCGATCAGGTGCTTGGCGCGGTAGTAGACGTTGTTCATCGCCATGATGGTGGCGGCGCCCTTGGCGGCCTCGATCGCCTCCGGCGTGAGGTGGGCGGTCGCCTCGTCGGCGATCTCCTTCAGCACGACCGGGTTACGCGCCGCGACCGCGCAGGCCAGGGCGGTGCCCCAGGCCTGCTCCGGCTTGAGGGTCGAGGTGCCGACGGTCGACCCGAGGTTGAGCTTGATGTCCTTGGCGTACTCGGGCAGAGCCGCCTTGACCGCGTCCAGACCCATCTCAGGCACCGGCGCCGGCGAGCAGCGCGTTGGCGTCCAGGGTCTCGCCGCCCTTGTTCCAGTTGCACGGGCACAGCTCGTCGGTCTGCAGGGCGTCGAGCACCCGCAGCACCTCGGAGACGTTGCGGCCGACCGAGCCGGCGGTGACCATGGCGAACTGGATCTCGTTGTCCGGGTCGACGATGAAGGTGGCCCGCTGCGCCACGCCGTCCTCGCCGAGCACGCCGCAGGCGGCGGTCAGCTCGCGCTTGATGTCGCTGAGCATCGGGAAGGGCAGCTCGCGCAGGTCCGGGTGGTCCTTGCGCCAGGCGTAGTGGACGAACTCGTTGTCCACCGAGACGCCGAGCACCTGGGCGTCGCGGTCGGCGAACTCGCCGTTGAGGCGGCCGAACTCGGCGATCTCCGTCGGGCAGATGAAGGTGAAGTCCTTCGGCCAGAAGAAGACCACCCGCCACTTGCCCTCGTGGGACTTGTGGTGGATGGTCTCGAACGCCTTGTCGGCGTCCAGCGAGACGCAGGCGGTGAGTTCGTACTCAGGGAAGCGGTCACCGACAGTGAGCACGGGTCCTCCTTGGCAAGCGGTTGTCAACGGCGCGGGGCCGGTAACTGGATCGGTTCCAGATACTTCCGCAGCGTTGTTCGCGCCTGGTGGCGGCCGGGTGACTTGTGAAGTCGATCACGAGCGGCGTGTTCCGCCCCGGTCATGGTGATTGCTCGGGTATCACCACCCTGAGTCACCGTCCCGAGATGTGGATTGTGCCTCCCAAAACCGGGGGTGGGGTGGCAGAGTGGCGATCGTGACCAGCACCGTCCTGATTATTGGCAGCTAGCGCGCCGGCTTCCCCTCCGCCGAGCGCGCAGACCTCCCGCATCCGCGGGGGGTCTTTTTGTTGCTCCCCAGCTCCGAGGTTCGTGAGGAAGGCACTCCCATGACGTTCCAGGTGTACGACACGACGCTGCGCGACGGTGCCCAGCGTGAGGGGCTCAGCTACTCGGTGGTCGACAAGCTGGCCGTGGCGCGGCTGCTCGACGAGTTCGGGGTGGGCTTCATCGAGGGCGGGTGGCCGGGCGCGGTGCCGAAGGACACCGAGTTCTTCCGCCGGGCGCGGACCGAGCTGGACCTGCGGCACGCCGTCCTGGTCGCCTTCGGCGCCACCCGCCGGGCCGGGGTGCCGGTGGCGGCCGACCCGCAGGTGCGCGGGCTGCTCGACGCCGAGACCCCGGCGGTGGCCCTGGTCGCCAAGGCCGACCTCCGCCACGTTGAGCGGGCGCTGCGCACCACCGGCCCGGAGAACCTGGCGATGATCCGCGACACCGTCGCCCACCTGGTCGCCGAGGGCCGGCGGGTCTTCGTCGACGGCGAGCACTTCTTCGACGGCTACCGGCACGACCCGGCGTACGGCGCCGCGGTGGTGGAGACCGCGCTCGCCGCCGGCGCCGAGCGGTTCGTGCTCTGCGACACCAACGGCGGGATGCTGCCGTCCATGGTGACGGCCGCGATCGCCGACCTGACCGCGCGCACCGGCATCGCCCCGGAGCTGTTCGGCATGCACGCCCAGAACGACACCGCCTGCGCGGTGGCCAACACCGTCGCCGCCGTCGAGGCCGGGGTCCGCCACGTCCAGGGCACCGCCAACGGGTACGGCGAGCGCCCCGGCAACGCCGACATCTTCGCGGTCGTCGCCAACCTCCAGCTCAAGCTCGGGCTGCCCGTCCTACCCGAGGGCTGCCTGGAGCAGATGGTGCGGGTCGCGCACGCCATCGCCGAGATCGCCAACATCGCCCCCGACACCCACCAGGCGTACGCCGGGGCCGCCGCCTTCGCCCACAAGGCCGGGCTGCACGCGAGCGCGATCAAGGTCGACCCGTTGCTCTACAACCACGTGGACCCGTCGGTGGTGGGCAACGACATGCGGATCCTGGTGACCGAGATGGCCGGCCGGGCCAGCGTCGAGCTCAAGAGCCGTGAGCTGGGCCTGGACCTGGCCGGCCATCCGGAGGCGTTGTCGAAGGTCACCAGCCGGGTCAAGGAGCTGGAGGCGGGCGGCTGGTCGTTCGAGGCGGCGGACGCGTCGTTCGAGCTGCTGGTCCGCTCGGAGCTGCCGGACGCCGCGCCGCCCCGGCCGTTCGCGCTGGAGTCCTACCGGGTGCTGGTCGAGCACCGCGAGGACGGCGCGGTGGTCTCCGAGGCCACCGTGAAGATCCGGGTACGCGGCGAGCGGGTGATCGCCACCGCCGAGGGGAACGGCCCGATCAACGCCCTCGACGAGGCGCTGCGGGTCGGCCTGTCCCGGCACTACCCGGAGCTGCGCGACTTCGAGCTGGCCGACTACAAGGTGCGCATCCTGGAGGGCAGCCACGGCACCGGCGCGGTGACCCGGGTGCTGGTGGAGACCGCGGACGGCCGCGGCCGGGACTGGACCACCGTCGGCGTGCACCCCAACGTGGTCGAGGCGAGCTGGCACGCCCTGGTCGACGCGCTCACCTTCGGCCTGGACCGCGCCCGGGTCTGAGCCGCCCGTCGGCGCGGTCGGGCCGGGTCGGGGCCCGCCGGGGTCAGGCCGTCGGCAGGCGCAGCTCGGCCAGCACCGCGCGGTGGTCGCTGCCGGGCACCGGGTGCACGGCGACGGACCGGACGGCGATCCGCCGGTCGACCAGCACGTGGTCGATGGTGACCGGTGGGATGAGGTCGCCGTCGTACGGGCCCCAGGTGCCGGCGAGCCCCGCCCCGGCGGCGTCGGCCGCGTCGACGTACCCGGTGGCCAGCAGCGCGCGCAGCGGGGCGTGGTCGAGGGTGGCGTTGAAGTCGCCGGCGAGGATGCGCAGCGGCCCGTCCGGCGTGGCCGGGGGCTGCGCCCGCAGGTCGGTGAACCACTCGTCGACCACGGCGACCGCGTAGGGCGCGGCCGGGTGCGCCGACTCGACCCGCACCGGGGGCGCCCCCGGCACCGCCACGACGGCGTACGCCTGGGTGAACTGGAAGCCGGCGTTGCGCCGGAAGCCGCCCTCGGCGAGCGGGAGCCGGGAGTAGAGGGCGGAGCCGGTGGTGCCGACCTCCGGGTTGAGCTGCCGGTGGGGCAGCAGCCCGGCCAGGCCCTGCCGGTCGAGCGCGTCGCGGGCCTCCGGGGTGAACTCCTGCACGGCCAGCAGGTCCACCCGGTGCCGGCGCACCAGCTCCACCAACGTCCGCGCGTCGGCACCGCCCTTGAGCAGGTTGGCGGTGAGCACCCGCAGCATCGGCCCGCCGGCCGCCGGCTGGTCGGCGGCGACCGCCCGGGGGGCCACCACGCCGAGCAGCGCCAGCGCCACCACCGCCGCGGCCACCGCCGGCCCGCGGCGCCGCAGGGCGAGCGCCAGCACCAGCGCGACCAGGCTCCCGCCCGCGACGTACGGGGTGAAGGCGACCGCCTGCACCAGCGGCCCGCGCTCCAGCCCGGCGAGGCGGACCAGCGCCCAGGCGGCACCGGGCACGACCGCCAGCCAGCAGAGCAGGGCGCGTACCGGCGGCCGGGTCCGGGCCGGCGGCTCCGTGGTGATCATGGACGTCAGACTAGCGCTCACGCCCGCGCCGCAGGCTCCCCGACCCGTTTCATGAATGGTGCAGCCCACGCCTCTCACAATTATGTAAATCATCCGGAAAGAATGCCGAACGCCTTGATCGACTATTGACGCTCAGCTTTTTCCGGTGCTACCTTCCTGCTGGTTGTGGCGCCACAACACAGCGTAGTAACCCCAGCTCAAGCCGGGTAGGAAGCGTTGAGGAGTCAGCGTTTCAGGTGCGGTCGAAAGCGTAATGCTTTCGTCAACCCGGCTCGCCCGCAACAATCACCCGGCTCGCTGAAAATGCGGGTCGGCCGTATCACCACGGTCAGAAAAAGGGGAGACCTGTCATGACCACATTCTTCAGGCGCAAGGCGGCGGCGGTGACGCTCGGCGTCCTGGCGCTCACCCTGGCCGGCGGGGGAATCGCCGCCGCCCAGCCGACGACCAGGGCCGGGGCGGAGGTCGGCCAGCCCGGCGTCCGGCAGCCCGGCGGCAACACCCAGCCGCCGGTCTCGGCCGCCGACGCGCGTGCGGCCAAGGCGGCGATGCGGCAGGGCGCGACCCTGGCCGCGCCGCCGGCCGCCGGCGCCGTCGCCTTCGCCGTCGTGGCCGCCAACGGCACGCTGCTCCACCACTCCGCCAACGTCGTGTCCGTCACGAAGTACGGGGCCGGGCAGTACCAGGTGCTGCTGGACTACAACGTCGTGCTGAAGGCGCACGTGGCGACGATCGGCACCAGCGACCCGGGTAACGTCCCGCCCGGTGGTGAGGTGGCCGTGGCGCCGCGCTACCTGACTCCGAACGCGGTCTTCGTCCAGACCCGGACCTCCGGTGGCTCGGCGGCCGACCGCCCGTTCCACCTGGTCGTCGCCAACTGAGCACCGCCCGCTACGGTGCCGGCCCTCACGTGGGGGTCGGCACCGTCTGGTGTGGAACGCGCCGTCGTCGCCTGCTAACGAGGTAACGACTGCCTCGTCCCGCTCCGGGTGGGAAAGTGCCTGCCAGGGGGTGATATTCCGACGTTTGTCCGCCCGGTACCCCGGGAAGCAAGCACCGTGACGGACATCTCGGACACCCTGGCCAGCCTGCCCAGCCCGGCCGATCCCGACGCGGCGGCCACCGAGCTGGAACAGACCCTCTTCGAGGTCAGACGCGTGATCGTCGGGCAGGATCGGCTCGTCGAGCGCCTGCTCACCGCACTGATCGCCGACGGGCACTGCCTGCTGGAGGGCGTACCCGGCGTGGCGAAGACCCTCGCCGCGCAGACCCTCGCCACCGTCGTCGGCGGCACCTTCTCCCGGATCCAGTTCACCCCCGACCTGGTCCCCTCCGACATCGTCGGCACCCGCATCTACCGGGCGTCGAAGGAGAGCTTCGACGTCGAGCTGGGCCCGATCATGGCCAACCTGGTGCTGGCCGACGAGATCAACCGGGCCCCGGCCAAGGTGCAGTCCGCCCTGCTGGAGGCGATGGCCGAGCGGCAGGTCTCCATCGGCGGCCGGAGCTGGCCGGTGCCGGTGCCGTTCCTGGTGCTCGCCACCCAGAACCCGATCGAGTCCGAGGGGGTCTACCAGCTCCCCGAGGCGCAGCGCGACCGGTTCCTCATGAAGATCGTCGTGGACTACCCGAGCGACGCCGACGAGCTGGCCATCCTCTACCGGATGAGCACCGACCGGCCCCGCGCCCACCAGGTGCTCGACCCGGGTCGGCTGCGCGGGCTGCAACAGCGTGCCGAGCACGTCTTCGTGCACCACGCGCTCGCCGAGTACGTCGTCCGCCTCATCCTCGCCACCCGCGACCCGGGCCGCTTCGGGCTGCCGGAGATCGCCCCGATGCTGGCGTACGGGGCGAGCCCTCGGGCCACCCTCGGCCTGGTCGCCGCGGCCCGCGCCCAGGCGCTGCTGCGCGGCCGGGAGTACGTGCTGCCGGAGGACGTCCGCGATCTCGCCGTGGACGTGCTGGCCCACCGGCTGGTGCTCTCCTTCGACGCGGTCGCCGACGGGGTCTCGCCCGAGGCGCTGGTGCACCGGCTGGTGCAGGCGGTACCCCCGCCCGTGCTGGCCACCGGGCAGCCCGAGCACGCCGCCGACCTGGCTGCCGCATGAGGCGCCGCACCGCGCCGGCCCCCGCCGGACCGGGCCTGGCCGACCTCGCCGGGGACCAGCGGCTGCGCCGGCTGGAACTGACCGTCACCCGTCGGCTGGACGGGCTGCTCCAGGGCCAGCACCGGGGTCTGCTGCCCGGGCCGGGCAGCGAGATCGCCGGCAGCCGGGAGTACCGCCCCGGCGAGGACGAGGTGCGCCGGATGGACTGGGCGGTGACCGCCCGGACCACCGTGCCGCACGTGCGCGAGGTCGACGCCGACCGGGAACTGAGCACCTGGCTGCTGGTGGATGCCAGCCCCAGCATGGAGTTCGGCACCGCCGAACTGGACAAGCGGGAGCTGTCGGTGGCCGCCGTCGCGGCGATCGGCTTCCTCACCGCCGGCACCGGCAACCGGCTCGGCGCGCAGTTGCTCACCCCGACCGGGCTGCGCCGCTTCCCGGCCCGCAGCGGCCGTACCCATCTGCTGGGCGTGCTCCGCACGCTGCTGGCCGCGCCGCGTACCGGTGACCACGACGAGCGGACGGTCCCGCCCGACCCACCCGACCTGGCGGAGGCGCTCGCGGCCGTGCAGCGGGTCGCCACCCGGCGCGGCCTGGTGGTGGTGGTCTCCGACTTCCTCGACGGCCTGCCGGAGCACCACGACGAGCCCACGCCCTGGGAGCCGGCGCTGCGCCGCCTCGCCGCCCGGCACCAGGTGCTCGCGGTCGAGATCACCGACCCGCGCGAGCTGGAACTGCCCGACGTCGGCCTGATCACGCTCGTCTGCCCGGAGACCGGCCGGCGGCGGGAGGTCTGGACCGGCGACGAGGCGCTGCGCCGGCGCTACGCCAGCGCGGCGGCCGCCCAGCGCGAGCAGGTACGCCGGGCGCTGCGCCGCTCCGGCGCCACCCACCTGCCGCTGCGCACCGACCGGGACTGGACCGCCGACGTGGTACGGCACGTGCACGCGCAACGCCGCCTGGCCGCCGCGCCGGCCGCCGCCCGGGGAGGTGTCGCGTGACCTGGCAGTCGCCCGTCCGGCTCCTGCTGCTGCTCGGCGTGTTCGCGCTGGCGGGCGGCTACCTGCTCGCCCAGCGCCGGCGCAGCCGGTACGCGGTGCGGTTCACCAACCTCCGGCTGCTCGACCGGGTCGCGCCGAGCCGGCCCGCCTGGCGGCGGCACGTGCCGGCCGGTCTCTTCCTGGCCATGCTGGCGCTGCTGGTGGTCGGCTTCGCCCGGCCGACGGCCGAGGTGCGGGTGCCTCGCGAACGGGCCACCGTCATGGTCGCCGTCGACGTCTCCACCTCGATGCTCGCCACCGACGTGGAACCGGACCGGCTCGCCGCCGCCAAGCAGGCGGCCCGGCGGTTCGTCGACGGCCTGCCCGACGAGTTCAACGTCGGCCTGGTCGCGTTCGCCGGCAGCGCGGCGGTGGTGGTGCCGCCCGGCACCGACCGGGAGGCGCTGCACGAGGGGATCGACCGGCTCGCCGAGGGCATCACCGGGGTGCAGGGCACCGCGATCGGCGAGGCGATCAGCGCCTCGCTCGGCGCGGTCAAGAGCCTGGACTCCACGGCGGCGAAGCAGCCACCGCCGGCCCGGGTCATCCTGCTCTCCGACGGGGCGAACACCTCCGGCATGGACCCGATGGAGGCCGCTGCGGCGGCCGTGGCGGCCAAGGTGCCGGTGCACACCATCTCCTTCGGCACCCCCGGCGGATTCGTCGACCGGGGCGGCCGGCCGATCCAGGTGCCGGTCGACGGGCACACCCTCAAGGCGGTGGCCGAGGACACCGGAGGCGGCTTCCACGCCGCCGGCAGCAGCGAGGAGCTGCGCGACGTCTACGAGGACATCGGCTCGTCGGTCGGCTACCGCACCGAACGCCAGGACATCTCCGCCCGGTTCATCGGCCTCGGGCTGATGTTCGCGATGGGTGCCGCAGCCGGGTCGATGCGGTGGTTCTCCCGCCTGCCCTGAGCCCGCCGAAGCGACAGTGAGGAGCGCACGCATGGCAGTGCAGACCGGACTGGGCGAGCCCCGGGGACCGTGGTTCGTCTCGCCCGAGCTGGGGCCGGACGGGCGGCCCCGGTGGGACGTACCGGGGGCGGGGGAGGGCTCGTCGCGGCGGCGCTGGCGTGGTCGGCTGCTGACGGCGGCGGCGGTGGTGGCGCTCTCCACCGTCTCCGGCGCGGCGGCCGGGGGCTGGGTGGCCGGCCGGGACGGCGGCGCGGGGCCCTCGGCGGCGTCCGCCGCGCCGGTGCCGGCCGAGCTGGTGACCGCGGCGCAGAAGACCGTGCCGGGCGTGGTGTCGGTGATGGTCGGCGGCGGCGCGGCCAGTTCGGCGTCCGGCTCCGGGTTCGCCATCGACAACCAGCAGCACATCGTCACCAACGACCACATCCTGGCCAAGGGCGGTGGCGGCGAGGTGACCGTGGAGACCTCCGACGGCCGTCGGTACGCCGCCGAGGTGGTCGGCCGGGAGCCGGGCAGCGACCTGGCGGTGCTGCGGGTGCCGGCGGTGGCCGGGCTGGCGCCGCTGCCGCTGGCCAAGCCGCGCTCCACCAAGGTCGGTGAGCCGGTGCTGGCGGTCGGTTCGCCGCTCGGCCTGGCCGGGACGGTCACCGCCGGCATCGTCAGCGCCCTCGACCGCCAGGTACGCCTCGGCACCACGCGGCGCAGCGCGGTGCAGACCGACGCCTCGATCAACCCGGGCAACTCGGGAGGGCCGCTGGTCAACGCCCGGGGGGAGGTGGTCGGGGTGAACACCGCGATCGCCACCATCGACGGCAACGGCTCGATCGGCATCGGGTTCGCCATCCCGATCGAGCAGGTGCAGCAGACCGCCGACACCATCATCGGCAAAGGCGGCTGAGTCGGGCGCGCCCAGGATGCGGCGGTCGTAACGGGTAATACTGTCGGATTCCTGGCGCGAACCCATCGGGCCATAGAAATATCACGCTGAGTATGGATACTGGCGTGGGTGGAGCTTCCTCTCATAGCGGTCCTGCTGGCGGTGGGACTCTTCGTCGGATGGGGCGTGGGCGTGCAGTACGCCCGGGCCAAGCGCGGCTGGACCGACTACAAGGCCGCCAAGAACGCGGTGCCGGGCGCCCGGAAGACAGCGTGGCTGCTGGTCCGGGCCGTCACCACCAAGGTCGGCGTCATCGCGCTGCTGCTCGTCGGGGCGGTCGCGTACGCCGCCGTCGGCCCCGACCACGAGCGGGCGGAACCGGCGCCCAGCCCGTCGCCGAGCTCGTCCGCCACCCACGGTGCCCCGAAGGGGCGCTAGCCTCGGGGCGTGGACGACGGACTGCGGGTGACCGACCGGTGGATCGTGCCCGCCGCCGAACTGCGGGAACGGTTCTCCCGCTCGTCCGGGCCGGGCGGGCAGGGGGTCAACACCGCCGACTCCCGGGTGGAGCTGAGCTTCGACCTGGCCGCCTCGCCCAGCCTGCCGCCGGCGCTGCGGGCGCGGGCGCTGGAACGGCTGGCCGGCCGCCTGGTCGACGGGGTGGTGACCATCGCCGCCAGCGAGCACCGCGCCCAGCTCGCCAACCGGGAGGCGGCCCGGGAGCGGCTGATCGCGCTGCTGCGCGAGGCCGTCGCGCCCCCGCCACCGCCCCGGCGGCCGACCCGCCCGTCGCGCGGCGCCAAGGAACGCCGGCTGGCGGAGAAGAAGCGCCAGTCGCAACGTAAGCGGGACCGCCGGGTCGACGGCGACTGAGCGGGAAATCCGGTGTGCCCGCGGGGAAGCGGTGCCTAGGCTGCCAGCATGTCCACCGACACCCTCGTCACGCTGCACGGTCGTTCGCTGCTCGCCTGCGCCCCCGACGGGCCCCGGCTGTGCGGGGGCGGCGACGCGCTGGACGTGATCGGCGAGGCGCTCGGCCAGCGGGCGGAGCTGGTGGTGCTGCCGGTACGGCGGCTCGCCGACGAGTTCTTCACGCTGCGCACCGGGGTGGCCGGTGAGCTGGTGCAGAAGTTCGTCAACTATCGGCTGCCGGTGGTGGTGGTCGGCGACATCTCCGCGCACGTCGCGCGCAGCACCGCCCTGCGGGACTTCGTCACCGAGTCCAACCGCGGTCGCCAGCTCTGGTTCGTCGGGACGATGGCGGAGCTGGAGGAGCGGCTGCGCCCGGCGGCGTGAACCGGCCGGCGCCCGACCGACTGGCGGGAGGGCGTTGAGCCGCGCCCGGCCGGTGCCGCCGGGTCAGTGCCGCACGGCCTGCCGCATCGGCGCGGCGCCGAGCGTCTCCACCACGATCAGGGTCAGGCAGGCGGCCACCAGCAGTGCCAGGGCCAGCAACGGCCCGACCCCGACGGTCAGCGGGATCAGCGCCAGCAGCGCCAGGGTGGCGACCGCCCGGATCCGCCGTAGCCCACCGGTGAGCCGCCACCAGAAGAGCTGGTCGGCCAGGAGGAAAAGTGCCACGCCGCCGAAGAGGGCGAGGTGCGCGGGCCATCGGAGGGGCGGGGTGGCCGTCAGCAGGCCGTGGGTGCCCAGCACCGACATGGTGGTGCGCAGCCCGAGGGAGACCAGCACGATGCCGGCGATCATCGGCAGGTGCAGGTAGCCGTAGCCGATCCGGGCCAGCGTCGTCCGACGCTCGCCCGTGGCCCGGTCCAGGGCGTGCTCCCCGGCCGTCGAGTCGACGTCGAAGTACCACCACCAGAGCGCGGCCAGCAGCGCGGTGCCGAGCGCCGAGGCCACCACGATGCGCAGCGAGATCGGCGTGTACATCACCGCCGCGCCCATCGAGATGACCGCCCCGCCGAGCGCGATGATGACGATCAGGCTGTACCGGTCCGCGCAGTGCGACGCGGACGGGATCCGCCAGGGCGGGGGGAGCAGCGCCACCCCGGCGGACAGGTCGATCGCGATGGCGAGCAGCCAGAGGCCCGCGCGGACGGGGCTGAGCAGCCGGACGTCCCCGACCGGCTCGGGGACCAGCGCGGCGGCGATCAGCAGGGCCAGCGCGGTGAGGGTCGGCACGGCCATCGGCAGCACCCGGCCGCGCAGCGCCGGTTCGCCGCGGGTGACCGCCCAGAACGACCCGAGGTGCAACAGCCGGATCACCGCGTAGCAGCCGACGAAGACCACTGGGCCGGAGAGACCGCCGACCGCGTCGTTGAATGCCTGCGGGATGGCGATGGTGATGACCGCGGTCACCGCGACGGTCAGCAGCATCACCCCCCGCACGGCGGGGGTCTCGGCCCGGACCGTGTTGGACAGCCAGGCGTACGCCGCCCAGGCCCACCACAGCACGGTGAGCACCAGCAGCCCGCGCAGCAGCCCCGGCCACGTCGGGTCCTCCGCCATCACGGCGGCGACCTGGAGGAACGCGTACACGAAGACGAGGTCGAAGAAGAGCTCCTTCGGGCTGACCCCCGGCGGTTCCCGGCCGGCCGGCCCGAGTGCCGCGTGCAGGCGCCGGTGCTTGTGCCGGAAGACCGTCACGTCGCTGAGCGCCATCGCCGCGGTCGCGGCGGCGACCAGCGCCAGCTTGGCCAGCACCGGAGCGCCGGCCGCCAGGGGCGCGGCGGCCACCACCAGCGCGACGCCGAGGATCGGGGACCGGCCCAGCAGGCGCAGGGTACGCAGCTCGAAAGCGATCAGCCCGGCCAGGTAGAGGACCACGCCCCCGTACAGGGCGGCCAGCCCGAGGGTCGGCGACTTGTCCGACGGCACCCGCAGCTCGCCCAGCACGTACTTCAGGCCGAGCGACACCAGGATCAGGCCGCCGACCATCGGCAGGTGCAGATAGCTGTACGCGTCCCGGGCGAGCAGGGTCCGCCGGGGGCCGGTGACGTCGTGCAGCGCCTGCTCGGCGGCGAACCGGGCCACGTCGAAGTAGGTCCACCACAGGGTGCCGACCAGCATCACGCTCAGCAGCACGCCGGCGATCACCGGCCAGGTGAGCGGCTGGGCGATGGCGGCGCCCTGGCTCAGGCCCACCGACAGGATGGTCTCGCCGAACGCGATGAGGATGATCAGGCCGTGCCGCTCGGCCCAGTAGGTGATCGAACGGATCCGCCAGCTGCCCACCCCGACCAGCGCGAAGCCGACGTACTCGACCACGACGGCGGCCACCACCAGCGCGAAGCGGATCCACTCCCGGGCGGGGTCGTAGGCCGTACCGCTCGGCACCAGGGCCGCGGCCAGCAGCAGCACGATCCCGGTGCCGGCGGGCAGCCAGACCCGACGGAACTGCTGCCGCGACCCCGGGTCGGACCAGCGGGCCCAACTGCCCAGCGCCAGGCCGCCGCCCTGCACGAGGGCGTAGCCGACGGCGAAGACGAGCGGCCCGGACAGGCCGCCCGGCTGGTCGCCGAACGCCTCCCGCACGGTCAGGCTCATCACCAGCAGCGTCGCGCTGACCCCGAAGATCAACCCCGGCACGAAGCCGCGGTCCAGCCGGACCGCGCTGCCCAGCCAGGCGTACCGGGCCCAGCACCACCAGAGCAGCACCAGGATGAGCAGTCCACGGGGTACGCCGGCGGGGTTGAACTGCTCGGAGATGACGCCGGTGACGTTCAGGAAGGCGTACACGAAGATCAGATCGACGAAGAGCTCCAGGCGGCTGACGCCGTCGCCCTCGCCCGCGAGTTCGATCCGCCCGAAGCCGCCCACCCCATCACTGTGTCAACCGGCGAGGGTCCGTGCGGCCGATCCGGGTCGGTCGTCCGATCCCGCGTAGCGGGCGGACCGGAGGCGGCCAGGTCGCCCGGGGCTGGCCCGCATGCCCAGCGCCCGGATCTCCCTGGCCAGCGCTAAGCAGTCCGCCACCAGCTCGGAGGCGACCAGCGGCAACAGCTTGTACGACCACTTGTAGAGGTCCATGTTCAGTCAGATCAGGTGCGTCTACTCACCGCTCGCGGTCGAAGTCCTGACCGGCGCCGATCACGAACACATCCAGCGAAAGGGCAGCTCCAGCGGCGGGATCGAGCGAGGGCATGGATCCGTGGGAGCCCTCCAGGAGCGCCCACGCGACCTCGGCCGTCGTCGCCGGGGCCATCGTCGCCGCCGATTCGATGTGGGTCCAGATCACCGCGATCAAGGATCCGGCATTCTCCAGCACGTAGTCGCCGAAACAGTCGTTGAAGGCATCCCAGTTCTTCCCGTAGTACCCAGGGAAGCCGAACGCCCGGCTGAGTTCGGTGTGCGCTTCGGTGCGGGAAGTCATCCGCCGCCCGTCCAGCTTGACCCTCCGGTACGACCAGCGATCGAGGAATGCGTCGAGTGCCGGGACCGCCTCCAAGTGGACCCGGAACAGCGGCCCCGAACGGATCCAGGGAAGTTCGCCGCGTACCCAGGGTCGTGCGCTCGTCATGGGTTCGCAGCCTAGGTTCTCCGAGGCGGCGCGGGTCACCCGTCCGAGGCGGCAAGGAGTCGGTCGCACTCGGCGACCAGACGCGTGCGCAGCGGCGCGGCCCGTTCGGCGAACGACCGCTGCGCCAGCACGTACTCGTGCCGGCCCTCGATGGTTTCGACTCTGACGGGCGAGTAGCCCAGCTCGGAGAGGTCGTACGGGCTGGCCCGCATGTCCAGGGTCCGGATCTCTCTCGCCAACTCGAAGCAGTCGGCTACGAGTTCCGAGGGAACCAGCGGCGAGAGCTTGTACGACCACTTGTAGAGGTCCATGTTGGCGTGCAGGCAGCCGGGCTGCTCCAGCGCGTGCTGGCTCTCCCGGGTCGGGCTGAGCAGGTTCAACGGCCGGGCCGGCGGGGTGAAGAACCGGTACGCGTCGAAGTGGCTGCACCGTACGCCCCGCTCCTCGACCACCGCGGCGGTGCGCTCCGGGCTCAGCCGCAGCGGCCAGGAGTTGTGCCGGACCTCCTCCTGGGTCTGCCGGTAGACCATCGCCCACTCGTGCATGCCGAAGCAGCCGAGGTGCGCCGGCCGGCCGGCGGTCGCGGCCAGCAGGTCGCGGATCCAGGTGATCGACTCGGCGCGGCGGGCGCGTACCCGATGGGTGTCGAGGGTGACCCCGGCGGCGTCGGCGCGGTAGTCCGGGCCGAACTCCGTTGGCTCCGCGTCGCGCAGCACCACCCCCGCGCCCGGGTGCCAGCGGCGCAGCTGGGCCGGCCGGTGCGAGTAGTAGGTGAAGAGGAAGTCCTCGACCGGGTGCCGGCCCCCACTGCGGCGGCGGGCCAGGTGCGGCGCCAGCCACGCGTCGACCCGGGCGACGTGCGCGGCCCGGCGGGCCTGCCAGTCGGCCGCGTCGAGGGCGGCGGGTGCGAGGGCGGCGGTCACGGACCCAAGGGTACGACCGCCGCCCGGCCGCCGGTCAGGGCACGTCCACCCGGACTCCGGCGGAGAAGACCCCGCTGCGCAGCTCCAGCTGCTTCGGCTTCTGCGGTCCGTTGAGCGTGAACACCAGCGGCAGCACCACCCGGTTGCCGGCCGCGACCGGCTGGGCGAAGACGTCCCGGCCCAGGTTCGCCAGCCGGGTGGCCGGCTCGTCGGTGCTGACCCAGTTGCCCCCGGGCAGGTAGGCGCGCTGGAGTTCGCCGTGCCAGGCCTGCTGCTCGGGCGTGAGGTTGCGCACCCCGACGGTCGCGTGGCACCGGCGGCCCGTCCCGCCGGCCGTCTCGCAGGCCACCCGGTAGACGGTGAACTCGAACGCGTTCTCGCGCAGCGGCACGCCGACGCTGCCGGTGGCGCCGCGACCCATCCAGGCGCCGCTGGTCGGCTGCTTGGTGGTGTCGATCGCGGCGACCCGCTGGGTGGCCGTCCACCCGGCGGCGAAGACCACCCCGGCCAGGATCGCCGCGGCCACGCCGACGATCATCCAGACGGGTGGCGTCCGCCGTCGCCCCGACCCGCCCGGGGCGGCCGGGCGCGGGTAGACGGTGCCACCGCCGGGCGCGGCGGCGCCGCCCGCGTACGTGGGATTGCCGACGACCGTCGGGGCGGTGCCGGTCGGCTCGACGCCGCTGCGCCGCCGCCGGGTCCGCTGCCCCCACCAGAGGCCGGCGCCGGCGATCACCAGCAGCGCGGCCAGCGCCGCCGCCAGGATCGGCGGCCGTCGCCAGGCCGGGGCCGCCTCCTCCACCCGGGTCGCCGGTGCCGCCGCGGCCTGCCAGGTGGCGGTCGCGCAGTCGTACGGCCGGTTGCCGTCGCTGGTGAACGCGCAGGCCGGCGCGGTCACCGAGGTGCCCGGCGGGGTTGCCGCCAGGGCGGTGTCCAGCGTCGTCGTGCTGCGGGCGGGCAGCCGGAGCCGCCAGGTCACCTCGGCCGTGCCGTTCCCGGCGGACCGGACGGCCCGACCGCCCGCACTGACCGCGGTCGGCGACGCGCCGGCCGGCAGCTCCTGCCGGACCGTGGTGTCGAGCGGGAAGCCGCTGTCGTTGCGCAGCTGGATCCGGTAGCCCGGCACCGGCGTCCCGGCCGGGGCCACCGTCACGGTGACCGGCTGGGCCGGTCGGGGCGAACCCGGATTCGCGGTGGTGGCCATCCCCGGCGCCGGCATCCCCGGGGGCACTGGGATCACGTTTCCGGTCGCCGCCGCCCCGGGCGCCGCCGGCGACGCGTGCCCCGCCGGCTGAGGGGTGGCCATCGGCGTGGCCGGACCCGTGGGCAGGGGTGCGGCGGCCGGGCCGGTGGGCGTGGCCGTGGCCGGCGGACTGGCCGGCGTGGTGACCGCCGGTGCCGCTTCGGCCCTGGTCGTGTGCGTCGCCGTCGGCAGCGCCGGTACGGCGGCGAGGATGCCCAGGCCGTTCACGAACACGGCGAGGGCCCTGTGGTGTCGTCTCGATGCAGGCATACGAACCGAACCTCCGGAGCCGACGGTAGGGGCGCGGACACTCCGGCCGGGTACGAAGTGCCGAAGCCCGCCCCGACCGGTGGCCGATCGCCTACCCTGCACCGACGCCGCTGGCGCGGTCCGGCGTCGACGGGGTGCCACCACGTGGGCGGGAGCTAGATTGGCCAGGTGCGTATCGCTCGTTTTGCTCATGCCAAGGGAATGTCGTTCGGGGTCGTCGAGGGCGAGCCGGGGGTGGGCCCGGAGGGCCTGACCATCGCCGAGATCGAGGGCCACCCGTTCGGTCAGGTCACCTTCTCCGGCGCCCGCTGGGCGCTCTCCGACGTCCGACTGCTCTCGCCGATCCTGCCCAGCAAGGTGGTCTGTGTCGGTCGCAACTACGCCGAACACGCCGCCGAGCACGGCAGCGAGGTGCCGAAGGAGCCGCTGCTCTTCCTGAAGCCGTCCACGTCGGTGATCGGCCCGCGGGACGCCATCCGGCTGCCCATCTTCTCCAAGCAGGTCGAGCACGAGGCGGAGCTGGCGGTGGTGATCGGCGCACCGGGCGCCCGTCGCGCCGACCGGGCCGCCGCGGCGAAGGCCATCTTCGGCTACACCTGCGCCAACGACGTGACGGCGCGGGACCTCCAGCGCTCGGACGGGCAGTGGACCCGGGCCAAGGGCTTCGACTCGTTCTGCCCCATCGGCCCCTGGATCACCACCGGGCTGGACGTCTCCGACCTGGAGATCCGGTGCGAGGTGGGTCGCAACCCGGACGAGATGGAGGTACGCCAGCTCGGCCGGACGAAGGACATGGTCTTCGACGTACCGGCCCTGGTGTCCTACATCTCGCACGTGATGACGCTGCTGCCCGGCGACGTGGTGCTGACCGGCACGCCGGCGGGGGTTAGCCCGCTCACGGAGGGGGATACGGTCACCGTGCGGATCGAGGGGATCGGCGAGCTCACCAATCCGGTGGTGCCGGTCGCCTGACGCGTCCGACGCCCCGTTTTCGCAGCTCACAGGCGCTTCGGGGGGTTGGATTTGGCCTGCCGGCGCGGGGAGGGTAAAGTTCATTCCCGGCGCCGCAAGGGGCCAATGGGGTATGGGGTAATTGGCAGCCCGACTGATTCTGGTTCAGTTAGTCTAGGTTCGAGTCCTGGTACCCCAGCGCAACCGCGGATTCGCGAGAATCCCGGACGCTGGATTCTGGCGGAGTTCCGCTCCGCCCCTCCCGAGGGGCGGCAGATGATCTCTGATAGAGTGCAGCTTCCCCGCCCGCGAGGGTGGGGAAGCAGGTGAAGTTCTGGCCCCGTCGTCTAGCGGCCCAGGACGCCGCCCTCTCAAGGCGGTAGCGCCGGTTCGAATCCGGTCGGGGCTACAGTGCTGACAGCCCGTTCCACCTCGGTGGAGCGGGCTGTTTCGTGTTCCCGGCTCCTTGTCCGCCCGGCTTCCGGAGCCGCCGGACCCCCTCGTCGTCGGACGCTGGTGGTGCCGCTAGACTACAGCCGCACCGCCCACCAGGGCGGTGAAGCAGGAAAAGTGCCTGGCCCCGTCGTCTAGCGGCCCAGGACGCCGCCCTCTCAAGGCGGTAGCGCCGGTTCGAATCCGGTCGGGGCTACACCGTCGAACGGCCCGTCTCGCGACAGCGAGGCGGGCCGTTCACCTTTCCCGGCCGCGGCCCCAGCCGGGTGCGTGCCTGCGGTGGGCCGACGCTCAGAGCCGCCCTCAGGAAGCGTCGGCCGGGTGCCGCCGGGCGGAGGTCCAGTGAGTCAGGTGCCGGAGGCTGCGGCTCACCGACTGCCGGCCCGCCCGGCGCGTGTCGCGGAGGCGGCGACCCGGCGAGCGACTGGTTCCGTGAAGTCGGCCCCCCGAGCGGGAGCCACAGGCATGTCGCAGACGCTGTGGAGCTGATGTCGTAGACGAATCACCGGTCCGGGGCCGGCCGGCGGCACCCCATCCCACCCGTGATTCGTTCACGACATCAGCTCCACAGCGAGCGACCCCTGCCCCGACCGCCCGACCGGATCGATCGAGGCCACCCCCCCGCCGCCGGCCTCGGTGATCAAGAGGTTTGCGTCACGCCGGAGGCGCCTGCGGACGCAAACTTCTTGGTCAACTTTCAGCCCAGGTGGGCCGAGCCCGGGTCGGGCGGCGCTGGCCAGGGGGAGGCCAGCGCCGGGTTGAGCGGGTGCAGGGCCAGGCCGGGGGTGGCGAGACCGGTGCGGGGTCGGGGGAGGGGCGGGGCAGGGACGGGGTCAGAGGCCGGAGAGGCGCTGGCCGGCTCTGACCACGGCCATGGCGTGGCGTTCGCCGGGGCGGCGGCCCAGGCGCTCGATGGGACCGGAGATGCTGATCGCGGCGATCACCCGGCCGGTGCGGTCGCGGATCGGGGCCGAGACGCTCGCCACACCCGCCTCCCGCTCGGCGACGCTCTGCGCCCAGCCACGGCGGCGTACCTCGGCGAGGGTGCGGCCGGTGAACTTGGCGCGGGGCAGTAGCGGCATGACCGCCTCCGGGGGCTCCCAGGCGAGCAGGATCTGCGCCGCGGAACCGGCCGTCATCGGCAGCACCGAGCCGACCGGCACGGTGTCCCGCAGGCCGCTGGCCCGCTCGGCGGCGGCCACGCAGACCCGCTCGTCGGCGCGGCGCAGGTAGAGCTGGGCGCTCTCCCCGGTGGCGTCGCGCAGCGCGGCCAGCAGCGGCTCGGCGGCGGTCAGCAGCACGTCGGGGGCGGCGTTGGCCAGCTCGCCGAGCCGGGGCCCCGGACGCCAGCGCCCCTGGGTGTCCCGGACCAGCATGCGGTGGATCTCCAGCGCCTGCGCCAGCCGGTGCGCGGTGGCCCGGGGCAGCTTGGTGCGTTCAACGAGTTCGGCCAGGCTGGCGCCGTCGACACAGGCGGCCAGGATGACCACCGCCTTGTCGAGGACGCCGACACCGCTCATACTGTGTCCCACAAGCCGAAACTTACCTCCCAGAATTTAGGATGTCCAGATGGTGGGAGTCACTCGACCGAGGACCCTGGCCGAGAAGGTCTGGGACGCGCACGTGGTACGGACCGCCGAGGGTGAACCGGACCTGCTCTACATCGACCTGCACCTGTTGCACGAGGTGACCAGCCCGCAGGCGTTCGACGGGCTGCGTCTGGCCGGTCGTCCGGTTCGCCGTCCCGATCTCACGCTCGCGACCGAGGACCACAACACCCCGACCGGGTACGACGACCCGAGCTTCCGGTCCCGCCGCGGTGACCTGCTCACCATCGCGGACCCCACCTCGCGTACGCAGATCGAGACGTTGCGCCGCAACTGCGCCGAGTTCGGCGTGCGGCTGCACCCGCTCGGCGACGAGAACCAGGGCATCGTGCACGTGATCGGCCCCCAGTTGGGCGTCACCCAGCCCGGCATGACGATCGTCTGTGGCGACTCGCACACCGCCACCCACGGCGCCTTCGGCGCGCTCGCCTTCGGTATCGGCACCAGTGAGGTCGAGCACGTCCTGGCCACCCAGACGCTGCCGCAGGCCCGCCCGCGCACCATGGCGGTCACGGTGACCGGTCAGCTCGGCCCCGGCGTCACCGCCAAGGACCTGGTCCTCGCGCTGATCGCCCAGGTGGGCACCGGCGGCGGGCGCGGCCACATCGTGGAGTACCGGGGCGAGGCGATCCGCGCGCTGTCCATGGAGGGGCGGATGACCGTCGCCAACATGTCCATCGAGTGGGGCGCCAAGGCCGGCCTGATCGCGCCGGACGAGACCACGTTCGCGTACCTCAAGGGGCGGCCGCACGCGCCCCGAGGCGCCGACTGGGACGCGGCGGTGGCCTACTGGCGGACCCTGCCCACCGACGAGGGCGCGACCTTCGACGCCGAGGTGACCCTCGACGCCAGCCGGATCACCCCGTTCGTCACCTGGGGCACCAACCCGGGGCAGGGCGTGCCCCTCGGCTCGGCCGTGCCGGCCCCGGAGGACTTCGGCACCGACGCGGAGCGGACCGCCGCCCGCCGGGCGCTGGAGTACATGGCGCTGACCCCGGGCACGCCGCTGCGCGACCTCTCGGTCGACGTGGTCTTCGTCGGCTCCTGCACCAACGGGCGGCTGGAGGACCTCCGCGCCGCCGCCGACGTGCTGCGCGGGCGCAAGGTCGCCGACGGCGTACGCATGCTCGTGGTGCCCGGATCCGCGGCCGTGCGGGAGGCGGCCGAGGCGGAAGGGCTGGACAAGGTCTTCGCCGACGCGGGCGCCGAGTGGCGTTTCGCCGGCTGCTCCATGTGCCTCGGGATGAACCCCGACACGTTGAAGCCCGGCGAGCGCTCGGCCTCGACCTCCAACCGCAACTTCGAGGGCCGCCAGGGCCGGGGAGGGCGCACCCACCTGGTGTCCCCGCCGGTCGCCGCCGCCACCGCCGTGGTCGGCCGGCTCGCCGCCCCCGCCGACCTGTAGAAGGGCAGCCGAGAGATGGACAAGTTCACCACCCACACCGGCACCGCCGTGCCGTTGCGGCGGTCCAACGTGGACACCGATCAGATCATTCCGGCCGTGTACCTCAAGCGGGTGACCCGGACCGGTTTCGCGGACGGGCTCTTCAGTGCGTGGCGGGAAGATCCGGCATTCGTGCTCAACGATCCGGCCCATTCCGGAGCGTCGATTCTCGTGGCCGGTCCGGAGTTCGGCACCGGATCATCGCGGGAGCACGCCGTCTGGGCGCTGCGCGACTGGGGCTTCCGCGCGGTGATCTCGCCGCGATTCGGTGACATCTTCCGGGGCAACGCGCTCAAGGAAGGCCTCCTTCCGGTGGAGCTGGAATTGAAAGCCGTCGAGGAGATCTGGGACCGGGTCGAGTCCGATCCGACCGCCGAGGTCATCGTCGACCTGGTCGCCCGTGAGGTCCGGGTCGGCCCGGCGAGCTGGTCCTTCCCGCTGGACGACCACAGCCGCTGGCGGCTGATGGAAGGCTTGGATGACATTGGACTCACCCTCCGGCACGCCGCCGAGATCAGCGCGTACGAGGCGTCCCGGCCGTCGTTCAAGCCCGCCGTGGCATAGCCGTACGCCCGACCGCTCATCGGTTTTCGCCCCCACCGGTCCGCCCGGTGGGGGCGAATCCGTTACGACACAAGGGCTTTTTTCCACCGAATGTTTGTGTCCCGGCAGCACAGGGCATACCGTGCGCGCAGAATGGCTCGCGTCGAGTCAGTTGCACAATCGGGAGGAAGTCGTGAACAAGGCCGAGCTCATCGAGGCGCTCGCCGCTCGCCTGGGGGACCGGAAGACGGCGACGGCGGCGCTCGACGCGGTCATCGCCGAGGTCCAGGGGGCGGTAACCAAGGGCGAGAAGGTGGCGATCACCGGATTCGGAGCGTTCGAAAAGCGCGTCCGGGGCGCCCGAACAGCGCGCAACCCGCGTACCGGTGAGGCGGTGAAGGTCAAGAAGACATCCGTGCCGACCTTCCGCGCCGGCGCCGGTTTCAAGGAGATGGTGGCCAGCGGCAAGGTGCCGAAGGCCGCCGCGCCGGCGAAGAAGACCACCGCGGCCGCCGCCAAGGCCACCGGCGCGAAGGCGACGGGGGCCAAGGCGACCGGCGCCAAGGCCGCCGCCGCGAAGAAGACCACCACCACGGCGGCCAAGAAGACCACCGCGGCCAAGGCCGCCGCCACCAAGAAGGCCGCCGCCACCAAGAAGGCCGCGCCGGCGAAGAAGACCGCCGCGGCCACCAAGACCGCCGCGGCCAAGAAGGCCGCGCCGGCGAAGAAGACCACCGCCGCCAAGACCACGGCGGCCAAGAAGACCACGGCGAAGAAGGCTCCGGCGAAGAAGACCGCCGCCCGGCGCTGACCTGCGCAGGTACGCCCGTGAGGGGCGCCCACCGTACGGTGGGCGCCCCTCACGCCGTTTTTCCGCCCGTTGACCCGGGGCCCGCCGGCTGCGCAGAATCGCCGCACCCCCACCGGTCGGCGAGGAGGCCTCGTGCGCTACCGCCACCGCACCACCGTCGTCACCGCCCTCGGCCTGGTCCTGCTGACCGACGTGCTGCGGGTCTTCCTGCCGTCGGTCATCACCATCTTCGGGCAGGCGGCGTCCACTCCGGCCGAGCTGCTCGGGGCGTTCGCGCTCGGCTGGTTCGTGCTCGCCCTGGCCGTGCCGCCGCTGCTGCGCCGGGTCGGCGTCCGGCCCGTGGCCCTCGTCGCCGCGGTGGTGCTGGCCGGCGCCCGGCTCGCCGTCACCGGCTTCCCCGGCGGGCGGGCACAGCTCTGGCTCGCCACCGCCGGCCTGGTCGCCGGGCTCTGCTGGCTCACCGCCGTGGCCGCCGGGTCGAACCGGCCGGTACCCGGGCTGGCGCTCGGCCTGGCTGGCGCCGCGGTCCTGCACACCGTCTCCGACACCTACCGCTCGCCCTGGCTCGGCGGCGCGGAGGTCTGGGTGCTGGGCGTCGTGCTGGCCGTGCTCTTCCTGGCCGGACAGGCACTGCCCGCGCCGCCCGCCGGCGCCGGTGGTGCGCGTGCCTGGCTGCTGGCCGGGCCGGTGCTGCTGCTCGCCGGCACGGTGGCGCTCTCCCCGGCGGTGGCCCGCACGGCGATGTCCTACCAGTTCGGGCTGCTGGAGTCGTCGCCCGCGCAGGGCTCGGGAGCGGCCGTCGCGCCGCTGTTCGGGCCGCTGCCGGTCGCGGTGGCGGTCGGTGGGTTCCTGCTCGCCGCGCTGACGCCGCCGCGCCGGCCGGCCGCGCGGTGGATCGGGCCGGTGGCCCTGCTCGCCGGGGCCGTGCTGGTGGCCCTGGGCCGGGGCGAGCTGCTGCTGCCGGCCGTCCTGCTCACCGCGGTCGGCCTCGGTGGCTGCCTTGCCCACTGCGACACCGCCGGGGAACCGGCGGCGACGATCCCGACGACCAGCATCGCGCCAGTGACCGTGTCGGCCGGCGCCTCGTCGGCGACGGCCGCGACCGGCGTCACGCCGACGGCGCCCGCCGGCGTCGCGCCGGCCGTGGGGGACACCGGCGTCGAGCCGTGGGCGGGGGAACCGGGCGAGGGCGAGGCGAGCGGATTCCACCGGGAGGCGGGCCGCCGCGGGTACGCCGCGGTCGGCGGGATGCTGGTCTTCGCCGTCGCGGCGGTGCTCTACTACGCCGCCTACGACCTCGGCTACCCCAACGGGTGGGTGCCGGTGGCCGTGGCCGTCCTGACGGCTGTCGTCGCGCTGTCCGCCGCGCCCGTGCCGGCGCGTACCGGGCCGTCGCTGCCCCCGGTGCGGACCGCCGCGTGCGCCTTGGCGCTGGCGCTGGTCGCCGCGCTGACCGTCGACGAGACGCTGGTGGCCGGCAACCGCGAGGGACCGCCGGCGACGGTGCGGGTCGCGGCGTACAACATCCGGATGGGCTTCGGCATCGAGGGCCGGTTCGATCCGGACGCCCTGGCTCGGGCCGTCGGCCGGGCCGACGTGGTGGTGTTGAGCGAGGTGGACCGGGGTTGGCTGCTCAACGGCGGCCACGACACCCTCGACCTGCTGGCCGAGCGGCTGGACATGCCGTACGTCTTCGCCCCGGCGGCCGACCCGCTCTGGGGCGACGCCGTGCTGAGCCGGTGGCCGTTGGCTGAGGCGCGCACCCGCCGGCTGCCGGCGGTGGGCGCGCCGACCGGGGCGCAGGCGCTCGGCGTCACCGTCGACCTCGGTGCCGACGTACGCCTCGCGGTGGTGGCCACCCACCTGCAACCGCCGCCCGGGCGGGAGCCGGTGGTCCAGGCCCGCGCGGTGGCCTCGTTCGCCCTCGGGTACGCCGCCGGCCGCCCGCTGGTGGTGGCCGGCGACCTGAACACCGAACCCGGCGCTCCCGGCTTCGCGGAGTTCACCCGCGCCGGCCTGGTGGACGCGCTGGCGGCGGCCCGGCCGTTGCCGACCAGCCCCGCCGACGACCCGCGCGAGCAGATCGACCACGTCCTCGTCTCGCCCGGGCTCACCGGCGCCGACGCCGTCGCGCCGCGCGGCACCGCCAGCGACCACCTGCCGGTCGCGGTGACCCTGACCCTGCCGCCCGCCTGACCGGGACAGCGCACCCGCCGGTCTTAGAGCCGGTCGGCGGCGACCAGCCGGTCGGCGGCGAAGGCGAGCAGCCAGCCGCCGCCCTTCGGGGTGGTGAAGTCGTCGGTCCGCCCGGTCAACCGCTCCAGCGCGCCCGGGATCACCTTGCCCTGGCTGCACACCGCGACCGGTTCGCCGGCGGCGGCCAGCTCCGCCAGCCGGCCGGCGGCCGCCAGCGCGCACTCGTCGCCGAGCTGGCCCGGCCGCGGCTCGTCCAGGTCGCCGTCCACCTCGATCGGCAGGTCGAGCAGGGCGGCCGCCGGGTCGAGGGTCTGCACGCAGCGGCGCGCCGAGGCGGACAGCAGCCGGGTGGGGCGGATCAGCGCCACCAGCGGGGCCAGCCGCTCGGCCTGGGCCCGGCCGGTCACGTCCAGCGGGCGCCCGTCGTCCGGGCCGGACCAGGTGGCGCGCTTGCCGGCGCGGCCGTGCCGGACCAGCGCGATCGTCCCGGTGACCCGGGGCAGCGCGGCGAACGCGGCCAGCACCTCCGCGTCGTGCGGGTAGCTGACCAGCCGGATCGCGTCGTCGACCGCGAGCCAGCGCACGTCGTCGACCTCGGTGCCGGGCTGGAAGCCGCCCTCACCCACCGCCTGCATCGACCAGTAGTCGACCGTCTTCGGCCGGCCCTCGCTGCGGTAGTGCACCGTGGGGAGCCGGACCTGCGGCACGGCCCGGACGTCGGTCTCCTCGGCCACCTCGCGGACGGCGGCCAGCAGCGGGTGCTCGCCGGGCTCCAGCTTGCCCTTCGGCAGCGACCAGTCGCCGTAGCGGGGCCGGTGCACCAGGCAGACCCGGAGGCCACCGTCGGCGTCCGGCTGCCAGGCGACTCCACCGGCCGCCCGGATGTCGACCGGTTGCTCCTGCGCCATCTGATCACCCTACGTCCGGGCGACCCGCCGTACGGGCCGCTCAGCTTCGTCCGACGGCACCGCGCCGCGCCCGCCGGACCCGGCCGGCGGGCCGGCGGCGGCGGGGCGTCCCGGTCAGCCGGCGGTGCCGCCCACCCGGCGCAGCAGCAGCTCCTGCAGGGCCGTCAGCGGCTCCTCCGGGGTGCCGGCGCGGCGGGTCCAGGTGCCGTCGCCGGCCAGCTCGAACGAGTCCACCTCGGGGCTGAACGCGGCGGCCAGCACGTGGTCGAGTTCGGCCCGGGCGACCGGGTCGCTGACCTGCACCAGGGCCTCCACCCGGCGGTCCAGGTTGCGGTGCATCAGGTCGGCCGAGCCCATCCAGAACTCGGCGTCGCCGTTGTTGCCGAACCGGAAGATCCGCGAGTGCTCCAGGAACCGGCCGAGGATCGAGCGGACCCGGATGTTGTCCGACAGCCCCGGCACCCCCGGCCGCAGCGTGCACATGCCCCGGATCAGCAGGTCGACGTGGACGCCGGCCCGGGACGCCCGGTAGAGCGCGTCGGTGATCTCCTCGTCGACCAGCGCGTTCACCTTGAACTGCACCAGTCCGGGCATGCCGAGGCGGACGTGGTCGATCTCCCGCTCGATCCGCTCGATCAGGCCGCTGCGGATCCCCTGCGGCGCCACCAGCAGCCGCCGGTACGCGGTCTGCCGGCTGTAGCCGGTGAGCACGTTGAACAGGTCGGTCAGGTCGGCGCCGATCTCCGGGTCGGCGGTGAGCACGCCGAAGTCCTCGTAGAGCCGGGCGGTCTTCGGGTGGTAGTTGCCGGTGCCGATGTGGCAGTAGCGGCGGATCTGGTTGCCCTCCTGACGTACGACCAGGGCGGTCTTGCAGTGCGTCTTGAGCCCGACCAGGCCGTAGACGACGTGGCAGCCGGCCCGTTCCAGGGTGCGCGCCCAACCGATGTTGGCCACCTCGTCGAAGCGCGCCTTCACCTCCACCAGCACCACCACCTGCTTGCCGGCGGCGGCCGCGTCGACCAGCGCGTCGACGATGGGGGAGTCGCCGCTGGTGCGGTAGAGGGTCTGCTTGATGGCGAGCACGTTCGGGTCGGCGGCGGCCTGCTCGATGAAGCGCTGCACGCTGGTGGCGAACGAGTGGTACGGGTGGTGCACCAGCACGTCCCCGTCGCGCAGGGTGGCGAAGACGCTGCGCGGCACCTCGCCCTCGGCGAGCCGGGGATGGGTGGCCGGCACGAACGGTGGGTCCTTCAGGTCGGGGCGGTCGGCCTCGCCGTAGAGCTGCCAGAGCGCCGAGAGGTCCAGCAGCCCGGGTACCCGGAGCACGTCGTGCCCGTCCATGTCGAGTTCCCGGACGAGCAGCTCCAGCATGTGGTCGGAGATGCTGGCGGCGACCTCCAGGCGTACCGGCGGGCCGAAGCGGCGCCGGGCCAGCTCCCGCTCCAGCGCCTGGAGCAGGTCCTCGTCGCGGTCCTCGTCGACCTCTACCTCGGCGTTGCGGGTGACCCGGAACAGGTGGCACTCGACCACCTGCATGCCGGAGAAGAGCTGCCCCAGGTGCACCGAGATGAGTTCCTCGACCGGCAGCATCCGCAGCCCGGGCTGCTCCCGGGCGACCCGGACGAAACGCGGCACGTTGTTGGGCACCTTCACCCGGGCGAACAGCTCGGAGCCGCCGTCCGGGTCGCGAACCGCCACCGCCAGGTTCAGCGACCGGCCGGAGATGTACGGGAACGGGTGCGCCGGGTCGACGGCGAGCGGGGTGAGCACCGGGAAGATGTGCTCCCGGAAGTAGGTGCGCAGCCGTTCCCGCTCGGGGTCGTCCAGCTCCGCCCAGCGCAGGATGCGGACGTCCTCGGCGGCCAGTTTGGGCAGCACGTCCTCGACGAAGCAGGCGGCGTGCCGGCCGACCAGTTCGGCGGTCTTCTCGGTGATCAGCTCCAGCTGGGCGCGCAGCGGCAGCCGGTCGCCGCCGCGTACCGGCAGGCCGGCGGAGAGGCGGCGCTTCAGCCCGGCCACCCGCACCATGAAGAACTCGTCGAGGTTGCTGGCGAAGATGGCCAGGAACTTGGCCCGCTCCAGCAGCGGCGTGCCGGGGTCCTCGGCGAGCGCCAGCACCCGGGCGTTGAAGTCCAGCCAGGAGAGCTCCCGGTTGAGGAACCGGTCCTCGGGCAGCGGCGCGACGGCCGGCGGCTCGCCGTTCGGACCGGTCGGCGGGGTGGGCCGGTCGCCCGGGTCGAGCACCTCCTCCAGCCCGGCGGAGGCCCCGGCGGCGCTGGCGCCGGGGGAGTCGGGTGCGGTGGTGACCTTCTCCTCGGGAGCGCGGGTGCCGCCGCGGCGGCGGGCGCCGTTGCGGGGGCCGGTCGGGTCGGCGGCGTGGGGCGGGCGGGCGGGGTGCTCGCGAGGGGTGCTCACCCGCTCATAATCACCCGATCCGGGTTAACGCAAAATGAACTCGGGCGGGTCGGCTCAGGCCATCGTCGGCAATGTCACCCGGACGACCTCGCCGTCCGGACCGAGGTCCACCCGCAGCCGCTGCCCGAGGCGGAGCAGCCGCAGCCCGGAGGCGTCGAAGGCGGGCGCCGGGAAGGCCAGCTCGGTGCCGTCGTCCAGGAGCAGCACGCCGGTGCGGGTCTGCGCGTCGAAGGTCGCCACCGTGCCCTGCATGCCAGCACCGTACCCCGACGCGCTCGCCCTGCGGGCCGCGGCGAGCGCGGCGGTGCGCGGCCCCAGCCCGAGGTGCCGCGCCGCCGCCAGGTCGGCGGCGGTGTCCACGTCGCGGCGCAGCGAGGGCCACGGCCCGGCCAGCGGCAGCGCCCCGCTCGCGGCGTGCGCCGCCGCCGAGCCGACCCCGAACCGGGGCGCCAGCGGCACGCCGGGCGGTGTGGTGAGCAGCACGGTGCCGCTGCCCGGGGCGTCGGCGACGAAGCGGCGTACCCCCGGGTCGCCGGCGGCGGCCCGCAGCGCCGCCGCCAGCTCCGCCGGACGCAGCGCCGGCAGGTCGGCGGTGAGGCCCGCCACCCAGGCGCCCGCGGCGGCGGCCGCGGCGCCGTGCCGGAACGCGGCGTTCAACCCGGCCTCCGGCTCGTCCGGCACGATCCGGGCGCCGGCCGTGCCCAGCAGCGCCGCGGCCCGCTCGTCGCCGGTGACCACCAGGACCTCGGCGACCGTGGGGCAGGCCCGCACCGCGCGGACCGTGTCGGCCGCCAGGGCCAGGGCCAGCTCCTCGTGGGGTACGGCCGGCAGCGCGCCCCGCAGCCGGCTCTTCGCCGCGCCCAGGCGCTTCACCGGCACCACCACGGTCCACCTCGGCTGACCCACGCGACAATCCTGCCAGCGTCGACGGTGGTACCCGCACTGGCCGTACCCGGGGCGAGCAGGCATGATTTCCGCTGCGGGCCGCACCGGTGGGTGCGGCGCGCGGGGTTGGGCGACGAGGAGGCAGGGTGACACGGCGCAGGCTGGGTTTCTGGCAACGTTTCGCCGTGGCGCTGGTCAAGCCCGTGATGCTGGTCTGGACCCGGCGTACCTGGCGCGGCGCCGAGCAGTTGCGCCGCGACGGCGGCATCATCATCGTGCCCAACCACCTCTCGCACGCCGACCCGCTGGTCTCGGCGCACTTCATCTACGAGGCCGGCCGCTGGCCGCAGTACCTCGGCAAGGCCAGCGTGTTCCGGGTGCCGGTGATCGGGTGGATCCTGCACCGCTGCCGGCAGATCCCGGTGGAACGCGGCACCGCCGACGCGGTCAAGTCGCTGGACCAGCTGATCGCCGCGCTCGACGCCGGCGGCGCGGTGGTGATCTACCCGGAGGGCACCACCACCCGCGAGCCGGAGCTGTGGCCGATGAAGGGCAAGACCGGGGCGGCCCGGCTGGCGCTGGCCACCGGCGCGCCGGTGATCCCGCTGGCGATGTGGGGCCCGGAGAAGCTGTTCGACCCGCGGACCACCCGCTTCGGCCTGCGCCCCCGCACCCCGGTGACCGTGGTCGCCGGCGAGCCGGTCGACCTGAGCCGCTGGGCGGGCGCCGCCCCGAGCCGGGTGGTGCTGGAGGAGATGACCGACGAGATCATGTTGAGCCTGCGCGACCTGCTCGCCGACATCCGGGGTGGCACGCCGCCCCCGCTGTGGGAACGTCCCACCCGTCCGCGTACTCCCGAGGTGACCGAATGAGCGAGCGGATCGACCAGCTCAGTGTGGTGGCGCCGGGCGCCGCCGATCGTGTGGAGGCGAGGGCATGAGCGGCCACGTGGCGGTGCTGGGGGCCGGGTCCTGGGGGACCGCCTTCGCCAAGATCCTCGCCGACGCCGGCCGGGACGTGACGATCTGGGCCCGGCGGGAGTCGGTCGCCGACGCGATCCGGGTCCACCGGCGCAACCCGGACTACCTGCCCGACCTGCGGCTGCCCGAGCGGGTCACCGCGACCGGCGAGGCGGCCAAGGCGATCTCCGGCGCCGAGCTGGTGGTGCTCTCGGTGCCGTCGCAGACGCTGCGCGGCAACCTCGCCGACTGGGCCGGCCACCTCGCCCCGGACTCGACCCTGGTCTCCCTGATGAAGGGCATCGAGCTGGGCACCACCCGGCGGATGAGCGAGGTGATCGTCGAGACCGCCGGGGTCAGCCCGGACCGGGTGGTGGTGGTCTCCGGGCCCAACCTGGCCCCCGAGATCGCCGCCGAGCAGCCCGCCGCGACCGTGGTCGCCGGCACCGACGCCCGCCGCGCCGCGCTGGTGCAGTCCTCCATCCGGACGCCGTACTTCCGCCCGTACACCAACGACGACGTGATCGGCTGCGAGCTGGGCGGGGCGGTCAAGAACGTGATCGCCCTGGCGTACGGGATCGCCACCGCGATGGGGTTCGGCGACAACACCCGGGCGATGCTGATGACCCGCGGGCTCGCCGAGACCGCCCGGCTGGGCGTCGCGCTCGGCGCCGACCCGATCACCTTCGCCGGCCTCGCCGGCATGGGTGACCTGGTCGCCTCCTGCTCCTCGCCGCTGGCCCGCAACCGCACCTTCGGCGAGCACCTCGGCCGGGGGGAGACGCTGGAGCAGGCGCAGGCGGCGACCCGGCAGACCGCCGAGGGCGTGAAGAGCTGCCTGGCGATCCGGGACCTGGCCCGGGCGCACGGCGTGGAGATGCCGATCACCGAGCAGATCGAGCGGATCTGCCACGAGGGCATGGACCCCCGGCTCGCCGTGGACGCCCTGATGAGCCGCACCGCCAAGCCCGAGTCGTACGAGTGAGCGCCGCCGAGCCGCAGTGGCGGGACGGCACCCGCTGCGTCCGGGCCGGGCTGCCGGAGCCGGTGCCCGGCGACCCGTTCCTGCCCGGGCCGGTCTTCGCCGCGCCGTACCACCTCGACCCGTGGGCGGGGCCGGCCGCCGCGGCGAACGGCTACGGCCGGCCGGACAACCCCACCCGGCGGCTGCTGGAGTCGGCCATCGGCGAGTTGGAGGGGGGCGACTGCCGGGTCTTCGCCAGCGGTCAGGCCGCCATCACCGGGCTGCTGCTGGCCGTGCTGCGGCCCGGGGACACCGTGCTCCTCCCCGCCGACGGGTACTTCCCGGTGCGCGCCTTCGCCACCGCCACCCTGGAGGGGATGGGGGTGCGGGTCGGGTTCGTGCCGACCGTCGGGCCGTACCCGTCGTTCGAGGGCGTCCGGCTGCTGATGCTGGAGACCCCGGCGAACCCCGGCCTGGACGTGGCCGACGTGGCCGCGCTCGCGCGGGAGGCGCACGCCGCCGGCACCCTGCTGGTGGTCGACAACACCACCGCCACCCCGCTCGGGCAGCGCCCGCTGGACCTCGGCGCCGACCTGGTGGTCGCCTCCGGCACGAAGGCGCTGACCGGGCACTCCGACCTGCTGCTGGGCTACGTGGCGACCCGCTCGGCGGAGCTGGTGGAGACGCTGACCGCCTGGCGCACCACCACCGGCGCGGTGCCCGGGGCCTTCGACGCCTGGCTGGCGCACCGGTCGCTGGGCACCCTCGACCTGCGGCTGGCCCGGCAGTCCGCCAACGCGGCGGCGGTGGCGGAGCTGCTTGCCGGGCGCGCCGACGTGACCGGCCTGCGCTGGCCCGGACGACCGGAGGACCCGGCGTACCCGGTGGCCTCGGCGCAGATGCGGCGGATGCCCGGCGTGGTCTCCTTCGACCTCGGCGCCGCCGACCGGGTGAGCCGGTTCGTCGAGGCCGCCCGGCTGGTCGTCGCCGCGACGTCCTTCGGCGGCCTGCACACCACCGCCGACCGGCGGGCGCAGTGGGGCGACGACACCGCGCCGGGCTTCGTCCGGCTCTCCTGCGGGGTGGAGGACACCGCCGACCTGGTCGCCGACATCGCCGCCGCGCTGGACGCCGCCGGGCCGGTCCGTCCGCTATCGTGATCCCGGCCCGCGCGGGCCCCGACCCGAGGAGGTGAGTCCGATCCGCCAGACAGCAGGAACGGCGCTCCCCTCCGAGTCCCCGTCGCACCGCTAGGCGACGGCCGGGAGCGCCGACGAGCGTTCCCGAAAGGCATCCCATGGCACCGACCGCGTTCCACGTCGACCGTCCTGCTCTCGTCTCGCGGCTGCGCGCCGCCGGCTGCGTCTACGCCGAGGACGAGGCGGAACTGCTCCTCACCGCGGCCGACTCCGCCGAGACGCTGACCGCGCTCGCCGACCGCCGGGTCGCCGGCGTTCCCCTGGAACACCTGCTCGGCTGGGCCGAGTTCTGCGGGCTGCGGGTCGCCGTCGACCCCGGCGTCTTCGTGCCGCGGGGCCGTACCGCCCTGCTGGTGGAGGCCGCGGCCGCGGTCGCCGGGCCGGCGCCGGCGGTGGTCGACCTCTGCTGCGGCTCCGGCGGCACCACGCTCGCCCTCGCCGGGCGCCTCGCCCCGCGCTGGCTCGCCGCCGTCGACGTGGACCCGGCCGCGGTGGCCTGCGCCCGGCGCAACCTCGCCGGCCACGACGTGCCGGTGCTGACCGGCGACCTGTACGACCCGCTCCCGTCGGCCTGGCGGGGACGGCTCGACCTGGTGGTGGCCAACGCCCCGTACGTGCCGACGGAGGCGGTGGCGCTGCTGCCGGCCGAGGCGCGGCTGCACGAGGCGCCGGTGGCGCTGGACGGCGGGGCGGACGGGCTGGCCGTGCTGCGCCGGGTGGCGGCCGGGGCGGTGGACTGGCTGGCGCCCGGTGGCCACCTGGTGGTGGAGGTCAGCGAGACCCAGGCGGACGCCCTCTGCGCGGCGATGAGCGCGCTGGGGCTGGTGCCGGCGGTGGTGCGAGAGCCGGAGTGGGACGCCACCGCGGTCACCGCCCGCCGGCCGGACTGACCGCCCGGCCGCCGATCGGCGGGCGTGATGGCCGTTCGCGGCATGGCGGGGGCGAAAGACGGGAACTAGCCTCGTTCCAAGGTCGGGCGGGAGGCGGTGGCAGCGTGGACGTGCCGGTGGTGGTCGGTCTGGACAACGGTGGCACGAGCGACAACGCCACCGTGCTCACCCTGGACGGCCGGTTCCTGGTCGACGGGCTGCTGGAGATCCCCAGCGAGGTCCAGGCCGGCCCGGAGGCGGCGATCGAGGCGCTGGCCCGCGCGCTGGACGGCGTCCTGGCGCACACCGGCGTGCCCCGCGAGCTGGTGCGGGCGGTCGGGCTGGACACGCCGGGGCCGGCCAGCGCGACCGGCGTCATCTCCTCGCGGGGGTCGACCAACTTCGCCCAGCCGGCCTGGCACGGGTACGACGTGCGCGGCGCGCTGGAGCGGCGGCTCGGCCTGCCGGTGGTCTACCACAACGACGGCAACGCGGCCGCGCTCTACGCCCACCACGTCCACTTCGGAGCGGAGGCGATGGTCCGCTCCTCGGTGTCGGCGATCGTCGGCACCGGGCTCGGCGGCGGCGTGGTGGAGAACGGTCGGGTGGTCACCGGCGCGGCCGGGATGGCCGGCGAGTTCGGGCACGTGCACATCCCGCTGACCGGGCTGCTCGCCCCCGGCCAGCCGGAGCCGACCTGCGCCTGCGGCTTCGTCGGGGACGCCGAGAGCATCGCCTCGCTGACCGGGATCCGGCGCAGTTTGCTGCCGTTCTGGCTGGGGCGCCACCCCGCCCACCCGCTCGCCGCCGAGCCGGCCGACCGGGCCGCCAAGCTGCTGCGGGCGTACGCCGAGCGCGGCGACGAACTGGCCCGGGAGGTCTTCGCCCAGCAGGCGGCGGCGCTCGGCCGGCTGTTCACCATCGCGGCCAACTTCACCGACCCGCACGCGTACTTCGTCGGGGGTGGGGTGGTGGAGGCGGCGCCGGAGTTCCGGGAGTGGTTCCTGGCCACCGTGCGGGAAAACACGGTGCTCCGCGCCGAGCAGGCGGCGGTGGCCACCTTCGCCCTGGTGCCCGACCGCGACATGGCCGGCGCGCGCGGCGTGGCCATCGCCGCGTTGGAGGCGCTGCGCGCCGCTCCCGCTCCCCAGCCCACCCTGGCGGCCTGACCCGGCCCGGCGGCCCACCGGGTTGACCACGGAGTCCGCGTCCCGGGTCGGGCCATCCGGGACGCGAACTTCGTGACCAACCCGATGGGTGGGGCCGGGGTCAGGGGCGGGGTGGGGCGGTGGCGAAGGCGGCCCAGGCGGCCGTGGGGAAGAGCAGCACCGGGCCGGCCGGGTCCTTCGAGTCGCGGACCGCCACCAGGTCCGGCACGGTCGCCAGCTCCACGCAGGCGCCCTGGTCCCCGCTGTATGTGCTCTTGCGCCAGCTGGCCGTCGCCAGCGCCGCGCTGATCGTCGGTGTCATGGTCCTACCGTCCCTTCAACAGTTGCAGGAGCTGGTCGCGGCTGTCCGTCGGGCTGAGCGCGACGGTCCGCAGGTGTTCCATGATCTTGGTGCAGGTACGCAGGTCGCCCGGCCGGTCGAGGACCATCTGCCCGGCGACCGTCTCCACCGAGGCGATGATCGGGTCCTCGGGGTCGGCGAACTCCAGGATGTGCAGCGAGCCGCGGGTGCCCCGGTGGTAGCCCGCCGCCAGCGGGATGACCTGCACCGTGACGTTGGGCAGCTCGGCCATCTTGAGCAGGTGGTGCAGCTGCCGCTCCATCACCGAGCGGTCGCCGACCGGGCGCAGCAGCGCGCCCTCGTCGATGATCGCGTCGAAGATGGGCGGGTCGTCGGCGGTGATCCGCTGCTGCCGGTCCAGCCGTAGCTGCACCCGCTGCTCGACCTGGTCGTCGCCGAGGGTGTGCGGCCCGCCGCGCATCACGCCCCGGATGTAGTCCGCGGTCTGCAACAGGCCGGGCACCACCGAGGGCTCGAAGTTGGCGATGCCGGTCGCCTCCGCCTCCAGGGCGATGAAGTCGATGGTGCGTTTGTCCAGCAGGTGCGAGTACGGCACCCACCACCCGGGCTTACGGGTGTCCTTGGCCAGCTGCACCGCCGCCGCGATGTCGTCCGACCCGACGCCGTAGAGGCTGAGCAGCGCGCGCACGGTGGCCGGGCTGACCAGCGTCTGGGCGTTCTCGTAGCGGGACAGGGTGCTGCGGGTGCTGTTGATCTCGTCGGCGGCGGCCTCGAGGGTCAGGCCGGCGGCCTCGCGGTGGGTGCGCAGGGCGATGCCCAGCCGGCGGGCCCGGGCGGTCTTCGGAGCCATACGTCGATGGTGACATATCTTTCCGGGAACGCGTGCATGAGAGAACGTCGATGAGAGTTGCATTCACGCGTGTCCACCTGTCAATCTGTGATGGCGTCCTCACCAACGGTTGTCGTGGCGACGGCGGTGGTGAGCGACCGGAGGGGATGGGGCGCGTGGCGATCGGGTTTACTCCCCCGTACCCGATCGCCACGTGCCACCGCCACCGTCCATCGCGGAGGGACTGCGGGATGAGGCTGACCGGATGGCAGGGCGAGCGGCGATGACCCGTTTCCTCGTGGTGCTCACGGACGTCCGCCCCGTCGAGGGCGAGGTCCGGGACGAGCGACGGGCCCCCGAGCGCCGCCGCCAGGTGGTCGGTGCGAGCAGCCGGGAGGCCGCCGACCGGATCGCCGGGGCGTTCATGGCGCTGGGCATGGTGCGCGCCGGGCGGCAGCGGGTGAAGGTCATCGCCGTCGGCCGCCGGCACGGCGCCGTCAGCGTCGGAGGCGACTGAGTCGACTACGCACCGTATCGGTACGGGTGACCGTTTGCGAGGGAGGTACGCGTCCTCCCGGGTATCGCCTTCGGCGCGCCGCCACCCACAGTAAGGTCGACCGGGTGAGCGCCGCTGGCGGCTCCGCAGTCGCGTACCGAGAGGTGACCCAGTGACCACCCCAGGCAAGACCCGCGTGGCGATCGTCTTCGGCGGCCGCAGCCCCGAGCACGGCATCTCCTGCGTCAGCGCCGGCAGTGTGCTCGGCGCGCTGGACCCCGACGAGTTCGAGGTGGTGCCGGTCGGCATCACCCGCCAGGGGCAGTGGGTGCTGGCCAGCGGTGACCCGGCCCGGCTCGCCATCAGCGACCGCAAGCTGCCGGAGATCACCGCCGGCTCCGGTGCCGAGGTGGTGCTCCGCGCCGACCCGACCGCGGGTGGCCTGATGGTGCTCGACCCGACCGAGGGGCCCCGGGCGCTCGCCGACGTGGACGTGGTCTTCCCGGTGCTGCACGGCGCGTACGGCGAGGACGGCACCATCCAGGGCATGCTGGAGATGGCCGACATCCCGTACGTCGGGGCGAACGTCTTCGCCTCCGCCGCCGCGATGGACAAGGAGTTCACCAAGAAGCTCTGCGCCGCCGAGGGCATCCCGGTCGGCCCGTACGCGGTGCTGCGCAACGGGATGACGCTCAGCGAGCAGGACAAGCAGCGGCTCGGCCTGCCGGTCTTCGTCAAGCCGTCCCGGGCCGGCTCGTCGTTCGGCATCACCAAGGTCGACGACTGGGCGCAGCTCGACGCGGCGGTCGCCACCGCCCGCGAGATCGACACCAAGGTGCTGGTCGAGGGCGCCATCGTCGGCCGCGAGATCGAGTGCGGCGTGCTGGAGGGCGAGGCGGGCGGCGCGCCCGAGGCGTCCGTGCTGGCCGAGGTGCGGGTGGTCTCCGGCCACGACTGGTACGACTTCGAGGCCAAGTACATCGACGACGCCTGCGAGTACGACATCCCCGCCGGGCTGCCGGACGAGGTGACCCGGCAGGTGCGCGAGTACGCCACCCGGGCCTTCACCGCGCTGGACTGCTCCGGCCTGGCCCGGGTCGACTTCTTCGTCACCCCGGAGCTGGACGTCTACCTCAACGAGATCAACACGATGCCGGGCTTCACCCCGACGTCGATGTTCCCCCGGATGTGGGCGGCCTCCGGCCTGGAGTACCCCAAGCTGGTCAACCGCCTCATCCGCACCGCCCTGCACCGCAACGCCGGCCCCCGCTGACCCGCGCCCCCCTCAAGATCCGCCCACTTTCACGGAAAGAGTGGCCATCCGCGCGCGAATGGCCACTCTTGCTCAGAAAGTGCACCCGAGTCCGGGCGTGGGCCCGGGCGGGGGGTCAGGCGGTGCAGCCGGCGGGGGTGTCGCCGGCGGAGGGGACCGAGGCGACCACGGCGTCGGCGAGCGGGGCGATCCACTGCAACGGCTGCTCGTACGCGCGGGGGACGGTGACCCGGACGGCGGTCTCCCGGTCGACGGTGGTGAGCACGGTCGCGCCGGCCTCCTCGGCCGCGTACCAGCAGACCTTGTTGACCGTCCAGACGTCGCCGGTGGCCGGGACGGCCGGCTCGGCGCCGCCGCAGGCCACGGTGAGGGCCGGGTCGCCGTACGCGGCGTTCTGCTCGGCGCCGGCGGTCACCGGCCGCTGGGCCAGGTCCCGCACCGACGGCGGGAGCTGTGACATCAGCGCCCGGCAGACGGTGGCCGGCCGGGCGGCCAGCGCCGGGGCGGCCATCTCGACCGGGGTGGTGGACTGCGGGCGGGCGGTGGTGGCGGTGGGGCTGGGCGCGGCGGCCGGGGTGTCCGGCGCCAGCTTGGCGAAGGTGAACCCGGCCACGGCCACCGTCACCGGCACCGCGACCAGGGTGGCGACCAGCGCGGCCCGGCGGGTCGACCGGTCCCAGCCCGGCTTGCGGGCGGCGGTCGGCGCGGCCGGCTTCGGGCCGGCGGTCTGCTCGGCCGGCTCGGCGCCGGCGGTCGGGGAGGAAGTCATCTCGTCCACTTACAGGCGCACCACCGAACACGTGAGGGTGCGGGTGATGCCGGGCACCATCTGCACCTTGCTGACGATGAGTTTGCCGAGCTCGTCGACGGTGTTCGCCTCGGTGAGCACCACCACGTCGTACGGCCCGGTGACGGCGTCGACCCGTACCACGCCGGCAAGGTCCGCGATCAGCCCGGCCACGTCACGCGCCCGGCCGACCTCGGTCTGGATGAGGATGTACGCCTGTACCACGACTCGACCTCCGTCCGTCGCCGCCCGTGGGCGGCCCGAAGGGTGAAAGTACCTTACGGAGCAGGCGTGATCCCTATCGGTGGTCGAGGGGAAGCAGTGAGCGAGCGCGGCGAGGGAGTGGCATGAGTGTCGGGGGTGTCGGGGAGTTCGGCCTGATCGACCGGGTGACCGCGCGGCTGACGTACGGATCGGGCTGCCTGCTCGGTCCGGGCGACGACGGCGCGGTGGTCGCCGCCCCGGACGCGCGGGTGGTCGCGTCGACGGACGTGCTGGTCGAGGGGCGGCACTTCCGGCGGGACTGGTCCGGCGCGCGGGACGTCGGCCACCGGGCGGCGGCGGCCAACCTGGCCGACATCGCCGCCATGGGGGCCACCCCGACCGCGCTGCTGGTCGCGCTCTGCATGCCGACGGACCTGGAGACGGCCTGGGCGGAGGAGCTGGCCGACGGGCTGGCCGCGGAGGCGGCCAAGGTGGGGGCGAGCGTGGTGGGCGGGGACATGTCCGCCAGCCCGACCCTGACCATCGCCGTCACCGCCCTCGGCGACCTGGGCGGCCGGGCGCCGGTGGTGCGCTCCGGGGCGCGGCCCGGGGACGTGGTGGCGGTGGCCGGGCGCAGCGGCTGGGCGGCGGCCGGGCTGACCGTGCTCTCCCGTGGGTTCCGCACGCCCCGGCTGCTGGTCGAGGCGTACCGGCGGCCGGAGGTGCCGTACGCCGCCGGCCCGCACGCGGCCCGGCTCGGCGCCACCGCCATGATCGACATTTCGGACGGGCTGCTGGCCGACCTGGGGCACGTGGCGAAGGCCAGCGGGGTCGGCCTCGACGTGCACCGGGACGCCTTCGAGGTGCCCCGCCAGATGCGCGACGCCGCGCAGGCGCTCGGCGTCGACCCGTACTCGTGGATCCTCGCCGGGGGCGACGACCACGCGCTCGCCGCGACCTTCCCGCGCTCGGTGGCGCTGCCCGACGAGTGGCGGCCGGTCGGCCGGGTGGTGGAGGGCGCCGGCGTCACCGTCGACGGTGAGAAGTACGACGGTCGGGGCTGGGACCACTTCCGGTAAGGGGTGGTCGTACCCTTCACCCGTGAGTGAGATCGAGATTCGCGCGCTGGCTTTCGACTCGCCGGTGGCGCGGTCGCTGATCCGCGCGGCCCTGGCCGACCTGGGCCAGCGGTACGGCGGCAGCGGCGACGAGACGCCGGTCGACGCGGCCGAGTTCGTCCCACCGCAGGGCGCCTTCCTGGTCGCGTACCTCGACGGCGAACCGGTCGGCTGCGGCGGCTGGCGCAGCCACGGCGACGACACCGCCGAGCTGAAGCGGATGTACACCGCCCCGACCGCCCGGGGCCGCGGGGTGGCCCGCGCCGTGCTGGCCGCCGTCGAGGAGTCCGCCCGCTACCACGGGCGCAAGCGGATGATCCTGGAGTGCGGCGACAAGCAGCCCGAGGCGATCGGCATGTACACCTCGGCCGGGTACGAGCGGATCCCCAACTTCGGCTTCTACGCCGACGCGCCGGGCTGCCTCTCCTTCGGCCGTACCCTCTGACCCGGTCCGGCGGGGTCGGTCTCAGCCGACGCTGATCTCCACCAGCCCCGCCGCGTGCCGGGCGGCCCGGGTCGCCTCGGCCGGGTCGTCGCCCCAGGCCAGCACCAGACCGCTGCGCCGGGCCGAGCAGACCACCTCGCCGAGGGTGTCGCCGACCGCGACGTCCACCTGCGCGCTGAGCACCCCGGGCGCCCGCAGCGCGGCGCGCACGCCCGTCACGGCGGTCACCGTGCCGGGCGGGGCGAGCAGGAACTCCACCGCCGCCGCGCCCGCCGGCCGGGCCGGCAGCGCGGGCCGTTCGCCGCGCAGCAGCCGCAGGTACGCGGGGATGAACCCGCAGTCGTACGCGACCGAGACCAGCGCGGCGATCATGTCGCCGGGCAGTCGGGCGGCGCACTCCACCAGGGTCGGCACCCCGTCGGCGACGATCCACTCGCTGTGCAGCACCCCGGTGCGGAACCCGGCCGCCGCCGCCAGCCGGCTGGCGACCTCGACCAGCTCGGCCCGGGCGGCCGCGGGCAGGGCGGACGGCACGGTGTGACCGGTCTCGACCGGTCGGGGGCCGGGCAGCACCCGCTTGTCGGTGACGTTGGCGAAGCACACCTCGCTGTCGGCGACCAGCAGCTCGACGCTGTGCTCGGGGCCGACGACCAGCTGCTCGACCAGCACCTCGGTGGGCAGGCCCCGGTCGGTGGCCTCGGGCGGCTCCTCCGGCGCGGCGGTCGTCGCCCAGGCCGAGGCGATCGCCGCCGGTTCGGTGATCAGCTGCACGCCGAGGCTGCCGGAGCGCCGGGTCGGCTTCAGCACGCACCGGCCGCCGAAGCGCTGCGCGAAGGCCGCCGCCCGCTCGGGCGTGCCGACGAGCTCGTACGCCGGGTTGGGCAGCCCGGCCCCGGCCGCGACCTGCCGCATCCGGTGCTTGTCGGCGAAGATCTCGGCGGCCTCCGGGCCGGCGCCGGGTAGGCCGAGCCGGTCGGCCAGCCGGGCGGCGGCCGGGACGGCGTACTCGATGCCGGGCACCACCAGCCGCGCGGTGGCCAGCCCCGGTTCCCGGGTCAGCAGCGCGTCGACGTCCAGCCCGGTCTGGTACTCGGCGGGCACCACCCGCGAGACGACGGGCAGGTCGGCCGCGAGCGCCGCGACGTCCCGGCGGCGGATGACGTCGGGCTCCTCGACCAGCACCACGGCGCCGGGCGGGAGTTGCTCGTCGAGCCAGCGCAGCATGCCGAGCGCCGCGCCGATGAAGATCAGCTCGTCGCGGCCCAGGTCCAGGTCCACCGGTCGTCCTCCGTACGGCGTCGGTGCGCCGAGGCCGGAGACCGGTCGGTCGGGCGGCGCACGCAGACCGTAGCCGGGCGCCGGGGGCGGGTCGAGAGAGTCGTCGGGGACCGGTCACCGGTGCGGCGATCGGCCCCGGACACGACAGAACCGGCGGACCGTCACGGCCCGCCGGTGCTGGCGAATGTTCGAGCTGGAGGCGTTACCGCGTCAGGCGCGGGTGACCTTGCCGGCCTTGATGCACGAGGTGCAGACCTGCATCTTCTTGGTGTTACCGCCACCGGCCGGGGTACGCACCGACTGGATGTTCGGGTTCCAGCGGCGGTTGGTCCGCCGGTGCGAGTGGGACACGTTGTGGCCGAAGCCCGGTCCCTTGCCACAGACGTCGCACACGCTAGCCACGGGATACTCCTGGGATTGATACGTTCATGAGGTCGCCGGCAGGCGCTGCCCGGGCAACCTGGCCAGGTTACCCGATGACCGGGGTGTCGGACCAACCGCCCCGGAGGGACCGGCCGGCTGTGAGCCGGGCCACCGTCACGGCGGGCGCGGGAGACACGCCGGGGCGGGCCGTCCGGCCCGGGCGGGTGTCGGTGCGCGACAGTAGGCTTCTGGCCGTGCTGGACACCCTCGACGCCGCCGCGGTGCGCCGCTGGTGCGCGGGTGGGCTCACCGCGCTGCGGCGCCACCAGGGCGAGATCGACGAGCTCAACGTATACCCCGTCCCCGACGGCGACACCGGCACCAACATGGTGCTCACTCTCACCTCCGCCCAGCAGGCGCTGGCGATGGACCTCGACACCCTCCCGGGGGACGGGCCCACCGCGCACGGGCACGCGCTGCGGCTGATGGCGCGCGGGGCGCTGCTCGGCGCCCGGGGCAACTCCGGGGTGATCCTGTCGCAGATCCTGCGCGGCCTGGCCGACGCGCTCGCCCCCGTCCCGGCCGTCGCCGGCCGGGAGCTGGCCGTCGCGCTGCGCGCCGCCGCCGACGCGGCCTACGCGGCCGTCGCCCGCCCGGTGGAGGGGACCCTGCTGACGGTGGTCGCGGCCGCCGCGACGGCCGCCGAGCAGGCCGACAGCGACAACCTGCGCACGGTGGCCCGGGCGGCGGCGGGCGAGGCCGCCCGCGCCCTGGCCCGCACCCCGGAGCAGCTGCCCGAGCTGGCCCGGGCCGGCGTCGTCGACGCCGGCGGCCGGGGTCTCTGCCTGCTGCTCGACGCGCTGGTCGAGGTGGTCACCGGGGAGAGCCCACCCCGGCCGGCGCCGGTGACCCGGGCGGTCCGCCCGCCGCTCACCACCGTCCGCGAGGCCGGCTCCGACGAGTACGCGTACGAGGTGCAGTTCCTGCTCGACGCCGACCACGAGGCGGTGGCCCGGATGCGCGCCGAACTGGCCGGGCTGGGCGACTCGCTGGTGGTGGTCGGCGACGGCGCATCACCGGCGGCCTCCACCACCTGGAACGTGCACGTGCACGTCAACGACGTGGGCGCCGCGGTCGAGGCGGGCGTGGTCGCCGGCCGGCCGTACCGGATCTCGGTGACCCGCTTCGCCGACCAGACCGCGCCGGCGCCCCGGCCCGGCCCGTCCGCGGACGGTCGGGCGGCCGTGGTGGTCGCCGCCGGCGCGGGCATCGCGGAACTCTTCGCCGGCGAGGGGGCCACGGTCGTGCCGGGCAACCCGTCCACCGGCGAGCTGCTGGACGCGATCCGTGCCACCGACGCGGCCCGCGTGGTGGTGCTCCCCAACGACCCGAACACCCAGGCCGTGGCGAGCGCCGCCGCGAAGGAGGCGCACCGGCTGGGCATCAAGGTCAGCGTGGTGCCGACCCGCTCGCCGGTGCAGGCGCTGGCCGCGCTCGCGGTGCGCGACCCCCGGCGGCGCTTCGAGGACGACGTGATCGCGATGGCCGAGGCCGCCGGCGCCTGCCGGTACGCCGAGGTCTGCCACGCCAGCCGGGAGGCGCTCACCGTGGCCGGCCCCTGCCGCCCCGGCGACGTGCTGGCGCTGGTGGAGGGGGAGGTGCACCTGATCGGCGCCGACCTGGTCGACACCTGCGCCGCGGTGGTCGACCGGATGCTGGGCGGCGGTGGTGAGCTGGTCACCCTGCTCACCGGCGCGGACGCCCCGGACGGTCTCGCCGACGCGGTGCGCGCGCACGTCGGCCGGCGCTGGCCGTTCGTCGAGGTGCAGGCGTACCCGGGCGGCCAGCCGCACTATCCGCTCCTGGTGGGGGTCGAATGACGTCCGAGGCGTCCACGGTGGACACGCCGCTGAAGAAGCTGGTCGGGGAGAAGACGGCCAAGGCCCTGGCCAGCCACCTCGACCTGCACACCGCCGGCGACCTGGTCTACCACTTCCCCCGCCGGTACGACGAGCGCGGCGAGCACACCGACATCCGCTCCCTCGACGTGGGCGAGCAGGTCACCGTGCTGGCCCAGGTGCAGCGCACGGCGGTGCGGCCGATGCGCCAGCGCCGGGGCAACCTGCTGGAGGTGACCGTCGGCGACGGCTCCGGCGGCGTGCTCACCCTGACCTTCTTCGGCAACCAGGCGTGGCGGGAGCGGGAGCTGCGCCCCGGGCGCTGGGGGCTCTTCGCCGGCAAGGTCACCGAGTTCCGGGGCAAGCGGCAGCTCAACGGCCCGGAATACCAGCTCCTCGGGGATTCGACCGACGGCGAGGCGGCGGCGAGCGAGGAGATCGAGGAGTTCGCCGGCGCGCTGATCCCGGTCTACCCGGCCGCCGCGGCCGTACCGACCTGGGTGATCGCCCGCTGCGTCCGGGTGGTGCTGGACACCTTCACCCCGCCGGAGGACCCGCTGCCGGCGTCCGTGCGAGCCGGGCGCAACCTGGTCGGCATCGGCACCGCCCTGCGGGAGATCCACCGCCCCTCCAGCAAGGAGGAGCTCTACCGGGCGCGCCGCCGGCTCAAGTGGGACGAGGCGTTCGCCGTCCAGCTCACCCTGGTGCAGCGCAAGCACCGGGCGGCGTCTTGGCCGGCCCGGCCCCGCCCGCCGAAGCCCGGCGGACTGCTCGACGCGTTCGACGCCCGGCTGCCGTACGAGCTGACTCCCGGGCAGCGCGACGTCGGCGTCGAGATCGCCGCCGACCTGGCCACCCCGCACCCGATGCACCGGCTGTTGCAGGGCGAGGTGGGTTCGGGCAAGACGGTGGTGGCGCTGCGGGCCATGCTCCAGGTGGTCGACGCCGGGGGGCAGGCGGCGCTGCTCGCCCCGACCGAGGTGCTCGCCGCGCAGCACTACCGGGGCATGCTCGACCTGCTCGGCCCGCTGGCGATGGCCGGTGAGCTGGGCGCGGCCGACGACGCCACCCGGGTGGAGCTGGTCACCGGTTCGCTCGGGGCGGCGGCCCGGCGGCGGGCGCTGACCGAGGTCGCCGAGGGGCGGGCCGGCATCGTGCTCGGCACCCACGCCCTGCTCTACGAGGGGGTGGACTTCGCCGACCTCGGCCTGGTGGTCGTCGACGAGCAGCACCGGTTCGGCGTCGAGCAGCGCGACGCGCTGCGGTCCAAGGCCGACCAGCCTCCGCACGTGCTGGTGATGACCGCGACCCCGATCCCGCGCACGGTGGCGATGACGGTCTACGGCGACCTGGAGACCTCCACCCTGTCCCAGCTGCCGCAGGGCCGCTCGCCGATCGCGTCGCACGTGGTGCCGGCGGCGGAGAAACCGGCCTTCCTGGACCGGGCGTGGCGCCGGCTGCGCGAGGAGGTCGCCGCCGGCCACCAGGCGTACGTGGTGTGCCCGCGGATCGGCGAGGGGCCGCAGAGCGAGGAGGAGCCGCCGCGGGAGGACGACAACGGGCGGCGGCCGCCGCTGGCCGTGACGGAGGTGGCGCCGCTACTCGCCGAGGGGCCGCTGCACGGGCTGCGGATCGGCGTCCTGCACGGGAAGCTGCCCGCCGACGAGAAGGACGCGGTGATGCGCTCCTTCGCCGACGGCAACCTGGACGTGCTGGTCGCCACCACCGTGGTGGAGGTCGGCGTCAACGTGCCGAACGCCACCGTGATGATCGTGCTGGACGCCGACCGGTTCGGTGTCTCCCAGCTGCACCAGCTGCGCGGCCGGGTGGGTCGGGGCACCGCCCCCGGGCTCTGCCTGCTGGTGACCGAGGCTGCCGAGGGGTCCTCGGCCCGCGAACGCCTGGATGCGGTGGCCTCCACCACGGACGGTTTCAAGCTGGCCGAACTTGACCTCGAACAGCGCCGGGAGGGCGACGTGCTCGGCGCCACCCAGTCGGGGCGCCGGTCGCACCTGCGGCTGCTGTCGCTGCTGCGCGACACCGACCTGATCCGCGACGCCCGCGCCGAGGCGATCGCCCTGGTCGAGGAGGACCCGGAGCTGGACCGCCACCCGGCGCTGGCCGCGTCGGTCGCCGCGCTGGTGGACGAGGAACGCGCCGAGTACCTGGAAAAGGGCTGACCGACCGGACGTCGCGCGTCGTGCCGCTGCGTCCGGCGCGGCCGCCCGCCGCCCCGGCTGCGCCCCGCCCGGCCGCGCGCCGCCCCGGCTGCGCGCCGCCCCGGCGGGGCGTGGGGGGCCGGGCGTCGCCGAATCGTCGGGCTGTCGGTCCGTCCCGCCGTGCGAGGCCACGTCACCCCCTGCGCGTCCTTTCGAGCTGATGACGTAGACGATTCACGGCGGCCTGCCTCGCCCCCGTCCCGCGCGCCTCTTGGCGGCCACCTCCGACCACCCCCTGCCGTGCCATGGGGTTGCTGATGGACCGGCGGGGTGAGCCGCGCCCCGTGCCGTTCCCACGCCGGTCCGCGGGCATCGTTCCGCACTCGCCCGCGCTGAATCGTTCACGTCATCAGCTCGAAAGGACGCGCAGGGTGGTGACGTAGCCCCGCACGGGTGCGGCAGGCCGCGCGGACCACGCGCCGCCCGCGCCGCCCGCGCTGTGCGCTGTCCGCGCTGGCCGGCGCAAACACCGGTCGACCTGAGCCGCCGGGCCGGGCCTCCCGCAGGTCCAGCGGCGCGGGCGGGAACGGCGCGAGGGCGCGCCGACCAGTCGGTCGACGCGCCCTCGGCTTCAGGCAGGTGGTGCTCAGGCGGTGAAGCGCACCCGGCGGCGGCGGGCCACCACGAACAGGATCGCGCCCGCGGCCAGCAGCACGACGGCACCGGCGGCGATGCCACCGGTGGCGGCGCCGGTGACCGGCAGGCCGCCACCCTCACCCTCGTCGCACTTCTTCGGCTGGGTGTACTCGATGGTCTCGGAGCCCTCGACCACGTCGTAGGAGACGGTGACCTTCAGGCCCTTGTACGCGTCGAAGGTGACCGAGCTGGTCTTGCCCGGGGTCGACTCGAGCTTCTTGGTGACGCCCTTCTCGGTGGTGAACGTGGCGGTGAAGGGGATGCCCTTCGCCGGGTTCTCCACGATGAAGGTCATCTCGTCGCAGGTCTCCTCGAGCCGGAACACCGGCTCCTCCGGCGCGCTCGGCGTGCTCGACGGCGTCGCGGTCGGGCTGGTGGTCGACGGCGACGGGGTGACCTCGGGGGACTTGGTCGGCTCCGGGGACTTCGTCGGCTCCGGCGTGGTCGGCGCGCTCGGCGACGGCGACTCGGTTGCGGCGCAGTCGCCGGCCGGCTGCGCGGAGACGGTGCGCTCCTCGGTGATGATCCGGTCGCCCCGCTCCCAGCGGGCCTCGACGGTCAGCTTGAGCTCCGGCAGCGCGCCGGTGAAGGTGTGGGCCTGGGTGCCGGTCAGCGGGCCGTCACCCTTCTTGGGCAGCACCGCGTTCAGCGCCAGCGCGCCGGTGAAGCTGCCCGGCACGGTCGAGTCGAGCTTGGTGATGGTGCCCTCGAGGTCGGTCTCGCTGTTGCCGACGGTCCAGCTGACGATGATCTTGCCGTCCGGCGCGGCGCAGTAGGTGCCCGAGGGCTCGGGGTGGTGGGCCATCGCGGGTCCGGCGACCGTCGCGACGCCGGCGAGGCCGATCAGCGTGCCAGCGGCGATCGCCGCGACGCGCCGGAACTTCAGGCGGTTCACGTGTACTCCTGACGGGGGGAGATTCGCGGGGTGTGCGGCCGGGGAGGCGGGAGCCGGCGGGACCGAGCGGTCATGGCTCAGCGCGACCTCCTCGGGGCCGCGGCGCGTCCGCGCGAGCGCGAGCGCGCCGGGTGACTGTACCGACGGGTAGTGGGCCGTCCCGCCGCCGAGGGCGGTTGTTGCCGTTTCGAGATCATCGATGGACCGAGCGTCACCGGACGACTGCATCTCCACGATGGACGGTCGGTACGCGAAGGGCGCGCCGACCGGTCGGTCGGCGCGCCCTCAGGCGACCACAGTGGATCAGGCGGTGAAGCGGATCCGTCGGCGTCGGGCCACGACGAAGAGCGCCGCGCCGGCCGCCAGCAGGGCGAGCGCGCCCGCGGCGATGCCGCCGGCCGCCGCACCGGTCACCGGCAGGCCCTCACCGGGCTCGCCGCCGCCCGCGCCGCCCTCGGCGCAGTCCTTTGGCTGCTTCCAGGCCAGCGGCCCGCCGGAGTCCAGGTCGCCGGTCACCGTCACGGTCAGGCCCTTGTCGGCCTTGAAGCTGACCGAGCCGGTACGGCCCGGCTCGACGGTCAGCGTCTTCGCCTCGCCCTTGCTCGGGGTGAAGGTCGCGGTGACGGTCGCGCCGTCCTCCGGGTTGCTGATCCGGAAGGTCATCTCGTCGCAGGTCGACTCGTACTCGGCGTCCGGCGCGCCGACCTCGGGCTGCTGGCAGTCCTCGGGCTTCTGCCAGCCGCCGGTGAAGTCCTTCATGCCCGCGGCCGTCACGGTGATCTCCTGCGCCTGCCCGGGGTTGAGCTTCCGGGTCTCGATCTTGCGCATGGGCACGGTGACGGTCTCGGTGAAGCCGCCGCTGCCGGTGATGGTGAAGGTCGCCGCGGCGTTGCCGGTCCGGTTGACCAGGGTCAGCTCGACGCCGCCCGCGCAGTCGGACTCGGCGATCACCTCGGGCGCCGCCGAGCAGCTGCCCGAGCCGCCGTTGTACCAGCCCTTCGGGCCGGTGGACCGGGCGCCGATGCCGGAGGAGCTGCCGACCTTGCGGTCGCCGTACCGGTCGCTGGTGTCGGTGAGCGGGTCGATGATCGTGCTGCCGAAGAGGAAGTCGACCTGGGTGTGGCAGTTCGGCACCTCGACCCGGAAGTCCAGGGTGGCCACACCCAGCTCGCCGTCGGCCACGCCGACGAACTTCTTGATCGACTTGTCGAGCACGTACTGCGGCACGGCGAAGGTGGCCGACGGCGTCACGTACGACACCAGGGCCAGCTCCTGCTGCTCGCCCGCGCAGAGCGGGCCGTTGGTCAGGGTGATCGAGGCCGTGCCCTTCGGGCCGTCGAAGGTGTGCGTGTACTTCGCGTCGCCGGCCTTGACGCAGTTCGGCGCCGGCTGCGTCGGCGTGCTCGGCGAGGCCGTCACGGTCGGGGAGGCGGACGGCGAGGGCGACGTGTTGGTGGCGCTCGCCGGCGCCGCGAAGGCGAATGCCGTGGCGAGGCCGGCCAGCGCGGCGGCGGCCACGGCGAGCGGTCGCCGGAGCGACGGCTGGGGACGGATCACGCGTACTCCCGGGGTGAGGATGCGTCAGGGTGCGGCGTGGGGTGGCGGTGACTCTGGTCCCGGTCGCATTGCGGCACGTCCCGTGACGGCGCTCCCCGGCGCCGCGCAGCCGGCGGAGCATCGCCGGCACCCGGCCGACCCTAAACGGATCGCCGTCGGCGTTACAGCGCTCAGGATGGGCTAAGGATCATGTTATGAATCTGAGATCATTGATATACCGGCAGTGATCATGAGAGCACCCGTGCGGGACGCACCGTGTCGGCCGGGCCGGCCCGGCCGTCGCGTAGCGTCATCTGCATGAGCAGGGGTAGACCGTGACCCGGATCGTCGCCGGCACGCTCGGCGGCCGGCGGATCGCCGCGCCGCCCGGCGCCGGTACCCGACCCACCTCCGACCGGGTCCGCGAGGCGTTGTTCAGCGCGGTGCAGACCGAGATCGACCTGGCCGGCGCCCGCTTCGCCGACCTGTACGCCGGCTCCGGCGCGGTCGGGCTGGAGGCGCTCTCCCGGGGCGCCGAGCACGTGCTGCTGGTCGAGTCCGACCCGCGCGCTGCGCGCGTGATCAGGGAGAACGTCGCCGCGCTCCGGGCCGCCCCGGCCGCCCGGCTGGTCACCGGCAAGGTGGCCGGCGTGCTCGCGGCCGGTCCGGGCGGCGAGCCGTACGACGTGGTCTTCGCCGACCCGCCGTACGCGGTGCCCGACGTTGACATCACCGCCATGCTGGCCGCCCTGGTGGAACACGACTGGCTGGCCCCCGGAGCCCTGGTGGTGGTGGAGCGCTCCAGCCGCACCGGCCCGGTCGAGTGGGTGGAGGGCGTCACCGCGGAGCGCAGTCGCCGTTACGGCGAGACCACCCTTTGGTACGGTCGCCGATCATGAGACGTGCGGTCTGTCCCGGCTCGTTCGACCCGGTCACCAACGGACACCTCGACATCATCGGACGGGCCAGTCGGCTCTTCGACGAGGTGATCGTCGGCGTGCTGGTGAACCAGGCGAAGAGTGGCCTGTTCACCGTCGAGGAGCGGATCGACATGCTCCGCGAGGTGACCTCCTCGTACGAGAACGTCCGGGTCGAGTCCTTCCGTGGCCTGCTGGTCGACTTCTGTCGGGCGCAGGAGGCCAGCGTGTTGATCAAGGGCCTGCGGGCGGTCAGCGACTTCGACTACGAGTTGCAGATGGCGCAGATGAACATCGGCCTCGCCGGGGTCGAGACGCTGTTCATGCCGACCAACCCGCTCTACTCCTTCCTCTCCTCCAGCCTGGTCAAGGACGTGGCGAAGTGGGGTGGCGACATCTCCGCGCACGTGCCGGACGTGGTGCGCCACGAGCTGGTCGCCCGGCTCGGCCCGGAGCACCGGGCCTGACGTTCGCCGCCCACCGCCGCCCGCCGAGACCGACGGGCGGCGCGTCGCGACGCGCCGCGCCGGGGTGGATCGGGCGGGGCTCGCCCGCGCAGGACATCATGTGTGGAGCGGGAACCCGGCCGTAACCCGCATCATGTAGGTCGGCCGACGAACGACAGGAGTGAGGTACCGGTGGACCCGCTCGATCGCATCGACGAACTGATCGCCATGGTGGAGCAGGCCCGCTCCGTCCCGATGTCGCGGAACAACTGCATGGTCGACCGGGGCGAGATGATCGCGGTCCTGGACGAGCTGCGCGCCGAACTCCCCGCCGACCTGCGCCGGGCCGCCGCCCTCCTGGAGGAGCGGGACAAGATCATGGAGGCCGGCAAGCGGGAGGCCGACCGGATCATCAGCGAGGGTGAGGCGGAACACGCCCGCCTGGTGTCGGTGAACGAGATCACCGTCTCGGCGGAGCACGAGGGCGCCCGGATCATCGCGGAGGCCCGGGCCGAGGCGCAGCGGCTGCGCGACGAGGTCGACGACTACGTCGACACGGCGCTGGCCAACTTCGAGCAGTTCCTGACCCGGGCGCTGGCCTCGATCGAGCGCGGCCGGGACAAGATGCACGCGCTGCGCGAGATCGGCACCTTCGGTGGGGACGAGGCCGAACGCCCGCTACCCTTCTGAGCGGCACCTCACCAGCCGACACTCTCAGGTGGGCGTCGCCCCCGGTTCGACGCTGGGGTGGTCGCCCAGGTAACCTTTTTTGTCGGCCTCTCACCGGCCGGAGTCTGACTATGCCCAAACACTCGCCATCGACACTCAATCCCAGGTCGCCGCTGGTCCTCGACACGAGGGACCTGCCGCGTCGGCCTGGTGCGTTGCGTACGGTCAAGCGGGTCGCCTCGGCACCGGCGGACCTCGGCGTGGAGTTGATCGGCGTGCCGGAGGGCGCGGACCTCGACCTCGACCTGAGGTTGGAGTCGGTGTCCGAGGGCGTGCTCGTCTCCGGGACCATCAGCGGTCCCGTCCGGGGCGAGTGCGGCCGGTGCCTGCGCGAGATCAACGACTCGGTGGTCGTGAACGTCCAGGAGCTGTACGCGTACGAGAACAGCGCCACGGACGAGACGACCGACGAGGACGAGGTGGGCCGGATGCAGGGCGATCTGATCGACCTGGAGCCGGCGCTGCGGGACGCGGTGGTGCTGACGCTGCCGACCAACCCGCTCTGCCGGGAGGACTGCCCTGGACTGTGCCCCGAGTGCGGGGTGCACTGGGACGATCTGCCGGCCGACCACAGCCACCAGCAGATCGACCCGCGTTGGGCGAGCCTGTCGCAACTGAACCGTACAGAGGAGTAGGAACCGTGGCCGTCCCGAAGCGCAAGATGTCGCGCAGCAACACCCGGTCCCGCCGGGCGAACTGGAAGGCGGCCGTGGTCGCGACCGTGGCCTGCCCGCAGTGCAAGTCGGCCAAGCTGCCGCACGCCGCGTGCTCCGTCTGCGGCACGTACAACGGCCGCCAGGTCCTCGAGGTCTGAGACCTGGACGCCGAGTGACGCCCCCGACCACGGGTCGGGTGGCGCGCGCACCCTGGCGATCGCCCGGTGCCCCGGCTCCTTCCGACGCCGGCCGGCCTGCTCCGGCCGGCGTTCCGATGGAGCCGGGCACCGCGCGGATCGCCGTTGACCTCCTCGGCGGGGACGATGCCCCCGCCGTCGTGGTTGACGGCGCTCTGCGAGCCGTACGCGCCGATCCGGACCTGCACCTGCTGCTCGTCGGCCCGACCGAGGTCGCGGCCGCGGTGACCGACGCCCTCACCCCGGCGCAGCGCGCCCGGACGACGGTCCGCCCGGTGCGGGCCGCCGCCGGCCCGGCGCACCACGCGCCGCGCGCCGACAGCACCGTCCGCGCGGCCGTCGCCGCCATCCGCGACGGCGCCGCCGACGCGCTGGTCTCCGCCGGTTCGACCGGCGCCACCGTCTCCGCCGCCGCGCTCGGCTTCGGCCGCTGGGCCGACGTCCGCCGGCCGGCCCTGGTGGCCACCCTGCCGGCCGTCGCCGGCCCGGTGGTCCTGCTCGACGTCGGCGGCTCCCTGGAACCCCGCCCGCTCACCCTCGCCCGGCACGCCGTGCTCGGCGCCGCCTACGCCGCGGTCGCGCACGCCGTCGACCGGCCCCGGGTCGGCCTGCTCTCGGTCGGCACGGAGGCCGGCAAGGGCGACCGTCCCCGCAAGGCCGCCGACGCCCTGCTCACCGCCGCGTCGCTGCCCTGCGGGGCGCGCTACGTCGGCCTGGTCGAGGGGTACGACGTCGCGCTCGGCGCGCGCGCCGACGTGGTGGTCACCGACGGGTTCACCGGTAACGTGCTGCTCAAGGCGATCGAGGGCGCGTACGCGATGGCCGGCGGCCCGCCCGCCGGCGGCGGTGCCCCCCGCGCGGCGGCCCTGCTCGGGGTGGCCGGGACGGTGGTGGTGTGCCACGGCGCCGCCGGGGCCGAGGACGTGGCCTCCGGCATCGCCCTCGCCGCCCACCTGTGGCGGCGGGGCGCCAGCGACCGGGTCCGCGCGCTGCTCGACGGCGCCGCCGTCGGGTCGCCGGCCGTGGACCGCATCGACGAGGTACGCCCGTGAGCGCGAGAACGGGGTTCGCGCCCCCGGCAGTCCCGAACGAAGAGGTAGGCACATGACGAACGACAAGCGGCGGCGTGCACCCGTCGGTCACCTCGAGGCGGCGTTCGGTGTGACGCTCGACCCCGAACTGCTGGAGCGCGCGCTCACCCACCGCTCGTACGCGTACGAGAACGGTGGTCTGCCCACCAACGAGCGGCTGGAGTTCCTCGGCGACTCGGTGCTCGGGGTGGTGATCACCACCGCGCTCTTCCGCAACCACCCGGACCTGCCCGAGGGGCAGCTCGCCAAGCTGCGGGCCAGCGTGGTGAACATGCGCGCGCTGGCCGACGTGGCGCGCGGCCTGGGGCCGGACGGGCTCGGCGCGTACCTGCTGCTGGGCAAGGGCGAGGAGAGCACCGGCGGCCGGGACAAGGCGAGCATCCTCGCCGACACCCTGGAGGCGCTGCTCGGCGCGATCTACCTCCAGTACGGCCTGGAGACCGCCGCGATCGTCATTCACCGGCTCTTCGACCCGCTGATGGCGGAGTCGGCCGGCCGGGGCGCCGCGCTGGACTGGAAGACCAGCCTCCAGGAGCTCACCGCCGCGCTGGGGCTGGGCGTCCCGGAGTACCGCATCGAGGGCACCGGACCGGACCACCTCAAGACCTTCACGGCCTGGGTGGTGGTGGCCGGCAACCGCTACGGCGGGGCCGAGGGGCGCAGCAAGAAGGAGGCCGAGCAGCGGGCGGCCGAGGCGGCCTGGCGGGAGCTGACCGAGCAGGCCGAGAAGGAGCAGGCCGAGCGGGCCGAGCAGGAGCGGGCCGAGCGGGCGGCGGCGGAGGCCGGGGCGGCCACCGACCCGGCCGAGGCGGGGCTGGGCCGTGCCTGAGCTGCCCGAGGTCGAGACGGTCCGGCAGGGCCTGGCCCAGTGGGTCACCGGCCGCCGGATCACCTCGGTCGAGGTACGCCACCCGCGCGCCGTCCGGCGGCACGTCCCCGGCGCGGGTCACTTCGCCGACGTGCTGACCGGTCGTACGGTCACCGACGTGCGCCGGCGCGGCAAGTACCTCTGGCTCCCGCTGGACAGCGGCGACGCCCTGATCGGCCACCTCGGGATGTCCGGCCAACTGCTGCTCCAGCCGATCGCGGCGGCCGACGAGCTGCACCTGCGGGTCCGGTTCCGGTTCGCCGACGACGGCCCGGAGCTGCGCTTCGTCGACCAGCGCACCTTCGGTGGCCTCTCGGTCAGCGAGGGGGGCGCCGAGCTGCCCGCGGAGATCGCGCACATCGCGCGGGACCCGATGGACGAGGAGTTCTCCGACGCCGGGTTCGTCGCGGCGCTGCGGCGACGGCGTACCGAGGTGAAGCGGGCGCTGCTGGACCAGACGCTGATCTCCGGGGTGGGCAACATCTACGCCGACGAGGCGCTCTGGCGGGCGAAGCTGCACGGCGCCCGCCCGACCGACGCGCTGACCGCGCCGGCGGCCACCCGGCTGCTCGGCCACGTCCGCGACGTCCTCGGCGAGGCGATCAAGCAGGGCGGCACCAGCTTCGACGAGCTCTACGTCAACGTCAACGGCGAGAGCGGCTACTTCGACCGGTCGCTCAACGCGTACGGCCGGGAGGGTGAGCCCTGCCGCCGGTGCGGTACGCCGATCCGGCGCGAGTCGTTCATGAACCGGTCGTCGTTCAGCTGCCCGCGGTGTCAGCCGCGGCCCCGGGGCGCCCTGAAGGGGTGACCCCGAGCCGGCTCGGGGTTGCGCCGGTGTGCCGTCCCCCGGCGTCCCGCAGATCCGCCCGGTTTGCCCGGCCGTCCGCTCCGATCACCCGCACGGGCGGCTTTCGCCGCGTCCGGGACGAGCCGGGGCCGATCCCCGATGTCCGCGCCCGCCGTTGTCCCTAGCGTCGACACGGTCGGCAGGGGGCCGACGCGTGGAGGGGGGCCCGGGAGATGGGCAGGAGACCGGTGACGGTGCGGGTGGCGCGGTGGAGCGCCGAGCACCCGTGGCGCGCGATCGCGCTCTGGGTGGTGTTCGTGGCGGTGTGCTTCGTCGGGGGCAACGCCGCCGGCATGAAGGAGGCGACGAGCGCCGACCAGGCGGTGGGGGAGTCCGGCCGCGCCGAGGCGATCGTCACCGAGGGGGACTTCGCCGACCCGGCGGTCGAGAACATCCTGATCACCTCCCGGGCCGGGGCGCTGGACCAGGCCGCGGCGCAGCGCGCGGCGGCCGACGCCGCCGACCGGCTCCGGCAGGTCGCCGGGGTCGCGTCGGTGGGCACCCCGGTGCCGTCCCACGACGGCGACGCCCTGCTGCTGCCGATCACCATGTCCGGCGAACGCGAGGACGCGTCCGACCGGGTGCAGCCGCTGCGCGACGCCACCGCCGAGGTCCAGGCGACCCACCCGCAGCTGCGCGTCGAGGAGGTCGGCGGGCCGTCGATCAGCCAGGCGCTGGACGAGACCCTGGGCAAGGACTTCAAGCGGGCCGAGCTGCTCAGCCTGCCGGTCACCCTGGCCATCCTGATCGTCGCGTTCGGCGCGCTGATCGCCGCCGGCGTGCCGGTGCTGCTGGCGCTCTCCTCGGTGGCCGCCGCCATGGGGCTGTCCACCCTGGCCTCGCACCTGGTGCCGGCCACCGACACCACGGCCAGCGTGATCCTGCTGATCGGCATGGCCGTCGGCGTCGACTACTCGCTGTTCTACGTCCGCCGGGAACGGGAGGAACGGGCCAAGGGACGCTCCGGGCTCGACGCGGTGGAGATCGCGGCGGAGACGTCCGGGCACGCGGTGGTGGTCTCCGGCTTCGCCGTGATCATCTCGATGGCCGGGCTGCTGCTCGCCAACGACGCGGTCTTCTCCTCCCTCGCGGTCGGTTCGATCCTGGTGGTGGCGGTCGCCGTGACCGGCTCGCTGACCGTGCTGCCGGCGCTGCTGGCCAAGCTCGGCCGTTGGGTCGACCGGCCCCGGGTGCCGCTGCTCTGGCGGCTCACCGCCCCGCGTACCGGGCCGGACGGCCGGCCGGCGACGCCGCGCTTCTGGCCCGCCGTGCTGCGCCCCGCGCTGCGGGCGCCGCTGGCCACCCTGGTCGTCTCGGTCGGGCTGCTGCTCGCCCTGGCCGCGCCCGCGCTGGGCATGAAGCTGAACTTCCCCGGCATGGAGGACCTGCCGCGCACCACGCCGGCGATGCAGGCGTACGACCGGCTCACCGCCGCCTTCCCGAGCACCGGCACCAGCCACCAGGTGGCCGTACGGGCGCCCGCCGAGCAGGCCGACCGGGTGCGCGCCGCGCTGACCGAGCTGGCCGGACGAGCCGGCGCCGACCCGCTGTTCGCCCCGGTCGAGGCGGACGGCCCGAAGATCGAGGTGTCGGCCGACCGGCGGGTGTCGGTGCTGGAGCTGGCCACCCCGTACGCCGGCCGGTCCGACCAGGCGGCGCGCTCGCTGGACGAGCTCCGCGACGACCTGCTGCCGGCGGCGCTCAAGGGCATCCCCGGCGTCGAGTACGCGGTCGGCGGCGAGGTCGCCGGCAACCAGGACTACGCCCGGCACATCGGGGAGAAGCTGCCGATCGTGATGGCCTTCGTGCTGGCGCTGACCTTCGCGGTGATGGTGCTGACGTTCCGCTCGGTGGTGGTCGCGCTCACCTCGATCGTGCTCAACCTGCTCTCCGCCGGCGCCGCGTACGGCCTGCTGGTGCTGGTCTTCCAGGGCACCTGGGCGGAGGGGCTGCTCGGGTTCACCTCGATGGGGGCGATCGTCTCCTGGCTGCCGCTCTTCCTCTTCGTGGTGCTCTTCGGGCTCTCCATGGACTACCACGTCTTCGTGGTCAGCCGGATCCGCGAGGGGGTCCGGGCCGGCATGTCGAACCGCGACGCGGTGGCGTACGGGATCACCTCGTCGGCGGGCGTGGTGACCAGCGCGGCCATCGTCATGGTCGGGGTGTTCGGGATCTTCGCCTCGCTCAGCACGATCGACATGAAGCAGCTCGGCGTCGGGCTGGCCGCCGCGATCCTGCTGGACGCCACGATCATCCGGGCGGTGGTGCTGCCGTCACTGATGACGCTGCTCGGCGACGCCAACTGGTGGGCCCCGCGCTTCCTGCGGCAGAAGCAGGCGGCCCCGCCGGCCGACCCGCCCGCTCCGACCCCGGAGCTGGTCGGCGCCCGCTGAATCCCCGCCGAGGGGCCCCTGCCGCAGCAGGGGCCCCTCGCGGCGTCAGGGGAGCTGGCAGGGGTCGCGCCAGGCGTCCAGCGACCGGTTCTTGCGGATGGAGGCGAAGCCGTACCCGAGGGTGGTCACGCAGAACGTCGCGGTGTGCCCGGTGTACTCGACGTGGAAGACCGGCTTGTCCGCGTCGGCGAACGGCAGCAGCTTGGCGCAGACCCTCAGCCGGACGCACTCCTCGACGACCGCGAAGTCGAAGTCGGGCGCGAGCGCGGCCACCTGGCCCACGTCGTTCATCAGGCCGGGCGAGAGGTCGAGGGAGCGGGCCAGCACCGCCAGCCGCCGGTTGAACGTCAGTTGTTCGTCGTAGCCGAGCGGGAAGCCGGAGCGGTGGGCGTACCCGTCGGCGTCGGCCAGCGCCACCGCGCCGAAGCCCTTGCCCCGGCAGAGCCGGAACCGGTCGGCCAGCACCGGCTCCAGCACGTCCCACCGGCGTACGTCGAGCCAGCGACGCTGCGCCCGGCCGGTGGGGTTGCCCCGCACCGCCGTCGGGAAGCGGGTGGCGTCCGGGTCGGTGCCGGCGTACGAGCCGACGTGCACCTGGCAGACCAGCCGGCGGTCCCGTCCGCGCAGCGCGGAGGTCTCGGCGGCGGTGGTCCGTACCGGGTCGAGCAGGAAGACGTCCGCCGCGACGTCCGTGTCGACCGGCCCCTCGAGCTGCCACTGCCACTGCCACCGGTGCGCGTACGCGGTCGGCCACGGCGTCGGCGCGCCCGGCGGGACCAGCGGGGTGTGGCAGGCGGGGGTCAGCAGGGTGAGCGCGACGGCGGCCGGCAGGGCCCGGCGGACGCCGCGCCGGGCCGGCGGTCGCCGGTGCGCGGCGCTCGGCAGCGGCCTGCTCCGCCGCGCGGACGCTGGCAGCCGGATCCGCATCGGCAGCTCCCGGGTCGTCGGGCGGCGCGACACCGCCCCGCGCCGTCCCGCACGGCGCACCTCACCCGGTCAAACGAGACGCCCCCGCCGACGACGCGGTCGCGTCGTGGACGGGGGCGCCCGCGGTACGCCTCAGCGCGGGGTGGCGAAGACCTGGGTCCAGTACGGCCCGTTGCTGCTGGCCACGCCGACGCCGATCTCGGTGAACGTGCAGTTGAGGATGTTCTCCCGGTGACCTTGGCTGTTCATCCAGGCCCGCATGACCTCGGCCGGGGTCTGCTGGTTCCAGGCCACGTTCTCGCCGTAGGTGCGCCAGGTGTAGCCGACCCGGTTCAGTCGGTCGCCGGCCTTGCTGCCGTCGCTGCCGGTGTGCGACATGGTCCGGTGGTCGGCCTGGTCCTGGCTGTGCCGCTGGGCGGCCAGCATCAGCTTGTCGTCGATGCTCACCTTCCCGCAGCCGGCCTTGGCCCGTTCGGCGTTGACCAGGTCGACGACCTGCTGCGCCTGGCTGCTGACGCCGGGGCTGACGGAGTTGGGGGTCGACGCGCTGCTGGTCCGGGTGCTCTGCCGGGACGCGGCCGTGGTCCGCTTCGGCGCGGGCGTCGGCTTGACCGTCCGGCTCGGCGACGGGGTCGGGCGGGCGGTGGTCGGCGAGGCGGTGGGGGAGGCGGTGGCGGTGCCGGCCAGCGCGTCGGCGGGGGTCCCGGCGTCCGGCGCCAGCGGGGCGGCGGCGACGGTGTCGTCGACGGAGGTCGGGTCGGCCGCTCCGCCGGCGCCATCGGCCAGCGCCAGGGCGCCCACGCCGAGGCTCACCACCAGCGTGGCGGCCGCGGCGGCGCCACCGATGACCAGCGGGCGCGGGAACCGGCTCCGCTGCCGGTGCCGGCCCTGCCCCTCGGCCGACGGCTCGGCGTCCACGGCCCGCAGGCCGCCGGTGGCGTGCCGCCAGTCGGCGGGCGGGGCGAACTCGGGAGCGGGCGCGAAGGGGGCGCCGGGCGCGTCCGGGTACGCCGCCGGGTCGAGGTGACCGCTCGGCGGGCCGGCCGGGGTCCGGTCGGTCCACGCGTACGGCCGGTCGTCCGGTTCGGTACGCCACTGCGCGGTCGGCGCGTCCGGTTCGGTACGCCACTGCGCGGTCGGGGCGTCCGCCAGGTCGTCGACCGGCTGCTCCGGCTCGTCGCCGAAGAGGTACGCCGAGCGCGGCTCGGGACGGTCGGTCAGCCAGGCCGGCGGCTCGTCGGTGGGCGGTTGCGGGCGCCGGGGGGCGCCGTCCGGGTCGATCGGGTCGGTCCAGCCGTACACGCCTGTCGCCTCCACGGGGTCGGTTGTGGGCCGCGCTGACGCTACGGGTGTGCCCTGAACTGCGGCAACGTGGCTAAGGAAGAGTTAAGGCGATGTCGACTCACGTAGTGACCGTACGCACATTTCCCGGCGTACAGTTAAGGAGTCCGGACAGAGCGTGTCCGAGCCTTGCGGCCCCCCGGCAAGTGGACAGGGTAGACGTGGAGATGATCTACGGCCTGCGTGAACTTGACGAAGAGGGGGGTGTCGGCTCAATATATAGGTGTCGCCAGTCGCGCCCAGTCATGCCCGGATTATGCCGGCGTGGCAGTCGCGGACAGTTATTGGGCGCGCGTTGGCCGGCCTTTCCGGCAGCGCATATCAAGGAGTCAGCATGGCGAAAGCCCTCTACGGCCACGTAGGTGCAGCGCCCGACCGGCGTCTGCTCGACGAGGTCACCCGTCTGCGGGCCAGGGTTCAGGCACTCGAGTTCGAGATCACGCGGCTGCGTGCCGACAACGATCGGCTCGCCGCGGCCGCCGCGGAGGCCGACGACCTCCTCCGGCTGGCCGAGCCGGCCCTGACCTGATCCACGGGATCCGGAAAAACTGAATCGCACCACCGCGAAAACGCGCGCCGACACTTATGTGCCGGCGCGCAGCTCTGTCTCCCGTGGTTTTCCGCCCGCAATTTCCGATCTTGTAGGCGTCGACTCCGCCATTCGCCGTCCGGTCCGCGCGCCGTGGCCGTCCCGCGGGGCGGGTCGCGTGCCGACGGGTCGCCGCCGAGGGGTTAGTCTGCGGGTTCACCAGGCTCGCGCAGCCGGCGACGGTACGGCGGCCACCGGACGAGGATCGAGAAGGTGCATCTCAAGAGCCTGACGGTGAAGGGTTTCAAGTCCTTCGCCTCCGCGACGACGCTCAAGCTGGAGCCCGGGATCACCTGCGTGGTCGGCCCGAACGGCTCCGGCAAGTCCAACGTCGTCGACGCCATCGCCTGGGTGCTGGGCGAGCAGGGCGCCAAGGCGCTGCGCGGCGGCAAGATGGAGGACGTCATCTTCGCCGGCACCGCCGGGCGGGCGCCGCTGGGCCGGGCCGAGGTCACCCTCACCATCGACAACACCGACGGCGCCCTGCCGATCGAGTACACCGAGGTCTCCATTACCCGCCGGATGTTCCGCTCCGGCGAGAGCGAGTACGAGATCAACGGCGACTCCTGCCGCCTGCTCGACATCCAGGAACTGCTGTCGGACTCCGGCATCGGCCGGGAGATGCACATCATCGTCGGCCAGGGCCGGCTCGACGGCATGCTGCACGCCAAGCCGGAGGACCGGCGGGCGTTCATCGAGGAGGCGGCCGGCGTCCTCAAGCACCGCAAGCGCAAGGAGAAGGCGCTGCGGAAGCTCGACGCGATGCAAGTGAATCTCAACCGCTTGACCGACCTCACCGCCGAGCTGCGCCGCCAGCTCAAGCCGCTGGGCCGGCAGGCCGAGGTGGCCCGGCGGGCCGCCGCCATCCAGGCCAACCTGCGCGACGCCCGGCTGCGGCTGCTCGCCGACGACCTCGCCACCCTGCGCACCACCCTCGACCGGGAGATCGCCGACGAGACCGCGCTGCGCGAGCGGCGCGAGCAGGTCGAGGCCGAACACACCGAGGTGCAGGCCCGCCTGGGCGAGCTGGAGGCGGCCCTGGCCGAGGACGCGCCGCTGCTCGCCGCCGCCCAGGACACCTGGTACAAGCTTTCCGCCCTGCAGGAACGGTTCCGCTCCATCGAGCAGCTCGCCCGGGAACGGCTGCGCCACCTCAGCGCCACCACCGACGACGAGCGGCCCGGCCGCGACCCGGAGCAGCTCGAGGCCGAGTCGCAGCGGGTCCGCGAGCAGGAGGAGGAGCTGCGCGCGGCGCTCACCGACGACCAGATCCGGCTGGCCGAGGCGGTGGAGCACCGGCAGGAGCTGGAACGGCAACTGGCCGCCGCCGAGCGGGAACTGGTCGCCGCCGCCAAGGCGATCGCCGACCGCCGCGAGGGCCTGGCCCGGCTCACCGGGCAGGTCAACTCGGCCCGGGCCCGCACCACCAGCGCCGGCGAGGAGATCGAGCGGCTCGCCGCCGCCCACGCCGACGCGCTGGCCCGCGCCGAGAAGGCCCAGGCCGACCTGGACGCGGTGGCCGAACAGTCCACCGAGGCGGACCGGGACAACGCCGAACTCGACGAGCGGCACGCCGAGGCGGTCGCCGTGCACGAGAAGGCCCAGGCCGCCGTGCGCTCCCTCGCCGACGCCGAGCGGGCCGCCGAGAAGGACGCCGCCACCTGGAAGGCTCGCGAGGAGGCGCTCGCCCTCGGCCTGCGCCGCAAGGACGGCGCGGGCGCGCTGCTGGCCCGCGCCGGCGACGTGCCCGGCCTGCTGGGCAGCCTGGCCGGCCTGCTCACCGTCGCTCCCGGCCACGAGGCGGCCCTCGCCGCCGCCCTCGGCGGGCTCGCCGACGCCGTCGCGGTCAGCGGGGTGGACGAGGCCGTCGAGGCGATGCGGCTGCTGAAGATCTCCGACGCCGGGCGCGCCGGACTGCTGGTCGGCAGCCCCGCCGGCCCCGGCATGGACGGCCCGGCCGACGCCCTGCGCCCGAAGCTGCCGGACACCGCTCGCTGGGCGCCCGACCTGGTGGAGTGCGCCGCCGAGATCCGCCCGGCCGTGCACCGGGCGCTGCGCGACGTGGTGCTCGTCGCCGACCTCGCCGCTGCGGCCGAGCTGGTCGCCGAAAACCCGGAGCTGCGCGCGGTCACCCCGGACGGCGACGTGGTCGGGGCGTACGCGGCGGCCGGCGGGTCGGCCAAGGCGCCCAGCTACATCGAGGTGCAGGCCGCCGTCGAGGAGGCCCGCACCAACCGGCTCACCGCCGAGCGGACCAGCGCCGAGCTGCGCGACCAGCTCGTCGACGCGCGGGCCGAGGTGGCCGCCGCCAAGGAGGCGGTGCAGCACGCCGCCGCCGCCAAGCGGGAGGCGGAGAGCCACCGCAACGCCGCCGCCCGCCGCCTCGCCGAGCTGGGCGCCGCCGCCCGCTCCGCGAAGGCGGAGACCGACCGGCTCGGCGAGTCCCGCTCCCGCGCCGAGGCGGCCCGCGAACGCGACCTGCTCGCCCTGGCCGAGCTGGAGGAGCGGCTGCGGCTGGCCGAGGACACTCCGATCGACGCCGAACCCTCCACCGAGGAGCGGGACCAGCTCGCCGCGATGGTGCCCCGGGCCCGGCAGAACGAGATGGAGGTCCGGCTGGCGGTGCGTACCGCCGAGGAGCGGGTCTCCTCGATCGCCGGCCGGGCCGACTCGCTGGCCCGGCAGGCCACCGCCGAGCGGGCGGCGCGCGAACGCGCCGCGGCCCGGCGGGCGGCGCGGACCCGCGGCGCGGCCATCGCCCGGGCCGTGGTGGGCGGCGCCCGCGAGGCCCTCACCCGGCTCACCGCCTCGATCGCCGCGGCCGAGGAGCACCGCGACGCGGTGGCGCGCGAACGCGCCGGCCGCGAGGCCGAACTCCAGGAGGTACGCGGCGCGGCCAAGCGCCTCGGCGCGGAGCTGGAACGGCTGACCAGCCAGGTGCACCGCGACGAGGTGGCCCGCGCCGAGCAGCGGCTGCGCATCGAGCAGTTGGAGGCGAAGGCCGCCGAGGACTTCGGCCTGGACGTGGAGACCCTGGTCGCCGAATACGGCCCCGCCCAGCTCGTCCCGCCCACCCAGGTGGACGTCGCGGCGGCCGAACGCGACGGCCTGCCGGTGCCCGAGCCGGTCCGCTACGAGCGGCCGGTGCAGGAGAAGCGGGCCGCCAAGGCGGAACGGGAGCTGGCCCTGCTCGGCAAGGTCAACCCGCTGGCGCTGGAGGAGTTCGCCGCGCTGGAGGAGCGCTTCAAGTTCCTCTCCGAGCAGCTGGAGGACCTAAAGGCCACCCGACGGGACCTGCTCACCGTGGTCAAGGACGTCGACGAGCGGATCCTGGAGGTCTTCGCCAGCGCCTTCGAAGACACCGCCCGCGAGTTCGAGCAGGTCTTCACCGTGCTCTTCCCCGGCGGCGAGGGCCGGCTGATCCTCACCGACCCGGAGGACCTGCTCACCACCGGCGTCGAGGTGGAGGCCCGTCCGCCGGGCAAGAAGATCAAGCGGCTGTCGCTGCTTTCCGGCGGCGAGCGGTCGCTGACCGCGGTGGCCATGCTGGTGGCGATCTTCCGCGCCCGGCCCAGCCCGTTCTACATCATGGACGAGGTGGAAGCGGCGCTGGACGACGTGAACCTCGGCAGACTGATCACGCTGCTGGCACAGTTGCGGGAGAAGAGCCAGCTGATCGTCATCACGCACCAGAAGCGGACGATGGAGATCGCCGACGCGCTCTACGGCGTGACCATGCGCAGCGGGGTCACCCAGGTGATCAGCCAACGGCTCAACCGGGCCGACGAGGACGAGCGGCCTGGCCGCGGCGAGGAGAACGGGTAGTGGCTCGGGAACGCGCGACGGCGCTCCTGCTGGACTTCGACGGCGTACTGCGCCGGTGGGACCCGGCGGTGGCCGCCGGTGTCGAGCGGGAGTACGGCCTCTCCGAGGGGGTCCTCGGCGAGATTGCCATGCAGTGGGGGCGGCTCCAGCCGGTGCTGACCGGCCGGGTCAGCCACGCCGAGTGGGTGGGCAGCGTGGCGGACGCGCTGGCCGATTCGGTGGGCAGCCCGGAGCGGGCCCGCGCCGCCGTCGAGCAGTGGCAGCGCTACCGGGGCGAGGTCGACCCGGAGGTGCTGGCGTTCGTCCGAGAGGTCCGCGCGGCGGGCGTCCGGGTCGGGCTGGGCACCAACGCCACCGACCTGCTCGACGCCGACCTCGCCGCGCTCGGCCTGGTCGGCGAGCTGGACGTGGTGGTCAACTCCTCGGTGATCGGCGTGCACAAGCCGGCCAAGGAGTACTTCCAGGCGGCCTGCGATGCGCTGCAGACCCCGCCGGCCCGGGTGCTCTTCGTCGACGACGAGGACTGGGCGGTCCGCGGCGCCCGCGCCGCCGGGCTGTCGGCGCACCGGTGGGGCGGCCCGGCCGACCTGCGCTACCTGCGGGCGGCGCTGGCGTACTGAGGCGGTGGATCGTCCGGCCGAGGTGGCGGCATCGCCCGCACGGTGATGGCGCCACCTCGACGGGCCGGGGGACGGGTGGGGCCGGTCAGCAGAGCCCCGGCACCCGGGTCACCGTGAACGGCGGCGTCGGCGCGGCCGCGTTGAGCTGACTGTTGACCCAGAGCAGCCGGTCGCCGTCCCGGGCGATGGTGGTCGGCGACTGCGCGAGGCCGGCCGTTCCCGACTGCCGCACCACCCGCGCCGTCCGGCGGTCGGTGTCCAGCAGCGCCACGTTCACCGCGAAGCTCCAGCCGCCCGCGCCGTCGGGGAAGTTCACCACCCCGTAGAGGCGGTCGCCGTCGAGCAGCAGCCCGTCGGCGCCCAGCTGGCCGCCGGCTACCTCGACCACCGTGGCCGTCCGGCCGACCAGGTCGACCCGCCAGAGCCGCTCGCTGCCCGGTTCGCCGGTGCCCTGGTCGGCGACGAGCGCGACCCGGCCGCCGGCGGTGACGACGATCCCGTTGAGAAAGCCCGGGGTGGCCGGGAAGGCCGACGCCGGGACCCACGGGGTGAGTTCCCCGACCCGTCCGTCGGCCAGTTCCGCGCGCCAGAGCCCGCCGCCCGTCGAGTCGGTGAGGTAGACGGCGTCGTCGGTCAGCGCGAGGTCGTTGAGGACCGCGCCGGCGGCCACTCGGCGGGTGACCAGCCTGCCGTCCGGGGCGTGCACGAACAGGGTGCCGGTGTCCCAGCCGGCGACGAAGATCCGGCCGCGCCGGTCCAGGTGCACCCCGGCGGCCCGGGTACGCCCGTCCGCGCCGGCCGGCAGGAAGGGGCGCAGCTCCCGGTCGCGGACGTTGCCGCGGTAGACCGCCCCGTCGGAGACGCTGGTGACGTACATGGTGCCGTCGCCGGCCACGGCGATCCCCTCGGGCCGCACGCCCGGGTCGCGGGAGACGACGTACGTGTCGGGGCGCGCTTCGGCGGCGAGCGCCGGCGCGGGGGCGGCGGTGGTCAGGACGGCGAGGCCGGCGGCGATCGCGGCGGGCAGGTTCTTCATGGACCGAGGGTCCGGGCCGGCCCGCACCGCGCTCCACCCCTTTCAGCCGGAGCCGAAAGGTGGCTAGCGTGCTGGACGTGATGACCCTGCACCTGAACGCGACGGACCTCAGCCGCACCGTGCTGCGCTCCGCGCCGTCGGTGCTGTTGGAGCTGGGGGCCGCCGGCCAGCGGCTCTTCGAGGCCGCCGTCCCGGAGCACCTCACCGCCTGGCGGGCGCGCACCCGCGCGGCGGTGCGCCCGCAGATGCGCCCCTACCTGGACCTGTGCCGGCTGCCGTGGTGGTTTCCGGACTTCCTCACCCCGCCGAGCCTCGGCAGCGACCTGACGGCCGCCCTGGACGAGGTCTCGGCCACCCCGACGGCGACGCTCGAAGCGGAGCTGCGGCCTCGGATCGAGGCCGGCGACCTGCCGGCGCGCGTCGGCGCCCTCGCCGCGGGGGAGCCGGTCGCCCGGCAGCGACTCCGGGCGGCGATGGTGGCGTTCCACGAGGTCGCGGTGGCGCCGTACTGGGAGACGATCACGGCGGCGGTGCACGCCGACCGGGCCGTGCGGGGCAACACCATGGTCGACGCCGGCATCGAGCGGGTGCTGCGCAACCTCAGCCCCTACCTGTACTGGAAGCCGTGCGGGGAGCGGTACGAGCTGTCGTACGAGTGCGGCTTCGCGAACGAGATCGGGCTGGCGCCCGCCGGCCGGGGCGTCACCCTGGTGCCGTCCTACCTCGTGCCGCGCCCGTGCGTGCTCGATGACCCGACCGGTCCACTCGTCCTGGCCTATCCGATCCGGCCCTCTCGGCGGGAGCTGGCCAGCGGGCAACCCCTGGCGGACCTGCTGGGCCGCACCCGGGCCGCGGTGCTGGGCGCGATCGCCGTCGGGCCGAGCACCTCGCAGGTCGCCCGGACGGTGGGCATCTCCGTCGCCTCCGCCAGCCAGCACACGTCGACTCTGCGCCAGGCCGGGCTGATCACCACGCAGCGGGCCGGCTCGGCCGTGCTGCACACGCTGACCCCGCTCGGGGAACACCTCCTGCGGGCCGGGCGCGGCAGCTGACCGACGCCCGGCGGCGGGAGGGGTCAGTCGCCGGTCACCCCGTCGAGGCGCTCGCGGATCAGGTCGGCGTGGCCGTTGTGCCGGGCGTACTCCTCGATCATGTGGAGGTACACCCAGCGGACGTTGAACTCGTCGGCGCTGCCGTCGCGGCGCGGCCGCGGGAAGGTCTGCTCCAGCGACAGGCCGGCGGCGGCCTTGCGGGCGGCCTCGACCTCGGCGGCGAAGGTGGCGAAGTCGGCCTCGGCGTCGGCGTCGGCGACGGCGTTGAAGTCGGCGTCCGGGTCCTCGTCCGTGCCGTAGATGCCGGCGATGTCCTGCCCGGCGGCCCGGATCCGGAACCACCAGCGCTCCACGTCCGCCATGTGCCGCACCAGCCCGAGCAGAGTCAGCCCGGACGGCTCCACGCTCGGCGTCCTGAGCTGCTCGGCGGTCAGCCCCGCGCACTTGAGCAGCAGCGTCTGCCGGTGGTAGTCGAGCCAGCCTTCCAGCATGGTGCGCTCGTCGCCGACGTACGGTTCGTTGGTCCGGTTGATCTCCGGTGCTCTCCAGGTCATCCGGACATCCTCGTTCCCGGGTGTGACACCGGCGAGTGGTTATCGCCCGGCGGCGGTCCGCCCGACCTGGCCCCGCCAGTGCGCCAGGCTCCTGACCACCATGCCGGTCAGCGGGTGGTCCGGGCCCACCACCCGCAGGCAGTCGGTGACCAGTTCCGCCAGGGCGGCGGCCGCGCCGGCCGGGTCGCCGGCCTCGCCCCGCCACCAGGCGAGGTTGCGGCGGGTGTCCAGTGTGTCGGGGTGGTCGACGCCGAGCAGCCGGACGTAGTCGTCGAGCAGCGCCCGCGTCTCCGCGATGGCGGCGGCGTGCTCGCCGGCCGCGCCGAGCTGCCAGGCCAGTCCGTTGCGGGCGTTGAGCGTGGTGGTGTGCTCGGGCCCCAGTACCCGCTGGCAGTCGGCGAGCAGCGCGCGCAGGGCGGTGACCGCGCCGGTCCGGTCGCCCGCATTGCCCCGCAGCCAGGCGAGGCTGCCCCGGGTGTTCAGCGTGTCCGGGTGCTCCGGGCCGTGCAGCCGGAGACGGTCGGTGAGGAGCTGGGCGGTGGCCTCGGCGGCCCCGGCGGCGTCGCCCGCCTCACCCCGCCAGTAGGCGACGTTGTGCCGGGTGGTGAGGGTGAGCGGGTCGTCCGGGCCGACCACCCGCATCATCACGGGCGGGTGCACCCCGGCCCCTCGGCGCTCCGGAGCGCAATTGCCGCCCCACGGACGGTGAGCGGATCCGAACAGGTGACCCGCCGGCGGGTCGTCCGGCCACAGTGGTGGCTCGGGGTGCCTTTCGCCGGGCGGGTCAGGGCACCACGACGACCGGCCAGCGGCCGGTGCGGACCAACCGGGTGGCGACGGAGCCGACGAGGCGGTGCCCCGCCTGCTCCGACGCCCCGACCACGACCAGGTCCGCCCGGGTCTCGTCGGCCGCCGCGCACAGCTCGGTGTACGCGTCCCCGCGCCGGCAGAGCAGGGTGACCGGTACGCCGAACTCGTCCGCGCCCCGCCGGCACTCCCGGCGCAGCTCGGCGACCAGCTCGTCGTGGGTGCGCTGCAGCGCGCCGGCGTCCACGCCGGGGATCAGCGTGGTGAAGCCGGGCGGTGAGCTGACGAAGACGACGACCAGGGCGGAGCCCTGCCGGCGGGCCAGGCCGGCGGCGTACCAGGCGGCCCGCTCGGCGGTGCGGGTCCCGTCCACCCCGACGAGCACCACCCGGGGCCCGTCCGTGCCGCGCTCGTACGGCAGCGGACGGGTCCGCGGGTCGTACTCCTCGCGGTCCACCGATGCGCTCACGGCGTCACTGCCCGATGCCGGTCCGTACCACGGCGGCCCCGCCGCCGACGGCGACGGTCGACTCCCGCTCGACCTCGGCGGCGATCGGGTCGCCGGTGTGCCGGCGCAGCGGCACCTCCCGGATGAAGCAGACCGCGATCAGGGCGATCAGTCCGAACGGCGCGGCGACCAGGAAGATGTCCCCGGCGCCGTGGCCGTACGCGGACTCCACCACCAGGCGGATCGGGGCGGGCAGCGTGTGCACGTCGGGCAGGGTGCCACCGCTGCCGGAGCCGGCGGCCGGGATGCCCAGGCCGGTCAGGCCCTCGGCGATGTAGTCCTTGACCCGGTGCCCGAGCACCGCGCCGAGCGCCGAGACGCCGATCGCGCCGCCGAGGCTGCGGAAGAAGGCGACGGTCGAGCTGGCGGCGCCGAGTTCGTGCGCGCCGACGGTGTTCTGCACGGCCAGCACGAGGTTCTGCATGGTCATGCCGAGCCCGATGCCGATCAGCGCCATGTAGCCGCCGAGCAGCCAGTACGGGGTGTCGTAGCGCAGCGTGCCCATCAGCGCGAAGCCGAGGGTGAGCAGCGCCGAGCCGGCCACCAGGTACCGCTTCCAGCGGCCGGTGTTGGTGATGATCCGGCCGGTGACCGTGGAGGACACCAGCAGGCCGAGGATCATCGGCAGGGTCATCAGGCCGGACATGGTCGGGCTCTCGCCGCGGCTGATCTGGAAGTACTGGCCGAGGAAGACCGACGCGCCGAACATGCCGACGCCGACCGCGATGCTGGCGACCACGGCGAGGGTGATGGTGCGGTTGCGGAACAGGTGCGGCGGGATCATCGGCTCGCTGGCCGGTGCTCGACCCGGACGGCGAGCACCGCCAGCAGCAGCGCGCCGGCCACCATGGCCGCGGTCTGCCAGGAGAGCCAGGCGTACCGGTCGCCGGCGAGGGTGACCCAGATCAGCAGCAGCGAGACGGCGGCGGTGATCAGGGTGGCGCCCCACCAGTCGATCTTCGCGGCCCGCTTGACCACCGGCAGGTGCAGCGTCTTCTGGAGCACGACCAGCGCGAGGATGGCGAACGGCACGCCGACGTAGAAGCACCAGCGCCAGCCGAGCCAGGAGGTGTCGACGATCACGCCGCCGATCAGCGGGCCGCCGATGGTGCCGACGGCCATCACCGCGCCGAGGTAGCCGCTGTAGCGGCCCCGCTCGCGCGGCGAGATCATCGTCGCCATGATCACCTGCGCCAGCGCGGTGAGACCACCGGCGCCCACGCCCTGGAGCACCCGGCAGGCGATCAGCTGCCCGGTGGACTGCGAGAGGCCGGCCAGCACGGAGCCCAGCACGAAGATGGTCAGGGAGAGCTGGACCAGGAGCTTCTTGCTGGTCAGGTCGGCCAGCTTGCCCCAGATCGGGGTGGTCGCGGTGGTCGCCAGCAGCGTCGAGGTGACCACCCACGTGTACGCGGACTGGCCACCCTTCAGCTCGGTGATGATCCGCGGCAGCGCGTTCGAGACGACCGTCGAGGAGAGGATGGCGACGAACATGCCCAGCAGCAGGCCGGAGAGAGCCTCCAGGATCTGCCGGTGGGTCATGTCGACGGCGGTCGCCCGGGTGGGCGCTGGCGCCTGGGTCATCGTGACTGCCTCCGGTGGGAGTCGAGAGAAGGAGTTGCCTCGGGCAACCGTGCGACTTGGTTGCCTCAAGCAACAACTTGGCGGACCGGCGCCGTATTCCGCCGGGCGGTCCGGTCAGAAGGTCTCGTTGAACCGGTGCAGCAGCCGGGCGAACTCCGCCACGTCTTTCCTCGGCCAGCTCTCCATCGTCCGGCGGATCTGCCCCAGCCGGGCCGCCCGCGCCGCGTCGAAGCGCCGGGTGCCCTCCTCGGTGAGGCTGATCAGCGCCGCCCGCCGATCGTCCGGGTCCGGGTCGCGGCGCACCAGGCCGAGCCCCTCCAGGCCGTGGATCTGCCGGCTGAGCGTGCCCTTGCCGATACCGAGCCGGACGGCCAGGTCGGTCAGCCGGATCGACCCGGAGCGCCGGAGCCAGAGCAGCAGCCCGTACGCGTTCGGCTCCAGGTTCGGGTGCACCTCCCGGGCGATCTCCCAGGACAGCGCGCGACCCCGGCGCAGCAGCGCGGTCAGCTCGTCCTCCACCGCGCGCAGGGTCTCCGGCAGATGCTCTTCCACGGCACAGAGCGTACGGGTCCGGCTCAGGCCGCCGGGGTGAGCCGCTGCCGGGCGACCTCGCGCAGGTGGCCGTCGCTGGTGGTGCCCTCGATCAGCACCTCGGCCTGCCGGCCGGTGTGCGCCAGCGTGGCCACCGCGTTGCCGAAGTACGGCCCGGCCAGCTTCCGCCAGCGGACGCTCGGCCGGCGTACCCCGGCGGAGCGGGCCAGCGCCCGGGTGGCCGCGGCCGGCCCCGGCGACCAGCCGAGCTTCATCAGCGGGCGCATCCCGGCCGGCACCTGGTTGTGGATCGGGGAACAGGTCAACTGGTGCACCGGGGTACGCACCGCCGGGTCGGCGAACCGGGCCCGGGCCACGTACGAGTGGTGCACGTCGCCGGAGAGCACGCTGATCGAGGCCGGCGGGGCGTACGCCGGACCGGCGCCGACCCGCTCGCCCGGGCTGCCCGGAGCGCCGCTGCCGAGCCGGGCGAAGAGCGCGCCGAGCGCGTCGAAGGAGCGGCTGAAGGCGGCCCAGTGCTCCAGGTCACAGGCGCGGCGGATCCGCTCGGCGAGCCCGGCCAGCCACGGCCGGCGGGAGTCGGCGAGCCGCTCGTTCCACGCCTCGACGTGGTGGATCCCCGGGGGCAGTAGCCAGGGCAGCGAGGAGCCGACCACCAGGTGGTCGTAGACCCCGTGCGCCCGGTCCAGGAACCAGGACCACTCGCCGGGCGGCAGCATGGCCCGGTTGCCCGGCTGCAGCACCCGACTGCACCGGTTGTCCAGCATGACCAGGCGGGTCCGCCCCAGGTCGAGGGCGTAGCTCCACTGGTACTGCACGGCCCGCCAGCGCTCCGTGTCGTGCGCCTCGTCGGCCTCGGCGTCCACCCGCTCGCCGAACTCGCGCAGCACGATCGTGGCGTCCTCGGCGGCGACCACCTTGGCGTAGAGCGGGTCGTCGGCGATCTCGTCCGGGGAGAGGTTGCCCAGGTGCTGGTAGACCCAGTAGGAGGCGAGGCCGCTGCGGATCCGCTCGGCCCACCAGGGCTGCGTGCGCATCTCCGCCCGCCACGACGCGGAGGTGTTCCAGTCGTCGATGACCTCGTGGTCGTCGAAGATCATCACGCTCGGCACGGTGGAGAGCAGCCAGCGGATCTCCGGGTCGCGCCACGACTCCAGGTAGAGCTTGGTGTACTCGTCGAAGCTCACCACCTGGTCGGTGGGGGCGTTCTTCGGGCGCCGGCGGCGCCGCTTGAGCAGCCGCTTCACCGTGGGCGAGGTCACGTCGGCGTAGACCTGGTCGCCGAGCAGCACCAGCAGGTCGGGCAGGCCGGCCGGGTCCGGGTCGGCCATCAACCGCCGGGCGTACGCGTCGAGCGCGTCCGGGGGCAGCCGCCGGGTGGTGGCGTGCTGGGTGGTCTCCCGGCACGAGCCGAAGAGCAGCCGCACCGGCTGGTCGAGGTCGTCGGCGGCCCGGGTACGGATCACGCTGGGCGGGAAGCCGTCGCGCGGCACCGGCCAGGCGACCTCGCCGTCGACCAGCACCTCGTAGCTGGTGGCGCTGTTCGGAGTGAGCCCCTCGACGACCACGAGCGCGTAGTGGTGGTCGTACGCGGAGAAGGTCGGCGCGGAGCCGGCGGCCCCGTCGGCCGTGCGGACGGTGACCACGGCGGGCGCGCTGGTCTCGACCCAGACGGTGGCCCGCGTGCCGACCACCCGCCGCAGCAGGGGGCCGATGAGCAGGCATGGGGCGGGCATGGCGGGACCTCCGAGGTGAGCGGACTTCATCTTTACTACCCCGCCGGCGGTCGCACCACTGCTGGCTGTGGCCGAGCCTACCGCCGGAGCCGGCCGACGCCACGGGGTGCGGTCGATGAGACGCCGCCGCCGCCATCTGACAGGATTTCGGCATGACGGAATACCTCCTCGTCGCGCTCGCCCTGCTCGCGGTGCTGATCCTCGGCGGCCTCAGCCTGGTGGTGCCCCGGCTGCGCCGGCGCCCCGAGCCGCCGCTGCCGAAGACCGAGGTCGACACCCGGGCCGAGGAGGACCTGGCGGGTCCGCCCGTCCAGGCACCCGAGGCCGAACTCTCCACCGGCATCCTGGTCGAGCCGCCGGTGATCGAGGCGCCCGCGCTGGAGGTGCCCGAGCCGACCGCCGGCCGGCTGGTCCGGCTGCGCTCCCGGCTGTCCCGCTCGCAGAACGCCTTCGGCAAGGGCCTGCTCGGCCTGCTCAGCCGCGACCACCTCGACGAGGACACCTGGGAGGAGATCGAGGACAGCCTGATCACCGCCGACGTCGGCATCGACGCCACCCGGGAGATCGTCGACCGGCTCCGCGAGCGGACCCGGGTGCTCGGCACCCGCTCGGCCAACGAGCTGCGCGCGCTGCTCGCCGCCGAGCTGGTCAACGCCCTCGACCCGACCCTGGACCGCGCCCTGCGGACCGCCCCCAAGGACGGCCGGCCGGCGGTGCTGATGGTGGTCGGCGTCAACGGCGCGGGCAAGACCACCACCTGCGGCAAGATCGCTCGGGTGCTGATCGCCGACGGCCGGACGGTCACCCTCGGCGCGGCCGACACCTTCCGGGCCGCCGCCGCCGACCAGCTGGAGACCTGGGGCAGCCGGGTGGGCGCCATCACCGTTCGCGGCGCGGAGCGCGCCGACCCGGCCAGTGTCGCCTTCGACGCCGTCCGCGAGGGCATCGAGGCCGGCACCGACACCGTCCTGATCGACACCGCCGGTCGCCTGCAGAACAAGATCGGCCTGATGGACGAGTTGGGCAAGGTCAAGCGGGTGGTGGAGAAGCACGGGCCGATCGACGAGACACTGCTCGTCCTGGACGCCACCACCGGCCAGAACGGCCTGGAGCAGGCCCGGGTCTTCACCGAGGTGGTCAACGTGACCGGGGTGGTGCTGAGCAAGCTCGACGGCACCGCCAAGGGCGGCATCGTGATCGCCGTGCAGCGCAAGCTCGGCATCCCGGTCAAGCTGGTCGGGCTGGGCGAGGGCGCGGACGACCTGGCTCCGTTCGACCCGGCGCAGTTCGTCGACGCGCTGCTCGGCACCGAGCCGCTCGCCCGGGACGCGTAATCTCGCAGTGACGACTGACGATCGCGCGTTCGCCGGGTGGCGTGACCCTCGCCACGCGCCGCCGGCCCTGGGGAGACCGTACGTGACCTCGCAGGAGATCCCGCTGCACGGCGGGAACGTGAGCACCGTGGTCCGGGTCGGCGACACCGTCCGGCGCAACGCCGGACCGTGGACGCCCTCGGTGCACGCCCTGCTGCGCCACCTGGAGTACGTCGGGTTCACCGGCGCGCCCCGCGCGCTCGGCATGGACGAGCGCAACCGGGAGGTCCTGTCGTACCTGGAGGGGGAGTGCGGGGAGTACCCGCTGGCCCCGCACTGGGTCACCGACGAGGCGCTGGTGACGGTGGCGACCATGCTGCGGATGTTCCACGACGCGCAGTACGGCTTCGCCCCGCCGCCCGGCGCGGTCTGGCGGTCGTTCGGCCCGCCCCCGCCGGACACCGAGGTCATCTGCCACCACGACGCCGCCCCGCACAACGTCATCTGGCGGCCGGACGGCACCCTCGGGCTGATCGACTTCGACCTCGCCTCGCCCGGCGCCCGGATCTACGACGTGGCGTACGCGGCCTGGACCTGGGTGCCGATCTTCTCCGACCGGGACTCGATCACCCTCGGCTGGAAGCACCCGGACCGGCCGCGCCGGCTGCGGCTCTTCGCCGACGCGTACGGGCTGATCCCGCGCGACCGGCACCGGCTGATCCGGACCATCCGCAAGCGGATCGTCGACCACGTCGAGGGCATCCGCCGGATGGCGGCGGCCGGCGAGCCGGCGTTCGTGCGGATCGTGCACAAGGGCCACCTGCGCCGCCCGATGCGCGACCTGCGGCTGCTCGACTACGAGCGGCACGCACTGGAGTACGCCCTGCGCTGACCCCTGTCGAAAACGACGAGAGTGGCCGTTGCGTGCGCGACGGCCACTCTCGTCGTTTCCGGGGCCATGATCGACGTTCTTCACACGCCCGAAACAACCCGTCACGCGTCGGAAATCGAGCGGTGTCGGTTGAGGAAACAGGCGGCGGCGAAGCTTCCCGCCAACCGGCTGACGGGCGATGCTGCCAGGTTCCAGTCGGATGGGAGGACTTCCACACCGAGAGGAGGCAGCGTGGAGATCAACACCGGCAACACCGCCTGGTTGCTCCTGTCGTCTGCGCTCGTGCTGCTCATGACGCCGGGGCTGGCCCTGTTCTACGGGGGGCTCAACCGGTCCAAGGGCGTACTCAACATGATGATGATGAGCTTCTCCGCGATCGGGCTCATCTCCGTTCTCTGGGTCATCTACGGCTTCACCCTCGCGTTCGGCACCAACGACAACGCGGGCGTCAACAACGTGATCGGCAGCTTCACCCAGTACCTCGGCACCGAGACCAGCTTCATCGGCGAGGAGTGGCTCTTCCTCGGCGCGGGGACCGGCATCCCCACGTACGTCTTCCTGGTCTTCCAGATGATGTTCGCCGTCATCACGGTGGCCCTGATCAGCGGCGCGGTCTCCGACCGGCTGAAGTTCTCCGGGTGGCTGCTGTTCGCCTTCGCCTGGTTCACGCTGGTCTACATCCCGGTCGCGCACTGGGTGTGGGGTGGCGGCTTCATCGGTGCCAAGATCAAGGCACTGGACTTCGCCGGTGGCACCGCGGTTCACATCAACGCCGGCGCCGCCGCGCTCGGCCTGGTGCTGGTGCTCGGCAAGCGGCTCGGCTGGCCCCGGGAGAGCTTCAAGCCGCACAACGTCCCGCTGGTCGCGCTCGGTGCCGGCCTGCTCTGGTTCGGCTGGTTCGGCTTCAACGCCGGCTCCGAGCTGACCGTCGACGGCACCACCGCGGTGGCCTTCGTCAACACCCAGGTCGCCACGGCCGCCGGCCTGGTCGGCTGGATCATCGTCGAGTGGCTGCGCAACGGGAAGCCGACCCTGGTCGGCGCCTCCTCCGGCGCCGTCGCCGGCCTGGTCGCCATCACCCCGGCCTGCGGCTTCATCGCCCCGCTGCCGGCGGTGCTGCTCGGCCTCGTCGCCGGCGCGGTCTGCGCGGTGGCCGTCGGCCTGAAGTACAAGCTCGGCTTCGACGACTCGCTCGACGTGGTCGGCGTGCACTTCGTCGCCGGCTGGATCGGCTCGCTCTCCATCGGCTTCTTCGCCACCCTCCAGGTCAACTCCGCCATCGAGGGCCTGGGCGGCAGCGAGGGCCTGTTCTACGGCGGCGGGCTGACCCAGCTCGGTCGTCAGGCGCTGGGCAGCGGCATCGTCTCGGTCTACTCCTTCGCGGTGGCCGTGGTGATCGCGCTCGCCGTCAAGGCGCTGATCGGGCTCCGCTCCGACGCCGAGGACGAGGTCGCCGGCATCGACGTGGCGGAGCACGCGGAGAGCGCGTACGACCAGTCGCCGACCACCGGCAGCGCCGGCGGTGGGGCGTTCGCGCTGGCCGGGCTGACCCCGGGCGCCGCGAAGCCGGCCTCGGACTCCGGCGGCGAACCGGCCACCGAGCCGGTCAGCGAGAAGGTCGCCGGTTAACGTTCCTGGGATGGAGGGGTTGGACATGAAGCTGGTGACCGCGGTCATCAAGCCGTACCAGCTGGACGCGGTGAAGGAGGCCCTGCACGCCCTCGGCGTGGCCGGCCTGACCGTCAGCGAGGTCCAGGGGTACGGGCGGCAGAAGGGGCACACCGAGGTCTACCGGGGTGCCGAGTACACGGTCGAGTTCCTGCCCAAGATCCGGGTCGAGGTGCTCACCGACGAGATGGACGTCGACAAGATCGTGGACGCGATCGTCGCCGCCGCCCGGACCGGCAAGATCGGCGACGGCAAGGTCTGGGTCACCGGGGTCGAGGAGGTCGTCCGGGTCCGTACCGGCGAACGCGGCCTCGACGCCCTCTAGGAGCCACCATGACCTCGTTGATCAAGAGGAATGCGTCAGGAAACACCGACCACGGTGACGCAAACCTCTTGATCAACGAGGTCGGTGGCATCGGGGAGGCGGCGCGGCGGGAGCGGGCGGCGGGGTTCGACGCCTGGCTGGGGTCGTTGGTGCCGGAGCGGGAGGGGATCGCGCTGGTCGCGGTCGGCGGGCTGGGGCGGCGGCAGTGCGCGCCGCACGGCGACCTCGACCTGGTGCTGCTGCACGCCGGGGTGCCCGGCGTCGACGAGCTCGCCGCGTCGCTGTGGTACCCCATCTGGGACGCCGGCGTGCGGCTCGACCACTCGGTGCGCACCCTCGCCGAGGCGCTCTCGGTGGCCCAGGACGACGTCAAGGTCGCCCTCGCGCTGCTCGACGCGCGCTTCGTCGCCGGCGACCGGGCGCTCGCCGACACGCTCATCCGCACCGCCGCCGACCACTGGCGGCGGACCGCCGTCCGCCGGCTCCCCGCCCTGCGGGAGATCACCGAGAGTCGCTGGCGTACCCATGGCGAGCTGGCCTTCCTGCTCGAGGGCGACCTCAAGGAGGCCGCCGGCGGGCTGCGCGACGTGGGCCTGCTGCGGGCCATCGCCACCGCCGGCATCACCGACGCGCTGCGCCCCGCCGTCCGGGCCGCGCACCTGCGCCTGCTGGACACCCGCGACGCCCTGCACCAGCAGGTCGGCCGCCGGGTCGACCGGCTCGTCGCGCAGGAGCGCGACGGCGTGGCCGGCCTGCTCGGCCTGCGACAGTCCCCGCCCGGCGGCTCCGACGACGCGCACCAGTCCGCCCCCGTGGCCAGCGACGGTGACGTGCTGCTGCGCCGGGTCGCCGGGGACGCCCGCACGGTCAGCCACGCCCTCGACGACGCCTGGCGCGCCGCCGACCGGTTGCGCTCCGGCCGCCGCCGGGGCGGCGACGGCCGCCCGGTGCGCCGGCCCGTCGCCCGGGACGTCGTCGAGCACGACGGGGAACTGGTGCTGGCCCGCACCGCCATCGGCGCCCGCCCCGACCCGAGCCTGTCGCTGCGGATCGCCGCCGCCGCGGCCACCACCCGGCTGCCGATCGCCCGGGCCACCTGCGAATGGCTGGCCGCATACTGCCCGCCGCTGCCCGCGCCCTGGCCGCCGGCCGCCCGCGCCGCGCTGATCACCCTGCTCGGGGCCGGTCCCGGTCTGGTGCCCGCCTGGGAGACCTGCGACCGGTACGGCCTGATCGACGGCTGGCTGCCGGAGTGGCCCCGGCTGCGCAGCCTGCCCCAGCACAACCCGGTGCACCGGTTCACCCTCGACCGGCATCTGGTGCAGACCGCGTACGAGGCGAGCCGGCACACCCGCGACGTGGACCGCCCCGACCTGCTGCTGCTCGGCGCGTTCCTGCACGACATCGGCAAGGGGCTGCCCGGCGACCACAGCACCGTGGGGGCACCGGTGGCCGAGGCGGTGGCCGCCCGGATCGGCCTGCCCGCGCCCGAGGCGGCGCTGATCGGCACGCTGGTCCGGCTGCACCTGCTCCTGCCCGACGTTGCCACCCGGCGGGACCTCGACGACCCGGTGACCATCGCCGGGGTCGCCGAGCGGGTCGGCGACACCACCACGCTGGACCTGCTGCACGCCCTGGTCCGCGCCGACGCGGCGGCCACCGGGCCGGCCGCCTGGTCGGACTGGAAGGGGCGGCTGGTCGCCGAACTGGTGGCCCGGGTGCGTACCGCGCTGGACACCGGCGCCCTGCCCGCGCCCCCGGCCCCCGACCCGGCGCTGGTGGCGGGGCCGCTGCCGGTCGTACACCTGACGGAGGACCGGGTGTCGGTGGCCGCGGCGGACCGGCGCGGCCTGCTCGCGACGGTGGCCGGCTGCCTGGCCCTGCACCGGCTGGAGGTGCTGGCTGCGGACGCCTCCACGGTCGACGGCCGGGCCCTGGTCGAGTGCCGGGTGCAGCCCCGCTACGGGCTCGCGCCGGACCCGATCGCGCTCAGCGCCGACCTGCGTCGCGCCGTCAACGGGGACGTCTCCGTCACCCAGCGGCTGCGCGGCCGGGCTCTCGCGGCGCGGGGGGAGGGGGCCGCGCCGCGAGTGGTCTGGCACCGGGAGGCGGCCACCGACGCGGTGCTGCTGGAGCTGCGCGCCGCCGACGCCGCCGGGCTGCTCTACCGGGTGACCTGCGCCCTCGACGAGGCCGGCGCCCAGGTCCGCGCGGCCCGGATCTCCACCCTCGGCGGCGACGTGGTGGACGCGTTCTACCTGGTCGGCGGCTGGCCCTCCGACGCCGACCGGGCCCGGCTCGAAGCCGCCGTGCTGGCCGCCGTCTGACCCGACCGCCGACCGCCGGATACGTCCGGCGGCGTAGCCGCGGTGCCGCGCGCGGGCGAACGACGCCCGCCCGCACCGGGGGCAGAATGACCGGCATGCGCCTGCGGGAACACTCCGGCGGCCGTCGCCAGGAGGCGGCGGCCGACCTGGCGCTGGCCGTGGTCCTGCTGCTGCTCGGCCTGCTCGCCACCGGCCCGGCCGGCCGCAACCAGCCCGGCACCACGCCGGTCGACGCCGGCTGCCTGGCCCTGGTCACGGTCGCCACCCTCGCGCTGACCGGGCGCCGCCTCGCCCCCCGCGCCACCCTCGCCGTGGTCACCGTCGCCGTCTCCAGCTACCTGGTGCTCGGCTACCCGTACGGGCCGGTGCTGCTGACCTTCCTGGTCGCCGTCTACACGGTGGCGGTCCGGCTGCCGATCCGGCCGGCCGCCGTCGCCGCGGCGGCGGCGCTCGCGGTGATCCTGGTGCACGTCTTCTGGTCCCGGGGCGCCTCGCCCGGCCTGCCCGGAGTGCTGCCCGGATCGGCCTGGGTCGTCGTACCGTTCGCGCTGGGGGTGGCGGTGCGGACCAACCGCGAGACCGTCGCCCGGGCGCGGGCCGAGCAGGCCCGCCGGCAGGCCGACGAGGAGCGGCTGCGGATCGCCCAGGAGGTGCACGACGTGGTGGGGCACGGGCTCGCGGCGATCAGCATGCAGGCCGACATCGCGCTGCACCTGATGCCCAAGCGGCCCGAGCAGGCCGAGGCGGCGCTGACCGCGATCAGCCGGACCAGCCGGGAGGCCCTGGACGAGCTGCGGGTCACCCTCGGGGCGGTCCGGCGCGGCACCGAGCGGGGGCCGGTGCCGGGGCTGGCCCGGCTCGACGCCCTGCGGGAGCGGTTGGCCGGGGCGGGCCTCGCCGTCGACCTGCGGGTGACCGGCGAGCCACGGCCGCTGCCCGGCGCGGTGGACCTGGCCGCGTACCGGGTGGTGCAGGAGGCGCTGACCAACGTGCTGCGGCACGCCCGGGTCGCCGCCGCGCGGGTGCGGGTCGACTACGGCCGGGAGGAGCTGGTGGTGGAGGTGACCGACCGGGGCGTGGGCGCGCCCGGCGCGGCGGGACACGGGCTGGCCGGGATGCGCGAGCGGGTCACCGCGCTGGGCGGCTCGCTGACCGCCGGCCCCGGCCCCGACGGCGGCTTCCGGGTGTCCGCCCGGCTGCCGGTGGAGGCGCGGCGGTGATCCGGGTGGTGGTCGCCGACGACCAGGACCTCGTCCGGATCGGGCTGCGCGCGCTGATCGAGAGCGAGGACGACCTCACCCTGGCCGGCGAGGCCGCCGACGGGCTGCGGGCGGTGGAGCTGGCCCGCCAGGTACGCCCCGACGTGGTGCTGATGGACGTCCGGATGCCCGGCGTGGACGGCATCGAGGCCACCCGCCGGATCGTCGCCGACCCGCAGCTGGCCGGTACCCGGGTGATCGTGCTGACCACCTTCGAGCTGGACGAGTACGTCTTCGACGCGCTGCGGCACGGGGCGAGCGGCTTCCTGACCAAGGACACCCCGCCGGCCGAGCTGCTGCGGGCGGTGCGCCTCGTCGCCGAGGGGGAGGCGCTGCTCTCGCCGTCGGTGACCCGGCGGGTGGTGCGGGAGTTCGCCACCCGGCCGGCCCGGGTGCCCCGCCCGCACCCCCGGCTGGACGCCCTCACCGAGCGGGAGCGGGAGGTGGTGGGGCTGGTCGGGGAGGGGCTCAGCAACGCCGAGATCGCCGACCGGCTGGTGGTGAGTCCGGCCACCGCGCGTACCCATGTCAGCCGGGCGATGGTGAAGCTGGGCGCCCGGGATCGGGCCCAGTTGGTGGTCTTCGCGTACCAGTCGGGGTTGGTCTCGGGCTAGCTGTACTGCCCGCCAGGCGTCCGGCGCCGACGGCGGGTAACGCCAACTCCTGCAGGTAGAGGGATCTGGCCTCGGCTGCCGTCACCAACACCTCGTCTACTCGGCTACTCGAGGAGGCGGCCAGGCGGAGCCGTGAGCGCGCCGCTCGGGTCCTGGGCGGGCTGGAGCGGAACACGGCCAAGGAGGGCAGGAGCAAGGCGCTTGCGGCTGCCTGAACCACCCCGGGCGAAGCGGCTCGGACCCCGTGAGGGTCCGGGCCTTTCAGCTCTCCGGCTGCCCGACGTACGTCCCGCGCTGCGGCACGGTGTAGACCAACCCGCGCTCGCGCAGCAAGGCCACCGCTCGCCGTGCCGTGCCCCGTGCGATGCCGTACTCCTGAACGATCGTGGACTCGCTCGGGATGGGCCGGTGGGGCGCAAGCTCGCCGCTGGAGATCCGAGCGGCCAGGAGATCCGCTACCTGCCGATAGACGGGCACGGGGCCGTCGGGATCGATCATGAGGCGACGTTAGCCAACCAGGAACGACTCGGATTCTTTAGCTACGTTCCTAGACGTCCATGCTCGTACAAGCCTACGATCCGTGGCAGAGCCCGAGACAGATGGTTCTTGCGGGCGCGGTGAGCGGTCCGGGTACTTGATCGGGGATCGGTGCCCGGACCTGCCCGTTTTCGGAGGTGGAGCGGTGCCCATGGACGACGGACCGATCACGCCGGCCCTGGTGCTCTGGACGGCCAAGCGGGTGATCACGGCGCACCGGGAGCAGCCGAGCGAGCACCGGGCCACGGGGGGCTGCGGGCAGTGCCGGGACGACGGGTGCGACATGCTGACGTGGGCCCGGGGCGTGGTGCGGGAGCACCGGCGTGACATCGGTTAGGGCGTCGGTGTGTGGGAACGGAAGGGCGGCGTGGAGCGGGACCGGCCCGGCTGGCGGGTGGGCGTCGCCGACGCCTCCCTCGCCGTGGCACTGCTCGCCTTCGGGCTGGCAGTCACCGTGGGTGCCGCGGACGGCTAGGCGCCTCTCTTCATGCGGCGAGGGTCAGCGACCGGGCGCCTTCTGCGGGTGGGCGGCGAGCCACTCCTGAATGGTGTCGTCACGCACCGCGGCGAACATCTCCTTCGCCTTGGCGTCGTCGAGCTTGACCGCCGATCCGGCGTGCGTCTTCAGGTTGGCGCTGGTGTACGGGACCGTGGCGAACTTGATGTTCGCGGGCTTGATGCCCTTGGCGGTGAGCGCCAGTTCCTTCAGGTCGAGGTTCTTGTCGATGGTCAGCGACTCGGCGGCCGTCAGCAGGAGTTCGTCCAGCTTCAACGGGTTGGTCAGCATGCCCTCGGCGGAGGCCTTCTCTGCGATGGCCTTGACGACCAGCTGCTGGTCGTGGATGCGTCCGAAGTCGCCGCCGGGCACGTTCTTGCGCTGGCGCATGAACTCCTCCGCCTCCGTCCCGTCGAGCTGGTGGCAACCCTTCTCCCAGACCTTCTCCGAGAAGGTCGACCGGACCGTGTACGGGATGCAGACCCGGACGCCGTCGACCGCGTCGACCATCTCGTTGATGCTGGCGAAGTTGGCGATCAGCGCACCGTCGAGCCGCACGCCGGTCAGCTTCGTGATGGTCTTCGCCGCGTGCGGCGCGCCGCCGAAGGCGAACGCGGCGTTGAGCTTGTTCATGCCACCGTTCCAGCCCTCCGCGGGAGGCACGTTGACGTAGCTGTCGCGGGGAATGGAGATGATGGTGGCGCGGTCCAGGTTCTTGCTGAGGTGCACCAGCATGATGGTGTCCGACCGCTGCCCCGCATAGCTTCCCTCGTCGGCCTCGCCCTCCCGCGAGTCGGAGCCGAGGAGCAGCAGGTTGAGCGGGCCGCTCTTCCAGCGCTGCTCGTCCTTGGGCTCGGCCGCCCCGCCGAGGAGGTCCTCCTGCTTGGCCTTGCCCTCGTAGCGGTTGACCAGGGCGAACGCTCCGACGCCGCCACACGCCCCGGCCACGAGCAGCACGGCGAGCAGGACGATCAGGGTCTTCTGCCAGCGCTTCAACGCGCGGAATCCCTTGGCCCGAGGAGGCTCGGGCGGGGTGGCTGCGGTCGACGCGTAGTACATCTGATCCTCAATGTGCTGCTGGGTGAAGCTTTTGATCCAACCGGCAATTACCGGTCTTCTCAAGCGCGGAGCCCAGTGGTGACCAGCACATTGGGCATGAACGGCTGATGGGCCGGCGCAGGAAGGGCCGAACGCTTTTTCTATTCAGCCGATCGGGCCATGGGCGTGGCGCTCGCCGAAGCCAATTAGAAACCCCATAAAAGCAGGTAAAACGGGCAGCAGATGTCCCTTTATGTCCCTGTATGTGCCTTACGCGGCCCCGATGTAACGCTTTACGGCGGTTGACATGCGTATCGCGATGAGATGTATTGGCCCGCGTTCGCAGGCGGTGATGATCACTGCCGCACGCCTCCGCGCATGGACTCTGCCGTGCCCCAAGGCGTGCCTCCAGACCGCCGAAACCGGAGGTGCCGGGTGAATTCCGCCACGCCACATGAGGGGACCGTCATCCCTTCCGCCCACTTTGGCGGGATGACGTCCGCAACGCTGGGCGGAGCCGGCACGGCAACGAGAACCGGCAAGCGCTCATGACGACGAACGCCCTGCCACATCAGGGGCTTCCGACCCCCACGGCGCTCGCCGGCAAGTCCGTCGCCCTCGTCCACGAGTGGTTCAGTGCGACGGGCGGCTCGGAGCAGGTCTACCTCCGCATGGCCGAGGTCGTTCCGCATGCCCGGCGGTTCGTGCTCTGGAAGGAGCACGACGTGGCTGAGGGTGGCGAGGACATGCAGGAGTCGTGGATGTCCCGGACCCCGCTGCGGCGGAGCAAGGCCCTCGCACTGCCGGTCATGCCGCTCACCTGGCGCACTCTCACGCGTGAGAGGTACGACGTGGTCATCTCGTCCAGCCACGCCTTCGCGCACACGGTCAAGCTGGGCGACTCGCTGGGGACTCGCTACCTGAGCTACGTGCACTCCCCGGCCCGGTACGTCTGGAGCCCGGAGCTGGACCAGCGCGGAGCGCAAGCGCTTCTCGCTCCAATGCGCCGAGTCCTGCAGGCGAGCGACCGGCGCCTGAGCCGTCACGTGCACAGTTACGCGGCGAACTCCCGTGAGGTCCAGGGCCGGATTCGCCGCTACTGGGGCCGGGAGGCGCGCGTCATCAATCCTCCCGTCGACGTCGACTACTTCGCCGACGCCCCGGAGGCCGTCAAGCAACAGGGGCGCGGCTACCTGCTCGGCGTCGGGCGGTGGATCAGCTACAAGCGATTCGATCTCATGCTGGAGATCGCGGCCGAAGTCCGGCTTCCCCTGGTTCTGGCCGGCTCGGGGCCGGAGGAGGCGGCGCTTCGCCGCCGGGCGGAGCGGCTGGATGTTCCGGTCACCTTCGAGATCCGGCCCACCAACGAACGACTGCGGGAGCTCTACTGGGGTGCCCTGTGCCTGCTCTATCCGGGGCACGAGGACTTTGGGATGATTCCGGTCGAAGCGCAGGCCTGTGGCACGCCGGTGGTCGGCCTCGCCCGCGGCGGGCTCCTCGAGACGGTGGAAGATGGCCAGACCGGTTATCTTGTCGATGGGTTCGAGCCGTCGGCCTATGCCGCGCGGGTACGCCGGGTGGCCGAGCTGTCCACCGAGACGGTTCTCGCCAACGCACAACGCTTTTCCGTGAGCGCCTTCCAGTCAAGTCTGGCGTCCTGGATCGCCGATAACGCCTGAAGGGCTTGGTTCTGTGTCACATTCCGCCGAAGGGCATTCGGCTGCGGTCAACGTCCTCGTGCTCGGCACCGCCGAGTGGGATTCGCCCATCGCTACCAACCAGCACTATGTGGTCCGGGAACTCGCCCGCGCCTTCGATGTGACGTTCGTCGAGTCGTTGGGGCTCCGCCGGCCGAAGCTGGAGCCCCGCGACCTGAAGCGGATGGCGCAGCGGTTGCACAGGTCCATGTCGAGCGTCCAGCGATCCGCCCGACCCAGGCCGGAGAACGTCCGGATCGTCTCACCCGTCGTGGTGCCCCTTCATCGCGCCCCGACCCGGCCCGTCAACCGGGCGCTGCTGCACCGCTCAGTCTCCGACTGGGTGAACAGCAGCGGCCCCCGCGTGCTCTGGACCTTCACCCCCGTGACGTACGGGCTGGAGGCCCTGGCCGAGCTGACGGTGTACCACTGCGTGGACCTGCTGGCCGAGTTCCCCGGCATCGACGGTGCGGCCGTCCGGCGAGGGGAGGAGAAGCTCTCCTCGCGGGCTGCTCTGGCGATCGGGACCAGTCACGCTGTGGCCGACCACCTCACCAAGGTGGGATTCCCGACGGTGCGTCTCTTGACCAACGTGGCCGACACCGTCGTGTTCGAGTCCGCGAGCCTGCCGGCGGAACAGCGGCGGCCCGCGGCGCTCTTCGCCGGGAACCTGTCGCCGCACAAGCTTGACTTCGACGTGCTGAAGTCCCTGGCCACGGCGCTCAAGGGGCGTGGCGAGCTGCTGCTCGCCGGTCCCATCGCCGCCGGCGGCGGGGGCTACGACCGGCAGGTCGAGGAGCTGACGAGTCTGGGAGCGCGGTACCTAGGCGTCCTCGACCTTCCGGCCCTCGCGGAGGTCGCTGGTCAGTGCACCGTCGGTCTGATCCCCTATGCCCTCAACGCATACACCCAGGGTGTCAGCCCGCTCAAGTGCTACGAATACCTGGCGTCGGGCATGGCGGTTGTCAGCACCCCCCTGCCTGAGGTCCGCAAGGTCGCCGACGGCAACCCGCATGTCTCGGCAGTCGAACCACAGGAATTCCTCGACCGGGTGCTCGCCGCGCTCGATCCCCCCACGGACAGTGCCCGCCTCGACAGGATGGTGCGTGCTCGGCAGGGAAGCTGGTCCGAACGCGGCCAGCTCCTGCGTGATCTCCTTGCGTCCCTGCTGACGCCCTCGACGAGGAAGTTGCCATGAGAGTCCTGTACGTGACGTGGCGGTTTCCAAAGCTGTCCGAGACCTTCGTGATGAACGAAGCGCGGGAGTTGTTGGCGAAGGGCGTGGACGTCCGTGTCGTATCGCTCCGGACGCCGGAATTCCCGCCGCCGCCTGACCTGGCGGAGCGCGTGCTGCAGGTGCCGGCGATCGATCTTGGGCGTGGCCTGCTGTCACCGCCATTGCGCGACATCTATGAGGACGACTACCGGGTGAGGCTGCTGGCGCCGGCCTACGCCAAGGCGATCGTCCGAGCCCTGGGTTCCTGGCGGCCGGACGTCGTGCACTGTCATTTCGTCAACCGACCTGCGCCCATCGCGCTGAAGGTCGCCCGAGACATGGGTGTTCCCTGCACGCTGGTCGCGCACGCGGGCGACTGGATCGTCGACTGCACCCCGCGCGCCTTGGCGAGCAAGGTGGAACACGCCGACCATGTTTTCACGATCAGCCATGTGACTTTGAAGTCGTTGGCCGAGAAGATCGGGGGCGCGGGCACCGAGAAGATGAGTGTCCTGCGAGCCAGCTACCGCTTCGCTCCCTCATCGACTGATCTTGACCTGCCTCCGCGATACGTGATCTCGGTGGCGCGGCTCGTTCCCAAGAAGGGGCTCGACATCGCGATCAAGGCGATAGCGCGGGCGAGGGCGAACGGTGCCGAGATACCGCTGGTGATCATCGGTGCTGGCTCGGAGCTGGAGGCACTGCGGGATCTGGCGGCCCGGCTGCATGTCGGCGACCTCGTCCGATTCCTCGGAGCACGGCAGACCGGTGAGACGCAGAAGGCAATTCTTGGCGCTCAGGCCATGCTCCTACCGTGTCGCGTGCTCCCTGACGGTGACGCCGACGGAATCCCCGTGGCGCTGATGGAGGCCGGCGCGGCTGGCATAAGTGTCATCACTACGCCGGTAGCCGGAATTGGTGAACTCATCCAGGACGGCGTCAGCGGTTGTCTCGTCGCACCAGAAGATGTCGACGCCGTGTCGGACAAGCTGATCGAGTTGTGGCGGGACGGCGCGAAGCGGGAGCGGATCGGCCGCGCGCTACAGGCAGCCGTACGTGAGGAGTTCGCGCCTGAATTGCAGGCGTCTCGGTTGATCAGCCAATGGTCGACGCTGGTCGAGAACCACGCGAGGCGTCCGTGACTAGTCGTCCCCTGCGGGTGTTAGCTGTATCTTCCTTCCTTCCCTACCCCGTCGATCGTGGCGATCCGCAGAGGGTCTTCAGGATTCTGCGAGGTCTGAGCGGGCTGCGGCTAGCCGACGGCACTCCCATGTTCGACGTCCGGCTGGCCAGCGTCCTCCGGCATGATTCCTCGCCCGGCGATGTCGACTCCCTGCACGAGGCGTTGGGGATTCCCGTGCACGCCGAGCCCTCATCGTGGCCGTCACCGAAGCGATCGGCCAGTCGCGCCGCGAGCTGGGTGTCGGGGGGAATCGTCGGCACTCCCAACTGGATTGTCGAACGCAGGTCGCAGCGGCTGGCTAGCCACCTCTCGTCCGCCTCCGCCGATGTCGGCCTGATCTTCGGTGAGGCTGCCGGCGTCTACGCAGGGCAACTGAGGGGGAGAATGCTGGTCGTCTGGGACAAGTCCAACGTTCTCGGCGCATCTTCCCGTGAATTGTGGGCTGGTCGGGCGATCCGCTCGCGCCTCGCCGAAAGTTCCGCTCTGCGCTTCGAGCGTCGGGTCCTTCCCACGGTGGACAGGGTGACCGTCACATCGGAGGTCGAGGCCCGCCGACTGCAAGCGGCGTACCAGCGGCAGGCGGATGCCATCGTCCCCTCCCCGATCGACGTCTTTCCGCCAGCATCGTGGGGGCGAAGCCGACGGATCGGATGGATGAGTTCGTTCTCCTACTCGGCCAATTCCGACGGCCTCATCAAGTTTCTCCGGGATGGCTGGCCGAAGCTGGCAGCCAACGGATTCACGCTCGAGATTGTCGGCGTGGGGAGGTGCTCGAGCGGCCTACGCGACGAAATCGCGAGGAGCGCAAACGTCTCCCTCCTGGGCTTCGTTGAGAATCTGCACGACTGGATGGACGGGCTGCAGGCGGCTGTCATACCGCTGTGGGCCGGTGCTGGTGTGAAGCTCAAGACCCTGCACTGGCTGATGTCCACAATCCCGACCGTCGGCACGAGCGTGGCCTTCGAGGGAATTCCGGTCGTCCCCGGCAAGCACGCCGCCGTCGCGGACGGCCCCGAGGAGATGGCGGCCGAGATACTTCGGCTCGATCAGTCGGAAACCGCAGTGGTGGAGACAAGGGGAGCGGCGGCTCGCAGGCTGATCCTTGAGGGCTTCAGCACGGAAACCGTCGTGGCCGAATACGGCCGTCATCTCCAGAAGTGGCACGCGGGGTGACACGTTGAACGTTGCGGTCAGTGCAGGGGGACGCAGAATAACCACCTCGGCCGTTCTACAGCTTGTCTCCCGATTGTCGGGTGCAGCTGCCGGCGCGGTGGCCAGTGCCTTTCTCGCACACGGCCTTGGGCGCACCGACTTCGGTTGGTTCGCCTCCACCCTCGCCATCGTCAGCCTGGTGAACCTCGCGGCCGATCTGGGCCTCACGCAGACGGTCACGCGGCAGATCGTGATCAACCCGGGCGGCGAACGTCGCATCATCGAGGCGGCACTTCTCGTCCGTCTGTCCCTGGCCGTGTTCATGCTGATCTTCGCCACATGGTGGGCGGTTCACGCGGACGGGGCGCCGAAGCTGTCGATGGCGCTTCTCCTCGCGGCTGTGCCCATCAGCGCTCTCAGCGTGTATCAGAGTGTGCTTCTCGCCAGGCTGAGGCCTGACGCGATCGCCCTCGGCAACATCGTCCAGAGCCTTGTCTGGACCGGTGGCTGCGCGGTCGCTCTCTTCCTCAACGCCTCCGCTGTCGCGTTCGCCGCGATCTTCGCCGGTGCGACGCTGCTGCAGATGGCCCTGGTGGCGCTCTTCGCGCGCCGGCATCTGGCCGACGCCGACGCCGACGCCGACGCCGACGCCCTACCGCGAGTCCGGATTCGGACCGCGACATCACTGCTCGCGGCGTCCTGGCTGGTCGGGGTCGGCTCGCTGGCCTGGGCCGCCTTCAACCGAGGACCACTGCTGATCGTGGTGTCCCTCGCCGGCCCGGATGCAGCAGCGGCCCTGGGCGCGGCCGCACGATTCGTGGACGCCGCCTACCTGCTGCCGACGATTCTCGCATCGATGCTGCTGCCGATAGCGACCAGCCGGTTCCGCGTGGGCGAGGAACTCGGAAGCATCATCCGAGCGTCGATCGGATGGATCACGATCGCTGGGACGCTCGTCGTGCAGTTCACGGCCGTCCTCGGTGAAGGGATCGCGGCGTGGCTGTTGGGGCCTGGGTTCTCGGACCTGGGCCTCATCCTGACGATCTGCTTGGCGGCCACCATCCCGTTCGGCTGGGATTGCGTCTGGGGGACGGCCCTCATCGCCGCCGGTCGGGGGAGCACGATGGCGTGGACCGGCCTCGTGGCCGTCGTGATCAGTCTCGGCGGATCCGCCCTCTTCGTTCGTGAGTACGGCGCGATCGCCGCAGCAGTCTCGATCCTGGTGGCCCAGGCGACGCGGGCACTATTGCTCGCCGTGGCCCAGGATGGTCTCGCGGCAGTGCGTTTCCCGTACTCGGGTGTGATCGGCCTGATGGTCTTGACGCTGGTGATCTGCTGGCTGGGGCTTGATGCCGTGGGCCCACGCGAGACCGTCGAGCGGGTGGCCATCGCGCTCACCGGTGCTCTGGGCACGCTGGGGATGGCGAAGGTCGCGGGTCTCTTGCCGGCCGGCGGTGTGGGGCGGTACCTCGGGAAGGGGACCCGGATTCCCTCATGAAAACCGCTGATCGTGTTCATCGGTGTACTCCGCTGGCCGATTCGACGGTGGCGGCGCCGACGGTAAGCTCAGCCGGTTGCGGGCACCCGACCTGTTCGTAATTGTGTGTGGGCGGCAGACTGCATCGCCCTGAGTCCAGGAGAAAAATGAGCCTCGCTGATTACATACGCCTGATTCGCGCGCATTGGATCATGGTTGTTCTGGCGACTGCCTCGGGGGTCACTCTTGCTGCGATCCATTCGGCTACCCAGAGTCCCGTGTACGAGGCGACCGTGCAGCTGTTCGTGTCGGCGAGCGGCAAGGAGGGAGACAACAGCCAGCTCAACCAGGGCGGAATCTTCAGTCAGCAGCGGGTGAAGTCCTATGCGGCTCTGGTCGCCAGCCCCGATGTCGCCCAGACCGTCATCACGTCACTCGACCTCCCTTACACGCCCGCGGAACTCGTCAAGAACATCGAGACGGAGACCCCGCCCGATACGGTACTGCTGGACATCACCGTCCGTGACGGTTCCCCTGAGCGTGCCCGAGACATCGCCAACGAGATCGCCGAGGAGTTTCCCCGCCTCGTCGACAAGATCGAGACGCCGAAGGGCGAGACGAACTCCCCGGTCAAGGTCTCCGTCACCCAGCAGGCCACCGCTTCCGACGAACCCGTCGCTCCGCGTACCAAACTGAACGTGGCGCTCGGCCTGATCCTCGGCCTCGGCCTCGGTCTGGGCGGTGCAATCCTGCGGGGGACATTTGACCGGACCATCCGCGGCAAGAGAGACGCGGAGCAGGCGGCCGGTGCCCCGGTCCTCGGTGCGGCGCCGCAGGATTCCAAGAAGAGCCGGAACCCGCTGATCGCGGATGAGCAGGCGACGGCACGAGCGGAGGCGTTCCGGCAGCTGCGTACCAACATCAGGTTCCTGTCCATCGACCGCCGAATCACCAGCTTCGTGGTCACCAGTTCACTGCCCGCCGAGGGCAAGACGACAACGGCGGCGAATCTGGCGATTGCCCTCGCTCAGGCCGGTCAGGCGGTCGTGCTCGTCGACGCTGATCTGCGACGGCCCAGCGTGGCCGACACCTTTGCGCTGTCGAACGGAGTTGGGCTCACCAATGTCCTGCTGGGTGATGTCGGTGTGAACCAGGCCATGCAGCAGTGGCGGGGGGATCTGCCGTTGTACATCCTCCCGGCCGGGCCGACGCCTCCCAACCCCAGTGAATTGCTGGGGTCTACCCGGTTGACCAAGGTGGTCGCCTCGCTGGAGTCAGCGGGCATGACCGTGATCTTCGATTCGCCGCCCCTGCTGCCGGTGACCGATGCGGCGATCATCGCCCGCATGACGGGGGGCGCCTTGGTGGTGGCCCGGGCAGGCTCGACCCGCACCGACCAGCTTGCCACCGCCGTGCAGTCGCTGCGCAGCGTGGGCGCGCCCGTGCTCGGTCTCGTGGTCAACCGGGTCAAGCCAGAGAAGGCCATCCTCCAGAACAGCTACTACAACACGCCCGCCCCTCGGCGTTCCCGCTCCAAGAGCTGAGTCACCAGCCCGCCATGACCTGGTCTGAGTTCGGTGCTCTGGTCGTAATCGGATGTGCCATTGTCCTTATAGGGCCATGGTTCTACCTGCGCGCCGGCGGCAAGAGGGCCACCGTCGCGATGCTCGCGTTCGCGCTGGTGGCCGTAGAGGAGTTGTTCGCCAGTGCGAGAAACGCTCAGGAGGGTGCCCTCGAAGCGCCTTCGATCGTTGCGGTGGGTCATCAACTGCACAGCGTCTCGGCATTCGGGTTTCCGCTCCTCGTCCTGATTGCGATCGCCGCCGCTCCGCTGCTCGTCGGGCTGTCCGCCGAGAAGAGGTTCCCGCTCGCATATCTCGTGCCCGTCGGCCTTCTCATGGCAGCCGCCGCTTTCTCGGGCCTCATCAACGGGGGCCCGACGTCCGCCGCTAAGGGCGCGAGTGTGGCCGTGCTCATTCTCGTCGGAATGGTCATCGGAAGGCACCTGCGGGACTTGGACGATCGGGCGGTGGCCCGAACGCTGCTGGCCGTGATGGCGGTCAAGGCGGTCGTTGCCGCACTCGTCACGGCCGGCGTCGGGGCAAGAAGCTCACGCTTCGTCCTGTATTACGACTCGGTGACCCCGGCTGTCGCCGCCGCGATCCTGCTGGCGGTATTCCTACGGCAGAAATGGGACCGGCTGCACATCTGGTTGGCATTGACGGCGAGCGTCGTACTGGTGCTCAGCCCGCGACGCACGCCCCTGCTCGCGCTGGTCGTGTCGAGCCTGCTACTGCTGGTCGTGGCCCGTGGAGTGCGCGTGATCAAACGGGCGCTGGTCGTGGGGGCGTTGATGGGTCTCGGCCTGGTGTTTTCGTCCTACCTGCCGGAAAGCCTGCGCCAGCGCATCGAAAGCGGTCTCGGCGTGCTGACCGGATCGGAACAGGAAGACTCAGCAACTGGCCACTTCAACGACCTGTACAGGGGATGGGAGTTGGGTGTCAACGCACCCTTCTTCGGACTCGGCCCGAACGCGCGGCAACCGCTGGGCCTGGCCGCCAACAAGGCTAACGCTCTCTACATCCACGACGAGTTCCTGCATATCTGGGTAGGTCTGGGCCTCCTGGCGGCGCTGGCCCTGTGCGCTCTGGTGATCCTGTCGACGGTCCAAGCGGCGCGCACGACCCGGCAGGCTGCTGCGGGCGGTGCGTCACTGGTCGAGTCGATTGCCGCCTGTTTTCTCCTGCAAATGCCCGTCGTGCTGGTCTTCTTCCCGTACCTCAGCACTACCACGAGATGGCCCATGCTATTCGGGCTTGCGGCAGTGGTCGTGGCGGGATTCTGGGCCGCCGCTCGGGGGCCGGCCCAATCCCCGGGAGCGACGACATCGGCAACCAGGGTGACTGCGGCGGTTGTTGTGCACCAAGCGAACGGCGAAGGAAAAGCATGACAGCGAAATTGAGTATCGGCATCGTCTCCGTGTCGGAAACCGCAGGCGGGGCGGAGGCGCACACGCTAGCCCTCGGTCAGGGCCTTGCCGAGCGCGGCCACACCGTCGTCCTCCACGGTCGCTGCCCTGGCTGGGAAAGCACCGCACTTCCCTGGACGGTGCCGAGCTTGGGCCCCAAGTGGTCACGTCGGACCCTCCTCCAAGGGATCCTGCGTGTTCCGTTGGAACAGCGGGCAGTGCAGGCCCTGCCTCCGTCCTCCACTTACTACATGCAGTTCAAGAGAGAACAGATCGCGCTGACCCGGACGCTCGCCCAAAGGGCTCCCGTCGTGTGGACGGAGCATGGGCGGTGGACGGGAGCCCTCGGTGGGAGGGCCCTTTTCGCCGCCTACGCCCGGGCGGCGCGGCACGTGTCTCGCATCGTCTGCGTAAGTGGCGAGGTGGCACAGGATCTTCACGACGTCGTGGATCCGGAGCGGCTGGTGATCATTCCGAACGCCATCGACACTGATCGGTGCACTCCCTGTCCCCCCGACCAGAAGCGCCATTTCCAGCAGCGGCTGCTTCCGGCGCACCTCCAGGACCGACCGGTTGCCGTACTCGCCTCACGGCTACATCCCGCGAAACGTCACGAGCGCGCCATCAAGGCGGCGATTGCCGGCGGCATCGCGCTCGTCGTGGTGGGCGACGGACCGGATCGGACTCGGCTGGAGGATATCGCCGGCGGCAGAGGTGACATCGTCTTCATGGGGTGGCGCGACGACACGGTCGATTTTCTCAGGGCCAGTGACCTCTACCTTTACTGCGGCGCCGACACCGACGGTACGTCCTTGGCCGTCCTGGAAGCCGCATCCTGTGGGCTTCCGGTAGTCGGCTTTGACGGAGACCCCGGAAGCGATCTGGTCTCCCGGTGCGGCGGCCTGCTGCTGACGGACACCGATGAGCTGACGCCGGATCGCGTCGACGAACTCCTGTCCACGCCCGGCGGCGGACGTGACTACGTCACCAGGATGCACGGAATTGACACCTGGCTCGATTCGTACGAGCGAATCTTCCTTGATGTCGCCGCATGAGCGCTGACGTCCCCGCCTAACTGAGCGGCGTCGGGGCTAGCTACACCACGCCGAGGATCGTCTCGATCGCCTCTTCGATCTGGTCCGCCGCGACGCGGTAGTCCTGTCTGGTGCCACCCATGGGATCGGCAATGTCGAAACTCTCGGGCGGTAGCGGCTGCAGGTAACCGCGTCGCTGCTTGGCCACCCGAGCCAGGTTGGCCGCCCGTTCGACCGCGTAGCGCCCGGGCACCTCGTCGGGTTTGAGCCCGCGCACCAGCCACGCCAGTTCTCGCCAGGTGAACGTGTAAGGGAGGGCCTGGGGCACCTGGGCGACAACCTCGTCACGATGCTTGCGAGTGGCGGTGAGGACGAGGTGCGCACGTGCCACAGCGTCTAGGTCGAGCAATTGGGAGAGGAAATGGTCCGCGGGCACACCGCGGCGTTCCAGCTCGGCAATGGCGAAGGGCTGCATCGGCCGGTCGGGCGGCCCCTGGGTACCGCCGCTCGTCACAAAGATCGAGTCGGCTGCCCGGCCGTATCGGTCCCGGAGGCCGGCCTCCATCAGCCGTAGGGCAATTGGTGACCGGGCCTGGTTCCCGGTGCACACGTGGATGATGCCCCCCATTGCAGACCTTCCCCCATCGCCACGGCCAGCAGGGAGAAGGATACCTACCGTGCGGGCCGCGGCCTCCGGGGTGTGAAGCCGGGCACGTGCATCTATCGCCGCAGGTGGTTTCAGGGACACTCTCCGTAATGGATCTCGCCGCACCATCGAAAGCGTGATTCAGATCCGCCTTCAGGGCGGATAACCGGTCCACCGAACAGCCCATGGGGTCCGCCTTTTCGCTGCTGGCGGCGGCTTCCGCCTGGGTTAAGATCACGAGCGCTGCATGCGGGGAGATTCGCATTTGGAGTAACGTGCACGTCCCCGGCGGCGCTCGTCACAATGACGCGTGGCTCAGGCCCGCGGATTGACGTGCCATTCGCGGGGGAGACGCGCAAGGTGGGTTCTGGACAGCAAAATTTGTCGACGACTGTGTTCATGCCTCCGGTTCAGATGAGCCGGGGCGCGGTCGATGCGGAGACTCTCGACCTGCGCATACCGCCCGGCGGGCTACGGGCAGGCGGCGTCCAGCCTCCACCGGCGGCGACTCCTGAGCGACCGACGATCGGCTATCTCCGGGCCTGGATGCTCGTGCTGCCCGTGGACCTCGTCCTCATGCTGGCTCCGGTGCCCTTCAACGCCGATCACTGGCGTGGCCTGACTGTCATGGGTCTCCTGACCATCGCCCTGCTGGCCTCCGGCGGCCTCTACCGATCCCGGCTGCACCTGTCGATCCTCGACGAGGCGCCGGTGATCCTCAGCCGTTTCCTCGTGGCAGCGGCGCTGGTCGCCTTCGTCGCGGCCCTTCGGCACGAGAGCTTCGCCAACTTCGGAAGTCTGCTACGCGCGGCCACGGTCATGGTCGTACTGCTGCTCGTCGGCCGAGGCCTGACGATGTGGACGATCATGATGGGCCGCCGGCGACGGATAGTCGGTCACGCGACCATCCTCGTCGGCAGCGGCCCCGTCGCGGCTGACCTGGCCGAGGTGCTGGCCCGCTACCCCCAGTACGGGCTGCGGGTCGTGGGTTTCGTCGACAACCCGCACCGCACCGGTCACGCGGTGCGCGACCTGACGCACCTCGGTGACCTGGACGACCTCACCGCGACGATGGCGCGGGCCAAGGCTGACGTGCTGCTCATCGCTGACCCGGACATCACCGACAGCCGATTTGCGGGGCTCCTCCGCCAGGCGATGGCCACTACGTACGACATCCTCGTCGTGCCGCGGATGCATCAGTTCCAGACCCAGACCGCGCGGCCGGACCACGTCGGGGCGATCCCGGTGATGCGGATCCGCCCGCCTCGGCTGAGCGGCTGGCGGTGGGCCCTCAAGCGATCGGTTGATGTCGTCTTCAGTGCGCTGGCGCTTCTCGCACTCGCTCCGGTGCTTGCCCTCTGTGCGGTGGCGGTGCGGATCGAAGGCGGGCCTGGGGTCCTCTTCCGTCAGCAGCGGGTGGGCCGGCACGGCAAGCTCTTCGAGGTCCTGAAGTTCCGTTCCATGCGTCCCGCCAGCGAGGCCGAGTCGCAGACCACCTGGTCGGTGGCGAACGACAGCCGGGTGGGGCCGGTGGGTCGCTTCCTGCGGCGGACGTCGCTCGACGAACTGCCCCAGCTGTGGAACATCCTGCGGGGCGACATGACGTTGGTCGGCCCGCGCCCGGAGCGGCCGCACTTCGTGGAAGTGTTCTCCGCCGCCCACAGCCACTACTCGTGGCGGCACCGGGTCCCCGCCGGTCTGACCGGGCTGGCTCAGGTCAGCGGACTGCGCGGCGACACCCCGATCTCCGATCGGGCGCGCTTCGACAACTACTACATCGAGAACTGGTCGCTGTGGTTGGACTTCAAGATCCTGCTGCGGACGATCCGCGAGGTCATGGTCGCCGGAGGCCGGTAGTCGGGCAGCCCGGCGTGATGCAGGGGCTTGATCATTCTCTCGATGTCGTGGCCTCGAGCCACGACGACAGCCACTGGCTCCGGGTCGTAGCGCCACGCTGCCCAAAGGCGGCGCGCGGGCGGGGCAGGCGTGGATCAGAGGCTGCCACGGTGCGGGGCGCGGGTGCGGGGCGGCGGGCTACCCTTGCGGTGGCCGGTTCCTGCACCCCGGCCGCGTTGTGCCCGCCGTAACACTGACAAACGGGATGTTCGCGTGTTTGACACCTTGAGTGACCGCCTGTCCGGGATCTTCACCAAGCTCCGCGGCAAGGGTCGGCTCACCGACGCCGACATCGACGCCACCGCGCGCGAGATCCGCATGGCGTTGCTGGAGGCGGACGTCGCGCTGCCCGTGGTCAAGGGCTTCATCGCCAACCTCAAGGAGCGGGCCCGCGGCGCGGAGGTCTCCGAGGCGCTCAACCCGGCGCAGCAGATCGTCAAGATCGTCAACGAGGAGCTGATCAACGTCCTCGGCGGCGAGGGGCGGCGACTCCAGTTCGCCAAGCAGCCGCCGACCGTGATCATGCTGGCCGGCCTCCAGGGTTCCGGTAAGACCACCCTCGCCGGCAAGCTGGCCCGCTGGCTCAAGGCCCAGGGTCACCAGCCGCTGCTGGTCGCCGCTGACCTCCAGCGCCCCAACGCCGTCGGGCAGCTCCAGGTGCTCGGTGGCCGCGCCGGCGTCGAGGTGTACGCCCCGGAGCCCGGCAACGGCGTCGGCGACCCGGTTCAGGTCGCGCGCGGCTCGATCGAGCACGCCAAGCGGGCCGCCCGGGACATCGTCATCGTCGACACCGCCGGTCGCCTCGGTATCGACGCCGAGATGATGCAGCAGGCCGCCGACATCCGCGACGTGGTCCAGCCCGACGAGGTCATCTTCGTTGTCGACGCCATGGTCGGTCAGGACGCCGTGCGCACCGCCGAGGCGTTCCGCGACGGCGTCGGCATCACCGGTGTCGTCCTGTCGAAGCTCGACGGCGACGCGCGCGGTGGCGCGGCGCTGTCGGTCCGGGAGATCACCGGGCAGCCGATCCTCTTCGCCTCCACCGGCGAGAAGCTGGAGGACTTCGACGTCTTCCACCCCGACCGGATGGCCAGCCGGATCCTCGGCATGGGCGACGTCCTCACTCTGATCGAGCAGGCCGAGCAGGCCTTCGACGCCGATCAGAAGGAAAAGATGACCGCCAAGCTGATGGGCGGCGAGCAGTTCACCCTGGAGGACTTCCTCGACCAGCTCATCGCGGTCCGCCGGATGGGCCCGATCGCCAACGTGCTGGCCATGATGCCCGGCATGGGGCAGATGAAGGACCAGCTCGCCGAGCTGGACGACAAGCACTTCGACCGGGTCACCGCGATCATCCGGTCGATGACCCCGGCCGAGCGCACCAACCCGAAGATCATCAACGGCTCCCGCCGGGCCCGCATCGCGACCGGCTCGGGTGTCACGGTGATGGACGTCAACCAGCTGCTCAACCGTTTCGCCGACGCGCAAAAGATGATGAAGCAGATGGGCGGCATGATGGGCCTGCCCGGCGCGGGCCGGCGCAAGGCGACCAAGTCGCCGAAGAACAAGCGCAAGGGCACCAAGGGCGGCGGTCGGCCGCGTACCGGGGCGGGCGCCGGGCTGCCGGGCGGCTTCCCGGGCGGCATGCCGCAGCTCCCGCCGGGGCTGGACCCGGGTGACCTGGCCGGCGGTCAGGGCCTGCCGCCGGGCTTCAAGCTCCCGAAGATCGACTTCAACAAGCTCGGCAAGGGCGACGGCAAGCGCTGACCCCGGGCGGCCGGCGCGCGTCGCCGGCACCCGGGTCGCCTCGGGCCGGTCAATTCGGCCGGGCGGCGGTCGGTACCGCCACCCGGCCCCGGGTCACCGGTCCCGCGACCGCTTCGGTGGACGCTGACCCAGAATGCTCTCCCGCCGTGCCTCCTTGTGCTCGGCGCGGCGCCGCTGCCGCGGCGTCAGCGACGGCCGGCCACTCTGCCGCAGGTAGTTGGGCACCCGTCGGTCGTTCGGAATCGGCATGCTCATCGCGCGACCTCCTTGTCGGGATGGACGGCGAGGGGGATGTCCCGCAGCGCGGGCACCTCCTGCCGTTGCGGCTCCCGGGTCAGGGTCGCGGTGAGCCGCTCGGAGCTGACCTCCAGGTACGGCGGCGCGTCGCCCTCGGCGTGCTCCGCCACGGCGATGGCGACCGGCGCGCGGCACTGCCGGTCCGGGCGCACCTCGATGGTCTGCCCCGGCTGGATCAGGTACGACGGCCGGTTGACCTTGCCACCGTCGACGGTGAAGGTGTTGTGGGCGACGAGATCCCGCGCCGCGTCGACCGAGGGCGCGAAACCGGCCCGGTGCACCAGCGCGTCGATCCGCTGTTCCAACTGCCCGACCAGGTTCTCCGTCGCGTCGCCCGGCCGCCGGCCGGCCGTCACCACCGCGCGGGCCAGCTGCCGCATGCGCAGCTCGTACGCCGCCCGGACCTGCCGCTGGTCGTTGTCGCTCAGCTGGAACCCGCGCGGAGCGCGCCGCGGCCCGCCGCGGACACCGATCGGGTGCCGCTGGCGGCGCATCATGTAGCCGTACGCCGGATGCAGCGGGACCTCGTCCGTGGGCGAGGGACGTACCTTCGTCCGGACAGCCATCTTTCCTCCCTGACCTCTCGGGGTCCGACCACCGTCCACCGGCACCGGGTGAGGCCGCCCCACCCCATACGGGTGAGCCTGCCGGGGTGACCGCCGGGGCGGCGCCGGCCCGGCGCGGCACGGCGGGGGGTGATCCGGTAGGACTGTGCACATGGCTCTGCATGTGCGCGGTGTGCTCCTGCCGGACGACGAGGTCCGGGATCTCTGGCTGGTCGGCGACCGGGTCACCTTCGAACCGGTGCCCGGCGCCGAGACCGTGGTGGACGGTGGGTACGTGCTGCCCGGCCTGGTCGACGCGCACTGCCACATCGGCATCGCCCGGGGCGGTTCCCCGATCACCTCGCTCGACCAGGCCCGGGAGCTGGCCCGGATCGACCGGGACGCCGGGGTGCTCGCCATCCGGGACGCCGGCTCGCCGTACCCGTACCCGGAACTCGACGACGAGCCGGACCTGCCGCGACTGGCCCGCGCCGGGCGGCACGTCGCCCCGCCGAAGCGCTACTTGCGCGACATCGGCGTGGAGGTCGGCGCGGCGGAGGTGGCCGCGACGGTGGCGGCCCAGGCCGCCGCCGGCAACGGCTGGGTCAAGCTGGTCGGCGACTGGATCGACCGGGGCGTCGGCGACCTGGCGCCGTCCTGGGACGCCGACACGATGACCGCGGCCGTCGCGGCCGCGCACGCCGCCGGGGCCCGGGCCGCCGTGCACACCTTCTCCGAGTCGGCCGTGGAGATCATGGTGCGCGCCGGGGTGGACTCGGTGGAGCACGGCACCGGCCTGAGCCTGGACCTGATCGACCTGATGGCCCGGCAGGGCACCGCGCTGATCCCCACGATGATCAACATTCGGACCTTCGGCGGCATCGCCGACCAGGCCCGGGCCAAGTTCCCCGGGTACGCCGACCACATGGTCACCCTGCGCGACCGCTTCCCCGAGGTGGTCCGGGCCGCGTACGAGGCCGGCGTGCCGATCTACGTCGGCACCGACGCGGGCGGCGGCATCGACCACGGGCTGGCCGCCGAGGAGATGCTGCTCCTGCACGAGCAGGCCGGCATGTCCGCCACGGACGTTCTCGCCGCCGCCTCCTGGGGCGCCCGCGCCTGGCTCGGTTTCCCCGGCCTGGTCGAGGGCGGCCTCGCCGACCTCACCGTCTACCCCGAGGACCCCCGCCGCGACCTGCGCGTGGTCCGCACCCCCTCCCACACCATCCTCCGCGGCCACCCCCTCCCCTGACCCCCGCCCGCCCCCGCCCTGGCGCGCACTTTCACGGAAAGCGTGGCTATTCCGCGGCGCTTAGCCACTCTTTCCGTGAAAGTGCGCGGATCTTGGAGGGGGAGGGGCGGGACGCCGGTCAGGGGGTTGCGGCGGTGACGAAGAGGTGGAGGGCCAGGTCGGCCAGGGAGGAGGCGGTCTGGTCGATGGGGGCGCGGGGCAGGACGATGTGGCTGACCACGAGGCGGACGACGGTGTCGGCGGCGAAGGCCAGGGCCGCCGGATCGGCGGCGGGCAGGTGGTCGCCCGCCCAGTCCAGCAGGGCGCCGGAGGCCTCGGTGAGCACCAGTTCGGCGCGGGTGGTCAGGTACGGCAGCAGCGCGTCGGAGCCGCCCCGGGCGCTGGTCAGGATCGCCTTGATCAGCGGGTTGCCGGCCGCCTCGGTCAGGGTGTGCCAGATGGCCGCGTACGCGCCGGTCCGCACGTCGGCGCCGTGCTCGCGGAGGGCCGCGCGGACGTCGGCGACGAACCGGTCCACCTCGCGCCGGGCGAGCGCCTCGGCCAGCCCCGCCTTGCTGCCGAACTCGTTGTAGACGGTCTGCCGGCTCACCCCGGCGGCGGCCGCCACCCCACCCATCCGTACCCCGTCCCAGCCGGACGCGACGGTCTGCGCGCGAGCGGCGTCGACGATCGTGTCGCGCAGCCGCTGCCGGGCGGAATCCCTCAGCTCACCCATGGTGGTCGAAGTCTACGATCGCCGACCCGCCCCGACCTCCGCCCCGCGGGCCCCGCGCCCGTGCGACCGGCCCCCGGGCCCGGGCCGTCCGGTCGTGCGGCGACGCGGACGCGGCGCGCCGCCTCCCGGGCGCAGCGGCGGGGCGGACGCCGCCTAGGATGTGCGGTCATGGCACGCGTGCTCACTCCCCGTGCGGAGGACTTTCCCCGCTGGTACCAGGACCTGATCGCCAAGGCGAAGCTGGCCGACAACGGCCCGGTCCGCGGCACCATGGTCATCCGACCGGCCGGCTACGCCATCTGGGAGCGGATGCAGGCCGAGATGGACGCCCGGATCAAGGCGGCCGGCGCGGAGAACGCGTACTTCCCGCTCTTCATCCCGGAGAGCTACCTCAAGCGCGAGGCCGAGCACGTCGAGGGCTTCTCGCCGGAGCTCGCCGTCGTCACCCACGGTGGCGGCAAGCAGCTCGCCGAGCCGGTGGTGGTGCGCCCCACCAGCGAGACGGTGATCGGCGAGTTCATGGCCAAGTGGATCGACTCGTACCGGGACCTGCCGCTGCTGCTGAACCAGTGGGCCAACGTGGTCCGCTGGGAGCTGCGCCCGCGGATCTTCCTGCGGACCAGCGAGTTCCTCTGGCAGGAGGGGCACACCGCGCACGCCACCCGCGAGGATGCCCGCGCCTACGCGCGGCGGATCCTGCACGAGGCGTACGAGGACCTGATGGTCAACGTGCTCGGCATCCCGGTGGTGGTCGGTCTGAAGACCACCCGGGAGCGCTTCGCCGGCGCGACCGCCACGTACACCTGCGAAGGCATGATGGGCGACGGCAAGGCCCTGCAGCTCGGCACCAGCCACGAGCTGGGGCAGAACTTCGCCAAGGCCTTCGACATCAGCTACTCCTCCGCCGAGGGCGGCCGGGAGCACGCCTGGACGACCTCCTGGGGCACCTCGACCCGGATGCTCGGCGGCCTGATCATGGCTCACGGCGACGACAACGGCCTGCGGGTGCCGCCGAAGCTGGCGCCGGTCCAGGCGTACGTGATGATCGTCAAGGACGGCGAGGGCGTCGCCGAGGCGGCGGCCAAGCTCCGTGACGGCCTGCGGGACGCCGGTGTCCGGGTCGCGCTGGACGACCGCACCGACACCGCGTTCGGCCGCCGGGCCGTCGACGCCGAGCTGCGCGGCTATCCGGTACGCGTCGAGGTCGGCCCCCGCGACCTGGCCGCCGGCAACGCGGTCGTGGTCCGGCGTACGGACGGCTCGAAGGCCCCCACCCCGGTGGCGGACGTGGTCGGCGCGGTGCTGGCCGCCCTGGAGGCCGACCAGCGGGTGCTGCACGACCAGGCGCTGGCCCACCGCGAGTCGCGCACAGTCGAGGTGTCGACGCTGGCCGAGGCGATCGAGGCGGCGGCCACCGGCTGGGCCAAGGTGCCGTGGTCGGCGGTCGGCGTGGCGGGTGAGGCCGAGGCGAACGGTCAGGGCGTCACGGTGCGCTGCCTGCTCCGCGCCGACGGCTCGGTGCCCGACTCGGAGGACGAGTCGGACCTCATCGCCATCCTCGCCCGCGCCTACTGAGGTGCGCCCGGGCGGTCCCGCCGACCGGTTCGCGCCGGGTCGTCTGATCATGCACCGCAACGTGCGGCACGGCCGGATCGGTTGGGTCCGGCCGGGCCGGGTGGTCAGCGACGACGAGCGCGGCCTGCTGATCTGGATCGCCCGGGACACTCCGGTCGCCCACGAGGTCACCGAGGCCGGCCTGGGCATGCGGGCGATGCCCTTCGCCGAGTGGATCTCCTCGTCGTACCGGCTGGCGCGCGGCCGATGGAGCGGCCCGCCGCTGCTGAAGTTCCTGCCCACCGGGGCGGCCCACTCGGTCTGGTGGTTCTCCGACGCGCGGGGCCGGTTCGCCAACTGGTACGTCAACCTGGAGGAGCCGGGCGTCCGCTGGGACGACGGCCAGGTCGCCGGGGTCGACGTGGTGGACCAGGACCTCGACGTGGTGGTCTACCCGGACCACAGCTGGCGGTGGAAGGACGAGGAGGAGTTCGCCGAGCGGCTCGCCTTCGGAGACGACTACTGGGTGGCCGACGAGGCGGCGGTGCGGGCCGAGGGGGAGCGGGTGATCGCCCGGGCCGAGGCGGGGGTGTTCCCGTTCGACGGCACCTGGTGCGACTTCGTTCCGCCGCCGGACTGGGACGTACCCGACGAACTGCCGCCCGGCTGGGACCGTCCGCCGGTCCGCTGACCGTGTTCCGCGTCACCAGTCACGCCGCGTCGGGTGACGTGTCCGGGTCCGGTGTGAGAGATCGGCGCCGGATCTGGCAGAATGGGTCGCTGGTATCCGGCGCGCGTCCGGCGCCCTCTAACCCGGGCGTGTCGCCAGTCCACCGAGCTGTCTCCGGCCCAACCCCACTGTGCCGGTCGGCGCTCACCCGTGCACCGCCCGTACCGGGCCGGTGAGATCGCAACAGGAGCGAAACAACTGTGGCCGTAAAGATCCGGCTCCTGCGGATGGGCAAGATCCGCAACCCGCAGTACCGCATCGTCATCGCCGACTCGCGCACCAAGCGCGACGGTCGCGCGATCGAGTTCGTCGGCGTGTACCAGCCGAAGGAAGACCCTTCGGTGATCGAGGTCAAGTCGGACCGGGTCCAGTACTGGCTCTCCGTCGGCGCGCAGCCGAGCGAGGCGGTGCAGCGTCTGCTGGAGCTGACCGGTGACTGGCAGAAGTTCAAGGGCCTGCCGGCCCCGCCGCCGCTGAAGGTCGCCCCCGAGCGCGCCGACCGCAAGGCGGCGTACGAGGCCGAGGCGAAGGCCGCCGCCGGCCTGGCTCCGGAGACTCCGGCCAAGCCGGCCAAGAAGGCCGCCAAGGCCGAGGCTCCGGCCGAGGCGCCGAAGACCGAGGCTCCGGCCGAGGCCCCGGCCGCTGCTGCCGACGCCGGTGAGCAGGCCTGACATGCCGCTGCGTCCCGCGCTGGAGCACCTGGTCAAGGGCATCGTGGACCACCCGGACGACGTGCGCGTCCGGATGGTCGACTCCCGTCGGGGCAAGCGGCTCGAGGTCCGCGTGCACCCCGAGGACCTCGGCACCGTGATCGGGCGGTCCGGCCGGACCGCCAAGGCACTGCGCCAGGTGATCGGCTCCATCGGTGGACGCGGAGTACGCGTCGACATCGTCGACTCGTACTGATGCTGCTCATCGTCGGCAGGATCGGCAAACCGCACGGCATCCGCGGTGAGGTCACCGTGGAGGTGCGGACCGACGAGCCCGAAGCGCGTTTCGCCCCTGGTTCGGTGCTGCGCACCGAGCCGGGGGCGACCGCTCCGGCCAACCCCGCCCCCGGTCCCGGCGTTCCGTTCAGGGTCCCCGCGGAGCTGACCATCGAGGCGGCCCGCTGGCACCAGGGCCGGATGCTGGTCGCCTTCGAGGGCATTCTCGACCGCGAGGTCGCCGAGGCGCTGCGCGGCACCCTGCTCGGCGTGGACAGCGCCGACGTCGCGCCGCCGGAGGACCCGGAGGAGTTCCACGACCACCAGCTGGTCGGTCTCGCCGCGGTCACCCCGGCCGGCGAGCACCTGGGCGAGGTGGCCCGGATCGACCACGCCCCCGCCTCGGACCTGTTGGTCCTGCGCCGCCCCGAGGGGCGTACCGCGCTGATCCCCTTCGTCAAGGCGATCGTCCCCGAGGTCGATCTCGCCGGCGGTCGCGTCGTGGTCGACCCGCCGGCCGGTCTGCTCGACATCTGAGACCGGAGCCACCCCCATGCGCGTCGACGTCGTGTCGATCTTCCCGGAGTACTTCGCCCCGCTGGACCTGTCGCTGATCGGCCGGGCCCGGGAGAACGGGACGCTGCGGCTGGCCGTACACGATCTGCGGAGCTGGACCCACGACGTGCACCGCACGGTCGACGACACGCCCTACGGCGGCGGCCCGGGCATGGTCATGCGGCCGGAGCCCTGGGGCGAGGCGCTCGACGCCCTCGCCCCCGACGAGCTCAGCCCCGACGGGCACACCCTGCCCCGGCTCCTGGTGCCCTCGCCGGCCGGCGTCCGGTTCACCCAGGCCATGGCCCACGAGCTGGCCGCCGAGTCGCACCTGCTCTTCGCCTGCGGCCGGTACGAGGGCATCGACCAGCGGGTGCTGGAACACGCCGCGACCCGGATGCGGGTCACCGAGGTCTCCCTCGGCGACTACGTGCTCTTCGGCGGCGAGGTGGCGGTGCTGGTGATCCTGGAGGCGGTCACCCGGCTGCTGCCCGGGGTGCTCGGCAACGCCGGCTCGCTGGACGAGGAGTCGCACGCGCACGGGCTGCTGGAGGCCCCGATGTACACCAAGCCGGCGACCTGGCGCGGGCACGAGGTGCCGGAGGTGCTCCGCTCCGGCGACCACGGGCGGATCGCCCGGTGGCGGCGCGACGAGGCGCTGACCCGCACCGCCGCCCGGCGGCCCGACATGATCGCCGCACTGCCCCCGGAGAGCCTGGACAAGCGGGACGTCGCCGCGTTGGACCGGGCCGGATTTCAACTGCCGCCGGGGGATGTGGCAAAGTAGAGGGGTTGCCGCATCCACCCGCGCCCGCGGGCGGCTGCGAGGATCCTCGACCGGGGTCGGCCCCGCCGATCACCACCCGGGGATCAGAATCACCCATCCGCGCACCGAGTGACGGTGCGCCGTGAGCCTCACGAGGACGCAGCGATGAACATCCTGGACGCCCTTGACGCCCAGTCGAAGCGGACCGACCTCCCCGACTTCCGTGCCGGTGACACCGTCAAGGTGCACGCGCGGGTCGTCGAGGGCAACCGGTCCCGTGTCCAGATCTTCCAGGGCGTCGTCATCCGCCGCCAGGGTGACGGTCTGCGCGAGACCTTCTCGGTCCGCAAGGTCAGCTTCGGCGTGGGTGTGGAGCGGACGTACCCGCTCAACGGCCCGGGCATCGACCGGATCGAGGTCGTGACCCGCGGTGACGTGCGTCGCGCCAAGCTCTACTACCTGCGTGAGCTGCGCGGCAAGAAGGCCAAGATCAAGGAGAAGCGGGAGAAGCAGCCCAGCTGACTTCCCGCTCGCCACGCCGCCTGAGCTGCGCGGGTGTCGTATCGACCAGATCGCATTACCCTGGTCGTACGGGCGCAGCGGGGCAGCGACGCCGCGACGCTGGTCACGGCGTGCGAATGTCCACTACCGCCCGTGGGGCCTCGACGAGGCTCCCGGGCGGTAGTGTCGTTTCTGCGGACCGGGGAGTGGCGTGGTGCAGGTGCTTGACGAGGACGGCACAGTCGATCCGTGGCGCCGGCGGAGCCGGCGCACCCGTCGGCAGATGCCGCTCTGGCAGGAGCTTCCGCTGCTGCTGGTCGTCGCCTTCTGTCTGGCCGTGCTGATCCGCACCTTCCTGCTCCAGGCCTTCTTCATCCCCTCCGGCTCGATGGAGGACACCCTCCTCATCGGCGACCGGGTGCTGGTCAACAAGGTCGTCTACGACGTGCGCGACCCGGTGCGCGGCGAGGTCGTGGTCTTCCGGGGCACCGACCGGTGGGTCCCGCAGGAGGTCCAGGAGCCCGAGCCCGGCTTCGCCGACAAGGTCGGGCGGACGTTCGGCGACCTGGTCGGGGTCAGCCGCCCGGGCGAGAAGGACTTCATCAAGCGGGTCATCGGTGTGCCCGGCGACCGGGTGAAGTGCTGTGACGACCAGGGGCGCGTGCTGGTCAACGGCACCCCCCTGGACGAGCCGTACGTGGTCCGCAACTCGCCGCTGGACGTGCCACCCAACGCCCGCGAGTGCCGGTCCCGGCGCTTCGAGGAGGTGGTCGTGCCGCCCGGCCAGATCTTCGTGATGGGCGACCACCGACTGGTCTCGCAGGACGCCCGCTGCCAGGGCCCGGTGCCGATCGACAACGTGGTCGGCCGGGCGTTCATGGTGGTCTGGCCGTCCCAGCGGTGGACCTCGTTGCCGGTGCCGGAGACCTTCGACGGGCTCTCCCGGCCGGCCGCCGCCCCGGCCGCCCCGCCGCCGGCCGAACCGGCCCCGGTGAGCGGCGTCGCTCTGGTCCTCCCGGCGGTGACCCTGATGTCCGTTGTCGCGCGTTCCGGACGATCGGCCCGCGCCCGGGGACGTAGGCTCCACCCGTGATTGACGAGCAGACCGACAAGCCCCGCAGTTCCTTCTGGAAGGAGCTGCCCATCCTCCTGGGCGTGGCGATCCTGGTGGCGGTGCTGGTCCGCTACTTCGTGTTGCAGACCTTCTTCATCCCGTCCCCGTCGATGGAGAACACCCTCCAGATCGACGATCGGGTGCTGGTCAACAAGTTGGTCTACGACTTCCGGTCACCGCACCGGGGCGAGGTCGTCGTCTTCAAGGCACCGACCGAGTGGAGCGGCAACCCCGACGGCGAGGACTTCATCAAGCGGGTGATCGGCGTCGGCGGCGATCACGTGGTCTGCTGCGACGACGACAAGCTGGTGATCAACGGCAAGCCGCTCTACGAGCCGTACATCTTCTCGGCCAACGGCGAGCGGGACAAGCCGGCCGACCAGGAGTTCGACATCACCGTGCCGGAGGGGCGGCTCTGGGTGATGGGCGACCACCGCTCCGCCTCCGGCGACTCGCTGGAGCACTGGCAGCAGTCCGGTCGGAACATCGACAGCGCCACCATCCCCGAGGACCAGGTCGTCGGGCGGGCCTTCACCGTGTTCTGGCCGGTGGACCGGGCCACCTGGCTCACCGTACCCGAGCAGTTCGACGCCATCCCCAACCCGTAGCGGACCCGCGGCCCGCCCCCCGGGCGTGGCAGTTCGTCACCGGCGTCTGGCAGGCTGGGGCGGTGACCGTCTACACCCCTCGCCGCGCGGCCCGGGTGCTGCTCGTCGACGCCGGCGGCCGGGTGCTGCTCTTCAGCGGCTGGGACCCGTCCCGTCCCGAGCACCGGTACTGGTTCACCCCCGGCGGTGGGCTCGACCCGGGGGAGATGCCCGCCCAGGCCGCCGCCCGGGAGCTGGCCGAGGAGACCGGGCTGCGGCTGGACCCGGGCGAGCTGGGCGCATCGGTCTGGTCCGAGACGGTCGAGTTCCCCTTCGACGGCGTCTGGTACCGGCAGGAGCAGGAGTTCTTCCTGGTCCGGGTGCCGGGCTGGGAGGTGGACACCACGGGCTTCACCGACATCGAGCGGGCCAGCGTCTCGGGGCACCGCTGGTGGTCGGCCGACGAGCTGACTGCGACCGGCGACCGCTACTACCCGGAGGACCTGCCCGCCGTGCTGACCCGGGCCCTGACCGACCCGAGCGGGGGCGCGCCGTGCTGACGCCCCCGCGCACGGTGGTGCGCCGCGAAGGTGGGCTCTACGCCCTGGAACGGGCCCTGCAACGGCGCGGCTTCCGGCACGTCGCCGGCGCCGACGAGGCCGGTCGGGGCGCCTGCGCCGGGCCGCTGGTCGCCGCCGCCGCGGTGCTGCCCGAGGGGCGGCGCGGTGAGATCGACGGGCTGGCCGACTCCAAGCTGCTCACCCCGGCCAGCCGGGAACGGGTGTACGAGGAGGTCGTCGCCCGCGCCCTGGCGTACGCGGTGGTGATCATTCCGGCGGAGGAGGTCGACGCCCGGGGCCTGCACGTGTGCAACCTCGCGGCGATGCGTCGGGCGCTGGCGTCGCTGACCACCCGACCGGAGTACGTGCTGACCGACGGCTTCGGCGTGGACGGGCTGGACGTCCCGGGGCTGGCGGTGTGGAAGGGCGACCGGGTGGCGGCCTGCGTGGCGGCGGCCAGCGTGCTGGCCAAGGTCACCCGGGACCGGCTGATGGTGGAGCTGGACGGGCAGTACCCGGGCTACGGCTTCGCCGAGCACAAGGGGTACATCACGCCCGAGCACAGCGAGGCGCTGCGCGAGCACGGCCCCTGCGTGGAGCACCGGTTCTCGTACGTCAACGTGGCCGCCGTGTCCGGCCGCGCCGGCCGTCCGCCGCGGTCCCGACGCCCCGCCGTCGGGCCCGCGCCCGAGCCGATGGAGCGCTTCGACGCGTCAGGGGGTACCGTCGGCGTGGCGTTGGGCGAGCAGCCTCGGCCCCCGGCGCCGGTGGGGGAAGATGTGGTCATGGAAGGCGGAGTGCGATGAGCGCGGAAGATCTCGAGAAGTACGAGACCGAGATGGAGCTGCAGCTCTACCGGGAGTACCGCGACATTGTCCGCCAATTCTCCTACGTGGTGGAGACGGAACGCCGGTTCTACCTCGCCAACCAGGTCGACCTGCACGTGCGCAACTCCGACGGCGAGGTCTACTTCGAGGTCGAGATGCACGACGCCTGGGTGTGGGACATGTACCGCCCTGCCCGGTTCGTGAAGAACGTCCGGGTGATGACCTTCAAGGACGTCAACGTCGAGGAGCTGGAGAAGCCCGACATCTCCCTCCCCGCCGACTCCGGCTTCGGCGGCTGACGCACCGCTCCTCCCGCCGGCATCCCCCACCCGCCGGCCCGCGCGACCTCTTCCCCCGACCCGCCGCCTGCCTGCTGGCGCGAACATTCCGGATTCCGCCCGGCACGGCTGCCCGCGTCGCCCGCGGCACTGCCGTGGCGCCGCGGTCGCCGGTGCACCGCCTCCCTGGTCAGTCCGCGAGGACGGCGACCTCGACCCGCTGGACCAGGTTGTTGGCGAACCCGCCCCGGTTCCACGGCTGCTCGACCGGCTGGGTCCGCCCCGACGCGTCGGTGGCCCGGGCGCCGAGGACGTACCGGCCCGGCTGCGGCGACCACTCGTACCGCCAGCGCCGCCAGGACCAGTCCCCGCCGCGCGGCGGGTCCACCGTGGCCGGTGCCCAGGTCGCCCCGCCGTCGGTGGTCACCTCGACCGAGGTGATCGGCGCGTGCCCGGACCAGGCCCGACCGTCCACCGTGCACGGCCCGGGACGCAGCACCCGGGTGCGGGTCATGAAGTCCGGGAACCCCGGCGGGCGGACCAGGGCGCGCGGCTCGATCCGGGTCACCGGCTCGCCCGGGTCGTCGGCGTCCCGGCGCAGCCGGTAGGCCACCGCGTTCTGGTAGCCGTCGAACGCCTCGGTCAGCACGGTGATGCCGCGCAGCCACTTCACGTGCGCCATGCCGTACCAGCCGGGCACGATCAGCCGCAGCGGCGCGCCGTGCTGCGGCAGCAGGGGAGCGCCGTTCATCTCGTACGCCAGCAGCACCTCCTCCCGCAGCGCGTCGGCGACCGGGAGGGCCCGCTGGTAGTCCTGCTCGACACCGCGCTCGACGCCGTGGTCGGCCCCGGTGAAGACGACGTCGACCGCCTCGGGCGCGATGCCGGCCTCACGCAGCAGTGGGGCGAGCGGCGTGCCGGTCCACTCGGCGTTGCCGACCGCCTCCACCAGCCAGGGCTGGCTCACCGGACGCGGGTGCAGCAGCGCCCGGCCGTTGCCGGCGCACTCCAGCGTGACCTGCCGGGTCACCCGGGGGCGCGAGCGCAGCTCGTCCAGCCCGAGGATGAGCGGCAGGCGTACCGCCCCGTCGACGGTCAGCGCGTGGCCGGCCGGGTCGACGTCCGGGATGTCGTAGTGGATCAGCAGGTAGTGCAGGCCGGCCGGGGTGACGTCGTAGCGCAACGCCTCCAGTGGGATGCCGTGGTTGCGGGCGGCCAGTTGCAGCTCCTCGGCGCTGATCGCCTCGTCCGGCCCGGCCACCCGGGAGGGGCGGCTCACATCGTCCACGCTGGTCACGGCGGCCTCCCCGGTCTCTGCCCTCGGCGCGTGGGCCCAGCCTAGTCGCCGCGCCGCTCCACCGGTCCGGTGCCGGCGCGGCTCGCGGCCGCTTCCCCGGCGCACGCCGGCCGGGTGCCGGCGCGGCCAACTCCGCCCCGTCGCCTAGCAGATCGACTCGATCGGTGGGCGTTGTCCACAGGGCGGCCCGTCGTCCACAGCGGACGCGCTGTCCGGGTCGGTCGCCGGTCGATGCGGGCATGCTGCGGACATGCGGAGAGCACTGCGGGCGGTGACGGTGTGGTGGGCGGTCCTGCTGGTCCTCGGCCCGCCGGGCACCGTCGACGCGGCGACCCCCGGACCGGGGGCGGACCGGGCGGGCGGCGCCCGGCCCGTCGCACCGCCGGCCGCCACGGCCAACCGCGCCGCGTCGCCCTTCCCGCCCGGACCAGCGGTCGACCGCCGACCGCCCCCGAAAGTCGCGGCGGCGCGGGCCACCCTCGGCGCGGCGGCCGGTACGCCGGCCTTCCGGTGGCCGCTCGACGGCACGCCCCGCCCGGTGCGGCGCTTCGACCCGCCGCCCCGACCGTGGCTGCCCGGTCATCGCGGGGTCGACCTGGCCGCCGCCTCGGGGGCGACCGTGCGCGCGGCCGGCGCCGGCACGGTGCTCTTCGCGGGTGTGATCGCCGGCCGGCCGGTGGTCACCGTGGGGCACGCGGCGGGCCTGCGGACCACCTACGAGCCGGTCCGACCCGAGGTACGCCCCGGCGACCCGGTCCGGCCCGGCGTGCCACTCGGCGTGCTGCTGGCCGGGCATCCCGGCTGTCCCACCCCGGCCTGCCTGCACTGGGGGCTGCGGCGCGGCGCGGACTACCTCGACCCGCTGGCCCTGCTCGGGCTCGGGCCGGTCCGGCTGCTCCCGGTGCGCGACCCGAGCGGCCCGCTCACCGAGCGGACGGCGAGTGGCCCGTTCACCGGGCGGACGGCGAGTGGCCCGCTCACCGAGCGGATCGCGAGTGGCCCGCTCATCGAGCGGACGGCGACCGGCCCGCTCACCGAGCGGACGGCGAGGGCCGCCTGCCGGTGTGGTCGGCGCGGGCCGGGGTCAGGGCCGGGCGAGCAGCGGGGGCAGCCGGACCGCCAGCCGTTCGTACTCCTCGGCCGTGTTGTAGACCTGCGCACAGAGCCGTAGCCAGCCCCGACCGTTCCAGGCCATCACCGCCACCTCGGCGGCGAGCCGCTCGGCGATCCGGCCGCCCAGGGCCCGCGCGGTGTCCAGGGTGGTGGCCACGCCGGGCGGCAGCGGCACGATCCGCATGGCGACCGCCGGTCCGCCCGGGTCCGGCAGCTCGGCCGGCGCCACGCCGAGGGCGTCCCCGACCACCCGTTGCCCGTACGCGGCCAGCGCCGCGTTGTGCGCCCGCACCCGGTCCAGGCCGAGGCTGCGCAGCGCGTAGAGCCCGGCCGGGGCGCTCAACCAGCCCGTGTAGTCGAGGGTGGCCTGCCACTCCACGTTGCCGGGGAAGCCGGCGCTCTGCTCCCAGGAGACCACCAGCGGCTCGATCCGCTCCCGCCACGGCGGAGCGACCACCAGCACGGCGGTGCCCCGCGGGGCGAACGCCCACTTGTGCAGGTTGCCCACCCAGAAGTCCGCGCCGACGGCGCCGACGTCGACCGGCAGCATGCCGGGCACGTGCGCCGCGTCCACCAGCACCGGTACGCCCCGCTCCCGGGCCACCTGGACGACGGCCGCGACCGGGAAGAGTCGGGCGGTGGGCGAGGTGAGCTGGTCGATGACGAGCAGTCGGGTGCGCCCGGGTCGCAGACCGGTCCGGACGATCTCGACGACCTCCTCGTCGGTGGCGGTCAGCGGCACCCGTAGCGCCCGGGTGCCCGCCCCGGTACGGCGGCACTCCCGCTCGATGCTGAAGCCGACCGCGCCGTACCCGTGATCGGTGGTGAGCACCTCGTCGCCGGCCCGCAGGCCAAGGGACTGCAGGACCAGCGCGACGCCGGTGGTGGCGTTGCCGACCAGCGCCGTACCGTCCGGATCGGCGCCCAGGAAGGTGGCCAGGTGCCGCCGGGTGTGGCCGATCCGGTCGGTCAGCCCCTGGGTGAAGAAGCGCAGCGGGTTCGACTCCATCTCGTCGCGCAACCGCTGCTGCGCCCGCTGCACGCTGATCGGTACCGCGCCGAACGCGCCGTGGTTGAGGTAGCTGACCGCCGGATCGAGCGAGAAGAGCAGTCGGGCCCCGGGAATCGGCTCGGGCGGCCGGGCGACGGTCACGTAGTGATCATATCCGTCGACGGATCAACCGTCGTCGGTTCGCCGTCCTCCGGCGGCAGCCGGCCTCGACCAGCAGTGCGCCGTGCTGCCGGCGGTCCGACCCGGTGCGGCGCCGATCGGGCGACCGCAGTCCGCGGTCGTTGGCCAGCGGCGCGTCGAGGCTGGGGGCGGTGTGCCGCGGGTGGGTCAGGCGCGCGGGTGTGCCTGCCGGTACGCGGCCCGCAGCCGCTCGACCGAGACGTGCGTGTAGATCTGGGTGCTGCCGAGTGAGGAGTGGCCGAGCAGCTCCTGCACGGCGCGCAGGTCCGCGCCGCCCTCCAGCAGGTGCGTCGCCGCCGAGTGCCGCAGCCCGTGCGGGCTGACCCGGGGCAGGCCGAGGGACTCGGCGTACCCGGCCACGATCCGGCGTGCCGTCGTCGGGTTCAGCCGCCCGCCGCGCGCGCCGAGCAGCAGCGCCTCCCCGGAGCCGGGCACCGCCAGGGCGGGCCGCCCGGAGCGCAGCCAGTCGTCGATCGCCCGCTGGGCCGGCACCCCGTACGGCACCGAGCGTTCCCGGCCGCCCTTGCCGAGGACACGGATCACCCGGCGACCGTGGTCCACGTCGGCGACGTCCAACCCGCACGCCTCGCTGACCCGTACCCCGGTGCCGTAGAGCAGTTCGAGCAGGACCCGGTCGCGCAGTCGCACCGGTTCGTCCTCCGGGCGGGCGGGGTCGGCTGGACCGTCCTGCCGGGCCCCGGTGGCCGCGTCGTCCCGGCGTCCGTCCGGGTCGGGCCCGGCCGGGTCGGTCACCTTGTGCCCGGTCGGGTCGGTGGGCCGAGTCGGATCGTCGTGTCGCGGTGCGCCGGTGCGTGCGGCCGCGTCGGGGCGGGTGCCGGCGGTGGGACCGGTCGCTTCGGCGGGCCGGGTGGCGCCGGGACGCCGGTCGGGCGCCTCGACGAGGGCGGCGGCCTGGTCGGCCCGGAGCACGGTGGGCAGGTCGCGGTGCGCCCGGGGGCTGGACAGCGGAGCCGCGACGTCGGTGGGGAGCACGCCCGCGCGGTGCGCCCAGGCGCTGAAGGTGCGCACCGCCGCCGCCCGCCGGGCCAGTGACGTCCGGGCCGCGCCCACGGTGCGCTGCCGGGCCAGCCAGCTGCGCAGCACCGTCAGGTCCAGCTCGGCGGGTCCGGAGCAGCCCATCCGTACCGCGTGGTCGAGCAGCGAGACCACATCGGCCACGTACGCCCGCACGGTGTGCGCGGATCGGTTGCGTACCCGGGCCAGGTGGTCGGCGAAGTCGTCCACGGCCTCCCGCATGGCCGGTGGCAGTGCCTCGTGGGTGGCCCGGGTGGCCCGGGTGCCGCCCGTCATCGCCCCGCCCCTGCCGTCGGCGGGCACGCCGGAGCGGGGAGGTGTGGCACCGCATGACGTCCGCCTGGCATGGGCTCAGCGTAAGCGCGTGCCGGGCGGTCGGCAGAACGCTGCGCATCGACACGATGCTGCGCGAGGACGCCCACCGGCCTCGCCGTTCCCTCCCCGGGGCGCGGCGTGGACAAAGTAGACCTGCGCTTGCGTGGCGGCGCGCCGTCGGTGCTGGCCGGTGGTGGCGTGGACGGGGAGACTGGAGGCAGGGACGGCGCGTGCGCCGTCGCCCGGTTGCCTCGGCGGGGGACGCCGACGGGAGGAGGGGACCGCTCATGGGCCTGGACGTCGTCCTCTACCGGCTGGTCCGTGGCGGCCCGGGCCGTCGGCCGTCCTCGGTCGCGGCGCAGGTGGTGCCCGACCCCGACGACCTGCTGCTCGATCTGCTGAAGCGGGGGCGGGGCGGCGGACGCACCCCGACGCTGGATCGGGTCGACCCGCTCGGTGAGCTGGTGGTCGGGGCGGAGCGGGCACCCCAGCTCCTGACCGAACTGGACTGCCTGGTCGAGGCCGCCCGCACTCCGGCCGAGACCGCGCAGGTGCGGCGGGTCGCGGTGCTGGTCCGCCGGTGCGCACACGAGCGTGACCTGGAGATCCGGTTCGAGGGGGACTGAGCCCGGTCACCGTCCGGCCCCTCGTCCCGGGCCGGCGGGGGCGCGCGCCGACGTGGCGGGCCGCGCCAGGGCGTACCCGCCGTCCCGGCGGAGCACCATCGCCAGCTCCTCCAGCAGGGAGAGCTTCCGCATCGCCGTCCGTACGTCGACCCCGGCCCGGGCGGCGAGCGCGTCGAGCCCGACCACCCCGCGCCGGGGCAGCGACTCCAGCACCATGGTCGCCTCGTCGTCGAGGAGGTCACCCGGGCGCTCCGGCCCTCGTGCCGGCGGGGCCAGGTCCGTCCCGATCCGGCCGACCTCCTCCAGCACGTGCGGGACCCCGGTCACCAGCCGCGCGGCCGGCTGGTCCCGCAGCACCTCGTGCGCCCCGACCGACATCGCCGAGGTGACCGGGCCCGGCACCACCATCGCCCGCCGGCCCATCGCGATCGCCCGGTTCACCGTCTGGGTCGCGCCGCTGCGGGCCGCCGCCTCCACCAGCACCGTCCCCCGGGTGGCGGCGGCGATCACCCGGTTGCGGATCAGGAACCTCGGCCGCAGCGGGTCGGCGCCGGGCATCCACTCGCTCACCAGCAGCCCGGCCTCGGCGATCCGGTCGAACAGGGCGGCGTTGCCCATCGGGTACGGCCGGTCGACGCCGCAGGCCAGCACGGCCACCGTCAGCCCGCCGGCGGTCAACGCGCCCCGGTGCGCCGCCGCGTCGATGCCGAACGCCCCGCCGGAGACCACCGTCCAGTCCCGCTCGGCCAACCCGTACCCGATCTCGGTGGCGACGTGCAGGCCGTACCCGGTGGCGGCCCGCGCGCCGACCACCGCGACGGAGCGGTCCAGCGCCTCACCGAGCGGCCAGCCGCCGCGTACCCAGAAGCAGAGCGGCGGGGCGGTCTCCAGATCGACCCGCCGGCTCGTTCCGGACAGCACCAGCCGGTGCAGGTCGTCGAGGCGGGCGGGCCACTCCTCGTCCTCCGGGGTGAGGACGCGGGCACCGATCCGCTCGGTACGGGCGAGCGCGTCGGCGGCGACGGCGCGGGCGTCCCCGGCCACCGTGCGCGCCGACACCGCCGTACCCAGGCTCGCCTCCGGCGCGCCCCCGTCGAGCAGCAGGTCCAGCGCCGCCACCGGGCCGAGCTGCTGAACCAGCCGGTGCACCGACCGGGTGCCCGGCTCGGTGAGCCAGGTCAGCGCCACCCGGGCCAGCAGTCGCTCCTCGCTGGTGCTCATGCTCCCTCTCCCGTCCTGAGTTGGATGGCCTCCAGCACGTCCTCGCGCTGCGGCCTGGGCCGCCCGTCGAGGTCCGCGATGGTCCAGGCCAGCCGGATGATCCGGTCGAAGCCACGGGCCGAGACGGCCCCCGAGTCCAGCCGGCCGCGCAGCTCGGCGGTGTCCCGGGCCGGCAGCCGCCAGGGCGGCCGCCGCAGGTACGGGCCGGGGATCTCGGCGTTGAGCCGGCGACCCACCGGAGCCCAGCGCACCGCCGCGGCCTGCCGGGCGGTGGCGACCCGGGCGGCCACGGTGGCCGAGGACTCGCTGGCCACGGCCGCCTCCATCAGCTCCGCCGCCCGCACCGGCAGCAGCTTCACCTGCACGTCGATCCGGTCCAGCAACGGCCCGGAGAGCCGGCCCAGGTAGCGCCGCCGGGCCAGCGGGCTGCACTCGCAGTACGCGTCGCCGGCCGGCTTCGCGCACGGGCACGGGTTGGCGGCCAGCACCAGTTGGCTGCGGGCCGGGTACTCGGTGCCGCCCCCGCTGCGGGCCAGCTGGATCCGGCCGTGCTCCAGCGGTTGCCGCAGCGCCTCCAGCGCGCCCTTGCTGAACTCGGGCGCCTCGTCGAGGAAGAGCACGCCCCGGTGGGCCAGCGAGACGGCCCCCGGCCGGGCCAGCCCGGACCCGCCCCCGACCAGGGAGGGAATGGTCGCCGTGTGGTGCGGGGCCTGGAACGGCGGCCGGCGCAGCAGCCGGCCGCCCGGCGGGAGCAGTCCGGCGATCGAGTGCAGCGCGGTGACCTCCAGCGCGGCGGCGTCGTCCAGCTCCGGCAGGATCGAGGGGAGCCGCTCGGCGAGCATGGTCTTGCCGGCGCCGGGCGGCCCCAGCAGGGCGAGGTGGTGGCCGCCCGCGGCGGCCACCTCCAGCGCCCGGCGGCCCAGCGCCTGCCCCGCCACCTCGGCCAGGTCCGGGCCGTCGACCGGGGGCGGCGCCGGCGTGGCCGGCGGCTCGATCAACGGGCTGCCGTCGCGGACGAAGCAGGCCAGCCGGTGCAGCGTGTCGACCGCCCGGACCCGGATCCCGGGGATGACCGCCGCCTCGGCGGCGTTCTCCACCGGCACGATCACCCGGTCCCGCCCGGCGCGGGCCGCGGCCGCCACCATCGGCAGCACCCCGCGTACCGGCCGGACCGTCCCGTCCAGGCCCAGTTCGCCGAGGATCACCACGCCGTCCAGCGGCACCAGGGGCAGCTCTCCGGAGCCGCCCAGCACCGCCGCCGCGATGGCCAGGTCGAAGGCGGAGCCGTACTTGGGCATCGTCGCGGGCAGCAGGTTGAGCGTGATCCGCCGGTTGGGCCAGCGCTGCCCCGAGTTGACGATGGCGGCCCGCACCCGGTCGCGCGCCTCGTGCAGGGCGCTGTCGGGCAGCCCCGAGATGACCACCGCCGGCAGCCCGGCGGCCAGGTCGGCCTCCACCTCGACCAGGTGGCCGGTGACCCCGACCAGCCCCACGCTGAACACCTTGGCGTAGCTCACGCCAGCACCCCCGGCGTACGCATCAGAACGCCCCCTTGAGGTGCTCGACGCGGGCCGCGCCGGCGGCGGGCAGCCGGACCGCCAGCACGTCGAAGCGCACCTCGTCGGCGTCGACCCCGCTCTCGGCCAGCCAGCGGGCGGCGAGCCCGCGCAACCGGCGGGCCTTGGCCGGCACGATCGCCTCGGCCGGGGTGCCGTAGTCGTCGGTGCGTCTGGTCTTCACCTCGCAGAAGGCGAGCACCCGGCCGTCCCAGGCGATGATGTCGATCTCCCCGTCCGGGCAGCGCCAGTTGCGGGCTACTGGCCGCAGCCCGGCCCCGATCAGGTGCCGGACGGCGCACCGCTCGCCGTACGCGCCGACCGCCTGGTTCCGCTTCGTCATGCCGGCCAGGGTGGTCCGGCCGGCGGCCGCGCTGGGGCCGGCGGCGGGGGGCCTGTGGACGACGAACCGGCCTGTGGACGAGCGGACGATCATGGGTGTTCCGTGCTAAGGGCCCGGCCGCCGCGGGCGGGGGAGGGCTCCGCCCGCCGAAGAGCCCGGACCTGTGCCGGGAGGGACGAATGGCGCCGGTGGGGTGGGTCGCATACGGTGCCGGACGTGGACGCACGACGGAGCTATCCCGAAGATCAGGAGTCGCGCTGGTATCCCGCCGGGCAGGAGCGCGGCTACGGCGAGCCGGACTGGCGCGGCGCGGGCGAGTCCCGCATCCGGGACGACGAGTACCCGACGCCCGAGCAGCGCGCCGCGGAGGAGGGCCGGTTCACCGATCCGGGCGCTCCGGGACGGTACGGCCAGACCGGGCGTTACGGCGCGGCGGATCCGCTCGGTGACTCCCGGGGCGAGTCCGATGGATACCGCCCGACCCGCTCACGCCGTGCCGACGACCCCGACGTCTCCGGCGAGCTGCCGGGCGACCGCCCCGGCTGGCGGGCGGCCCGGGAGAGCGCCGACCCCCTCACCACCACCGGCGCGGGTCCGCTGACCTCCGCCGACCGGCTCTCCACCACCGGTGCCGGGCCGCTGACCGGCGGACTCGACCGACTCGGCGGCCCCGGGTCGGCCGGCGTGGAGGCGGGGGAGCGGCCGGATCCGGTCCGGTCCGCCCCGCCGGGCGGGTACCCGATCGTCGAGCCGACCCGCCCCGCCGAGCCGGCGCACCCGCTGGAGATGCCGACCGGCCCGATGCCCCCGGTCATGCCCCGCTTGGACGGCGCGGTGGGCCCCGAGGCGGCGTACCGTCCGGCCGGCGGGCCCTCCGACGGCGTCTACCGGACCCGCCGGCCGGCGCTGGCGGTGATCCTCGTCGTGCTGGTGCTGGTCTTCGAGCTTCCCGCGCTGCGGGTGCTGCTGCACGGCCTGACCGGCGACCCGGTCTCGACGTCGCACGTCGTCGTCGGCACCTTCCTCGTCACCGGGCTGCCGATCTTCGCCGCCGGCCTGTACGGGCTGCGCACCGGCGGCCTGGCGATGGCCGACGGGGCGCGGGGCTGGCTGCGCCCGCCGACCGCCTACCTGACCGTCGGGCTGGTGCTCTTCCTCGCCGCCGCGCTCGCCGCCGGCTGATCCGCGGCGCGGGTGCCGGAGATCCCGGTCGGCGTGCCGCGTCCGAATTCGCGACCGGAGCATCGGGACCGGCGGGTTCGTGAACCCGCCAGCTCGGCGGCGCGACAGGCGCGTACACTGGTCGACTGGCGACCGCCTCGCGCGGTCGACCTCGCGCGCCCTCTCCACGGTTCGTCGTGGGGCGGCGGCCTCCCTGGTCCTGATCTTGGTCGGGTCCGTCATGGCCGACGACCGGGCGCCAGGCGTCCGGCCGCCGGCCGGACGGGACAACCAGGGACAATAGGAGTACCCACCATGGCCGTCGTGACCATGCGTCAGCTGCTGGAGAGCGGTGTCCACTTCGGGCACCAGACCCGGCGCTGGAACCCGAAGATGAAGCGCTTCATCTTCACCGAGCGCAACGGTATCTACATCATCGACCTGCGCCAGACCCTCGACTACATCGAGAAGGCCTACGAGTTCGTGCGCGGGACCGTCGCCGAGGGTGGCAGCATCCTCTTCGTCGGCACCAAGAAGCAGGCCCAGGAGGCCATCGCCGAGCAGGCGACCCGGGTCGGCCAGCCGTACGTCAACCACCGCTGGCTCGGTGGCATGCTGACCAACTTCCAGACGGTGTACAAGCGCCTTCAGCGGATGAAGGAGCTGGAGGCCCTTGGTGACCTGACCGGCACCGCCGCCGGTTACACCAAGAAGGAGACCCTGCAGCTGTTCCGCGAGAAGACCAAGCTCACCAAGACCCTCGGTGGTCTGCGGGACATGCAGAAGCTCCCGGCCGCGATCTGGGTGGTCGACACCAAGAAGGAGCACATCGCCGTCGACGAGGCCCGCAAGCTGGGCATCCCGGTGATCGCGGTGCTCGACACCAACTGCGACCCGGACGAGGTCGACTTCCCGATCCCGGGCAACGACGACGCGATCCGCTCGGCCGAGCTGCTGACCCGGGTCGTGGCCGCCGCCGTCGCGGACGGTCTGATTGCCCGCTCCGGCCGCCGCCGGGGCACCGACGAGAAGCCCGAGCCGGGCCAGGTCGGCGCCGACGAGCCGCTGGCCGAGTGGGAGCGCGAGCTGCTCGAGGAGCCGAAGAAGGCCGACGAGCAGCCGGCGCAGCAGGCTGAGCAGCCGGCCGAGCAGCCGGCGACCGCCGCCGCGGAGTGACCGCACCGCCGCTTCCCCACCGTCCGTTTTCACCGACGGTGGGGAGCGGCGGGTACGCCGGGCACATCCGGCCCGGATCCGGGTAACCGGCACCCAGACCATCCCACCCCGCAGTTCCGACATCGAAGAGAGAGTCATGTCCAACTTCACCGCCGCGGACGTCAAGAAGCTCCGCGACCTCACCGGCGCCGGCATGATGGACTGCAAGAAGGCGCTGACCGAGGCCGAGGGCGACTTCGACAAGGCCGTCGAGATCCTGCGTGTCAAGGGCGCCAAGGACGTGGGCAAGCGGGCCGGCCGTACCGCTGCCAACGGCCTGATCGCCCACTCCGGCAAGGCTCTGCTGGAGCTCAACTGCGAGACCGACTTCGTCGCCAAGACCGAGGCGTTCGTCGCCCTGGCCCAGCAGCTGGTCGAGCACGGCGAGCGCAGCGGCGTCAGCAACGCCGAGGAGCTGCTCGCCTCCGAGCTGGACGGCAAGACCGTCGCCGACCTGGTCCAGGAGCAGTCCGCCAAGATCGGCGAGAAGCTGGTGCTCAACCGCTTCGCCAAGCTGGACGGCAACGTCGCGGTCTACCTGCACCGCAAGAGCCAGGACCTGCCGCCGGCCGTCGGTGTGCTGGTGGAGTACGCCGGCCAGACCGACGAGGCCGGTGACGCCGACGCGCGCGGCGCCGCCATGCAGATCGCCGCCATGCGGCCGAAGTACCTCACCCGGGACGAGGTGCCGGCCGAGGTCGTCGAGTCCGAGCGGCGCATCGCCGAGCAGACCGCCCGCGAGGAGAACAAGCCCGAGGCGGCGCTGCCGAAGATCGTCGAGGGTCGGGTCAACGCCTTCTTCAAGGACTACGTCCTGGTCGAGCAGGCGTCGGTGGCCGACAACAAGAAGACCGTGAAGCAGGTGCTGGCCGAGGCCGGCATCGAGGTGACCCGCTTCCTGCGGTTCGAGGTCGGCCAGGCCTGAGCCGCCGGATCGGGCGTGTGACGCGCCCGAGGGCAGGGAACGTCGACGAGGAGGCCGCCGGTGTACGTGACAGGCACCGCGGCCTCCTCGTCACATAGGGTCGGCAACGGCAGTTGCGCGGTACGCGGCGCGCAGGACGTGCGCGCGGGGAAGGGCGGGGCGGATGACGCAGGTTGTGAGTGACCGGAGCCTGGGAGCGGACGACCCGACGGCGCCGCCGCCCGGGCGGGCCCGCCGGGTGGTGCTGAAGCTCTCCGGCGAGGTCTTCGGCGGCGGGGCGATCGGCGTCGACCCGGACGTCGTCCAGGCCATCGCCCGGCAGATCGCCACCGTGGTCCGCCGCGGCGTGCAGGTCTCCGTGGTGGTCGGCGGCGGCAACTTCTTCCGCGGCGCCGAGCTGCAGAAGCGCGGGATGGACCGGGCCCGGGCCGACTACATGGGCATGCTCGGCACCGTGATGAACTGCCTCGCCCTCCAGGACTTCCTGGAGAAGGAGGGCATCGAGACCCGCGTGCAGAGCGCGATCACGATGGCCCAGGTCGCCGAGCCGTACATCCCGCTGCGCGCCATCCGGCACCTGGAGAAGGGCCGCGTGGTCATCTTCGGCGCGGGCGCCGGCATGCCGTACTTCTCCACCGACACCGTCGCCGCCCAGCGCGCGCTGGAGATCCGCGCCGACGTGGTGCTGATGAGCAAGAACGGCGTCGACGGCGTCTACACCGCCGACCCCCGGATCGACCCCTCCGCCAGCAAGTTCGACTCGATCACCTTCTCCGAGGTGCTGCGCCGCAACCTGCGGGTGGCCGACGCCGCCGCGTTCAGCCTCTGCATGGAGAACGGCCTGCCGATGCTGGTCTTCGGCGCTCAGGGCGACGACACGATCATTCGCGCCGTCGGCGGCGACAAGATCGGTACCCTGATCACCGCCTGAACGGCCCGGCCGACCGCCTCGGCGGTCCTCCGACAGACAGCAGCAGAGCCCACCACGAGTAACAGAAGGAGGCGAGGAGACCGGTGATCGACGACACCCTCCTCGAGGCCGAGGAGAAGATGGACCGTGCCATCGAGCACGCCAAGGAAGAGTTCGGCGCCATCCGCACCGGCCGCGCCAACGCCGCCATGTTCTCCAAGGTCGTCATCGACTACTACGGCACCCCCACCCCGCTGCCCCAGATGGCCTCCATCGCGGTTCCCGAGCCGCGCATGGTGATCATCAAGCCGTACGACAACTCGCAGATCAACGCCATGGAGAAGGCGATCCGCGACTCCGACCTCGGCGTGAACCCGAACAACGAGGGCAACCAGCTGCGCATCCTGCTCCCCCAGATGACCGAGGAGCGCCGCCGCGAGATGATCAAGGTGGCCCGGCACAAGGGTGAGGAGGCCAAGGTGGCCATCCGCAACATCCGCCGCAAGGGCAAGGAAGAGCTGGACCGGCTCGTCAAGGACGGCGAGGTCGGCGAGGACGACGGACGCCGCGCCGAGAAGGAGCTCGACGACCTGACCCAGCGGTACGTCGCCAACGTCGACGAGCTGGTCAAGCACAAGGAGACCGAGCTGCTCGAGGTGTAGCCGCCCGGACGGGACGCCCCGTCCCGGACGCCACCGAGGCCCGCCCCCGCACCCGGGGAGCGGGCCTCGCCTCGTTCAGCGCGGGATCCGCACGCTCCGGGTCGTCTCGGTCAGCGTCGTCCCCTGGTACGCGTCGTGCAGCTCGAACCGCACGACGGCCCGCCCGGGTGCAGGACCGGGTCGGCCCGGTAGAAGCTCATCGACAGGCTCGTGGTGCCGCCGTCGCAGGTGATCTCGCCGGCGAGCCGGCGACCGTTCGGTGCCTGGTCGTACCGGGCCTGCGCCCGGGCGCCGGTGGCCGGCTGGCCTCGTCCGCCGCCCCCGGCCGCCCCGTGCAGTAGGCTCGGCACGATTCCCGGCCACCGCGCGGTGAACGGCGGGAATCGGCCGGCCGTCGGGCCGGTCAACCGGACGGAACAGTCACGCGTGTAGGGGATGGCCTTGGTCTTGCGGCATGTGGTGGAACTCGTACCGTTCCCGCTCGGTGCGTGATGTCCCACCCCGACCCCTACGGCGGCACCGAGCCTCGCGGCTGGGACCGACCCGAACGCCCGCCCGCGCTGCCCTGGCCGGAGCGTGACGTCGAGCCCACCGGCCCGTGGAACCGGCAGTCCGGCGCCGACCTGTACGCCGGGCCGCAGGCCCGCCCCCGGCCGACCGCCCGCCGGTACGACGAGCCCGCCCTCGACCCGTACGACGGACCCGGCGACCCGTACGACCGCCACGACGTCGACCGCTACGGGGCCTACGACGACGGGTACGACCGGCGCGGTCCCGGGCGCCCGCCGTACGACGACGACATGCCCACCTCCTCGCTCCCGCCGGTCCGCGACGACGACGTGCCGACCTCCCAGTTCCCCCCGGTGCGGGAGGCCGCCGAGCCGGAGCGTGACCCGCAGCGGCCCCCGGGCCGGCGGCAGCCCGGCCGGCGCCGGGCCAGCGCGGACCGGCCGGCGACCGGGCAGCCGACGGCCAGCCGGGCCGGCCGCAACCTGCCGGCCGCCATCGGGGTGGGCCTCGGGCTCGGCGCGCTGATCCTGATCCCGCTCTTCTTCTACCTGCCGGCGTTCCTCGCCGTGGTGGCCGGCGCGATCGGCGTGGGCATCTGGGAGATGGCCCGGGCGGTACGCCGCAGCGGCGCCCACCCGCCGCTGGTGCCGCTGATCGCCGGCGGCGTGCTGATGATCGGGCTGGCCTGGTACGCCGGGCCGGACGCGCTCAGCCTCGGTCTGCTGGTCACCGTGCTGGGCACGATGATCTGGCGGCTCGGCGACGGCCCGGGCGGCTTCCAGCGGGACCTCACCGCGGCCACCCTGATCGCGGTCTACGTGCCGTTCCTCGGCGGCTTCGCGGCGCTGCTCGCGGCGGCGCCCGACGACGGGCACCTGCGGGTGCTGGCGACCCTGGTCGCCGTGGTGCTCTCCGACACCGGCGGGTACGCGGCGGGGGTGTCCTTCGGCAAGCACCCGATGGCCCCCTCGATCAGCCCGAAGAAGTCCTGGGAGGGCTTCGCCGGGTCGGTCTCGGCGGCGGCGGTCGGCAGCGCCGTGCTGCTCTGGCTGCTCTTCGACGTGGCGCCGTGGTGGGGCGCGCTGTTCGGGGTCGCGGTCTCCGTCGCGGCGGTCCTCGGCGACCTCGGCGAGTCCATGATCAAGCGTGACCTGGGCGTCAAGGACATGAGCAACCTGTTGCCCGGGCACGGCGGCCTGATGGACCGACTCGACTCGATCCTTTTCGCCGTTCCCACCGCGTACCTGCTGCTGGCGGTCTTCGTGCCGTTGGTGGGCTGAGGCATGAATCACGTCCGGCAGACCGTGTCGCCCGCCCGGTGGGGGTCGATTCGGCACCTCCGGACGGGTGTGTTCCGCGGTCGGCGTGACAGACTGGACCGGCCATGACGAGCCTGCCTGTGATCCCCGTAGACCCCGACGCCCCCGGGCGCCGGCCCGCGATGCCGCCCCGCCACCTCGCCGACCTGGACCTGCCGGGCCGGCAGGCGCTGGTGACCGAGCTCGGCGAGCCGGCCTTCCGCGCGAAGCAGGTCTCCAACCACTACTTTGGCCGGCTGGTGCGCGACCCGGAGCAGATGACCGACCTGCCGGCGGCCACCCGGGAGCGGCTGGCCGGCGCGCTGCTGCCGACCCTGCTCAACCCGGTCCGCGAGCTGGCCTGCGACGACGGCGCCACCCGCAAGGCGCTCTGGCGGCTGCACGACGGCTCGCTGGTGGAGAGCGTGCTGATGGGCTACCCGGACCGGGTCACCGTCTGCATCTCCAGCCAGGCCGGCTGCGGCATGGCGTGCCCGTTCTGCGCCACCGGCCAGGCGGGGCTGACCCGCAACCTGTCCACGGCCGAGATCGTCGACCAGGCGGTCTACCTCGCCGGTGTGGCGGCCTCCGGCGCGGTGGCCGGGTCACCGCCGCGGCTGTCGCACGTCGTCTTCATGGGCATGGGCGAGCCGCTGGCGAACTACAACCGGGTGGTGGCGGCGATCCGTCGGCTGGTCGCGCCGGCCCCCGAGGGGCTGGGCCTGTCGCAGCGGCACATCACCGTTTCCACGGTCGGGCTGGTTCCGGCCATCCGCCGACTGGCCAGCGAAGACCTCTCAGTGACCCTTGCGCTGTCGCTGCACGCGCCCGATGATGATCTGCGCGACGAACTCGTGCCGGTCAACCAGCGCTGGAAGGTAGCCGAGGTGCTGGACGCAGCGTGGGACTACGTGGCCCGGACGGGGCGCCGCGTGTCGATCGAGTACGCGATGATCAAGGACGTGAACGACCAGCCGTGGCGGGCGGACCTGCTCGGGCGGCTGTTGGCCGGCAAGCTGGCCCACGTGAACCTCATCCCGCTCAACCCGACACCCGGCAGCCGCTGGGACGCGAGCGCGAAGCCGGTCGAGCGCGAGTTCGTCCGGCGACTCCGCGAGGCCGGGGTGTCCACGACGGTGCGGGACACCCGGGGGCGCGAGATCGACGGCGCGTGCGGGCAGTTGGCTGCCGCCGAGGACAGGGACACCGATGCGCCGCGCGGGCGTGACCGGGCGTAGCGACGAGACCAGGAGACATAGTGGCGAGTCAGGGTCAGCGTTTCCGGCGTAAGGCGCTCCGCCGGGGATACAAGGTCGACGAGGTGGACGCCTTCCTGGACCGGGTCGAGGCGACACTCGCCGGCCAGCCGGTCGGCGCGCCCGTGGCCTCCCAGGAGGTCCACGACGTCGTCTTCCGGGTCCGCTTCAACGGCTACGACGAGTGGCAGGTCGACCTGCACCTGGACCGGGTCGAGCGGCAGTTGGCGGAGCTGGAGGAGCGCGGCGGCCTCGGCGGTCGCGGCGCCGACCCGCGGGGCGCCGACCGCCTCGGCCCGCCGATGCGCGACGACCACCGCGGCCTGTCCCCGGTGCCGCAGCCGCTCCCGCCGCGCGCCATGCCGGCCCAGGCCGGCCCGCAGGGCTACGGCAACCGGTACGACGAGCCCACCGGCGCCTTCGCCGGCGGGTACGACGCTCCCCGGGGCGGCTACGACGCGCCGCGCGGTCCGGGTGGTCCCGGCCCGGGCGGGCCGATGGGTCCCGGTGGTCCGGGCGGCCCGGGCGGGCACGGCGGTCCGCCGCAGCGCGGCCTGCCCCCGGGTCCGGGTGGCTACGGCGCCCCGGAGGAGCCGCGGTTCGACGGTTTCGAGGCGGGCCGGCACGGCCGGGCCGACATGACCGCCGAGATCCGGATGCCGGAGCGGGACCAGCGCGACATGCGCGGGCGCGGCCCGGCCGGCCCGCCGATGCCGCAGCCGGCGCTCGGTGGCCCGCCGATGGGTGGCCCGCCGCCGATGGCCGGTCCGCCGGTGGGCGGCCCGCCGATGGTGGGCCCGCCGATGGCCGGTCCGCCCGGCAGCGACCTCTACCGGGTCGACCAGATCCGGCGCAGCTTCCAGGTGCGTCGCTTCGGCAGCGGATACGACCCGGACCAGGTGGACCGGTTCTTCGAGACGCTGCTCGGCGGCATGCAGGGCCGCAACCCGATGCCGGTGAACCCGAAGGACCTGGACACCCTGCGCTTCGGGCTGGTTCCGGGCGGCTACTTCGAGGCCGAGGTCGACGCCGCGCTCAAGGACGTGCAGGACATCCTCTTCGGCCGCTGACCGCGCGAGGGGACCGCCGCGACGAGACAGCAGCGACAGGACCGGAGCGACGGGGACCGACGTGACGAAAGGGCCCACCCCCGAGGGGGTGGGCCCTTCACGCGTTCGTGGTCCGGCGCGGCGGTCGGGTCAGGAGCGCAGGCCGTTGCGGCGCAGCACGGCGTCGCCGATGACGATCGCCAGCAGCAGCACGGCCAGGCCGACCAGCCAGATGTCCTCGACCCTGCCCTCGTGGTTGCCGCACAGCATCGCCAGCAGCGCCAACGCGGAGAGCACCGCGCCGATCCGTCCGGACCTGCGGTGCCCGGGCTTGTGCTGATCTGGCGCGGTTACCGGCTCGCTTCCTGCCACTGTCGGTCCTTCCCTCGCGATCGGATCTCCGGTTAGTCTGGCACGCCCCGCGGCGGGCCCGGCGCAGGGTCCGGCCTGATGGGGGTACGCGGGCGGGGAGCGCCGGGCGGACCGGGCCGATGGACCCCCACCACGGGGGCGCAACGCCTCTGGCGGCGTCGCGGGTCGGCGACCACACTGCCTCCGGTAGCGTTCGGACGTACACCTTGATTGTCGTTTTGAGGGGGACTGCGGTGCGAGTGACCGGTACGGGACATGCCAGCATGCGGATCGACACGGCCGCGGGCAGCATCCTGTGCGACCCGTGGGTCAATCCCGCCTACTTCGCCTCGTGGTTCCCCTTCCCGGACAACTCCCAGCTCGACTGGGCGGCCCTCGGCGACGTCGACTACCTGTACGTCTCGCACCTGCACCGGGACCACTTCGACGCCGCCCACCTCAAGCGGTACGTCTCCAAGGACGCCACGGTGCTCCTCCCCGAGTTCCCCACCTCGGAGATGGAGGACGAGCTGCGGGCGCTCGGCTTCACGAAGTTCCTCAAGGCCCCGAACGAGCAGGTCGTGGAGCTCGACGGCGGCCTGAAGATCATGATCCAGGCGCTGACCAGCCCGACCGACGGCCCGATCGGCGACTCCTCGCTCTGGGTGGAGTACGACGGGGTCCGGCTGCTGAACCAGAACGACGCCCGCCCGACCGACCTGAGCGTCTTCGCCGAGCTGGGCCACGTGCACGCGCACCTGCTCCAGTTCTCCGGGGCGATCTGGTACCCGATGGTCTACGAGCTGCCGCAGGCGGCCAAGACCGCGTTCGGCAAGCAGAAGCGCGACCGGCAGTTCGACCGCACCTGGCGCTACATCGACGACCTGAAGGCCGACCACGTCTTCCCGATCGCCGGTCCGCCGTGCTTCCTCGACGACGCGCTGTGGCAGTTCAACGACATCCACGGCGACGAGGGCAACATCTTCCCCGACCAGTCGGTCTTCCTCGCCGAGTACGCCAAGGTCGGCGGCACCAACGGCATCGTGCTGCTGCCCGGCAGCGTCGCCGAGGTGACCACGGAGGGCGCGAGCACCACCCACCCGGTGCCGGTGGAGGAGTTCTTCGCCAACAAGACCGCGCACCTGGAGGAGATGCGGGAGCGCAAGCGCCCGATCATCGAGGCGGAGAAGGCGTCCTGGCGGCACCCCGAGGTGGACGTGCTCGGCGAGATGAAGCGCCGCATCGAGCCGCTGCTGGACGAGTCGATCTACCTGGCCAAGGGGGTCGGCGGCCCGGTCCGCTTCGACCTGGTCGGCTACGACGGCGAGAGCGTCGAGTCGATCGTGGTGGACTTCCCGGGCAAGGAGGTCCGCCCGTACGCCGACGAGAAGGTGCGCTACCGGTTCCGCACCGAGCGGGCGCTGATCGAGCACCTGCTGCACATCGGGGAGGTGGACTGGGTCAACTCCCTCTTCCTCTCCTGCCGCTTCTCGGCGGCCCGGATCGGCCAGTACAACGAGTTCGTCTACGCCTTCTTCAAGTGCCTCTCCGAGGAGCGCCTCCAGTACGCCGAGGGCTGGTACGACGAGCACGAGCGGGCCGTCGATGCGGAGGACATCACCATCGGCGACTGGGTGGTGCAGCGCCGCTGCCCGCACCTGAAGGCGGACCTGAGCCGGTTCGGCATCGTCGAGGGTGACCAGCTCACCTGCCAGCTGCACGGCTGGAAGTTCGACATGCCCAGCGGCCGCTGCCTGACCAGCGTCGGCCACAAGATCCGCGCGCACCGCGCCGACGAGCAGACCCCCGCTCCCGCGGGGGAGGCGCTCAGCTAGGCGGTTCACCCACGCCCGCCGCCCCCGCCGGGTGACCATCAGGTCGGGAAGGGGGGCGGCGTGGCCGACGGCGCGGGCGAGAGCGGGTACCGGTACCGGCGGGACCGGGAAATGGCTCGGGACGCCTCCCGGGTGGAGACGTTCAGCGACGGCGTCTTCGCGGTCGTGCTGACGGTGATGGCCGTCGAACTGCTCCAGTACGGCCCGGCCAGGGCCGCCGGAAGGGAGCTTCCCGACGCCCTCGCCCACGCCTGGCCGACCTACCTGGCGTACGTCATCACCTTCGGGATCGCCGGTCAGATCTGGCTCGGCCATCACAACATGTGGCGGTACGTGGTCCGGGTCGACCAGCTGCTGCTGGTGTTCAACCTGCTCGTGCTGCTCTTCGTGGCCGCCATCCCGTTCACCGCCGACCTGCTGTCGGACAACCTGCGCGCCGGTGCGGCCGAGCAGCGGCTGACCGCCGCCCTTTACCTCGGCACCGTGCTCGGCGAGTCGCTCTTCTTCAACCTGAGCTGGTGGTGGGCTCGGCGGCGGCAACTGCTCCACCCCGACCTGGATCCCCAGCTGGCCCGCGCGGTCTCGCGGCGATTGCTGGTGCGCCCACTGCTCTACCTGATCGCATTCGCCTTCGTCTTCGTCGACCCGATCCTCAGCCTCGTCCTCTACCTGCTGCTCGTCGGCCTCTCCCTCATCCGCCGCCCCGGCGACCTGCCTCCCGCCGAGCTCGGCGGTGAGGTCAGCGGCCGAGGTCGGTGAGGATGCGACGGGCGGCGTTGTGGCCGGCGGCGCCGATCACGCTGCCCGCCGGGTGGCAGCCGGCGCTGCCCGCGTAGACGCCGTCGACGCCGGTCGCGTACGGCATGCGGTCGGTGAACGAGACGGTGTTGTCCACGTGGTGGATGTGCCCGCCGGTGATGCCGAAGTGCGCCTCGATGCCGGGCGGGGACAGCGGTACCGCGTCGGCGATCAGATCGCCCGTGCCGGGGGCGTACCGCTCACAGATGGCGATCAGCTTCTCGACGTACCCGGGCATGGCCTCGTCCCAGGTGGTGCCGGCCAGCTCGTAGGGGACCGACTGCACGAACAGGGCCGACGAGTGGTGGCCGGCCTCGTCGGAGAGCGACGGGTCGACGGTGGTGTGCAGGTACCACTCGATGGTCGGCTCCTCGGGGAGCCGGCCGGCCTGCACGTCCGCCCACATCGCGCGCAGCGCGGCCATCGGCGCCTCGCCGCCCCCGCCGACCAGCGAGGCCGAGCCGGGCAGCAGGTGGATGGTGGAGCCGAACGGGCTCGGCGCCCCCGCCGGCAGGCAGGCGAACCGGGGCAGCCCGGTCAGCGCCAGGTTCAGCTTCAGGGTCGTGCCGGGGCGGCGGACCGCCGTCATCCGCTGGTGCAGCGGCGCCGGGAGCGCGCCGTCGGGCAGCAGGTCCATCAGCCGGTACGGGTCGCAGGCGCCGAGCACCACCGGGGCGGCGACGTGCCGGCCGTCGGCGAGCGTCACCCCGCTGGCCGCGCCGCCAGCGTCCAGGGTCACCCCGGTCACCGGCGTACCCGTGCGGATGGTGGCCCCGGCGGCGCGGGCGGCCTCGGCGAAGGTCCGCGAGACGGTGCCCATGCCACCCCGGGCGATCATCCAGGTGCCGCCCGCGCCGGGCAGCCGGCACATGTTGTGCACCAGGAAGTTGTGCCCGGTGCCGGGGTCGTCCGGCCCGGCGTTGAGGCCGGAGAGGCCGTCGGTGACCGCGTACATGCTGACCAGCAGCTCGGAGCGGAAGTCGAAGCGGGCCAGGTAATCGGCGACCGAGCCGCGCACCAGGTCGACGAAGACCTGCCGCAGCGCCGGGCGGACGTACCGCTCGGCGGTCTCCTCCACCGGCAGCGGCTCGGCCAGCCAGGCCGGCGCAAGGTCCTCGCGCAGCTGGGCCAGTTCGGCCTGCAACGCGTCGTCGGCCGCCGCGTCGGCGGGGGAGAAGAACTCGGCGAGCTGCTTGCGGGTCGCCGCGGTGTCGCTGCCGAAGAGCAGGTACGGCGAGCCGATGCCGCCCGGCGTGGGCAGGAAGTAGTGCGGGTCGCGGCGCAGCACCGGGATCCGCACGTCGAGCGTGGCGAGCAGCTCCGGCGGCATCAGCCCGAGCAGGTACGACCCGGTGGAGTGGCGCAGCCCGGGGACCTTGGGGAACGGGTTCTCGGTGCGGGTGGCCCCGCCGATGTCCTCCGCCGCCTCCAGCACCAGCACGTCCAGCCCGGCCCGGGCCAGCAGGACGGCCGAGACCAGCCCGTTGTGTCCGGATCCGACGATCACGACGTCGGCGCGGGCCGGCAGCTCACTCGCTTCGCTCATGCCCGGGCAGCCTAGTGCGGCGCAGCCCGCGGCGGGAGGGCTTCAGCGGCCGGAGGGTTTCCGCGGCCGGAGGGTTTCCGCGGCCGGAGGGTTTCAGCGGCGCTGGGCGCGCCAGCGGCTCAGGGCCAGGGTGGCGGAGTAGCCGACCAGCACGATCACGTGGAACAGGTAGAGCCAGAGCAGCACCGCGACGCCCGCGCCGATCTCGTCGAAGCCGCCGAAGGGCACCCCCAGGTCGATCGGGAGCGAGGCGAACAGCACGAACCCGTGCAGGAAGCCGGAGAGGTTCGCCGCCGTGAACGAGCCGAGGAGGAGGGTGGACAGCCAGTCCGGGGAGGCGGGCCCCACGACCCGGAACACCCACATCAGCACCGGCGTGAGCACCAGCCACACCGCCAGGAACGACAGCACCACGCCGAGCGCGCCGATCCAGCCGCCCTGCCGAACCAGGTTCGTGGTGGTGGGCAGGGCGATCAGGATCGACAGCAGCAGCGCCGGGGCCGGGGCGAGCAGCGGCAGCAGCAGCAGCCGACCGCGCCAGCCCACCAGCGACTCGTCGGGGTTCGGCGGCGTGGCGACCGAGACGAACGCCCGACGCAGCCCCTCGCCGTAGAGCGACGCCGGCAGCAGGGAGGCCAGCGCGAGCAGCGGGGTCAACTCCACCCCGGCCGCGACCAGCGCCTCCACCGCCCGGGGCGCCCCGATCGCGTCCGGCAGCGTGTTCACCGCGTACGAGGTGAGCCGGCGGACCCGCTCCCCGCCCGCGAGCAGGGAGGTCAGCCAGATCGCAAGCAGCGCCACCGGCACCACGGCGATCCCCCCGTAGAAGGTGATCGCGGCGGCGTGCAGCGAGATGTCCCGGCCGCGTACCGGCCGGAAGGCGGCGCTGGTGATCCGCTTCGTGCGCTGCCATGCGTGGCCCATCGCGATCTCCTTCCCCCTCCCGGGCCGGGGCACGCATTACGATCGCGCGTCATGACGGTGCTCACCACGGAACGCCTGGTGCTACGGGACTGGACCGACACCCCGGCGGACCTGGATCGGATCTTCGACATCTACTCCCGCATCGAGATCACCCGCTGGCTGGCCGCGTCCGGCCTGCCGCTGACCGACCCGGCCCAGGCCCTGGACCGGCTGGCCATCTGGCGGAAACGGCACGCCGGCCAGGGCGGCCGGTACGGCACCTGGGCGATGGAGGTCCGGGACACCGGCCGGGTCGCCGGCACCCTGATCCTCAAGCCCCTGCCCGGGGCGGACGGCGTGACGGAGACCGACGACATCGAGGTGGGCTGGCACCTGCACCCGGACTCCTGGGGGCGCGGGTACGCCACCGAGGCGGCCCGCGCGGTGCTGGCCCGCGAGTTCGCCGCCGGCACCCCGCAGGTGTACGCGGTGATCCCGCCCGGCAACGACCCGTCGATGGCGGTGGCCCGCCGGCTCGGCATGGTCCACCTGGGCCGGCGCACCGACTGGTACGGCGGCGAGGTGCTGGAGACCTTCGTCCGACGGGCCGACGCCTGACGCCCGCCGGGACAGCGGCGAAGGCCGCGCGGGCCGTATCGTCGTCCGCCGTGATGATCAGTTTCGAGACGCAGCCGGACCGGCGGCGACTCACCGCCGCCCTGCGCCGCGCCTACCGGCACACGCTGCTGCTGTACTGGCTCTGCCCGGTCGCGCTGCTCCTGCCGGCCCTGGTCGACGTGCTGCTCGGAGATCCGCTGGAGGGGGTGCCCTGGGTCGCCGCCGCGGTGACCGCCGTGGTGCTGTCGCCGCTGGTCCTGCGGGCGCTGGTCCGGGCCAGCTGGAAGATGCACGGCATCCCGATCACCTGGACGATCTCGGACGAGGGCGTGCGCGGCGCGAACGCGCTCTCCGACGGCGTCGTGCGCTGGGCGGCGCTGACCGGGGTGGAGCCGATCCCCGGCCAGTTGCTGTTCCGGCTCAGCCGGTACCAGGTGTTCCCGGTCCCGATCGACGGTCTGAGCGTGGAACAGCGGGCCGAGCTGTACTCCTACCTGCGCGGCCGGGGACTGCTCACCGCCGATCCGGTCGAGCCGGGGCCGCAGGCCGTCCGGCGGTAGGCCACCCTGCCGGATCGGTTACCGCGGGTAGTGCCCACCCCCGAACATGCCGGTGAGCGATATGCCTGGGAGTCATATTTATGCCTCTGAGGTATATCGCTCACCAGGCATACGTCCTCCTCACCGCGACACGCCGAGGGGCAGTGGAGGCGCGGCGCTTACGGCCGCCGCATCTCCTGGCAGATCGACGCGACCGGGGTGCGCCGGATCACCGAGCTGACCGACTCGCGGCTTCCGCCCGCAGCCGGCGGCGGGTGGGGGCAGGCCGAACTCCTCGACGAGGAGGCGCCGGCCGAGGACCCGAACGGCGGGGGTTGAGGCTCCCAGCGGGCGCACAGTGACGCCGGGGCAGAATGGCCGCGTGACAACTCCCCGCGACCTCGTTCTGCTCGGGTCCACCGGCTCGATCGGTACCCAGGCCATCGACATCGTGCGGCGCAACCCGGACCGGTTCCGGGTGGTGGCGCTCGGGGCCGGTGGCGGCAACGTCGAGCTGCTCGCTGCGCAGGCCCTGGAGCTGGGCGTGGACGCGGTCGGGGTGGCGAAGTCCTCCGCCGCGCAGGACCTCCAGCTCGCCTTCTACGCCGAGGCGAGCCGGCGCGGCTGGGCCACCGGGGACTTCCGGCTGCCGAAGATCGTCGCCGGCCCGGACGCCATGACGGAGCTGGCGCAGTGGCCCTGCGACGTCGTACTCAACGGGGTGGTGGGGTCGTTGGGGCTGGCGCCGACCCTGGCGGCGCTGCGCGCCGGCCGTACCCTCGCCCTGGCCAACAAGGAGTCGCTGGTGGCCGGCGGCCCGCTGGTGAAGGCCGCGGTGACGCGGCCGGGGCAGATCGTGCCGGTGGACTCGGAGCACTCGGCGCTGGCGCAGTGCCTGCGCGGCGGGGCCCGCGGCGAGGTACGCCGGCTGGTCGTCACCGCCAGCGGCGGGCCGTTCCGCGGCCGGCGCCGCGACGAGCTGACCGAGGTCACACCCGCGCAGGCCCTGGCCCACCCCACCTGGAACATGGGCCCGGTCGTCACGATCAACTCCGCCACCATGGTCAACAAGGCGCTGGAGGTGATCGAGGCGCACGAGCTGTTCGACGTGCCCTACGCCGACATCACCGTGATGGTCCACCCCCAGTCGGTGATCCACTCGATGGTCGAGTTCGTCGACGGCTCCACCCTCGCCCAGGCCAGCCCGCCGGACATGCGGCTGCCGATCGCCCTCGGCCTCGGCTGGCCGGACCGGGTGGCCGACGCCGCCGCCGCGGTCGACTGGACCACCGCGCACACCTGGGAGTTCGCCCCGCTGGACGACGAGGCGTTCCCGGCGGTCGCCCTGGCCAAGGCCGCCGGCGAGACCGGCCGCTGCCGCCCGGCGATCTACAACGCGGCGAACGAGGAGTGCGTCGCCGCCTTCGTCGCCGGCCGGCTGCCCTTCCTCGGCATCGTCGACACCCTGCGCCGGGTGTTGGAGGAGGCACCCGATTTCGGCGAACCAGGTACCGTCGAGGACGTGCTCGCGGCCGAGTCGTGGGCACGCGCGCACGCGCAGGAGATCATCTCGGGGTCGGGGAAGGAAGCCTGATGCTCTATCTGCTCGGGGTGGTCGCGATCGCCCTGGGGATTCTCATCTCGGTGAGCCTGCACGAGGCGGGTCACATGCTGACCGCCAAGGCGTTCGGGATGAAGGTCACCCGCTACTTCGTCGGCTTCGGCCCGACTCTCTGGTCCTTCCGCCGGGGTGAGACCGAGTACGGCATCAAGGCCATCCCGCTCGGCGGCTTCTGCAAGATCGTCGGGATGACGCCGCAGGACGACGACGTCGAGCCGGGCGACGAGCACCGGGCGATGTGGCGCTACCCGGTCTGGAAGCGGACGATCGTGATGTCCGCCGGCTCGGTGACCCACTTCGCGCTCGCGATCGTCGCCATCTGGCTCGTCGCGATGTTCGTGGGGATGCCGAACCGGGACCTGCCCAACCCGCTGCCGGCGCACGTCAAGGTCGTGGACTGCGTCATCCCCACCGACGCGCTGCGCGAGTGCGCCGCCGGCGACCCGGTGAGCCCCGCCAAGCAGGCCGGGCTGCGCGACGACGACAAGATCCTCGCGGTGAACGGGACGCCGGTGGCCGACTACACCGAGCTGGTCAAGAAGGTCCGCGACCTGCCCCCGGGCAAGGCCACCATCCGCTACGAGCGCGACGGCGTGCAGAACGACGCCCAGGTGACGCTGGCCGCCGTGCAGCGCAAGCCGCTGGACGACCCGAACGGCGTCCCGAAGACCGTCTCCGCCCTCGGCGTCGCCGGCCCGGTCCCGCCGCCGGGCGTGCCGGCCACCGTCACGTACGGCCCGGTCGAGGCGATCCCGGCCACCGCCGGCTACACCAAGGACCTCGCCGTCGGCACCTATGAGGCGATGAAGCGGATTCCGGAGAAGGTGCCCGCCCTCTGGACCGCCATCACCGGCGGCGAGCGGGACAAGGACACCCCGATCAGCGTGGTCGGCGCCAGCCGGCTCGGCGGCGAGGCGTTGGCGAACGGCTTCTGGCAGATGCTGCCCTTCCTGTTCATCTCGCTGAACTTCTTCGTCGGCGTGTTCAACCTGCTGCCGCTGCTGCCCCTGGACGGCGGCCACATCGCCATCGCCTGGTTCGAGCGCGCCCGCTCCTGGCTGTACGCCCGGATCGGCCGCCGGGACCCGGGTCGGGTGGACTACATGAAGCTCATGCCCCTCACGTACGCGGTGATCCTGGTCGGTGGCGCGTTCACGCTGCTGACCGTCACCGCGGACGTCGTCAATCCGATCACGCTCTTCTCAAGGTGAGTGCCTGAAGTGACCGCTGTCAGTCTCGGTATGCCCGCCGTACCGCCCCCGCCGCTGGCCCCCCGTCGGGCCAGCCGTCAGATCATGGTCGGCTCGGTGCCGGTCGGTGGCGGTGCGCCGGTCTCGGTGCAGTCGATGACCACCACCCTCACCTCCGACGTCAACGCCACCCTCCAGCAGATCGCCGAGCTGACCGCGTCCGGTTGCCAGATCGTCCGGGTCGCCGTGCCCAGCCAGGACGACGTCGAGGCGCTGCCGGCGATCGCGCGCAAGTCGCAGATCCCGGTGATCGCCGACATCCACTTCCAGCCGAAGTACGTCTTCGCCGCGATCGACGCCGGCTGCGCCGCCGTCCGGGTCAACCCGGGCAACATCCGGCAGTTCGACGACAAGGTCAAGGAGATCGCCAAGGCGGCCGGTGCGGCCGGCGTGCCGATCCGGATCGGCGTGAACGCCGGCTCACTGGACAAGCGGCTGCTCGCCAAGTACGGCAAGGCCACCGCCGAGGCGCTGGTCGAGTCGGCGCTCTGGGAGTGCTCGCTCTTCGAGGAGCACGGGTTCCGGGACATCAAGATCTCGGTCAAGCACAACGACCCGGTGGTCATGATCCGGGCGTACCGGCAGCTCGCCGAGCAGTGCGACTACCCGCTGCACCTGGGCGTCACCGAGGCCGGCCCGGCGTTCCAGGGCACCATCAAGTCGGCGGTCGCCTTCGGCGCGCTGCTGGCCGAGGGGATCGGCGACACCATCCGGGTCTCGCTCTCCGCGCCGCCGGTCGAGGAGATCAAGGTCGGCAACCAGATCCTGGAGTCGCTGGGCCTGCGCGAGCGGGGCCTGGAGATCGTCTCCTGCCCGTCCTGCGGCCGGGCCCAGGTCGACGTCTACAAGCTGGCCGAGGAGGTCACCGCCGGCCTGGAGGGGCTGCCGGTGCCGCTGCGCGTCGCCGTGATGGGTTGCGTGGTGAACGGCCCGGGTGAGGCCCGCGAGGCCGACCTCGGCGTCGCCTCCGGCAACGGCAAGGGCCAGATCTTCGTCAAGGGCCAGGTCATCAAGACCGTGCCCGAGGGGCAGATCGTGGAGACGCTGATCGAGGAGGCGCTCCGCCTCGCCGACGAGATGGGCGCCGAGATCCCCGAGGAGCTCCGCGACCTGGTCCCCGGCGCCACCGTCACCGTCCACTGACCCACCCCGCCCCGGCGCCCCTCGCGCCGCAAGTGCACTTACAGAGAAGAGTGGCTATTCCGGCCGGAATAGCCACTCTTTCTCTGTATCTGTCGGCCCAGGCGTCCGCTCGCGGGGGCGGGGCGGGGGTCAGTCGGATTCGGCGAGGATGGCGTAGAGCTTGCGGCGGGTCTCGTCGAGGACCTGGGCGGCGCGTTCCCGCTGGTCGTCGGTGCCGGTCATCATCACCTGGCGCAGCGCGTGCATCGCCTGCGCGCCGGCGTCGCGGATGTCGTGCCAGCTGTTGACGGTGTTCTCGGCGAACTCCGCCCAGGGCGGTGTCTGCGCCGCCGCGGCGGCCTCCTCGCGGCCGGCGTCGGTGAGGCCGAACCGCTTCCGCCCGCCGCCGGAGGAGTCGGTGCTGGCCTCGATGACCCCCTCGTCCTCCAGCAGTTGGAGGGTCGGGTAGATCGAGCCGGGGCTGGGCCGCCAGGCCCCGCCGGTGCGGGAGTCGATCTCCTGGATCATCTCGTACCCGTGCATCGGCCGCTCGGTGAGCAGCGCCAGCACGGCGCCTCGGACGTTCGGCCGGCGCCCGCGGCCCCGACCCCGGCCGCCCCGGCCCCCACCCCAGCCACCGTGCCCGTGCGGGCCCGGCGGGAAGCCGAACCCGCGTCGACGGGCCTCGTGCATCGCGTGGAAGTGCTGATGGAATCCCATGCCACGATCCCTTCTCGGGACTGTCGTTGATGCATCGACGATATATCGGCAACGTGTCGCCGACAAGAGGATTGGCCGAGGTGGGAACCAAACCGTACGTACGTCTTGCTAGATTGGCGGGGTGCGCCTGCTTCCCGAACCGGGTCCGGCCCGGACCCTCGCCCTCTCCACCCTGGTCAACACGGTCGGCCGGGGCACCTGGCTGACCGTCAGCGCGCTCTTCCTCACCCGCTCGGTCGGCCTCTCGGTGCGCGAGGTCGGCGTCGGCCTCACCGTCACCGCGCTGGTCAGCCTGATCGCCAGCACGCCGATGGGATACCTGGCCGACCGGCACGGCCCGCGCGGCATCCAGCTCGCCGCGCTGGTCGCCTCCGGCGTCTTCACCGCCGCCCTGGTGGCCGTCCGGTCGTTCCCGACCTTCCTGATCGTCGGCGTGCTGATGGCGGTCGCCGACGCTGCCAGCCGGGGTGCCCGGGGCGCGCTGATCGCCGGAGCCGTCCCCGCCGACCAGCGGGTCCGCCTCCGGGCCTGGCTGCGCGCCGTCACCAACGTCGGGATCTCGGTCGGCGCCGTGGTCGCCGGCGTCGGGCTGGCCGCCGACACCCGCGGCGCGTACGTCGCGCTGATCCTGCTCGACTGCGTCACCTACCTGCTGGCGGCGGTGGTCCTGCTCCGGCTGGCGCCGGTCCCGCCCGTGCCGGCGCCCACCCACGGGCCACGGCTGATCGCGCTGCGGGACCGCCCCTTCCTGGCGTTCACCGTGCTCGACGGGCTGATGTCGATGCACTTCGGGCTGCTCAACATCGCCCTGCCGCTCTGGATCGCCGACCACACCACGGCGCCGCACTGGCTCATCTCGGCCTGCATGCTGGTCAACACCGTGATGGTGGTGCTCTTCCAGGTGCGCGCCTCCCGAGGCACCGAGGACCTGCGCGGCGCCGCGCGGGCCGCCCGACGGGCCGGCGTGGTCATCGCGGTGGCCTGCGCGCTCTTCGCCGCCAGCGCCGGCGTGCCGACCCCGGCCGCCGTGGCGCTGCTGCTGGCCGGGGCGCTGGTACACGTGGTCGGCGAGCTGTGGCACGCGGCGGCGGGCTGGGGCATCTCCTTCGGCCTCGCCCCGGCCCGAGCGCAGGGCCAGTACCAGGGGGCGTACGGGATGGGCATGCAGCTCGGCGGGATGGTCGCCCCGGTGGTGGTGACCAGTCTCGCGGTCGGCTGGGGCGCGCTCGGCTGGCTGGTGCTCGGCGGGTTGTTCCTGGTGCTCGGCGCGCTGGTGCCGCCGGTGGTGCGGTGGGCGGCGCGGACCCGGCCGGCCGAGCCGGTGGCCGAACCTGTCACCGTCTGACCGGTCGGCCGGCGAGTGGCCGCCCACATCTGGCAGGCTGGTAGCCGTGCTGACGGTGCCGGTACGCCAACTGGGGGAGTCGGAGCGCCGCGCGGTCGAACGGCTGCTCGACCTCGACCCGTTCGCGGGCGCGCAGGTCGCCGAGCGGGTCGCCGCCCGCGGCCTGGCCTGGTGGCGGGCCGAGGGCCGGATCCTCGGGTACGGGGCGCGCCGCAACCTGGAGTCGATCTGCTGGCTGGGCGGCAACCTCACCCCGGTGCTCGCCTCGGAGCCGGCCGTCGCCGCCTTCGCCGAGCAGCTCGCCGCCGAGGAACGCCTCTGCTCCTCGATCGTTGGGCGGGCCGACGCCGTGCTCGGCCTCTGGGACCGGCTCTCCACCCACTGGGGTCCGGCCCGGGACGTCCGCCCCAACCAGCCGCTGCTGGCCACCGACGCGCTGCCCCCGGTCTCCGCCGACCCGCAGGTGCGCCGGGTGCGTGCCGCGGAGATCGACCGGCTCTTCCCGGCGGCGGTGGCAATGTACACCGAGGAGGTCGGCGTCTCGCCGCTGGCCGAGGACGGTGGACGGGCCTACCGGCGGCGGGTCACCGACCTGGTGCGGGCCGGTCGGGCGTACGCCCGGTTCGTCGACGGCCGGGTGGTCTTCAAGGCCGAGCTGGCCGTGGTGACCCGGCGTACCGCCCAGGTCCAGGGGGTCTGGGTGGCCCCCGAGTGGCGCGGGCGGGGGATCGCCACCGCGGCGATGGCGGCGGTGGTGCGCGACGCGCTGCTGCGGGTGGCGCCGACCGTGAGCCTCTACGTCAACGACTTCAACCTGCCCGCCCGCCGGGTCTACGAGCGCTGCGGCTTCCAGCCGGTCGGCACCCTCGCCACCGTGCTGTTCTGACCCGTCCCGCCCGCCGGCCATGGCGGGGATCACGCCCGCTCCGGTCGGGGAACCGGACGTCCGGCGCTATGCTGGGCATGTTTTTATACTGACCAGTCAGTTCAAGCATGTCGGGATGTTGAGTGAAGATCGTCGAGGCGCACGGGTTGGGTCTGCGCACCCGGCGGGGCTGGGTGTACCGGGACGTGGACCTGACCGCCGAGGCGGGTGAGCTGCACGTCGTCACCGGGCCGCCCGGCAGCGGGCGTACGTCGCTGCTGCTCGCCCTGGCCGGCCGCTTCCCGCACAACGAGGGCACCCTGCGCACCCGGGGGCCGGCCGCGCTCGGCCAGGTCGCCGGGGTGCACGAGCCCGACCCCGCGCTCACCGTCGCCGAGCACATCCAGGAGCGGCTGCTGCTGCTCGGGCCCGTCCCGCGCCGCCGTCGCCAACTGGTGCCGGTGGCCGCCGTCCGGGCCCGCCGGGCGTACCGGCGGGACGCCTTCGCCGCCGCGATCGCCGGGGCGGGCTTCACCGACGTACCCCTCGATCCGGACGTGCGCGGCCGCGACCTCACCCCGCAGCAGCGGCAGGTCCTCGGCCTGGTCCTGGCCACCCTGAGCGGCCCCAGCCTGATCGTCGCCGACGACGTGGACGCCGGCTCGGACGCCCCCGAACGGGCCTGGCTCTGGGAAGCCCTGGCCCGCCTCGCCGACCAGGGCTACGCGGTGGTGGCCAGCGCCCGCGCGGTCGAGCCCGGCGCCCGGGCCGTCGTGCACCGGCTCGGCGACCCGTCGCTGCCGGTTCGGCCCGACCTGAGCCTCCCGGCCACCACCGTCCCGACGCGCACCGTCGCCGTCCCCGCCCCGGCCGTCCCGACGGACGCCACCGACCCCGCCGCGACCGCCGATTCGGATGCGACCGCCGACTCGGACGCGACCGCCGACCCCGACGCGACTGCCGACCCGGAGGGTGCCGGCGACCCCGCCGGCGACCCGGCCACCCCCGACATCGTCGACCCCGAGGTGAACCGATGAGCGTCTTCCGCCTCGCCCGCTTCGAGCTGCGCCGGATGACCCGGGGCCGGCTGCCGCGCGCCGCGCTCGCCGTGCTGACCGTGATCCCGCTGCTCTACGGCGCCCTCTACCTCTACGCCTTCTGGGACCCGTACGGGCACATGGACCGGATCCCGGTGGCGGTGGTCAACGCCGACCGGCCCGCCACCGCCGGCGACGGCACGGTGGTGCACGCCGGCCGGGACCTCACCGACGAGCTGCTCGACCGCAAGGTCTTCGGCTGGCACGTGACCGACGCCGACGACGCCACGGCCGGCCTGCGCAGCGGCCGCTACCACCTGGTCTTCTCCATCCCTGCGGACTTCTCCGCCACCCTCGTCGCCAGCCCCGAGCCGGACCAGCCGGCCCGCCGGGGCGAGCTGCGGGTGGTCAACGACGACGCCACCAACTACCTCTCCGGCCTGCTCGCCCGCTCGGCGTTCAGCGAGATCCGGGCCGCCGCCGCGGAGAGCACCGCCAGCGGCTACTTCGACAAGATGCTGGTCGGCTTCACGGACCTGAAGGCCGAGACCGGCAAGGCCGCCGACGGCGCCGGCCAGCTCGCCGACGGGCTCGGCACCTCCCAGGACGGCGCCGGTCAGCTCGTCGACGGGCTGGGCCGCTCGGAGGCGGGCGCCGGGCAGCTCGCCGCCGGGCTGGACCGCAGCGCCCAGGGCGCCGACCAGCTCTCCTCCGGCCTCGACGAACTCCGCACCGGCGCGACCCAGCTCGCCGACGGCAGCGCCCAGGCGGCCACCGCCACCCGGGCCGCCGCCGACAAGGTGGACGCCCTCGCGGACCGGGCCGAGCCGTTCCTGCGCGAGAACGCCGACGAGATCGGCAGGGCCGCCACCGTCATCGCCGAGGGCGCCGACGCGCTGGCCGACGGGCTCGACACGCTGCCCGGGCAGGCCGACGTCGTGCTGACCCAGGCGCGCAAGGTCGCCGACCGCCTCGACGCGCTCGTCGCGGCGCATCCCGAACTCGCCGACGACCCGGCCGTCACCGCCGCCCGCGCCGCCGCCGACCAGGCCGTCACCGAGGCCGAGGACCTGACCGCCACCATCGACCGGACCGACCTGGCCGCGCTGCAGAAGAAGATGCGGGAGGTCGCCGCCGCCGCCCGCGAGGTGGCCGCCGCCGCGCCGCACCTCGCCGACGACGTGGCCGGCGCCAAGACCAAGGTGCACCGGCTCGCGGAGGCCATCGACCGGATCGCGAAGGGCAACGCCGAGCTGCGGGACGGGCTCGGCACCGCCGCCACCGGCGCCGACCAGCTGCGGGGCGGGCTGTTCCGGCTCTCCACCGGGGCCCGGGACCTCGACGGCGGGCTCGCCCGGCTCAGCGGGGGCGGCGACCGGCTCGCCGCCGGCCTGACCAAGCTGGAGGGCGGCGCCGGCCAGCTCGCCGACGGGCTGGCCGCGGGGGAGAAGAAGATCCCCGGGTACGACGACGCGGCCGACCGGGCCGGCGTCCTCGGCGACCCGGTCTCGCTGGACCACACGTCCGAGCACCCCGCCGGCTCGTACGGCGTCGGGTTCGCCCCGTACTTCCTCGGGCTGGCGCTCTGGGTCGGCGCGATGATCACGTACATGCTGCTGCGGCCGGTGAACCGGCGGCACGTGATGTCCGACGCGTCCGCCTGGCGGGTCGCGCTCGCCGGCTGGCTGCCCGCCGTGGCGATCGGTCTGGCCCAGGCCGGGGTGCTCTTCACCGTGGTCACCCTGGTGCTCGGCCTCGACCCGGAGTACCCGGCGGCGACGTTCGGGCTGCTCGCGCTGACCTCGCTGGCGTTCACCGCGATCATGCAGTGGCTCGGCGCGCAGCTCGGGCCGGCCGGCCGGCTCGCCTCGCTGGCCCTGCTGATGCTCCAGCTCACCTCCTCCGGCGGCACCTACCCGGTGCAGACCTCGCCCGACTTCTTCCAGGCCGTCCACCCGTGGCTGCCGATGACGTACGTGGTGCAGGGGCTGCGGCACACCATCAACGGCGGGTCGTCGGCGACCGTGGCCACCGGCGCGCTGGTCATCGTCGCCTTCGGCGCGGCGGCGCTGGTGCTCACCGTCGGCGCGGCGCGCCGGTCCCGGCGACTGACCCCGGCGAAGCTGCACCCCGAGCTGACCATGTGAGGATGCTGATGGGCCGGACGGGGGTACGAGAGCAGCCCCTCCCCGGCTCGCACCGGTCCGCCACGGGCCGGTCGGGCGGACGGGGAGGGCGAGTGACGGACGGACGGTCGCGGCGGCGGGAGGACACCCGGCAGCGCCTCTTCGTGGCGGCGGTGGAACTCATCGCCGAACAGGGCTTCTCCGCTACCACCGTGGACGACATCGCGGCCCGCGCCGGGGTGGCCAAGGGCACCGTCTACTACAACTTCGAGTCGAAGACGGTCCTCTTCGAGGAGCTGCTGCGGCACGGCATCGGCCTGCTCACCGCCGACTTCCGGGCCGCGGTGGCCGGCCTGCCGCCGCGCGAGGCGCTCGCCGCCCTGGTCCGTGCCGAGCTGGAGTACATCCGGCGCTACCGGGCCTTCGCCCAGCTGCTGCTCTCGGAGATGTGGCGGACCAACCGCGAGTGGCAGCAGACCCTGCGCCTGCTGCGCGGGGAGGCGATCGAGGTGATCGCCGACACCGTCCGGGCCGGGGTGGCCAGCGGTGACCTCCCCGCCGACCTGGACGTGCGGACCGCCTCGTCGGCGCTGTTCGGCGTCGGTCTGGTGGTGGCCGTGGACTGGCTGGTCTTCCAGCCGGAGCGGCCGATCGAGGACGTGCAGGAGGCGCTCCTCGGCATCGTCCGGCGGGTCGCCCAGACCTGACCTCCGGGGATCGCCGGGCAGGTCGGGGCGCGGGTGGGGGCGCGGTAAATGCGTTGAATCGTCGCGGCCGGAGGACCAGGCTGGGGCGTACCGCCACCAACCCGAGTCCGGAGGGACCCTCCCATGCGCCTGCTCCGTGATCTCTGGGCCACCGCGCCACGTCGGATGGCGGTCGTGGTCGTCCTGATCGTGCTCGGCGCCGCCGGGCAGGCCGCCGCCTCGGCCCTGGCCGGCCCGGTCCTGGTGCACCGGTCCGCCGCCTTCTTCGCCCTGCTGGTGGTGGCGCTGGTCGCCGCCGTCCTCAGCGATCTCGTCATCGGCCTGCTGATGGCCGGGCTCACCGCCGACTGGTCCGCCGACGTCCGCCGCCGGCTCTGCCGGGTGGCGCTCGGGCAGGACCTGACCACGCTGGAGACCACGCCGGTCGGCGAGCTGCTGGACCGGATCGACAACGACGTCTACCAGGTCGCCTCCGAGCTGCGGAACACCGGCGTACGGCTCGTCCAGGGGCTGGCGGTCTGCCTGCTGGCCACGGTCAGCGCCCTGTTCGTCTGGTGGCCGGCCGGTGTCGGCATGCTCGTGCTCACCGCCCTGCTCGGCGTCGTGCTGCGCCGGCCCACCGCGCGCATCGCCCCGGCCCGGATGGCCGAGGAGGAGGCCTGGTCGGACCTCGCCGCGGTGATGGAGGAGGCGGTGCACGGCCAGGACGACGTGCGGACCAGCCTGGCCCGGCCGTACGTGCTGCGCCTCTACGCCGGGCGCGCCGCCGAGGTGCTGGCGCGGTGCCGGCGGGTGTTCCTGATGTCCGCGCGGGTCACCACGATCGCCGCCGGCGCGATCCGCGCCGGCATCGCCGCCGTGGTGCTCGGCGGGGCGTGGGCGCTGGCCACCGGCCGGATCGACGGCGCCCGGCTGACCGCGATCTGGCTGCTGGCCATCGCCTTCGGGGCCACCGTCGAGCACCTCGCCCGCTGGGTGCCCCACCTGCAGTACGCGCTCGGCGCGTGGGCCCGGGTGCAACTGCTCTCCGACGCCCGGCAGGAGCCGGCGGGCGGCGCCGCCCCGGCCGAGGGTGACCTGAGCGTCCGCGGGCTCACCTTCCAGTACCCGGACACCGCCGACGGCGAGCGGGGGCCGGCGCTGCGCGACATCCGGCTCACCTTCGCCCGCGGCCGGTCGTACGCCCTGGTCGGGCGGACCGGGTCGGGCAAGTCGACGCTGGCCAAGGTGCTCACCCGCGCGGTCGACGTGCCGCGCGGCACGGTCTTCCTCGGCGACACCGACCTGGTGGACCTGGACGTCGAGCAGTTGCGCCGGTGGGTCGCCGTGGTCCCGCAGCGCACCGAGATCCTGGCCGGGACGCTGGCCGAGAACGTCGCGCTCTTCGACCCAGACCTGCTCGACGACGCCAACCGGGCACTGGAGGAGCTGGGGCTGGCCGGCTGGATCGCCGAGCTGCCCGACGGCGTCCGGACCCGGCTGGGCGAGGGCGGGCACGTCCTCTCCGCCGGGCAGGAACAGCTGGTGGCGTTCGCCCGGATCCTGGTCCGCGACCCGCACGTGGTGATCCTCGACGAGGCCACCGCCCGGTTGGACCCGGTCACCGAGACGCGGGTGCGCCAGGCCACCGAGCGGCTGCTCACCGACCGGATCGGCATCGTCATCGCGCACCGCCTCTCCTCGGTGCGCCGCTGCGACGAGGTGGTGGTGATGGCCGACGGCGCGGTGCTGGAGGCCGGCCCGCTGCGCGAGTCGGAACGCTTCGCCGAGCTGCTGGCCAGCAGCCACGCCGCCGCGTACGCCCCGGCCGGCGCGGGCCGGGGCGGGGTGGACCTGCTGCCCGGTCCGCGCGACCCGTGGGAGGTGGAGCCGCCGGCGGCGGCACCGGCGCAGGTCGACCGGCCGGCCACCGTGGCGGTGCCGAAGACCGACCCGCCGCCGCTGCCCGCGCCGCCGCCCGCGCGCACCATGCGGGAGATCCTCCGGCTGGGCACCAACGACCCGAGGTACGGCCTGGTGTCGGTCGCCATGTTCGTCGTGATGACGCTGCTCGGCCTGGACGGCGCGGTGCTGCCGTGGCTCTGGGCCGACGTGGTCGACGGCGGCAGCCCGTGGCTGCCCGCGCTCGGCATCGCCGCCGCGCTGCTGGTCGTCCTGCCGCTGCCGTTCTACACCAACCTGTGGTTCCCACAGTGGTGGGTCCGCCAGATGCTGCGGATCAGCCTGCGCCTGGTGCACGGGCAGACCGGGGCGCGCCGGGTCAGCGGGCACACCCCGGCGGAGGTGGTCGCCCAGAGCGGCGACACCGAGCGGGTGGTGCAGCTCGCCGACAACCTGATGGACCAGTTCATCGCCCTGGCGATCGTGGCCACCATGACGGCGGTGACCGGCAGTTTCGTACCGGCGCTCTTCTTCGCCGGGACGATGGTGGTCTCCGGGCTGGCGGCGACGCTGTTCGGGCCCCGGCTGGAGCGGTCCGCCCGGGGCACGGTGGCGGCGCGGGCGGCCTTCGCCACCGCGCTGGTCTCCGCGCTCTCCGCGGCCCGCACGGTGAAGCTGGCCGGCGCGACCCGGCCGGTGCTGACCCACCTGGCCGCCCTGGACACCGTGCGCAGCGACCGGCAGCGCCGGGAGATCTCCGCGCAGGTGTGGGCCCGGTCCACGCCGTCGCTGGTCAGCGGCCTGCTGCCGATCGGCGCGTGGGCGCTCTACCTGGCCGGTGGGCTCTCCGCCGGGGCGACCCTGGTGGCGGTCTCCACGCTCGGTGCCGCCCGCTGGTTCGCCTGGACCACCGCGTCACTGGTCTCGCACTACCCGTCGGCGCGGGTCTGGACCCGGCGGACGGCGGCGATGTGCGGGGTCGGGACGTACTCGGCGGCGGTCCCCGGGGTCGATCTGGCCGCCGGCACCGCGCCGGCGCCAGTGCCGCCGGCCCGGCGTCCGCTGCGCCGGCTGGAGCTGGCCGGCTTCGGGGCCCTGCACTCCGACGGCACCCTGGCGGTGCGGGACGTCGACCTGACCGTCGACCGGGGCCAGTTGGTGCTGGTCGTCGGGCCGGTCGGCTCCGGCAAGTCCTCGCTGCTGCGCGCGCTGGCCGGGATCGTGCACCACGTCGGCACGCTGCGCTGGAACGGTGAACCGGTGACCGAGCCGGAGCTGTTCCTGCGTCCGCAGCAGGTGGGGTACGTCGGGCAGCTGCCCCGGGTGCTCTCCGGCACGGTCGCCGACAACATCGCGCTCGGCCACGAGGTGGACGCGGCCGGGGCGGTGTCGACCGCGCAGCTCGACCACGACCTGGCCGCGGCCGGGGGTGGGCTCGGGCTGCTCATCGGGCACAAGGGGACCCGGCTCTCCGGCGGCCAGTTGCAGCGGCTGGCGCTGGCCCGCGCGTTGGCGCCGCGTACCGAGCTGCTGGTGGCCGACGACGTCTCGTCGGCGCTGGACGTCACCACCGAGCTGGCGCTCTGGGCGGCGCTGCGCGAGCACGGCGTGACCGTGGTCGGCTCGACGTCGAAACGCGCGGCCCTGGTCCGGGCCGACCACGTGGTGGTGCTGCGCGACGGGGCGGTCGCCGCGCAGGGCCCCTGGCGCGACCTGGAGGACGACTGGAGCCACCTGGCCGGCTGACCGGCGCGTGATCGATCCCGTTTGCGGCATGTCGGGGTGTTCCGCCACACGGACACCCCGACACGCCGCAAAGCCTGCGCCGGCTAGTTCGCCGCCGGCGGGCCGGGAGGTGGGGTCAGAAGGCGCGGGCGTACTGGTCAGGCCAGCCGGGGTGGGCGCCGAGCTTGGCGGCGGCGCGGCGGGGCCAGTACGGGTCCCGGAGCAGTTCCCGGCCGAGCAGCACCAGGTCGGCCTCGCCGCCCGCGACGATCTGCTCGGCCTGCTCCGGCTCGACGATCAGGCCGACCGCGCCGGTGAGCACCCCGGCGTCGCGGCGGATCCGCGCGGCGAGGGGCACCTGGAAGCCGGGCCCGATCGGGATGCTCGCCCGGGCCGCCGCGCCGCCGGAGGAGGCGTCGACCAGGTCGACCCCGGCGGCGGCGAGTTCGCCGGCGAGCACGACGCTGTCCTCGACGGTCCAGCCGCCCTCGACCCAGTCGGTGGCCGAGATCCGGGTCAGCACCGGCACCCGCTCGCCGACGACGGCGCGCACCGCGCGAGCCACCTCCAGGGTGAGCCGCATCCGGGCGCTCCGGTCGCCGCCGTAGCCGTCGGTGCGGTGGTTGGTGAGCGGGGACAGGAACTCGTGCAGCAGGTAGCCGTGCGCGGCGTGGATCTCCACCGCGCCGAAGCCGGCGTCCACCGCCCGGCCGGCGGCGGTGGCGAAGGCGGACACCACGCGGGCGATCCCGGCCTCGTCGAGCGCCGTCGGCTCGCGGTGGTCGGGCAGGAACGGCTCGGCGCCGGGGCCGACCGGGGTCCAGCCGCCCTCGGCGTCCGGCACGCCGCCGCGCCGCTCGGCCCACGGCCGGTACGTCGACGCCTTGAACCCGGCGTGCGCGAGCTGCACCGCCGGCACCGCGCCCTGGGCGGCGACGAACCCGGTGACCGGGCGCCAGGCGTCGACGTGCGCGTCGGACCAGAGGCCGGTGTCCTGCGGGCTGATCCGCCCCTCGGGCACGACGGCGGTGGCCTCGGTGATGATCAGGCCGGCTCCGCCCACGGCCCGGGAGCCGAGGTGGATCCGGTGCCAGTCGGTCGGCAGGCCGTCCGGGCCGGCGCTGTACTGGCACATCGGGGCGAGGGCGACCCGGTTGGGCAGGGTGACCGCGCGCAGGGTCAGCGGGGTGAACAGGGCACTCATGTCGGTGATCCTCCGTCAGTGGTGGCGAGGAGGGCCCTGCGGGCAGGGCCCTCCTCCATCAGCGGTCGGGCCGGGCGGGCTCAGGCGGGGACCGGGGTCAGCCCGTCCTGCCGGGTCGGCCGCTCGGTCTCCTCGGCGTCGGTCAGCTCACGCCGGCCGGCGGAGTCGTACGCGGCCCGGTCCAGGGTGCCCTCCCGGGCGGCGACGATGGTCGGCACCAGCGCCTGCCCGGCCACGTTGGTGGCGGTGCGGATCATGTCCAGGATCGGGTCGATGGCCAGCAGCAGGCCGGCGCCGGCCAGCGGCAGACCCAGCGTGCTCAGGGTCAGGGTGAGCATCACGATCGCGCCGGTCAGGCCGGCGGTGGCCGCCGAGCCGACCACCGAGACGAAGGCGATCAGCAGGTAGTCGGTGACGCCCAGGTCCACCCCGAAGACCTGCGCGACGAAGATCGCCGCCAGGGCCGGGTAGATCGCCGCGCAGCCGTCCATCTTCGTGGTGGCACCGAACGGCACCGCGAACGAGGCGTACTCGCGGGGGACGCCGAGGCGCTCGACGGAACGCTGGGTCACCGGCATGGTGCCCACCGAGGAGCGGGAGACGAAGGCCAGCTCGATGGCGGGCCACGCGCCGGCGAAGAAGCGCAGTGGGTTGAGCCGGCCGGCCGCCACCAGCAGCAGCGGGTAGACCACGAACAGCACGATCGCGCAGCCGACGTAGACGGCGGTGGTGAACTTCGCGAGCGGGGCGATCAGGTCCCAGCCGTACGAGGCGACGGCGTTGCCGATCAGGCCGAGGGTGCCGATCGGGGCGAGCCGGATCACCCACCAGAGCGCCTTCTGCACGATCTCCAGCAGCGAGCGGTTGAGCGCCACGAACGGTTCGGCGGCCTCGCCGACCAGCAGCGCGGCGGCGCCCACCACCAGGGCGAGGAAGACGATCTGGAGCACGTTGCCCTCGACGAACGCGCCGACCGGGTTGGTCGGCACGATGCCGGTGAGGAAGTCGGTCCAGGAGCCGGTCTTCTTCGGCGCGGTCGCGCCGGCCAGGTCGAGGCTGACCCCCTTGCCGGGGTCGGTCAGCAGGCCGAGGCCGATGCCGACGCCGACCGCGATCAGCGCGGTGGCGCCGAACCAGAGCAGCGTCTTCAGCGCCAGCCGGGCGGCGTTGGCCACCCCGCGCAGGCTGACCACGCTGACCACGATGGCGGTGAAGACCAGCGGCGGGACGGCCAGCTTGAGCAGCTGGACGAAGAGGCCGCCGACGGTGTCGAGGGTGCTGGCCAGCCAGCTCAGGTCATTGGCGCGGGCGAGGAAGCCCAGCGCCACGCCGAGGACGAGGCCGAGCAGGATCTGTGCGGAAAAGGGAATCTTGCGCAGGGCGGAAGCCATGAGGATGCGTCCAAGGTCTGTCGGTGGTCGGTACGGGCGGCGTCAGAGAGCGGGCCGCGCCGGACAGACGCCGCTGGCCTGCAGTCGGAGATCGACGTACAGGCGCACGGTGAGGTGCCAGACATTGGTCATCGCCTGGCGACGCTACTCCCGGCCACCGCGCAACGGGAAGGACCGAAGGGCGTGAGGCTCCTTACAGGGCGCGTTTGCCGTCCGTTGACCGCTTCGTCACGGTCGGGTCCCGGCGCAGGCCCAGCGCCGTCGCCGCCGCCAGGCCCCAGCCGAAGGTCACCGCCAGCAGCACCCGCTCCAGGCCGCCCACCAACCCGCCCCGACCGGCGATCAGCATGGCCAGCGCGATCGCGCCGGACAGCGGCAGCGCCAGCGCCCCGCCCAGGGCCGAGATCCGACGCAACGCGGGCGTCGTCGCCGGGGACCAGGCCAGCGCGAGCATCGCGAAGACCACCGCCGCCACCCCCGCGATGCTCGACCCGCCGTGCACCAGGTCCGCCACGGTCGCCGCCTCGAACGGCGGCAGCGGACAGCCGGTGCTGCACGTCACCACCGCGGAGAGCAGGGTGAACCCGCTGGCCGCGCCGAGCAGCGCCGCGGCGAGGCGCAGCGCCGCCGGCAGCGCGGCGGCGAGCAGCAGCAGCGCCGCGGCCAGGGCGAAGACCCCGATCCGGTACGTCGGGGCGTACGCGCTCTCGGCGACGCCGGCCTCGCTGACGTACCCGGTCAGGCCCGGACCGGGACCGGCGACCACGGCGACGATCACCGCGACGGTGCCGGCCAGCACACAGCCGGCGGCGGCGGACGCGGCGGCGGCCCGGGCGGGGCCGACGGCCCGGTCCGGCTCAGCCACGCCCGTGCGGCGTGGTCCAGCCGTGCAGGTCCGGGCCGAGCGGCACGATGCGGGTCGGGTTGATCATCTCGTGGGTGGCGTAGTAGTGCCGCTTGATCTGGTCGAAGTCGACCGTCTCCCCGAAGCCCGGCGTCTGGAACAGGTCCCGCGCGTACGCCCAGAGCACCGGCATCTCGGTCAGCTTCTGCCGGTTGCACTTGAAGTGCCCGTGGTACGCCACGTCGAAGCGGACCAGGGTGGTGAACAGCCGGACGTCCGCCTCGGTGATCTGCTCGCCCATCAGGTAGCGGCGTCCGGCCAACCGCTCCGACAGCGCGTCCAGCCGGGCGAAGAGCGCGGTGTACGCCTCGTCGTACGCCTCCTGCGAGGTGGCGAAGCCGCACCGGTAGACGCCGTTGTTGACGTCCCGGTGGATCTCGGCCATCAGCGCGTCCATCTCCGGGCGCAGCTCGACCGGGTAGAGGTCCGGCGCGCCCGGGGCGTGAAACCGCCGCCACTCGGTGGAGAAGTCCAGCGTGAGCTGGGGGTAGTCGTTGGTGACCACCCGCCCGGTGAGCGTGTCGATCAGCGCCGGCACGGTCACCCGTCCGGTGTAGTCCGGGTCGGTGGCCAGGTACGCGTCGGAGAGGAAGCCGATGCCGAGGACCGGGTCGAAGCCGTCCGGGTCGAGGTTGAACCGCCAGCCCCGTTCGTCCCGGATCGGGTCGACCGTGCCCAGCGACACGACCTCGTCCAGGCCGAGCAGGCCGCGCACGATCCGCGCCCGGTGCGCCCACGGGCAGGCGCGGCACCAGATCAGCCGGTAGCGGCCCGGCTCCAGCGGCCAGCGGTCCTGCTCGTCCGGCCCGCCACCGGGCGGCGAGGTGGAGTGCGGGGTGACCCGACCGGTGAACCGGTTGGGCTGGCGGACGAACGCGCCGCCGCCGGCGGTCTCTGCGCTGAACTGGGCCCGGGCCATGCCGTCAACCTATCCGCTCGGCGCGCGGATATCCTGGCCCTCGGGCGTCCCCGCGACCCGGGCCGACGCGCCGCCGCCGAGCCCCTTCCACCCCCCGAAGGACAGCGCCGATGACCGTGGCATACCTCGTGGCCGGAGTCCGCACGCCGATCGGCCGGTACGCCGGCGCCCTCGCCGGGGTGCGCCCCGACGACCTCGCCGCCCACGTGATCCGCGAGCTGGTCGCCCGCCACCCGTCGGTGGACTGGGCCCGCACCGACGATGTGGTGCTCGGCTGCGCCAACCAGGCCGGCGAGGACAACCGCAACGTCGCCCGGATGGCGGCGCTGCTCGGCGGCCTGCCCGAGGAGGTCCCCGGCAGCACGGTCAACCGGCTCTGCGGCTCCGGCCTGGACGCGCTGGCCACCGCCGCCCGGTCCATCGTGGCCGGCGAGGCCGACCTGGTGGTCGCCGGCGGGGTGGAGAGCATGAGCCGCGCGCCGTTCGTGATGCCGAAGGCGGCGACGCCGTTCGCCCGCACCGCCGAGGTGTACGACACCACCATCGGCTGGCGGCTGGTCAACCCGCTGATGAAGGCCGGCTGGGGCATCGACTCGATGCCCGAGACGGCGGAGAACGTGGCCGCCGAGTTCGGCGTCGACCGGGCCGCGCAGGACGAGTTCGCGCTGCGCTCCCAGCAGCGGGCCGCCAAGGCGCAGGCCGACGGCCGGTTCGCCGAGGAGATCGTGCCGGTGACCGTGCCGGCCGGGCGGCGCGAGACGAAGCTGGTCGAGGTCGACGAGCACCCCCGGGAGACGTCGCTGGAGAAGCTCGCCGCGCTGCCCACCCCGTTCCGCGAGGGCGGCACGGTGACCGCCGGCAACTCCTCCGGCGTCAACGACGGCGCGGTGGCGCTGCTGGTCGCCTCCGAGGCCGCGGTCGCCCGGTACGGACTGACCCCGCTGGCCCGGATCGGCGGGGCCGCCGCGGCCGGCGTACCGCCCCGGATCATGGGCATCGGGCCGGTGCCGGCCACCCGTAAGCTGCTCGACCGGCTCGGCCTGGGCCTCGGCGACGTCGACGTGGTCGAGCTGAACGAGGCGTTCGCCGCGCAGGGCGTGGCGGTGCTGCGCGAGCTGGGCCTGCCGGAGGACGCCGAGCACGTCAACCCCAACGGCGGCGCCATCGCGCTCGGCCACCCGCTCGGCGCCAGCGGCGCCCGGCTGGCGCTGACCGCCGCGCTGGAGCTGCGCCGCCGGGGCGGCCGACGGGCGCTGGCCACCATGTGCATCGGCGTCGGGCAGGGCATCGCGCTGATGCTGGAGTCCGCCGCCTGACCCGTCGCGCCGGTCGACGGCGCGAGGTCGAGCGGCCGCCGGTGTCCCGGGCCCCGGGGCACCGGCGGGTACCGCCGCCGGGACGCTGCGGGCGGACAGGTGATCACCGCCCAAATGTGGATCTCCCGCGCTCGGGCGTACGCGCCTAGAGTGGTCAGCACCACACCTTCCGCGGGTCGGCCGGTGTCGCCTCCGCGTGCCTGCGCGCGTCCGGACACCGGTGCCCTCCCGCACCGCGGCGACGAACTGGGGCGAACCGATGCAGATGCCGGACGGAACTCCCGCCGAGATAGACCTGAGCCGGCCGAGCGCGGCCCGCGTCTACGACTACTTCCTCGGCGGCGCGCACAATTTCGAGATCGACCGGCAGCTCGCCGAGCAGATCGCCAGCATGACGCCGAACCTGGCGGCCACCATGCGCTCCGGGCGGGAGTTCCTGCGCCGGGCCGTCCGGGTGCTGCTCGACGCCGGTATCGACCAGTTCCTCGACATCGGCTCGGGTATCCCCACCGTCGGCAACGTGCACGAGGTGGCGCAGGCCGCCAACCCGCAGGCCCGGATCGTCTACGTCGACATCGACCCGGTGGCCGTGGCGCACAGCCTGGAGCTGCTCGCCGGCAACGACCGCGCCACCGCGATCCGCGCCGACCTGCGGGAGCCGAAGCTGATCCTGGACGAGGCCCGGGCCAGCGGCCTGATCGACTTCAGCCGCCCGGTCGGCATCCTGCTCGCCGGGGTGGTGCACTTCATCCCCGACGTCGACCGCCCGGCCGACATCCTCGCCGCCCTGCGGGCCGCCGCGGTGCCCGGCAGCTTCCTGGTCATCTCCCACTCGACCTTCGAGGACCAGCCGCAGGAGATGCTGGACGCGCAGCGGCTGTCGGCGCGTACCGCCACCGAGATCACGCTGCGCTCCCGGGCCGAGATCACCGGCTTCTTCGGCGACTGGACGATCCTGGAGCCGGGCGTGGTGCACATGCCGCTGTGGCGGCCGGACTCACCCTCCGACGTGGACGAGCACCCCGAGCGGTTCGGCGCCTTCGGCGGCGTCGCCCGGTACGACCGCACCGCCGGCTGAGCCCGACATGGCCGCCGTCCCGGACTCCGGCGGGGACGATCTCCACCGCCCCGGCGCCCAGCGGTACGCCGCCGACTGGGCCCGGGCGGTGCGCCGGCTCGGTTTCGTGCCGCTGAGCGCGGACGAGACCGAGCGGCTGCTGCTCGTCCACACCGTACGGCTGGGCCAGGCCGTGCTGGCCCGGCAGTTCTCCGCCACCCCGGCGGAGGACGTGGGCCGGGCGCTGGTGGAGGCGCACCTCACCGAGCCCCGGGTGCTGGACTGGTCGGTGCACGCCCTCGGTCACCGGTTCCTGGCGCAGGTGCTGCCGGACCGGGTCCACCCCGCCGACGTCGCCGACCGGGTGGCGGCGTTGCAGGGGGCGCTCGCGGCCGGGTTCGCCCGCGCCCTGCGCAACCGGACCTTCAGCCAGCAGGAACGCATCGCCCGCTCGGCCTGGCAGGCCCGGGACGCGGTGGAGCGGGCGCTGCGCGACAGCGAGGCGCGCTTCCGCGCGGTCTTCACCGGCGCGGCGATCGGCATCGGCATCGCCGGTATCGACGGGCAGATCATCGAGGTCAACCAGTCCTTCGCCGACATGCTCGGCTACCCCGTCGACGAGCTGCGGCAGATCAACGTGGCGTCGCTGTTCCACGCCGACGACGCCGCCGGCATGTGGGAGCTGTACCAGGAGCTGATCGAGGGCAAGCACGACCACGCCCGGGTGGAGAAGCGCTACCACCGCAAGGACGGCACCGTCGTCTGGACCGACCTGGCGGTCTCGCTGATCCGGCACGACGACGGACGCCCCCGGTTCACGGTGGCGATGATCGAGGACATCACCGAGCGGTACGAACTCCAGCAGCGACTGCGGTTCCAGGCCCTGCACGACCCGCTGACCGGCCTGCCCAACCGGACGCTGTTCTTCGAGACCCTGGGGCGGTGCTTCGAGCGGGCCGGTCCGGAGCAGCGGATCGCCGTCTGCTTCCTGGACCTGGACGGCTTCAAGGCGGTCAACGACAGCCTCGGCCACGACCTCGGCGACCGGCTGCTGATCACCATCGCCCGCCGGCTGGCCGACTGCGTGGCCGGGCAGGGCCACCTGGTCGCCCGGATGGGCGGCGACGAGTTCGTCATCCTGGTCGACGGCGGCGACGGGCTGGACGACGCTGTCGGCGTCGCCGAGCTGGCCCTGGCCGCCGTCTCCGCCCCGGTGCTGGTCGGCGACCAGCAGCTCGCGGTCTCCGCCAGTGTCGGCGTGGTGGAGTGCCCGGCCGCGGAGACCAGCGCCTCCGAGCTGATGAAGGCCGCCGACACCACCCTGTACTGGGCGAAGGCGGAGGGCCGGGGCCGCTGGGCGGTGTACGACCCGGAGCGCAGCGCCGCCGACATCGCCCGGTCGGCGCTCGCCGCCGGGCTGCCGGCCGCCCTGGACCGGGACGAGTTCGTGGTCCACTACCAGCCGATCGTCTCGCTGCTGGACGGGGCGATGCTCGCGGTGGAGGCGCTGGTGCGCTGGCGGCACCCGGAGCTGGGCCTGGTCGGGCCGGACCGGTTCATCGGGCTGGCCGAGGAGACCGGCCTGATCGTCCGGCTCGGCGAGTGGGTGCTGGGGCAGGCCTGCCGCGACGCCCGGGCCTGGCACCGCGATTTCCCCGCGCAGCCGCTGGTGGTCAGCGTCAACCTGGCCGCTCGGCAGGCCGACGACCCGGCCATCGTCGACACCGTGGCGGGCGCGCTGAGCCGGACGGGCCTGCCGGCGGAGCTGTTGCAGCTGGAGCTGACCGAGAGCGCGGTGATGGGCACCGCCGGGGAGCCGCTGCGCTCGCTGCGTCGGCTCGCCGGGCTGGGCGTCCGGCTCGCCATCGACGACTTCGGCACCGGCTACTCCAACCTGGCGTACCTGCGGCGGCTGCCGATCCACTGCCTGAAGCTGGCCGGCCCGTTCGTCGAGGGGATCCGGGCCGAGGAACCGGACGCCCCCGTCGACCACCGGGACGAGCGCATCGTGGACGCCCTGGTCCGGCTCGCGCACGCGCTGGAGCTGTCGGTGACCGCCGAGGCCGTGGAGACCGGCGCCCAGGCCGAACGGCTGCGGGCGCTGCGGTGCGACACCGGTCAGGGGCGCTGGTTCGGCCCGCCGATGCCGGCGGAGGAGATCACCGCCCGGCTGCGCGGCGGGGAGGCGGCGGCGTGAGCGCTCGGATCGGGCGCGGCGGGGCGTACCCGGATGGTGGTCCCACCGGGGGCCGTGGGCGACGGGCGGAGGCGGCGTGGGCCTGACCGATTCACAGGCGGCCGTGTCGGTGGTGGCCGCGCTGGCCATCCTGGCCGGACTGGCCGGCGTGGTGGTGCCCGGGCTGCCGGCGCTGCCGCTGTGCTGGGGCGGCGTGCTGGTCTGGGCGCTCTTCGGCGGCGCGGGCCCGGGCCGGTGGGCGGTGCTCGCCGCGGCCACCGTGGTCGCCGCCGGCGGGACCGTCGTCAAGTACGCCTGGCCGGGGCGGAACCTGAAGCGGACCGGGGTGCCCACCTCGTCGCTGCTCGCCGGCGGCCTGCTCGGGCTGGTGGGGTTCTTCGTGATCCCGGTGGTGGGGCTGGTCCTCGGCTTCGTCGGCGGGGTCTTCGGCGCCGAGCGGCTGCGGTTGGGCAGCAACCAGCTCGCCTGGCCGGCGACCGTGCAGGCGCTCAAGGCGGCCGGGCTGTCGATGATGGTGGAGTTCCTGGCCGGGCTGGTCGTCGCCGCCCTCTGGGTCGCCGGCCTGCTGTTCGCCTGAGCCGGCGGCCGGTCCGGGCGGTGCGCATCGCCTCACATCCGGGATTTCAGCACGTCGACCTCGCAGCCTGGCGCGGCCGGGTCGAAGCCGTGCTCGACCAGCCAGCGGATCGCCAGCAGGCTTCGCACTGACCACCACGCGCGGATCACGTCGAGGTCGACGTCGGTGCCGTAGCCGGCGACGACGTCGCCAAGGTGCTCCTCGTGTCCGAGCGTCAAGGTGGCGAGGTCGAACAGGGCATCGCCCTGGGCCGCCTCGGACCAGTCGATCACGCCGGTGATCTCGTCACCGTCGACGAACACGTGGGTGACCTGCAGGTCGCCGTGCGTGAACACCGGTGTCCACGGCCGGAGTGCAGCCTCGGCAACCCCGCGGTTGCGCGTGACCAGGTCGGTGGGAAGGACGCCGTTCGTGACGAGCCACTCGCATTCGCCGTCGAGGCGCGATGCCAACTCGTCGAGGCTCCGACCGGGCCATGGCGGTAGCGGCGCGTCGTGCAGCATCCGTGCGGCGGCACCCGCCGCGGCCCACGCCGCCGGCGACGCGGTCGACGGCTCGCCGAGGCGGCCGAGTGCCGTCCCTGGGAGGGCGGCGAGCGCGAGCACGGGCGGCGTCCGCCACAGGACCTCCGGAGTCGGGATCGGCGCCATGGCCATCGCCTCGACCTCGACGTCGGTGCGCGCCTGATCGGCGTCGATCTTCAGGAACACGTCGCCGACGCGCAGGGTCGCGCGCTCGTGATGGGCGACGACGACCTCGACCTCCACCACGTCGGGAATTATCGCGGGGACGACCACCGACGTCACCGGCTTATCGCGGGCGACTGCGCGGCTTATGAGCACGCCAGGCGATGCGGTGGGAGAGACTCGGACGATGACCGGCATGCCCCCGGAGACGTTGTATCACCGATGCCTGGGCTGGCACGCCCCTGCCATGCGGCGAGCCGTCCTCGTCGCCTCCATCGGGCTCATTGTCGCTCTGGCGCTCCTGCCGTTCATGACGTGGGAGTTGGCCGCGGTCGGGGGCTGGGACGCCGCCGCGCTCTCCTTCCTCCTCACCATCTGGCCGGTCATCATCCGAGCGGACAGCTCCCACACCGAGATGATGGCCATGCGTGAGGACGAGACGCGGGTGACCGCCGCAGTGCTGCTGGTGGCAGCGGGCGTCACCAGCCTGCTGGGTGTCGGCCTTGCGCTCAGCCTCGCCGGCAAGCAGAGCGGCTCGACGCGGGTGCTGCTCGTCGGCGTCGCAATGCTGACCGTCCTGCTGTCGTGGACCGTGGTCAACACGGTCTTCACCCTGCGCTACGCCGACCTGCAGTTCCGATCGACGACCGGGGGGATCGGCTTCGAAGGCCAGCCTGTGCAGGGGCAGACCACCTACCGCGACCTGGCCTACGTCGCCTTCACGATCGGCATGACCTACCAGGTATCGGACACGGCCATCAGCGATCCGCAGATCCGGGGCAGCGTGCTGTCCCATGCCGTCCTGTCGTACGTATTCGGTGTGGTGATCGTGGCGGGCTCCGTGAACCTCATCGCCGACCTGGCCCGCTGACGCGGGGCGAGAGCGGCGGCGGGGGCGCCCGTCGGGTACGGCGCATCGCCGTACTAGTGAGAGAGAGGTGAGCGCCCCGCGCCGCCGCGGACCGGGCGTTGCCGAGCGCCCGGCGGAAGGCCCGTCGCGATCGGGCCTGGTCACGGGCTCAAGCATGCCGCCGGGCCACCCCGGTCGGCAACGCAATTTGCGAGTTCGGGACTTGCGACGGATTGACCGCGGTGATCCACGGGACGAGACTCGGGCGCACTCGTACCGGGGATCACCTCAGGGAGGTGTGCAGTGGCCACGACGCCCTCGCCGACCGCCGAGCAACCGATGGACGACGACGCCCGACGGCTCGCCGAACTCGGTTACCAGCAGGAGTTGCGCCGCAAGTGGAGCGGCTTCTCCAACTTCGCCATCTCGTTCTCGATCATCTCGATCCTGGCCGGCTGCTTCACCACCTTCGGTCAGGCGTGGAACAACGGCGGCCCGGTCGCCATCTCCTGGGGCTGGCCGCTGATCTCACTGTTCATCCTGATCATCGGCTTCTGCCTGGCCGAACTGGTCTCGGCGTACCCGACGGCGGGCGGCATCTACTGGTGGGCGGCGAAGATGGGCCGCCCGGTGCACGGCTGGTTCACCGGCTGGCTCAACCTGATCGGGCTGGTCGCCGTCACCGCCTCGGTGGACTACGGCTGCGCGACCTTCCTCAACCTGACCTTGTCGGCGCTCTTCGACGGCTGGGCGGGGACGCTGCGCCAGGCGTTCCTGCTCTTCGTGATCATCCTGGTGCTGCACGGGCTGATCAACATCTTCGGACACCGGATCATCGACGTGCTCCAGAACGTCTCCGTCTGGTGGCACGTGGCCGGCGCGGCGGCCGTGGTGGCGATCCTGCTGCTGGTGCCGGACGACCACCAGAGCTTCAAGTTCGTCTTCACCGAGCGGTTCAACAACTCCGGCTTCGGCGACGGCGACACCGGCGGGCTGACCTTCTGGTTCTACGTGCTGCCGCTGGGCTTCCTGCTCACCCAGTACACGATCACCGGCTTCGACGCCTGCGCGCACGTCTCCGAGGAGACCCGGGGCGCGTCGCAGGCCGCCGCCAAGGGACTCTGGCGGTCGATCTTCTACTCCGCGGTCGGCGGCTGGATCCTGCTGCTGGCCTTCCTCTTCGCCGCCACCGACGTCGACGCGATCAACGAGGCCGGCGGGTTCTCCGGGGCGATCTTCGAGACCGCGCTGACGCCGTTCTTCTTCAAGGCCGTCATCATCATCTCCACCATCGGCCAGTTCTTCTGCGGGATGAGCTGCGTGACCTCGATGAGCCGGATGACGTACGCGTTCAGCCGGGACCGCGCGATCCCCGGCTGGCGGCTCTGGTCGAAGGTGGACCGCAATGGCACGCCCGCCAACGCGATCATCGGCGCCACCCTGGCCGGGCTGGTGCTCACCCTGCCCGCCCTCTACGAGAGCCCGTCCGGCATCCCGATCGCCTTCTACGCCGTGGTCTCGGTAGCGGTGATCGGGCTCTACCTGTCGTTCGTCATCCCGATCGCGCTGCGGCTGCGGATGGGGGACCGGTTCCAGCCCGGGCCGTGGACGCTCGGCCCGAAGTACAAGCTGCTCGGCTGGATCGCGGTGATCGAGATCGCCGTCATCTCGGTCTACTTCGTGCTGCCGATCGTCCCCGCCGGGGTGCCCGGCAACGCCGACTTCAGCTGGTCGGCGGTGAACTACGCACCGCTCGCCGTGGGCGGGGTGCTGCTGCTGGTCGCCGTCTGGTGGTACGCCTCGGCCCGGAAGTGGTTCACCGGCCCCCGCCGTACCGTCGACCTGCCGGCGCCGCGAGCGGCCACCGACGCCGCGCGGGCCGACGAGCCGGCCTGACCCGCCCCCTCGTCGGCGCCGGGTCACCCGGCGCCGACGAGGAGCGCCGGGGGTTGCGGCTGCCGCGCCCCGGCCGGGAAGCGGAGGACGCGGTCGTCGTCCGCCGCCGGGCTGCCCCGGCCGTCCCGGTTGCTGGTGGTCACCCAGAGCGCGCCGTCCGAGGCCACCTCGACGGTACGCAGGCGGCCGTAGGCCCCCTGCAACACGGCGGTCGGCGTGCCGACCCGACCGGCGGCGTCAACCGGCACGGCCCAGAGCCGCGCTCCCCGCAGTGCCGCGACGAAGAGCGTGCCGGCGGCGAAGGCGGCCCCGCTCGGTGACGCCTCCGCGGGCGGCCAGACGACCACCGGGTCGCGGAACCGCGGGTCGCCGCTCTTGCCCTCGACGACCGGCCAGCCGTAGTTGCCGCCCGGCACGATCCGGTTCACCTCGTCCCAGGCGCTCTGGCCGAACTCGGTGGCGAACATCCGCCCCCGCCGGTCCCAGGCGAGACCCTGCACATTGCGGTGGCCGTAGCTGTAGACCAGCGAGCCGGGGAACGGGTTGTCCGCCGGCACCCCGCCGTCCGGGCGCATCCGCAGGATCTTGCCGTTCCGGCTGGCCAGGTTCTGCGCGTTGGCGGGGACGACGGCGTCACCGATGCCGGCGTAGAGCATGCCGTCCGGGCCGAACGCGATCCGGCCACCGTCGTGGGCGGCCGCCCGGGTGACCCCGCTCAGGATCACCTGGAGGGACTGTGGCGCGTGGAGCCGGAACCGCGCGATCCGGATGTCGGAGGCGGTGGTGTAGCAGACGTAGACCAGCCGGTCCCGCCGGAACGTGGGGGAGATTGCCAACCCGAGCAGGCCCGCCTCGCCGCCGCCGACCACACCGGGGATCCGGGCGACCTCCCGGGGCGGCGCACCGGGCCGGACCCGGACGACGGTGCCCAGGTCGCGCTGGGCCACCAGCGCGCTGCCGTCGGGCAGGAAGTCGAGCCCCCAGGGCACCTCCAGGCCGGTGGCGACCACCTGCGGGTTCGTGAAGTCGAAGCCGGCTCGGGCCGGCGGGCGGTCCGGTCCGGCCGGCGGCTGCCGGTCCGCCCGGGCGTCGGTGACGCCCAGCCCGACGGTGAGCAGGGCGGTGACCGCGGCGACGATCCGACGCATGTGGAGTCCTCGCTTTTCTGCCGACAGGCCGGGATGATGGCGGCCCGATGTTCAGCAGAACGTCCCTGACCTGGGAAAGTTGCGGGTCGCGGGCGCGGAGTAGGTAGCAGGCCTGTCCACCGTCGCCACCCCGTTGTTCACCTGGCCGCTGGACGACGACGCCGCCCTCATCCCACGCACGGCCGCAATCGGCGAGGCGCACCGGCCGCTGGTGGAGGCGAACTACCGGCGCCTCGCCCGCTGGTTCCCGGACGCCTTCCAGGAACCGCCGAACTGGACGGGGTGCGGGCGAACCTGGAGCGAGCCGGGCAGGCGTGGCAGGAAGGATCGCTGCTACCGCTGTCCATCGCCGTGCCGGCGGAGGAGGGCAGGCGCCTCGTCGGCTGGCAACTGGTGATCGGCGGTCCGGCACGGTCGGGCGAGGTGGGCTACTGGCTCGACGCCGGCCACGTGGGCCGGGGCCTGGTCACCCGGGCCGTCACGGCCGTGCTGGACCACGCCTTCGGGCCGCTCGGCCTGGAGCGGGTCGGGCTGCCCACCACCGTCGACAACACCCGCGCGGTTCAACGGGACGTCGTAGCCGCTCGGTACACATGAGGTCCCTCCCGCGGACGGCGCGTGAGGTGTTCCCATGCCCCCTCTCAGGCGGAAAGGCAGGACTCGCCGCCCCGAGTCCAGGTGCCCGATGACGAACAAGACCGACTTCAAGAAGACCCTCGACGCCTACCAGGCACAACGGGGCCGGTTCCGGGTGGTGGACGTGCCCGACATGAGTTATCTCATGATCGACGGCCACGGCGACCCCAACACCTCGCCCGCCTTCGCCGAGGCGGTCGAAGCGCTCTATCCCGTGGCGTACAAGCTGAAGTTCGCCAGCAAGCGTGACCTCGGGCGGGACTATGTCGTCCCGCCGCTGGAAGGCCTGTGGTGGGCCGAGGACATGTCCGCCTTCACCGCGGCACGGGACAAGTCGCAGTGGGACTGGACGCTGATGCTGATGGTCCCGGACTGGATCGACCAGGCCATGTTCGGCGCCGCCGTCGAGCAGGCCGGAGCGAAGAACCGGCCGGCGCGTCTGGACGACGTCCGTCTGGAGACGCTGTCCGAGGGGCGGTGCGTGCAGACGCTGCACGTCGGTTCCTTCGACGACGAAGCGGACGTGCTCGCGCACCTGCATCACGCGGTCATCCCCGATCAGGGGTTCCGCCTGGCCGGCACTCACCACGAGATCTACCTCAGTGACTTCCGGAGGGTCGCACCGGAGAAGCAGCGCACGATCCTCCGGCAGCCGGTCACCACCGAGCCCGCATCCGGCGCGTAATGGCACCCCGACCGCGCCCGGCCGACCCGGTTCCCGCTCTCGGCCGATCGCGTTTGCGACGGTGGCCGCAGGGGGCATTGACGGTGATCCGGTTCTGCCAGTAGACCTTGGTGATGGAGACGCGCCGATGAGGAAAGCTCCGCTCACGCTGGAACAGTTGCGCGTCGCGGTCGCCGAGGGCGAGATCGACACGGTGGTGCTCGCGCTGACCGACATGCAGGGCCGCCTCCAGGGCAAGCGGTTCCACGCCCCCTACTTCCTGGACCAGGTGGTCGCGCACGGCAGCGAGGGCTGCAACTACCTGCTCGCCGTCGACGTCGACATGAACACCGTCGACGGGTACGCGATGTCGGGCTGGGAACGCGGCTACGGCGACTTCGCCATGCTGCCGGACTTCGACACCCTGCGCCGGGTGCCCTGGCAGCCCGGCACGGCCATGCTCCTGGCCGACCTGGGCTGGCTGGACGGCGGCGGGCCGGTGGTCGCCTCGCCCCGGCAGATCCTGCGCCGCCAGCTCGACCGGCTGGCCGCGCACGGGCTGACCGCGTACGCCGGCACCGAGCTGGAGTTCGTGCTCTTCCGCGACTCGTACGAGGACGCCTGGCGGCGCGGCTACCGCGAGCTGACCCCGGCCAACCAGTACAACGTGGACTACTCGCTGCTCGGCACCGCCCGGGTCGAGCCGCTGCTGCGCCGCATCCGCACCGAGATGGCCGGCGCGGGGCTGACCCCGGAGAGCGCCAAGGGCGAGTGCAACCTCGGCCAGCACGAGATCGCCTTCCGGTACGACGAGGCGGTGGCCTGCGCCGACCACCATGTCATCTACAAGAACGGGGCCAAGGAGATCGCCGCCCAGGAGGGCATGTCGATCACCTTCATGGCCAAGCCGAACGCCCGCGAGGGCAACTCCTGCCACATCCACTTCTCGCTGCGCGACGCCGACGGCCGCTCGGCGATGCTCGGCGACGGGCCCGCCCACCTGTCGGTGACCGGGCAGCGGGTGCTGGCCGGGCTGCTCGACACCATGCGCGAGCTGAGCCTCTTCTTCGCCCCGAACGTCAACTCCTACAAGCGCTACCAGCCCGGCTCGTTCGCCCCGACCGCGCTGCGCTGGGGCACCGACAACCGCACCTGCGCGCTGCGGCTGGTGGGGCACGGGCAGGGGATGCGGGTGGAGAACCGGGTGCCCGGCGCGGACGTCAACCCGTACCTGGCGATCGCCGCCCTGGTGGCCGGGGCGGTGCACGGCATCGAACGGGAGCTGGAGCTGGGCGAGGAGTGCCGGGGCAACGCGTACGACGACCCGGCCGCCGAGCGGGTCCCCGCCACCCTCCGCGACGCTCTCACCCTCTGGGAGTCCTCCGCCGTCGCGAAGGACGCCTTCGGCGACGAGGTGGTCGCCCACTACGCCAACCAGGCGAAGGTCGAACTGGCCGCCTTCGACGCCGCCGTGACGGACTGGGAACTCGTCCGTGGCTTCGAACGCCTCTGAGGCCGCCCGCCTCGGCCGCCCGTCGGGCCGGCGCGGGACGGGCGCGACGCGCCGGGACGACAGCTGCGCAGACACCGTGGAGAGGGCAGGGTGGGACGGGTGACCGACGTGCGGAACCCGGCGACCGGGGAGATCCTGCGAAAGGTGCCGGCCAGCTCGCCGGCGGAGGTGGACGCGGCGATCGAGCGGGCCGCGCGGGCGTACGAGAGGTGGCGGGGCGTGGCACCGGGCGACCGGGCGCGGCTGCTGCGCCGGTTCGCCGCCGTGGTGGACGCGCACCTGGAGGAGCTGGCCCGGCTGGAGGTGCACAACGCCGGGCACACCATCGGCAACGCCCGCTGGGAGGCGGGCAACGTCCGGGACGTGCTCGACTACTACGCCGGCGCCCCGGAGCGGTTGACCGGCCGGCAGATCCCGGTGCCGGGCGGGCTGGACGTCACCTTCCACGAGCCGCTCGGCGTGGTCGGGGTGATCGTGCCGTGGAACTTCCCGATGCCGATCGCCGGCTGGGGTTTCGCCCCGGCGCTCGCCGCCGGCAACACGGTGGTGCTCAAGCCCGCCGAGCTGACCCCGCTGACCGCGCTGCGGCTCGGCGAGCTGGCGGTCGAGGCGGGCCTGCCGGAGGGGGTGTTCACCGTCCTGCCGGGGCAGGGCGGCGTGGTGGGGGAGCGGTTCGTCACCCACCCGGCCGTGCGCAAGGTCTGCTTCACCGGCTCCACCGAGGTCGGCACCCGGATCATGGCCGGCTGCGCCGAACAGGTGAAGCGGGTGACCCTGGAGCTGGGCGGCAAGAGCGCCAACCTGGTCTTCGCCGACGCGGACCTGGCGAAGGCGGCGGCCACCGCGCCGTACGCGGTCTTCGACAACGCCGGCCAGGACTGCTGCGCCCGCTCCCGGATCCTGGTCCAGCGCAGCGTGTACGACCGCTTCCTCGAACTCCTCGAACCGGCCGTGCGCGCCTTCCGGGTGGCCGACCCGGCCGCCGAGAGCACCGAGATGGGGCCGCTGATCTCGGCCGCGCACCGGGACCGGGTCGCCGGGTACGTCGACGGCGCGAAGGTCGCCTTCACCGGCTCGTGCCCCGACGGCCCCGGCTACTGGCACGCCCCGACGGTGCTGCTCGCCGAGTCGCCGGCCGACCGGCACTGGCGGGAGGAGGTCTTCGGGCCGGTGGTGTCGGTGCTCCCGTTCGACGACGAGGCCGACGCCGTGCGGCTGGCCAACGACACCGAGTACGGCCTGTCCGGGTCGGTCTGGACCCGGGACGTCGGCCGGGCGCTGCGGGTGGCCCGCGCCGTCGAGTCGGGCAACCTGAGCGTCAACTCGCACTCCTCGGTGCGGTACTGGACCCCGTTCGGAGGGATGAAGCGCTCCGGCCTCGGCCGGGAGCTGGGCCCGGACGCGCTGCACGCCTTCACCGACGTCAAGAACGTGTTCATCAGCACAGAGGAGTGACCAGCGTGCAGGGACGACTTCAGGACCGGGTGGCCGTGGTGACCGGGGCGGGCAGCGGGATCGGGCTGGCCACCGTGCGGCGCTTCGCCGCCGAGGGCGCGCGGGTGGTCTGCGTCGACATCGACGCCGAGGCCGGCAAGCGGGCGGCCGACGAGGTCGGCGGCGAGTTCGTCGCCTGCGACGTGGCCGACGAGACGTCCGTCCGGGAACTCTTCGATGGCGTGGTGCAGCGGCACGGCCGGGTCGACGTGGCGTTCAACAACGCGGGCATCTCCCCGCCCGACGACGATTCGATCCTGGAGACCGGCCTGGACGCCTGGGAGCGGGTGCTGCGGGTCAACACCACCAGCGTCTACCTCTGCTGCAAGTACGTCATCCCACACATGCGCCGGCAGGGCAAGGGTTCGATCATCAACACCGCCTCCTTCGTCGCGCTGATGGGGGCGGCCACCTCGCAGATCGCGTACACGGCGAGCAAGGGCGGGGTGCTGGCGATGACCCGGGAGCTGGGCGTGCAGTTCGCCCGGGAGGGGATCCGGGTCAACGCGCTCTGCCCCGGCCCGGTCGCCACCCCGCTGCTGCTGGAGCTCTTCGCCGCCGACCCGGAGCGGGCCGCCCGCCGGCTGGTGCACGTGCCGATGGGGCGGTTCGGCGCCCCGGAGGAGATCGCCGCCGCCGTCGCCTTCCTGGCCAGCGACGACGCGTCGTTCATGACCGCCGCGCAGTTCGTGGTCGACGGCGGCATCACCGGCGCATACGTCACCCCGCTGTGAGCCGCCCGCTGATGAGCCGCCCGCTGATCGGGATCAGCGCGTACGTGGAGCCCGCCGCCTGGGCGGTGTGGCGGGACGTGCCGGCGACCCTGGTGCCGCAGGCGTACGTCCGGGCGGTCAGCGCGGCCGGCGGCCGGGCCGTGGTGCTGCCCCCGGACGACGTGGACGCCGACGTGGTCCGGGTGCTCGACGGGCTGATCCTGGCCGGCGGCGCCGACGTCGCCCCGGAGCGGTACGACCAGCCGCCCGACCCGAGTACCGAGCCCCGGCCGGACCGGGACGCCGGCGAGCTGGCGCTGCTCGCCGGCGCGCTCGCCGCCGACCTGCCGGTGCTGGGGATCTGTCGGGGCCTGCAACTGTTGGTGGTCGCCCACGGCGGAGTGCTGCACCAGCACCTGCCGGACGTGGTCGGCCACGACCGGCACCGCCCGGCCCCGGGCCGCTACGGCGCGCACCCGGTGCGGTTCGCGCCGGGCAGCCTGGCCGGGGCGGTGATGGCCGGGGTGGACCGGGTCAACTCCTACCACCACCAGGGGGTCGCCGACCCGGGGCGGCTGGTCGCGACCGGCTGGGCGGACGACGGGGTGGTCGAGGCGGTCGAGGATCCGCGCCGGCGCTTCCTGCTCGGGGTGCAGTGGCATCCGGAGAACGAGGCCGACCCGCGCCCGGTCACCGCCCTGGTCCGGGCCGCCCGTTCCAGCTGACGGGAACGGGCGTCCCACTCTTCGGCCGCGGGTGCGAGGATGGCCGGCATGGGGAAGGTGTATCCGGAGATCGGCGGGCGGCTGCGGGAGTTCATCGAGGCGCAGCCGGTGTTCTTCGTGGCCTCCGCCCCGTCCGGGCCGGACGGGCACGTCAACGTCTCGCCCAAGGGGATGCGCGGCACCTTCCTCGTCGTCGACCCGCTGACCGTGGCCTGGCTGGACTACCACGGCAGCGGCGCGGAGACCCTGGCCCACCTGCGGGAGAACGGGCGGGTCACCGTCATGTTCTGCGCCTTCACCGGCCCGCCCAAGATCGTCCGGTTGCACGGCCGGGGCGTCGCCACCCCGCTCACCGACCCGGGCTTCCCGGCGCTGCTCGCCGGCTTCCCGGACCCGCCCGACCCGCACGCCGTCCGCAGCGTGGTGACGGTCGCCGTCGACCGGGTCAGCGACTCCTGCGGGTACGCGGTGCCGCTGATGGACTACCGCGGCGATCGCGACCTGTTGATCGAGTGGGGTTCCCGCCGCACGGATGAGGACCTGACGGCCTACCGGAGCAGGAAGAACGCCGCCAGCATCGACGGCCTGCCGGTCTTCTGACCCGCCGCCCCGGCCTGCCGGGCCCGCTCCGGGCGAGCGGTCCGCCGCCGGTGCCGGCAGGATGAGACCCAGGTAACCAGCGTCTGTTGGGGCCGATGCGTTACGTTGCTGATCCGTCTGGGTAGAAGGCGGGGCACGGCCGGGTGAACGCCGAGGCGTCGCGGGGCACGGCCGGAGCGGGAGGGTGCATGAGCTCGGCCCAGGTGGGCGAGGGCGAGCGGAACTCGTCGGGTCGGTCCGGCGACGGCTCACTCCCTCCGCAGCTCGCCGAGGCGTTCGCGGCCGGTGGCGAGATGGGCCGGAGGCTGGCCGGGTACGACTGGTCCCGCACCCCCCTCGGCACCCCCGACACCTGGCCCGCGGCGCTGCGCCACGCGGTCAGCATGATGCTCGCCTCCCGCGCCCAGATCGCGATGTTCTGGGGCGCGGATCACCGGACCTTCTACAACGACGCGTACCTGCCCACCATCGGCACCAAGCACCCGGGCGTCATCGGCCAGCCGGCCCGCGAGCACTGGACCGAGACCTGGGACGTGCTCGGCCCGGTGCTGGACGGCGTGCTGCGCACCGGCGAGCCGTACCACGGTGAGGACCACCCCTTCGTCATCGACCGGCAGGGCTTCGTCGAGGAGGTCTACTTCGACGTCTCGTACGACCCGATCCGGGCAGCCGACGGGCGGGTCAACGGCGTCTTCTGCTTCGTCAACGAGACCACCGGCCGGGTGCTCGGCGAGCGCCGGCTCCGGGCGCTGGCCGAGCTGGGCTCCCGGCTCGGCGAGGCGCGCACCGTGGCGGAGGTAGGCCGGATCGCCGCCGAGGTGCTCGACGGGTACCGCTCCGACATCCCCTTCGCCCGCGTCCGGCTCTACGACGACACCGGTCAGCTCGCGCTGGCCGGGTGCAGCGGCACCGGCCCCGGGAGCGTCCCGGCCGAGGCGTCGCCCACGCTGCTCCGGGTCGCCGAGGAGGGCGTGGCCGCCGAGATCGACGTGGCCGACCTCTTCGGCACGGTGCCGCCGGAGGCCGCCGACCAGGCCCTGGCGCTGCCGCTGACCGCCACCAACGAGCCGGCCGGGGTGCTGGTCGTCGGCGTCTCCCGGCGGCTGTTCCTCGGCGACGAGTACCGCAACTTCTTCGACCTGGTCGCCGCGCAGATCTCCCGGGCCGTCGGGCAGCAGCGGGCGTACGCCCAGGAGCGGGCCCGCGCCGCCGAGCTGGCCGCGCTCGACCGGGCCAAGACCAACTTCTTCGCCAACGTCAGCCACGAGTTCCGCACCCCGCTGACCCTGGTCCTCGGGCCGCTGGAGGAGATGCTCGCCGATCCGGCGCTGCCCGCGGCGTACACCGACCGGCTGACGATGATGCACCGCAACGCGCTGCGCCTGCTCAAGCTGGTCAACACGGTGCTCGACTTCTCCCGGCTGGAGTCCGGCCGGCTGGCCGCCCACTACCAGCCCACCGACCTGGCCGACTACACCTCCCGGCTGGTGAGCACCTTCCGTTCCGCCGCCGCGCGGGCCGGGCTGAGCCTGGTGGTCGACTGCCCGCCGCTGCCCGGGCCGGTCTTCGTCGACCGGGACATGTGGGAGAAGATCGTCCTCAACCTGGTGTCGAACGCGCTGAAGTTCACCTTCGACGGCGAGATCCGGGTGCGGATCCGGGCGGTCGACGGCGTCGCCCGGCTGGAGGTCAGCGACACCGGCGTCGGCATCGTGCCCGAGGAGCTGCCGCACGTCTTCGAGCGTTTCCACCGGGTGCCCAGCGTGCGTTCGCGCACCCACGAGGGCACCGGGATCGGCCTGGCGCTGGTCCGCGAGCTGGTCGAGATGCACGGCGGCCGGGTGGTGGCGAGCAGCCGGGTGGACGAGGGCAGCACGTTCACCGTGACGGTCCCGTTCGGCTCCGCGCACCTGCCCGCCGACCGGGTCGCCAGCGGCGCGCCGGCCCCGCTGGCCGAGCCGCAGCAGGCCCGGCTCTACGTCGCGGAGACCGCGATCTGGGGCGACGGCGGCGACGTCGCGCAGCCGCCGAAGCCGGACGACCGGGCGGTGACCGCGGGCACCGGCCGGATCCTGCTCGCCGACGACAACGCCGACCTGCGCGAACACGTCACCCGACTGCTCGGCCCGTCGTACGAGGTGGTGGCGGTGCCCGACGGGGTGGCAGCGCTCGAACAGGCGATGGAGAGCTCCTTCGACCTGGTGCTGACCGACGTGATGATGCCCCGGCTGGACGGCTTCGGCCTGGTCACGGCGCTGCGGGCGAATCCGCGGACCCGGCACGTGCCGATCGTGCTGCTCTCCGCCCGGGCCGGCTCCGCCGAGGCGGTCGCCGGGCTCTCCGTCGGCGCCGACGACTACCTGACCAAGCCCTTCTCCGGGCAGGAGCTGATCGCCCGGGTCCGGGCCAACGTCGAGCTGGGCCAGCTGCGCGGTGAGATCATCCGCCGGCTCCGGGCGCTGGCCGACGCGGCGGTGGCGGTCAACACGGCCCGGTCCACCGCCGAGGTGGTGCAGGTCGCCGCCCGGCACGCGCTCAGCCTGGCCGAGGCGGCCCGGGTGCTCGTCACCACCGCCGGCGCCCGCCACGAGGTCGACGCCGGCGGGACCGTCCCGGCCGAGCCGTCGCACGTGCTGCCGCTGACCGGCACCGCCGGCGCGCAGCTCGGCGAGCTGCGGGTGTGGCACCGCGAGGGCAACGGCACCGAGCAGGCCGCGCTCACCGAACTGGCCCGCCTGGTCGGGGTACGCCTGGAGAACGCCCAGCTCTACGAGGCCGAGCACCGCATCGCCACCACCCTGCAGCACAGCCTGCTGCCCCGGACGCTGCCCCAGCTGCCCGGCGCGGTGGTGGCCAGCCGCTACCTGCCCGGCAGTGCCGACGTGGAGGTCGGCGGCGACTGGTACGACGTGATCGGGGTCGCCGACGACGAGGTCGTGCTGGTCATCGGCGACGTGGTCGGCAAGGGCGTCCAGGCCGCCGCGGCGATGGGCCAGCTGCGCAACGGGCTGCGGGCGTACCTGTTGGAGGGCTACGACCCGGGGGAGTCGCTGACCCGGCTGAACCGGCTGGTCGGCTCGACCGAGCGGCAGTCCTTCGCCACCGTCGTGTGCCTCTGGTTCTCCCCGCGCACCCGCCGGCTGCGGTACGCCAGCGCCGGCCATCCGTCCCCCCTGCTGATCCGAGGAGACGACGTGGCGTTCCTGCACGAGGCGGCGCTCGGTCCGCCCATCGGCGCCATCGCCGGCACCACGTACCGCACCGTCGAGGGCGAACTGGCCCCCGGTGGCCGGCTGCTGCTCTACACCGACGGGCTGGTCGAGGACCGGCAGGTGGGCATCGACGAGGCGTTGGCCCAGCTCCGCCGGGACGCCGCCGTCCGGGGCGAGCACGTCGCCGACCTGGTCGACGCCGTGGTGGAGCGGGTCGCCGAGCGCACCCGGCACGACGACGTCGCGGTGCTGGCGCTGGAGGCCGTCGAGCTCAACCGGTTCGCGCTGCGGCTGCCGGCCGACCCGACCCGGCTCAGCGTGCTGCGCAAGCGGCTGGAGGACTTCCTGGTCGCCCACCGGGTCGGCGAGACCGACCTGTTCGACCTGACCGTGGCGGTCTCGGAGGCCGCCGCGAACGCGATCGAGCACCCGGTGGCGCCCGCCGAGCCGACGATCAGCGTCGAGGTGACCATCGCCGACCGGACGGTGGTGGCGACGGTGCGCGACAGCGGCCAGTGGCGCGAGTCGACCGGGGCGGGCTTCCGCGGCCGGGGGCTGGCGCTGATCCAGGCGCTGGGCGAGCTGACGGTCAGCCGGGGCGCGGACGGGACGGAAGTGCGACTGACCCGGCGGCTACGGGACTGAGCCCGGCTGCCCGGGCAGCGGCGCCGGTCAGTCCCGGCGCAGCCAGTCCTGCTCGCCGAGGCCGGAGATCTCCAGCACCCGGGCGACCTGCCGGGACGGCAGCACGGCCAGCCGGCCGGGAACGCGCTGGGCTAGTTGGACGACGGCGTGGATGGCGGCCGAGTCGAAGAACGTCACGGCCCGCAGGTCCAGCGTGACCCGCGCGGCGGGCTCGCGCAGGGCGGCCTGGAGCATGGTGTCGGCGGTCGCCATGTCGACCTCGCCGGTCACCACGACGTGGAGGTGGTCTCCGTCGAGCTCCGCACTCACGGAGAAGACGGGAGGTGCTCCTCCTTGATCCACGCAGCCACAATGGCACAGCCGTATGCGCACGGCAACAACCGTCGCGGCCCGGCCGTAGCGGGGGTCACCGCGGGGCTCGGCGATAGGCTGTCGCCATGACCGTCCGTGCGCCGCTGACCCCAGGCACGCTCTCCCCGTGGCGAGCGGTTCCTGGCCACATCGTCCGTCCGGAGTACGTGGGCAAGAAGCGTCCGCAGGAGTGGCGTGGCTCGCACGTGCAGACCCCGGAGACCATCGAGAAGATGCGGGTCGCCGGTCGGCTCGCCGCCCAGGCGACCCAGCTCGCCGGCGAGCACTGCAAGCCGGGGGTGACCACCGACGAGATCGACCGGGTGGTGCACGAGTTCCTCGTCGACCACGGCGCCTACCCGTCGACCCTGGGCTACAAGGGCTTCCCGAAGTCCTGCTGCACCAGCCTCAACGAGGTGATCTGCCACGGCATCCCCGACTCGACGGTGCTCCAGGACGGCGACATCATCAACGTCGACGTCACGGCGTACCTCGACGGGGTGCACGGCGACACCGACGCGACGTTCTGCGTCGGGGAGGTCGGCGAGGAGGCCCGGCTGCTGGTCGAGCGCACCCACGAGGCGATGATGCGCGGGATCAAGGCGGTCAAGCCCGGCCGCCAGATCAACGTGATCGGCCGGGTCATCGAGTCGTACGCCAAGCGGTTCGGCTACGGCGTGGTGCGGGACTTCACCGGTCACGGCATCGGCGAGGCCTTCCACAGCGGCCTCTACGTGCCGCACTACGACAGCCCGCGCCCGACCGACATCATGGAACCGGGGATGACGTTCACCGTCGAGCCGATGATCACCCTCGGCACGTACCAGTACGACATGTGGGACGACGGCTGGACGGTGGTCACCAAGGACCGCAGGTGGACGGCCCAGTTCGAGCACACCATCGTCGTCACCGACGACGGTTACGAGATCCTGACCCTGCCGTGACCGAGACCCCGGCCGCGTTGCGGGAGGCGCACCACGCGGACGTGTCCGGCGGCTGGCTGCGCCCGGCCGTCTTCGGCGCGATGGACGGGCTGGTCACCAACATCGCCCTGATCGCGGGCGTCGGCGGCGGTGGCGTCTCCCCGCGCAGCATCGTGCTCACCGGCACCGCCGGCCTGGTCGCCGGCGCCATCTCGATGGGGCTGGGGGAGTACACCAGCGTCCGCTCGGCCAACGAGCAGGTCGCCGCCGAGGTGGCCAAGGAACGGCGCGAGCTGGAGCGGCACCCCGAGGCGGAGGCCCGCGAGCTGGCCGACGCGTGGGTCGCCCGGGGCCTGCCCCGCGACCTCGCCACCCAGGTCGCCGAGGCGGTCCGGCGCAACCCGGAGGAGGCGCTGCGGGTGCACGTCCGGGAGGAGCTGGGCGTCGACCCCGACGAGCAGCCCAGCCCCTGGTCGGCGGCGACCTCGTCGTTCCTCTGCTTCTCGGTCGGGGCGCTGGTGCCGCTGCTGACCTACCTGCTCGGTTTCACCAGCCTCTGGCTGGCGCTCGGCGTCGGCGCGGTGGGGCTCTTCGTGGCCGGGGCGATCGTCGCCCGGTTCACCAACCGCCCCTGGTGGACCAGCGGCCTGCGCCAACTCCTGCTCGGCACCGCCGCCGCCGCGGCCACCTACCTCGTCGGCGCCCTCATCGGCATCCAGGGCGGCATCAGCTAACCCCCTCCCCGGTCCCCTCCCAACGCGCACGTTCAGAGGAAGAGTGGCTATTCCGCGTCGGATAGCCACTCTTTCTCTGAAAGAGGGCGCACGGAAGGCGGGCGGTGGGGGGGTCAGGTGGTGAGGAGGTCGTCGACGGTGCCGTCGACCGGGCGGCCGCGGGCGGCCAGTTCGTCGGCCTGCCGGCGCAGCACCGCACCCACCTCGGTCATGTCCGCGCCGGCCAGCCCGGTACGCCGGACCGCGTCGCCGGGATCGCGGAAGTAGGTGCGGGTGAGCAGCCCGGTCACCGTGGCCGCCGCCAGCCGCGCCTCGCCGAGCATCAGCAGCGCCTGGTCGGTCTCGTACCACTCGGCGAGCCGGGCCGCCCGGGCGTGCGCCGCGCAGCCCCGGTACCAGGCCTGCCGGGCGGCGGTGCTGAACTCCGCCGGGCGGGCCCGGGCCAACCGGCCCAGGTGCTCGTCGCGCAGGGTGCGCAGCCAGCCGGTCGGGTCGTACAGGGCGGTGGTGGTGACGTACCGGTCGGCGGTCAACGGCCAGAGCGCGCTCAGCGCCCGGGCCTGCCGCAGGTACTCCTCGGCGCCGGCCACGGTGAGGTCGACCAGCACGCCGTCCACCCGCCGGGTGGACGGCACCGGGCCGGCCCCGGCCCGGTAGGTGGCCAGCAGCAGCCCGACCTCCCGGTCCCCGCCGCCGTCGTCGTCGCCGTGCGCCAGCGGACCGTGCACCGCCACCGCCAGGATGTCCGCCGGGAACCGCCGCCGGGCCGCCTCGGCCACCCGCTCGGCGACCCGCCACCGTGGATCGTCGAGGTGCTCCTCGGCGCCGATCTCGGTGCTGCTGACGCCCACCGGGTACCACCTCCGTCACGGTCCACGCACCGTCGGTACACCGCACCCTAGCCAGCGCCGGCCGCCGTGTCGGGCCGCCGCGCCCGGGTCAGGCCGGCGCGTCGCCGTCCGGTCCGCCGGTCGGCACCAGCCGGAAGATCCGGATCTCCCGGCCGCCGGCCCGCTCGACGTACGTCCGGTACGCCGGCCACTCGGTGACCAGCAGCCGCCACAGCCGGTCCCGCTCGGCGTCGGTGGCCAGCTCGGCGCGGACCGCGACCCGGCGTCCCTTCACGTCCACCTCGGCGTTCGGGTCGGCGAGCAGGTTCATCGCCCAGCCCGGCTGGTGCTGCTGCCCCCAGTTCGACCCGATCACCACGTACGCGTCGCCGTCCGGCACGTACAGCAGTGGGTTGCTGCGGGGCTGGCCGGAACGGCGGCCGGTGGTGGTGATGACCAGCGAGGGGATCAGCCCGAGCGCGACCACCCGGCCGCGGGTGAGCCGCCCGACCACCCGGTCGGCGGGGACGAGCAGACGCATGGTGGCGCCGAACCACGCGTGGTGACCGAGTCGGCGCGTGAGGGTTCCCAGGACGGACACGCCGCCAGTCTGCCGGCTCGGCGGGCCCGGCGACACCCCCGGCTACTCCAGCCGTCGCTCCACCGCCAGCCGGGACCGGGTGAACAGCCCCGCGCCGAGCATCGCCACCAGCGGCACCACCACCAGCACCCCGAGGGTCGGCCAGGGCACCACCACCGGGTACGGCGTCTCCACCGGCCAGGCCTCGGCGTACTGGCGGTTGACCGAGGTCAGGATGATCACCGCCGAGCCGAGGCCGGCCACGATGCCCAGCACCGAGCCGAGGCCGGCGATCACTCCGGCCTGGCAGAGGGAAAGCACCCGGCGTACCCCCGGACTGGCGCCGACGGCGGCGAGCGTGGACAGGTCCCGGCGGCCCTCCGCCGCGGCGAGCCCGGTGGCCGTGCCGGCCGCGCCCAGGGTGATCACGCCGGCGCCGAGCGCCAGCAGGAGCAGCAGCGGTCGCTGGTCCGACGCCGGCGGCCCCGACTCCACCTCGACCAGCACCGGCGCCAGCGACCGCAGCTCGGCGGCGAGACGCCGCTGCTGGGCGGCGCTCGGTGTGCCGTCGGTCTGCACCGCGTAGCCGAGGTGTTCGGCGGCCAGGCCGAGCCTCGTCGCCGTCGGGGCGGAGAGCACCAGCCGGTCGACCGGCAGGCCACCGCGCAGCACGTACCCGGGGACGGCGAGGGTGGTGCTCACCGGCGGACCGGAACCCGCGGACGTCCGGTCGGCCGTCACCGCCACCGTCCCGTCCACCAGGTAGCGCGGATCGGTCACCACCACTCCGCCGGCCCGCAGCACGGCGGTCGCCCGCGCCACCTCGTCCGGCGGGGCGTCGGTGAGGGCCGGCAGGGCGGCCCCGTCGTCCACCAGCACCGGCAGGTACATCCCCTGTGGACTGGGTGTCGGCCGCCGGCAGCGCGGGTCCGCCAGGGCCCGCTGCCGGACGGCGGCCGACCGGAACACCTCCGCCTCGAACGGGCAGACCTGCTCGGGCGGCAGCATCGCGGTGACCGTGCAGTAGTCGTCGGGCTCGCGGGGCGCCGCGCAGATCGGCACGTCGACCGGGCCGACCGAGCCGGCGGGGAGCACGGCCCGCACCCGGTCGGCGACCGCGGGCACCGGCGGCAGGCCCGTCCCGTTCGCCGGCCCGGACCGCAGCAGCAGCACGTGACCGGGCGGGAGGCCGGGCTGCCAGTCGGCGCGGGTGCGGGCGTCGTCGCTGGCGACGTAGACGCCGAGGGCGACGCTGCCGGCGACCGCGGCCATCACCGCGGAGATGGCCGGCCCCGCCGAGGAGCGGTTGCGGCTGGCGTCGCGCAGCGCGATCCGCGGCGCCAGCGGCAGCGCCCGGCCGGCCCGGGCGAGCAGCCCGATCAGGGTGGGAGTGGCGAAGACCAGCCCCAGCTCGCCGAGGGTCAGCCCGGCGAGGATCACCGCCGGCCCGCTCCGCTGCGCCCCGATCGCGGCGATCGCGGACCCGACGACGGTCAGCGCCGCGCCGAGGACGAGCCAGCGGCGGCGGTGCGGCGGAACGGTGCGCCGTCCGGCCAGGCCCGCCACCACGTCCTGTCGGGCCGCGGCCCAGGCCGGGGCGAGCGCGGCCAGCACCCCGGCCAGCACGGCCACCGCCGCGATCAGGGCCAGCGCCGCCGGGAAGACCCGGTAGCCGCCGGCGCGGGCACCGAAGAGGTACTGCTCGACCAGCGGCCGACCGGCGAACGCGGCGGCTATGCCGAGCGCGAGCCCGAGCGCCGCCCCGCCGGCGCCCAGCACCACCCCGTCGGCGAGCACGATCCGGCGCAGGTGGGCCGCGTCGCCGCCGGCCACCGCCACCAGGGCGAGATCCCGGCGTCGCCGGCGGACGCCGACCGCGAAGGCCGGCCCGACCATCAGCACGACCTCCAGCAGGCCGAGCCCGCCGACCAGCACCACCGTGCCGGTCTCCTCGGCGTCGCCCGGGACCGGCGTACGGGTCTGGTCGGTCTCGACGACGGCCGCGCCGGGGACCGGTGTCCGCGCGCTGATCGTGATGCCGTGCGCGTTGAGCCGGTCGGTCAGCGTCGCGTCCACCGGTCCCGGCAGGTCGACCAGCCAGCTCTCCTCCGCCGCGCTCTCCGGCGGGGGCGCCGCCCCCGGGTGCAGCGCGACCACCTCGGTCAGGTCGTCGGGGAACTCCACCATGCCGACCACCGTGTAGCTCCGGGAGCCGTCGGCCAGGGTCACCCGCTCGCCCACCTCGGCTCCGAGGCGGCGCAACGCCCAGGCGCTGACCGCGATCTCGTCGGGGCCGGTGGGCGTCCGGCCGGCGCGCAGCCGGGCCGTCGACCGGGCGAGCGGGTCGGCCAGGTCGAGCGACCGGCCGTTGAGAGCCACGAGGTCGTCGTCGACGCGTACCTCGAACGGCACCCACCAGCGCACCCGGGCGACCCGGCTGCCGGCCGGCAGCAGCGCGACGACCGCCTCGGCGGTGACCCGGCGGACGCGCGACTTGTCGTCCCCGGTCGGGTAGGCGTTGTCGCCCCACGGGTCCTGCGTCACCGCGGTGTCGGCGGTCCAGCGCAGCTCGGCGTCGGCGGCGCCGAGCCGCTGCGCGGCGCGTTCGCCGCGGGTGAGCGCGGCCATGTCGTAGCTGACCGCGACGAAGGTCAGCGCCAGCACCGGCAGCGTGATCATCGCCAGCACCAGCGCGGTACGCCCGCGCGCCCGGCGCGCCTCCCGGCGGGCGATCCGCAGCGCGACCCGCCACGAACCGACCGCCCCGGCGAAGCGCCCGTCGCCGCGCCGCACCGGCGACCGCCTCACCGACCGCTGCCGGAGAGCAGTTGCTCGACACCACCCAGCGGCGCGGTCGAGTCGACCATCACCCCGTCGCGCAGGAAGACCACCCGGTCGGCCCAGCCGGCGTGCCGGGCCTCGTGGGTGACCAGCACGCCGGCCGCCCCCGCGTCGACCCGGCGGCGCAGCAGGGCCAGCACCGCCTCCCCGGTCTGCGAGTCCAGCGCCCCGGTCGGCTCGTCGGCCAGCACCAGCCGGCGCTCGCCCACCAATGCCCGGGCGATCGCCACCCGCTGCTGCTGGCCGCCGGACATCTGGTCGGGGAAGCGCCCGCCGAGCCCGGTCAGCCCCACCTCGTCCAGCGCGGCCAGCGCCGCCCGGCGCGCCGGCCGGACGCCGACGCCGTCGAGTTCGAGGGGGAGCGCCACGTTCTCCGCCGCGGTGAGGCTGCCGAGCAGGTTGAGGTCCTGGAAGACGTAACCGATCCGGCGGCGGCGCAGCCGGGCCAGCTCGCGGCGGTCGAGCGCGCCCAGCGACTGGCCCTCGACCCGCACCTCACCGGCGGTGGGGCTGTCCAGCCCGCCGGCCAGGGTCAGCAGGGTCGACTTGCCGGAGCCGGAGGGGCCCATCACGGCGACCAGCTCGCCCGGTTCGACGGTGAGGCTCACCCCACGCAGCGCGTGCACGGCGGCCGCGCCCCCGCCGTGGGTGCGGTGCACCTCCCGCAGTTCGAGCACCGGGCCGCCGGCCGCGTTCACCGCACGCCCGCCCGCTCGTGGTCGCCGTCGCTCACCGGCGGGCCTCCTCGTCGGCGTGCCACACCGCCCCGGGCCGCCCGGTGGGGCTCGTGGGCGGGGCCGGGCGGTACCGGACCAGGCTCGTCTCGCAGTGGTCCAGCCAGCGGATCTCCGCCTCGGCCTGGAACACCATCGCGTCCAGCACCAGCCGCCAGGGCAGGTCCTCCGGCCGGTCGCTGGCGAACTTCAACCGGGTCAACTCCTGCAACGTGCGCATGGTCGCGCTGCGCTGGGTCTGCACCACGGACCGGACGTCGACGCCGGGGGTGGTCAGGGCCAGGGCCAGCTTGATGGAGAGTTCGTCCCGGGGCCGGTCGGCGCGGCTGATCGGGGTGGCGAACCAGAGCGCCAGGTCCGCCCGCCCGGCGTCGGTGATCTCGTACGGCCGCTGCCCGCCCTCGTGCTCGGGCAGCGAACGGACCAGCCCGTCGCGTTCCAGCCGGTTGAGGGTGGTGTAGACCTGCCCGATGTTCAGCGGCCAGGTCGAGCCGGTCGACTCCTCGAACGCGGCGCGCAGCTGGTAGCCGTACATCTGGCCACGCTCGAGCAGGGCGAGCAGGCCGTGACGGATGGACATGGCAACGGAGTATGCATACCTGGTATGCGCTCCGCAACCGGAGCGCCGGTCGGCACGCTCAGGTGGGCCGGCCGGGGAACGCCACGGTGACCGGCGACACCCCGGCGGTCCGCCGCCACCGGGTGGCGCGCACGGCGCAGTCGGTCAGCGCGTTCAACGCCCGGGTGCGGTCCGCGCCGGTGGTCACCGGCAGCGCCGCGCGCCAGAACGCCGCCGTCCGCTCCTCGATCTCCACCGCCAGCCGCAGCGCGGCGGCCCGGTCGGTGACCGGGAACGGCAGCGCGTAGCCGGCCCGGTCCGCCGGGACCTGGCCACCCCCGGCGCTGAGCTGGAGCACCAGCGCGTCGCGCCGGGCCCGGTGCGCCGCCTCGGCCGACCGGGCGTCGCGGCGGGCGGCGTCGGTGAGCCGTACCCCGATCGGGCCGTACGCGAAGATCGCCGCGTACTCGGCGGCCAGCGCGTCCGCCAGCGCCTGGGCCGGGTCGGTGGGTGCCTGTCGCCGGGTCACCGCAGCACCTCCACGTGGGTGGCGCGGGCGGCGGCGATCGAGCCGAGCACGGCGGCCCGCTCCGCCGGGGCCGCCCCGCACGCCTTCGCGGCCGACTCCCGGCCGCGCTTTTCCGCCGCTCGCAGCTCGGCGAGCAGTCCGTCCCGCTCGGTCGCCGGCGGGGTGGCGCCGGCGGCGGGGGAGCCGGAGGGCGCGGGGCGCCCGATCAGCCGCTGGATCTCCTCGGCGTGCGCGGCGTGCGCGTCGGCGATCGGGGTGAGCCGGTCGGCCAGCGCCGGATCGGCCGCGACGGCGGCCCGGTGCCGGGCGGCCAGCTCGCGTGACTCGGCGGCCAGCGGCTCCAGCGGGTCGGGCGGCGGGGGCGGTTCGTTCCGGTCGAAAAGATCACAGCCAGTCAGCGGCAGGGTCGCGCCGCCCGCCGTCAGGAGTGCCCCCGCGCGCAGCAGCGCCCGCCGGGTTTGCCCCGGTCCACCGCGCTGCGTAGTCGTTCTTCCTGTCGCCACCGGACAAGTCAACACCATCTCCGCCGTCAGGTGGGCGACCGGCGTCGGTGCGCCGCCCGGCCCGGTGCCCGGCCGGCGCGTTACGCTCTGCGCAGCCACCGGCGGGTTCGCCCCGGTGGCGTGTGGGCATGCGGGCCACCGGGCCGCCGCACAACAGGAGAAGGGTGCGCCAGATGACGCAGCGTGGCCGTGCCACCAGGCCGACGGGCCCGACGGGGCGACCCCGTCGTACCGACGGCCCCCGGGGCGGGGACCGTGCGGGCGCACCCCGGGGCGGTGACCTCGCCGCCCGGCGCAACCGACTGCGCGAGGTGATCGAACCCGTCGTGCAGGGTGCCGGGTACGACCTGGAGGACCTGTCGGTGTCCCGGGCCGGCCGGCGGCACGTCGTACGCGTGATCGTGGACGCCGACGGCGGGATCAACCTGGACGCCGTCGCGGACGTCTCCCGGGCGGTCTCGGCGGCGCTGGACGCGGCCGAGGAGGCCGGCGGCGACATCGTGGCGGGCGAGTACCAGCTGGAGGTCAGCTCACCCGGCGTGGACCGGCCGCTCACCCTGCCCCGGCACTGGCGGCGCAACGTGGGCCGCCTGGTCAAGGTGACCACCCGGGCCGGCGCGGGCCTGCCCGGGCCGCGCGGCGAGCAGCCCGTCGGGGACCGCCAGGTCACCGGCCGGGTGGTGGCGGCCGACGACGAGCGCGTGGTGCTGGAGACCGACTCCGGCCGCACCGAGCACCCGTACGCCGAGCTCGGCCCCGGCCGCGTGCAGGTCGAGTTCACCCGCCTCGACGAGATCGACGAGGCCGGCGACGACACCGGCGACATTGACGACATTGACGACATCGACGACGAAGATGATGTGGAGGACGAGGAGAGGTGAACATCGACCTCGCGGCGCTGCGCGCACTCGAGCGCGAGCGGGAGATCCCGTTCGACACGATCCTCGCGGCGATCGAGACCGCGCTGCTGACCGCCTACCGGCACACCGACGGGGCCGAGCCGCACGCCCGGGTGGAGATCGACCGCAAGACCGGGGCCGCCCTGGTCTACGCCCAGGAGGTCGACTCCGACGGCACCGTGGTGCGGGAGTGGGACGACACCCCGCACGACTTCGGGCGGATCGCCGCCATGACCGCCAAGCAGGTGATCCTCCAGCGGCTGCGGGAGGCCACCGACGAGGTGCACTTCGGCGAGTACGTCGGCCGCGAGGGTGACCTGGTCACCGGGGTGGTGCAGGCGCACGAGGCGCGGGTCGAGAAGGGCATCGTCAGCGTCGACCTGGGCAAGCTGGAGGGCGTCCTGCCGCAGTCCGAGCAGGTGCCCGGCGAGCGGTACGTCCACGGCGAGCGGATCCGCTGCGTCGTGGTGCACGTGGCCAAGGGGATGCGCGGCCCGCAGATCACCCTCTCCCGCTCGCACCCCGCGCTGGTCAAGAAGCTCTTCGCGCTGGAGGTGCCGGAGATCGCCGACGGCACCGTGGAGATCGGCGCGATCGCGCGTGAGGCAGGTCACCGTACGAAGATCGCGGTGCGCTCCACCACGCAGGGCGTGAACGCCAAGGGCGCCTGCATCGGCCCGATGGGCCAGCGGGTCCGCGCGGTGATGAGCGAGCTGCACGGTGAGAAGATCGACATCATCGACTGGTCGGACGACCCGGCGACCTTCGTCGGCAACGCGTTGTCGCCGGCCAAGGCGCTGCGGGTCGAGGTGGTCGACCTGGCCAGCCGGACCGCCCGGGTCACCGTGCCGGACTTCCAGCTCTCGCTGGCGATCGGGCGCGAGGGGCAGAACGCCCGGCTTGCTGCCCGACTGACCGGTTGGCGGATCGACATCCGGTCGGACGCGGAGCAGACCAGCCCGGCGGGACGGGGCGGAGCCGATCACGTGCCGGAGCCGGGCGGCGCGATCTCGAGCAGCTAGGGGTAGACTTCCTCCAGTGGTACGACGCGCGCAGCCGGAGCGCACCTGTGTGGGTTGCCGGAGACGTGCGCCGGCCAGCGAATTGCTGCGGTTCGTCGCGGTCGGCGACGAGGCTGGTCACAGCCTCCGGCCTGATCCGGCCCGCAGGCTGCCGGGTCGGGGAGCGCACATGCACCCGGATCCGGCCTGCTTCGCGCAGGCGGTGCGGCGGCGCGCCTTCGGGCGTGCGCTGCGCATCACCGGGGTCCTCGACCACGGCGAGCTGGCGGAGCACGTCGATGCGCCAACCACTACGTCCGGTCAACCCGACCGGGCGAGGGTCGCTAGCAAGGTAGGACGACCGACATGAGCACACGATGAAGTCCCTGAAATGACCAGGCTTCAAGTGCACGAGTGAGGTTGTTGCGGGTACTGCCCGCACGACCTCGGAGTGAGGAGTGCAGTGGCAGGTAAGGCCCGCGTACACGAGCTGGCAAAAGAGCTCGGGGTCGAAAGCAAGACCGTTCTCGCCAAGCTGAAGGAAATGGGCGAGTTCGTGAAGTCCGCGTCCAGCACCGTCGAGGCGCCCGTCGCCCGACGGCTGCGTGGCGCATTCGTCGCGTCCGCCGGAGGCACCACGGCGCAGGCCGCCCCGCCGGCGGCCGCACCGACTCCGGCCTCGACCCCGACGCCGTCCCCGGCCCCGGGCGCCCCCCGGGTGTCGGCCAAGCCGATGCCGCCCCGGCGGCCGGCCGCGCCGACCCCTGGGCCGAAGCCCAAGGGCCCCGTTCCCGGTCCGCCGCAGCCGGCGGCCCCGGTCGCCAAGCCGGCGAGCGCCCACGACATCGAGGTGGCGGCCGCCGAGGCGCGTGCCGCCGCGCTGAAGGCTGAGCAGGAGGCCGCGGTCAAGGCCGCGCAGGCCGCCCGCCAGCAGCAGCGCGAGAACGTCCGACGGGAGCCCCCGACCGAGGGTGGTCCCCGTCCGGGTCCCCGCCCGGGTCCCAACGCCGTGCCCCCGCGTCCGGGTACCCCGGCCGCCGGTCGTCCCGGCGCGCCGACCCCGGGTCCGGGTGCCCGTCCGGGCGGTCGTCCGCCGGCGCGCGGCGCCGGTAACAACCCGTTCGGTATCCAGGGCGGCCAGCAGCGGCCGCCGGCCGCCGGTGGCCCCCGGCCCAGCCCGGCGGGCATGCCGCCGCGGCCGAGCCCGGCCTCCATGCCGCCGCGGCCCAGCCCGGCCTCCATGCCGAGCCAGCGGCCCACCACCGGTCGCCCCGGCGGCCCCGGTGGCGGTCGTGGCGGCCCCGGTGGCGGCGCAGGTCGTCCCGGCGGCGGTGCCGGCGGTGGCTTCCGCGGCGGTCCCGGTGGCGGTGGCGGTGGCGGTGGCTTCCGTGGCGGTCCCGGTGGCGGCGGCGGTGGCGGTGGCTTCCGTGGCGGTCCCGGTGGCGGCGGCGGTGCTCCGGGCGGCGGTTTCCGTCCGGGTGCCCCGGCCGGCGGCGGTGGTCGTCCCGGTGGCGGCGGTCGTGGCCGTGGCGGCGGTGCCGCGGGTGCCTTCGGGCGTCCGGGTGGCCGGCCGACGCGCGGTCGCAAGTCCAAGAAGCAGCGCAGACAGGAGTTCGACAACCTGTCGGCCCCGACCATGAGCTCGGGTGCCCCCCGGGGTCAGGGTCAGGTCGTCCGGCTCTCCCGTGGCGCCTCGCTGTCGGACTTCGCCGACAAGATCAACGCCAACCCGGGTTCGCTGGTCCAGGAGATGTTCAACCTGGGCGAGATGGTCACCGCGACCCAGTCCTGCTCTGACGAGACCCTGCTGCTGCTGGGTGAGCACCTCGGCTTCGACGTGCAGATCGTCAGCCCGGAGGACGAGGACCGCGAGCTGCTCGCGCAGTTCAACATCGACCTCGACGCCGAGGTCGCGGAGGAGCGGCTGGTCAGCCGTGCGCCGGTGGTGACCGTCATGGGTCACGTCGACCACGGTAAGACCAAGCTGCTCGACGCGATCCGCAAGGCGAACGTCGTGGCCGGTGAGGCGGGTGGCATCACCCAGCACATCGGTGCCTACCAGGTCCACGTCCCGCACGAGGGCGAGGACCGGGCGGTGACCTTCATCGACACGCCGGGTCACGAGGCGTTCACCGCCATGCGTGCCCGTGGTGCCCAGGTG
>NZ_VIXA01000006.1:0-257816 GCF_007829925.1 Micromonospora palomenae
ACCCGCCGGGCCGGGATGATGAAGATCGGCAGCAGGACCAGCGAGAGCGTGGTGATCTGCCAGGAGAGGGTGAACATCACGCCGGCGGTCAGCACCAGCTGGATGACGTTGCTGACCACCCCGGAGAGGGTGGAGGTGAACGCCCGCTGGGCGCCCATCACGTCGTTGTTGAGCCGGCTGACCAGGGCGCCGGTCTGGGTGCGGGTGAAGAACTGCAACGGCATCCGCTGCACGTGGTCGTAGACCCGGGTGCGCAGGTCGAGGATGATCCCCTCGCCGATCCGGGCCGAGTACCACCGCTGGGCGAGGGAGAAGAGGGCGTCGGCGACCGCCAGCGCGGCGATCACCAGCGCCAGGCGGACCACGGTCGCCCCGGCCTCGGCGCCGCCCCGGGTGATGGCGTTGATGACCTTTCCGGCCAGCACCGGGGTGGCCACCCCGATGATCGCGGCGATCACCACCGTGATCAGGAAGACGACGATGTCCCGCCGGTACGGCCCCGCGAAGGCGACGATCCGCCGGGCGGTGCCCCGCTTGAGCCGGTGCGCGGAGACCTCGTCGCTGCTGCGCATCGACCGGAGCATGCTCCACCCGGCCATGCCCCCACCGGACATCGGGTTGGACATCGGTCACCTCCGGGATCTGCGGCAGCGCGCACCGTCGGGTTCGATTCTCCCGACGACTACGACAACCTCAGTAGTAACCCGGATCTTCCCGAACGGTCCTTACTATTCTCCCCGTCCGGCGAGGTCGCGCAGGCGGCGGGTCTGCGCCTCCCGCTCGGCGCGCTGCTGGTCGGCGTGTGAGCGGCCGGCCGCGCCGGCGAGCAACGCCTTGATCTCGACCACCGCGTCGCGGTTGTTGGCCAGCAGCCCGGCGGTGAGGTCGCGTACCGCGCCGTCCAGGTCGGCGGTGGGCACCACCAGCGTGGCCAGCCCGATCCGGTCCGCCTCGGCGGCGTCCATCCGCCGGCCGGTCGCGCAGATCTCCAGGGCCCGCGAGTACCCGACCAGCTCGACGAGGCGCTTCGTCCCGGCGAGGTCGGGCACCAGGCCCAGGGTCACCTCGGCCATGGAGAGCTTGGCGTCCTCGGCGAGCACCCGGAGGTCGCAGGCGAGCGCCAACTGGAAGCCGGCGCCGATGGCGTGCCCCTGCACGGCCGCCACGGAGATCACGTCGGGGCGGTGCAGCCAGCTGAAGCCGCCCTGGAACTCGGCGATCCGGTCGGCGCACTCCTGCTCGGGCAGGGTCGCCAGCTCGGCGAACGAACCCGGGCCGGACGCGCCGGCCACCGACAGGTCGAGGCCGGCGGAGAAGGACCGCCCCTCGCCGCGCACCACGACCACGCGCACGTCGCCGGGGAGATCCCGCGAGAAGTCGCTCATCGCGCGCCACATCGCCGGGGTCTGCGCGTTGAGCACGTCGGGCCGGCACAACGTCACCGTCGCCACCGGCCCGTCGCAGTCAAGTCGTACCCCGGTCGTCTCGGCGGTCACCGGACGGCCCGGAACACGACGCTGATGGACGACGCTGGTGGGCGGGTCACGCCTTCTTGCGGCGCCGGGCGCCGCCGCGCTGCCGCAGCTGGACGCCGGACTCGGTGAGCACCCGGTGGATGAACCCGTAGGAACGTCCGGTCGAGGCCGCGAGCGCGCGGATGCTCTCACCCGAGGTGTACCGCTTTACCAGGTCCTTGGCGAGCGTCTGACGCTCGGCTCCGACGATCCGGCGACCCTTCTCAGTGCTGGTGGCTGTGCCAGTGGCTGCCATGCTGATTCCTCACGTCCCAGACTGTGCGGTTCGGATACGGTCCCACCTATTAGACCGCCTCGAACGATCATGCGCCAGATATCAACTCTTCGCCAACCGACACGCTATGCGATGTCAGCTTCCCGATAGAGTGATCCTTCCGACCGGCCCCACAGGACGTGCGCGCCCGGGCCGTTCGGAGTCCGCCGTGCGCGCCGTACCCTGCCTGGCGTGACCGACCTGCTCGCCGCCGCGGCCGGGGCGGCCCTGGTGTTCGCCGCGACCAACGTGGACGACATCGTCGTGCTCACCGTGCTCTTCGTGGCCGCCCGCGCCACCGGCCGGCCCCGGCCCTGGCGGATCGTGGCGGGCCAGTACCTGGGCATCGGCGCTCTGGTCGCGACCGCTCTGGTGGTCGCGGCGGGCCTGCTCGTGGTGCCCGACCCGTGGACCGGCCTGCTCGGCCTGCTGCCGATCGGCCTCGGAATCCGGGCCCTGCTGGCGCGCACCGACGACGAGGCGCCACCGGCGGTGGTCGGCGGCGCGCTCGGGGTGGCCGGCGTGACCATCGCCAACGGCGCGGACAACATCGCCGTCTACGTGCCGGTGTTCCGCTCGCTGGAGCCGGCGGTCGGGCTGGTCTGGCTGGTGGTCTTCGCCGTCCTGGTGGCGCTCTGGTGCGCGGTCGCCGCCCTGCTCGGCGGGCATCCCCGGGTGGTCCGGCTGGTCGGCCGGGTCGGCCACTGGCTGGTACCGGCGATCTTCGTCGGCGTCGGCCTGGTCATCCTGGTCACCTCCGGCGTGCTGACCCGCCTGGCCGACCTGGCCAGCTGAGCCCTCCCGCCGGGCGCGGCCCCGTCCGGCCGCGTGATCGACCCCGTTACGGCGAGGTGGCGGGGTCGGGACGCCACCGACACCGCCACGTCGCCGTCATGGAGTCGATCATGCTGGCGGGCGACGACAGCGGCACCGGGCGGTCAGGCCAGTTCGACCAGTTCGAGCAGGTCGTCGCTCCAGGCGTCCTCGTCGCCGTCGGGCAACAGGATCGCGCGGTCGGGCTTGAGCGCGAGCACCGCGCCCGGGTCGTGGGTGACCAGCACGATCGCGCCCGGGTAGTTGGCGATGGCGTCGAGCACCTGTTCCCGGCTGACCGGGTCGAGGTTGTTGGTCGGCTCGTCCAGCAGCAGCACGTTGGCTCCGGAACAGACCAGCGTGGAGAGGGCGAGCCGGGTCTTCTCGCCGCCGGAGAGCACCCCGGCCGGCTTGTTCACGTCCTCTCCCGAGAAGAGGAACGCACCGAGGATCTTGCGCAGGTCGGTGTCGGACTGCTCGATGGCGGCGGCCCGCATGTTCTCCAGCACGGTCCGCTCGACGTCCAGGGTCTCGTGCTCCTGGGCGTAGTAGCCCAGCCGCAGGCCGTGCCCGGCGTGCACCTCGCCGGTGTCCGGCGTGAGCAGGCCGCCGAGCATCCGCAGCAGGGTGGTCTTGCCGGCGCCGTTGAGCCCCAGGATGGCGACCCGGGAACCACGGTCCACCGCGACGTTCACGTCGGTGAAGATCTCCAGCGAGCCGTACGACTTGGAGAGGCCGGTCGCGGTCAGCGGGGTCTTGCCGCACGGCGCCGGGGTGGGGAAGCGCACCTTCGCCACCTTGTCGGAGACGCGTACCTCCTCCAGGCCGGAGATCAGCTTCTCGGCGCGGCGGGCCATGTTCTGCGCGGCGACGGTCTTGGTGGCCTTGGCCCGCATCTTGTCGGCCTGGGCCATCAGGGCGCCGGCCTTCTTCTCGGCGTTGGCCCGTTCGCGGCGGCGGCGCCGCTCGTCGGTCTCCCGCGCCTCCAGGTACGCCTTCCACCCCAGGTTGTAGACGTCGACCACCGAGCGGGTGGCGTCGAGGAACCACACCTTGTTGACCACCGACTCCAGCAGCGCGCCGTCGTGGGAGATGACGATCAGGCCGCCCTTGTGGTTGGCGAGGAAGGTGCGCAACCAGGTGATCGAGTCGGCGTCGAGGTGGTTGGTCGGCTCGTCGAGCAGCAGGATGCCGCCGCCGTTCTCGCCGGCGTCGCGGAACAGGATCCGGGCCAGCTCGATGCGGCGGCGCTGGCCGCCGGAGAGGGTGCCGATGGTCTGGGCGAGCGCCCGGTCGGGCAGCCCGAGGTTGGCGCAGATCCGGGCCGCCTCGGCCTCGGCGGCGTACCCACCGAGGGAGGCGAACTGGTCCTCCAGCGCGCCGTAGCGGCGCACCAGCTTGTCGTCGGCGCCGTCGGCGAGCTTGGCCTCGATCTCCGTCATCTGGGCCATGAGCACGTCCAGGCCCCGGGCGGAGAGCACCCGGTCCCGCCCGGTGACCTCCAGGTCGCCGGTACGCGGGTCCTGCGGCAGGTAGCCGATCGCGCTGCGCCGGTCGATCTGGCCGGCGTACGGCTGCCCCTCCCCCGCCAGCACCTTCAGCGTGGTGGTCTTGCCGGCGCCGTTGCGGCCCACGAGGCCGATCCGGTCACCGGGCTGCACCCGCAGGGTGGTGTCGGACAGCAGGATCCGGGCGCCGGCACGCAGCTCCAGGCCGGTGGCAGTGATCATTTTCCGGTACTCGCTCTCGGGGTCTGGAAGGGCTGACTCAGGGCACGCGAAACGGCCGGCGGGCCCGATGGACCGTCGGCGCGGGGCGGTTCAGCCTTCGCAGAGCAGCACGAGGCAAGTGTACCGGGCCGGCTTCGGCGCCCCGCCCGGATTACCGAGCAAGATCATCGGGTACCGAAACGCCGTCCGGACCCGGTCCGGTACCGCAACCACCAAACGTGATGAATCGGTGATCGGGGTCAACATGGAGCTGAACGAGAACGCGCAGATCGACACCAGTCAGGTGGACGATCGGCGAGGGTCCGGCGGGGGCGGCGGGATGGGCATCCCCATCCCGATCGGCGGCGGTCGCGGAGGGATCGTCGGCATCATCATCGCCGTACTGGTCGCGCTGGTCGGCGGCGGCTTCGGGTTGAACGCCGCGACCAACGGCGGCGGGGATGAGCAGGGTGACAACACGTCGCTGCAGCAGAAGTGCTCGGCCGACGACGCGCTCCAGCAGCTGGACTGCCGCAACACCGCGTACGTCAACTCGATCCAGGCGTACTGGCAGGCCGCGCTGCCGGAGAAGTTCGGCGAGCAGTACCGGCCGTCGAAGACGGTCTTCTTCAGCCAGGGCGTGAACACCGGCTGCGGCCAGGCCGACTCCGGCGTGGGCCCGTTCTACTGCCCGGCCGACGACCTGGTCTACATCGACCTGACCTTCTACCGGGTGCTGGCCGACCAGCTCGGCGCGGAGGGCGAGTTCGCCCAGCCGTACGTGCTCGCCCACGAGTACGGCCACCACGTGCAGGACCTGCTCGGCACCGAGGCGCAGATGCGCCGCCAGCAGCAGCGCGACCCGGACAACGCCAACGCGCTGTCGGTGAAGCTGGAGCTGCAGGCCGACTGCTACGCGGGCGCCTGGGCGAAGAACGCCACCGGCACCGCCGACGCGAAGGGCCAGAAGATCTTCAAGAGCGTCAGCGAGCAGGACATCGCGCAGGCGATCGACACCGCCGAGAAGATCGGCGACGACGCCATCTCGGAGCGGGCGAACCGCCCGGTGAACCCCGAGGAGTTCACCCACGGCTCCTCCGCGCAGCGCAAGGAGTGGTTCAGCCGCGGCTACGACAGCGGCGACCCGAAGTCCTGCGACACCTTCGGCGGCAGCCTCTGAGCGCCCCGGTCCGAGGTGCCCGGCGGCGGCCGGTGGGTTCCCCACCCACCGGCCGCCGTCGCGTTTCCGGTCACCGGTTCCGGCCGCGTCCGGCCAGCATGGCTTTGGTCGAGTCAGGTTCGCCGTCGACCCGGCAGCCGCCGGTTACTGCGCCGCCTGAGTCCCTGGCTCGTGACGGCGTGATAGATGATCATGACGATGATCCCGATCAGGCCCACCACGGGGTTGACGAACCAGCCGAGTGCCGCGCTGCTGCCGTAGAGGAAGATGCCGGTGATGGGGCGGGCCCGCTGGGCGTGCAGGTGCTCGGTGGAGATCCCGGGTGCCAGCAGTGCGGGGTGGCGTTCCAGGTAGGCGAAGAAGGCCAGCCAGGGTACCGACATCAGCGCTGCGGACAGTGCGTACAGGACCACCGCCACCCGCTGGTCGGCGGCGCCCGCATGGGCGAATGCCGACGCGAGCACCGCGGTGGGAAACGGGATGATCACGGCGCCGAGCAGGAGGGCGAGGTTGATCCAGTTGAGGGCGAGATTCGTCCGGCCGACCAGGAGCAGCAGCGCGTGGTGGTTCAGCCAGAGCACACCGATGTAGACGAACGAGATGACGAAGGCGAGGTAGGCGGCCTTCTCGTGCAGGAGCGCGTCGAGCAGCCCACCGGATTTGTACGCCGGTGGGCGAAGTTCCAGCACGAGGAGGGTGATGACGATCGCGAACACCCCGTCGCTGAACGCCGTCATCCGGTCGGTGTCGGTCGTCGTCGTGCCCTGCGCCGCCGGCACGGCCCCCTCGTGTGCGGCCATTGCCGCAGGCTAGCGGCCGGAACACAACGAGTTGGCCACGCCACACCGAGCAGGTTCCTGGGATGGAAGTAGGCAGTGTCGGGCGGCCGCCGCACCGCAGGTCAGTCCTCCAGCAGTGCGGTCAGCCTCGCGGAGCCCGTGGCCAGGTCGCCGGGACCGCTCGCCCAGCTCGACAGCAGTCGAAGCTTCTCCTCCGACGGAGAGCCGGTGTCGGCGGTGTAGATGATCAGCGACTGGCCCGGGTCGGCAGGCAGGGCCAGCGATTGATAGTTGATCGTCATCGGGCCGACGAGTTCGTGGTGCAACAGCTTCGTCCCGTGGGTGTGCTGAAAGACCGGGTGGTCGGCCCACCAGCGAGCGAACTGGTCGGAGCGGGCGGTGAGTTCGGCCACGAGCTCGGCCAGCGCGGGATCCTCAGCGTGACGGCCTGCTGCGAGGCGCAGGATGGCCACCATCTGCGGTGCGACCACGTCCCACTCCCGGTAGACCCGACGCGCGCGTGGGTCGAGGAACGTCCAGCGGGCCATGTTCCGCTCTCGCAGCGGCATCGCTTCGAAGTCGTCCAGCAGGACCTTGCCCATCCGGTTGATGCCCAGCACCTCAAGTCGAGGGCCGTGGATGATCGCCGGCGTCGGATCGAGGCTGTCGAGCATCGCCCGCAGGGCCGCGCGTGGCTTCGGCGGCTGCTCTGGGGCCGTCCGCCTGGCAGCCGCAGCCGGGCGGGTGAGGGCGAACAGGTGCCGCGTTTCAAGATCATCGAGCCGGAGCGCCCGCGCAACAGCGTCGAGAACCTGGTCCGAGACGTTTCGGGCGCGGCCCTGCTCAAGCCGGGTGTAGTAGTCGGCGCTCACGCCGGCGGCCAGGGCGACCTCCTCGCGGCGCAGGCCGTGGACCCGCCGACCGCCGTTGGGCCAGGCGAGCCCTAGGTCCGGCGGAGTCAGACGGGCGCGACGCGACCGGAGAAAGTCCCCCAGCTCGGCTCCTCGGTGCATCAGCCAAGTATCCGTCGCGTCCGGCAGGCCGACCAGGTGCTGGGTGGTCCTGACAGACCCAGGATGCGCAGACCGAGGAACAGGAGGGCCGGCCAGCACCTGTCGACAACCCGGTGCAGCGGCTGCAATTGACGAGCCCGCCCGATCCGGCGGACAGCAACGATCCAGGGAGCACAACCATGCCGATGCCGGCCCTTCCCCCCAAGAACTACAAGACCCCGTTCGCGTCGATGATCGGCCACCACGTCGCCATCCGCGTGCCGGACTTCGAGGCGAGCAAGAAGTGGTTCGTCGAGAAGCTGGACTGGCGGGTTCTGCACGAGTGGCCCTACGGCGACCTTCAGCTGGCCTACGTCGGCCCGGCCACCGACGACACCTTCTTCGTCGAGATCCTCGGCGGCGGCGACCCGCAGCCCAAGGTGATCTACGACGATGTCGACGCCAGCCTCGTCCACGCCGGCTACCACCACTTCTGCCTGACCGTCGACAGCGTCGACGACACCGTGGCCGAACTGCGGCGGCGCGGCGTCACGATCATCGGCGAGCCCTTCGAGCTGGAATCCATCAGCCGACGACTGGCGTTCTTCAGCGACCCGTGGGGCAACCTGATCGAACTGGCCCAGGTCATCGCCTGACACCCGCGTCAGCTGGCGTGCTGGTCCGTGGTCGGCGTCCCCTCTCCAGCCGCGCGGCTCACGGGCCAGCACGCCGAGGTCATCCAGGCCCCAGGCCCCCTGCTGACGCCCGGGAGATCCGCCCCCTTCAACTTGCTCCGGCCGGTGCCGCGTCTGGTCGGCTCGACTTCCGAAGCAGCGGCTCCAACACCCCCACTGCTCATCGGTCAGATCACCGCGACCCACCGGAAGATCACCGATGCGATCAGCCAGCAGGATCAACTTCTGCAACAGGCCCCAGGCCGGACGCAGGATGCGCCGCCGCGGGCTCAAGCTGGCACACGACGCGCCGCAGCGAGTGTCGAGCCTGGCGCACAACGGGTCGCAACGGGCTCAGGGCGGAAGCACGACCCGCCGCAACCGGACCGACCCAGGCCACGGCACACCCAAACAGGCTCAGGCCGGAGGAATGACGGGCCGCAGCCGTTCAGGCGGCGTCGGGTGCGGCGTCGCGGACCAGGATCCGCACCGCGCGGGCCGCGGCGATCGCGGCGACCAGCACCGCGTGCCGGGGCTCGGGGACGTCGAGCAGCCGCTCGGCCCGCAGCGCGGCGAGCGGGGCCAGCCGCCGGTCGGCGAGCACGGTGTCGACGGCCCGCCGGTCACCGCCGCAGACCAGCGCGCGCAGCGTCGCCGCCTCCGGCAGCAGCAGCCGTACGGCCAGCTCGGCCGCGTCGCCGAGGGCCGCCTTCGCCTGGTTGTCCCGCCGCCGGGCGAAGCGCTGCTGCGACCACCCGCCCGCGGCGGTGCGGCCCTGCACGTAGCGGGTGTCCACCTTGGAGACCACCAGCTCCTCGCCCACCGCGACGCCGACCGCCACCGCGCCCTTGCGGGCCAGCAGCAGGCCGATCCGGCGCGGCTCGGCCGCGGCGGCCACGAATTCGGGTACGTCCCGGGTGGGCGGCGCCCCGGGCGGGGTGTGCAGCTCGGCGGTCGCGCCGTCCGGCGCGGCGAGCAGCAGGCCGTACCCGGCGACGGTGGTGGTGGGCGGGCCGTGCCGGTCGGCGAAGCCCTCGACCCAGCGGGCGACGCGGGTCGGGTCGACCTCGACCCACCGGCCACCCCCGGCTGCGGGTCGACTGGTCATGGCCGAACGGTACCGAATTGCCGGACCACGGGCGGCGCCCCACTCCGGGCCTTTCATGGGCATCGATGAACGCTTACCATCCGGTAACCGAATGTTTCTCGGATCCACCCTCCGTCTGCGAGGTACCCATGCAGCCACGCGGTCCCGTCCCACCGCACCCCGCCCGCCGCCCCGTCGCCCGCCGGCTGACCGCCGCCGCCGCGGCAACGGTCACCGTGGCGGCCCTGCTCCCCGTCTCCCCCACCGCCCCCGCCGCGGCCGCGACCGCCGCCACCACCGCCACCACCAGCAGTTTCGCCGCGGGCGACCACTGTCTCGGCGAGTGCTCGGACATCCTGCCGCCGGGGCAGAACGGCAACGCCACCCTCGTCGAGGTGCTCGCCAACCAGGCCCTCGGCACCCTGCCCCGGCACGCCGGTGACCAGCTCGGCCGGTACGCCGACCTGGTCTACGGCTACGCGGGGCTGCGCGAGGACCAGCTCGGCGCGTTCTTCAACGACGCCGGCTTCGGCGTGCCGGCCGATCAGGTCGAGCGCAGCTACTCGCCGCGCGCCGACGTGACCATCGTGCGCGACCGGGCGACCGGCGTCCCGCACGTCACCGGCAGCACCCGCGGCGGCACCATGTTCGGGGCCGGCTACGCCGGCGCCGAGGACCGGCTGTTCACCATCGACCTGCTGCGCCACGTCGGGCGGGGCACCCTCACCCCGTTCGCCGGTGGCGCGCCCGGCAACCGCGCGCTGGAGCAGAGCGTCTGGCGCAACTCGCCGTACACCGAGGCGGACCTGGCGGCGCAGGTGGAGGCGCTGCGGCGCAAAGGCCCGCGGGGCGAGCAGCTCTACGCCGACGTGCAGGAGTACATCGCCGGTATCAACGCCTACATCGGGCACTGCATGGCGCACCGCAACTGCCCCGGCGAGTACGTGCTCACCGGGCACCTGGACGCGGTCACCAACGCCGGCGGGCCCGAGCCGTTCCGGATGACCGACCTGATCGCCATCGCCGGCGTGGTGGGCGGGCTGTTCGGCGGCGGGGGCGGCAACGAGATGCAGTCGGCGCTGGTCCGGCTGGCCGCGCGGGCCCGCTACGGCGTGGTCGAGGGTGACCGGGTCTGGACCGCCTTCCGCAGCCAGGAGAACCCGGAGACGGTGCTGACCCTGCACGACGGGCAGAGCTTCCCGTACGGTGGCGCCCCCGCGAACGCGGCCAGCGTGGTGCTGCCGGACGGCGGCTCGGCCCGGGTGGAACCCGTCGTCAGCGACGCCACCGGTGCGGCCACCGGCGCCGCCGCCGGTGGACCGTCCGAGCTGGCCGCCGCACTGTCCGGGCTGACCATCGGCCGGGCCAACCGGGGCATGTCGAACGCGGCGGTGATCTCGGCCGAGCACTCCGCCACCGGCCACCCGATCGCCGTGTTCGGCCCGCAGACCGGCTACTTCTCACCCCAGCTGCTGATGGTGCAGGAGTTGCAGGGGCCGGGGATCAGCGCGCGCGGCGCCGCCTTCGCCGGGCTCAACCTCTACGTGCTGCTGGGCCGGGGCCAGGACTACGCCTGGAGCGCCACCTCGTCGGCCCACGACATCACCGACACCTACGCGCTGCCGCTGTGCACGGTGGACGGCAGCGCACCCACCCTGGCCAGCAACCACTACCGCTACCGGGGCCGGTGCCAGCCGATGGAGGAGATCTCGCACGTCAACGCCTGGCGGCCGACCCTCGCCGACGGCACCGCCGCCGGGTCGTACCGGCTGGTCGCCCGGCGCACCGCGCTCGGCCTGGTCGCCTGGCGGGGCACCGTGGGCGGCCAGCCGCACGCCTTCACCCACCTGCGCTCCACCTACCGGCACGAGGCGGACTCGGCGATCGGCTTCCAGATGTTCAACGACCCGGCCGCGATGGGCGACGCCGCGGCCTTCCGCGAGTCCGCCGGCACCATCGGGTACGCGTTCAACTGGTTCTACGTCAACTCCACCGAGTCGGCGTACGCCAACTCGGGGCTCAACCCGGTGCGCGCGGCCGGGTCCGACCCGAACCTGCCGATGAAGGCCGACCCGGCGTACGAGTGGCGCGACTTCGACCCGGTCGCCAACACCGCCGCGTACCAGCCCCTGGCCGAGCAGCCGTACTCGGTGGACCAGGACTACTACGTGAGCTGGAACAACAAGCAGGCCAAGGACTTCGGCGCCGCCGACGGCAACTTCAGCTTCGGCCCGGTGCACCGGGCGAACCTGCTGGACCGGCCGATCCGGGCGGCGCTGGCGGACGGGCGCACCTTCGACCGGGCCACGCTGACCTCGCTGGTCGAGCGGGCCGGCCTGACCGACCTGCGCGGCGCCGAGGTGCTCGACGAGCTGATCCGGGTGCTGGAGAGCCAGCCGGTCACCGACGCCGACCTGGCCGCCGTGGTGGGCAAGCTCCGGGCCTGGCGCGCCGACGGCGCACTGCGGGTCGAGACGGCCCCCGGCAGCAAGGTGTACCGGCACGCGGACGCGATCCGGATCTTCGACGCCTGGTGGCCGCTGCTGGTCAACGGCCAGTTCAAGGCGCCCCTGGGCCCGGAGCTGTACCAGGCGCTGGTCAACGCGATGCAGATCAACGAGTCGCCGTCCGGGCAGCAGCGCGGCGACGAGTCCACCCTGCCCACCTCGGCCAACGAGGCGCAGGGACACAAGGGCTCGTCGTTCCAGTACGGCTGGTGGGGGTACGTCGACACCGACCTGCGCGCCGTGCTGGGCGAGCCGGTGCCCGGCGGGTCGGACCGCCGGTACTGCGGCGGCGGCGACCTCGCCGCCTGCCGGCAGATCCTGCTGGACACGCTGCGCAGCGCCGCCGCCCGACCGGCGACCGAGGTCTATCCCGGCGACGCGAGCTGCGCGGCCGGCGACCAGTGGTGCGCCGACGCCATCGTCCAGTCCCCGCTCGGCGGGCTGAAGCAGCCCGTCATCGCCTGGCAGAACCGGCCGACCTACCAGCAGGTGGTGTCGTTCCCGGCCCGCCGCGGCGACGACCTGACCAACCTGGCCGCCGGCCGCCCGGTCACCGCCTCCAGCAGCCAGCTCTTCCTCCCGGCCAGCCGGGCGGTGGACGGCGATCGGGGCACCCGGTGGTCGAGCGGCTGGTCGGACAACCAGTCGATCACCGTGGACCTCGGCGCGGTCCGGCCGGTGGCCCGCGCGGTGCTGCGCTGGGAGGCGGCGCACGCCCGGTCGTACCGGATCGACGTCTCCACCGACGGCGTCGCCTGGCGGACGGTCTGGTCCACCACCGCCGGGGACGGCGGCACCGACAACAACCGGTTCGCCACGACAAGTGCCCGCTACGTGCGGATGGTCGGGCTGACCCGGGCCACGTCCTACGGCTTCTCGCTCTGGGAACTGGAGGTGTACCCGCACTGAGCCGGCCGGCTCACCAGACCATCCGCAGCGCCAGCAGCACGATCAGCGCGCTGGCCAGCAGCGCGGTGACCAGCCGGCCACGGTCGGAGGTGAGCAGCCGGCCGAGCAGCGAGCCGCCGCCGGCGACCAGCAGTTGCCAGCTCGCCGAGGCGGCGAACGCCGCGGCCACGAAGACCACCTGGCCGGCGGGCGTCCACCCACCGGACGCCTGCCGGCCGATCACCAGGGCCACGAAGTAGACGATGGTCATCGGGTTGAGCAGGGTGAGCGCCAGCAGCCCGGCGAAGGCCCGGCCGGGCGTGGCCAGACCCCGCTCGGCCCGCGCCGGGCCGGGCGGGCGACGGTGCCGGCGCAGCGCGCCCACGGCGAGCTGCCCGGCGAGGAAGAGCAGGATCACGACGGCCGCCCAGCGCAACGGGGTCGCCACCGGGCGCACCAGGCCGGCGAGGGCCGCGCCGCCGAGCACGGCCAGCGCGGCGTAGAGGCCGTCCGCCGCGGCCACCCCGAGGGCGGCGGCGGCGCCGACCCGCAACGAGGTACGGGCGGTGAGCCCGATGACCACGATGGCGATCGCCCCGACCGGCACCGCCACCCCGTAGCCGGCGAGCAGGCCGGCGAGCAGCGCGTCACCCATGGCGGCGGGTACCGGGTCGCAGCCGCCGCGGCACCGGCCGCTGTCGCCCGGCGGCGATGGCCGCGGCGACAGGGACGGTGCGGGACGACTTCGACTCGATCACGCAGCGATTGTCGCCGGACGCCGTCCGGGCACGCCACCGGTTATCCGTCGGTGCGGGCCGCGCGTACGACAAAGGCCCCGACCTGAGGTCGGGGCCTTTCGTCCGGCCAGCCGGCGCGGTCGGTCAGACGTTGAAGCCGAGCGAGCGGAGCTGGTCGCGCCCCTCGTCGGTGATCTTGTCGGGACCCCACGGCGGCAGCCAGACCCAGTTGATCCGGATGTCGTTGACCAGTCCCCCGCCGGGGCCGGTGGTCAGCGCCTGCCGGGCCTGGTCCTCGATCACGTCGGTGAGCGGGCAGGCCGCCGAGGTGAGCGTCATGTCCAGCGTCGCCACGTTCTCGTCGTCGACGTGCACGCCGTACACCAGGCCTAGGTCGACCACGTTGATGCCGAGCTCCGGGTCGACGACGTCCTTCATCGCCTCCTCGATGTCGGCGAGGGCGGCCTTGCCGCCCGCCGGCGTCGGAGCGCCGTCGGTCGCCACGGCACCGGTCGCCGGCGTCGTGGCGGCGTCACCGGCCTCCGGCGTCGCCGCGGTGGCGGTGTCCTCGCTGTTCATGCCTTCACCTCCGTCGGGCTCACGCCCACGCCGGCGCGTGCCGCGGCGTCCTTGAACGCCATCCACGGCAGCAGCGCGCACTTGACCCGGGCGGGGTAGCGGGCGACGCCCGCGAAAGCCACCCCGTCACCGAGTACGTCCTCGTCCGGCGTGACCTGGCCACGCCCGGACATCAACTCGACGAACGCCTCGTGCACGGCGAACGCCTCACCCGCACCCCGACCGCGCAGCAGCTCGTGCAGCACGCTCGCCGACGCCTGGCTGATCGAGCAGCCCATCCCGTCGTACGAGATGTCGTCGAGGGTGTCGCCGTCGGTGGCCACCCGGACGGTGATCTCGTCACCGCAGGTCGGGTTGACGTGGTGCGCCTCGGCGACCCGGGCGTCCGGGTCGGCGTCGCGCAGGCCACGCCCGTGCGGGTGCTTGTAGTGGTCCAGGATGATCTCCTGGTAGAGCTGGTCGAGCTGCATCAGTCGAACACCTTCCGCGCCTGCTCGAGCCCCGCCACCAGGGCGTCGATCTCCTCCGTGGTGGTGTACAGGTAGAACGACGCCCGCGTCATGGCCGGAACGCCGAACCGGGTGCACACCGGCTTCGCGCAGTGATGCCCCACCCGCACCTGCACGCCGAGCGAGTCGAGGACCTGCCCCACGTCGTGCGGGTGGATGTCACCGAGCGCGAACGAGATCGTCCCACCCCGGCCGACCGGCACCGTCGGTCCGAAGATCCGCAGCCCCGGCACGGTGGCGAGGGCGTCCAGCGCGTACGCCGTCAGCTGCTTCTCGTGCCACTGGATGGCGCGCATCCCGATGCCGGTGAGGTAGTCCACCGCCGCGCCGAGCGCGACCGCCTCGGCGATCGGCGGGGTGCCGGCCTCGAACCGGGCCGGCGGCGCGGCGAACGTCGAGCCCGCCATCGACACAGTCTCGATCATCGACCCGCCGCCGAGCACCGGGGGCATCGCGGCGAGCAGCTCGCCCCGGCCCCAGAGCACGCCGATGCCGGTCGGGCCGCACATCTTGTGGCCGGTGAAGACGATGAAGTCGGCGTCGTAGTCGACCACGTCCATCGGCATGTGCGGCACCGACTGCGAGCAGTCGAGCAGCAGCAGCGCACCCACCTCACGGACCCGCTGGGTGATCCGGGAGGTGGCGTTGACCGTGCCGAGGATGTTGGACATGTGCACCAGCGAGACGATCTTCGTCCGCTCGGTGACCAGCTCCTCCAGCCCCGACTCGTCCAGCCGCCCGTTGTCGGTGACCGGGAACCAGCGCAGGGTCGCGCCGGTGCGCTCGCAGAGCAGCTGCCACGGGACGATGTTCGAGTGGTGCTCCATCTCGGAGATCACCACCTCGTCGCCCGGGCCGAGCCGGAACCGGGGGTCGGCGTCGGCCCGCAGCGAGGCGTTGGAGAACGCGTACGCCACGATGTTGATCGCCTCGGTGGAGTTCTTGGTGAACACCACCTCGTCCACGCTCGGCGCGTTGATGAACGCGGCGATCTTCGCCCGCGCCCCCTCGTACGCCTCGGTCGCCTCGGTGCCCAGGGTGTGCACCGAGCGCGACACGTTGGCGTTGTGCATCGCGTAGTGCTCGGCGAGCACGTCGAGCACCTGACGCGGCTTGTGCGAGGTGTTGGCGCTGTCGAGATAGACCAGCCGGTGCCCGTTGATCTCCCGGTCCAGGATCGGGAAGTCGGCGCGCACTCCTGCCACGTCGAAGCGTGGCACGTCGTCGTACTGCGGCATCCCGGACGGGATCGCGATGGTGGTCATCTCAGCCAGCCCCTGTCGTGTCAGGCCCGCGCCGAACCGGCCCCGGCCGCGTACCGCTCGTAGCCCCCGGCCTCGAGCTTGTCGGCCAGCTCCGGCCCGCCCTGCTCGACGATCCGGCCGGCGACGAAGACGTGCACGAAGTCCGGCTTGATGTAGCGCAGGATGCGGGTGTAGTGGGTGATCAGCAGCACGCCGGTGTCGCCGGTGTCCCGGACCCGGTTCACGCCCTCGCTGACCACGCGCAGCGCGTCCACGTCGAGGCCGGAGTCGGTCTCGTCGAGGATGGCGATCTTCGGCTTGAGCAGCTCCAGCTGCACGATCTCGTGCCGCTTCTTCTCACCGCCGGAGAAGCCCTCGTTGACGTTGCGCTGGGCGAACGCCGGGTCCATCTGGAGGCGCTCCATGGCGCCGCGCAGCTCGCCGCCCCAGGTGCGCAGCTTCGGCGCCTCGCCGTCGATGGCGGTCTTGGCGGTACGCAGGAAGTTGGCCACCGAGACGCCGGGGACCTCGACCGGGTACTGCATGGCCAGGAAGAGGCCGGCGCGGGCCCGCTCGTCGACGGACATGGCCAGCACGTCCTCGCCGTCGAGGGTCACCGAGCCGCCGGTGATCTCGTACTTGGGGTGGCCGGCGATCGAGTACGCCAGGGTGGACTTGCCGGAACCGTTCGGCCCCATGATCGCGTGCGTCTCACCCGAGCGGACGGTCAGGTCGACACCGGCCAGGATCGGCTTGAGCTCACCCTCGGGCAGCTTGACCGACACCTTCAGGTCGCGGATCTCCAGGGTGCTCATTATCGGGTCACTCCATTGCTCGGCGTCAGGCTGACGTAGATGTCGCCGTCGCGGACTTCGACGGGATAGACGGGGACGGGTTCGGTGGCGGGCAGCCCGGTGGGCTCGCCCGTCCGCAGGTCGAAACGGGATCCGTGCAGCCAGCATTCCAGCGTGCACCCCTCGACCTCACCCTCGGAGAGGGCGACCGAGGCGTGCGAGCACTCGTCGTGGACGGCGTAGAAGGTGTCGTCCTCGCCGTGCACGACCGCGATCTGGACGCCGTCGACGTCCGCGCTGATCGCGGTCCCCTTCGGCACGTCCTCGGTCGAGCAGATCTTGATCATCAGGCGCCCGCCTTGGCCAGCCGGGCCTCGATCGCGTCGCCGAGCCGCTCGCGCAGCTCCTCGACCGGGATCTTGTTGATCAGCTCGGCGAAGAAGCCGCGCACCACCAGGCGACGGGCCTCGCCCTCCGGGATGCCCCGGGCCATCAGGTAGAACAGCTGCTCGTCGTCGAAGCGGCCGGTCGCGCTCGCGTGGCCGGCGCCGGCGATCTCGCCGGTCTCGATCTCCAGGTTGGGTACGGAGTCCGCCCGCGCGCCGTCGGAGAGCAGCAGGTTCCGGTTGATCTCGTACGTGTCGGTGCCGGTCGCCTCCGCGCGAATCAGCACGTCGCCCACCCAGACGGTGTGCGCGTCGTCGCCCTGCAGGGCGCCCCGGTAGCCGACGTAGCTGCGGCAGTCCGGCACGTTGTGGTCGACCAGCTGGCGGTGCTCCAGGTGCTGGCCGCCGTCGGCGAAGTAGACGCCGTACAGCTCGGCCTCGCCGCCCCGGCCGGTGTACTCCACCGAGGTGTACTGCCGGACCAGGTCGCCGCCGAGGCTGACCTGGATGTGCGTGACCTTGGCGTCGCGGCCCAGCTTGACCTTGAGGTGCTGGGCCTGCACCGCGTCGGCGGCCCAGTCGGCGACGGTGACCAGGATCAGCTTCGCGCCCTCGGCCACCGACACCTCGACGTTGTCGGCCAGGGTGGCCGAGCCGACGTGCTCCAGCACCAGGGTGACCTCGGCGAACCGGCCCACGTCGACGAAGGTGTGCCCGAAGGCCAGCCCCTCGGCGCCGTCGCCGACCACCCGCAGGGTCACCGGCGCGCCGACCACGGCGTCCCGGGCGACCTCCACCAGCAGCGCGTCACCCGCGCCGCCGTACCCCAGGGCGCTGACCCGGTCGACCGGGGTGAGCACGCTGCCCACCCGCGGGTCGTCCGCGCCGATCCGCCCGACGGTGACGCCCTCGGGCAGGTCGCCGTACTCGTGCCGGACCGTGGCGGTGGCGGCCTGCGCCCCGCCGACCAGCCCGCGCAGGCGCTTGAGCGGGGTGAAACGCCACTCCTCCTCCAGGCCGGTGAGGGCCGGGAAGTCGGCGACGTCGTACGAGCGGAGCGCCTGCGTCTTGGTGCTGGGCGGCGCGGAAGCCTGGGTAGTCATCTCTTCCTTGGTCTGTCTGCGACGACGATGTCAGTTGAACCGGACGGCGGGCCGGGCCGGGCGCGGCCCGCCGCAACGCGGGCGGGCGTCAGCCGACCGCGCCCTCCATCTGGAGTTCGATCAGGCGGTTGAGCTCCAGGGCGTACTCCATCGGGAGCTCCTTGGCGATCGGCTCGATGAAGCCACGCACGATCATCGCCATCGCCTCGTCCTCGCTCAGACCGCGGCTCATCAGGTAGAAGAGCTGGTCGTCGCTGATCTTGGAGACGGTCGCCTCGTGCCCCATCGCCACGTCGTCCTCGCGGATGTCGACGTAGGGGTAGGTGTCCGAGCGGGAGATGGTGTCGACCAGCAGCGCGTCGCACTTGACGGTGCTCCGGCTGTGGTGCGAGCCCTCCAGCACCTGGACCAGGCCCCGATACGAGGTGCGGCCGCCGCCCCGGGCGATCGACTTGGACACGATGGTGGAGGAGGTGTGCGGCGCGGCGTGCACCATCTTGGCGCCGGCGTCCTGGTGCTGGCCCTCGCCGGCCATCGCCACCGAGAGCACCTCGCCCTTGGCGTGCTCGCCGGTCATGTAGACCGCCGGGTACTTCATGGTCACCTTGGAGCCGATGTTGCCGTCGACCCACTCCATGGTCGCGCCCTCGTGGCAGACGGCGCGCTTGGTGACCAGGTTGTAGACGTTGTTCGACCAGTTCTGGATGGTCGTGTAACGGCAGCGGGCGTTCTTCTTGACGATGATCTCCACCACCGCGCTGTGCAGCGAGTCGGAGGAGTAGATCGGCGCGGTGCAGCCCTCGACGTAGTGCACGTACGCGCCCTCGTCGACGATGATCAGCGTCCGCTCGAACTGGCCCATGTTCTCCGTGTTGATCCGGAAGTAGGCCTGCAGCGGGATCTCCACGTGCACACCCTTCGGCACGTAGATGAACGAGCCGCCGGACCAGACGGAGGTGTTCAGGGCGGCGAACTTGTTGTCGCCGACCGGGATCACCGTGCCGAAGTACTCCTTGAAGACGTCCTCGTGCTCGCGCAGCGCGGTGTCGGTGTCCAGGAAGAGGACACCCTGCTCCTCGAGGTCCTCACGGATCTTGTGGTAGACGACCTCGGACTCGTACTGCGCCGCGACGCCGGCGACCAGGCGCTGCTTCTCCGCCTCGGGGATGCCCAGCCGGTCGTAGGTGTTCTTGATGTCCTCGGGCAGGTCCTCCCAGTTGGCGGCCTGCTTCTCCGTGGAGCGGACGAAGTACTTGATGTTGTCGAAGTCGATCCCGGTGAGGTCCGCGCCCCAGGCCGGCATCGGCTTGCGGCCGAACAGCCGCAGGCCCTTCAGGCGCAGGTCCAGCATCCAGGCCGGCTCGTTCTTCTTGGCCGAGATGTCCCGCACCACCGCCTCGCTGAGACCGCGCTGGGCGACCGACCCGGCGACGTCGGGGTCGGCCCAGCCGTACTCGTAGTTACCCAGGGCGGCGAGCTGCTCATCCTGGGTCAGGGGCTGGACGATCTGCTCGGTCATCTATCTGTCCTCACAGTGGTGACGGTGTTACCGGACTGGGCACGCGGCTGAGCCGGAATGTGCGTGGTGCACACCCCGTCGCCGTGCGCGATGGTGGCCAGGCGCTGTACGTGGGTGCCGACCAGACGGGAGATCACCGCGGTCTCGGCCTCGCACAGTTGGGGGAACTCGGCGGCCACGTGCGCCACCGGGCAGTGGTGCTGACACAGCTGGCCGCCGGAGGCGATCGTGGACGCGTTGGCAGCGTATCCCTCGGCGGTGAGGGCGCTCGCGAGCGCCTCCGCCCGCGCGAGCGGGTCGTCCCCGGCGTCCTCCATGGCGGCCCGGCAGCGGGCCTCCAACGCGGCGACCTGGTCGGCGGCGAACGCCTCGACCGCCGACGAACCGCCGTTGCGGGCGATCCAGCGCAGCGCGGCGGTGGCCATGTTGTCGTAGTGGTGGGTGCCGCAGCGGACCCGGGCGGCCTCGGTCAGCAGGAAGACCTTCGCCGGGCGACCGCGCCCGCGGCTGCCGCGCACGGCCTGCTCGCGGGCGACCACGTCACCGTCGGCGAGCATCGCGTCGAGGTGCCGGCGGATCGCGGCCGGGCTGAGCCCCAGCGCCGAGCCGAGCTGGGCGGCGGTGGTCGCCCCCCGCTCCAGCAGCAGCTGGGTGACCCGGTCCCGGGTGGAGGTGGAAAGATCGGTGGACGCGGCCTGCGACAACTCCAGCTCGGCGCGTCTGACGCCGCGCCGCGACCTGGAGCCGCCGCCGACGACCGTCCCGGTCGCCGGCTGCTGCTCGGAGAGCGCCGCCGCGTTTTTCACAACGCCAACGTTACGTAATTCGCCGGAGGCCCGCAAACCCGGCCCCCGGTGATCCCTGACACCGGGCCGGCGGAGTCACCCGATCGTGCTCCACTACGGTGCGTAGGATTCGCTCCGTGAAGCGATCCGTCCGGTTCCCGGTCTCCACCGCTCTGCTGCGCCGCCTCGCGTACGCCTCGATCGTGGCGAACGTGGCCATCGTCGTGACCGGTGGGGCCGTCCGGCTCACCGCCTCCGGGCTCGGCTGCCCGACCTGGCCGCGGTGCACGGACGAGTCGTACCACACCACCGCCGAGATGGGCGTGCACGGGGTGATCGAGTTCGGCAACCGGCTGCTCACCTTCGCCGTCGGCCTCATCGCGCTGGCCACCTTGCTGGCGGTGCTGGCGCACCGGCCGCGCCGCAAGGGGCTGCTGGGGCTGGCGGTGGCGGTGTTCCTCGGTATCCCCGCGCAGGCGGTGATCGGCGGGATCACCGTGCTGACCAACCTCAACCCGTGGGTGGTCGGACTGCACTTCCTCGCCTCGATGGCGGTCATCGCGGCCGCGTACGCGCTCTGGCGGCGGATCAAGGACCCGGACGGCCCGGCGGTCGCCGTGGTGCCCGGCCCGCTGCGCACCCTGGCGGCGCTCACCACGGTGGTCAGCGTCGCGGTGCTGGTCGTGGGCACCTGGGTGACCGGCAGCGGCCCGCACGCCGGCGACGGCGGCGCGGCCCGCAACGGCCTCGACCCGGAACAGATCTCCCAGGTGCACGCCGACGCGGTGTTCCTGCTGCTCGGGCTCTCGGTGGCGCTCGTCTTCGCGTTCCGGGCGGTCGGCGCGACCGGCCCGGCCCGGGCCGCCGTGGTGCTGGTCGCGGTGGAGCTGGGTCAGGGCGTTATCGGCTTCGTGCAGTACTTCACCGACCTGCCGGCGCTGCTGGTCGGCGCGCACATGCTCGGCTCCTGCCTGGTGCTGCTGGCCACCCTGTCGGTGCTCTGGTCGACCCGCGAACGCCGCCCGACCCCCGTCCCGGCCCCCGCTCCCGCCGAGGAACGGGTCCCCGCCACCGCCTGACCCGCCCGCACCCCCCCTCTGTCCCGCCCGGTCCCGCCGGCTGCGCGTCGGCGCCGCCGTTTGCGGCGTGTTGGGGTATCCCAGGCGCCGGACACCCCAACACGCCGCACACGGGGTCGATCAGGGCGAGGACGCCGGCTGGCCGTCTGCGGGCCCGACCAGCGACCCCGCAACGACGCGGCGCCCCGGGATGAGAAAGAGCGGGTGCGTCCGTCGTCGGTGAGGGACGACGGCCGCACCCGCTGCAGGGTCGGACGGGGGTAGGGCGGTCAGGGCCGGCGGCGGGCCAGGTGGGTGAGGACGGCGTCGGCGAGGCGTTCGGCGGCCCCGTCGGCGTACCCGAGGAAGAGCGACGGCTCGGTCAGCTCCAGCTCCACCAGGACGGGCGCGCCGTCCGGGCCGGGGATCAGGTCCACCCGGGCGTAGAGCAGGCGCTCGGGCCCGCCCGGCACCTCGGCCAGGACCCGCTCCGCGACGGCCAGCTGCTCGCCACCGGCGGTGCGGGCGCTGATTTCCTCGGGCTTGTAGAGCCCTTCCACGCCGAGATCCGGGCCGTCCAGCATCGCGCCCTTGCGGATCGCGTGGCTGAACGCCAGCCCCTGCGGGCCGGCCAGGAACAGCAGCGCCGTCTCACCGTCCGAGTCCACCGCGTCGAGGTACGGCTGCACCATGGTCAGCCGGCCGGCGTCCGACAGCCGCCGCACGTGCGCGGCGGCCAGCTCGCGGTGCTCCGGGTCGGCCAGGTCGTAGCGGCCGGTGTCCTGGCTGCCCGCGCTGACCGCCGGCTTGATGACGTACTCGCCGGAGTCGGCGGGCGGTCGCCAGGACTCCCCCGGCGCCACCCACGAGGTCGGCACGACCGGCACGCCGGCCGCCGACAACTCGCCCAGGTAGCGCTTGTCGGTGTTCCAGCGGACCACGTCGGCGGGGTTGACCAGGGCCGGCACGGTCTGCGCCCAGGCGACGAACTCGTCGCGGCGCAGCGCGTAGTCCCAGGGTGAGCGGAGCACGACCAGGTCGTACCCGGCCCAGTCGACCCTCGGGTCGTCCCAGACGGCCACCTCGGCGGTGACGCCGCGCGCGGCGAGCGGGGCGAGTACGAGTCGGTCGTCCGGGTCGAGGTCGGCGAGCCGGTCACAGGTGACGAGAGCGACCCGGGGTTCCCCCCGGGTCGACTGGTGGTGGTTGGTCAATTTATGTCAACGGGCCATCGTGCGCCGGGCCATCGACCGCCAGAGGTCGTTGCTCGGACGCATCTGGTCCATCAGTTCACGCTCCCAGGCGTTCTCGACGGTGACTCCCGCCTTGGCGCACGCCTGCCGCGCGACGACGGTGTCGTCCGCGAACTGGTCGGCCCACGCGCCGTCCTCGCCGACGAGGACGATCCGTGCGCCACGCTTGCCGACGTACTCGATGACCGCCTTGGCGCCACCGTGGCCGGCGGCGAACGACTTGATGCCCGAGACCAGCCCGTTGGGGGCCTGCTCGGCGGTCTGCTCAGCCGTCAGCGTCGTATCGGAACCATCTGCCATGACGCGAAGCCTAAGCAGACATGCCCCCGTACGTGCGAGAAGCATGAACTATTTGTGATGCCAATTACCTACGGGTTTAAGGAAGACCACAGGTGAATCGCCCGTACTTGTCGGATAAATAAAGGCGAATCGGGCGGTCCGGATCGCCCCAATGGGTCCGAGTTGAGTCGATGGGACTCAGACCGAAAACCGACTCTGGAAATTCATCGTCCGGACCCGACGGACCGGCCCGCAAGGCCGCCCGGGGCGGTCAGCGACCGCTCGGCGGCGGTCAGACCAGCGCGTCGAGGGCGACAGCGGCGAAGAGGATGGTCAGGTAGGTCGTCGACCAGTGGAACAGCCGCATCGGCTTGACGGCCTCGCCCCGGGTCACCCGGCGGCAGAGCCGGTGCGCCTCGAGAACGAAGATCCCGCCCACCACCAGGGTCGGCACGCCGTAGATCGGGCTCATCCCCATCGGCCAGAGCGCCAGCGAGAGCAGCACGGTGATCCAGGCGAAGATCAGGATCTCGGCGTTGACCCGGCGGGCCGAGGCCACCACCGGCAGCATCGGGATGCCCGCCCGGGCGTAGTCGTCCTTGTACTTCATCGCCAGGGGGTAGAAGTGCGGCATCTGCCAGAAGAAGACCACGCCGAAGAGCACCCAGGCCTGCGGCGCCAGCGAGCCGGTCACCGCCGCCCAGCCGATCAGCACCGGGGCCGCCCCGCAGGCGCCGCCCCAGAAGGTGTTCGTCGGGGTGGTGCGCTTGAGCCAGAGCGTGTAGACGACGTCGTAGTAGACGATCGCCGCCAGGGTCAGCCCGGCGGCCAGCAGGTTGGTGCAGGCCGCCATCAGGACCACCGACACCGCCGCCAGCACCAGGCCGAAGACGAGCGCGTTGCGCGGCGACACGGTGTGCGCTGGCAGCGGGCGGCGCTTCGTACGCCGCATCAGCTGGTCGATGTCGCGGTCGATGTAGCAGTTGATCACGCTCGCCGCGCCGGCCGCGAGCGAGCCGCCGACCAGCACCACGGCCACCAGCCAGAGCGACGGCATGCCGCCGTCGGCGAGCATCATCGCCGGCACCGTGGTGACCAGCAGCAGCTCGACGATGCGGGGCTTGGTCAGCGCGACGTACGCGGCGATGACCGCCCGAACGTCGCGGCGGGCCGGCTCCGCGACCACCGTGCGCACCGGCGGCTGCCCGGCAGAGTTGCTGACGGGGCGCTCGGTGATCATGCTCACGGATTGCCACCTTCCGGCATCGGCAGGGGTGATCAGGTCGGCGGGACCGGGAAGGGTCCACACACCGACCCACAGACTACGCGTCGTCGTTTTGGCTGCCCGGGCGACCCGACAACGGTGCGGGCCGTCACACCGACGGGCTGAACGACCAGACGGGTCCGACCCGTACCCAACAGGGTGGAGTGATCCCCGGGCGGACGTTTAGGGCCGCTCGATAGGGTCATCAGTGAGGGTTCCGCCCATCTGCCGAGGAGCACAAACGATCGTGGCTGCCAACCGACCCGAGCACCCCGCACTCAACTGGACCGACCTCGACCGCCGGGCCGTCGACACCGTCCGCGTGCTGGCCATGGACGCCGTGGAGAAATCCGGCAACGGCCACCCGGGCACCGCGATGAGCCTGGCGCCCGCGGCGTACCTGCTGTTCAACCGGGTGATGCGCCACAACCCGGCCGACCCGAACTGGCCCGGCCGGGACCGGTTCGTCCTCTCCGCCGGGCACTCCAGCCTGACCCTCTACATCCAGCTCTTCCTCTCCGGCTACCCCCTCGCGCTGGAGGACCTGCAGTCGCTGCGGCAGTGGGGCTCGCTCACCCCCGGCCACCCGGAGCACGGGCACACCCCCGGCGTGGAGACCACCACCGGCCCGCTCGGCCAGGGCCTGGGCAACGCGGTCGGCATGGCGATGGCCGCCCGCCGCGAGCGGGGCCTGTTCGACCCGGAGAGCGAGCCGGGCGGCTCGGTCTTCGACCACGACATCTGGTGCATCGCCTCCGACGGCGACATCGAGGAGGGCATCAGCCACGAGGCCAGCGCGCTGGCCGGGCACCAGCAGCTGGGCAACCTCACGGTGATCTACGACGACAACGAGATCTCCATCGAGGACGACACCCGGATCGCCAAGAGCGAGGACGTGGCGGCCCGCTACGAGGCGTACGGCTGGCACGTGCAGACCGTCGACTGGCGGACCGGCGATGCCGACCAGGGCGACTACCACGAGGACGTGGAGGCGCTCCACCAGGCGCTGCTGGCCGCCAAGGCGGAAACCGGCCGTCCCTCCTTCATCGCGCTGCGCACCATCATCGGCTGGCCCGCGCCCAACAAGAAGAACACCGGCAAGATCCACGGCTCGGCGCTCGGCGCCGACGAGGTGGCCGCCACCAAGCAGGTCCTCGGCTTCGACCCCGCGCAGAGCTTCGAGGTCGACGAGGAGGTGCTGGGCCACGCCCGCCAGGTGATGAGCCGCGGCGAGGCCGCCCAGCGGGAGTGGACGACCGCGTTCGACGCCTGGTCGCAGGCCAACCCCGAGCGCAAGGCGCTCTGGGAGCGGATGGCCGGCCGGGTGCTGCCGCAGGGCTGGACCGAGGCCCTGCCGACCTTCCCCGCCGACGCCAAGGGCGTGGCCACCCGGGCCGCCTCCGGCAAGGTGCTGGAGGCGCTCGCCCCGGTGCTGCCGGAGCTCTGGGGCGGCTCCGCCGACCTGGCGGAGAGCAACAACACCACCATGAAGGGCGAGCCGTCGTTCATCCCGGCCACCCACGCCACCAAGGACTTCCCGGGCCACGAGTACGGCCGCACGCTGCACTTCGGCATCCGTGAGCACGCCATGGGAGCGATCCTCAACGGCATCGCCCTGCACGGCGGGACCCGCCCGTACGGCGGCACCTTCCTGGTGTTCAGCGACTACATGCGCCCCTCGGTGCGGCTGGCGGCGCTGATGAAGCTGCCGGTGGTCTACGTCTGGACGCACGACTCGATCGGCCTGGGCGAGGACGGCCCGACCCACCAGCCGGTGGAGCACCTGACCGCGCTGCGTGCCATCCCCGGCCTGGACGTGGTCCGCCCGGCGGACGCCAACGAGACCGCCTGGGCCTGGCGGCAGGCGCTGGAGCACACCGACCGGCCGACCGCGCTGGCGCTGAGCCGGCAGGCGCTGCCGACGCTGGACCGGGAGACGCTGGGCAGCGCCGAGGGCGTGACCAAGGGCGGCTACGTGCTGGCCGAGGCGTCCACCGGCAAGCCGCAGGTGATCATCGTCGGCACCGGCTCCGAGGTGCAGCTCTGCCTCACCGCCCGGGAGCGGCTGGAGGCCGACGGCACCCCCACCCGGGTCGTCTCGATGCCCTGCCAGGAGTGGTTCTACGAGCAGGACGAGGCCTACCGGGAGTCGGTGCTGCCGCGCGGGGTAAAGGCACGGGTGAGCGTGGAGGCGGGCATCGCCATGTCCTGGCGCGGCGTCGTCGGCGACCTCGGCGAAAGCGTCAGCCTGGAGCACTACGGCGCGAGTGCCCCGCACACCGTGCTCTTCGAGCAGTTCGGGTTCACCCCCGACCGGATCGTGGCGGCGGCACACGCCTCGATGGCCCGGGTGGGCGACATCACCGGTTTCACGACCGGCAACTGAGGGGAGCGTGGACGGCATGACGGACAGGCTGGGTGAGCTGAGCGCCGCTGGGGTGGCGATCTGGCTCGACGATCTTTCGCGGGTACGACTGAGTTCCGGCGGGCTGGACCAGCTGCGCCGGGAGAAGCACCTGGTCGGGGTGACGTCCAACCCGACCATCTTCGCCAAGGCGCTGAGCGACGCGGACGAGTACAACTGGCAGCTCAAGGACCTCGCCACGCGTGGCCTGGAGGTCGAAGAGGCGGTTCGCCTGCTGACCACGTACGACGTGCGGTGGGCCTGCGACGTGATGCGGCCGGCGTACGACGCGAGCGCCGGGGTCGACGGCCGGGTCTCCATCGAGGTGGACCCGCGGCTGGCCCACGAGACGGAGAAGACGGTCGCCGAGGCCAAGGGGTTGTGGTGGCTGATCGACCGTCCCAACCTCTTCATCAAGATCCCGGCTACCGAGGCGGGCCTGCCGGCGATCACCGCCACCCTGGCCGAGGGGATCAGCGTCAACGTCACGCTGATCTTCGGCCTGGACCGGTACTCCGCGGTGATGGAGGCCTTCCTCGCCGGCCTGGAGCAGGCGAAGGCGAACGGGCACGACCTCTCCAAGATCGGCTCGGTGGCGTCGTTCTTCGTCTCCCGCGTCGACTCCGAGGTCGACAAGCGGCTGGAGAAGATCGGCTCGGACGAGGCCAAGGCGCTGCGCGGCAAGGCGGCCGTCGCCAACGCCCGGCTGGCGTACGAGCGCTACGGCGAGGTCTTCTCCTCCGACCGGTGGCAGGCCCTGGCCGACGCGGGCGCCCACCCGCAGCGGCCGCTGTGGGCGTCCACCTCGACGAAGAACCCGGACTACCGGGACGTCATCTACGTCGAGGAGCTGATCGCCCCCGGCACGGTCAACACCATGCCGGAATCGGTCATCCACGCCTACGCCGACCACGGCGAGACCCGGAGCGACACCATCACCGGGGCGTACGACGAGGCCCGCAAGGTCTTCACCGACCTGGAGTCGGTGGGCGTCGACATGTCCGACGTGATCGCCACCCTGGAGCGGGAGGGCGTGGAGAAGTTCGAGGCCAGCTGGCTGGAGCTGCTCGACGGGGTGCGCAAGTCGCTCACCGCCGCCGCGCAGGGCACCGGCGCCCCGAACAAGGCCGCGAAGGGCAACGCGCAGGCCGCCGAGCAGGCCGGGGGCAACGCGTGACGGAAAGCGTCGGACGCGTCGCGGGGCCCCGCCCCGCGCCGCTCCACGCCGCCACCCGACGCGGGTGGCGACATGGGTGACCTGCTGGCCGGCCCGGCGGACGTCGCCGCCGGGCTGGCCGTGCACGGCGCGGACGCGGTCGACAGGTCCGCGCCCGCGTCCGTGCGGGACGCGCTGGCCGGCCGGGACGTCCCGGCCCGGCTGGCCGCCGGGGACCCCGGACTCTGGGGGCCGGCCGTCGAGGAGGAGGCGACGACCCGCCTCGGCTGGCTGGACACCCACCGCCGCAGCCGGGAGCTGCTCCCCCAGCTCGCCGAGCTGGCGGCGGAGCTGGAGGACCTGGACCACGTGGTGCTCGCCGGGATGGGCGGTTCCTCGCTCGCCGCCGAGACCATCACGCGGACCCTGGGCCGGCCGCTGACCGTGCTCGACACCACCGACCCGGGCCGGGTCCGGGCGGCGTTGGCCGACCGGCTGGAGCGCACGGTGGTCGTGGTGGCCAGCAAGTCCGGCACGACGGTGGAGACCGACAGCCACCGCCGGGCGTACTGGCAGGCGTTCCTGGACGCCGGGATGACCGAGGCCGAGGCGGCCCGGCACTTCGTGGTGGTCACCGACCCGGGCTCCCCGCTGGAGGCCACCGCCGACGAGATGGGCGTGGTGGTGCTGCCGGCCGACCCGCAGGTGGGCGGGCGGTACGCGGCGCTGACCGCGTTCGGCCTGGTCCCCGCCGCGCTGGCCGGGGTGGAGGTCACCGAGCTGCTGGACGACGCCGAGGCGGTGTCGGCCGCGCTGGGCGGGGACCGGGACAATCCGGGCCTGGCGCTCGGGGCGGCGCTCGCCGCGGCGGCCACCACCGGCCGGGACAAGGTCGCCCTGGTCCCCGACGGCACCGGCCTGGACGGCCTGGGCGACTGGATCGAGCAGCTGCTCGCCGAGTCGACCGGCAAGGCCGGGCTCGGCGTCCTGCCCGTGGTGGTGGAGTCCCCGCAGGCGCCGGGGGCGACCGGACCGGACGTGCTGACCGTCAGCCACGGTGGCGCGCTGACCGCGGGGGACGTCCCCGGCGGCGGCTGCGAACCCGACCTGGCGGTGAACGGCCCCCTCGGGGCCCAGTTCCTGACCTGGGAGTACGCGACCGCGGTCGCGGCGGTGGTGCTCGGCGTCGACCCGTTCGACCAGCCGGACGTCGCCGCGAGCAAGGACAACACCCGGCGGATCCTGGAATCCGGGCCGCCGGCGCAGGCGCCCTCGTCGACCGAGGGCGCAATCGAGGTGTACGCCCCGCCGGGCACGCCCGCCGACCTCACCGGCGCGCTGCGCCACCTGGTGGACGGCGTGGGCGACGCGGGCTACCTCGCCGTGACGGCGTACCTGGACCGGGTGGACGACGCGGCGGCGGCGCAGCTGCGGCCGCTGCTGGCGCGGGCCGCCGGGCGTCCGGTCACCTTCGGCTGGGGCCCCCGGTACCTGCACTCCACCGGGCAGTACCACAAGGGCGGCCCGCCGGTCGGCAGCTACCTTCAGCTCACCGGCGCGGTGCACGTTGATCTCCCGGTACCGGGTCGGCCGTACTCCTTCGGAGAGCTGCAGGCGGCGCAGGCCGCCGGCGACCGGCAGGCACTGGCCGACCGGGGCCGACCCGTGCTACGCCTGCACCTGACCGACAGGTCGGCGGGCCTGGCCCAGCTGCTGGATGCGATCGGACGATGGCGGGCGTGAGATGAGCGACATGGACCAGACGGAGCGAGGAGGCGGCGTGAACCCGCTGCGCGACGCGCAGGACCGGCGACTGCCCCGGATCCCGGAGCCCTGCGCTCTGGTGATCTTCGGCGTCACCGGTGACCTGGCGCGCAAGAAGTTGCTGCCAGCGGTCTACGACCTGGCCAACCGTGGGCTGCTGCCGCCCGGGTTCGTGGTGCTGGGCTTCGCCCGGCGGGACTGGGGCGACGGCGACTTCGAGTCGCTGGCCCACGACGCGGCCAAGAAGCACGCCCGTACCCCCTGGCGGGAGGAGGTCTGGTCGCGGCTCGCCGGCAACATCAAGTTCGTCGGTGGCTCGTTCGACGACGACTCCGCCTTCGACCACCTCGCCGCCACCCTCGACGAGCTGCGGGACAGCCACGGCATCCACGGCAACGCCGCGTTCTACTTCTCCATCCCGCCGGCGGCCTTCCCGGTGGTGCTCAAGCAGCTGGCCCGCACCGGGATGGCCGACAACGCCAAGTCCGGCGGCTGGCGCCGGGTGGTGGTGGAGAAGCCGTTCGGCAACGACCTCCCGTCGGCCAAGGAGCTCAACGACCTGGTCGACGACGTCTTCACCCGCCAGGACGTCTTCCGGATCGACCACTACCTGGGCAAGGAGACGGTCCAGAACATCCTCGCCCTGCGGTTCGCCAACAACCTGTTCGAGCCGCTCTGGAACTCCAAGTACGTCGACTCGGTGCAGATCACCATGGCCGAGGACGTCGGCATCGGCACCCGGGCCGGCTTCTACGACTCCGTCGGCACCGCCCGGGACGTGCTCCAGAACCACCTCCTCCAACTGCTCGCCCTGGTGGCGATGGAGGAGCCGACCAGCTTCGACGCCGACGAGATCCGGACCGAGAAGCTGAAGGTGCTCAAGGCGATCACCCTGCCCAAGGACATCGCCCAGGGCACCGTGCGCGGGCAGTACCTGCCCGGCTGGGTCGGCGGCGAGCGGGCGCTGGGCTACCTGGAGGAGGAGGGCGTCCCGGAGGACTCGACCACCGAGACGTACGTCGCCGTGGAGCTGGGCATCCAGAACCGCCGCTGGGCGGGGGTGCCGTTCTACATCCGGGCCGGCAAGCGGCTGCCCCGTCGGGTCACCGAGGTGGCGGTCGTGTTCAAGAAGGCGCCGCACCTGCCGTTCAACGCCGCCGACATGGAGTCGCTCGGCCCCAACCAGCTCGTCATCCGGGTGCAGCCGGACGAGGGCGTGGTGCTGAAGTTCGGCTCCAAGGTGCCGGGCACGACCATGGAGGTCCGGGACATCGCAATGGACTTCCAGTACGGCGAGGCGTTCACCGAGTCCAGCCCCGAGGCGTACGAGCGGCTGGTGCTGGACGTGCTGATCGGCGACCGGACGCTCTTCCCGGACGCCGCCGAGGTGGAGCAGAGCTGGCAGGTGGTGGACCCGCTGGAGCACGCCTGGGCGGGCACCAAGCCGGAGCCGTACCGGGCCGGCGAGTGGGGGCCCCGGGCGGCCGACGAAATGCTGGCGCGCGAGGGCCGCGCCTGGCGGCGGGCGTGAGCGCGCGGATGATCGGACACAGCGGCGTGCGCGGGCACAGCCAGCGGACCGGGAGGCTCCAGTGATCGGCCTGTGGGACACCACCGGGAACGAGGTGGTCAAGGCGCTCGCCGCCGAGCGGCGCAGCGCGGGCGGGGTGGCCAGCGGCATGGCGCTGACCCTCATCGTGGTGGTGGACGAGAAGCGGGTCCGCGAGGCGGAGGCGGCGGCGACCATCGCCGCGGCGGCCCACCCGTGCCGGCTGCTGGTGGTCGTGCGCACCGACGTGGAACGGGAGCGCAACCGGCTGGACGCGGAGATCGTCGTCGGCGGGCGGCTCGGCCCGTGCGAGGCGGTGGTGACCCGGATGTACGGCCGGCTGGCCCTGCACGCCGAGTCCGTGGTGATGCCGCTGCTGGTGCCGGACGTACCGGTGGTGACCTGGTGGCACGGCGAGCCGCCGACGGAGATCGCCACCGACTTCCTCGGCGTGGTCGCCGACCGGCGGATCACCGACACCGCGCAGGCGGCCGACCCGATCGACGCGCTGCGCCAGCGGGCCCGGGACTACGCCCCCGGCGACACCGACCTGGCGTGGACCCGGATCACCCCGTGGCGCACCCTGGTCGCCGGGGCGTTCGACACCACCGAGGCCCGGGTCACCGCGGCGACCGTGGTGGCGCCGCGCACCGACCCGACCGCGGCGCTGATGCGCGGCTGGCTGACCGCCCGGCTCGGCATCGACCCGGTGTGGGAGCACACCGACGAGTACCCGCGCATGCGCGAGGTGCAGCTGCGCTGCGCCAACGGCGACGAGCTGACGCTGACCCGCGACGACAACATGGCGGTGTTCCGCCGGACCGGTCAGGAGGACCGGACCCTGCCGCTGGTGCGCCGCCCGCTCGGCGACGAACTGGCCGAGGAGCTGCGCCGGCTCGACGCCGACCAGGTGTACGCCGAGGCGCTGGGCGCGGCGGCCGGCATCTCCGGCCTGGACCAGCGGCCCGCCGGGCGGGTGCACGTCTGGAAGGACCCGGCGACCGCGCAGCGGGCCGAGGCCGGGGTCACCGCCCACGCCGGCACCAGCGCGACCCCCTGACCGCTGCCCCGGGGGGCCGACACGGTCCCCGGGGGCGTGGGAGGGCGCGACGGACGGGCCGACCGGCCCCCGGGCACGACGAACACGGACCGCGCGAGCGCGGTCGGGAGACGAAGGCACAACATGAGTGAGGCGAGTGTCGCCGTACACGCCGATGCCGACCTGCTGGCGCAGGCGGTGGCGGCCCGGCTGGTGGTGAAGCTGCTCGACGCGCAGGCGGACCGGGGTCAGGCGTCGGTGGTGCTGACCGGGGGGCGGATCGCCGCCGCGGTGTACCGGGCGGTGGCCGAGCTGCCGGCCCGGGACGCGGTCGACTGGTCGCGGGTGGACGTCTGGTGGGGCGACGAGCGGTTCCTGCCCGCCGGCGACCCGGAGCGCAACGAGACGCAGGCGCGGGCGGCGCTGCTGGACTCCGTGCCGCTGGACCCGGCCCGGGTGCACCCCATGCCGGCCTCCGACGGCCCGCTGGGCGCCGACCCGGAGGCCGGTGCCGCCGCGTACGCCGAGGAGCTGGCCCGGGCCGCGCGGCCCGGCCACGCCGCGCTCCCCCACTTCGACGTGCTGATGCTCGGCGTCGGCGAAGACGGGCACGTGGCGTCGGTCTTCCCCGAGCACCCGGTGCACTACGACAACCGGCCGGTGAGCGCGGTGCGGGGCAGCCCGAAGCCGCCGCCGCTGCGGACCACGCTCACCCTGCCGGCGATCAACACCGCCGAGGAGGTCTGGCTGGTGGCCAGCGGCGCCGACAAGGCCCGGGCGGTCGGCATGGCGCTGGCCGGGGCGGGCCCGGTGCAACTGCCGGCGGCCGGCGCGCGGGGCGTGTCGCGCACCCTCTGGCTGCTGGACCGGTCGGCGGCGGCCGACGTGCCACCCCGGTCGCGCAGCCTGCGCTGAGCCATCACGACGATGAGCCCCGGCCCCCGGTGGGGGTCGGGGCTCCGGCGTGTCATTCCCGGCCGCGACGGCGGCGCAGCGCGGCGAGGGCCTCGGCCAGGATGGCCGCCCCCTCCTCCTCGCTGCGCCGCTCCTTCACGTACGCCAGGTGGGTCTTGTAGGGCTCGGGACGACTCCGCCCGGGCGGGTTCTCCGCGTCCCGGCCGGCGGGCAGCCCGCAGCGGGGGCAGTCCCACAGCGGGGGCGCCTCGGCGTCCACCGCCATCCTGATCTCGGTGGCGTGCCCGTTGCGGCACCAGTAGGTCACCGCCCGGCGGGGTGCGGGCTCGTAGCGCTCGGCGGGGCGTTCGGGGGCGGACCCGATCCGTGAGCCACGGATGACGTTGCCACTGGGCACGGCTGCTCGCTCCTGTCGTCGGAGGGACCGCCGCTCGGCAGGGGGTGGGCGGCGGCGACGCGCTGCACAACGAACTGCGCGCGGTCCGTAACGGACCGCGCGCAGATTGTACGCCGAGACTCCGACGGGCTCAGGCCCCGGTGTTGAGCTGGAGCCGGAGCCAGAGGCCGAGCCCGACGATGCAGGCGAACCAGATGATGCTCACCAGGACGGTGTAGCGGTCGAGGTTCTTCTCGGCCACCGACGAGCCGGCCAGGCTGGAGCTGACGCCGCCGCCGAACATGCTCGACAGCCCGCCGCCCTTACCCCGGTGCAGCAGGATCAGCATGGTGAGCAGAACGCTCGTGATGACCAGCAACACGATCAACGTGTATGCGAACCAGATCGGCATGGCTGGGGTCAGTCCTCTCGTTACGATCCTCGCCCGGACAGATCGGGCACGGTGGCACCGACCGGTGGACGGGCGGCCTCAAGGATAGCGAGCGATCAGCGGGCGGTGTGCTCCGGGAACCGGCAGATCTTCGCGAACTCCTCGGCGTCCAGGCTGGCACCGCCCACCAGGGCCCCGTCCACGTCCGGCTGGGCCATGATCGCGGCCACGTTCGAGGACTTGACCGACCCGCCGTAGAGGATCCGGACCTGGTCCGCCGTGCCCTGGTCGAAGGTCTCGACCAGCCGCTTGCGCACCTCGCCGCAGACCTCCTGGGCGTCCTCCGGCGTCGCCGTCTTGCCGGTGCCGATCGCCCAGACCGGCTCGTACGCCACGACGACCTTGGCCACCTGCTCGGCGGTGAGCCCGCGCAGGGCGCCGTCGAGCTGGTCGCAGCAGTGCGGCACGTGCCGCAGCTGCTCCCGGATCTCCAGGCCCTCACCGATGCAGAGGATCGGGGTGAGCCCGTTGGCCAGCGCCGCCGCCACCTTGGCGTTGACGATCGCGTCGTCCTCGTAGTGGTAGGCACGCCGCTCGGAGTGCCCCACCACCACGTACGTGCAGCCCAGCTTGGCCAGCATCGGCCCGGCGACGTCCCCGGTGTAGGCGCCCGACTGGTACGGCGACAGGTCCTGCGCGCCGTAGCCGATCAGCAGCTTGTCGCCGTCCACCGCGGTCTGCACGGTGCGCAGGTCGGTGAAGGGCGGCAGGACCACCGTCTCGACCTCGGTGAGCTGCTTCTCGGTGAGGCTCGCGGCCAGCTTCTGCACCAGCAGGTTGGCCTCGAGGTGGTTCAGGTTCATCTTCCAGTTGCCGGCCATCAGCGGCCGGCGGGTGACGCTCGCCATCACTTCTCCAGGGCCGCGATGCCGGGGAGGGTCTTGCCCTCCAGGTATTCCAGGGAGGCGCCACCGCCGGTGGAGATGTGCCCGAAGGACGACTCGTCCAGCCCCAGGGCCCGGACCGCCGCCGCGGAGTCACCGCCACCGACCACGCTGAACGCGTCGGCCTTCGTGATCGCCTCGGCCACCCCGCGGGTGCCGGCGGCGAACGGCGCCATCTCGAACACGCCCATTGGACCGTTCCAGAAGATGGTCTTCGCCTGGGACAGCGCGGCGGCGAAGCCGGCCACCGTCTCCGGGCCGATGTCCAGCCCGAGCCGGTGGCTCGGGATGCCGTCGGCGCGCACCGTGTCGTGCGCGGCGTCCGGGGCGAAGGCGTCCGCGGCCACCACGTCGACCGGGAGCATGATCTTGCCGCCGGACCGCTCCAGGAGGTTGCGGCAGGTCTCGACCATCTCCTTCTCCAGCAGCGAGGTGCCCACCTCGTGGCCCTGGGCCTTGAGGAAGGTGAAGCACATCCCGCCGCCGATGAGCAGCCGGTCCACCGTCGGCAGCAGCGCCTCGATGACCGCCAGCTTGTCGGAGACCTTGGAGCCGCCGAGCACCACCACGTACGGGCGCTCCGGCTGACCGGTCAGCTTGGAGAGCACCTCCACCTCGCGCAGCACCAGCCGGCCGGCGGCGTGCGGCAGCCGGGCGGGCACGTCGTACACGCTGGCGTGCTTGCGGTGCACCGCGCCGAACGCGTCGTCGACGTACGCGTCGCCGAACGCGGCGAGCTGATCGGCGAACGCGCCCCGCTCGGCGTCGTCCTTGCTGGTCTCCCCCTTGTTGAACCGGAGGTTCTCCAGCAGGGCGACCTGGCCGTCGGCCAGCGCGTCCACGGTGGAGCGGGCCGAGTCGCCGACGGTGTCCTCGGCGAAGTGCACCGGCGCGTCGAGCAGCTCGCCGAGGCGACCGGCGACCGGGCGGAGGCTGAACTGCGGGTCCGGCGCGCCCTTCGGGCGGCCCAGGTGCGAGCAGACGACCACCTTGGCGCCGGCGGAGACCAGCGCGCTCAGGGTCGGCAGGACCGCGCGGATGCGGCCGTCGTCGGTGATCTCACCGGTCTGCTTGTCGAGCGGGACGTTCAGGTCGGCGCGCACCAGCACGCGCCGACCCGACACCCCCTCGGCGAGCAGGTCGTCGAGGTTGCGGATGCTCACAGCGAGGAACCCACCAGCTTGACCAGGTCCACGAGGCGGTTGGAGTAGCCCCACTCGTTGTCGTACCAGCCGACGACCTTGACCTGGTTGCCGACGACCTTGGTCAGCGGCGCGTCGAAGATGCAGGACGCCGGGTCGGTGACGATGTCCGAGGAGACGATCGGGTCCTCGTTGTAGACCAAGATGCCCTTGAGCGGGCCGTCGGCGGCGGCCTTCATCGCGGCGTTGACCTCGTCCACCGTGGTCTCCCGGCCGACGTTGACGGTCAGGTCGGTGGTGGAGCCGGTCGGGATCGGCACCCGCAGCGCGTAGCCGTCCAGCTTGCCCTTCAGCTCCGGCAGCACCAGGCCGATCGCCTTGGCGGCGCCGGTCGAGGTCGGGACGATGTTCAGCGCGGCGGCCCGGGCCCGGCGCAGGTCCTTGTGCGGCGCGTCCTGCAGGTTCTGGTCCTGCGTGTACGCGTGGATGGTGGTCATCAGACCGTGCTGGACGCCGAACGTGTCGTGCAGGACCTTCGCCATCGGGGCGAGGCAGTTGGTGGTGCAGGACGCGTTGGAGATGATGGTGTGCTTGGCCGGGTCGTACTGGTCCTGGTTGACGCCCATCACCACCGTGACGTCCTCGTTCTTCGCCGGCGCGGAGATGATGACCTTCTTGGCCCCGCCGTCGATGTGCGCCTTGGCCTTGGTGGCGTCGGTGAAGAAGCCGGTGGACTCGATGACCACGTCCGCGCCGACGTCGCCCCACGGCAGCTTCGCCGGGTCCTTCTCGGCGTACGCCTTGATGGTCTTGCCGCCCACGGTGATCTCGTCGGCGGTCGCCTTCACCTCGTGCGGGAGGCGGCCCAGGATGCTGTCGTACTTGACAAGGTGGGCGAGCGTCGCGTTGTCGGTCAGGTCGTTGACCGCCACAACCTCGATGTCAGCGCCGGACGCCAGCACTGCCCGGAAGAAGTTACGGCCGATCCGGCCGAAGCCGTTGATGCCAACCCGGATGGTCACAGGTCCCATCTCCTCGCGTTCTGGTCCGCCGGCGTCAGACCCGGGCCGGCGGAGGTGTGTGCGCCGACCGTTGGAGCCGGCCGTTGACGGTTCATCTCGGCCACCCCGCCGCGGTCCGTGAAGACCTGACCGCCCGAGGCGGTGAGCACGGCGAGGAGTGCCTGTGCCGGCCCCCTTGCCGTACGCAGCGACCTTATCCGAGCGTGTGGCGTCACGCTGCGGCGGGTGGTGATCCCGCTCGCATCGTGGAGCCCCACCGTCCTATCAGACCACGAGCATGTCGGGCGTGACGGCCGCTTCCGTATCCGGGATGCCCAGGTCGCGGGCCCGCTTGTCGGCCAGCGCCAGCAGCCGGCGGATCCGGCCGGCGATGGCGTCCTTGGTCAGCGGCGGGTCGGCCAGCGCGCCCAGCTCCTCCAGCGAGGCCTGCCGGTGCTCCAGGCGCAGCCGCCCGGCCGAGGTCAGGTGGTTCGGCGCGTCCTCGGCCAGGATCTCCAGCGCCCGGGTCACCCGGGCGGCGGCGGCCACCGCGGCGCGGGCCGAGCGGCGCAGGTTGGCGTCGTCGAAGTTGGCCAGCCGGTTGGCGGTGGCCCGGACCTCGCGGCGCACCCGGCGCTCCTCCCAGGCCAGCACGCTGGAGTGCGCCCCGATCCGGGTGAGCAGCGCGGCGATCGCGTCACCGTCCTTGACCACCACCCGGTCCACCCCGCGCACCTCGCGGTTCTTGGCGGTGATGCCGATCCGGCGGGCCGCGCCGACCAGGGCCAGCGCCGACTCCGGCCCCGGGCAGGTGATCTCCAGCGCGCTGGAGCGACCGGGCTCGGTCAGCGAGCCGTGCGCCATGAACGCGCCCCGCCAGGCGGAGACCGCGCAGCAGACGTTGGCCGCCACCACGTGCGGCGGCAGGCCGCGCACCGGGCGGCCGCGCACGTCGAGCAGGCCGGTCTGCCGGGCCAGCGCCTCGCCGTCCTTGACCACCCGGACGATGAAGTGGCTGCCCTTGCGCAACCCGCCGGAGGCGAGCACGTGGATCTCGCTCGGATAGCCGTACACCTCGGCGATCTCCCGGCGCAGCCGCCGGGCCACCGCCCCGGTGTCCAGTTCGGCCTCCACCACCACGCGACCGGAGACGATGTGCAGCCCGCCGGCGAAGCGCAGCAGTGCGGCCATCTCCGCCCGCCGGCAGCAGGGCTTGGGCACGTCGACCCGACTCAGCTCGTCCTTGACCGCAGCCGTCATCGCCATTCTGCGCCCCTCCACGGACCGGTACCGGCGTGTCGCCGGTGATTACGTACGTGCTTAACGATCGGCGCCCAGGACAGGCACCAACGCGGCGCCCAGGGCGGCCGGATCATGACGGGGAGAGCCGTCGGTGACGGCGACAGGGGCGAGGACCAGCCGGGCACCCAGCGATTCTGCCGCACGTCCGGCCGGTTCGGGATCACCCACCGCCTTCGAATCGGCCAGCACGAAGTCCACGGTGAGCTGCGGAAGGTACGAGTGCAGGGCGGCCAGGTGGTCGGCGACGGAGAGGCCGAGGGTCTCTTTCTCGGCCGCCAAGTTGAGAGTGACCAGCCGTCGGGCCCGGCTCGCGACGATCGCGGCGGCCAGCCCCGGCACCAGCAGGTGCGGCAGCACGCTGGTGTACCAGCTGCCCGGCCCGAAGATCAGCCAGTCGGCCTCGCCCACCGCGGCGACCGCCTCGGCGCACGCGTCCGGCGCGGTCGGGGTGAGCCGCAGCGACTCCACCCGGCCGGTGGTCACCGCCACCTGGTGCTGGCCGCGCACCGTGCGTACCTCGTCGGGGCGGGCCGGGTCGGCGCCGCGCACCCGCGCCTCGATCCCCACCGGCTGGCGGGACATCGGCAGCACCCGGCCCACCGCGCCGAGCATCGCCCCGGCGTGCTCCAGCGCGGCCACCGGGTCGCCGAGCTGCTCCATCAGGCCGCAGAGCACCAGGTTGCCCACCGCGTGCCCGGCCAGGCCGTCGCCGGAGTCGCCGGCGAAGCGGTGCTGGAAGAGCCCGGCGCTGCGCCGGGTGGCGGGGTGGTCGCCGGCCAGCGCGACCAGGGCCTGCCGCAGGTCGCCCGGGGGCAACCCGCCGCGCTCGGCGCGCAGCCGGCCGCTGGAGCCGCCGTCGTCGCCGACGGTGACCACGGCGGTGATGTCCAGGTCGAGGTCGCCGGCGCAGTGGCGCAGCGCGCGCAGCGAGGCGGAGAGCCCGTGCCCCCCGCCGAAGGCGACCACCTTCGCCGCCGTCATTCCCGCCCCAGGTCCCGGTGCTGAGCGTTGGCGGCCAGACCCGACTGGCGCAGCCGGCCGGACAACTCCTCCGCGATGGCCACGCTGCGGTGCTTGCCACCGGTGCAACCGACGGCCACGGTCAGGTAGCGCTTGCCCTCCCGCTCGAAGCCGGCGGTGGTGGCGTTGACCAGGTCGGCGTACGCGGCGACGAACGCGTCCGCGCCCTCCTGGCCCAGCACGTACGCGCTGACCGCCTCCTCCCGCCCGGTGTGCTCGCGCAGCTCCGGCACCCAGTACGGGTTCGGCAGGAACCGGGCGTCGAGCACGAAGTCGGCGTCGGGCGGCAGGCCGTACTTGAAGCCGAAGGAGATCACGGTGACCCGCAGCCGGCGGGCGTCCTCGCCGCCGAAGAGCTCCTCGATGCGCCGCCGCAGCTGGTTGACGTTGAGGTGGCTAGTGTCGATGATCACGTCGGCCTGGTCGCGGGCCTCCTCCAGCAGGCCGCGCTCCACGGCGATGCCGTCGGCCAGCCGCCCCTCGCCCTGCAACGGGTGCGAGCGCCGGACGCTCTCGAACCGGCGGATCAGCACCTCGTCGTCGGCGTCGACGAAGACCACCCGGGGCGAGAAGCCCCGGTCCCGCAGCTCGCGGATCGCCCCGGCGAGATCGGTGGAGAAGGCGCGCGAGCGCACGTCGAGCACCATCGCGGTACGCCGGGCCGCGCCGCCGGCCTTGACCGCCAGCTCGGCCATGTCCAGCATCAGCGCCTGGGGCAGGTTGTCCACCACGTAGTAGCCGACGTTCTCCAGCGCCCGGGCGACCGTGCTCCGGCCGCCACCGGACAGCCCGGTGACCACCACCAGCGTGGTGTCCGCCTCCGCCGTCGCCGCGCCGCCGTCCGGGGCGTACCCGTCGGTCGTCCGCACCTCGCTCACCCACTACCCCCCAGCCGTGCCGCGTCCGGTTCGTCCCGGACACGCATGGTCGATCAGCGACTCTATCCCGCCGGGCGGCGTCGATCGGTTCCCGCCCGTCCGACCGGTGCCGGTGTCGGCACGGCGGCCTTTTCAGGAAGCGGCGGCGGCGGAGCGGGTATTCCCGCGCGGGTCGGCGGCGGCGGGTTGTCGGCGTCGGCTCGTAGACTCCGCGGATGACCTCCCCCACCGACCTGCGCACCGAGGACGCGCTGCGGGTGCTCCGCCGGGTCTTCGGCTACGACGCCTTCCGCGGCTTCCAGCGGGAGGTCATCGACCACGTGGTGGCCGGCGGCGACGCGCTGGTGCTGATGCCCACCGGCGGCGGCAAGTCGCTGTGCTACCAGATCCCCGCCCTGGTCCGCGAGGGCGTCGCGGTGGTCGTCTCCCCGTTGATCGCGCTGATGCAGGACCAGGTCGACGCGCTGACCGCCGTCGGCGTCCGGGCCGGCTTCCTCAACTCGACGCAGGACCTGGAGGCCCGCCGCCAGGTGGAGAAGGCCTTCCTCGCCGGCGAGCTGGACCTGCTCTATCTCGCCCCGGAGGCGCTCGGCTCCCGGGCCACCCTCGGGCTGCTCGACCGGGGCCGGATCGCCCTGTTCGCGATCGACGAGGCGCACTGCGTCTCGCAGTGGGGGCACGACTTCCGCCCCGACTACCTGGCCCTGTCGATGCTGCACGAGCGGTGGCCGACGGTGCCCCGGATCGCGCTCACCGCCACCGCGACCAGCGCCACCCGCGCCGAGATCGCCAGCCGGCTCAAGCTGACCGACGCCCGGCACTTCGTGGCCAGCTTCGACCGGCCCAACATCCAGTACCGGATCGTGCCGAAGAAGGAGCCGCGCAAGCAGCTGCTCGCCCTGCTGCGCGACGAACATCCCGGCGACGCCGGCATCGTCTACTGCCTGTCCCGCGCCTCGGTGGAGAAGACCGCCGAGTTCCTGGTCGCCAACGGGGTCGCCGCGCTGCCGTACCACGCCGGCCTGGACGCGGCCACCCGCGCCGCCAACCAGCAGCGCTTCCTGCGCGAGGACGGCCTGGTCATGGTGGCGACGATCGCGTTCGGGATGGGCATCGACAAACCCGACGTCCGGTTCGTCGCCCACCTCGACCTGCCGAAGTCGGTGGAGGGCTACTACCAGGAGACCGGCCGCGCCGGGCGGGACGGCCTACCGTCCACCGCCTGGCTGGCGTACGGCCTCCAGGACGTGGTGCAGCAGCGCAAGATGATCGAGACGTCGGAGGGCGACCTCGCGCACCGGCGCAACCTCGCCACCCACCTCGACGCGATGCTGGCCCTCTGCGAGACGGTCCGCTGCCGCCGGGTGCAGTTGCTCGAATACTTCGGCCAGAGCGGGGCGGCCGGCTGCGGCAACTGCGACACCTGCCTCACCCCGCCGGAGACCTGGGACGGCACGGTGCCGGCGCAGAAGCTGCTCTCCACCGTCTTCCGGCTGGACCGGGAGCGCAACCAGCGCTTCGGCGCCGGGCACTGCGTCGACATCCTGCTCGGCAAGCAGACCGACAAGATCACCCAGCACGGCCACGACTCGCTGAGCACCTTCGGCATCGGCGCCGAACTGCGGGAGGCCGAGTGGCGCGGGGTGGTCCGGCAACTGCTCGCCGAGGGACTGCTCGCCGTCGAGGGCGACTACGGCACCCTGGCCCTCACCGAGGCCAGCGCGGAGGTGCTGGGCCGCCGCCGCACGGTGACCATGCGCCGGGAGCCGGAACGGCCGGCGTCCGGCCGGTCCGCGAAGCCCCGGGGCGCGGCCACCGTCGTCGCCGACCTCACCCCGGAGGCGGCCCCGGTCTTCGAACGGCTGCGCGCCTGGCGGGCCGCCACCGCCAAGGAGCAGGGCGTACCGGCGTACGTGATCTTCCACGACGCCACGCTGCGACAGATCGCCACCGAGGCGCCCACCTCGCTGGCCGGGCTCTCCCAGATCAACGGCGTCGGCGAGAACAAGCTGGCCAAGTACGGCGAGGGCATCCTCGCCGTACTCGCGGAGGGCTGACCCCAGGTACGACGAAAGGGCCGGCCCCGGGTGGGGCCGGCCCTTGTCGGTGGTGCGGTGGGTCAGGAGGCGGTGGAGTAGCCGCGGGTGGCGATCCAGTCGGCGAGGTTGTCGATGCTCATCCGGTAGGAGGCCTGGTCGGGGTTGGCCGAGTCGGCGATGGTGACGGTCTTGCCGCCGTCGCGGTAGCCGATGACGCTGATGTAGTGCCCGCCTTCGAAGGAGTGGGTGGTGCCGTCGGTGTCGGTGGCGGTGCCGGCGATGTTGGCGACCACGGCCCGGCCGTCGTCGATGGTGCGGATGACGTCGGCGCGCAGCTTGTCGGTCTGCTTGCGGTCGGCCTTGCTGTCGCGGATCTCGACCGAGCGGTAGACCTTCTTGCCGGTCTCCTTGTTCAGTACCGGGGTGATGTCGTTGATGCTGTTGGTGCCGGCCTCGGTGGTGCCCATTTCCTTGGCCACGGCGTCGACGTCGATGTCCTTGCCCTGCACGGACAGGGCGTTGCGGGTGGCCGAGGGGCCGCAGTAGTAGAAGTTCGGCTGGGCCTCGTAGCGCACGTTGAGCTCCCGCTCGCCGTGCGGCTTACGGTCGTTGCCCCGGTCGGTCTGCATCGAGGCGGTGGCGCCCTGGGTGGGGGCGGCGTGCGCGGCGAGGGCCGGGCCGGCGATCCCACCGGCGGTCGCGGCGATGCCGGCAGCGGTCAGAACGGTCTTGCGGATCAGATCGGTACGCATGAGGGTGCACCTTTCGATCGGGGGACACGCACACACCGCCGGGGGACGGCTGCGCGTGAAAGGAAGTCAAAGAAGGGGGATGCCCGGCGGCCGCACAAAGGGGCTCTGCTCGGGTGTCCGGGGGGATGTAACCAGCCCGGCGGGCTGCGCATTCCACAGGCCCGAGGCCCATGGTGCCGGGGGATGTAACCAACCGGTGCGGGCCGGCATTCCACCGGGCCTGACTTGCCGGTTCACCGTCCGGCCGGGGGGCCAAGCGCCGTATGCCATGTACAACGACCCCGCCCCGCCGACCATTCCACCACCCGGCCTGCCCCGACCACCCGACACCGCAGGGCAAACCCGACATTCAGGCACGCGAGCGCCCCCCGAATCCGGACATCCGGCGCCGATCCGGAGGAGCGGGTGACGACCTCGCTCGAGGTGTCGGCCGGTCGGCTACCCGCTCGGCTGCCGCACCGGGACCGGTCCAGCGCGGGCCGGTGAGCCGGTTCCGGCGTGTCCCGGCGCGGAGGCATGCCCGCGACGAGCGTGATACCTCTGAGGTATCAAAATGCCTCAGAGGTATCACGCTCACCGGACAGCTTCCCCTCCAACAGTCGCCTGCCGGAGGGGCCACCGGCGCCGCACGGCTGGACCCGACCACCGGGCCGCCGGTCCGGGACCGCCGGTCGCGCCACCCGGGCCCACGCATGCCCACAAGCCGGCATCCACGCCAGTCGGGACGGCCCGCCTCAGACGGCCATGGGCCGACAGGAAGCTGACGGATGGTCAGCGACCAGGACCCGCCTTGGTGCCCTCGTCCAGGGCGGCCAGAATCGCCTCGGCGGTCCGCTTCCCCACCCCGGGCACCTCGGTGATCTCCTCCACGGTCGCGGCAGAGAGCCGCTTGAGCGAGCCGAAGTGCCGCAGCAGCGCCTTGCGGCGTACCTCGCCGAGGCCGGGGACGTTGTCCAGGGCGGATTCGGTCATCCGCTTGGAGCGGCGCTGCCGGTGGAAGGTGATGGCGAAGCGGTGCGCCTCGTCGCGGACCCGTTGCAGCAGGTAGAGCCCCTCGGAGGTGCGCGGGAGGATGACCGGGAACTCGTCGTCGGGCAGCCAGACCTCCTCCAGCCGCTTGGCCAGGCCGCAGAGCGCCACGTCGTCGATGCCCAGCTCGGCCAGCGCCTGGGCGGCCGCCGCCACCTGCGGTGCGCCGCCGTCGACCACCACCAGCTGCGGCGGGTACGCGAACCGGCGCGGGCGCCCGGTGGTCGGGTCGATGCCGGGCCGGTCCGGGTCGGAGGCGGTCTCCTCGCCGATCTCGCCGCTCTCGGCCCGGGCGTCGAGGTAGCGGGCGAAGCGGCGGCGCAGCACCTCGGACATCGCGGAGAGGTCGTCGGTGGCGCCCCGGACGATGAAGTGGCGGTACTCGCTCTTGCGGGGCAGCCCGTCCTCGAAGACGACCATGCTGGCCACCACGTCGGTGCCCTGGATCTGCGAGACGTCGAAGCACTCGATGCGCAGCGGGGACGTCCGCATGCCGAGCGCCTCGCTGATCTCGTCGAGCGCCTTGCCGCGGGTGGTCAGGTCGCCGGCCCGGCGCAGCTTGTGCCGGGCGAGCGCGTCCTTCGCGTTGCGCTCGACCGTCTCCATGAGCGACCTCTTGTCGCCGCGCTGGGGCACCCGCAGCGACACCCGGCTGCCCCGGTGGCTGGAAAGCCAGTCGGCCAGCGCGTCGGCGTCGGCGGGCAGCTCGGGGACCAGCAACTCGCGGGGCACGTCCGCCTCGCCGTGCTCGCCGCCGTACACCTGGGTGCAGAAGTGGTGCACCAGGTCGCCGGTGCTCAGCTCCTCGGTCTTCTCCACCACCCAGCCGCGCTGGCCGCGCACCCGCCCGTCGCGGACGTGGAAGACCTGCACGGCGGCTTCCAGCGGGTCGTCGGCGAAGGCCACCACGTCGGCGTCGGTGCCGTCGCCGAGCACCACGGTCTGCTTCTCCATGGCCCGGCGCAGCGCTGCGACGTCGTCGCGCAGCCGCGCGGCCCGCTCGAACTCCAGCTGCTCGCTGGCCTCGGTCATCTCCCGTTCCAGCTTGCGGACCATGGTGTCGGTGCGGCCGGCCATGAAGTCGCAGAAGCCGTTGACGATGTCGCGGTGCTCGTCGGCGGAGACGCTGCCGACGCAGGGCGCGGAGCACTTGCCGATGTACCCCAGCAGGCAGGGCCGGCCCACCTGACCGGCCCGCTTGAACACGCCCGAGGAGCAGGTCCGCGCCGGGAAGACGCGCAGCAGCAGGTCGAGGGTCTCGCGGATCGCCCAGGCGTGCGAGTACGGCCCGAAGTAGCGCACCCCCTTGCGCTTGGCGCCGCGCATCACCTGCAGGCGGGGGTACTCCTCGTCGAGGGTGACCGCCAGGTATGGGTACGACTTGTCGTCGCGGTAGCGGACGTTGAACCGGGGGTCGTACTGCTTGATCCAGGTGAACTCCTGCTGGAGCGCCTCGACCTCGGTGGCGACGGTGATCCAGTCCACCGACTCGGCGGTGAAGACCATCTGCCGGGTGCGCTGGTGCAGGTTGACCGGGTCGGCGAAGTACGAGTTGAGCCGGCTGCGCAGGCTCCTCGCCTTGCCGACGTAGATCACCCGGCCGGTGCCGTCACGGAAGCGGTAGACCCCCGGTGACTCCGGGATGGTGCCGGGTGCGGGACGGTAGGTCGAGGGGTCAGCCACTCGTCAAGACTAATCCGCACCCCCGACACGCTCCCCCGACCCGCGGGGACGCTCCCCGCCGCCCGGCCGGTGGATCATGAGGCCGGCGTGGCCGACCTCATGATCACGCAGGCCCGGTGCCGGCGCCGGCGGTTCAGGCCAGGCTGATCTGGTCGCCCTGCACCTTGAGCGGCTTCGCCGCGAGCGGCTTGGTGGCCGGGCCCTGCTTCACCGAGCCGTCGGTGATGGAGAACTTGCTGTTGTGGCAGGTGCAGTTGATGGTGCCGCCGTCGACGTTCGACACCGGGCAGCCCTGGTGGGTGCAGATCGGGTCGAAGCCCTTGAACTGCCCCGGCTCCGGCTGGGTGATCACCACGCCCTGGGCGGCGTAGACCTGCCCCCCACCGACCGGGATGTCGCTGGTCGTCGCCAGCGAGGACGAGCCCTCGCGGTCGCCGCCCTCCGCGTCGCCGGCGGTGGCGCCCGGTCCGCCGCTGGTCGGCGCGGTCGTCCCGTCCCCGGAGTCGTCGCCTCCGCAGGCGGTCAGGAGGACCGACGCCCCCACCGCGCCGGCGCCGGCGAGCAGGGCTCGCCGCGTCTGCGTACCGGGTCCGGTCAACACCTGGTCGTCACTCATCTCCGGCCTTCCTCTCGACTGCCGCCGCCGGTCGTCGACCTCGCGGCCTCACCTCGGCACACGCAACACTGTGCCCGACGGTTCAATCCGGTCGACCCGCGGCTCGCCGGGGAACGGGACGGGGCGGGCCGGTTTCCCGACCCGCCCCGCCGTACCGTCGCTCAGCGCGCCGCGGCCGGCACCTTCCGGGTACGCGACTTCGTGGCGCTGCCGTTGGCCTTGGCCGCCCGGCTGGTCGCCGCCTTGGCGCCCTTGGCCGCGCCGTCGAGCTTGAGCACCTGGCGCAGGAACTGACCGGTATGGCTCTCGGCCACCTCGGCGACCTCCTCCGGGGTGCCGGTGGCCAGCACCGTGCCGCCCCGGTGGCCGCCCTCCGGACCCATGTCGATCAGCCAGTCGGCCGTCTTGATCACGTCGAGGTTGTGCTCGATGGTGATCACCGTGTTGCCCTTGTCGACCAGGCCCTCCAGCACCATCAGCAGCTTGCGGATGTCCTCGAAGTGCAGGCCGGTGGTCGGCTCGTCGAGCACGTAGACCGTCCGCCCGGTGGAACGCTTCTGCAGCTCGGAGGCGAGCTTGACCCGCTGCGCCTCGCCGCCGGAGAGCGTCGGCGCCGGCTGGCCGAGCCGGACGTAGCCCAGGCCGACGTCGACCAGCGTCTTGAGGTGCCGGTGGATGGCCGGGATGGCGGAGAAGAACTCCGCCGCCTCCTCAATCGGCATCTCCAGCACGTCGGAGACGGTCTTGCCCTTGTAGTGCACCTCCAGCGTCTCCCGGTTGTACCGGGCGCCCTTGCAGACCTCGCAGGGGACGTAGACGTCCGGCAGGAAGTTCATCTCGATCTTGATGGTGCCGTCGCCGGAGCACGCCTCGCAGCGGCCGCCCTTGACGTTGAACGAGAACCGGCCCGGGCCGTACCCCCGGACCTTGGCCTCGGTGGTCTCGGCGAAGAGCTTGCGGACGTGGTCCCAGACGCCGGTGTAGGTGGCCGGGTTGGAGCGCGGCGTCCGGCCGATCGGCGACTGGTCGACGCCGACGACCTTGTCCACGTGCTCCAGGCCGCTGACCCGGGTGTGCCGGCCCGGCACCAGCCGGGCGCCGTTGATCTGGTTGGCCAGCACCGCGTAGAGGATGTCGTTGACCAGCGTCGACTTGCCGGAGCCGCTGACCCCGGTGACCGCGATGAGCTGGCCCAGCGGGAAGGAGACGGTGAGGTTGCGCAGGTTGTGCTCCCGCGCGCCGTGCACCACCAGCTCCCGCTCCGGGGTCTGCGGGCGGCGCTGCCGGGGCGTCGGGATCGACCTGCGCCCGGACAGGTACGCCCCGGTGACCGAGTCCGGGTTCTCCAGCAGCGCCGGCACCGAGCCGCTGTGCACGATCTCGCCGCCGTGCTCGCCGGCGCCCGGGCCGATGTCGACGATCCAGTCGGCGACCCGGATGGTGTCCTCGTCGTGCTCCACCACGATCAGCGTGTTGCCCAGGCCGCGCAGCCGCAGCAGCGTCTCGATCAGCCGATGGTTGTCCCGCTGGTGCAGGCCGATGGAGGGCTCGTCGAGCACGTAGAGCACGCCGACCAGGCCGGAGCCGATCTGGGTGGCGAGCCGGATGCGCTGCGCCTCGCCGCCGGAGAGAGTGCCGGCCGGGCGGTCCAGGGAGAGGTAGTCCAGACCGACGTCGAGCAGGAACTTCAGCCGGGCGTTGATCTCCTTGAGCACCCGCTCGGCGATCATCTTCTGCCGGTCGGTCAGCTCGATGCCGGCCAGCAGCTCGGCCGCCTCACCGACGGACAGGTTGCAGACCTCGGCGATGCTCTTGCCGGCCAGGGTGACCGCGAGCACCTCGGGCTTGAGCCGGGCGCCGCCGCAGGCCGCGCAGGGCACGTCCCGCATGTAGCCCTCGTACTTGTCCCGCGACCACTCCGACTCGGTGTCGGTGTGCCGGCGCTCGATCCACTGCACCACGCCCTCGAAGCCGGTGTAGTAGGAGCGCTCGCGGCCGTACTTGTTGCGGTAGCGCACGTGCACCTGGTCGTCGGAGCCGTGCAGGATCGTCTTCTGCGCCCGCGACGGCAGCGCCCGCCAGGGCGTGTCGATGTCGAAGTGCTGGCTCTCGCCGAGCGCCTCCAGCAGGCGGAGGAAGTATTCGAGGTTGTGCCCGGTGGCCCAGGGCTGGATCGCGCCCTCGCGCAGGGTGCGCTCCGGGTCGGGGACGACCAGCTCGGGGTCGACCTCCTTCTTGGTGCCCAGGCCGGTGCACTCCGGGCAGGCGCCGTACGGCGCGTTGAAGGAGAAGACCCGGGGCTCCAGGTCCTCGATCGCCAGCGGGTGGTCGTTGGGGCAGGCCAGGTGCTCGGAGTAGCGGCGCTCCCGGTCGGGGTCGTCCTCGGCCAGGTCGACGAAGTCGAGCAGCACCAGCCCGCCGGAGAGGCCGAGGGCGGCCTCGACCGAGTCGGTGAGCCGCTGCTTGGCGCTCGACTTGACGCTGAGCCGGTCGATCACCACCTCGATGGTGTGCTTCTCCTGCTTCTTGAGCTTGGGCGGCTCGGTCAGCGGGTGCACCACGCCGTCGACCCGGGCCCGGGCGTACCCCTTGGCCTGGAGCTCGGCGAAGAGGTCGACGTACTCGCCCTTGCGGCCGCGCACCACCGGCGCGAGCACCATGAAGCGGGTGCCCTCGGCCATGCCGAGGACCCGGTCGACGATCTGCTGCGGGGTCTGCCGGGAGATCCGCTCCCCGCAGACCGGGCAGTGCGGCTCGCCGATGCGGGCGAAGAGCAGCCGGAGGTAGTCGTAGACCTCGGTGATGGTGCCGACGGTGGAGCGGGGGTTGCGCGAGGTCGACTTCTGGTCGATGGAAACCGCCGGGCTCAGGCCCTCGATGAAGTCGACGTCGGGCTTGTCCATCTGGCCGAGGAACTGCCGGGCGTACGACGACAGCGACTCGACGTACCGGCGCTGGCCCTCGGCGAAGATGGTGTCGAAGGCCAGGCTCGACTTGCCGGAGCCGGAGAGCCCGGTGAAGACGATCAGGGCGTCCCGGGGCAGGTCGAGACTGACGTCACGCAGGTTGTGCTCGCGCGCGCCACGGATGATCAGTCGGTCGGCCACTGTCCGTGTACTCCCGGGGTGAAGAAAGTGAGGCGGATCTGTCCGCTCGGAGCGTGATCTGAGCGGTTTACGGGCGCAGAAATGACGCCTCGGCAACTCTAGCCCCGAGGTACGACAACTTTCCGCGCCCGCACATTCCCCCAGCTCACGCCGGTCGGGCCGGGGTGGCCCACGCCGGTGCGGGGTTCAGAATCCGCCCGGTGACGCCGGCGGTGCCGGACGCACCGTCCGCCGGCGGCCACCCCGCCACCCGCCGCGCCGCTCGGCCGCCAGCCGGGTCTCCCGGCGGCGACTCTCGTACGCCACCTCCCGCTGCAACCGGCGCCAACTCTCCCAGCGCCGCGCGGGCAGTTCCCCGGTCTCCAGCGCCTCCCGCACCGCACAGGCCGGCTCGGCCTCGTGCCCGCAGTCGGCGTACCGGCAGCCGGTGGCCAGCTCGGCGATGTCGGCGAAGGCACGGTCCAGCCCGGCGGTGCCGTCCAGCAGGCCCACCGCCCGTACCCCCGGGGTGTCCAGCACCGCGCCGCCGCCCGGAACCGGCACCAGCGCCCGCCAGGTGGTGGTGTGCCGGCCCTTGCCGTCCACCCGGCGGATCGCCTGGGTCGGCATGACCGCGGCCCCGGCCAGCGCGTTGACCAGGCTCGACTTGCCGGCCCCGGAGGGACCGAGCAGGCCGAGCGTCAGCCCGGGGGCGACGAGCGGACGCAGCAGCTCCAGCCCGGTGCCGCGCTCGGCGCTGACCGGCAGCACCGGCACCCCCGGCGCCACGACGGCGAGCTGCCGGGCCACGGCCGCCGGATCGGCGGCCAGGTCGACCTTGGTGAGCACGACCACGGGCCGCGCCCCGGACTCGTGGGCCAGGGAGAGCAGCCGCTCGATGCGGGCGACGTCCGGTTCCGGGTGCACCGGCTCGACGACCGCGGCGGCGTCGAGGTTGGCGGCGAGTACCTGCCCGCTGGCGTCCTTGCCGGCGGTCCGGCGCACCAGCGCGGTGCGGCGCGGCAGCACCGTCTCGACGGTGACCGGGCCGTCCGGCCAGGTGGCGAGGAGCACCCAGTCGCCGGCGCAGGGCAGTGCGGTCAGGTCGCGGGCCGCGGCGGCGAGCACCGCCGGGCCGAGGCTGGCGCGGACGGGTCCGTCCGCGCAGAGCACGGTGCAGACCCCGCGGTCGACCCGGGCCACCCGGCCCGGTCGGCGGTCGGGGCGCCGTCGTGCGTACGCCGCCCGGTCGGCGTCGAAGCCGAGGGCGGTCAGATCGATGGTCATGGCATCCTCATCGGAGTCGGAACTGGTCGTGGTGGTACACGCGTGCTGCTACCGGCATGGCCACCACCTCTCCTCCGATGTCCGGGTGCCGCGTTCGATGCCGACGGTAGGTGCCGCGGCGACGCGCCGAAAGCGATTTCCCCGGCGACGGGCCCGTCCGGTACCGCTAGGGTCGATGCGTGACCACTGATCCGCTTCTGCTGACCGGTGAGGTGGACGACGCCACGGCCCGGCTCCTGCGCGCCGCGGCCGCTCTCGACGACGCGGACGTCGCGGCGCCCTCGCTGTTGCCCGGCTGGACCCGCGGGCACGTCCTGGCGCACCTCGCCCGCAACGCCGACGGCTTCGTCAACCTGCTGACCGCCGCCCGTACCGGCGAACCCATCCCGATGTACGCCAGCCCGGAGGCCCGCGCCGCCGACATCGAGGCCGGCGCGGGCCGGCCGCCGGCGGCCCACCTGGACGACCTGCGCCACTCCGCCGAGCGGTTCGCCGAGGCGGTCGCGGCCATGCCTGTCGAGGCGTGGTCGGCCACGGTGCAGACCCGGCGCGGCCCCTGGAAGGCCGCGATGCTGGTCTGGGGGCGGCTGCGCGAGATCGAGGTGCACCACGTGGACCTCGACGTGGGTTACCGGGCGGCCGACTGGCCGGCGGCGTTCGCCCACCACCTGCTGCACGAGGTGGGCGGCGGCCTGGCCGCCCGCACCGACGTCCCGGCGATGGTGCTGCGCTTCGACGGCAGCCGACACGAGCTGGTCGTCGGTGAACGTGAGGCCGCGCCGCTGGTCAGCGGCCCGGTCGCCGAGCTGGCCGCCTGGTTGATCGGGCGCAGCCGCGGCGAGGCGCTGACCGTCACCCCCGACGGACCCCTGCCGACTCCCCCGGAATGGATATAGACACGTCATGAGCTACACCGGAGACGTCACCGCCGGCGGCCCGCCCGCCGTGCGGGAGCTCGACCGGCTCACCGTCACGAAGCTGTCGGTGGGCCCGATGGACAACAACGCGTACCTGCTGCGCTGCAAGGGCACCGGCGAGCAGGTGCTCGTCGACGCGGCGAACGAGGCCCCGCGGCTGCTCGACCTCATCGGCGACGGCGGGTTGGCCGCGGTGGTCACCACACACCGGCACATGGACCACTGGGTCGCGCTGGAGGAGGTCGTCGCGAAGACCGGCGCCCGCGCCCTGGTGCACGCCGACGACGCCGAGGGCCTGCCGATCGAGGCGGAACGACTCGCCGACGGCGACACCGTGCCGGTCGGCGACTGCGCCATGGAGGTCATCCACGTCCGGGGGCACACGCCGGGTTCCATCGCCCTGCTCTACCGCGACCCGGCCGGCACCCCGCACCTGTTCACGGGGGACAGCCTTTTTCCGGGCGGGGTGGGCAACACCGACCAGGATCCGGAGCGCTTCGGCCGGCTCATCGACGACGTGGAGCAGAAGCTCTTCGACCGGCTGCCGGACGAGACCTGGTTCTACCCGGGGCACGGCAAGGACAGCACCCTCGGGGCGGAGCGCCCGTCGCTGCCGCAGTGGCGGGCCCGCGGCTGGTGAGGCGTCCGGCGTCGGTCAGCTCGGCTGGCCGGCGCCGGTCAGGGCGCGCAGCCGGCGCCGGGTGCCCAGCAGCACCACGCCGGCCAGCGCCAGGCCGACCGCCATGGTGACCAGCATCGGGCTGCCCTCCCCCGGCAGCAGCCCGGCCAGCGACCGGGACGCGGTGCCCAGCGCCAGGTAGAGGCCGGCCCAGAGCGCGGCGCCCGCCGTCGCGCAGGCCACGAACCTCCGGTACGACATCCGCAGCCCGCCCGCGGCCAGCGGCAGCAGCGCGTTGAACACCGGCAGGAAGGGCGCGATGAGCACCATCCGCCCGCCGCCGGAGCGCAGGATCCCCTCGGCCGCCGCCCAGCGGGCCTCGCCGATCCAGCCGCCGACCCGGCTGTGCCGCAGCCGCTCGCCGTACACCCGGCCGGCGAGGAAGCTCAGCGACCAGCCGGCGACGCAGCCCGCCACCACCGCGGCGACGGTGGCCGCGCCGGTCGCCGGGCGGCCCACCCCCACCGCCGCGAGAATCGCGACGTCGCCGGGGACCAGCACCCCGAGCAGTGGTACGGCGTCGGCGAGCATGACCAGCCCCAGCGCCCCCATCAGCAGGGTGGTGGGCAACTCCCCGACCTGGGCCAACGTATCCAGCATGGCCATGACGCTATGGGCTGCGGGCGGCCGGCACATCGGGTTCGGTCCCCCACCCCGCCCTGAACCCCGGCTCGGGGTCACCCTGAGCCGGCCGTCGGGTCAGCGCGGCCGGAGCACCTGCACCCGGCGTACCGGCGAGTCGACGTACGGCTCGGTGGTGGGCACCGGATAGCTGGCCACGACCTCCAGGGCCTCGGCCGGCAGGTGCCCCCGGTCGGGGTCGCCGACCAGCACGACCGCCCCGGCGGCGGCGGCCCGGTGCAGGAACGGCAGCACCCGCCCGGCCAGCCCCGCGTCGTAGAACACGTCGCCGGCGAGCAGCAGGTCCACCCCGGTACCGTCGCCGTCGAGCAGGTCGCCCTCCGTGGCCGTGACCGCCACCCCGTTGGCCCGGGCGTTGACCGTCACCGCCGCCACCGCCCACGGATCGACGTCGTTGGCGACGACCTCGGACGCGCCGGCCAGCGCGGCGGCGATGGCCACCAGACCGGAGCCGGCGGCCAGGTCGAGCACCCGACGCCCGGCGGCCAGCTCGGGGTGGTCGAGCAGGTACCGGGCGAGCCCCTGCCCGCCGGGCCAGGCCGACGCCCAGTACGGCGGCGGGAGGGTACGGCCGGCCGCCGCCTCCATCCGGGCCCACCAGACGATGGCGTCCTCGGCGAGGTGCAGCCACACCTCCGGCACGAACGGCGTGGGCACCAGCCGCAGCCGGTCCAGCCCGTCGCCCGGCGCGCCGATTTCGCGCGTCAGGACGCTCAACGCCGCCGTACTGGGTCCGCCCACCGGTCGAGCATGCCGGAGCCGACCGGGCATCGCGCGGCTTTCGCGTCCGACTCGCGATTTTTCCGTTTGCCGCCTTGCGGCACTTCAGCCAGCGAACGACCGTTCCGCCGGTTACCCTCGGGGAGATACAGGGCGATCATCCGTCGACACGCGGGTGCTCACCCGTCTTGAACAGGGAGAGATGCATGGCAACCGGCACGGTCAAGTGGTTCAACTCGGAAAAGGGCTTCGGCTTCATCGAGCAGGACGGCGGAGGCCCGGACGTCTTCGTCCACTACTCGGCCATCGCCTCCAGCGGCTACCGCGAACTGAACGAGGGCCAGAAGGTCGAGTTCGAGGTGACCCAGGGGCAGAAGGGTCCGCAGGCGGACAACGTCCGTCCGCTGTAGTTCCGTGCCGGTGGCGGCGGTCGGGGTCGGCCGCCGCCACTGCGCGTCCCCCCGGACCGGTCCGACGCGGCCGGCCGGTGTCCGGCCTGCTCAAGCGACCATGCGTCGGGCGAGTTCGTCGGCGACCTGTTTGGCGATGGTCGGCGGGATCGCCGCGGCGATCTTCTCCGGCGTGAGGCCGGCCAGGACACCCTGGACGATCGCCGCCTCGTCGGTGAAGTCCTTGTTGGCGAGCACGGTCAGCGCCGTCTGCAGCGCGGTGAGTTGCGCGCCGAGCGACTTCAGGGTCGGGTGCTGGACGACGAACGCGGGGTCCGTGTGGTCCTCGCCCAACGCCATCCGGGTGTAGATCTGGCCAACCGGGTTACGTCCGTCCAGGACGGTCAGGTTGCGGTGGACGGTCTGCAGCCAGTTGTGCTCTTCGGGGGTCATGTCGTCGTCCTCCAGGAGTCCGATGGTGGTGAGATAGCGCCGGAACAGCGGCCGCTGGTCCCGGTTCGCCTTCGTGGAGTCGCGGAAGTAGCTGAAGTGGGTGTGGTACAGGTGCGAGTCGTCGCCGCTGCTGCGCCTGCCCAGCCGGTCCCACCGGCGGACGACCCTCCCATCCGGTGAGTAGATGATCTCGCGCAGGTCGCGGCTGTCCGGCGTGTTCGCCACGCACTGGGCGACACACCAGGTAGAGAACGTGTGCAGGTTGTGCGTCCGGCCGCCGGAGCGGACCTCGAAGATGCCGACGTCCATCGCGGAGGCGTACAGGGTGAGCCCGGTCGAGTCCCGGGTGGACTCGACCACCGAGTAGTCGTTGGTCACCACCCGGTCGGAGCCGCAGTGGTAGCCGCCACGATGTGCGGGATCGCCGACGATGCCGACCTCACCGGGTTCGAGGTCGTCGTCGCGAGACGTGTCGGGGTCGATGTTGAGGTTGTCGAGCAACAGGCGGCGGGCGGCCAGCAGATTGGCCGGAGCCGTTGTCATGGGATCCCCCTTCCGTAGGGTCAGGGGCCGGGCACGACAGTGACACCGCGTGGCGGTGTACGGATGCGGGAGCGAGCCCGACCAGGAGATGCACTTCGTCGGGCGTTGGCTGAACGATAACCGGACGAACGGACAAACGGCCAGCTCAAATGGCTTCTCTTCAGATGAAACGAAGCTGTGAGCCGGCTGGGACCACCCGCCGCAGCACGCCGCGCCACCCGCGCCGCCGGCCAGGATGGACTGAAGTCCACAACGGAGAGTGACCGCTAAGCCGGACGGCGTATGCGCGCAGCCTTTGGCCGAAAGGCCTCGCTCAGATGCCGGCTCAGCTCGTCGGGCGGCGCGCCGACTCGGCCCGGACGGCGTCCCGGTGCGCCCGCATCGAGTCGACCATCGTCGCCATGAAACGGTGCACGATCTCCAGTTCCTCGTCGCTGAAGCGGGCCATCACCTCGTCGGTGCGCCGGCCGAGCGGGCCGAAGAAACTCATCGCCAGCGCGGCGCCCTGGTCGGCGTAGTGCAGGAAGACCTTGCGCCGATCGGCCGTGTCCCGGTCGCGGCGGATGTGCCCGGCCCGCTCCAACCGGTCGATCAGGGCGGTCACCGAGCCGGAGGAGAGGTTGAGCTGCTCCCCCAGCCGCCCGGGGGTGATCGGGTCGCCGGTCAGTTCCGCGTCCATGACGGCGATCAGGGCGTGCAGGTCGGTGGGGTTGAGCCCGTGCAGGCCGGCGAAGGCGTGCCCGATGTGCTGCGCGTCCACCGAGTACCGCCGCAGGTTGTTGGTGATCTCGGCGACCATCTGACTGCGTCGGTCGTCCCGCCGTCGATACATGCCGTGCGCTGCCACGTCTGGTCGTTCCCCCTGTCGGACCGCCGCCCGGGTGCAGCATAGAACAGCCCTCGATAATCTCGCTTGTCAAGATACTCGACCACTTGCACCAATGCTCTCGTTCGGCAAGACTCTTGACAGCCGAGATTTCAAGTCGAAGGACCGTGAGGGCATCCGATGTCTGTGTTCACCCGCGTCGCCCGCGGCCGGCTGGCCGCCTGGCTCACCGTGGTAGCCGCGCTCGTCGTCGGCGCGGCGGTCTTCGGGCTGCCGAAGCCCGCCAATCCCGACCCGGTCTCCGCCACCGGCCTGTCGGTCGAGTGGCAGTCGACCCAGGCCGAGCGCCTCCAGGACCAACTGCCCTCCAGCGACACCCAGCCGGCGATCGTGGTGCTCAGCCGCGACGACGGCGGGGCGCTCACCGAGGCCGACCGCGCCGCGCTGACCGCACGCTCGGGGGAACTGGCCCGGTTGGCCGTCGGCGGCCGGATCAGCCCGCCGCAGGTCGCCCCGGACGGCACGGTCGCGCTGGTCGCCGTACCGCTGTCCACCGCCGGTGGTCAGGAGCAGGTCGGGCAGACGGTGGACCAGCTCCGCGCCGCCCTGGCCGGCCTGCCCGACGGGCTCGCCGTACAGGTGACCGGCGGACCGGCCTTCACCGCGGACCTCACCAAGGTCTTCGAGGGCGCCGACACCACGCTGCTACTGGTCACCGCCGCCGTGGTCGCGCTGCTGCTGCTGATCACCTACCGCAGCCCGTTCCTGTGGATCGTGCCGCTGGTCGTCGTCGCGGCGACCGAGCAGCTCACCCTGCGCGCCCTGGACACGATCGTCCCGGCGCTCGGCATCAACATGCCCGGCGGCGCCGTCACCGGCATCGCCAGCGTGCTGGTCTTCGGCGCCGCCACCGACTACGCGCTGCTGATCATCGCGCGCTACCGCGAGGAACTGCGCCGTGAGGAGGACCGCTTCGTCGCCATGCGCGCCGCCCTGCGCCGCACCGCCGAGCCGATCCTGGCCAGCGGCAGCACCGTGGTCCTGGGCGTGCTCACCCTGCTGCTGTCCGAGCAGGAGCTCAACCGGGCCCTCGCGGTGGCCTGCGCCACCGGTGTGGTCTTCGCCATGCTCTCCGCGCTCTTCGTTCTCCCCGCCGCGTTGGTGATCTTCGGCCGGGGGCTGTTCTGGCCGTTCGTCCCGCGGGCCGGCAGCGCGGCGCGGGAGGGCCGGCTGTGGGGCCGGCTCGGCGCCGCCGTCGTCCGTCGGCCGGCACCGGTCGCCGTCCTCGCCACGCTGCTGCTCGCCGGCCTGGCGCTCGGTGGGCTCGGCATCCGCACCGGCCTGTCCGAGACCGAGCAGTTCCGGGTGAAGCCCGAGGCCGTCGCCGGCGCCGAGACGCTGGCGAAGGCGTTCCCGGCCGGCACCACCCAGCCGGTCGCCGTGCTCACCACCCCCTCGGCGGCACCGGCCGTCACCGCCGCCGCGGCGGCCGTCCCCGGCGTCGCCTCCGCCCGGCCCGGCGAGGCGGGCGGCGGCATCGCCCAGGTCGACGTCGTGCTGGCGGCCGAGCCGGGCACCGCCGCCTCCGACCGGGCGATCGAGGCGCTGCGGGACGCGGTCGCCGCGGTTCCCGACTCCGCCCCGCCCACGGTCGACGGCGCGGACGAGTTCGCCGGGGCGGTGGTCGGCGGTCCGGTGGCCGCCACCTACGACTCGACCGAGGCCGACGGGAAGGACCTGCGGCTGGTCCTGCCGATCATCCTGCTGCTCGTCGGCGCCGTGCTGGTGCTGCTGCTGCGGGGCCTGGTCGCCCCGGTGCTGCTGGTGCTCACCGTCATCGCGTCGTTCTTCGCCAGCCTCGGCGCGGCGTGGCTGCTCTTCGACCACGTCCTCGGGTTCCCGGCGCTGGACAGCGGCGTCCTGCTGATCGCGTTCGTGTTCCTGGTGGCGCTCGGCGTGGACTACAACATCTTCCTGGTCACCCGGGCCCGGGAGGACGCCCGCAGCGCGGGCACCCGGGACGGCATGCTCTCCGCACTCCGGGTCACCGGCGGGGTCATCACCAGCGCCGGCATCCTGCTCGCCGCGGTCTTCGCCGTCCTCGGCGTCCTGCCGCTGATCACGCTGACCCAGGTCGGGATCATCGTCTGCATCGGTGTGCTGCTCGACACCCTGCTGGTGCGCACGGTCCTCGTCCCGGCGCTGGCCTTCCTGCTGGGCGACCGGTTCTGGGCCCCGGGCCGCATCCACCGCGATCCGGCGCTCGACGCGCCGACGGAGCCGGAGCCCGTCGCCGCACGGCCCTGACCGTTTCCGAGGCCGGGGCGCGCGCCGCGTCCCGGCCCCGGAACGCTCAGGGCGGTTGCTGGTCGGGCCCGTGCTGCGCACCGACCGGGGAGCCGCCCCACCCCGGCGTCGCCGCCGTCACGAGGCACCGGACCGGCGGGAACGCGTGCCGGGTCGCTGCACCCCGACGCCGCCGTCGCGAGAAGCCGGGCCGCAGGAGCGCGGCTATCGGGGCGGTGGGGCGCCGGTGGCGCGTACCGCCCGGTCCCGGGTGGCCCAGGCGACCACGAACACCGCCGTCCAGGCCACCCCGAGCAGCACCGAGGTGACGGTCCCGCTGGCCGTGCTCCAGCCCAGGTAGAGGCGGGCCCCGCCGAGCACGGCGATGCCGGCCGCCGCCGCCGTCCAGGCGGCCACCGCCACCGGCCAGCGGGCGTCACGGGAGACCAGCCAGGCGAGCGTGCAGAGGCTCGCGGCGACCACCGCGTTCTGCGTCGGGAACATGACAGCCGCCCGGGCCGACGGGGTGGCGTCGGCGACCACCGCCAGCACCACCAGCGGCAGGAAGGCCCCGACCGTGCCGAAGACACTGAGCAGGTCCGCCCGCCAGGGCCGGTGCCGCCAGGCGAGCACCCCGGCCACCACCGCCACCAGCACGATCAGGAACGACCCCCGCAGCACGGAGACCGTGGTCAGGGCGGCCTGCACCGCGCCCGGGGTACGGCGGTGGGCGAACCAGTCCGCGATCGCGCCGTCGACCACGGCCAGCCCGCTGAAGCGGACCACCGCCTCCAGCAGCCACGCGACGGCGAACCCGGCCGCCGACAGCAGCAGCAGGCCGGCGCCGAGGTTGAGCAGCAGCGCCCAGCCCGGTCCGAGGTGCATGGCGATCAGGAAGAAGAGGATGCCGTACCGGCCGGTGACCCAACGCACAGGCGGCAGGGCGGCGGCCCGGGTCAGCAGCGCCCGCGCCGGGTCGGGATGGCGTCCCAGCCACCGCCCGGCCAGCACGATCGCGGCCAGCACGGCCAGCAGCACCAGCACCACCCCGGTGGCCCGGCCGAGCAGCCGGGAGACCGTCTCGTACGACTCGCCGGCCAGGTAGCCCAGCAGCACCGAGCCGCCCACCCAGGTCGTCACACCGGCCAGGTTCCACGGCGCGAACCGCCGGTACGGCAGGCCGGCCGCACCGGCCAGCCGGGGCACCAGGGTGCGGGCGAAGGCGATCCACCGGGCCGCGAACACCCCCCGCCCGCCCAGCCGGCCCAGCAGCGCGTCGGCCCGGGCCCACCGCTCGGGGCCCACCCGGGTACCCAGCCCACTGGCGCGCAGCCGGGGGCCGTACCGGCGGCCGGACCGGAACGCGAGTGTGTCTCCCATCACCGCCGCACCTGTCATGACGAGCAGCGCGGGAACAAGACGAAGCGTCCCCGCGTAGGCTAAGAAGCCGACCAGCAACAGGGTCGCCTCGCCCGGCACCAGCAGACCGAAGATCACCGCGGTCTCCCCCGCGACGATTGTCGCGGCGATCACATAGATCAGCAGGGACGGCAGGCCCTGCAGCGAGGTCAGCAGGTCATGCATCCGGTCCCCATGAACACGGGGGCCAGCATGCCAGCCGCGCGAATGGTCGGAACAGCAGTTCCGGCAGAGATCCGGGCCATCTGGGGGTGACCCCGACACGTGCCCCGGCAACCGTAGACAGGAGTATGGAGGGTATGCAGCTTCGCACCGACCTCCGCAACGTCGCCATCATCGCCCACGTCGACCACGGCAAGACGACCTTGGTCGACGCCATGTTGCGGCAGGCCGGCGCCTACGGCGCCCGTGGCGAGGTAACCGAGCGGGTCATGGACTCGATGGACCTCGAACGGGAAAAGGGCATCACCATCCTCGCCAAGAACACCGGCGTGCGGTACATGCCGGCGGACGGCTCCGACCCGGTCACCATCAACATCATCGACACCCCCGGCCACGCCGACTTCGGCGGCGAGGTGGAGCGGGGCCTCACCATGGTCGACGGGGTCGTCCTGCTGGTCGACGCCAGCGAGGGCCCGCTGCCGCAGACCCGGTTCGTGCTCCGCAAGGCGCTCAAGGCCCGCATGCCGATCATCCTGGTGATCAACAAGGTGGACCGCCCGGACGCCCGGATCAAGGAGGTCGTGGACGACACCTACGAGCTCTTCCTGGACCTGGACGCCGACGAGGAGCAGATCGACTTCCCGATCGTCTACGCCTGCGCCCGCGACGGCATCGCCTCGCTGACCCAGCCGGCCGACGGCTCGGTGCCGGACGACAGCAGCTCCCTGGAGCCGCTGTTCCGCACCCTGCTGGACACCATCCCGGCGCCCGCGTACGAGGAGGGTGCGCCGCTGCAGGCGCACGTCACCAACCTCGACGCCTCTCCGTTCCTGGGCCGGCTGGCGCTGTGCCGGGTCCGGCAGGGCACCATCCGCAAGGGCGAGTCGGTCTCCTGGTGCCGCACCGACGGCAGCACCCAGCGGGTGCGCATCTCCGAGCTGCTGATGACCGAGGGCCTGGAGCGCAAGCCGGCCGACTCGGCGGGCCCGGGCGACATCATCGCGGTCGCCGGCATCCCGGAGATCATGATCGGTGAGACGCTGGCCGACGCGGAGAACCCGACCCCGCTGCCCCTGATCACCGTCGACGAGCCGGCCATCTCGATGACCATCGGCACCAACACCTCGCCGCTGGTCGGCCGGGTCAAGGGCGCCAAGGTCACCGCCCGGATGGTCAAGGACCGGCTCGACAAGGAGCTGGTCGGCAACGTCTCGCTGCGGGTACTGCCGACCGAGCGGCCGGACGCCTGGGAGGTGCAGGGCCGCGGTGAGCTGGCGCTGGCCATCCTGGTGGAGCAGATGCGCCGGGAGAACTACGAGCTGACCGTCGGCAAGCCGCAGGTGGTCACCAAGGAGATCGACGGCAAGGTCTGCGAGCCGGTCGAGCGCCTGACCATCGACGCCCCGGAGGAGTACCTCGGCGCGATCACCCAGCTCCTGGCGACCCGCAAGGGCCGGATGGAGCAGCTGGTCAACCACGGCACCGGCTGGATCCGGATGGAGTGGCTGGTCCCGGCGCGCGGCCTGATCGGCTTCCGCACCGAGTTCCTCACCGACACCCGGGGCACCGGCATCCTGCACCACGTGTTCGAGTCGTACGAGCCGTGGTTCGGCGAGCTGCGGACCCGGCAGAACGGTTCGCTGGTCGCGGACCGGGCCGGCGCCGTCACCTCGTTCGCCATGATCAACCTTCAGGAGCGCGGACAGCTCTTCGTCGAGCCGACCACCGAGGTGTACGAGGGCATGATCGTCGGGGAGAACTCCCGCTCCGACGACATGGACGTCAACATCACCAAGGAGAAGAAGCTCACCAACATGCGGGCGTCGACCTCCGACGAGACCGAGAAGCTGATCCCGCCGCGCAAGCTCTCCCTGGAGCAGGCGCTGGAGTTCTGCCGCGAGGACGAGTGCGTCGAGGTCACTCCGAGCGCGGTCCGCATCCGCAAGGTGGTGCTGGACCAGACGGCGCGCGGCCGGGCCGCCGCCCGTCGCAAGCACGCCGGCTGACCCACCGCCCGGCACACCACCGGAGCCCGGACCGCCCCTGCGGTCCGGGCTCCGCCCGTTCCCGCTCCTCACCGGCCGTCGGTCACGACCGGACCGGTCTGACGGCGAGCAGGGCGAAGAGGTCCGGCACCGGGCCGGACCCGGACTCGGTGGTCCGGGTCAGCGTGAGGCCGGCGGCGGTGACCGCGTTGAGCAGGTCGGCCAGGGGTACGTGCCAGGCGCCGACGCGGGCCCGCACCCCGTGCGTCGACCAGACCCGGAAGCTGCGGTCCCGCTCGGCGTAGCCGCCGTCGACGACGATCCGCCCGGGGTCGGACCGGTCGGCGAACGGGCCGATGAAGCACGGGTGCACGCCGACGTGGACGAAGCGCCCGCCGGGCGCCAGCACCCGGGCCGCCTCGGCGATCACCGCCCGGTAGTCGGGCACGTCGGTGTGGGCGAGCACGCAGGCCACCGCCGGCAGCGCCGAGTCGGCGACCGGCAGCGCGGCGGCGTCGCCCCGGGTCACCGGCAGCCGGGCGCGGGCGTGCCGGAGCTGCCCGCCGGAGAGGTCGACGCCGACCGGCTCCCAGCCCAGCCGGCGCAGCTCGGCGGCGTGCGCGCCGGTGCCGCAGCACAGGTCGAGGCAGCGGCCGGGGCCGGGGCCGAGCAGGTCGGCGAGCTGCCGGCGGACCCGGGTCATGTAGTCGGAGGCGAACTGTTCGTACCAGTCGGCGTGGGCGTCGTACGCGGCAACCGTCATGTCGGCACGGTAGGCGCCCGGACCGGGGTCGCGCTGTCCCGCGCCGGCGATGATCGGCTACGGTCACCGGCATGATCTGGGATGATCTCGACGCGCGGCTGGAGCGGGTGCCCGGCACCGTCTCGGCGTACGTGGGGCGGCTGGGCGCGGAGCCGACCTGGACCCGCCGGCCCGACGCCACCCACTACGCGGCCAGCACCATGAAGATCGCGGTGCTGCTCGCGCTGCACCGGGCCGCCGAGGCGGGCGAGCTGGACCTGGACGCGCCGATCCCGGTGGTCAACGGATTCGACTCGGCGCAGCCCGGGACGCCCCGCTTCTCCTGCGCCCAGCACTACGACAACGACGACGCGGTGTGGGCGCGGGTGGGCGGGACCGCCCCGCTGCGCTGGCTCGCCGACCGGATGATCACCCGGTCCAGCAACCTGGCCACGAACATCGTGCTCGGCCGGGTGGGCCTGCCGGCGGTGGCCCGCGCCTGGGCGCTCGCCGGGGCCCGACACAGCGTCACCGGCCGGGGCATCGAGGACTTCGCCGCCCGCGACGCGGGCATCACCAACCTGGTCACCGCCGCCGACCTCGCGGCGCTGCTCGGCGGGCTGATCACCGGGGCCGCCCGCCCCGGGCCGCTGGCCTCCCCGGCCGCCTGCGCGGCGATGACCGACGTGCTGCTGGCCCAGGAACACCGCGAGGACCTGGCCGCCGGGCTGCCCGAGGGCACCCGGATCGCGCACAAGAACGGCTGGGTACGGGGAGTCCGGCACGGCGCCGGCGTGGTCCTGCCGGACGACGCCCCGCCGTACGTGATCGTCGTCTGCACCACCACCGACCTCGCCGACGGCGGCGCGACCGGTGAGGAGGTCGAGGACGACGCCTGCCGGCTGATCGCGGAGATCTCGGCAACGGTCTGGGCGGCCCGGCACGACCTGGCCGGCTGACCCCGGGCGGGTCACTCCAGCAGGTTGTCCCGCAGCGCGTCACGCACCTCGTCGGTGACGCCCAGCCCGTCACGCAGGTACGCGTCGAACGAGCCGTGCACCCGGCGCACCTCGTCGTAGGCGGCGTCCAGGTACTCCGGGCGCACCTCCAGCACCGGGCGCACCGTCTCCGGGTCCAGCGCCGGTTGCCGCCCCACCATCGCCTCCAGCAGCACCTCGCGCAGGCTCACGGTCAGCTCGTTGTGGCACAGGTAGTCGGCGCGGATCGCCGCGGGGTCCACGTCCAACACGGTGAGCAGCAGCACCGCCAGCCAGCCGGTGCGGTCCTTGCCGGCCGAGCAGTGGAACAGCAGCGGCAGGTTGTCCGCGTCCGCCGCCAGCCGCAGCGCCGTGCCGAACCCCGCCCGGGCCGCCTCCCCGGTGACGAACCAGCGGTAGATCGCCGCCATCGCCGCCGGGGTGCCCTCCCGGGCCAGCTCGTCGTATGCCTCCAGGTCGTGGCCGAGCAGCAGCGCCGAGACGTACGTGAAGACCGGGTGCGCCGGGTCGAGGACCGGCAGGTGCACCACCCGGGGCTCCCCCACCAGCCGGTCCGCCGGGGCGACCACCATCTCGGAGGCGTCCCGCAGGTCCACCACGCAGGCCGGGGCGAGCTTGCCCAGCACCGGCAGGTCGGCGTCGGTCAGCCGGCCCAGCGCCGGGGTGCGGATCAGCCGTCCGGCACGCACCCGGCGCCCGTCGGCGGTGGGCAGCCCGCCCAGATCACGCGCGTTCGGCGCGCCCACCAGCTCCCAGTCCCGCCTGCCCATTCGGCCTCCCCCTGCGCTGCCCGTCTCCGTATAGGGTGCCGCACATGACGATCGCCGCGGTACGCACCCACCGGCTTTCCGCGCCCCTGCACACCCCGTTCGTCACCGCGCTGCGCCGCACCACCACCGTGGACACCCTGGTGGTCGAGGTGATCGACTCCGACGGGCGGTCCGGCTTCGGCGAGGCACCGCAGGTCTGGAAGGTGACCGGCGCCTCGGTCGCCGGCGCCGAGGCCTGCGTACGCGACATGCTGGCCCCCGCGGTCGCCGGCCGGGACGCCGACGACCTGGTGGCCCGCTGCGCCGAGGTGCGCACGGCGGTGACCGGGAACGAGTCGGCCAAGGCGGCGCTGGACGTCGCGCTGCACGACCTGGCGGCCCGGCGGCTCGGCGTACCCCTGGTGCGGCTGCTCGGCGGCACGACGCTGCGCGTCCCGACGGACGTCACGCTGGCCGCCGGCGACGCGGTGGAGCTGGCGGCGGCGGCCAAGCAGCGCCGCGCCGAGGGTTTCGACGTGCTCAAGCTCAAGGTCGGCACGGACGCGGCGACCGACCTGGACCGGGTCCGCGCGGTGCGGGCGGCGGTCGGCCCCGGGATGCGGATCCGACTGGACGCCAACCAGGGCTGGACCCCCCGCGAGGCGGTGCGGGTGATCCGGGGCATCGTCGACGCCGGGCTCGACGTCGAGCTGGTCGAGCAGCCCGTGTCCCGGTGGGACCTGGACGGCCTGGCCTGGGTCAGCGACCGGGTGGAGGTGCCGATCCTGGCCGACGAGTCGGTCTTCGGCGTCCGCGACCTGGTCGAGGTGATCCGCCGTCGGGCGGCCGACATGGTCAACGTCAAGCTGGCCAAGTGCGGCGGCCTGCACACCGCCCGCACCCTGCTCGACCTGGCCCGCGCCCACGACATGGGCACCATCGTCGGTTCCATGATGGAGAGCGCGGTGGGCATCGGGGCGGCCGCCAGCCTGGTCGCCGCGTACCGCACCACCGCCGTGTCGGACCTGGACGCCGCCTGGTGGCTGGCCTGGTCGCCGGTGCGGGGCGGGGTCCGGTACGAGGGCGCCACCGTCGTGCTGCCGGACGCGCCCGGGCTGGGCATCACCTCCGTCACTGAAGCAAAAGTGCAGCACCGTGGTTGATGATCGTTGGTTTTTTTCATAGGGTCCGGATAGGCGCCCGCCCGAACCGGAGGTCGACGTGAAGCTGCAACCGGGCCGCGAGGCCGTCGTCCGGGTCGCCGTCGCGACGCTCTGGGCCACCCCCGAGGCGGTACGCCCCGTCGACCGCCCCGCCCTCGCCCCACGCACCGACATCCCGGCCTGGGTCGCCGGGATGGACACCGACCAGCGGGTCGGCGAGTGCGTGCTGACCCAGCTGCTGCTCGGCGAGCGGGTACTGGTCACCGAGCTGCGCCCGGACGGCTGGGCCCGCGTGGTCGCCGTCGAGCAGCCCGCGGCGGAACTCGACCCGCGCGGCTACCCCGGCTGGCTGCCCACCGCCCACCTGGCCCTCGCCGGCCCGGCCGCCCCCGCCGGCGAGCCGCTGGTGGTCGACGCCGGCGTCAGCGCCCTGCACGCCGCGCCGGACGGCCCGGTGGTCGTGCCCGGCGTCGTCCTCGGCACCCGACTGACCCCGACCGGCGGCCCGGTCGACGGGTGGCGTCCGGTGCACGCCCCCGGCCACCCGGGGCCGCTGTGGATCCCCGAGGCGGACGTGGTCCCGCTGCCCACCGGCCGGCCGGAGCCCGGCGAGGTGCTGGCCGTCGCGGAGCGCCTGCGCGACGTGGTCTACATCTGGGGCGGGGTCTCCAGCCACGGCATCGACTGCTCCGGCCTGGTGCACCTGGCCTGGCGCCGGTTCGGGGTGACCCTGCCCCGCGACGCCGACGACCAGGCCGAGGCCACCGCGCCGGTGCCGCTGGGCGAGGAGCACCCCGGCGACCTGTACTTCTTCGCCCGCCCCGGGCGCCCGATCCACCACGTCGGCATCGTCACCGCCGAGCCCGGCGGCGACCGCCGGATGCTGCACGCCTGCTACCGGCAACGGCGGGTGCTGGAGGAGCAGCTCCCCGCCGACCGGACCGCCACCCTGGTCGCCGTCCGCCGGGTCTGACCCGTACGCGAAAGGGGCACCCCGGCGAACGGGGTGCCCCTTTCCCCGCGTACGCGGCTGAGGCTCAGCGCCGGGCGTCGGCCAGCTCGCGGCGCCGGTCCCGGGACGACTTGACCAGGCTGGCGGCGGTGGCCACGGCGAGGGTGCCGAGGATGACCGTCAGGGAGAGCCAGATCGGGATGTGCGGGGCCCACGCGACGTGCTCGCCGCCGTTGATGAACGGCAGGGTGTTGTCGGCCAGGGCCTCCAGCACCAGCTTGACGCCGATGAAGCCGAGCACCACCGCCAGGCCGTAGCTGAGGTAGATCAGCCGGTCCAGCAGGCCGCCGAGGAGGAAGTAGAGCTGCCGCAGCCCCATCAGCGCGAAGACGTTCGCGGTGAAGACCAGGTACGGCTCCTGGGTGATGCCGAAGATCGCCGGGATCGAGTCCAGCGCGAAGATCAGGTCGGTGGTGCCGATGGCGATCATCACGATCAGCATCGGGGTGAACAGTCGCCGGCCGGCCTGGTGCGTGGTCAGCTTCGCACCGTCGTAGTCCTTGGAGATCGGCAACGCCTTGCGGCTCCACCGGATCAGCATGTTCTCGCTGAACTCGTCCTCGTCCGGCTCGCCCTGCCGGGCGAGGTTCACCGCGGTGTAGATCAGGAACGCGCCGAAGATGTAGAAGACCCAGGAGAACTGGGAGATCAGCGCCGCCCCGGCGGCGATGAACCCGCCCCGCATGACCAGGGCCAGCACGATGCCGATGAGCAGCACCTTCTGCTGGTACGGCCGGGGCACCCCGAACCGGGCCATGATGATCACGAAGACGAAGAGGTTGTCCACCGAGAGGCTGTACTCGGTGAGCCAGCCGGTGTAGAACTGGCCGGCCGCGCTCGCTCCGGAGGTGAGCCAGAGCCCGGCACCGAAGATCAGGGCCAGGGCCACGTAGAAGCCGACCCAGAGGCTCGACTCGCGGACACTGGGTTCGTGCGGTCGTCGACCGACGATGAGAAGGTCGACGAGCAGGACCGCCGTCATCACGACGAGGGTCCCGGCCCACACCACTCCGGACACGTTCAATGCATTCCTCCGGCAGACACGCGACGTCGGGCACACCGTAACGCCGGTTGGCGGCGAGACGAGCGGCGACGCGGACACTGGTGACTGTCGGAGGTCTCTTCCGCCAGCGACCCGCGGGCGGGACGATGACCGACGGAGCCGGGTCGGGCCGCCAGGTTCGGCGGTCGACCGTGCTGACGACTCCGTCGCGGGGGAATACTCCCCTCCTCGCGGGCCATTGTTCCCCATCCCGGCCGGCCACCGCATCTCCAGGTACCTGGATTGCCGGCAGTATCACCTTCCGACACGATCCGTGGCACGTTCCCTACGCCGTCCTAGGAGGCTAGGTGCCATCCAAGTGGTCGGCGCGGCCGGCCGTGGATGCGCTGGTCAGCCGGGTGGCAGGAGCGGATCGGCGAGCGACCAGCCGGCGGCCAGCAGCCCGTCGCAGGCCGCCACCGCCCGGGCCAGCCGCTCCGGGTGCGGCCCGGTGAGCTCGATCACCGGCACCCCGCAGCCGGCCAGCTCGGCCCGGAACCGCTCGGTCATCCAGGCCCGCAGGTGCGCGCCGTCGCGCAGCCCGTCGTCGGAGAACGGCACGCCGACGTGGTCGGTCAGCAGGTAGAGCGCGGGCCGGCGGGCCGCCGCCCGGACCGGCTCCGACGCCGAGCCCAGGTAACGCTCCTCCCACACCGCGGTCGCCCGGGCGTCGGTGTCGCAGACCAGCAGCGGGCCGCTGGACCGGGCGGCGGCGTCCTCCGCCGCCTGCTGGGCGCGGACCACCTCGACGAAGTCGTCCCGGTCCCAGGTCACGTCGAAGACCGTCGCCGCCGGCCGCCCGGCGCGCAGCCGGGCCAGCTTGCGGGCGGTCAGCTCCCGGCCGTACTCCGGCACCCAGGCCGTGCCGTAGTGCGCGGCGAGGGCGGCGGCCATCGTGGTGGTGCCGGTGGACTCCGCCCCGACCACCACCACCCGCCGCACGAACCAGGCCCGCACCGCCGGGCTCAGCCGGTCCCAGTGCCCCGCCGGGTCCGCCCGTACCGCCGTGCCGGAGACCGGCACCACCCGCCGGTCCGGGTCCACGCAGACCGCCGTGGCGTCGAACCGCCGGGCCAGTTCCCCGCCGTACGCCTCGGAGGAGAACACCGCGTCCACCGGGCGCCCGCCGAGCGCGGCCCGGAAGACCCCGCAGTGCGCGTCCCAGGCCGCCGGGTCGGCGTAGTCCACCGGGTGGTCGTCGTAGCGGCCGACGAACCGGACCCAGGGGGTGTGCGCGTGCGCCTCGCGCAGCCAGTCCAGCCGCAGCTCGAGCGGGATGGACTCCCGGCGCGACGGCGCGACCACCACGGTCACCGCCGCGCAGCGGCCGGCGGCGGCCTCGATCAGGGCGTGGTGCCCGGCGTGCGGCGGGTAGAACTTGCCGACCACCATGCCGTGCCGGAACTCCGGCCGGGCCGGGCCGGCGGGCGGCCCGCTCACGCGGTCGTCCTCCAGCCGGGCCGGTCCGGCGGGCGACCCGCTCACGCCGCCGCCGGGGCCGGACCGGCCGGCACCACGGTCGGGACGCCGGCCGTGCGCAGGTCGGCCCGCCAGGCCCGCAACCCGAGTACGCAGAGCGCCAGGAAGATCAGGTAGAGCGCGCCGGTGAGCCAGAGCCCCTTGTAGGCGTAGAGCGGGATGTAGACCAGGTCGGCCACGATCCAGGGCCACCAGCTCTCCACCAGCTTGCGGGTCTGCCCGTAGGTGGCCAGCAGCGACAGCGCGGTGGTGAACGCGTCGGCCAGCGGCACGGTGGAGTCGGTGGCCCGGTCCAGCAGCGCCCACAGCCCGCCGGTGAGCAGCACCCCGGCGACCGCCAGCCCGGCCCACTCCCGGCCGCTCGTCCGGCTGACCGCGAGCCGGCTGCGCCGCTCGCCGCCGAAGAGCCAGTGGTACCAGCCGTAGAGGCCGAGCAGCACGTAGACGACCTGGAGGCCGGCATCGGCGTACAGGCCGGCGGTCCAGAACAGCACCATCAGCAGCAGCACGTTGGCGATGCCCACCGGCCAGTTCACGATGTGCTGCCGGGCGACCAACCAGACGTTGAGCACGCCGGTGGCGAAGCCGAGCAGCTCCGCCCAGGTCGTTCCGACGTCCCCGACGGTGAACGCCACCGTGGTCAACCAGTCCAGCATGATCCGCCCCTCCCCTGGCCCGAGCGATCACCCTAGGGCCGGGGCGGCCGGCGGAGAAGACCCCTCCGTCCGGTTCCACCGCCGGGCGTGCGAGGCTTCGGTCATGGTGCTTGAGGTCGCGCTCATCGACGTACTGCCCGGACACGAGGACGAGTTCGCCGCCGCCTACGCGCAGGCGCACGGGATCATCACGGCCGTCGAGGGCTGCCGGTCGGTCCGGATGACCCGGGGCATCGAGACCCCGACCCGGTTCGTGCTGCTGGTCGAGTGGGACTCCGTCGAGGCGCACGAGCAGAACTTCCGGGGCACCGAGGCGTTCGACAAGTGGCGGGCGCTGATCGGTCCGCACTTCGCCGGCCCGCCCCGGGTCGAGCACTTCGTCGACGTCCCGGCCTGATCCGGCGGATCCACACCCGTCGTTGTCGTACCCCCCGGTTACCGTGCGACGCACGCGCGGCACACCGGCCCCGACGCGTTCGGGGGTGCCGGGTCCGGTGGCCGCGCGGCGTCCTGCCGGCCTACCGCTGACCGGCCAGGTGATCGACCCGGCGGGCGGCTTCCCGCGGCACCGCTGAGCGGCGCTCACCCGCCGGCCGAGCGACCCGCCTCCCCCTCGGCGCCGCCGGGGCGCGCGCCGTTGGCGACCTCGCCGGCCCGGTCGCGCAGCAGCGCGGCGGTCTCCTCCGCGCTCAACGCCACCGCCGACAGCCAGCCGGTCATCCGCTCGTAGCGGGCGACGTCGGCGTCGGTAACCAGCCGCACGTCGTTGCTGAGCGTCTCCAGCATCACCGTGCGCGGGTCGGCCGGGTCGGGGAAGGAGTAGCAGGAGTAGGCGGTCAGCGCGTGCACCGCCCCGGGCGGGGCGGCTGTGCGGGGCACCACCCGGATCGTCACGTTCGGCAGGTCGGCCAGGGCGAGCAGGTGCGCCAACTGCTCCTGCCAGATCTCGACCGGGATTCCGGCCGGGTCGCAGACCCGTTCGTCCAGCAGGCCGGTGTAGTGCGGCGGGTCGGGGCGGCGCAGCACCTCCTGGCGGGCCAGCCGCGCCCGCACGTCGGCCTCCACGTCGACGTCCGGGTGCAGCAGCCGGCCGGCGAGGACCCGCAGGCGGGCGTACCCGGGGGCCTGGAGCAGACCGGGTACGACGGCCGGCTGGTACTCCACGATGGCCGCCGCCCCCGCCTCCAGCTCGGCGTACGTGCGCTGCCGCTCGTGCATCTCGCCGAGCGCCTTCCACCAGCCACGGCTGGTCGCGGCGTCCCGGGCGATGACGATCAGCGCCTCCCGCTGCGGCGACGGCACCTGGTAGACGTCCAGCAGGTCGAGCACGTCGGCGAGGTCGGGCCGGCTCTGCCCCAGCTCGATGCGGGACAGCTTCGACGTGGAGGCCCAGCCCAGCAGCCCACACACCTGTTCCAGGGTGAGCGCCTCCCGTCTGCGCAGCTGGCGCAACTCGGCGCCGAGGCGCGCACGGCGAATGACAGGACTCGATGACAACGGCATCCCGGCCTCCCCACGACGGAGGGTACGCAGGACCGTCACCCAGGGCAATACCTCGCTTGCGCACCGCAACCGCCCGGCGACCCCCCGTCGAGTGCGACACCCGCGCCGCCGGGCGGAGCGCACCGGTCAGGGCCGGTACGTGCCGAACGACCAGACGTTGCCGGCGAGGTCGCGGGCGGTGTAGTCGCGGGAGCCGTAGTCGGTGTCGAAGGGCTCCCGGACGATCTCCGCGCCGGCCGTCCTCGCCCGGCCGTGATGGGCGTCGACGTCGTCGACCGCCACGTAGACGACGTAGTCGTCGTCGGCCGGCCGGACCCGGGGACCGCTCCCGGTGGCCAGCATGAGCAGATCGCCGCCGTAGCCGAGTTGGGCGTGCGCGACGGACCCGTCGGGCGCGTCGTGCACCTCATGGACCTGGAAGTCGAACGCCGCGCAGAGCCAGTCGATCGCGGCACGGGCGTCGGGATACCGGAAGACCGGGTAGATGCTTCGCATGGCCCGAGTCTGCCGCCGGCCCGGTCAGCCGGGATTGGACGAAAGCGATCCGGAGCGCGCCAGCGCGGCCGGCGTCGTACCGGCGAACTCCCGGAAGTCCCGGATCAGGTGCGACTGGTCGTAGTAGCCGCAGCGGGCGGCCAACTCCGCCCAGCCGCCCGGGCCCCTGAGGGCATCGGCGCCCGGCCGGGGGACGAGGTCGCGGGCCAGCGTCGCGTACGCCCGCTGGAAGCGCAGCAGCCGGGCGGTCGCCTTCGGCGTCAGCCCCAGCTCCGCGCGGAACCGGACGGCGAGGTGCCGACTGCTCCAGCCCAGCTCGTCGGCGAGCGCACCGACGCCGATCCGGCCGCCGGTGCCGGCGAGCCGGCGCCACGCCCGGCCCAGCGTCGGATCGAGCGGAGCGGAACCGGCCAGCCGCGCGCCGAGCGCCGCGTCGAGCAGGGCGAACCGGCGCGGCCAGTCCGGCGCGTCGGCCAGCCGGCAACGCAGCCTGTCCAGCCACCGGTCCGGCAGGTCGCCGACCGGCACGGCCCGGTTGGTCAGCTCGCCGAGCGGCAGGCTGAGGACCCGGCGGGCCGCCGGTGGGGTGAGCACCAGTTGCACGCCGAGCCCCACGCCCAGGGTCGAGGTGGTGCAGTGGCCGTCGAAGGGCCCGGCGACGAACGAGTCCACCCCGTACGCCCCGCGCCCCGCCGCCCGCGGGTCGACCACGTCGAGGGGGGCGCCCCAGCCGAGCACCAGCACCACGAACGCGCCGGCCGCCTCGCGGCGGACCAGGGGCAGCGGGGCGGGCTCGCGGTAGCCGAGGTACCGGTCGACGAACGGGCGCAGGCAGGGGTCGGGCAGACCGACGACGGCCTCGATCCCGCCCATCCCCCGCTCCCCTACTTCACGCCCGCGGCGTCCATCCCGCGCAGTTCCTTCTTGAGGTCGGCGACCTCGTCCCGGATCCGGGCGGCCAGCTCGAACTGCAGCTCCCGGGCGGCGGCCAGCATCTGGTCGTTGAGCTCCTGGATGAGCTGCGCCAGATCGGCGCGGGCCATCCCCTCCCGGGACGGGCCGGCCGCGCCACCCCGACTGCGGCTGCGGGTCTCCTTGACCGGGGCCTTGCCCCGGGAGAGCTGGCGCACCGCTCCGCCGACCCGGCTGTTCTCGGTGTCCTCGGCCTCGCGGTAGATGTCGTCGAGGATGTCGTGGATCTTCTTGCGCAGCGGCTCCGGGCTGATGCCGTGCGCCTCGTTGTGCGCGATCTGCTTGGCCCGGCGCCGGTCGGTCTCGTCGATCGCGTCCGCCATCGACGGAGTGATCTTGTCGGCGTACATGTGCACCTGGCCGGAGACGTTCCGGGCGGCGCGGCCGATGGTCTGGATCAGCGACCGGCCGCTGCGCAGGAAGCCCTCCTTGTCGGCGTCGAGGATCGCGACCAGGGACACCTCGGGCAGGTCCAGGCCCTCCCGGAGCAGGTTGATGCCGACCAGCACGTCGTACTCGCCCTTGCGCAGCTCGCGCAGCAGCTCGACGCGGCGCAGCGTGTCGACCTCGGAGTGCAGGTAACGCACCCGGATGCCGTTCTCCAGCAGGTAGTCGGAGAGATCCTCGGCCATCTTCTTGGTCAGCGTGGTGACCAGCACCCGCTCGTCGCGCTCGGTGCGCAGCTTGATCTCGTGCATCAGGTCGTCGATCTGGCCCTTGGTGGGCTTGATCACGACCTCCGGGTCGATCAGCCCGGTCGGGCGGATCACCTGCTCGACGAACTCACCCTGCGCCTGCTCCAGCTCCCACGGACCGGGGGTGGCGGAGAGGTAGACCATCTGGCCGACCCGCTCCAGGAACTCGTCGAAGCGCAGCGGCCGGTTGTCGGCGGCGCTGGGCAGCCGGAAGCCGTGGTCGATCAGCATCCGCTTGCGCGACGCGTCGCCCTCGTACATGCCGCCGATCTGCGGGATGGTCACGTGCGACTCGTCGACCACCGTGAGGAAGTCGTCGGGGAAGTAGTCGAGCAGGCAGTGCGGCGGGCTGCCGGGCAGCCGCCCGTCCATGTGCATGGAGTAGTTCTCGATGCCGGAGCAGAAGCCGACCTGGCGCATCATCTCGATGTCGTAGGTGGTGCGCATCCGCAGCCGCTGCGCCTCCAGCAGCTTGCCCTGCCGCTCCAGCTCGGCCAGCCGCTCGCCCAGCTCGGTCTCGATGTCGCGGATCGCCCGCTCCATCCGCTCCGGACCGGCCGCGTAGTGGGTGGCCGGGAAGATGACCAGCTGGTCGACCTCGCGGACCACGTCGCCGGTGAGCGGGTTGAGGTAGTAGAGCTTCTCCACCTCGTCACCGAACAGCTCGATCCGGACCGCCAGCTCCTCGTACGCCGGGATGATCTCCAGGGTGTCGCCGCGGACGCGGAAGGTGCCCCGCTGGAAGGCCATGTCGTTGCGGGTGTACTGGATGTCGACCAGGCGACGCAGCAGCTGGTCCCGGTCGAGCTCCTGCCCCGCGGCGACCCGGACCGCGCGGTCCAGGTATTCCTCCGGGGTGCCCAGGCCGTAGATGGCGGAGACCGTGGCGACCACGATCACGTCCCGGCGGGTGAGCAGCGACATGGTGGCCGAGTGGCGCAGCCGCTCGACCTCCTCGTTGATCGAGGAGTCCTTTTCGATGTAGGTGTCGGTCTGCGGGATGTACGCCTCGGGCTGGTAGTAGTCGTAGTAGGAGACGAAGTACTCCACCGCGTTGTGCGGGAGCAGCTCGCTGAACTCCTTCGCCAGCTGGGCGCAGAGCGTCTTGTTGGGCGCGAGCACCAGGGTGGGGCGTTGCAGCCGCTCGACGAGCCACGCCGTGGTGGCGCTCTTGCCGGTGCCGGTCGCGCCGAGCAGCACGGTGTTGCGGTCTCCGCGCCGGACCCGACGCTCAAGCTCGTCGATGGCAGCCGGCTGGTCGCCAGCCGGCTGGAACTCGCTGACGACCTGGAAGCGGCCGTCGAGCCGGGGAATGTCGAGCGCCATGACACCAACGGTACGCCGAGGGTCCGACACTCCGTCGCGACTACGGGCGGTCCGTGATCGGCTTCGATATTCCCATTGTGGGCCACATCCCACCGCGCTAGCCTGAACACCGTAGGCCGCTCGCGGCGGCCGACCGGGCAGGTGGCCGGGCCCTCACGAGGCTCCCGCCCCCGGCACAGGAGGGTCGCAGCACCCGGACATCGCCGGCGTGCGCACCCGACGTGGTCGCGCCCATGGCGCAGACCGGCCGCCGCGAGCGCCCCTGCCTCGGCACCGTCTCCCTCGTCACCCTCGCCGCCGCCGGGCGTTCAACCACTCGTGGAGACCTCCCCCGACCGGCCGCCGCCCCCGTCCACCCCGACGGGTCCGCCCCCCGACATCCCCGTCGCCGCGCGGCGGCCCACCCGTACCCCCGGCGGCAACCGGGTGGCCGGCCACGGCACCGGACGCCGACGGTCGGGCCGGCGCCGGCGCGACTCCGCCCGGCACGCGCTGCGCACCCCGCCGGTCCTGGCCGCCGTCGCCGGCTCCCCGGAGGAGCCCGCCCGCCGGCGCACCACCCTGGTCGCCCTCGGTGTGGTCGCCGCCGCCTCGGCCGCGGCGCTGATCGCCGGCCTGCTGAGCTGGGCGCCCGCCCCCGGAGAGCCGGCCCGGGCGCTGACCGCGGCCGAGGCCGAACGGCTGGCCGCGACCCGGGTCACCAACCTCCGCGACGTGCGTGCCGGGGTCCGGGTGACGATCGGCACCGGCGCCGCCCGCACCGACCTGGTCGGCTGGATCGACTGGGCGCGGCCGCTGGCCTACCTCGACGTGGGCGGCCCGGGCGCGGGCGCCGACCGAGGGCTGGTGCAGGCGACGCCCTCGGTCGTCGTGCTCCGCCCCGACCCCGCCGCGGTCCCCACGCCGGCGTCCCCTCCGCTGGTGCCGCCGACGGACCGCTGGCGACTGCGCGACCTGCCCGCCGGCCGGCCACTCGCCGGGGCGCTCGACGTGCTGTTCGGGCTCAGCGCGGACCGGGCGGAGCCGGCCGATCCGCTGCGCCACGGCGCGGGGCGGTGGGTGGGACGGGAGAAACTCGCCGGCGAGCCGGTGGACGTCCTCCAGGCCCCGCTGCCCAGACCCACCACCGCCGCCGACCCGACCGCCCGTCCGCCCGCCCCGCCGGCGGCCGGCGACGGCGACCCCCGCTGGTGGGTCGACGGGGACTCCCGGCTGCACCGGTGGGAGGGACGGCTGCCCGGCGGACAGCCGGCCGCCGTCGAGCTGGAACGCAACGACCGGCCCACCATCTGGCCGGTGGACGCGCTGGGCGGCCGACCCGGGCTGCCCCGCGCGCTCACCGACGCCGAGGCCGAGCGGCTGGCCCGGCTGCCCGCAAGGCTGCGGGCCCAGCCGGGTGCCGCGGTCAGCGTCGCCGTCCCGCTCGGCACCGCCGCCAACCTGCGCGGCTCGGGATGGTTGAGCTGGTCCGGCGGGGTGGCGTACCTGTCGGTGGCTGAGCTGGACACCCTCGGCCGACGCACCCTGCTGCGGCGCGACCGGGGCGGCTTCGCCCGCGCGGAGGTGCCGGTCGAGCCGGGCGCCGGCGCCACCGGGGCCGCCAACGGCCCGCCGCTGCCACCACCGGCCGGGGCCGGCTGGCGGACCGGGGCCCGCCCGTTGGACGACCTCGACCTGCTGGTCGACGCGGCGCTGCGGGCGGACACCGCGCCCACCCGACCCGCGGCCGCCGTGCGGCTGCGCACCGACCGGGTCGCCGGGCGGGTGGTGGACGTGGTCGAGCTGCGCGTCCAGGGCATGCGGCTGCGCTACTGGCTGGACCGCACCGGCCTGCCCCACCGGCTGGAGCTGCGCACCCGGGCCGGCGCCTGGGCCCAGCTCGACCTCACCCCGGCGCCGGTGCCGGCCGGGATCGTGCCGCCCGAACCGACCACCAAGGCGCCGGCCGGCACGGCGGGCCGCCGCTGACCGGTCAGGGCCGCCAGCCGGTCTGCGCGGCCCACTCCTCGGCCCGCAGGTGCTCCTCGTCGAACCACGGGTCCTTGGCCGTCGCGTAGGCGCCGCTGTCCGGCGCCGAGGCCGCCAGCTCCCGCTTCAGCAGCAGGTAGGCGGCCCGCTGGTCCGGGTCGGCGCGCAGGTGGTCCCGCATCAGCAGGGCGTACCGCCAGCCGGGCGAGTCGGCCACCCGCAGGTGCAGATAGGCCGGGCGCCCCGGGTCGGCGCTGCCGTGGAACCGCTTGGCCCACCGCCCGCTGCCGGCCGGGCGTGGGCTGTCCCACCAGTCGCCGGGCAGCCGCGGGAAGCCGGCCCGAGCGAGCCGCTCGGCGAGCGGCCCGTCCGCCTCGTCGAGCGACGACACGGTCACCTGGATGTCGATCACGTCCTTGGCCGCCAGGCCGGGCACGGCGGTCGAGCCGATGTGGTCCACCCGCAGGTCCGCCGGGGCGACAGCGTGCCGGATCCGGGCGGCCAGCCGGGCGTACTGCTGGGGCCAGGTCGGGTCCGGCTCGGTCAGCAGGACCCGCTCCGGGCGGGCCGCCCGGCCCGCACGGACGTTGCGCTCGTAGGGCAGCAACCGGTCCCGCCAGAGGGCGTCCACGGCGGCGTGCAGCTCATCGAGGGCGCCGTCGTTGCTGAGCACCACGTCCGCCGCCGCGCGCCGGCGGGCGTCATCGGCTTGCGCGGCGATCCGCCGCTCCGCCTCCGCGCGGGGCATCCCCCGGTCGCGTTCCAGTCGTTCCAGCCGGGTGGCGACGGCCGTCTGCACCACGACCACCAGGTGGTACGTCGGCGCGAGCCCCACCTCGACCAGCAGCGGCACGTCGTTGACCACCACCGCGTCCGAGGGCGCGGCGGCGGCCAGTTCGGCGGTACGCGCCCGCACCCGGGGATGGGTGATCGCCTCCAGTCGCCGGCGGGCCACCTCGTCGCCGAAGACCACCGCGCCCAGCGCCGCCCGGTCCAGCGCGCCGTCGGCGTCGAGCACCCGGTCGCCGAAGGCGGCGACGATCTCCGCCAGCCCTGCGGAGCCCGGGGCGACCACCTCACGGGCGATCCGGTCGGCGTCGATGACCACCGCACCCCGCTCGGCCAGCCGGGCCGACACGGCGCTCTTGCCGGAGCCGATCCCTCCGGTCAGTCCCACCATCAGCACCGGACCAGTCAACCGGATCACCGCCCCCACCACAAAACCGCGTGGGCGGGGCGGCGAGGGGGAACGGTCCGGAGACGCGCGAGGGCCCCGCCCCCGACGATCCGGTGGCTACCGGATCGCGGGAACGGGGCCCGTCGTCGTCAGTGACGGCTCCAGGTCGCTGCGCGGCGTCAGCCGCGCCGAGCTGGAGTTGTCACCGGGTCACTTGCCGCCGGCGAGCTTCTCCCGCAGAGCGGCGAGCGCCTCGTCGGTGGCCAGGGTGCCGGCCGGCTCCTCGGCCTGACGGCTCGGGGCCGTGGTGGTCGTGGTGGTGGTGCCACCGGTGACCGCCGGAGCCGGGTTGGCAGCGGCCTCGGCGTCGGCCGCGCGAGAGGTCTGCACCTGCTTGGTGTGGGCCTCCCAACGCTGACGCGCCTCGGCGTACTGGTTCTCCCAGGTCTCGCGCTGCTTGTCGTACCCCTCGAGCCACTCGCCCGTCTCCGGGTCGAAGCCCTCCGGGTAGATGTAGTTGCCCTCGGCGTCGTACGTCGCGGCCATGCCGTAGAGGGTCGGGTCGAAGTGCTCCTCGCCCTCGACGAAGCCCTCGTTGGCCTGCTTGAGCGACAGCGAGATGCGGCGGCGCTCCAGGTCGATGTCGATGACCTTGACCATGACCTCGGAGCCGACCTGCACGACCTGCTCCGGGATCTCCACGTGGCGCTCGGCCAGCTCGGAGATGTGGACCAGGCCCTCGATGCCGTCGTCCACCCGGACGAAGGCGCCGAACGGCACCAGCTTGGTGACCTTACCCGGCACGATCTGCTGGATCGCGTGGGTGCGGGCGAACTGCCGCCACGGGTCCTCCTGGGTCGCCTTCAGCGACAGCGAGACCCGCTCGCGGTCCAGGTCGACGTCCAGGACCTCGACCTCGACCTCCTGGCCCACCTCGACGACCTCGGACGGGTGGTCGATGTGCTTCCAGGACAGCTCGGAGACGTGCACCAGGCCGTCCACGCCGCCCAGGTCGACGAACGCGCCGAAGTTGACGATCGAAGAGACGACGCCCTTGCGGACCTGGCCCTTCTGCAGCTTGTTGAGGAACTCGGTGCGCACCTCGGACTGCGTCTGCTCCAGCCAGGCCCGGCGGGACAGGACCACGTTGTTGCGGTTCTTGTCCAGCTCGATGATCTTGGCCTCGAGCTCGCGGCCGACGTACGGCTGCAGGTCGCGCACCCGCCGCATCTCGACCAGGGAGGCGGGCAGGAAGCCGCGCAGCCCGATGTCGAGGATGAGGCCACCCTTGACCACCTCGATGACCGAACCGCGGACGACGCCGTCCTCGTCCTTGATCTTCTCGATCGTGCCCCAGGCCCGCTCGTACTGCGCCCGCTTCTTGGAGAGGATCAGACGACCCTCCTTGTCCTCCTTCTGGAGGACCAGGGCCTCGATGTGGTCACCGACCGAGACGACCTCGGCGGGGTCCACGTCGTGCTTGATCGACAACTCCCGAGAGGGAATGACGCCCTCGGTCTTGTAGCCGATGTCGAGCAGGACCTCGTCCCGATCGACCTTGACGACGGTGCCTTCGACAATGTCGCCGTCGTTGAAGTACTTGATGGTCTCGTCGATCGCGGCGAGGAAAGCCTCCTCGGAACCGAGATCGTCGTGGGTGACCCGGGTGGCGCTCGAGGGGGCCTCGATGCTGCTCGTCATGTGGGCGGTTGCTCCGGTCGGATGGGTTGTCACAGCAGGCGTGGTGTCGCGGTGACCATTTCGCGCCAGCGGATCCGCCTCCGGGGCACACCGAACGATCGCCAAGTGAAGATCATTAGTGGCTCCGGTGACCGCGCACCTGCTCCCTGCCGAGGCACACGATCCGCGAGCGCATCGTCTAGCCTACCCGCTGCATTACCACAGCGTGCAAGGCCTCCCGTGTCCTCGCGACCTCGTCAGCTGCGAAAGCGGAGATTTCGGTGGAAAAGCGTCTCGACTGTCTCCTGCGTCACAGCCGTCCCACCACGCAGAGAAGGTAGCGCACCGCGGCGGCGCCCGCAGACCGCCCTCACCCTCCATTCGCCTGCCGTACCGATCGCGGCCGTTTCCGCCGGCCGGTCGCCGTCGGCGTCGACCCGGCCAGGGCCTAGCGTGAGCGGGTGGACGACGACAGGGTGACCCGACGGCGGGTCGGCGACGCGGAGACCCGCCGGGCCAACCGGGGCTGGTGGGACACCGACGCCGACGACTACCAGGCCGAGCACGGCGCCTTCCTCGGCGACACGGACTTCGTCTGGTGCCCGGAGGGCCTGCGCGAGGCCGACGCCCGACTCCTCGGTGACGTCGCCGGCCGCCGGGTGCTGGAGGTGGGCTGCGGCGCCGCGGCCTGCGCCCGCTGGCTGGCCACCCAGGGTGCCCGGCCGGTCGCCTTCGACCTCTCCGCCGGCATGTTGCGGCACGCCGCGCAGGCGGCCGACCGCACCGGGGTACGCGTGCCGCTGGTGCAGGCCGACGCGTTGGCGCTGCCGTTCGCCGACCGGGCGTTCGACATCGCCTGCACCGCCTTCGGCGCGATCCCCTTCGTCGACGACTCGGCCGCGCTGATGGCCGAGGTGCACCGGGTGCTGCGCCCGGGCGGCCGGTGGGTGTTCTCGGTGACGCACCCGATGCGGTGGATCTTCCTGGACGACCCGGGCGAGGGGGGCCTGACCGCCGTGCACTCGTACTTCGACCGCTCCCCCTACGTCGAGCAGGACGACTCGGGCGTGGCCACCTACGTCGAGCAGCACCGCACCCTCGGCGATCGGATCCGCGAGCTGGTCGGCGCCGGGTTCCGGCTGCGGGATCTGGTGGAGCCGGAGTGGCCGGCGGGGCACGAGGGGATCTGGGGGCAGTGGAGCCCGCTGCGCGGGCGGCTCTTCCCCGGCACCGCCATCTTCGTCACCGACAAGCCGGCCGGCTGACCAGGCCGCACGCCTAGGGGCGTCGTTTCGGGGCATCGACGGCGGGTACCCGCCCGGCATGGCCGAGCAGAGGGAATTCCGCGAGGGTGACCACGTCTCCTGGGCCAGTCACAGCGGCCGGGCGTACGGCGTGGTCAAGGAGAAGCTGATCGATCGGACGCACGTACGCGGGCACGCCGTCAACGCGACGGAGGACGACCCGCAGTACCGGATCCGCAACGACGACTCGGGCCGCGACGTGGCCCACCGACCGGAGGCGTTGCGTCATGAGCAGAGGTGACGACGGCCGGGACACGTACCAGGAGTTCACCGAGGCGGTGAACATGAAGCCCCGTGAGATCTCCTCCTGGCTGGAGACCGACGAGTCGAAGCAGGTCGGCTGGCACAAGGGCGGCCGCTCCGGGGGCGGCGAGTCGGTGGGGCACGAATCCGGCCGGAAGATCATCGACCTGTTGCGGCGCAAGCGCGGCGACCTGTCCGAGGGCGACTACAAGCACATGCGCAAGGTGGTCGGCTACGTCCGCCGGCACATGGCCCAGCGCCCCTCCGGCGACGTGCGCGACACCAAGTGGCGCTGGTCCCTGATGAACTGGGGTCACGACCCCCTCAAGGGTCCGCTGCCGCCCCCGGGCGGCCCGTCCCGACGGGCCCTCGAGCGGCACGGCACCCCGCCGAAGGAGCGCCGGGGACCCGGACGCTGACCCGCGCCCGTCCGCCGGCCCGGCGACCGGAGCGGAACTCCGGAGGCCGCGAGGCGCTGCCTCGCGGCCCGGCGGACCCGGCCCGGCCGAGGCCCGGTCAGTGGTCGGCGCTGTTCCAGTCCCGCCCCTCGCCGACCGACACCTCCAGCGGCACCGACAGCGGGTACGCCGCACCCATCTCCCGGCGCACCAGCGCCTCCAGGGTCTCCCGCTCGCCCGGCGCCACCTCGAAGACCAGCTCGTCGTGCACCTGGAGCAGCATCCGCGAGCGCAGCCCGGCGTCGCGCAGCGCGGTGTCGACGTGCAGCATGGCGACCTTGATGATGTCGGCCGCGGAGCCCTGGATCGGGGCGTTGAGCGCCATCCGCTCGGCCATGTCCCGGCGCTGCCGGTTGTCGCTGACCAGGTCGGGGAGGTAACGCCGGCGACCGAGGATGGTGGAGGTGTAGCCGTCCTGCCGGGCCCGGGCCACCACCTCGTGCAGGTAGTCCCGGACCCCGCCGAACCCGGCGAAGTAGTTCTCCATCAGCCCGCGCGCCTCCTCGGCGCTGATCCCGAGCTGCTGGGAGAGACCGAACGCGCTCAGCCCGTACGCCAGGCCGTAGTTCATGGCCTTGATCTTGCGGCGCTGGTCGGGGGTGACCTCACCGACCGGCACGCTGAACACCGACGACGCGGTGGCGGCGTGGAAGTCGTGGCCGGAGTTGAACGCCTCGATCAGCGCGTCGTCCGACGACAGGTGCGCCATGATCCGCATCTCGATCTGGCTGTAGTCGGCGGTGAGCAGGCACTCGTAGCCCTCCCCCACCACGAAGGCCCGGCGGATCCGCCGCCCCTCCTCGGTGCGGATGGGGATGTTCTGCAGGTTGGGCTCGGTGGACGAGAGCCGACCGGTCGCCGCCACCGTCTGGTTGAAGGTGGTGTGGATCCGCCCGTCGTCGGAGACGGACTTGAGCAGGCCGTCCACGGTCGACTTGAGCTTGGCGACGTCCCGGTGGCGCAGCAGGTGCTCCAGCACGGGGTGCGGGTTCTGCGCGTAGAGCCACTGCAGGGCGTCGGCGTCCGTGGTGTAGCCGGTCTTGATCTTCTTGGTCTTGGGCAGGCCCAGCTCGCCGAAGAGGATCTCCTGCAACTGCTTGGGCGAGCCGAGGTTGAACTCCCGGCCCACCGCCTCGTACGCGCCCTGCGCCGCGGCCTTCACCTCGGCGGCGAAGTGCGCCTCCAGTTCCGACAGGTACTGCGTGTCGGCGGCGATGCCGATCCGCTCCATGCCGGCGAGCACCCGCATCAGCGGCAGCTCCACCCCGGCCATCAGCCGGTTGGGCTGCTCACCGTCGCGGGAGAGCTCCGCGTCGATCGCGTCGGCCAGGTCGAGGGTGGCCCGGGCCTGGAGCATCAGGTTCTGCTCGACGACGCCCTCGTCGCCCAGCCCGTCGAGGGTGAGCTGGCCGGTCTCCGGCGCGTCGACCCGCAGCTCGCGGTGCAGGTAGCGCAGCGCCAGGTCGGTCAGGTCGTAGGAACGCTGGTCGGGGCGGGCCAGGTAGGCGGCGATCTGGGTGTCCCGGGCGATGCCCTCCAGCGACCAGCCGTGCGCGGCCAGCGCCAGCACCGCCGGCTTGCTGTCGTGCAGCACCTTGGGGCGCTGCGGGTCGGCCAGCCAGCCGGCGAGCGCCGACTCGTCGCCCGGGTCCAGCCCGGCCGGGTCGAACCAGGCCGCCGCGCCGCCGGCGGTGGCGAGCGCCATGCCGGTGACCGAGGCGGTGTGCCGGCGGTTCGGGCCGGTGTCGAGCTTGACCGCCAGCCCCACCGGGGTGCCGGCCGGGGCGTGCGTGGCCAGCCAGCCGGCCAGCGCGCCCGGCTCGGCCAGCACCTCGCCGGCCAGGTCGAACCCGGCCTCGGCCTCCGGCTCGACGGCCTCCAGGTACTGGTAGAGGCGGTCGCGCAGGATGCGGAACTGGAGGGTGTCGAAGACCTGGTGCACGGCCTCCCGGTCCCAGCCGGTCCAGCGGGCGTCCTCGGGGCGCAGCGGCAGATCGAGGTCGGAGACCAGGCAGTTGATCTCGTAGTTGCGGATCACCCGGGACAGCTGGGCCCGCAGGTTGTCGCCGGCCTTGCCCTTGATCGCGTCGGCGCTGGCGACCACACCGTCGACGCCGCCGTACAGGTTGATCCACTTGGCGGCGGTCTTCGGGCCGACGCCGTCGACGCCGGTGAGGTTGTCGCTGTCCTCGCCGACCAGCGCGGCCAGGTCCCGGTAGCGCTCGGGGCCGACGCCGTACTTCGCCTCGACGGCGGCCGGGTCCATCCGGGCCAGGTCGGAGACGCCCTTGCGCGGGTAGAGCAGGGTGACCCGCTCGCCGACGAGCTGGAGGGCGTCCCGGTCGCCGCTGCTGATCAGCACCTCCATGCCCTGGTCGCGGGCCTGGCAGGCGAGGGTGGCGATGACGTCGTCGGCCTCGAAGCCCTCCTTCTCCACCACCGGGACGCGCAGCGCGTCGAGGACCTCCTTGATCAGGCTGACCTGGCCCTTGAAGTCGGTCGGGGTCTCCTTGCGGCCGGCCTTGTACTCGGCGTACTTCTCGGTGCGGAAGGAGCGGCGGGAGACGTCGAAGGCGACGACGATGTGCGTCGGCTGCTCGTCGCGGAGCACGTTGATCAGCATCGAGGTGAAGCCGTAGACCGCGTTGGTCGGCTGCCCGGTGGTGGTGGAGAAGTTCTCCACCGGCAGGGCGTGGAAGGCCCGGTATGCCATCGAGTGTCCGTCGACGAGGAGCAGGCGCGGGGTCGTAGCTGTCACGGCAGCGACTCTAGTCGCAACGCCCGACATCTCCGGGCGGCGGCACCGCGCTCGGAGGAGGGAAACCGACATCCGGGCAGACGCCGGACGGCCGCCCGCCCCTTGGGGGACGGACGGCCGCCGACGCTACGACGCGGCTCAGGCCACGCCGAGGTACGCCTCCTTGACCGCCGGGTCGGTGAGCAGGTCCTGACCGGACCCCTCCTTCACGATCCGACCGGTCTCCAGCACGTACCCCCGGTGCGCCCGGGAGAGCGCCTGCTGGGCGTTCTGCTCCACCAGCAGGATCGTGGTGCCCTGCTGGTTGATCTCCGTGATGATGTCGAAGATCTGCCGGATGACCATCGGGGCCAGACCCATCGACGGCTCGTCGAGCAGCAGCAGCTTCGGGCGGCTCATCAGCGCCCGGCCGACGGCGAGCATCTGCTGCTCACCGCCGGAGAGCGTGCCGCCGGCCTGCTTGCGGCGCTCGGCCAGCCGCGGGAAGAGGGTCAGCACCCGGTCCAGGTCGGCGGCGATGCCGGCGGAGTCCCGCCGGGTGTACGCCCCCATGTCCAGGTTCTCCATGACGGTCATGCCGGGGAAGATCTGCCGACCCTCGGGCGACTGGCACAGCCCTCGGACGACCCGCAGGTCGGCCCGGAGCTTGCTGATGTCCTCGCCGTTGAAGGTGATCCGGCCACCGGACAGCGCCCGGGTCCCGGAGATGGCCCGCATGGTGGTGGTCTTGCCGGCGCCGTTCGCGCCGATCAGGGCCACCACCTCGCCCTCGTTGACGGTCAGGCTGATGCCGTGCAGGGCCTCGATGCGGCCGTACGCGACGCTAATGTTCTCCAGCTCAAGCAGCGTCATCGGCGGACTCCCCCAGGTATGCGGCGATCACCTTCGGGTCCCGACTGACCTCGGCGGGCGCCCCTTCGGCGATCTTGCGGCCGAACTCCAGCACCACGATCCGGTCGGTGACCCCCATGACCAGGCGCATGTCGTGCTCGATGAGCAGCACGGTCAGCCCCATGTCGCGGATCTTCCGGATCAGGGTGAGCAGTTCCTCCTTCTCCGCCGGGTTGAAGCCGGCGGCCGGCTCGTCCAGGCAGATCAGCTTCGGCTCGGTGGCCAGCGCCCGGGCGATCTCCAGCCGACGCTGGTAGCCGTAGGGCAGGTTGCGGGCCTCGTCGTTGGCCCGGTCGGCGATCCCGACGAAGCGCAGCAGCTCCAGCGCCTTGGCCTCGGCGGCCCGCTCCTCCAGGATGTGCCGGGACAGCCCGAAGGTCTGCGCGCACGACCGGCGCAGCTGCTGCCACGACCGCTTGATGCCATCCGGTGCGGTGACCTGCGGGACCTCGTGCGGCTTCGGCTTGAACCTGGGCAGCCGGAACAGCGCTCCCGGCACGCTGGTCTTGTGCCTGGAGTCGGTCCCGACCATGACGTTCTCCAGCGCGGTCATCTCCGGGAACAGGCGGATGTTCTGGAACGTCCGCGAGATGCCCATCCGGCTGATTTGGTGCGGCTTGCGCCCGGTGACCCGCTCGCCGCGGAACCGGACCGCGCCCGAGGTGGGCTTGTAGACGCCGGTCATCACGTTGAAGCTGGTGGTCTTGCCGGCGCCGTTCGGCCCGATCAGGCCGAGGATCTCGCCCTCGTAGATCTGAAAATCGATCTTGTCGAGGGCGACCACGCCGCCGAAGCGGAGCGTGACGTCGTCGACTTCGAGCAGCACCGTCCGGGGACCCGGCTGGGCCGGGATCTTCGGCGTCGCGGTGCTGGTGGTCTCGTCAGACATGAGCGGGCGCCTCCTCTGCCTCCGCCGCGCGGTCCTTCAGCTCACGGGCCCGTCGCCGGCTGGGGACGAGGCCCTGCGGGCGCAGGATCATCACCAGCACCATGGCCAGGCCGAAGGCCAGCCACCGGTAGTCGGCGATCTCCCGGAACCGCTCCGGGAGGTAGGCCAGCAGCACCGCACCGAGCGAGACCCCGACCATGTTCCCCGAGCCGCCGACCACGACCATGGCGACGAAGAGGATGGAGAGGTTCGCGTTGAACTGGGTCGGGTCGATGAACGCGTTCCGGCTGGCGAAGAGGAACCCGGACAGGCCGCCGAGCGCCGCGCCGATGGCGAACGCCCAGAGCTTGAACTTGAACGGGTAGACCCCCATCACCGCGGCGGCGTCCTCGTCCTCGCGGACGGCCAGCCAGGCGCGGCCGACCCGGCTGCGCTCCAGCCGGCGCACCGCGAAGACCATCAGCAGCACCACGGTGATCGCCAGCCAGTACCACGGCTTCGCGTCGATCAGACCGAAGACCTCGTTCTCCGCCGAGGGCGGACCCTCCGGGCCCGGGATCGCGGAGATGCCCTGCGGGCCGTTGGTCACCCCGTTGGCGTTGCGGGCCACGATCCGGATGATCTCGCCGAAGCCCAGCGTGACGATCGCCAGGTAGTCGCCGCGCAGCCGCAGCGTCGGCCAGCCCAGCAGCACCCCGAAGACCATGGTGAGCACGATCGCCAGCAGCAGGCAGATCGACCAGGTCACCGCCCAGGTCGGCGGCAGGTCGAACTCGCGCTGGATCCACTTCACCACCGGCGAGTTCACCGAGCCGAACAGCGCCACGCTGTACGCGCCGACGGCGAAGAAGCCGATGTAGCCGAGGTCGAGCAGGCCGGCCAGGCCGACCACCACGTTCAAACCGATCGCGACCAGCACGTAGATGGCGCACACGAAGAGCACGCCGGCCCAGTTGTTGCCACCGGCGATCGAGTCGGTGCGCAGCCAGGTCAGGCCGGGGATGCCGAGGTACGGCAGGTAGTAGAGGAACGCCACTAGGGCGACCAGCGCCGCGATCTGCTGCCACTTCGGCAGCGCCCTGAAGCGGTCACCGACGGAGGTCAGCATGCCGACCCGACGGCGGTCTGCGTTCCGGATCTTGTCGATCATGCGCGGGCCCTCCCGAGCGACTCACCCAACAGGCCGGTCGGGCGGAACATCAGCACCACGATGAGGACGATGAACGCGATGACGTCCTCCCAGTTGGAGGCGAAGAGCGTGGCGCCGTAGACCTCGACGATGCCGAGGAACAGACCACCCACCAGCGCGCCCCGCAGGTTGCCGATACCGCCCAGCACCGCGGCCGTGAACGCCTTGAGGCCGAGCACGAAGCCGATGCTGTTCTGGGTGAAGCCGAAACGCATGCTCCACAGCAGCGCGGCCGCGCCGGCCATGATCCCGCCCAGCACGAAGATCAGCATGATCACGCGCTCCTGGTTGACGCCCATCAGCGCGGCCGTCTCCGGGTTCTGCGCCACCGCCCGCACGCCCCGGCCGTAGCGGGTGCGGTTGATGAACCAGTCGAGGAGGGCCATCATCACCACGGCGGAGACGAAGACGATCACCTGGATGTTGGTGATCGACGTGCCGCCGATCTGGAACAGGGTCTCCTGCTTGATGATCGTCGGCATGCCGACGATCTGCCGGGCCCGGCCGAACAGCGACGGCAGCGCGCCGCCCGCGACGTCGGGCAGGAGCAGGCCGAAGACCTCGACCAGCACCAGGGAGAGGCCGATCGCGGTGATCAGGAAGATCAGCGGCGGCGCGTTCTTGCGCCGCAGCGGGCGGTACGCGATCCGCTCGATCGCCAGGGCCGTGCCGCCCGAGGCGACCGCCGCGGCGATCAGGCCGAGCACCAGGAACAGGATGGCCTGGCCGGCCGGCGGGTTATTTTCCACCCCGAAGGCGGTCCACACGCCCAGCACCGCGAAGGTGCCGACCATGAAGACCTCGGAGTGGGCGAAGTTGATCAGTCGCAGTACACCGTAGACGAGGGTGTAGCCCAGGGCGATCAGGGCGTAGATCGCCCCCTTGGACAACCCGTCGACGGTGTGCTGGCCGAGGTGGCCGAAGAGTTCGTCGAAATTCACCGGGGTCTCCTTGCATCGAGTGCGGCCGGGGACGACACCCCGGCCGCACTCCAGTGCCATGACGTCAGCTGAGCTTGAGCTCCTGCAGAGCAGTGATCTCCGTGCCCTTGATCTGGTACGCCCAGATGACGACCTTCGACGGGTCGACATCGCCCTTGTCGTCGAACTTGATGTACTTCGAGACGCCCTGCTTGTCGTAGGACTTCACGTAGGCGAGGATGTCGGCCCGGCTCTTCTTGCCGTCCTTGAACGCGTCCAGGTAGATCTGGGCCGCGTCGAAGCCCTCAGCGCCGTAGGAACCCGGCGCCTGGCCGAACTCCTTCTGGTAGTCGGCGGAGAAGGTGCCGCCGGCCTTGTCGGCCGGGAGGCAGGGGCAGGTGATGATGGCGCCCTCGGCGCCACCCGACGCGCCCTGCGGGAACGCCGGGTCGTACAGACCGTCCGGGCCGACGAACTTGGCCTGGACACCGGCCGCGCGCATCTGCTTGACCAGCGGGGCCGCCTCACGGGTGTAACCGCCGTAGAAGACGAAGTCCGCCTGCGCCGCCTTGATCTTGGAGATCGTCGCGTCGAACTGCGACTGCTTCTCCTGGATCTTGTCGGTGCCGGCCAGCGTCGAGCCGAGGTTCTTGCCCAGCTCGGCGGTGATGCCCGCGCCGTAGGCGCTGCCGTCGTCGATGGCGAAGACCTTGGCCGCGTTCTGCGACTTGAGGTAGGTCGCCACGGCGCCCGCCTGGGTGCCGTCGTTGCCGACCACCCGGTAGAAGGACTTGTTGCCCTTCTGGGTCAGGTCGGTCCGGGTCGCCGACGGGCTCACCATGGCCAGGCCGGCGGCCTGGTAGATCGGCATGGTGGCGTCGGACTCGCCGGAGAAGTGACCACCGATGACACCGAGGAACGAGTTGTCACCGGCGATCTGGTTCGCGAAGGGGGTCGCCACCGCAGGGTCACCCTGGGTGTCGAACTCCTGCATGGTGACCTTGCAGTCCTTGTTCTTCTCGTTGAACTGCTTGACGGCGAGCTTCGCGCCGTTCAGCGACGGCAGGACCAGGCCCGCGTTGTCACCGGTGAACGCGCCGAAGATAGCGATCTTGCCACCGCAGTCGCCGGACGCGGTGCCGCTGCCACCGCCAGAGTCCTGGCAACCCGCGGCGCCGACCATCGCCGCGGCGATTGCGGCGGCCCCCAGCACCCGTACATAGCTACGCCTCACGGCTTCCTGACCTCCTCCAGAAGCAAAAGGCGACTACCCCGAGAAGGCGGCGACAGCACAGCCCGCACCACCACCTACCCGGCAGGGACGCCCCCTGCGTTACGGCTCGTGATGGCGGAGCGTACCCACACTCATACGGCACGGGAAGGGCTTGGGCCGTGGTCTGCAAAACCGTTACGAAGACGTGCGCCATTGCCCCGGAGCCCGTAACAGGCCGATCCCTGACCGGTCCTTAAGCAGGCCGGCTGCGGTCAGCCCGCCACGACGGGCACCACTGCGGACCACGCCATCGACCGGGTGCCGTCGTCAACGAAGATCCACAGCCGCTCCCCCACCGCCGCCAGCGCCACGTCCCGGTCCGCCCCGGCCGGCACCGGACCGGGCAGCTCCACCCGCCGCCACGACCCACCCCGGTCGACGGACGTCCAGACCGAACGGGACTTCCCGTCGGAAACCGCCGCCACCAGCCGCCCACCCGCCGCGACCAGGCCGTCCACCGACGGCACCTGCGACGGCGCCGCCCCGCCGAAGCCGCCGGCCGCCGCCCACCGGTCACCGTCGCGCCGCCAGGCGCCGAACGCCCCGCCGCGCAGCCCGACCGCCACCGCCGCGCCGTCGACCAGGACGACCCGCTGCAACTCCTCGTAACGGTCGGTACCGGGCAGCACCGTCCGCCGCCAGGTGCGGCCGTCCGCCGACGACCAGGCGACCGGGTCGCGGTCGATCCGGCCCGCCGGCAGCACGCCGCCCACCGCCAGCCACCCCCCGGGTACGCCCACCGCGTCGAACGCCCAGCTGACCCCGCGCCCGTCACTGGCCAGCTCCGGCGCCCCCTCCACCAGGGCGAAGTCCGCCGCGTCCGGCGACACCCAGGCCGCCGCGCCGCTGGACCGGTTGCCGACGATCAGCCAACCGGCCGGGCCGCCCGTCAGGCGGGACACGTTCACCGCCTTCGGCCCGCCGTACGTCTCGAACGAGGCGGACACCTCGACCAGCCCACCGTCGGGGCGCTGCCGCCAGGTGCTCACCCGGGGATAGCCGTGCGCGCCGCCGACCTTCGCGCCGATCACCGCCAGCGCACCGTCGCGGCAGCCGGCCGAATAGAGCACGTTCTGCTTGCCGTAGAAGGAATCCGCGGCGATCGGCACGACCGTCCAGTTCGTACCGTCCCGGCTCGACCAGGCGGCCGGGCTGGTGCCGCCGGCGGCGTCCGCGACGCCGCCCACCGCGTACCACCGGCCCGCGCAGGCGGTCGCGTCGCGCAGCAGCGCACGGCCCGGCGGACCCGGCGGCGCCGGCAGGGTCAGCGCCTGCCAGGCCGGGCGGACCGGCTCCTCGGCAGGGCGTGGCGCGGGCGCCGGATCACAGGCGGCCAGCAGCACGGCGAGGACGCCGAGCACCGCGAGCACGCGCCGAGTGGACACGCGTCGATGCTAGCCACCGAAGGTCATTTCCGGGACCCGGCGGGCCGACCAGTGTCAGGCGGTCGGCTGGGCGACCTCGCCGCCGGCGGTCTCCGCGAGGATCCGCTCGGCGACCTCCTTCATGGTCATCCGGTGGTCCATCGCCGTGCGCTGGATCCACTTGAACGCCTGCGGCTCGGTCATCCCGTACGTGGTCATCAGCGCGCCCTTGGCCCGTTCGACCGTCTTGCGGATCTCCAGCCGGTCGGTGAGGCCGGCGACCTCCGACTCCAGGGCGGCGATCTCCGAGTAGCGCGACAGCGCGATCTCCACCGCCGGCACCAGGTCGCTCTTCTGGAAGGGCTTCACCAGGTACGCCATCGCGCCCGCCGCCCGGGCCCGCTCCACCAGGTCGCGCTGGCTGAACGCGGTCAGGATGATCACCGGGGCGATGCGGGCGCCGGCGATCCGCTCGGCGGCGGCCAGCCCGTCCATGATCGGCATCTTGATGTCGAGGATGACCAGGTCCGGCTTGAGCTCCTCGGCCAGCCGGACGGCGGTCTCGCCGTCGCCGGCCTCGCCGACGACCTCGTAGCCCTCCTCGACCAGCATCTCGGCCAGGTCCAGCCGGATGAGCGCCTCGTCCTCGGCGATCAGTACCCGCCTGCGCTCGGCGTCCGTCTGCGTCTCGGCCACGAGCCACTCCCACCAGTCTGTGCTCGACACCCGCGGTGCCGGGTGTCGCCGCCCATAGCGTAATGGGTAACCTGGTGGGGCCGAACTACAGAAGCCCCTGTAGCCCAACCGGCAGAGGCGCGATTCTCAAAAGATCGACAGTGTGGGTTCGAATCCCACCGGGGGCACCGAGATTGTCGTACGGGCGTTCGAAGATGGCCCTGTGCATTCGCTTGAGATCCGCTCCCGCGCCCGTGAGCAGTATCTGGCCGGTAGCACGGTCGCCGAGGTCGCTCGCCGGTTCGGCCTGCCGTATCCGACCGTTCGTCACTGGTGCACAGATCGGCAAGACCCGAAGCGGCACGCCACCCAGGCGCGCTGCTTCCGCTGCCGGGCCGACGTCGACAATCCGACAAAGCCCGCCGCCTACGCGTACCTCCTCGGCCGCTATCTCGGTGATGGCCACCTGGTCACCACAGCCCGTGTGCCGGTGCTGCGGATCTACTGCGCCGATGCCTGGCCAGACCTGATCACGCTCTGCGACAAGGCGATGCGGGAGGTGCTGGCGGGTTCGGTCCAACGGGTGCAGAAGCAGGGTTGTGTCACTGTGCAGAGCTACGGCGTGCACTGGCCATGCCTGTTTCCGCAGCACGGGCCGGGCAAGAAGCACGAACGGCCGATCGCCCTGGCCGACTGGCAGCGCCAGATCGTCGAGGGCCACCCGGGTGACTTCCTGCGGGGCCTCTTCCACTCCGGCGGCTGCCGGGTCAGCAACCGGGTCACCGTCCGCGGCAAGGCCTACGTCTACCCGCGCTACATGTTCACCAACGAGTCCGCCGACATCATGGGTCTCTGCCAGTGGGCCCTCGACCTGCTCGGCATCGCCTGGAGGATGAACCGCCGCAACTCCGTGTCCGTCGCCCGACGGGAGGCGGTCGCGGCCCTCGACCAGCACGTCGGCCCGAAGTCATGAGCCCGACATGACGGCCCCCAGGCGAGGCACCGGCCAGGCGCGACGAGTGCGACAGGAACGGCGAGCGCCGGTCAGATCACCCCGAGCGCCCGCTCCAGGTCGGCCCGCAGGTCCTCCGGGTCCTCCAGCCCGACGGAGATCCGCAGCAGCCCGCCGCACGGCTTGGCCTCCCCCGCCACCGGCCGGTGGGTGAGCGAGGCCGGGTGCTGGATCAGGGTGTCCACCCCGCCGAGCGACACCGCGTGGGTGATCAGTTCGCAGGCGCCGGCGACGGCCGCGGCGGCGGGCGCGCCCCCGCGTACCTCGAAGGCGAGCAGGCTGCCGGTGCCGGCCATCTGGCGGCCGACCAGGCCGACCGGGTCGTGGACCGAGGGGTGGTGCACCCGCACGACGGCCGGGTGGCCGGTGAGCCAGCTGGCGAGCTTCTCCGCGCCGGCCTGCTGGGCGCGGACCCGCAGCGGCAGCGTCTGCAGGCCCCGGTGCAGCAGGTACGCGCCGAGCGGGTGCAGCACGGCTCCGGTGACGGCGCGCACCTGGCGCAGTCGGGCGGCCCAGTCGGCGTCGCAGGCGACGACGCCGGCGAGCACGTCGCCGTGGCCGCCGATGCTCTTGGTGGCGCTGTGCAGGACGAGCGCGGCGCCGTGCCGGGCGGGCTGCTGGAGGACGGGGGTGGCGACGGTGTTGTCGACGAGCAGCGGGACGTCGCCGGCGGCGGTGGCGAGCGCGGCGATGTCGACCAGGTCGAGGGTGGGGTTGGCGGGCGTCTCGACGATCACCAGGGCGGTGTCGGGGCGGACGGCGGCGGCGACCTCGTCCGGGCGGGCCCAGGTGACCTCGGTGCCGAGCAGTCCGGTGGCGAGCACGTGGTCGGTGCCGCCGTAGAGGGGGCGGACGGCGACGATGTGCCGTTTGCCGTCCCCGGTGGCGGCGAGCAGCGCGGCGGTCAGGGCGGCCATGCCGCTGGCGAAGGCGACGGCCGCGGCGGTGCCTTCCAGCTCGGCCAGGGCGGTCTCGAACCGGGCCACGGTGGGGTTCCAGAGCCGTTGGTAGACGGCGCTGGCGCCGGCCGGGAGGGTCCCGCCGGTGGCGAGCAGCTCGTACGCGTCGCCGCCGCCCTCGACCGAGGGCAGCGGGTTGGTGGTGGAGAGGTCGATCGGCGGCACGTGGACGCCGAGGCCTGCGAGATCGTCGCGGCCGGCGTGCACGGCCCGGGTGTCCACGGTCGTCATGCCGGAAGCGTCGAACAATAGACTGTCTCCGGGCAATAGGATCGAAGATGATTCTGTAGAGGTCGCTTTCGTTGTCGCAGCATTCGCGGAAGGATGTTCACATGCCCCCTGCGCCGAATGATGTGCGGCCGTTCGCCGCGCTGGACGACGTCGACCGAGCGATCCTCACCGAGCTGGCCGCCGACGGCCGGCTGCCGAACAACGCCCTCGCCGAGCGGGTGGGGGTGGCCCCCTCGACCTGTCTGACCCGGACCCGGGCGCTGCGCGACTGCGGGGCGATCCGCGGCTTCCACGCCGAGGTGGACCCGGCCGCGGTGGGGTTGCCGTTGCAGGCGCTGGTGTCGGTCCGGCTGACCGCGCACGAGCGGGCCGCGGTGGACGCCTTCCGGGCCCGGTCGGTCCGGCTGCCCGGAGTGGTGTCGGTGTTCCACGTGGCGGGCGCGGAGGACTACGTGCTGCACGTGCGGGCGGCGTCCGGCGACGCGCTGCGCGACTTCGTGCTCGACCACCTGGCGGTGGACCCGGCGGTGCAGCACACCCAGACCAGTCTGATCTTCGAGCAGGCACGCGGCATGGGCTGACCGGCGGGTGCCGACGGAATGGACCGGGTCACCCGTACCCGACGAGGGGAACAAATCCGGCGCGCGGCGGGTTGGCCACAGCCGTGATCGACGTACCGATGTCTGTTCTTGATCTTGCGCCCGTTGCCCGTGGGGCGTCCGCCGGGGAGGCCCTGCGGGCCACCACCGAGCTGGCCCGCCGCACCGAGGAGCTGGGCTACCGCCGGTTCTGGGTGGCCGAGCACCACAACATGCCGGCGATCGCCAGCTCCGCGCCGGCGGTGCTGCTGGCGCACCTGGCGGCGCACACCTCGACGATCCGGCTGGGCTCGGGCGGGGTGATGCTGCCCAACCACGCGCCACTGGTGGTCGCCGAGCAGTTCGGCACCCTGGAGGCGCTGCACCCGGGCCGGATCGACCTGGGCATCGGTCGCGCGCCGGGCACCGACCAGGTGACCGCGCTGGCGCTGCGCCGGACGATGGAGGGGCTGTCGGCGGAGGGCTTCCCCCGCGAGCTGGCGGACCTGATGAACTACTTCAGCGGCGACGAGCCGGGGCAGATCACCGCCAACCCAGGGCTCGGCCAGTCCCCCGCGGTCTGGCTGCTCGGGTCCAGCGGCTTCAGCGCCCAGCTGGCCGGGCTGCTCGGGTTGCCGTTCTCGTTCGCGCACCACTTCAGCGCGCAGAACACCCTGCCCGCGTTGCAGCTGTACCGGCAGAACTTCCGCCCGTCGCGCTGGCTGGAGCAGCCGTACGCGATGGTGGCGGTGAACGTGGTGTGCGCGGAGACCGACGAGCGGGCCGAGTGGCTGGCCGGGCCGAGCGCGCTGTCGTTCCTGAAGCTGCGCTCGGGGCGGCCGGAGCCCCTCGCCACGCCCGAGGAGGCGGCGGCGTACCCGTACAACGAGGTCGAGCGGGAGTTCGTGCGGCAGCGCCGGGACGGGCAGGCGATGGGTTCGCCGGAGACGGTCCGCCGGCAGCTGGGCGACCTGCTGGCGCGCACCGGCGCGGACGAGCTGATGATCACCACGATGGTGTACGACGTGGCTGACCGGGTGCGCTCCTTCGCGCTGGTCGCCGACGAGGTGGCTGGCGGGCTCACGCGGAATGCCTGAAACACGCTCTTCATACCCACGTCACCCCCGCGTCGCGTGCCGCGCCTAACTTGGTGATCGGTGGTGGTACGGCACTCCCGGTCGGGACGGGTCGGGGGTGCTGCGGTGTGGAGCACCGGGTCGCCAGCGGTCGGATTCCGCAGCTGGCGACCCGGTGCCTACCGGGTCGGGGCCTCGGCCTCAGCGCAGGTAGATGTTCGGCGTGGGCGGGGTGCCCATGCCGTCGCCGATGAAGTAGCCGGTGTGCGGCGGCTGGTTGTAGGCGGTGTTCTGCCAGGCCACCGAGACCCGGTACTGCGGGTCGTGCATCAGGGTGGGGATGCGCAGGCCGGTCGGGGTGGGCGTGCTACGACAGCCGGTCGGCCCTTGCCCGCGCCGGATCGGTTTGGTCGACTCGTCGGATGGCTGAGCACATGGACCCGGACGAGTTCCGCCGCGCCGGGTACGCGGTGGTGGACTGGATCGCCGACTACTGGACGATGCTCGGGAAGCGTCCGGTCACCTCGCAGGACCCGCCCGGCACGGTGGCGGCGGCGCTGCCCGCGAGCCCGCCCGAGCACGGCGAGCCGGTCGAGGCCGTGCTCGCCGACCTGGACACCCTGATCACTCCCCGGCTGACCCACTGGCAGCACCCCGGGTTCTTCGGCTACTTCCCGGCCAACACCTCCGGCCCGAGCGTCCTCGGTGACCTGGTCAGCTCCGGGCTCGGCGTGCAGGGCATGCTCTGGGCCACCGGCCCGGCCTGCACGGAGCTGGAGACGGTGATGCTGGACTGGCTCGCCGGGATCATGGACCTGCCGCAACGGTTCCGCTCCACCGGTCCGGGCGGCGGGGTGATCCAGGACTCGGCCTCCTCGGCCACCCTGGTCGCCACCCTCGGGGCGCTGCACCGGGCCAGCGGCGGCCGGTGGCGCGCGGTGGGCATCGACCGCCGGTACCGGGCGTACACCTCCACCCAGGGGCACTCCTCCATCGAGAAGGCGGCGCGGATCGCCGGGCTGGGCGAGGACGGGGTCCGTCCGATCGAGGTGGACCCGGAGACGCTGGCGATGCGCCCGGCGGCGCTGCGGGCAGCGATCGAGGCCGACCGGGCCGCCGGGGACGTACCGGCGATCGTGGTGGCCACCATCGGGACGACCTCCACCACCGCCGTGGACCCGCTGCCGGAGATCGGCGCGATCTGCGCCGAGTACGGCGTCTGGCTGCACGTCGACGCCGCGTACGCGGGGGCGGCGGCGGTCTGCCCGGAGCTGCGCTGGTCGCACGCCGGGCTGGAGCACGCCGATTCGTACTGCTTCGACCCGCACAAGTGGCTGCTCACCGGTTTCGACTGCGACGCGTTCTGGGTGGCCGACCGGGGCGAGCTGATCGAGGCGCTCACGGTCATGCCGGAGTTCCTGCGCAACGCCGCCACGGAGTCTGGAGCGGTGATCGACTACCGGGACTGGCAGGTGCCGCTGGGACGGCGTTTCCGGGCGCTGAAGCTCTGGTTCGTGCTGCGCTGGTACGGCGTCGAGGGGCTGCGCGCGCACATCCGCACGGGCGTCGCGCTGGCCGACCGGTTCGCCCGCCGGGTGGCGGCCGACGACCGGTTCGACCTCGCCGCGCCGCACCCGTTCTCGCTGGTCTGCTTCCGGCTGCGGGCCGGCGACGAGGCGAGCGCCGCGCTGCTGGCGCGGGTCAACGGCACCGGGCGGGTGCACCTGACGCACACCCGGGTCGGCGGGCGGTACACGCTGCGCCTGGCGGTCGGCTCGCCGCTGACCGCCGAGGAGCACGTCGACGAGGCGTGGGAGCTGCTGGCGTCCGCGGCGAGCGACGTGCTCGCCGGCTGACTCCGCCGGCCCGCCGGCACCCGCCGTCGCCACGGCCAGGTCACCGCACGAGCGTGATACCTCAGAGGTATCGAAATACCTCTGAGGTATCACGCTCATCGTCGTGTCGCCCCGCCCAACCTCACACCGCGTCACCGCGCGGACGACAGTGGCGGCCGGGAACTGGGCGGTCGCCCGAGCCTGGCGGCTCACCGGCGACAGGACTCGGGAGGGGCAGGACTCCGGCGGACGGTCGCGGGAGCCCTCCGTTCAACCCGCCGACGTCGCCGACCGCTGCCCACGAGCAGGCGCACCCGGTGGGCGAAGGTCAGCGTGGGCCCGTCAGGAGCCGCGGGCAGGCACGAGGGTGCGGGCTTGCGGCGTACCCGCCGGGGTGGTCAGCGGTCGGCGGCGGCGAGCCGGGGCACGGCCTCGACCGGCGCGGTTACCGCCCGGGCGGTCGGCCCGGTCGCGGGGTGGGTGGTCGCGGACAGCGCCACGTCGACGGTGCTGCGGGCCCGACGGGTACGCCGCAGCGCGCGCACCGCCAGCGCCAGCGCGACCGCCCAGCCGACGGCGAGCAGCGCGTAGACCGCCGGGCGGGCGGCGCCGCCCAGCTCGCCGGCGCGCATCAGGGTGCGGGCGTTGGTCAGCACGATCACGCCGCCGATGGTCGCGCCGAGCAGTTGGGCCGGGACGATGCGCACCAGCCAGGCGGCGACCGGCGCGGCGATCAGGCCGCCGACCAGCAACGCGGCCACGGTGGGCAGCAGGAAGCCCTGGCTGCCCAGGCCGATCAGGAAGCCGATGCTGGCCGCGCCGGCGACCACGAACTCGGCAGTGTCGACGGAGCCGATCACCTTGCGCGGCTCCAGCCGGCCGGAGACCAGCAGCGCGGGCGTGGCCACCGGGCCCCATCCCCCGCCGCCGGTGGCATCGACGAAGCCGGCGACCAGGCCGAGCGGGCCGAGGAACCGGCCGCGCAGCCCACCGGCGCCGGCCCGGGGACGCAGCGGCCGGGAGAAGCGGACCAGCAGGTACGCGCCGAGCGCGAAGAGGATGCCGGCCATCCACGGCGCGGCCGACTTGGTGGAGATGGCGCTGAGGAAGGTGGCCCCGGCGAAGGCGCCGAGCGCGCCCGGGACGGCGATCCGGGCGACCACCCGCCAGTCGACGTTGCCGAAGCGCCAGTGCGCGACGCCGGCGGCGAGCGTGGTGCCGATCTCGGCCAGGTGCACCGAGGCGGAGGCGGCGGCCGGGGCGACGCCGGCGAAGAGCAGCAGGGTGGACGAGGTCAGCCCGTACGCCATGCCGAGCGCCCCGTCGACGAGCTGGGCGGCCAGCCCGACCAGGGCGAGGACCAGAAGCTTGCGCACGGGCGCCCCTCCGAACTTTTCGGCATCTCCTATCGACTTGGTCGACAATGCGGCACGACGGGGGCTGGGTCAAGCCCCCTATCGGTGGGTGGGACGGCACCGGACGGTGCGGCCGGGCTCAGCTCCAGGCGCGGGGGTCGGCGGCCAGCTCGGTGATCCGGCCCGGCAGCTCCCCGGCGGCCACGTCGGCGATGCTCACCTGCTCCAGGATCTCCCGCTCGCTGGCCCGCAGCGCGATCCAGACCTCCTGCAACGCCCGGGCGGCGCCGAGGTAGCCCAGGTCCTCGGGGCGCTGCCCGCGCACGTGGGCCAGCGGACCGTCGATGACCCGGATCACCTCGGCCAGGGAGATCTCCGCGGCCGGCCGGGCCAGCCAGTAGCCGCCCTCGGGCCCGCGCTGGGCGTGCACGATGCCGCCCCGGCGCAGCTGGAGCAGGATGCTCTCCAGGAACTTCGGTGGGATCTCCTGGGCCCGGGCGATCTGCTCGGCGGTGACCGGCCGGGACCGCCCCGCACTAGCGCCGTCGGCGACCGAGGCCAGCTCGGCGGCCGCACGGAGGGCATAGTCGACCCGGGCGGAGAGACGCATGACCGCAAGGTTAGTCGGCAGGTCAGCCGCCCGGCCTGCCGCCCCTCACCCTTTTGATCACTGGCCGACGCGGCGGAGCAGGCCCTCCTGCACGGCGCTGGCGATGTGCCGGCCGTCGGTGGTGAACATCCGGCCGGTGGCCAGGCCACGGGCGCCGGAGGCCGACGGGCTCCAGCAGTCGTAGAGGAACCACTCGTCGGCCCGGAACGACCGGTGGAACCACAGCGCGTGGTCGAGGCTCGCCCCGACCACACCGCCCGGGCCCCACACCTCGCCGTGCACCGAGAGCACCGAGTCCAGCAGGGTCAGGTCGGAGGCGTACGTCAGGGCGCACGCGTGCAGCAGCGGGTCGTCCGGCAGCTTGCCGTCGATGCGCATCCAGACCCGCTGGTACGGGTCGGCGGGGCGGTCGCCGGGGCGTACCCAGCCGGGCTCGCCGACGTAGCGCACGTCTATCGGGCGCGGGATCTGCCCCCAGATGCCGAGCCGCTCCGGGTAGCGGGAGAGCCGGTCGGTCATGGTGGGCACGTCGTCCGGCCCGGGCACGTCCGGCGGGGTGGGAGCCTGGTGGTCCAGGCCCTCCTCCTGCCGCTGGAAGGAGGCCGACATGAAGAAGATCGGCTTGCCGTGCTGGAGGGCGACCGAGCGGCGCACCGAGAACGACCGGCCGTCGCGGACGTTCTCCACCTGGTACTCGATCGGCTCCACCGGGTCGCCGGGGCGCACGAAGTAGCCGTGCAGCGAGTGCACGAAGCGCTCCGGGTCGACGGTACGGCCGGCGGCCACCAGGGCCTGGCCGGCGACCTGCCCGCCGTACACCCGCTGCGGGCCGACCGGCGGGCTCATCCCCCGGAAGGTCATCTCGCCGGTGTTGTCGAGGTCGAGGACCTCCAGCAACTGGTCGACCGCGGCCTGCCCGGCCACCTGGCGCTCGGTCACTGCAGGGCCCGCGCGGACGCCGCGTCGACCAGCGAGCCGAGCTGGTGCACCCGCAGGGTGTTGGTGGAGCCGGGGGTGCCGGGCGGGCTGCCCGCCACGATCACCACGTAGTCGCCGGGGTTGGCCCGGTTGAGGCCGAGCAGCGCCTGGTCGACCTGGCGGAACATGTCGTCGGTGTGCTCGACGAACGGCATCAGGAAGGTCTCCACGCCCCAGCAGAGCGCGAGCTGGTTGCGCACCTCGGGCACCGGCGTGAAGGCCAGCAGCGGCAGGTCGCAGTGCAGCCGGGAGAGCCGCTTGACGGTGTCGCCGGTCTGCGAGAAGGCGACCAGCGCCTTGGCGCCGATGGCCCGGGCGATCGAGGAGGCCGCGACGGTGAGCGCGCCGCCGTGCGTGCGCGGGTCGTGCTGGAGCCGGGGCACGCCGATCGAGCCGGACTCGGTGGTGGTGACGATCTTCGCCATGGTGCTGACGGTGAGCACCGGGTACTTGCCGACGCTGGTCTCGCCGGAGAGCATCACCGCGTCCGCGCCGTCGAGCACCGCGTTGGCGACGTCGGAGGCCTCGGCGCGGGTCGGGCGGGAATTCTCGATCATGGAGTCGAGCATCTGGGTGGCCACGATGACCGGCTTGGCGTTCTCCCGGCAGAGCTGCACGGCGCGCTTCTGCACCAGCGGCACCTGGTCCAGCGGGAGCTCGACGCCCAGGTCGCCGCGGGCGACCATGACCCCGTCGAAGGCCAGCACGATCGCCTCGAGGTGGTCCACCGCCTCGGGCTTCTCGACCTTGGCCAGCACCGGGCGGTGCACGCCCTCCTCGGCCATGATCGCGTGCACGAGCTTGATGTCGTCGGCCGAGCGGACGAAGGAGAGCGCGATCATGTCGACCCCCAGGCCGAGGGCGAAGCGCAGGTCTTCCGCGTCCTTCTCGGACAGGGCCGGGACGCTGACCGCCACGTTGGGCAGCGAGACGCCCTTGTTGTTGGAGACCGGGCCGCCCTCGGTGACCAGGACGCGGATGTCGTTGCCGGTGACGTCGCTGACCTCGACGGCGACCCGGCCGTCGTCGATCAGCAGCCGGTCGCCCGGCTTCACCTCCTGCGGCAGCTTGCGGTAGGTGCAGGAGACCCGCTCCTTGGTGCCCACGATGTCGTCGCCGGTGATCACGACGGAGTCGCCGGTGCGCCACTCGTGCGGGCCGTCGGCGAACCGGCCGAGGCGGATCTTCGGGCCCTGGAGGTCGGCCAGGACGGCGACCGGGTGCCCGGCGGCGTCGGCCGCCTCCCGCACCAGCCGGTACACCGACTCGTGGTCGGCGTGACTGCCGTGGCTGAAGTTCAGCCTGGCCACGTTCATGCCCGCCTCGACGAGCCCCCGGATCCGCTCCGGGGACGAGGTGGCAGGGCCAAGAGTGCAGACGATCTTCGCGCGGCGTGTCACGCCCATCAGGCTAGTCTCTCCTCCGGGTCGGCCGGGCCGACCCCTTTCGGACTGCGGAACAGTTGTCCACCGACGCGACCGCAAAGGGCGCGTGGCCGGCGGGCGCGGAGCCGCACCGGGGGACGTCGTGAGTGGCGGGCATCGGCGACCGCGCGCCGGGAATCGTACCGCCCGCCCGCATCCGCCGACGGGGCCGCTCCCACGCCCGCGCCGCGCGCCCACCCCGGCGCCACTCACCCACCGCCGGTGGTCGCCGGCAGCGTGGGTACGGCGGAGAAGACCCCCGTCGGGTCGTACCGGTGCTTGGCCCGGCGCAGCCGGGCCCAGTTGTCGCCGTACGCCAGCCGGACCCGGTCGGTCTCCTCGGGCGCGAGCAGGTTCGGGTAGCCGCCGGGCAGCGCGAGCCGGGCGAGCGCGGCGCTGGTGCGCTCGGCCCAGTCGCGGTGCGCCCCCGGCTCGTCGCCCGGCGCCCAGACCGCGATCACCTCGGCCAGCAGGTGGTCGGCGCGCAGCCCGAACGCGGTGTCGCCGGCGCCCACCCGGCTCGCCGCGCCGTGGAAGTGGTGCAGCGCGATCGCCGAGTACGGCGAGCCGACCTCGCGGGCGGCGTCGACCAGCACCGACACCGCGTCGGCGGTGAGCCGGGGCAGCCACCGGGTACGCAGCAGGTAGTGGTTGCCGTCGACCATTCCGCCGTCGAACATCCGCAGCACGTCCTCGTACGGCAGCGGCGCCACCTGGTCGACCAGCGGGGTGCCCAGCGCCCGGACCCGCGCGACGTGGCGCTGCCCGGCGGCGAGGTCGTCCCCGCTGTACACGGGGCAGACGAAGACCAGCGGCTCCCCCGCCGGTCCGGGCAGGAAGCCGGCCATCACGGTCAGCTCGTCCGGCGCGTCGGCGAGCAGGTCACGGTAGCCGAGCAGCACGTCGACGGCCTCGTCCAGGGCGAACATGACCATCCCGGCGAGGGCCGCGGGCAGCCGGTGCGCCCGGTAGGTCAGCCGGGTCACCACCCCGAAGTTGCCCCCGCCACCGCGCAGCGCCCAGAACAGCTCGGCGTCGTGCTCCGGGTCGGCGGTGACCCGGCGCCCGTCGGCGAGCACCACCTCGGCGGCGAGCAGGTTGTCCAACGCCAGCCCGTGCCGGCCGCAGAGCGGGCCGTACCCGCCGGCGAGGGTGAGCCCGGCCATGCCCACCGCCCGGACCACGCCGGTGGCCACCACCAGGTCGTACGGGCGCAGCGCCGCGACCACGTCCGCGGCGGTGGCGCCGCCGGCGACGGTGACCGTCGCGGTGGCCGGATCCACCTGGACGTCGCGCATCCCGGTCAGGTCGAGCACCAGGCCGCCGTCGCGCAGCGCCCGACCGGCCCAGTCGTGCCCGCCGGCGCGGACGGACAGCGGCACCCGGCACCGCCGGGCGATCCGGAGCACCCCGGCGACCTCGTCGGCGTCGCGGCAGCGGGCGACCAGCGCGGGCGCGCGGTCGACGGCGCCGTTCCAGACCCGGGTCGCGGCGGGGTAGTCGGCGTCGGCGGGCCCGAGCAACCGGTCGCCGAGCAGCTCACGCAGGTCGGCGGCGGCGCGGGGAAGGTCGGGGGTGGCGGCGGAGGTCATCGGGGCTCCTCGCCCCGGCCCGGCGGCGCCCGGCGCGCCCGCCCCGGACAGGGACCTCCCAGTGGACACCCGCGCGGCGGCCCGCGCCGTCACCCTGGCGACAGTCGCTCAGCCCTGGGCCTTGACCAGCGGGAACTCCAGCGAGCCGGCCGGGCAGAGGAAGGTCAGCACGTCCACCTGGTAGAGCCCGGCCTGCACGGCCGGGTCGGCCTCCATCACGCTGCGCACGTCGTCGACCGAGCCGGTGCGCGCCAGGCCGATGCCGATCGGCGGGGCCGGCTCCCGGGCGGGGCCGTCGATCGACCCGGAGACCAGCACGATCCCCCGGCGCTGCAACGCCTGCATGTGCTCGAAGTGCTCGGCCTGCAACCGCTGCACGGTCTCGCTGGGCAGGGCCCGACCGGCCGGCCCCGGATAGATCACGATGCACTCGTACGTGTCGAGCGCGAAGTCCAGCTGCGGCATACCCGTCATGGCGCCCCCTCCCACGCTGCCGGCGTCGGCACCGCGCCGGCCTCCCCCGACTCGGCACAGCGTCGCACGCTGCGGCGGGCCGCAGCGGCCGCTCGGGTCAACTGCCCCGCCGACGTACCCGGTTGCCGACCGGCTGGGTCGTTCGTCCAGCCGGTCATCACCGGCGACGATGGCCCGGGCGGCCGGACCGCACGACGGGCGGACGGGGTGCTCCCGTCCGCCCGTCGTTGGTTCACAGGGCGAAGCAGTTGGGGCGAACCGGGGCGTCGGTGAGCACCTGCCGGACCACGGTGTAGGTGGTCCCGTCGAAGATCAGGCTGAGGTGACCGACCAGCCGCAGCGGGCACCGGCTCTGGATCAGCACGTTGTTCGCGCCGTCCGACAGCGCGGCGTTGCCGATCGGCAAGACCAGCTCGTCCTGCCAGGTCCGCACGGTCGCCCAGCGGATGGCGCCCGGGGTGTCGTCCCCGCCGTTGAGGGCGGCGAGCAGGTCCGAGCCGATGGACATCTGCTGGCAGGCGACGATGCCGGCGCAGCTGCCGAGGCCGATGAACTTGAGGATGTTGGCGGCGTAGGTGCCCTGCTGGGGGCTGCCCAGGCTCACGTACCGGCCGACGGCGTCGGCGCCGCCGAGGAACTTGACGTACCAGCGGGACACCAGGCCGCCCTCGGAGTGGGCGACCAGGTCCACCTTGGCCGCGCCGGTGCTGGCGCGGACCTGGTCGACGTACGTCTTGAAGGCGCGGGCGGACTCGCGGATGTCGCCGAAGCCGAGCCCGGGTATCTGGAAGATGGAGACCCGGAAGCCGTCGGCGCGCAGCCGGGCGGCGATCGGCTCGTACGCGATGGAGACGCCGATCAGGCCGCCGACGACGATGACCGGGTTGGAGTTCGCGTTGGCGGCGGCGGTGGTGGACGTGGCCGCGGTGGCAGCGGTGGTGGTGGTGCGCTCGGGGGCGGCCGCGGCGGCGGTGGCCGGGACGAGCAGTGCGGCGACGGCGGTGGTGGCGGCGAGGATCGTTCGGAGCAGCATGGCTGCACCTCCGGTGGGAGGTTCCCGGGGAGCCGGGACGGCGGGTGAGGGATCCGATCGATCGGTGGGACGATGATGCGGGTCACAATTCACACACGTCAATGGCAAGTTACGGACCGGTAACCTGATGTCGCACGGAAGGTGTCTTCCGGCAAAGCGGGCGAACCACGACGGGGCCGACCGCGAACGCGGTCGGCCCCGGTCGGGTCCCTGGTCAGGCGGTCGGGCCGGCCTCCCCGTCCGCCGCCTCGCGCAGCGCCCGGGTGGCCTGGTCGAGCAGCTTGGTGGGATCCGTCCGGCCGTTCACCTGGATCTCCGCCTCGGCGTCGCCCACCTGGATGCGGATGCTCACCTCGGTGCGCTGCTGGTCCACCCAGGACTGCACCAGGTTGAACAGGCCGGGCAGCAGTCCCTGGGCCACCACCGCGATGATCACCGCGTCGCTGAAGCCGGGCCGACCGCCCTGGCCGGCGGCGTCGCGCACCGCGGCGCGGAACTCCGGCCTGCGGTGGATCCAGGACAGCAGCGGCACCCGGGGCGGCCGGGCGGTACGCGGGGTCAGCACCATCCGCACGGGTCGCCCCGGCCGGGTGGACGGTTCGGTCATGTCGGGCTCTCCCTTACTCGCCGCCGGGCCGGAACGTCAGCTTGCCGTCCACCACGGACAGCAGGCCGACCACCTGGATCTCCTCGTTCTCGGTGAACGGGGTGGTGCCGAAGAAGCCGGTGGTGGTGCCGGTCGCCTGGGCCGACCCGCGGCCCTCGAACGGCGTCGACACCTGCGCCGAGGTCGGGCCGGTCAGGGTGAGCTGCACCGTCGGGTACCGGGTGATCTTCCAGGCGATCTTCTTCACCGTCTCCCCGGTGTAGTACCGGAACGGGCACCCCTGCGGCGCGGCCACCGTCTGCGCCGCGCAGGCGTCCAGGTACGCCTTGACGCTCTCCTCCGCCGAGGCCTGGGCCGCCGGGGCCAGCGTCGGCGTCAGGTCGGGGGTCCCCGCGCTCTCCTGCCCGGGCAGGACGTAGACGACCTGCGACGGGGTCTCGCTGAGGGCGTTGCGCTGGCCGCCGACCGTGTACGCGCCGGGCAGCAGCGCCAGCTCGACGCCCTCGGGAGCCGCCGGCGCGGGTTGGCCGTTGACGGTCAGGCCCGCCGCACCGGGCAGGCTGAGCCGCGCGGGTGGCGCGGCGACCTGCCACCGGTGGAACAACCCGAGGGTCGCCGACTCGTCCCGGCGCAGCGGCAGCTCGGCGCTCAGCTTCTGCCCGGCCAGGGTGTAGGCGACCTTGGCGACCGCCTCGTCGCCGTCGCGCTCGACCGACGTGACGTCCACGTCGGTCGGCGGCTGGTAGCCCTCCCCGCCGACGATCCGGGCGAGCTGCTCGCCGTCGCCCGCCGCCGCCCTGGCGTCCGGGGTCAACGCCGCCAGGGCGGCCCGGCCGTCCCCGTCGTCCAGCGCGGAGAAGTAGGCGTCCACCGCCGCCTGCGGGCGGAACAGCAACCACTGCGCGGTGGTGAGCGCGCCGCCGCCGAGGCAGCCGATCAGCGCCAGCGCGCCGACCAGCAGCCAGGCGCGCCGGGAGCCGACCAGCCCCGGCCGTCCGAACAGCTCCTCGGTGCCCACCCGGGCGGGGCTCCCGTCGGCGGCCGTCGCCTCGTCGGCGGTGGCGGGCGTGAGCCGCTCGAGCCGGTCGAGCCGCAGCTCGGACGGCGGGTGGGTGGCGCAGACCGCCTCGTCCCACCCGCTGCGGCCGGTCTCGAAGGACCGACGCCGTTCCAGCATCGACCGCATGCCGGCCGCGTGGCCGGCGAGGACCGCCCCGGCGTCGGCCCGGTACTCGGCGGCCCGGACGTCGCGGCGGTGGCAGGGCAGCACCACGAACCGCATGGTCAGCAGCACCGGCCAGAAAACGATGAAGACCAGCAGGTCGGTGGCCGGGTGCGGGAACCGGCGCATCAGCCAGGTCGGCACCGCGTGGACCAGCACCAGCGGCAGCCCGACCCCCCGGACGAACGCGCTGGTCACCTCGTCACCGGTACGCCAGTGCACCAGCTCGTGGCTGAGCAGCGCCGCGACGTCCTCGTCCGGCTCGTCGAGCAGGCTGGTGGTCACCACGATGTGCCGGGCGTAGGCCCGGGCGTTGGTGAGCACCGGGTCGTCCTCGATCAGCAGCCGGGGCACGCTCGGCAGGCCGAGCCGGGCGGCGCACCCGGACAGGATCGGCCGCAGCCGCTCGGCCTCCCGCCGGCTGAGCTGACGCGCGCCGGAGACGCTGAGCAACCACGGCTCCAGCAGCACCCGGCCCAGCGTGTAGGCCAGGCCGACCAGGGCGGCGGCCACCACCATGCCGACCAGGCCGGTGAACAGGTTCGCCGGCTCGTCGAAGGCGTCCCGCCAGGGCAGCACCAGCACGACCAGGAAGCCGGCCAGGAAGCCGATCGCGAAGCCGGCGAAGCCGCCGACCACGCCGCCGGACCGGTTGAGGAAGGCGTCGAGCAGGGGACCGACCAGCGGCGCGTCGCGCACCACCGACGGCAGCGCGTCGCCCGACTGGGTGCCCCCGGCGACCAGCCCGAGCACGCCCAGCGCGAGCCCGCCCCACACCGCGGCCAGCAGCGCCAGCGGCACGTAGAACCAGGTGGCCAGGAAGCTGCCGAGCACACCCCGCCAGTCGCGCAGGATGCCGGCGCGCAGCCACACCAGTGCGTTCGGGTATCCCGGTGGCCGGTCGGCCAGCCGCCGGTCGAGTCCGCCCGGTCCGGCCGGGCGCGGCTCGGTCGGCCGCTGCTCGACCGGGGGTCTCACCTGCGGGTCAACGTCCGGGTCGCTCACGGGAGACTCCTCGACGACAGACGCCACCCCCCGGGACGGCGAAGGGGCGCACGTTTCACGGGCACGGCGCATCGGACGGCGGCCGGGCCGACCGTCGACGGTATGTGCGCGGGCAGGAATGCGGTGCCGAAATCGATCAGTGGATTTCGACGTCGCAGGACATTACCCGCCGCGAATGGATATCGCCACCACTAAATCAGCCTGGCCCGCTGCCGACAGCACGCCGCGATGGCCCGATTCCCCGTTTCACCAGGGCGTTCGCCGCTCTACGCCCGGGTCGCTGGCGGCATCGATCGATGCGAAAACAGGGGTTGGCGGAGGCCTTCGGCGAATTGGCCGGGAAACCGCGCTGATTGGTCGCGAACCCGCCAGGATATGCACAGGAGTACAGGCGGTACCGCCCTGTTCCGGATCAGCTATCCGACACCGGGACGCGGCATCGCCCCGCTGGGCGGGGCCGGGCTCAGCTGCCCAGCGCCCGGACCTTGGCGATGGTCTCCTGGACCTGCTGGGTGGCCGGCCCGGCACCCTGCGCCGCCTGGGTCAGCGCCTGCCGGTAGGCGTCCAGCATCCCGATCAGCGGTCCGGCCGCGACCCCTTCCAGGGCACCGGCGACCAGTTCCCGCGCCTCGGCGGCGTCCTGCGCCGCGGCGGCGGTCTTCGCCTTCGCCTCGTCCAGCTTCTGCGCCGCCGCCGCCAGCCTGGCGATGACCTGTGCTGCGCTCACGCGCCCTCCCCTGGTCGTTCCGCGTCGATCCGCGCGGCCACCGGCATGGACCACAATGGAGGGTACGAGATAACCTGCCCTCCGGCGATCACACGACGACGGACCGATTGTCGACTACCGCTCGGCGACGAACACGCCGACGCCGCCGACTCCCTCGACGAGCCCTTCGATCTTGAGCGCGTTGATCGCCTGCCGGACGACGATTGCCGAAACGCTGTGCTGACGGCACAGCTCGGACGTCGACGGCAGCTTGTCTCCCGGCGCGAGTTCGCCGGACTGGATCTGAGCGCGGATGCCATCGGCTATCTGCGCCCACTTGGCTTTGGCGGGCATTGGTGTCTCCCAGGTCTGCACCGCCATTTGATCACGTGAAACTTTGTATAGCAAGCAATGTCTGGTCCACTGCTTGCCCTTGCATGACCTGTTATATATGCTCTGTCTCGGCCGGCTCCCAGGTCTGCAAACCGGAGTTGGTCCTTCCCCACCGCGCAGAGCGCCCGGTCGGCCGGTCCCCCTGGACGGCCGGGCGTGCCGTGGCCTGCCCGCAGGCAGCGCCCAGGCTGAAGCGAACCCCACCAAGGAGACGCCACCGGACGGGAGTACCCGATGCACGACCAACCCGAAGAGAACCGCTCGATGAACGGGGACGAGGACGGGACGGGTGGAACACCATGGGTGTCAAGCGGGTCCGGTGACACCCATGGTGTTCCACCGGCCGGCCGCGCCCGTCCTGCACCCGTGGACCGGGACGACCGGGCGGGGCGACCGGGCGATGACCAGCCAGCCGGGCGGCCCGGCGGTCCGGTGCCGCTGGTGTCCGCACAGGACGTCGAGGACGCCGACGACATCCTCTTCGCCCATCCCCCGCGGGTGGTCACCCGGTGGCTCTGCGGCTGCGGCGAGGACTACCCCTGTCCCGACGTCCGCTTCGCCCGGCTGGTCAGGGCCGTCCACGCCACCGACACCGGCGTCGACGACAGCCGGTGAACGCCAGCGACCTGCGCAGGTACGCGGCCGAGCAGGCTGCCGACGCGCGGCGGACCAGCTCCGCGCACCGCACGGAGGCGTACACCGGGGTCTGTCGGACGTGCGGACGGTCCGGGCCGTGCGACGAGCAGTGGGCGGCGCGGACCCGGCTGGCGCACCACGACGGCACGCTGGACGCCCTGCGCGCGCGGGCCGGGCGCGGTCAGCGCAGGAAACGGACGAGCAGCAGGCTGGCGCAGTACGCGGTCGGCACCAGCGCGACGCAGATGACGAAGCCGAGCGGGACGAACCGCGGCGGCTCCACGGTGGCCAGGGCGGGCCGCCCCCAGCGGCCGAGGATCAGCCAGCCGGCGGCGAAGGAGAGCACCGGCAGCCCGGCGCAGATCCAGGCGCCCAGGGTGAAGCCGCTGACCAGCCCCACGCCGGAGGCGACCACCAGGACCAGCATGAGCAGCACGCCGGCGGCGGCGCAGGCGACGTAGACGGCCACCGCCCGGGCCGCCGGCGACCAGGTCGGCAGCAGCTCCGGCCGGGCGGCGAGGGCCTCGACCTCCCGGGTCCGCAGGTCGGCCTCGTCGACCAGCCGGCGGGCCTCCTCCAGCACGACGCCCGGATCGGCGTCGGGGTCGACAGCGGCGGTGGCGACCGGGGGCCCGCTGGCCGCGTCCGGCCCGTCCGGAACGGCCGCGGTGGCGGGCGGGAGACCGATCGCCTCGCCGAGCTGGTCCAGCCGCTGGCCCTGGGCGGCGAGCCGCTGGCCGACCTGGGCCACCCCGGCGTGCAGCCGCCGCCGGCGCTCCGCCTCGGCGGCGGCGCCCCGCTCGCCCTCGCGTACCTGCACGGAGAGCTGGCGCACCGCGGCGGCGTACTCGTCGAAGGTGGACACTCAGCGCTCCTCGTCCTCGGGCCGGTACCCGGGGCGGACGAACGGCACGATCAGCGCGGTCCGCTGCGCGTGCCGGTCCACCAGCAGCGCCCGGTCGGCCCGTGGGGTGTACGCCAGGTCGGTGACGCCGAGGTGCAGGCCGAGGTCGGCGCCGGGCACGTTGAGCGCCACCAGGCAGGCCACGTCGTCGCGGTTCTGCGAGCCGCCGAGGTCGTCGGCGAGCCGGCGCAGCCCGCGCCACCAGCCGAGCAGGTGCACCCCGTGGCCGGGGCCCTGGCGCAGCAGCGCCCGCAGGTCGTCGTGACCGGAGCGGAAGGTGTCCGGGTCGGTCCGGGCGAGGGTGGCGCCGGCCGCGTCCACCCCGAAGACCACCAGGTACGTCCGGCCCCGCTGCCCCGGATCGGCGGCCAGCTCGCCGATTCGCGCGCGCAACCCCGCCGCGTCGACCACGGTGACCGGGTGCCCGGCCGCCTTGATCCCGGCGGCGGTCTCGTCGGCCAGCTCGTCGGCGGCCTCGACCAGCGGCGCGAGCACGAACTCCGCCTCGCCCGGGGCGTGCTGGCGGGCCAGGCTCAGCGCGGCGGCGCGCAGCACGTGCGCCCCGGTCGCCGCGGTGCCCACCACGGCCAGGTGCCGCCCGGGGCCGGCGTCCAGGGCGAACCGGGCCGGGCTGCCCGCCACGTCGACCGTGCGGCCGACCAACGCCGACGGGCGGCGCGCGCCGGGCCGCAGCGCCGCGGCGGCCGGCTCGTCCTCCAGGTGCGCCGGCTCGTAGCCGCGGAAGACCGCCGGCGGCGGCCAGCCCTCCGGCCGGTCGTCCCAGAGCTCGTAGCGCAGCCGGGCGACCTGCCGGGCGTCGGCGTGCGCGTCGGGGAACCGGACCAGCAGGTCCGCCCCGGGCGCGCCGGCGGCGGTGTTGACCACGGCGGTGCCGACCGTGCCAGCGGTGACGGTCGCGGCGCGGGGACCGAGCACGGCCTCGCCGCCGGGCAGCGCCACCCGCAGCGCGAACTGCCCGAAGAGCGTCTCGGCGCGGCCGTACAGTGCCTCCACGCCGGTGGTGCTTTGGCTGGCCAGCACCAGGTGCACGCCGTACGAGCGACCCTTGCGGGCCAGTTCCTCCAGCAGGTCGACGGCCTCCCGGGCCAGCCGGTCGTTGCCGGCGAGCAGCACGTGGAACTCGTCCACCACGGTCACGATCCGGGGCACCGCCGCGTCCGCCGGCAGGTCGGCGAGCTTGGTGATCCCGTGCCGCTTGAACTCCTCGGCCCGGCGGCCCAGCTCCCGGCGCAGCTCGCGGAGCACGGCGAGGCCGTACTCGCAGTCGGACTCGACGCCGACGGTGCGGGCGTGCGGCAGGAACGACGGGTCCCGTTCGGTGGGTACGAACTCGGTGAAGCTGACGCCCTCCTTGAAGTCGAGCAGCCAGAGCTGGAGGTCGGCCGGGGAGTACCGGGCGGCCAGTCCATAGAGGACGTCGACGAGGAAGACGGTCTTGCCGGCGCCGGTGCGCCCGCCGACCAGCCAGTGCGGGGTGGCGTCGTCGAAGGCGAGGGTGATCGGCTCCCGCCCGGCCCGGCCCACCACCGTGCGCAGCCCGGCCCGCGCGGACTCCGTCCAGCGCCGCTCGGGCAGCAGGTCCGCGACGTGCAGCGCCGTGTCGCGCCGCACGGCCGCGGCCAGCCGACCGGCGAGCGAGCGTACGGCCTCCTGCGGCGGGTCGCCGTCGAGCAGCACGGGTACGGCCAACCCGTTGCCGTCGTCGCCGAACGGGTACCCGGGCGGGTCGCCGACCCAGGCGTACCGCTCGTCGAGCCGCAGCGTGGTGGTGGCGCCCAGCGGTGGGGCCTGCCCGGGCGGCGCCCCCGGGTGGCCGGCGAGCAGTACGCAGACCGCGGCGGCGGGCCCGGCGTGGGTGAGCGCGGCGAGCCGGGCCAGCTCGCGCGGGGCCGGCACCGAGGCGGCCACCACCAGCAGCAGCTCGTGGTCGTCGCGGTCGGCCTGCTGGGCGGCGCGGGCGTGCGCCTCGGCGGCGTCGAGCAGCGCGCCGATCTCGGCCTCGGTGGTGGCGGTCGCGCCGAGCACGCCGGCGTCGCGCAGCGCCCGCAGCGGCAGGAAGGTGGCGCCCAGCGCGGCCGGGTCGATGCCGACCACCCGGACGGCGCCCGGCGGGGCGGTGGCCAGCAGCCGCAGCACCAGCACCCGCAGCAGCACCGCCACCCGGGGGTCGCGGGCGTCGGCGCTGATCGCCAGGTGCCGGCCGGCGCCCAGCGGCAGCAGCAGCGGGAACCGGCCGTCGGCGGTGGTGGCGTCGCCGACGCGCACCGGCGCGGGTTCGCCGGCCGGGCGGGTCGCCGGTGCGGTGGGAGCGGTCAGGCCGGCGGCGAGGCGGCCGAGCCGGGCGACGAGGTCGACGGTGCGTTCCGGCACGGGCTGCCCGGCCAGCCGGTCGAGCAGCGCCCGGGTCCGGGTCCACCGGTCACGGGCCCGCCGGTGGGCGGTGACCGCCTGGCCGTACGCCGACGCGAGCCTGCCCACCGTCTGCTCCCCCACCACGTCCGTCCGGTCGAGGGAACCCTAACGGAGCCGGGCCGGTGACGCACCAGGCGTCGCGGGCGAGCCGTTGGTCCACTGTTCACCTGCCGGTCCGCCGCCGCGCCGCCCGGTGTTCCGCCGGTCCGGATTGCCTGCTGGCGGACGACACGGTGAAAGAACTGGAAGGTGACCACGTGACCTCCTCCCCCATCTCCCGCCGCAACCTGCTGCGCAGCGGCGCGGCCGGCGGCCTCGGCATCGTGGTGGCCGGCAGCCTGGAGGCGATCGCCGGACCGGCCGCCGCCCGGGCCGCCTGCCGCCCGGCCGTCGGCTACGGCGAGCTGGTCCCGGACCCGGCCGGCCTGCTGGCGCTGCCGCCCGGCTTCTCGTACACGATCGTGGCGCAGGCCGGCAGCACGCTGCTGGAGAGCGGCCACCCGACCCCCAGCGACCCCGACGCCAACGGCTGCTTCCGGTCCTCCACCGGGTCGGTGCTGGTGAACAACCACGAGATCGGCGGCAGCGAGCCCTACCCGGTGCCGGCGCTGCCGGGCCTCACCTACGACCCGGGCGCCCGGGGCGGCACCACCACCATCGAGGTGGACGGCGCGGGGCGGCGGCTGCGCGAGTACGTCAGCGTGGCCGGCACCCACAACAACTGCGCCGGCGGGATCACCCCGTGGGGCACGTGGTTGACCTGCGAGGAAACCGAGCAGCGGGCCGGTGGCAGGTTCCTCAAGGACCACGGGTACGTCTTCGAGGTCGACCCGCACGACCGGGAGCAGAACCGCGACCCGGTGCCGCTGACGTTCCTCGGCCGCTATGCCCACGAGGCGGTGGCGGTCGACCCGTACACCCACTCGATCTTCCTGACCGAGGACGCGGGCGGGCCGAACGGCCTGTACTTCCGGTGGACGCCGCCGTCGGGCTTCCGCGGCGGCAAGGGTGCGCTGCGCGCCCTGGCCCTGCGCCCCGACGGCGGCACCGCCGGCGAGCTGCAGGCGATGAACTGCTTCCAGGACAGCCGGCACATCGCCGACCTGTCCGAGGCGACCACCCCGGGCACCCGCTACAAGGTGCGGTGGATGGACGTGCCGGACCGGGACGCGAAGACCGTCTCGGTGCGCAAGCAGTTCACCGACGAGCAGGTGACCCGCAGCCGCAAGCTGGAGGGCGCCTGGTGGGCCGACGGGGGCGCGTACTTCGTCGCCAGCTTCGCCCGGCATGCCGACGGCAGCGTCAACGAGCACGACGGCCAGGTCTGGTTCTACGACCCGCGCTCGGAGACGGTCACCCTGAAGACCATCTTCGGGGTCAACCCGGACCCGTCGGTCGCGGGCGGCTACGACGGCCCGGACAACATCACCGTCTCGCCCTACGGCGGGGTGATCCTGGCCGAGGACGGCGACGGGCTGTCCCACCTGGTCGGGGTGACCGCGCAGGGCAAGGCGTACCCGCTGGCCCGCAACGAGCTCAACGACAGCGAGTTCGCCGGCCCGACGTTCAGCGCGGACGGCACGGTGCTGTTCGCCAACATCCAGTCCCCCGGCTACGTCTTCGCCATCACCGGGCCGTGGGGGCGGCCGAGCAACGCCGACCCGGCCTGATCCCGGCGGCTGCTGCGGCCGGCGTCCCCGACCGGGACGCCGGCCGCCCGGCCCTCAGGCGGGACGGCACGCCGGATCGGGCGGGCCGTCGGCGGCGCCGCAGTGGTACACCTCCACCGGCTCCGCGTCCACGTCGGGCACCTCCGCCACCCGCAGCAGCGCGATCCGCTTCGCGACCGGCTCACCGGAGTCCGGGGCGTACCGGACCACCCCGGCCACACCCGGGTAGCCGCCGGCGGCGTTCTGCCGCAGCACCTCGGCGTGCACGCCGGCCGGGTTGACCGCGCGGGGTTCCCAGCGCCGGCCGGTGTCGGCGTGCCGCAGCCGGGCGGCCAGGCTCTCCAGGGCCCGCACCATCATCATCGACGCGTCGTAGGCGAGGCTGACCCGCTCCCCGACCGGCGGGCCGGCGTCGTCGCGGCAGCGCGGCGGCTCCAGCAGGTCGTCGGCGCGCACCCAGCCGAGGAAGGTGCCCCGGGCGTCGTCGCGCCGGGCCTGCGCGGCCCGCAGCGCGCCGCAGGTGGCCAGGGCGGCCTTCGACACGTACGTCACCGGCAGGTTGCCGGGCGCGCTGGCCCGCAGCCCGGGGTTGGCCATGTAGCGGTTGACCGAGTCGTCGGCGAGCAGGTGCCGGGGCGGGTTCGCGCCGCACTCCTTGAGCGCGCGCAGGAACCCGTCGAACTCCGACCAGCGGCCGGCGAAGACCAGCACGCCGGGGTAGCCGCACTCCTGGGTCAGCCGCCGCCCGGTACGCCACTCGTCCAGCCGGGTGAGCCGGTCGCCGAAGCGTTCCCGCAGGCCGTCGACGAGGGTGGAGACGTAGAGGTCGTCGGCGAGCGAGCTGCCCTCCCCGGTGGTGTGGTAGACGTGCGCCTCGGTCACCTTCAACACCTGCCGGGCGTACGCCTCCAGCATCCGGGCCTGGTCGGAGTTGGGCGCCGACATCTGCAGGTAGAGGCTGGAGTTCTCGTCCATCCGGTCGGCCGACAGGGTGGGCGCGAGCACCGGCAGGCCGACCCGGTTGAGTTCCCGCAGCGCGGCGGCGGTGCTGGTGCGGCTCTCCACCAGGCCGACCACGCCGAGCAGGGTGGGGTCGTCGCGGGCCAGACCCTCCAGCATGGTCACCGCCCGACCGGCGTGGCGCATCTGCCGGCCGCCGTTGGCGACGACGATGTGCAGCAGGGCGGCGCCGTCCGCGGCGGCGGACTCCTTGAGCAGGGCGTACTGGGCGGTCGCCATGCCCTCCAGCTCCTCCCGCTCGGAGACGTACGACTCCTCGTCCGCGCGGGTCCGGTTGCCGGTCAGCGAGCCCAGGTAGACCAGGGTCAGGTACGGCCGGCGGTGCTCGCTGCGCCGCCACACCTCCTCGGCGGCGCGGTTCTGCGCGAAGATCCGCCGCTGCACCGCCCGGAGCCGCTCCTGGCCGGGGTCGCTGTTGAACAACTGCCCCGCGCTGTCGCTGTAGCCGACGCACTCACCGTCGACCATCTGCACCCGGACCTGCCCGGTCGGGGACGGGTGGCAGTCGGGCGCCCAGCGCCGGTCGGCCCACGCCCCGGCGGCCAGCAGCAGCACCAGGACCACCGCCGCCGGCAGGAAGCGCCGCGACCACCAGGGCGGGTCCGGCGCCACCAGCGCCCGGGGGGTGACCCCCGGCGGGGGTACGACGTCCCCCTGCGCCAACCGCAGGACGACCAGCCAGGCGGCGGCCCGGCGCAGTCGCCGGGTCTCCGGCAGCGCCTCGGCCCACTCCTCGTACGCCTCGTCGGCCTCGCGCAGCGCCCGCGTGGCGGGCAGTTCCGGCGGCGGCTCGTCGGCGACCGCCACCACCAGCAGCGGATCGTTGCGACCGGTCTCGTTGCGGACGTCGTTGAGCAGCCGGACCAGGGTGTGCCCGACGGTGCTTACGGCGACCCCGTCGAGCAGCAGCACCGGGTACGCCGTGCGGCGCCAGTCCCCCGGCCGCCAGAACCGCCGGCGGTACGCCTGCCGCAGGTCCTCCAGAAAGGCGTGCAGCAGCAGCTTGTCGACCTGGGCCGGCTGTTCGCCGTCCCGCCAGCCGGCGGTGAGCCGTTCGGCGAAGCCGAGGAAGGTCACCGACTGCCGGGGCGCGAGGTACTGCTGCCGCATGAACCACCGGTAGTGCCGACCGACCAGCGGCACCCGCCCGGAGACGGCGACCCGGAACACCGCGCTGGGCACCGCGCGGCGCAGCAGCCAGAGCAGCACCTGCAGGGCGGTGCCGAAGCCCGACTCGCCGGTCACCGGGGGTTCCTCGGCGGAGCGCCGGCCCCGCCGGTCACGAAGCCGCCGCACCAGCGCGGCCCGGCCGCTGTCGGCGGCGTCGACGCCATCGGCGAGGGTCTGGTGCATCAGCCAGTCGGCCAGCGGGTAGTGCCGGAACCGCAGCCGGGCCGTGCCGAACGCCTCCAGGGAGAGCTGCCGGTGCAGCTCGCGCAGCACGGCGGGGATGTCGTCGGCGCCGGGCCGGGTGGCCGGGTCGAGCACGGCGTGCGGCACCCGGCGGCCGGTGCCCTGACCGACGAAGCGGCGCAGCAGCCCCGCCACGTCACCGGCGCCGGCCGCGCGGACCAACCAGAGCAGCGGCAGCCGCCGGTCACCGCGCCGGGGCCGGCGCAGCAGCCGGGCCAGCAGGGAGAGCAGCTCCGGCCCCCCGGTGGGGAGCCGGTCCCGGGCCGGCCGGGGCCGCTGCCGGGTGGTCGGTTCTCGCATCGCGCACCTCCGCCGGGTCCGGGGCAGCCACGGACTCTCCATTGTCGGCGATGGATGCAACGGCGGCCGGCGGCCCGGTTACGGGACCGCCGGCCGCCGAGGCGCGTCGGTCAGCCGAGCACCGCGTTCAGCGCCGGCAGGTAGCCGTAGCGGTAGCCGGCGGCGTTCGGGTGGTAGGCCTCGATGACCCCGGAGACGTCCCGGATCCACGGGTCGGCGGCGCAGACCCCGTGACCGGCGAAGAAGGGCCGGGTGTCGGCGAAGGTGGCGCCGGCCGCGCGGGCCCGGTCGGCGATGACCGTGGCGAGCAGGTCGGCGGCCTCGTTGAGGATGGTGCGCTTGTACGTGCTCATGGCCAGCAGCCCGCAGTAGTTGGTCTCGAACAGCCGCGGGTAGCCGAGGACGACGAGCCGGGCGTTGGGGGCCCGGTTGCGGATGGCGGCGTAGGTCGTGTCGAGCCGACCGGGCAGCGTCGAGGTCCCGAAGCTCTTGGCCTCGTTGACGGCGTTGGTGCAGGTGGAAGTGCTGCCGAACCGGCAGCTGGTGATCACGTCGGCGAAGCCGGCGTCGTTGCCGCCGATGGTGATGGTGACCAGCGTGGTGCTGGTGCTCAGCGAGTTGACCTGGCTGTTGATCACGTCGGCGGTGACCGCGCCGCCGCAGGCCGGGAACCGGAAGCTGGTCACCGCGTTGGCGGCGGCCCAGAGCGGGGCGTACGACTTCTCGCTGCGCAGGCAGGTGGAGAGGTCGTACGGGCCGGCGCCGACCCCGGACGAGTAGGAGTCGCCGAGAGCGACGTAGTTGACGGTGGCCGCCTGGGCGGTGCCGGGGACGAGCACGACGCCGAGGACGGTGGCGAGCAGGGCGGCCAGCGCGGTGACGGCGCGGGCCAGGGCGCGGTGGGGCATCACGGACCTCCACGGAGCAGGGGTGGTGGGATCCTCGTGACCGCGCGCTGGCCAGGGGTGTGGGTCTTGTTACTAGTCAGTAATGCTATCGAAACATTTAGATCAAGTGAACAGCTGATCTCACCGCGCGGGGCGGACACGTTCACAAACGTCGATTAGGTTCATTCTGCGAACACCCCGACGGAGGGAGTCCACCTCGTGCGACGTGTTTTCACGGCGGCCATCGCCGCCCTGACCGTCACCACCGCCGGCACCCTGGTGACCGGCACCCCCGGCCAGGCCGCCCTACCGGGTTGGGGCCGGCCGGTCCCGGTCGCCGCCGCACCGGCGCCCGGCAGCCCGGGCCTGGGCGACAGCTACTTCCCCGACTACGGCAACGGCGGGTACGACGTCAGCCACTACGACGTCCGCCTGCGCTACGAGCCGGCCACCGACCGGCTCACCGGCACCACCACCATCCTGGCGACGGCCACCCAGGACCTGTCCCGCTTCAACCTCGACTTCCTGCTCGACGTGGAGTCCGTCCGGGTCAACGGCTGGTCCGCCGCGTACACCCGCGAGGGCACCCACGAGCTGGTGGTCACCGCGCCGCGCGGCATCGCGAAGGGCCAACTGCTCACCATCGTGGTCAAGTACTCCGGCGTGCCCTCGGAGACCCTGGTCGGCGGCTACACCGGCTGGACCCGGACCGACGACGGCGCGCTGGCGGTCAACGAGCCCGAGTCGGCCTGGTGGTGGTTCCCGGCCAACGACCACCCGCTGGACAAGGCCACCTTCGACATCTCGGTGTCGGTGCCCGCCGGGGTCGAGGTGATCAGCAACGGCGTGCAGCCCCGCCCGCCGCTGGCCGAGCCCGGCAACCGGATGCGGTGGGGCTGGCGCAGCACCAGGCCGGCCGCCACCTACCTGGCGTTCCTGGCGATCGGCCAGTACGACATCGTCACCGACACCGCGCCGAACGGGCAGCCGGTGATCAACGCGTACAGCGCCACGCTGGGCGAGCGCGGGCCGGCCGCCCGGGCCAGCATCGAGCGGACCGCCGAGATCGTCGACTGGGCGAGCGGGCTGTTCGGGCCGTACCCGTTCGAGGCCCAGGGCGGCGTCGCCGGGCCGATCGACGGCATCGGATTCGCGCTGGAGACGCAGACCCGCCCGGTGTACGGGCCGAGCTTCTGGCGCCGCGGCGCGAACACCTACGTGGTGGTGCACGAGAACGCCCACCAGTGGTTCGGCGACTCGGTCTCCGTCGCGCAGTGGCGGGACATCTGGCTCAACGAGGGCTTCGCCTCGTACGCCGAATGGCTCTGGTCCGAGGAGCAGGGCGAGGGCACCGCGCAGGAGCTCTTCGACTTCACCTACGCCGCGTACCCGGAGGACTCCGGGTTCTGGCAGGTGCTGCCGGGTGACCCGGGCGCCGACCGGGTCTTCGACGACGCGGTCTACGACCGGGGCGCGATGGCGCTGCACCAGCTCCGGCTGGCCGTCGGCGACGAGGCGTTCTTCGAGATCCTGCCGGCCTGGACCGCCGAGCACCGGTACGGCAACGGCTCCGTGGCGCAGTTCCAGGCCCTCGCGGAGCGGATCTCCGGACTGGACCTGGACGAGCTCTTCACCACCTGGCTGTTCACCGCCGGCCGTCCGGAACTGGCCACGGCCGCCCGCGCGACGGCAGCGGCCGCCCCGGCGCAGCCGAAGTCGTGGACGAAGATCCGCGAAGCGCACCAGCTCCTGCAACGCTGACCCCGGCCCGGCCGGGTGCCCGCGCCCCTACCCGGGGGCCGGGTACCCGGCCGGCCGCTACCGACCTGATGTCGTGGACGACTCACACCCGCCCGGCCGGCGTCAGGCGGCCGGCGCCGACACCGGCGGCGCGGCCGGCGCGCCGGCGGCCTCGATCGCCCGGATGTGCCGGTAGGCGAACCAGAGCGGCGGGAAGGCGCCGACCGCGAAGGAGAGGTCGACCAGCGTCCAGAACCACGGGATGTCCCGGATCGGCCCGCAGATCAGCGCCAGCGGCACGATCCCGGCGCACGCGATCATGCCGAGCTGCACCACCCAGACATTGCGCACCGGATCCCGCAGCGGTCCCCAGAAGGCCACCGCCAGCACCAGGTGGGCGAAGGCGAGCCAGTCGGTGCCGTAGAGCATGAACGGGTAGCGGTCGCCGGTCTCCACCAGCCCGGTGTGCACCCGCTCGATCCAGCCGACCAGCGCCGGCAGGTCGGCGGCGAGCGGGTCGAGCGCGCGCAGCAGCCAGCGCACCTCGATCTCCAGCGGGAACGCGGTCGCTCCACTGAGGAAGAGACCCACCAGCACGATCCACAGCCACCGGCGGATCCGCCGCAGCCGCTCCTCGGTATCCATGGCCGGAGCGTAACGATGATCTTCGCGCCGCTCGGTCCCGTGCACACCTGATCCACCGGCGAAGCTCATGACGTCGCTCACCCGCAGCCGGTCCCCGCCACGCCCCGGTGACTCCATCAGGAACGGCCACGCGGCCACCGGAGGACTCCGCATCGCCACCGGCGAATCGTCTACGACATCAGGTCCGTAGCGTCCGGACACCGCAGCAGCAGGCGCGGCTCCCCGGGCCAGGCGGCGAGCAGCACCTCACGCGGCCACGCGGGTCGCACCGGGTGAGGTCGGGCGCAGCCGGGTCGGAAACCTCGCCCGAGGCAGGTGTGCAGCCGCACCGAGAGCGCTTCCGCAGCGCCCTGCCCCTGCGTCGAGCCTCCTCAGGGCAGGCAGTCGCCCGGGGGCACCTCGACCAGGGCCGCGCCGCCTGCCATCCGGGGGCGACGGCGGGACCGGGCCGGCGCCCCGCCGGCGCAGTCGGCCGCGGCCCGGACCAGTCGGCTGGACGGCAGCCGGCCCGCCCCCGGCCGGCGCACCGCCGCCGGGTACCAGCCGGGCGGCGGGCTCCCCGCCGGGCGGGGCGTCGTGGCCGGGCGGGCGGTCGCCACGGGCCGGGTCGCGGGCCGGGCCACGCGGGTGGCGATGGCGGCGACCCGGCGGGCCGGGCGGCGCACCACGGGCGCGGCCAGCACCAGGGTGACCCGGCGACGCAGCCGGCGGTCGCGCAGCGCGTCGAGGGCGACGCCCGCGGCGGCCGTGGCGACGGCGGTCACCGCGCCGGCCAGCACCAGGGTCTGCCGGGGGCCGGCGTGCTCGGAGAGCCAACCGAGCAGGGGCGCGCCGACCGCCGCGGAGACCGAGCCGGTGACCGCCAGGGCGGCCAGCACCCGACCGCGCATGGCGTAGTCGGTGTCGAGCTGGGCGCGGGCGCCGACCGTGGTGTCGATGACCACCGCCGCCGCGGCCACCGGGAGGATCACCGCGGCGAAGCTGACCGTGCCGGGGGCCAGCCCGGCGGCGATCTGCAACACGCTGGCCAGCAGGCCGGCGCAGATCAGCAGCCCGTAGCCCAGCTCGCGGCGGCGGGCCGCCACCAGCGCGCCCAGCACCGTGCCGACCGCGAAGACGGTGGAGAGCACGCCGTAGCCCGACGCCCCGGCGGCCAGCGGGCCGTCACTCATCGCCGCCATGGTCACCTGGTAGTTGCGGCCCAGGCTGCCCAGCACGAACGACAGCGCCAACGCGACCAGCACCACCGGCTGGCGCAGCAGGTAGCGGAAGCCGGCCCGGATGCCGCCGTCCGCCGGCGCCGCATCGGCCGCCGCCGGCTCGCCGGTGTGCCGCTCTCCCTCGCGTACGGCGAACAGGGCGCCGACCACCGCGACGAAGCTGGCCGCGTTGACGGCGAAGAGCAGCGCGGGGCCGACGGCGGCGACCACGACGGCGCCGGCGCTCATGCCGAGGATGCGGCCGGCGGAGTTGGTCAGCGAGCCGAGCGCGAGGGCGTTGCCGAGGTCCTTCCGGTCGACCAGCGTCGAGGACCAGCGGCCCGACACCGGCCCCTCGATCGCCGACACCGCCCCGGTCACCAGCGCGATCGCGTAGATCGCCGGGAGGCCGCCGACGCCGGTGACGGCGACCACCGCCAGTCCCGCGGCGAGCAGAGCGTGTACCGCCTGGGCGGCGATCAGCAACGGCTTCGCCCGCAGCCGGTCGGCCAGCGCCCCGCCCCAGACGCTGAGCAGCAGCGTCGGCAGGGCCTGGAGCAGGACGGCCAGGCCCATCGAGGTCGCCGAGCGGGTCTGCTCGAGCACGTACCAGTTGACGCCGAGCACCTGCATCCAGGTGCCGATCACCGACACGAAGCCGGCACCGGCCCAGATCCGGTAGTTGCGGTGACGCAGTGCGGCGAACGTGCTCCCGAGGGCCACGAGGGCCTCCCCGTCCAGACGACGACATGACGAAGCCGAACCCACGGCGGGTTCGGCAGCGGCCAAGTCTGCCGCGCGCTAAACCAATTTGCGGCTTTCGTGAGCGGACTCACCGGGGTCGACGGCGCCGGCGTCGGGCACGCCCCACCAGCCCGGCAGGCCCCGGGACAGACCGGACGCCGACGACGGACACCCCGGTCGGGACGGGCACGTCCGGACCGGGGTGTCGGTGCGGCGGAGTCGCCGCCGGGGTCGTCAGCGGGCGGCGAGCGGCTGCCGGGCCGGGTCCACCGGGGCCGGCAGCTCCCCGACCCCACCGAGGTACGCGTGGATCGCCGCGGCGGCGGCCCGCCCCTCGGCGATGGCCCAGACGATCAGCGAGGCGCCCCGGTGCATGTCACCGGCGACGAAGACGCCGTCGGCGTCGGTCTGCCAGTCGGGCCGGGCGTCGACCGCGCCCCGGGCGTTGCGGCGCACCCCGAACTGCTCCAGCAGCGGCTGCTGCTCGGTGCCCTCGAAGCCGATGGCGAGCAGCACCAGGTCGGCGGGAAGTTCGCGCTCGGAGCCGGGCAGCGGGGTGACGATCCGCCGGCCGTCCCGCTTCTCGACGCTGACCTCGGCGATCCGTACGCCCTTGACCTGGCCGGTGCCGTCGTCGACGAACTCCTGCACCGCGACGGCGAAGACCCGCTCGCCGCCCTCCTCGTGCGCCGGGTAGTTGCGCAGCACCCACGGCCAGGTCGGCCACGGGTCCCGGGCGGCGTCCCGGGTCTCCGGAGGCTCCGGGTAGAGGTCGAGCTGGTGCACCCCGGCGGCGCCCTGCCGGTGGGCCACCCCGAGGCAGTCCGCGGCGGTGTCTCCACCGCCGATGATCACGACGTGCTTGCCGGCGGCGTCGATCGGGGTGCCGTCGGGCAGCACGGCGAGGGCCGGTCGCCCGTCGCCGGCCGCCGCGACCACGCGGTTGGCGGCGACCAGGTGCGACATCGCCTGGTGTACGCCGCGCAGCTGCCGCCCGGGGGTCTCCGGGGTGTCCCGGCCCTGGAGCGCGCCGCAGGCCAGCAGCACCGCGTCGTGCTCGGCGCGCAGCTGCTCGGCGGTGACGTCCACGCCGACGTCCACTCCGGTGCGGAACTGGACGCCCTCGGCGGCGAGCTGGGCCAGCCGCCGGTCGATGTGCTCCTTCTCCAGCTTGAAGTCGGGGATGCCGTACCGGAGCAGGCCACCGATCGCGTCGTCGCGCTCGTACACGGTCACGGCGTGACCGGCGCGGGCGAGCTGCTGCGCGGCGGCGAGGCCGGCGGGGCCGGAGCCGACCACGGCGACCGACCGGCCGGTCGGCGCCGGCACCGGGCGGGGCCGCAGCCCGCCCCGGGCCACCGCCGCGTCGGCGATCTCCACCTCGACCTGCTTGATGGTGACCGGCTGCCCGCCGCCGATGCCGAGCACGCAGGCGGCCTCGCACGGCGCCGGGCAGAGCCGGCCGGTGAACTCCGGGAAGTTGTTGGTGGCGTGCAGCGACTCCACCGCGGCGTCCCAGTTGCCGGTGCGGACCAGGTCGTTCCAGTCCGGGATGCGGTTGCCCAGCGGGCAGCCGTCGTGGCAGAACGGGATGCCGCAGTCCATGCACCGGGTGGCCTGCTCGCGGATCAGCTCCTCGCCGGCCGGCGGGTAGACCTCGCGCCAGTCGCTGATCCGCACCGGCACCGGGCGGCGCGCCGGCAGCCGCCGGTCGTAGCGCAGGAAACCGTTCGGATCAGGCACGAGCCACCTCCTGGGCCGCCACCCGCGGGGCGGGCGGCACCGGCGCGGTCAGCGCAGACATGACCGCGTCGTCGACGTCACGGCCGGCGGCTTCGGCGGCCCGCATGATCTCCATCACCCGGCGGTAGTCCCGGGGCACCACCGCGGTGAACTCCTCCACCGCCTCCGGCCAGCGCTTGAGCAGCTCCGCGCCGAGGACCGAGTCGGTCTCCGCGACGTGCCGCTGCACCAGCTCGTGCAGCAGGTCGCGCTCGGAGTCGCGCAGCGACACCAGGTCGACCAGTTCGGCGTTGACCCGGTCCCGGTCGAGCCGGTGCACGTACGCGGTCCCGCCGGACATGCCGGCCGCGAAGTTGCGGCCCGTCTCGCCGAGCACCACCACCGTGCCGCCGGTCATGTACTCGCAGCCGTGGTCGCCGACGCCCTCGACGACGGCCACCGCGCCGGAGTTTCGCACCGCGAACCGCTCCCCCACCCGGCCGCGCAGGAACAGCTCGCCGCCGGTGGCCCCGTACAGGATGGTGTTGCCGGCGATGATCTGGTCCTCGGCCCGGGCGCCGGCCGCGGCGTCCGGGTCGGCGAACGGCGCGGCGGCATCCGGGCGGACGACGATCCGCCCGCCGGAGAGTCCCTTGCCGACGTAGTCGTTGGCGTCGCCGTGCAGCCGCAGGGTGACCCCGCGCGGCAGGAACGCGCCGAAGGACTGCCCGGCGGTGCCGCGCAGCACGAACTCGATCGTGTCGTCGGGCAGGCCGGCGCCGCCGAAGCGGCGGGTGACCTCGCCGCCGAGCATCGCGCCGACGCTGCGGTGCTCGTTGCGCACCGCCACCTCGACCCGGACCGGGCTGCCGTCGCGCAGCGCCGGCTGCGCCAGGGCGATCAGCTCGTTGTCCAGGGCCAGTTCCAGGCCGTGGTCCTGGGCCCGCACGCCGCGCCGGGCGGCGTCCGCCGGCAGCTCCGGCACGTGCAGTACGCGCCCCAGGTCCAGCCCGTGCGCCTTCCAGTGCTCCACCGCCGGGGCGACGTCGAGCAGCTCGGCGTGCCCGATCGCCTCGTCGATGCTGCGGAAGCCCAGCTCGGCGAGGTAGCCGCGGACCTCCTCGGCGAGGAAGAGGAAGAAGTTCTCCACGAACTCCGGCTTGCCGGTGAACCGCTCGCGCAGCACCGGGTTCTGGGTGGCGATGCCGACCGGACAGGTGTCCAGGTGGCAGACCCGCATCATCACGCAGCCCTCGACGATCAGCGGGGCGGTGGCGAAGCCGAACTCCTCGGCGCCGAGCAGCGCCGCGACCAGCACGTCCCGGCCGGTCTTGAGCTGGCCGTCGACCTGCACGGTGACCCGGTCGCGGAGCTTGTTGAGCAGCAGCGTCTGCTGCGCCTCGGCCAGGCCAAGCTCCCACGGGGTGCCGGCGTGCTTGAGCGAGTTCAGCGGGGACGCGCCGGTGCCGCCGTCGTGCCCGGAGATCAGGATGACGTCGGCCTTGAGCTTGGCGACGCCGGCCGCGACGGTGCCCACGCCGACCTCGCTGACCAGCTTGACGTGCACCCGGGCGGCCGGGTTGACGCACTTCAGGTCGTGCACCAGCTGGGCGAGGTCCTCGATGGAGTAGATGTCGTGGTGCGGCGGCGGGGAGATCAGGCCGACGCCCGGGGTGGCGTGCCGGGTACGGGCGATCCACGGCCAGACCTTGTTGCCGGGCAGCTGCCCACCCTCGCCGGGCTTGGCGCCCTGCGCCATCTTGATCTGGAGATCGTCGGCGTTGACCAGGTATTCGCTGGTCACGCCGAAGCGACCGCTGGCGATCTGCTTGACCGCCGAGCGGCGGGCCGGGTCGTACAGCCGCTCGACGTCCTCGCCGCCCTCGCCGGTGTTGGACTTGCCACCGAGCCGGTTCATCGCGATGGCCAGGGTCTCGTGCGCCTCCGCCGAGATCGACCCGTACGACATGGCGCCGGTGGCGAACCGCTTGACGATCTCGGTGGCCGGCTCGACCTCGTCGATCGGCACCGCCGGGCGCACCCCGGTACGCAGGGTGAACAGCCCGCGCAGCGAGCCGGCCCGCGCGGCCAGCTCGTCGACCTTGGCGGTGTACTGCCGGAACACGTCGTACTGCCGGCTGCGGGTGGCGTGCTGGAGCAGGAAGACCGTCTCCGGGTTGAACAGGTGCAGCTCACCCTCGCGGCGCCACTGGTACTCGCCGCCGACCTCCAACCGGTCGGAGGTCTCCGCGCCCGGCGCCGGCCAGGCCAGCGCGTGCCGGGCGGCCACCTCGGCGTGGATCTCGTCCAGCCCGATGCCGCTGATGGTGCTGGGGGTGCCGCGGAAGTAGCGCTCCACCAGCCGGGTGTGCAGCCCGACCGCCTCGAAGACCTGCGCCCCGCAGTACGACGACACCGTCGAGATGCCCATCTTGGACATGATCTTCAGGACGCCCTTGCCGAGCGCCTTGACGTAGTTGCGTACCGCCTTGGCCGGGTCGACGCCGACCAGCGCCCCGGTGGAGATCATGTCCTCGACCGACTCGAAGGCCAGGTACGGGTTGACCGCCGCCGCGCCGTACCCGATCAGCACGGCCGCGTGGTGCACCTCGCGGCAGTCGCCGGACTCGACGATCAGCGCCACCTGGGTGCGGGTCTGCTCGCGGACCAGGTGCTGGTGCACCGCCGCGGTGAGCAGCAGCGACGGGATCGGCGCCAGGTCGGCGTTGGAGTCCCGGTCGGACAGGACGAGGATCCGCACCCCGTCCTCGATGGCCTCCGAGACGTGCCGGCAGATCTCGGTGAGCCGGGCCTTGATGCCGGCACCGCCGTCACGGACCCGGTAGAGCCCAGAGACCCGGACCGCCTTGAAGCCGGGCAGGTCGCCGTCCTCGTCGATCGAGAGGATCTTGGCCAGCTCGTCGTTGTCGATCACCGGGTACGGCAGCACGATCTGCCGGCAGCTCGCCGGGCCCGGGTCGAGCAGGTTGCCCTCCGGGCCGATGGTCGACGACAGGCTGGTCACCAGCTCTTCCCGGATGGCGTCCAGCGGCGGGTTGGTGACCTGGGCGAAGAGCTGGTGGAAGTAGTCGTAGAGCAGCCGCGGCCGGGTCGACAGCGGGGAGATCGGGGTGTCGGTGCCCATCGAGCCGAGCGGCTCCGCGCCGAGCCGGGCCATCGGCGCGAGCAGGATCTTCAGCTCCTCCTCCGTGTAGCCGAAGGTCTGCTGGCGGCGGCGTACCGAGTCGTGGGTGTAGACGATGTGTTCGCGCGGCGGCAGGTCGGTCAGGTCGATCAGCCCGGCGTGCAGCCACTCGGCGTACGGCCGGGCGGCGGCCAGCTCGGCCTTGATCTCGTCGTCCTGCACGATCCGCCCGTTGACGGTGTCGACCAGGAACATCCGGCCCGGCTGGAGCCGCCCCTTGGCGACCACGGTGGCCGGGTCGAGGTCGAGCACGCCCGCCTCGCTGCCGAGCACGACGAGGCCGTCAGAGGTCCGCCACCAGCGGCCCGGGCGCAGCCCGTTGCGGTCCAGCACCGCGCCGACGATCTCGCCGTCGGTGAAGGCGACCGAGGCAGGACCGTCCCAGGGCTCCATCAGGCTGGCGTGGAACCGGTAGAAGGCCCGCTTGTCCGCCCGCATGCCCGGGTCGTTCTCCCAGGCCTCGGGGATCATCATCAGCACCGCGTGCGGCAGGCTCCGCCCGGCCAGGTGCAGCAGTTCGAGGACCTCGTCGAAGTTCGCCGAGTCGGAGGCGCCCGGGGTGCAGACCGGGAAGATCCGCCGGATGTTGCCGGGGATCTCGGGGCTGCGCAGCAGCGCCTCCCGGGCCTGCATCCAGTTCCGGTTGCCGCGGATGGTGTTGATCTCACCGTTGTGCGCGATGAACCGGTACGGGTGGGCCAGCGGCCAGGACGGGAAGGTGTTGGTGGAGAACCGGGAGTGCACCAGCGCGATCGCGCTCTCCACCCGCTCGTCGGTCAGCTCCGGGAAGTACGCCGGCAGCTGGTCCGGGGTGAGCATGCCCTTCCAGGTCATGGTCCGGGAGGAGAGCGACGGGAAGTACGCCGGCACGCCCCGCTCGGCGCTCTCCCGCTCGGCCTGCTTGCGCACGCAGAACGCCACCCGGTCCAGGTCGAGGCCGGTCAGCGGCGAGCCGGCCGGGCCGGCCGGGGTGTCGGTGAGCCGGTGCGCGGCCAGGAAGAGCTGACGGATCCGGGGCATCGCCGCGAGCGCCGTCTCGCCCAGCCCGCTCGGGTCGACCGGCACGTCCCGCCAGCCGAGCAGGTCGGCCCCCTCCACCAGGGCGTACTTCTCCACCACCTGCCGGGCGCGGGCCTCCGCCGCGTCGTCGTCGGGGAGGAAGACCAGGCCGGTGGCGTACTGGCCGGCCGGCGGCAGCGGGAAGTCGACCACCGCGCGCAGGAAGGCGTCCGGGACCTGGATCATGATCCCGGCGCCGTCACCGGTGTTGTGTTCCGCGCCCCGGGCGCCCCGATGGTCCAGGCGACAGAGCGCGCCGAGGCCGCCCGCCACCACCGCGTGGGAGCGCCGGCCGTGCAGGTCCGCGACGAAGGCCACGCCGCACGCGTCGTGCTCGTTGGCGGGGTCGTAGAGACCGGCCGGGGGCGGGGCCGACTGCGGGCTGTGAGGGTACGGAAAGGCCACCGGGCCTCCTGTCGTCACTCAGGTTGGATCATGGTCGGGACGACGTCGGCCCTTGGCGGTTTATTGAGTCTACGTTAGGGAGACCCGCGCAAGGCCAGTGCAGATTGATCACACCTTCCAGACTCTGGGACATGTAGTCTCGCGCGGTGGATCCCCTGCGCAGCGAAATCCTCGCCCGGCTGGAACGCTTCTACGACGCGGTGCCCCGCGACGTCGCACGCGGGGAGGAGCACGGCGCGCTCGTGCTTTTCGTGCGGGAAGGGGTCGGCTGGCCGTTCTACGCCCGACCCCGCCTCGACGCCCCCACACCCCCGTCGCTGGCCGACGTGACCGCCGTCCGCGAGCGGCAGCGCGAGCTGGGCCTGCCCGAGGCCCTCGAATGGGTGCACGAGACCACGCCCGACCTGCTCGCGGTGGCCCGGGCGGCGGGGCTGAGCGTGCTGGAGGCGCCGCTGATGGTGCTCGACCCGGCCGCCCTGCCCGACCCGGCGACGCTCACCGACGTACCGGTGCGGGTGCTGGACCCGGACGCGCCCGGCTTCGCCGCCGACGTGGCCGCCCGCCGCGCGGTCGCCGCGGTCGGTTTCGCCGCCGCCGGCACGGCGCGCGGCGACGCGGGCCCGGCGGAGCGGGACGCCGCGATCACCGAACTGGACGTGGCGGCGCTGGACGAGGAGCGGACCCGCCTCGCCGACGGCCGCCGGCTGTCGGTGCTGGCCGGCACGGCCGAGGAGGGGGCGCTGGCCAGCGGGATGGCGATGCGGGTCGACGACGTGGCCGAGATCGCCGGGGTGGCCACCCTGCCGGTGGCCCGCCGCCGGGGCCTCGGCGCGGCGGTCACCGCCACCCTCGCCCACGAACTGCTGGCCGCCGGCACCGACCTGGTCTTCCTCTCCGCCGGCAGCGAGGAGATCGCCCGGGTCTACCTCCGGGTCGGCTTCCGCCGCGTCGGCACCGCCTGCATCGCCGAACCCACCGCCCTCATCTGACCCCCGGCCCCCGGCCGCCTGCGTCGATCATGAGGTTGGCGGCGCGACACGCCGCGGCGCGCCCGGCCAACCTCAGGATCAACGAGGGGGGCGGGGCGGCGCGAGGGGCGCGGGGTGGGTCAGGGGGTTGGGGGGCGCCACTGGGCGGCCGACGAGGCGGCGGTGGAGAGCAGGCGGGGGCTTATCGTGCCGAGGGCGGCGTCGCGGGCGCGCAGGGCCAGCCGGCCCCGGGCCTGGAGGACCGCCGACATCCGGCGGGTCTGCCGGACCACCGTCGCCGCGCGGGGACGGCGCAACCGGTCGTACGCCTGCACGGCGTCGGGCAGCCGGGATTCGCGCAGCAGCGAGGAGAGGGTGGCCGCGTCCTCGAAGGCGAGGCAGGCCCCCTGCCCCAGGTGCGGCGGCATCGCGTGCGCCGCGTCGCCGAGCAGCACCACGCCGCCGGAGCCGGCCGGGAAGCCGTACGCGCGGGGCAGCGGGCGCAGCTCGCGGACCTCCTGCTGCACCAGGTCGGCCGGGTCGGTGGCGTCCAGCAGCTCGCCGATCGGCGCGGGCCAGCCGGCGTACCAGCGCTTGAGCAGGGCGAGCTGGGTCTCCGGCGGCTCGGGCCGGGGCGCTCCGGCGGCGGTGGCGACCCAGTAGATGCCGCCCCGGCGGGAGGCGCCGGAGGAGCCGCGCTCGCCCAGCGAGGCGGCCACGAAGCGGTAGCCCGCCCCCAGCACCTCCCCGCCGAGCGGCTGGTCGGCCGGTAGCCGGGGCGCCCGGTACCAGGGGATCACCGCGCGCCAGGCCGCGCAGCCGGAGCTGATCACCGCCGAGGAGGGGGCGAGCTGGCGGCGTACCGCGCTGTCGGTGCCGTCGGCCGCGACCACCAGGTCGGCCTCGAACAGGTGCCCGGCGGTGCCGACCGCGGGCCGCTGGTCGGGACGGACCCGGACGGTGTCCACGGCCACGCCGGTACGCAGCTCCACCCGGTCGCCGAGCCCGGCGATCAGCGCGTCGTGCAGGTCCTCCCGGTGCACCACCACCGGCATCCGGTCGGCCGGCGTCGGGCGCGGCTGCACCAGCCAGTGCCCGTCCGGCCGGCGCACCCCGGCGTCGGGCAGCGGGGTGGCGATCGCGTCCAGGCCCGCGCCGAGGCCGAGCGCGTGCAGCGCGCGTACCCCGTTGGGCCAGAGCACCACGGCCGTGGCTTCCGGACGGACCCGGTCCGCCCGTTCCAGCAGGGTGACCTGCCAGCCGGAGCGGGCCAGCGTGCCGGCCACCGCCAGCCCGCCGAGCCCGGCGCCGACCACCACCGCGGTGCGCATCCCCGCCCCGCTCAGCTGTCCCGGTCGGCGGGCCGGGCGCCGGCGGCGCCCGCCCGGTCGTCCCGCTCCGGGACGTCGTCGTCGCCCACGGGCGCGGCCTCGTCGTCGGCGGGCGCGGCCTCGTCGTCGGCCGGGGGTTCGTGGTCGGCCGAAGGTTCGTCGTCGGTCTCGGTGGTCGTCTCGGCGGCGGGTTCGTCGGGGACCTCGCCGGTCTCCCGGTACGCCTGGAACTGCTCCTCGCTGACCGTCCGGTAGCCCTCCGGGGCGACCGCCCGGGGCCCGTTCTCGGTGCGGGAGAGGTCGACCTGGGAGACGTCCCCACCGGCCGGCGGCACCGGAGTGGCCGGCACGCCCACCGGGATCAGGTACTCGCGGGGACCGCGGACCCGGAGGAAGTAGATCAGCGCGCCGAGGAAGACCAGGGCGGCGGTCCAGACGTTGAGCCGGACGCCGAGGATCTCGTTCGCCTCGTCGGTGCGCATCAGCTCGATCCAGAACCGACCGGCGGTGTAGCCCATCACGTAGAGCGCGAAGGCCCGACCCTTGCCGAGCTTGAATCGGCGGTCGAGGGCGAACACCAGGGCGGCGACGCCGACGTTCCACAGCGCCTCGTAGAGGAACGTCGGGTGGTAGAGCCCGGGCTCCAGGACCGGCTGGCCGGCGGGGTCGCGCTGCGCCCGGCCCGGGTCGGCCGGGTCCATCTTGTGGATCTCCAGCCCCCAGGGCAGCGTGGTGCGGCCGCCGTAGAGCTCGTTGTTGAACCAGTTGCCGAACCGGCCGACCGCCTGGGCCAGCGGCAGGCCGGGGGCGAGCGCGTCGGCCACCACGGCGAACGGGATGCCGAGCTGCCGGGCGGCGATCCAGGCGCCGACCGCGCCGCCGGCCACCGCGCCCCAGATGCCCAGGCCACCCTCCCAGATGGCGAACGCCTTCAGCGGCTCGCCACCGGCGCCGAAGTACTTCTCCGGCGAGGTGATCACGTGGTAGATCCGGGCGCCGATGATGCCGGTCGGCACCGCCCAGACCGCGATGTCGAGCACCGCCCCGGGGGCCACCCCGCGCTGGCGCAGCCGGCGCTCGGTGATCCAGCAGGCCAGCACGATGCCGAGGATGATGCAGAGCGCGTAGGCCCGGATCGGCACCGGCCCGAGCTGCCAGACCGCGGTGGTCGGGCTCGGCAGGGCCGCCTGGGGGCTGAACGAGGCGAGGGTCACGGCTGCAAAGGCTACCGTTGCGGACCGCATCCGCGGCACCCCGGTCCGGCGAGCTTCCGGTGGCGGCTGACTTCCGGTTTGCCGGCCCGTACGCTCTTTGTCCATGAGCACGCTCACCTGGGCGGTCGCCGCGGTCCTGACCGACGAGGCCGGTCGGGTGCTGCTGTGCCGGCGTGACCGGGGCGGGCGGTGGGCGTTGCCCGGTGGGCGGCTGCACCGGCCGGGGTGCCCGACCGCAGCGGTGGCGGGCGAGGTCCGGCGGGAGACCGGGTGCGCGGTCGAGATCGTCGATCTGGTCGGCCTCTACCACCTCAGCGGCTCGCCCTGCGGCGGACCGTCGACGCCGGACCCGCTGCCCGACGTGCTGGTGCACGTGTTCCGGGCGCGTACCCGTCAGGACGCGGCTCCGACGCCGCCGGCCGGCTGCACGCTCTCCTGGCATGTGCCGGAGCGGCTGCCCGCGGAGGTCACCCCGGTCACCCGGGCCGCCGTCGCCGACGCCCGGGCCGGGTGCTCAGGGGTGCTGCGCGACCTGCGCCCGGACCCCGCGACGGGAATCCCGACCCCGCCGTCGCGGGCTGGCGATCCGGTGCCGCCCGCGCCGCGTGGCGCGTCGGCCGTCCGGCCCACTCCCTGACCGAGGCGCCCAGCCTGCGGCCTCCGGGCGCACTCCCGTTTGCGGCGTGTCGGGGTGTTCCGGCTTCGGGACACCCCGACCCGCCGCACACCGAGTTGATCACTGTCGCGGAGCGCGGGCATGGACGTCGGACACCGGCAGTGGCCGGGGCACCGGCCCCCGGGCGCGAGCGCGTTCGGGGACCCGGGCGCGTTACGGCCGAGGCGTCCGGCGGCGGCGGGGGCGGTGCTGGTCAGCGGACGGGGTGGCGGACGCCCTCGGCGAGTTCGGCGCTGAGCGTGCGCAGGGCGGTCAGCCCGGCAGCCGGGTCCGGGGCGTCGAGCACGCAGCGGACCAGGGCGCTGCCCACGATCACGCCGTCGGCGTACCCGGCGACCGTGGCGGCCTGGGCGCCGGTGCCCACGCCGAGGCCGACGCCGACCGGCAGGTCGGTGACCTCGCGGAGCCGGGAGACCAGGACCGGCGCGGCCTCCGAGGTCTGCGCCCGGGCGCCGGTGACCCCCATGATCGCGGTGGCGTAGACGAAGCCCCGGCAGTGCTCGACGGTCATCTTCAGCCGGGCGTCGGTGGACGACGGCGAGACCAGGAACGTGCGGTCCAGGCCGTGGGCGTCCGAGGCGGCCAGCCACTCGCCGGCCTCGTCGGGGATCAGGTCCGGGGTGATCAGGCCGGTGCCGCCGGCGGCGGCGAGGTCGCGGGCGAACGCGTCGACGCCGTACTGCTCGATCGGGTTCCAGTAGGTCATCGTCACTACCGGGGCGCCGGTGGCGGCGACCGCCTCGACGATCCGCAGGGTGTCCGCGGTGCGGACCCCGCCGGCCAGGGCGATGTCGCTGGCCTTCTGGATCACCGGCCCGTCCATCACCGGGTCGGAGTACGGGATCTCGACCTCGATGACGTCGACGCCCGCCTCGACCATGGCGGTCATCGCGGCGATGCTGCCCTCGACGGTCGGGAAGCCGGCCGGCATGCAGCCGACCAGCAGGGCCCGCCCGTCGGCGCGGGCCTTGTCGAAGGCCACCCCGATCCGACTCACGCTGTCACTCCTTGTCGAGGATGCCGAAGTACTCGCCGGCGGTGTGCACGTCCTTGTCACCCCGACCGGACAGGTTGACCACGATGACCGGCTGCCGGCCGAGTTCGGCGGTGAGCCGGGGAGCGATCCGCAGCGCGCCGGCCAGCGCGTGCGAACTCTCGATCGCCGGGATGATCCCCTCGGTACGGCAGAGCAGCTCGAACGCGGCCATCGCCTCGGCGTCGGTCACCGGCTCGTACGTGGCCCGGCCGCTGTCGTGCAGCCAGGCGTGCTCCGGCCCGACGCCCGGGTAGTCCAGCCCGGCGGAGATCGAGTGCGACTCGACGGTCTGGCCGTCGGCGTCCTGGAGCACGTACGTGCGGGTGCCGTGCAGCACGCCCGAGGTGCCGCCGGTGATGCTGGCCGCGTGCCGGCCGGTCTCCACCCCGTCGCCGCCGGCCTCGAAGCCGTACAGCCGCACGTCGGTGTCGCCGACGAAGGCGTGGAAGATGCCCAGCGCGTTGGAGCCGCCGCCGACGCAGGCGGCGACCGCGTCCGGCAGCGCGCCGGTCAGGTCGAGGCACTGCTGGCGGGCCTCCTCGCCGATGCCCCGGACGAAGTCCCGGACCATCTCCGGGAACGGGTGCGGGCCGGCGGCGGTGCCGATCAGGTAGTGGGTGTCGTCGACGTTGGCCACCCAGTCCCGCATGGCCTCGTTCATCGCGTCCTTGAGGGTGCGCGAGCCGGTGGTGACCGGGACGACGGTGGCGCCGAGCATCCGCATCCGGGCCACGTTGAGCGCCTGCCGCTGGGTGTCGACCTCACCCATGTAGACCACGCACTCGAGGTCGAACAGGGCGGCGGCGGTGGCGGTGGCCACGCCGTGCTGGCCGGCGCCGGTCTCGGCGATCACCCGCTTCTTGCCCATCCGCCTGGTGAGCAGCGCCTGACCCAGCACGTTGCGCACCTTGTGCGCCCCGGTGTGGTTGAGGTCCTCCCGCTTGAGCAGCACCCGGGCGCCCACCTCGGCGGAGAACCGCTCGGCGGAGTAGAGCAGCGACGGGGTGCCGGCGTAGTCGCGCAGCAGGGCGTCGAACTCGGCGAGGAACGCCTCGTCGGTCATCGCCTTGCGGTACGCGGCGTCCAGCTCGTCCAGCGCCGCGACCAGCGCCTCCGGCACGAACCGGCCGCCGAAGCGGCCGAAGTGACCGGCGGCGTCGGGAAGCTGACCGGCCGGGGCCGAGGCGTTGGCGCTCATCGCGGTGTCCTCTCGCTGCTGACGTCTCCTGGGCGCGGGCTCAGCGCACCGGGCGGGGCGTGGCCGGGTGGTTGCCGGCGTTGACCAGCTCGGCGACGGCCTCGCGGGGGCTCTTCTGGGTGACCAGGCCCTCGCCCACCAGCACGGCGTCGGCGCCGGCCGAGGCGTACCGGATGAGGTCGTGCGGGCCACGCACGCCGGATTCGGCGATCTTGACGACGCTGCTGGGCAGGCCGGGTGCGATCCGCTCGAAGACCGACCGGTCGACCTCCAGGGTACGCAGGTCGCGGGCGTTGACCCCGATCACCTGCGCGCCGGCCTCCAGGGCGCGGTCGGCCTCCTCCTCGTCGTGCACCTCGACCAGGGCGGTCATGCCGAGCGACTCGATCCGCTCCAGCAGGCCGACCAGCACGTTCTGTTCGAGGGCGGCGACGATCAGCAGCACGAGGTCGGCGCCGTGCGCGCGCGCCTCGTGCACCTGGTAGCTGGAGACCACGAAGTCCTTGCGCAGGACCGGAACCCGGACGGCGGCCCGAACGGCGGCCAGGTCGTCCAGCGAGCCGCCGAACCAGCGCCCCTCGGTCAGCACGCTGATCGCCCGCGCGCCGCCGGAGGCGTACTGCCCGGCCAGGTCGGCCGGGTCGGCGATCTCGGCCAGCCGGCCCTTGGACGGCGAGGAACGCTTGACCTCGGCGATCACGGCCACTCCGGGCCGGCGCAGGGCCGCGTACGCGTCCAGCGGCGGCGGTGCCGCGGCGGCCAGCTCGCGGATCCGCTCCAGCGGAACCTGCTCCTGCCGCCGCGCCACGTCCTCCCGGACGCCGGCCAGGATCTCGTCGAGCACGCTTCCGGACGCCGCCGAACCGGCCTCGTCCCCCTCCGCGTGCCCATGCTCAGCAGTCACCAACGGACTCCCCTCTCCGGGTGTCATGGGCCGATGCTAGGGGGCGCCAGGTGACGACGGGTGCCGGGGGTATGGCGCTCCTCACGAAATGGGCTGTGGCATGATGGCCGACTTCCGGTGAACGCGATGTCACGCAGCGCCACGATGTCCATCGACCGGCCCTCACGCCCCGCTCCGGGTCGTCGCGCGAGCATCCACCGTGGCCCATGGACCATGAGAGCACGGCCGCCCGGTCCCCGCATCATGGCGACGCCCGTCGATGCTGTGACGAAGGTCAAGGAAGAACGGCCCTACCCTGGTCGTTCGCTCCGACGGACAGTTGATCCGCCCGTCACCACGGTGAAACGTGAGCCGGGCAGCGTGTCCACCGGGCAGACTCGATGACGCGCCTGCCGAGACGTCGGACTCCTCCTGCGGGGTGACCTCATGAGCACGACCGGGCCGAACTCCACCGCCCTCGGACTGACCACCCTTTCCCGCACCGTCGCCTCGTTGGCCGTCGGGGTGGTGCACACCCTGGAACGCGCCGTGGTCGGCGAGGGTCGGGTGCGTACCGCGCGCGGCAACGCCTGGGAGGCGGTCTGCGCCGACCGGGCCCGCGCCGACCAGCGGGCCGAGCTGGACCGCCTGGTGGCCGAGCTGGCCGCCGCCCGGGCCGCGGCCCGGGACCGCCGCGAGGTCCGCGAGCGCCAGCCGGTCAGCTGATCGTCGGGTCCTCGCCCCGGTCCAGCGCGTCCCACGCCTCGCGGGTGCCCCGCTCGGTGGTCGGGCGCCCGTCGGCCGCCGCCGGCGCCTCGGCGCCGGCGGGGCGCTCGTACCGGGCGCCCATCGCCGGCCAGCGCTGACCGCGCGCCGCGGTGAGCACGCCGCCGAGCGCCGCCAGCAACCCGCCGAGCAGGCAGAGCGCCGGCCACTGCCGGCTCACCTCGCCGTCGAACGCGGCGACCAGCCCGTACCCGCCGCCCGCCGCCACCGCCGCGCCGAGCAGGGCCAGCAGCCCGCCCAGCAGGCGCCGGACCCGACCCCTGGTGGCCAGCACCGCGCCGCCCCCGGCCAGCCCGACCAGCGCCAGCGCCGACAGCCACGGCAGCAGGTCCGCGCCGGTGCGGCCCTGCCGCGCCGACGGCAGCGATCCGCGCGGGGTCACCTCCACCGACCAGGTCCGGGTCGCCGCCCAGAAGGCGAGGCCCGCCCCGGCCAGGCTGAGCAGCACCGCGTACGTCAACTCGCGGCGGCCCGACGCGGCCGGCGTACCCGCCTCGGCGGGGAGGTCCGGGCCACTCATCGGGCCGGCCGGAGGGTTTCGGCGGCGGCGATGGCGGCGAGCACCGCAGCGGCCTTGTTCCGGGTCTCCAGGTCCTCGCCGGCGGGATCGGAATCGGCCACCACCCCGGCCCCGGCCTGCACGTACGCCCGCCCGTCGCGGATCAGCGCGGTGCGGATGGCGATGGCCATGTCCAGGTCGCCGCCGAAGCCGAAGTAGCCCACGGTACCGCCGTAGATGCCGCGCCGGACCGGCTCCAGCTCCTCGATGATCTCCATGGCGCGCACCTTCGGGGCACCGGAGAGGGTGCCGGCCGGGAAGGTCGCGGCGAGCGCGTCGAAGGCCGTCCGGTCGTCGCGCAGCGTGCCCACCACGGTCGAGACGATGTGCATCACGTGGCTGTACCGCTCGATGGTGGCGAACTCCGGCACCTCCACCGTGCCCGGACGGCACACCCGGCCCAGGTCGTTGCGGCCCAGGTCGACCAGCATCACGTGCTCGGCCCGCTCCTTCGGGTCGGCGAGCAGCTCCGCGGCGAGCCGGGTGTCGGCGTCCGCGGTGGCGCCGCGCGGCCGGGTGCCGGCGATCGGGTGCAGCAGCGCCCGCCGCTGCCCGTCCGGACCGGCGTTGACCTTCAGGTGCGCCTCCGGCGACGAGCCGACGATGTCGAAGCCGTCGAAGCGGAGCAGGTACATGTACGGGCTGGGGTTGGTGGTGCGCAGCACCCGGTAGACGTCCAGCGGATCGGCGCGGGTGTCCCGCTCGAAGCGCTGGGCGAGCACGATCTGGAAGCACTCGCCGGCGCGGATCGCCTCCTTGGCCGCCTCGACCGCCTTCGGGTAGCCGCCGTCCGGGGTACGGCTGACCACCTCGCCGGCCGGCGGCCGGCCGACGGTGGAGATCATGGGCGGAATCGGTCGGGACAGCGCGGTGGTCATCGCGTCGAGCCGCCCCACCGCGTGGTGGTACGCCGCCGCGACCAGCGGCTCCCGGTCCGGCGCGTTCAGCGGCGGCAACACCGCGTTGGCGACCAGGATCGCCGAGCCGTCGTAGTGGTCGAGCACCACCAGGTCGGTCGCGAGCATCATGCCCAGCTCCGGCACCCCGAGGTCGTCCTCGGTCAGCTCGGGCAGCCGCTCGAAGCGCCGGATCAGGTCGTAGCCCAGGTAGCCGACCATGCCGCCGGTCAGCGGCGGCATGTCGCTGGCCGGGTCCCAGACCGGGCCGGCCAGCGCCTCGACGGTCTCGCGCAGCACCTCGACCGGGTCGCCGGAGGACGGCACGCCGGCGGGGGGCTGGCCGGTCCAGACCGCGACGCCGTCCCGCTCGACCAGGGTCGCGCCGCTGCGCACCCCGATGAACGAGTACCGCGACCAGGACATCCCGGCCGAGCCGACGCCCTGCTCGGCGGACTCCAGCAGGAAGGTGCCCGGGCCGCCGGCGAGCTTGCGGTAGACCCCGACCGGGGTCTCCGCGTCGGCCAGCAGCCGCCGGGTCACCGGCACCACCCGCCAGCGGGCGGCCAGCTCGGTGAAGCTGCCCAGGTCGGGGCTCAGGGTGCCGTCGGTCATCGCCGGGCCTGCCTCTCGTCCGCGCCGGCGCGGTCCGGCCGCGCCCCGCTGTCCGCGCTCACCGCTGGGTCCCCGCGCCGCTGACCGGCAGTTCGGTGAAGAAGCAGGTGCGGTGCCCGGTGTGACAGGCCGCCCCCACCTGGTCGACGCTGACCAGCAGCGCGTCACCGTCGCAGTCCAGCGCCACCGAGCGGACGTACTGGTGGTGCCCGGAGGTGGCCCCCTTGACCCAGTACTCCTGCCGGCTGCGCGACCAGTAGGTGGCCCGGCCGGTGGTCAGCGTGCGGTGCAGCGCCTCGTCGTCCATCCAGGCGACCATCAGCACCTCGCCGGTGTCGTGCTGGCGCACCACCGCGGCGACCAGGCCGTCGGGGGTGCGGCGCAGCCGGGCGGCGAGGGCCGGATCGAGGCGCGACGGGCGCACCGCGCCGGCGTCGGCGTCGCTCGGGGAAGAGTCAGTCACGGGCACAGTGACCCATTGTCCCGCACGCGGTGCGGGGACCTGCGGGGCGTACCCGCCCCGGCGGGCGGCCCGGGCGAGCTGGGCGACGTAGCGGTCCAGCCGCCCGTCGGCGAGCGCCGCCGCCAGGTCCGGCCCGGCCACCTCCGCGACCCGGTCGGCGTACGGGCGGACCAGCGGGAGGACCCCGGCCACCAGCCGCGCCGCGGCGGCCCCGAGCTGGCCGGTGGAGGCGGGGCGCAGCCCGAGGCAGAGCAGCATGTCGTCGCGGTAGCCCGGCGGGGCGACCGGCAGCGCGAGCGCGGCGGCGAAGGCGGCCCGCCGGGACACCACCCGGACGCTCGGGTTGGCCAGCCGCAGCACCGAGGGGCAGAGCCGGGCCAGGTCGGCGGCGGCGAGGCGTACCCCGAGATGGTCGTCGGCGGCGCGGGCGCCGGCCACCTTGCCCAGGGTGGCCACCAGCTCCTCCAGGCGGGGCTGGTCGGCGGGCTGGCAGAGCACCGGCAGGTCGATCCGGGGCCGCCAGCCCTCCTCCGCCCAGAGCAGCCGGACCGGCGCGGTGACCGGCAGGCCGAACGCCCAGTCGGCCGGCTCGCCGAGCCGGTCCACCCAGGAGCGGACGTCGCGGGCGGCCACCGACACGTGCACCAGCCGGCCGTCCACCTCGACCAGGTACGCCTGCCGCGCGGCGTACGGGGTGCGGCCGGTGGACCAGCCCGTCGTGCCCGAGGTGGGCGGGGCGGGCCGGTCGTCGTCGGCGACGAGCACGTCGAAATCGACGTCGCTGTGCGCGGTGGCGGCCCGTCGGGCGTGGCTGCCGCGCAGCAGGATCCCGACGACGGGGCGTTCGGCGCCCTCGCGCAGCCGGGTCGCCCAGTCGTCGAAGAAGGTGCCCGCCAACAACGGAGCGTGATCCACCGCGCCATCGTGCCGTGCGCCCCATCGGGCCGCAATGCCCGATGACGGACACGGTGTCCGATGACGGACACCGTGTCCGATCGGCGGGCTAGTGCCCCACGGTTCGCATTGATGCCTCGGGATACCTTTCGCCGGCCACCGCGCCGGCGGGAACGGCCGCACCCAGCCGGTCCCGCTGTTCCGGGGTGAGCCGGATGTCGGCCGCCGCGGCGTTCTCCTCCAGGTAGCGGACCCGCTTGGTGCCGGGGATCGGCAGGATGTCCTCGCCCTGGGCCAGCAGCCAGGCCAGCGCGGCCTGGGCCGGGGTGCAGCCGATCTCCTCGGCCACCGCGCGCACCGCCGCGACCAGCCGCAGGTTGGCGTCGAGGTTGCCCTCGGCGAACCGCGGCACGCCGGCCCGCCAGTCGTCGGCGGCGAGCTGGTCGCGGCCGCTGATCGCCCCGGTGAGCAGCCCTCGCCCGACCGGGGAGTACGCCACCAGCGCCACCCCCAGCTCCCGGCAGGTGCCCAGCATCTCCCCCTCGACGTCCCGGGTGAACAGCGAGTACTCCATCTGGACCGCGGTGACCGGGTGCACCGCGTGCGCCGCCCGCAGCGTCGCCGGGCTGACCTCGCTGAGCCCGATCAGGCGGACCTTGCCGGCCTCGACCAGCTCGGCCAGCGCGCCGACGGTCTCCTCGATCGGCGTACGCGGGTCGCGCCGGTGCAGGTAGTACAGGTCGATGGTGTCGACGCCGAGCCGGTCCAGCGAGGCGTCGCAGGCCTCGCGGGCCCAGGCGGCGCTGCTGTCCACGTACGCGCCAGGCGTGCCGGTGCCGCCGAAGCCGTCGCCGCTGGTGCGGTTGCCGAACTTGGTGGCCAGGAAGACCTCGTCGCGGCGGGCCCGCACCACCGGGGCGAGCAGCCGCTCGTTCGCGCCGGCGCCGTACATGTCGGCGGTGTCCAGGTGGTTGACGCCCAGGTCCAGGGCCCGGTGCAGGGTACGGGTGGACTCCGCGTCGTCGCGGCCCCCGTAGGCGAAGCTCATCCCCATGCAGCCCAGCCCGATGGCCGAGACCTCGGGGCCGGTGGCCCCCATCCGTCGGCGGATCATCGGCCCTCCTCGGCCCGGCGGTAGAGGTCGATCTTGTAGTTGAGCACCTTCAGGTCCTCCTCCAGTTCGGCCATCCGGGCCAGCACCCGGGCCCGGTGCGCCTCGAACAGCGCCCGCCGGGCGCCGAGCGTGCGGTCGCCCTGCCGGGCCAGTTCGGCGTACCGGCGCATGTCGCGCACCGGCATCCCGGTGCGGCGCAGCCGGGTGAGCAGGAGCAGCCAGTCCAGGTCGGACTCGGTGTAGCGGCGGCGCCCCGCCGAGTCCCGGCCGACCGGGGCGACGAGCCCCTCCTGCTCGTACCAGCGCAGCGTGTAGGTGGTCAGACCGACCCGGGCCGCCGCCTCGCCCACGGAGAGGGCCGGTTCCTGCGTGCTGATGTCCACGCCACCCAGGCTTCCAGTTCGAGAGCACTCGAAGTCAACCGTTGCGCCCGCACGGGTATCTCATCTAGCGTTGAGTTCAACAGCTGATGAGTTTTGGAGGTGGGCGGTGGAGGACGCGATCACGGTCCGCGACCTGGTCGTCGACCGGGGCCGGCGGAGGGTGCTGCACGGCATCGACTGCACCGTCCCCCGGGGCTCGGTGACCGGGCTGCTCGGGCCCAGCGGCAGCGGCAAGACCACCCTGATGCGGGCGGTGGTGGGAGTCCAGGTGATCGACTCGGGCACGGTCACCGTGCTGGGCCGGCCGGCCGGCTCGGCCGACCTGCGCCACCGGGTCGGCTACCTGACCCAGGCGCCCAGCGTCTACGCCGACCTGACGGTCCGGGAGAACGCCCGCTACTTCGCAGCGCTGCAGGGCCGGCACGCGGCCGACGCCGACCGGGCGGTCGCCGACGTCGGGCTGGCCGACGCGGCCACCCAGCTGGTCGGCACCCTCTCCGGCGGGCAGCGCAGCCGGGCCTCGCTGGCCTGCGCCCTGGTGGGCGACCCCGAGCTGGTCATCCTCGACGAGCCGACGGTCGGCCAGGACCCGGTGCTGCGGGCCGACCTGTGGGCCCGGTTCCACGAGATGGCCGCGGCCGGCACGACGCTGCTGGTGTCCAGCCACGTGATGGACGAGGCGGCCCGCTGCGACCGGCTGCTGCTGATCCGGGAGGGCCGGCTGGTCGCCGACGACACTCCCGACGCGATCCGCGAGCGCACCGGGGTCGACGACCTGGAGGAGGCGTTCCTGCGGTTGATCCGGTCGAGCGAGGCGGGCCAGCAGCCCGCCGGCAAGGAGGCATCGTGAGCGCGAGGAGTGAGCCGGGCCTGCGAGCCCCGCAGTCGCGAACGGAGGAGGCATCGTGAACGCGCGGATTCTGGCCGTCACCACCGGGCGCATCCTGCGCCAGCTGCGGCACGACAAGCGCACGGTGGCGCTGCTGGTGGTGGTGCCGACGGTGCTGCTGACCCTGGTCTACTACATGTACGCCGACCAGCCCACCGCCCCCGGGCAGCCGTCGACCTTCGACCGGATCGCCCTGATCATGCTGGGCTTCTTCCCGTTCATCGTGATGTTCCTGGTGACCAGCATCGCGATGCTGCGCGAGCGCACCACCGGCACGCTGGAACGGCTGCTCACCACGCCGCTGCACAAGCTCGACCTGCTTTTCGGCTACGGCATCGCGTTCGGGCTGGCCGGGGCGGTGCAGGCGGCGATCGCCGCGGGCGTGGCGTACTGGCTGCTCGGGATGGAGACCGCCGGCAGCGCCGGGCTGGTCATCCTGGTCGCGGCGCTGAACGCCGTGCTGGCCGTGGCGCTCGGGCTGTTCTGCAGCGCCTTCGCCCGCACCGAGTTCCAGGCGGTCCAGTTCATGCCGGTCGTGGTAGCCCCGCAACTGCTGCTCTGCGGGCTCTTCGTGCCGCGCGGCCAGATGGCCGGCTGGCTCCAGGCGGTCAGCGACGCGCTCCCCCTGTCGTACGCGGTCGAGGCCCTGCAGGAGGTCGGCGCGCACGCCGAGCCGACCGGCACCATGTGGCGGGACGTGGCGATCGTCGCCGGCGCGGCGGTGGCGGCCCTGGTGCTCGCGGCGGCGACCCTGCGGCGGCGCAGCGGATGACGCCGCGCCGCACCGGGCGGCGCCCCGGCAACCCGGACACCCGGCAGGCCATCCTCGCGGCGGCCCGGACGACCTTCGCCGAGCGCGGCTTCGACGCGGCCTCGATTCGGGTCATCGCCGCCGCCGCGGGGGTCGATCCGGCCCTGGTGCACCACTACTTCGGCAGCAAGGAGGAGCTCTTCAGGGCCACCGTCGAGATCCCGCTGGACCCGGCGGCGCTGCTCCCCGTCGTGCTGGCCGGCGGCGCGGACGGCGTCGGCGAGCGGCTGGTCCGGACCTTCCTCGGGGTGTGGGACTCGCCGGCCGGCAAGGCGGCGATGGCCCTGCTCCGGTCGGCGGTGAACAACGACTGGACCGCCCGGCTGCTGCGCGAGTTCCTGGTCACCCAGGTGCTGCGCCGGGTGCTCGACCACCTCGACGTCCCGCCGGCGGAGCTGCCGCTGCGCGGCTCGCTGGTGGCCACCCAGATGATCGGCCTGGCCATGATGCGGTACGTCATCCGGCTGGAGCCCGTCGCGTCGGCGGCACCGGAGACGCTGGTCGCCGCGATCGGCCCGACGGTGCAGCGCTACCTCACCGGCGACCTGCCGGCCGGACGGGGCCGTGACGTCTAGAGTGCGCGCGAGCGGTCCGGCAGAACGGCCGGCTCCGGCTCGTCTTCCGGCGTGCGGCTGCGGCCGACGGCGTTTGTTCTGCCCCAGCGGCCGGGGATGTTCAGGAGCTCGACACGTCCGACGTCGGTCGGCAGTTCTGGGTCGACGATGAGGTGTTCGCCCTGAGGTTCGAGGCCGAGCATGACGCGCAGCAGCAGCAGCGGGGCCCCGGCCGACCAGGCCTGTGGGCTGCAGGCGGTGGGGTATTCGACGGGGTAGGTGGTGCGGGCTCGCGGGTAGCCGGCGAACGCCTCAGGCAGCCGGCCCTGGAAGTACTCGGCGGCGTCGAAGATGGCCTGACAGATGGTGGCGGCCTCGCGGCGGAAGCCGTAGCGCCACAGGCCCCAGGCGATGATGGAGTTGTCGAACGGCCACACCGTGCCGACGTGGTAGCCGAGCGGGTTGTACCGGGCGCAGTCGGTGGCCAGGGTGCGCACGCCCCAGCCGGAGAAAAGCCTGGGGCTGAGCAGAAGTTCGGCGATCCGGCCGGCGCGGGACTCGTCGACGATGCCGCTCCACAACAGGTGTCCAATGTTGGACGACAGCGCGTCGACCTGGCCGCCGTCGGTGTCGAGGGCGAAGGCGTAGTACTCCCCGTCGGCTACCCAGAACTCCTGGTTGAACCGGGTCTTGAGGTCGGCGGCTTCGCGTTCGAGGCGGTCGGCGTAGCCGGGGTCGTTCCAGTACAGGCGGGCCAGGCGGGCACCGCGCACCTTCGCGTCGTAGGCGTAGCCCTGCAGTTCGCAGGTCGCCCGCGGAAAGTCGGGCAGCCGGCCATCGCGGTAGGACACGGAGTCCCAGGAGTCTTTCCAGCACTGGTTGGGTAGCCCGGTCTTGGGGTTGCGGGTCTGATACCAGATGTATCCGGTGTCAAGAAGGTCGCCGTAGGTGTCGATCCACCGCAATGCTGCGCGAGCCTCGAATTCGTACGCGCGCACCAGGGTCGCATCCCCGGTCCAGCGTTCGTACTCATCTAGCAAAATCACGAACAACGGGGTGCTGTCCGCAGACCCGTAGTACGGAGAGTGCGGCTGCTCCTCGAAGCCGGCCGATTCGCCGTAGCGCAGCTCGTGCAGGATCTTGCCCGGTTCCTCGTCGGAGAAGTCGTTGATCCGGGTGCCCTGACCGTAAGCGAGGGTGCCGAGGGTGGCCGGCACGAGCTGCGGGGTGAACGGCAGGGCCTGCAGGCAGGTGAAGATGCTGTCACGGCCGAACACGGTCATGAACCACGGCAGGCCGGCGGCGATCAGCTCCGCGGCCATGCTGATCGACGTGTATCGCAGCGCCGCCAGGTCCACCAGACTCCGGCGGTAGGTGGACGCTATGGGCGGGCTGTCGCAGGAGAGCCGCGGAGCTGCTGCCACCCACCGTCGCATCTCCTCGTCCAGCTCGTCCCGGGAGCGGACGTACCGCAGCTTCAAGCTCTCCCGGAAGTCCCGTTCCTGCGCACCGAGCACAAGGGTCCGCACGTGCAGCTGCGTCTGCCACTCCGCCTGCGGCGGGATACGGACCTGGAAGGTCATCCCGTCGGCGTCGATGACCGCCGCGGCCGAGGACGAGATCACGGTCTCCCGGTGGAACCGGTCGCGCAGATAGCGCAGTCGCAGCTGCCCCTCCTCCACGATCGCCGACACCGGCGCCTTCTTGCGCTGCGGGTTCTTGATCTCGAAGATGTCGGCGAAGTCGCTGCCCATGTCCACCCGCACGGACAGTTCGACCTCGTGATCGCCGTGGTTGAGGACAGCGAGGTCTTCAGTGAAACTGCCACCGATCGTCCGGTTGCGAATCACCGAGATTTTCGCGTCGATGTAGTGGGTGGGCTCCCCGGGCACGAGAAAGAAGCGGGTCTCGAAATACCGGACGTCGTCAACCGACAACGCGTGCAGACGCTCACCGTTCACCCTCAGCCGCCACGTCGACAAGAAGCGTGTGTCATAGGAGAACAAGCCTGTCGGCACACTCGGCGATGGATCGACATCGCCCTGCTCGTCGCAGGCCAGGAACGTGTTGCCGTCCAGAATGCTGATTGACCTTCTCATCCCGGCATCACCGGATCCGTGCCTGCAGGCGCTCCCGCCACGCCTGCCCGTGCGGGGCCTGCTGCCGCGCCACCTCCCGCGGATCTCGGGTGCCCGACGGTGAGGGGAAAAACCGCCGGAAAGTCAGGATCAGGCGGGCGTCACCGGCAAAAGACGCCTCATTACGGAGCAGCGCAGCTGTCGTCGGCGTTTCGCCGCAAATCAGCCGCTCGAAAAGCTCGTGGGTGGTCGTCAACACGGCCTCAGCGGCCTTCGCCTCTCGCGTCACCACCACAGCATCCGCCAGGCTCATGTTCACATACCAGTGATCGGTGTGACCGCCATCGACCAGGTCGATGCGCATGGTCCCCCTGATACGTGGCGGCAACAATGAGCGACCGCGTGATTCCAGCGCGAGCAAGAACTCCTCAATCGCCCCGCCCATGCACCCTCCCACGCACCTCGGCAAAGTGTAGGCAGGCGCCAGCCTCGTCGAGGTGGTTTCGAGGGACCATGGTGCAAATCAGATCCCGTCAGCCCTGGGGATCGATGTCGGAGACCGACGCTGGTTCCTGCGGCGGCAGAAATGCCTACCGGCTCCGCTCGCCGGCGCCGGCGTGCGGGCAGAGCATGGGGTGCAGCAGCCGGGCCAGTTCCGCGTGGTCGGCCACCGGATGCGGAAAGGCGAGCCGGGCCCGGCGACGGGCGCCGGGACGGCCGTACGAGACCACCAGGCCGTACCGGTCGATCCGGACCACCCGGGGTGCGGTGTCCGTGCCGCCGTCGGCCAGGCCGAGCCGCCGGCGCAGGTAGCCCGCCACCTGGTCGGCGTGGTGGTCGGTGAGGTCGGCCAGCAGCTCGGGCTCGATCGCGTGCAGCGGGTCCGGCTCGGCGGCGGCGTACTCCGCGGGGTCGACGCGGCGCACGGAGTCGGCACCCTCCAGGCGGGCCTCGACCACCTCGAACCGGTGCAGCCGGAACCGGGTGCCGACGTCGAGCAGGTCACCGGTCGGGTCGACGGCCGCGAAGTCGGCCGCGCCGCGCCGGGCGTCCGCGCCCCGCAGCGGCGCCGCCCAGCCGGAGATCCAGGCCCGGCCGAGCGACGGCGCACCGGGTGCCGGGGGCAGGTCCAGCACGTCGAGCACCACGGCGACGTCGTCGCCGGCCCCGGGGTCCAGCTCGGCGGCGAGGTCGCTCACCACCGGCACGAGCATCAGCACCCGTCCCTCCGGGTCGGTGGCGTGCCGGACGTGGTACGGGCCCGGGCGGTGCGCGAGGTGCACCAGACCGGGGAGCCGACCGGCGACCAGGGTGCGGACGATCTCGGCGGGGCTCGGTCCCATCGGGGCACCTCCTGCGTAGGTTAGGCTTACCTAAGTAGCACCCTAGAACACCCGAGCGGAGACGTCCACGTGAACCACCCCCGCCCCAAGGCCCGCCTCTCCCGGGCCCTCGGCATCCCGCTGACCCGCAAGTGCGTCCAGTACCTCGAACGCCGCCCCTACCCGCCGGGCGTGCACGGCCGGGCCCGCCGGCGCACCTCCGACTACCAGGTCCGACTGCTGGAGAAGCAGCGGCTGCGGCACCAGTACAACGTCAGCGAGGTACAGCTGCGCCGCGCCTTCGAGGAGGCGGCGCGGGGCGCCGGCAAGACCGGCGAGACGCTGGTCGCGCTGCTGGAACGGCGGCTGGACGCGGTGGTGCACCGCGCCGGCCTGGCCCGCAGCATCTACCAGGCCCGGCAACTGGTCGCCCACGGGCACCTCACCGTCGACGGGCGCAAGGTCGACCGCCCGTCGTACCGGCTGCGGCCCGGTCAGGTGGTCGCCGTCCGCGAGCGCAGCCGGCAGCTGCCGCCCTTCCAGCTCGCCGCCACCGGCGCGAACGCGGACGAGGGGACCGGCCGGCCGTACCTGTCGGTCGACCTGACCGGCCTGCGCGCCACCCTGCTGCGCGAGCCGGCCCGGCACGAGGTGCCGGTGATCTGCGACGAGCAGCTGGTGGTCGAGCACTACTCCCGGTGAGCCGACCGGATCCGGCGCGCGACGCGCCGGATCCGGGCTCAACGGGTCAGCGGGTCTGCTCCAGCCAGGAGGCGTAGAGCAGGGCGTAGACCGACTCCGGGTCGCGGACCAGCTCGTCGTGCGGGCCGCGCTGCACGATCCGGCCCCGGTCCACCACGATCACCTCGTCGGCCGCCTGCGCGGTCGAGAGCCGGTGCGCGATGGCCAGGGTGGTCCGGCCGCGGGTCACCGCGTCCAGGGTGCGCTGCAGGCGTACCTCGGTGGCCGGGTCGACGGCGCTGGTGGCCTCGTCGAGCACCAGCAGGTCCGGGTCGGCCACGTACGCCCGGGCGAGCGCCACCAGCTGCCGCTCCCCCACGCTCAGCGACTCGCCCCGCTCGCCGACCGCGGTGGCCAGCCCCGACGGCAGGCCGTCCAGCCAGTCGGCCAGCCCCAGCTCGGTGAAGGCCGCGGTGAGTTCCGCGTCGGTCAGCTCGGGGCGGGCGAAGCGGACGTTGTCGCCCACCGTGGCGTCGAAGAGGAACCCGTCCTGCGGCACCATCACCACCCGGGCGCGCAGCGAGTCGAACCGCACCCGGTCCAGCGGCACCCCGGAGAGCAGCACCTGCCCGTCGGTCGGGTCCATCAGCCGGGTGAGCAGCTTGGCGAAGGTGGTCTTGCCGCTGCCGGTCTCGCCGACCACCGCCACCCGGCTCTTCGCCGGGATGTCCAGGGTGACGTCGTGCAGCACCGGCGGACCGCCCGGGTACGCGAATGTCACCCCGGCGAAGCGGATGTCCAGCGGGCCCGGGGGCAGCTCCCGCCCCTGCTCGCCCGGGTCGGCCACGTCCGGCGCGACGTCGAGCACGTCCAGCACCCGACGCCAGCCGGCGATGGCGTTCTGCGCCTCGTTGAGCACCTCGGTGGCGATCTGCACCGGCTGGATGAAGAGCGTGACCAGGAACAGGAACGCGGTGAGCTGGCCGATGGAGAGCGAGCCGTCCACGCCGAGCAGCACCCCGAGGACCACCACACCGGCCAGCGCCAGGCCGGCGGCCAGCTCCCCCACCGAGCTGCCCAGGATGCTGATCCGGATCGCCCGCTGCTGGGCGTGCCGCTGCCCCTCGATCGCGGTGTCGAGCCGCCGGGCGGTGCGCCCGGCGATGCCGTACGCCCGGATCACCGGCGCGCCGACCACGCTCTCGGCGATGGTGCCGAGCAGGGTGCCCGTCCGCTGCCGGACCACGCCGTAGGCGGCGCCGAGCCGGCGCTGGAGCTGCCGGATCACCAGCACCGCCGGCGCGAAGGCGACGAGCACCACCAGGGTCAACTGCCAGGAGTACGCCAGCATCACGGCCGTGGTGACCACCAGCTGGCCGAGGTTGACGAGCAGGATCACGCCGCCCCACTGGAGGAACTGGGTGATCTGGTCGACGTCGCTGGTCACCCGGGAGACCAGCGACCCGCGCCGCTCGGACTGCTGGTGCAGCATCGACAGGTCGTGCACGTGCCGGAACGCCCGGGTCCGGACGTTGGCCAGCGCGGTCTCGCTGACCGTGAACAGCCGGCGCATCATCAGGTAGCCGCAGCCGGTGGTGATCACCAGCACGGCCGCGGTGATCGCGACCACCCGCCACACCACGGCCAGGTCCAGGCCGCCGACGATGCCGCCGTCGATGCCCCGCTGCACGGCGACCGGCACGGCCACCCGGCCGACCATGTAGACCAGGGCCAGCGCGAGGGTGCCGGCCAGCCCGGTCCGCAGCTCCGGGGAGAGCGCCAGCCCGCGCCGCAGCGTCCGCCAGGTCGTCTCGGAACGCTCCTGCGGCTCCTCCCGCTGCTCCGGCTCCACCGTCGTCGCGCTCACCGGGCCGACCTTTCGTTCGCGACTGCGGGGCTCCGCTCCGCTGCACTCCTCGCGCTCACCGGTCCACCTCGATCTCCAGGCCCGAGGTCAGCGGCGCGACCTCGTCGTACGTGCGGTTCTGCTCGCGTTCGTGCTCGGCCTGCTCGTACGCGGTCACCAGATCGGCGTAGCCGGGCACGGTGGCGAGCAGTTCGGTGTGCGTGCCCCGGGCCACCACCCGCCCCTGCTCCACGTAGATCACCTCGTCGGCGAGGGCGATGGTCGCCCGCCGGTACGCGACCACCAGGATCGACGCGGCGGCGCCCTGCCCCCCGGTCGGGGCGCGCAGCCCGGCCAGGATGGCCGCCTCCACCCTCGGGTCGACGGCGCTGGTCGCGTCGTCGAGCACCAGCAGCCGGGGCCGGCCGGCGAGCGCCCGGGCCAGGGTGAGCCGCTGCCGCTGCCCGCCGGAGAGCGAGGTGCCCCGCTCGCCGACCATGGTGTCCAGCCCCTCGGGGAGCGCGGCGACGAAGCCGTCCGCCTCGGCCAGCCGCAGCGCGGCCCACACGTCCTCGTCGCCGATGCCCGGCCGGTCCAGGCTGATGTTGGCCCGTACGGTGTCGTCGAAGACGAACGGCACCTGGGCGACCAGGGCGACCGTCGCCGCCAGCGAGTCCGCGGTCAGCTCGCGGACGTCGACGCCGTCCAGGGCCACCGTGCCGGCGCGCGGGTCGACCAGGCGCACGGCCAGCGAGGCGATGGTGGACTTGCCGGCGCCGGTCGGGCCGACCAGGGCGACCGTCTTCCCGGCCGGCACGGTGAAGGTGACCTCGCCGAGCACCTCCGTGCCGGGCAGGTGCGCCTCGGCCGGCTCGTACCCGAAGCAGACGTCGGCGAAGGCGAGCGTGGCGGGCTTTGGCTCGGCCGGGTCGAGCCGGCGCTCGCCGTACGGCATCTCGCCGGTGGCGTCCAGGACCCGGCGGACCCGGTCCCAACCGGCGACGCTGCGCGGCAGCTCGGCGAGGACCCAGCCGATGGCCCGCACCGGGAAGGCCAGCACGGTGAAGAGGAAGGCGACGCTGACCAGCTCGGCGACGCTGATCGCGCCCGCCCGCAGCCGGAACGCCCCGACCACCAGCACGGCGAGGGTGCCGAGGCTGGGCAGGGTCTCCAGCAACGGGTCGAAGACGCCGCGCAGCCGGCCGACGGAGACCAGCGCGTCGCGCAGCTCGCCGGCCCGGGCCGAGAACCGGGCGGTCTCCTCGGCCTCGCGACCCATCGTCTTGACCACCAGGGCGCCGTCGAAGCTCTCGTGGGCGATGCCGCTGACCTCGGCGCGCAGCCGCTGGGCGCGGGCCTGCCGGGGCGCCATCCGCCGGGAGTAGACCACGTTGAGCGCGAAGAGCGCGGGGAACACGGCCAGCCCGACCAGGGCCAGCGCCCAGTCGGTGAGGAAGAGCGAGACGATCGCCCCGACCAGCATGACCAGGGTGCCGACGGCGAACGGCAGCGGGGCGATCGGGTACCAGGCCGCCTCCACGTCCGAGTTGGCGTTGGACAGCAGGGTGCCGGTGGCGTTGCGCTGGTGCCAGGCCAGCGGCAGGTCGAGGTAGCGGCGGGTGACCCGGCGCCGGTAGGCGGCCTGCAGACGGAACTGCATGTAGCCGGCGCCGAGCCGGCGGCCGAAGATGCCCGCCACCCGCAGCACGCTGATGCCGAACAGCGCCGTCGCGGCCAGGGCCAGCGCGCCCGTCCCGACGGAGCCCCGGGCGACGGCCGGCACCACCACCTCGCCGACCACCGCTCCCACCACGAAGGCGCTGGCGATGACCATGAGGCCGAAGAGCACGCTGCCGCTCACCGCTACCGCGAAGATCCGCGGTTGTTCCCGGATCGCCCGACCGAGGACCCACAGCCCCCTGCCGAGCACGTCCCGACTTGTCCCGCTCGCCACACTGTCCCCCGCCGTAAGCCGCCCTGTTCCCCCTCATCCTTACCGCTCCCGGCCACCTCCGCCGACCCGGACCCGGTATGTCCGCCGTCACGTGCGCTCCGGCACACTCCGGCGCGCCCCGGTCACCGCGGCACGCGCTCCGGCGCGCCGACACCGGCCGGCGCGCCTACCATCACCCTCATGCCGCGGTACGCCCGATCGGAGCGCGAGGCGCTCGTCGATCTCATGCTGGAGCTGGGACCGGACGCACCGACCGTCAACGAGGGGTGGACGACCCGCGACCTCGCCGCCCATCTGGTGGTGCGCGAGCGCCGCCCGGACGCCGCCGGCGGCATCGTGCTGCCGCCGTTGCGCGGGTACGCCGAGCGGGTGCGCCGGCGGATCGCCGCCCGCCCCTGGGCGGAGCTGGTCGGCCTGGTGCGCCGCCCGCCGCTGTGGAGCCCGGTGAGCAACCCGCTCACCGACGAGCTGGCCAACACCCTGGAGTTCTTCATCCACCACGAGGACGTCCGGCGGGCGGCGGCGGGATGGCAGCCGCGTGACCTGCCGGCCGGCCTGCGGGCGCGGCTGTGGAAGCCGGCCTCCCTGATGGCCCGGGCGGCGTTGCGCCGGTTTCCGGCCGACCTGCTGGTGCAGGCGCCCGGTCACGGCGAGCTGTCGGTGGGCCGGGGCGGCGAACGGCTCCGGCTGGTCGGGTCGCCGGGCGAGCTGGCGCTCTTCCTCTCGGGCCGGCAGCGGGTGGCCCGGGTCCAGGTCGACGGCTCCGCTCCCCTCGCCGACCGGCTCCGCCACGCCTCGCTCGGCCTCTGACCTCCCGGCCGGGTGGAACCGGTCAGGAGGAGTTTTCCCACCATGCGCGCCCAGCGATTCCCGCCAATGTGAGGTGTCGTACTCTTCTGCCCGCCGATCCCGTTCCGGGCGGCGGACGAGGGGGGCCACCATGCGCGGCATCGCCGGGTCGGGACTGCACGAGCCCCCCTTCCTCGCCCGCCGGCATTCCGCCACCGGTCGGGTCGCCGCCGAGAGCCTGACCTGGGCCCGGAGCCTCGGGCTGGTGGAGGACGGGCCGCGCTGGCACCGGCTGCGGGCCGCGGACGCCGCCGAACTCGCCGGCCGGGCCTGCCCAGGGGCGCCGGTCGACCGGCTGCGGCTGCTCACCGACCTGATCACCTGGCTGTTCGTGGTGGACGACAGCTGCGACGAGGACGACCTCGGGGCCGAGCCGGGCCGGCTCGCACCGACCGTCGGCGCGCTGCTGGACGTCCTCGACCGGCACGGCGTCGACGGCGAGGCGGCACCCGCCGACGGGCCGCTGGGCGTCGCGCTGGCCGACATCTGCCGGCGGGTACGCGAGCACCGTCGCCCGGCGCTGCTGCTGCGGCTGGTGGCCCAGTTGCGCGAGTACCTGCTGGCCCTGCTCTGGGAGGCGGCCAACCGGCAGCACCGGCGGGTGCCGGAGCTGACCGAGTACCTCCAGCTGCGCCGGCACACCGGCGGCGTACGCCCCAGCCTCACCCTGACCGACCTGGCGTACGACGTCCGGCCGGGCCCGGGAGGGCGCACCGACCCGGCGCTGCTCGCCCTCGACGACCTCACCACCGACCTGGTCTGCTGGTGCAACGACCTCTTCTCGCACCGCAAGGAGCTGCGCGGCGCGCCCGACCCGCACAACCTGGTCACCGTCATCGCGGCCCGCACCGGGCAGGACGTCGACAGCGCCGTCCGCACGGCGGCCGGACTGTTCAACGACCGGCTGGACCGCTACCTCGCCGGCGAGGCGGCGCTGGCCGGTGAGCCGGCCATGGCACCCTTCCTGGAGGTCCGCCGGTCCTGGATCCGGGCCACCTACGACTGGTCGCTGCGGGCCGTCCGGTACGCCTGAGCGTTCCAACTCGCGGGACACAGTCGGCTCACAGCTTTCGGGGCTAGCCGAGGCCCCGGTGCAGGCAATACTCTTCGGTAACCGCAGAACGGCGTGACCCCCGTCACGTCCATCCACCCCCTGAAGGCGGCTACAGCGATGGCTCTCGATGTACCGTACCGTTCCATTCCCGACATGTTCCTCAAGCGCGTGGCCGCCACTCCCGACCGGCACGCGTTCGCCCACCCGGGCCCGGACGAGTCCGGCCCCGTCTGGCTGACGTGGGAGCAGGTCGGCCAGCGGGCCAAGGCGGTCGCCGCCGGCCTGCACGCACTGGGCGTCGGCCAGGAGGATCCGGTGGCGATCCTGGCCAACACCCGGCTGGACTGGGTGATCGCCGACTTCGGCATCATGTGCGCCGGCGGCGCGACCACCACGGTCTACCCCACCACCGAGCCCGAGGACGCGGTCTACATCATCGCCGACTCCGGCTCCCGGGTGCTCTTCGCCGAGAACCCGGCCCAGGCTGCCAAGATCGCCGGCGCGGAGCTTCCCGCGCTCACCCACGTGGTGCTCTTCGACGGCGCCGTCGACCCGGCCGCGGCCGTACCCCAGCTCACCCTCGCGGAGCTGGAGGAGCAGGGCGCGGCGCGGCTGGCGGCCGAGCCGGACCTGGTCGAGCGCCTCGTCACCCCGATCGGCCCGGAGCACCTGGCCACCCTGATCTACACCTCGGGCACCACCGGCCGGCCCAAGGGCGTCGAGCTGCTGCACGGCGGCTGGTGCTGGGAGGGCGTGGCGCAGGCCGAGATGGGGCTGCTGCGCGACGACGACCTGCAGTACCTCTGGCTTCCGCTGTCGCACTCGTTCGGCAAGACGCTGCTCTGCGGCGCCACCCACGTCGGCCTGCCGACGTACGTGGACGGGCGGGTCGACAAGCTGGTCGACCTGCTCGGCGTGGTCCGGCCGACGCTGATGTGCGGCGCGCCCCGGGTCTTCGAGAAGGTCTACAACAAGGCGGTCACCACGGCCCAGAGCGCCGGCGGCGCGAAGGCGAAGATCTTCGCCTGGGGCGTCCGCGTCGGCAAGGAGAAGGTCGCGCTGGAGCAGGCCGGCCAGCCGGTCCCGGCGGGGCTGAAGCTGAAGTACGCGCTGGCCGAGAAGCTGGTCTTCAGCAAGCTCCAGGCCCGTCTCGGCGGCCGGATGCGGGTGCTGGTCTCCGGCGCGGCGCCGCTGAGCAAGGAGATCGCCACCTTCTTCGCCGCCGCGAACCTGCCCATCTCCGAGGGGTACGGCCTGACCGAGACCAGCGCCGGCAACTTCGTCAACCCGCCGGAGGGGCTGCGCATCGGCACCGTCGGCAGGGCGATGGGCGACCTGGAGTGCCGGATCGACACCGACGGCGAGATCCTGGTCAAGGGCACGCCGGTGATGCGCGGCTACCACAACCTGCCCGAGGAGACGAAGGCCGCGTTCACCGAGGACGGCTTCTTCCGTACCGGCGACATCGGCAGCCTCGACGACGACGGCTACCTGCGGATCACCGACCGCAAGAAGGACCTGGTCAAGACCTCCGGCGGCAAGTACATCGCCCCGTCGCACATCGAGGGCATGTTCAAGGCGATCTGCCCGTACACCTCGCAGGCGATCGTGGTCGGCCAGGCCCGCAACTACTGCACCATGCTGGTCACCCTGGACCCGGACGCGATCAAGGGCTGGACGGCCGGCGGCCCGCTGGAGGGCCGGGACTACGCCGAGGTCGTGGCCTCCCCCGAGGCGAAGGCCATGGTCGAGGAGTACGTCGCGCAGCTCAACGCGAAGCTCAACCGGTGGGAGACGATCAAGAAGGTCACCATCCTGCCGCGCGACCTGACCATCGAGCACGGCGAGATCACCCCGTCTCTCAAGATCAAGCGACGCGGCGTGGAGACCAACTTCGCCGCCGAGATCGACAAGATGTACGAGGGCACGCTGGCTGAGCTCTGACCGCCTCGGGTGGCCGTGACCGGTTCCTCGCCGGGCACGGCCACCCGGGGCCGTCCGCTCACAGGTGCTCGCCCCGCCACCTGCTCTGCTCGGCCTCCGACGCCTCCTGCTCCGCCAGCGCCACCTGCCGGGTCCGGCGCCGGCGCGGGCCGTCGACCATCGTCTGCGCCCCGGTGGAGGCCACGCCGACGAGCGCCAGCAGCCCCAGCGCGACCAGTTCCGGCACCCGGCTGGACAGCGGCCCGAGGGCCGCGAGCAGCACCACCGTCGCCAGCGGCACCCACCGCACCTCACCCCACGTTCGCCACCCCAGCCCGGCCAGGCCGAGCAGGTAGACGGCCACCCCGCCGTGCAGCACCAGCACCCAGAAGCCGCCCAGCGGCTCACCCCAGGCCGGCGTGCTCGGGTCCGCACCCTCGCTCAGCAGATCCTTGATCCCCAGCGCGACGAAGATGATCCCGGCGATCAGCGGCAGGTGCAGGTAGGTGTACACGTCCCGGGCGAGGCGCGCCCGCGCGGCCGGTTCCCGGGTGCCGTGCAGCGCCTGCTCCATCGCCAGGGCGAGGGTGTCGAAGTAGGCCCACCACAGCGCCGAGACGACCGCGATGCCGAGTACCGCGGCCACCATCACCGGCCAGGTCAGCGGCAGCTCGGTGAGGAACCGCGTGCCGAAGCCCAGCGCGATGACCGTCTCGCCGAGCGCGACCAGCACGATCAGCGCGTGCCGTTCCGCCCAGTGCCCGGCCGACCCCACCGCCCAGTACGCGCCGCGCAGCAGCACGCCCGCCCCGTACTCGACCAGGACGGCCGACGACCACAGCAGCAGCCGGAGCCACCCCTCGACGGTGCCGTCGGCGACCCGGTGCGGCACCAGGGCGGCGGTGACCAGCAGCGCGGTCGCGATCACCGGCGGGCTGGCCAGCAGCAGCCACCGCCGGCGGCGGGCCGGGTCGGGCCACTCCACCCAGCCGAGGACCGACAGCTGCGACATCCGGACCACGAAATAGCAACCGGCGAAGACGAGCGGGCCGTTCAACCCGCCCGGCCGGTCCACGAACGCCGTGGGCATGCTCAGCGCGAGCAGGAAGGTGGCGGCCAGGGTGACGAAGCCGATCAGCGGCAGCACGCCCTGGTCGGTGCGGACCGCGTTACCGACCGTGGCGAACCCGGTCCAGCACCACCAGAGCAGCGACAGCACCAGCAGGCAGCCGATCAGGTTGGCAACCGACGGCCGGCTCGACGTCACCGTGGTGACGGTGAGGAAGGCGAACACGAAGACGACGTCGTAGTAGAGCTCCAGCCGGGTGGTCCGGGACCCGGGCGCGCCGGGGCGGACCCCGCGCGACCAGCGTTGGCCTCCGCCCGCCGCGCCCGGCCGCCGGTCCGCTGCCCCCACCCCCGCAGTGTCCCAGCGGGCCCGGCGCGGCCGGGGTGGATCGGCGCAACCCCACCCGGGCGGGCGGCCGGTCTAGTGGTCGGACGCCGGCGCGGAGCCGTGCTCGGCGAGGAAGGCGTCGCGCAGCTTGCGCCGGGCGTCGCCGAAGAGCACCATCTCGACCGCGATCATCCCGACGCAGACCACGGCGAGCAGCCCGAGGGCGGCCAGCGCCGGCAGCCGGTCGGCGACCGGGATCAGCAGCACCAGCAGCACGGTGGTCACCGCCCGCGGCCGGTTGACCGAACGCATGTTGCGCAGCCGGAAGCCGAGGTGGCCGAGGAGGTAGAGGATCACCCCGCCGTAGAGGGCGTACAGGCCGATGCCGTGCAGCGGGTCGGTCAGCTCGTGCGCGGTGCCGTCGCCCACGTACGACAGGACCTTCTTGAGGCCGAGGGCGAGCAGGATGATGCCGGCCACCATCGGCAGGTGCAGGTACGTGTAGGAGTCGCGGGCCAGCGCGGCCCGCTCGGCGCCCTCGGCCCGGGCCAGCACCCGCTCCGCGGCGATCGCCACCACGTCGAAGTACGCCCACCAGAGCGCGGCGGCCACCGCGATGCCGAGGAACGAGGCGACGATGATGGGCCACGAGATCGGCAGCGCGGTCACCCCGACGCCGATCGCCACCAGCGACTCGCCGAGCGCGACGATGATGATCAGCCCGTGCCGCTCGGTCCAGTGGGCGGCCGAGTAGACCCGCCAGCCGCTCGCGCCGATGGCCATGATGCCGCCGTAGTCGAGGGCGAGGGCGAGCGCCCAGAGCGCCGTCCGGATGACGTCCTCCTGGTGCGGGGAGTCGGCGAGCTGCTGGGGCAGCAGGGCGGCGGTGAACAGCAGGGTGGCTCCGGCAAGCATCGGCAGGGCCGCCCGCAGCAGTTGCCGGCGCAGCGCGGCGTCGTCCCGGACCCGGGCGGCGTGCCAGTAGATGACCAGGTGCAGCACCCGGACCACCAGGTAGCCGGCCGCGAAGACGGCCGGCCCGGAGAGCCCGCCGGGCAGGTCCCTGAACGCCTCGGGAATGGTCACCGCGACGACGAACATGGTGCCCATCACCGCGAACAGCGCCACCCGGACCACACCCTCGTCGGCGCGCACCGTGTTGCCCAGCCAGGCGTAACAGCACCAGCACCACCAGAGCAGGGCCAGCAGGAGCAGCCCGTGCAGCATGCCCCACCAGGTCAGGTCCCCTGCCATCAGCGCGGTCACCTGGGTGAGCGCGTAGACGAAGACCAGGTCGAAGAAGAGCTCCAGCGGGGTGACCGAGGCGCCCTCGGTCACGGCCCGCATCCGCGGCGCGCGCCGCGTCGTACCGCCGTCCGTCACGGCGCACAGTCTGGCAGCCGGGACCACGGCGCGGCGTCCCGGTGGGCCCGTCGCGCCGGGCTCAGGCGATGACCGTCGCCTCCCGCCACTGCGGACGCCCGGCCCGGTCCAGGTCGTAGCGGACCGCGGCGAGCCGGCCCACCGCCTCGACCAGGTCGGCGGCGGGCAGGGTGAAGGGCAGCCGCAGGAAGCGTTCCAGCGTCCCGTCCAGGCCGAACCGGGGGCCGGGCGCCAGGCGTACGCCGACCTCCTCGGCGGCCCGGGCCAGCGCGCTGGAGATCGGGCCGTCCAGCTCGGCCCAGAGGGTGACCCCACCGTGCGGCGCGGTGACCCGCCAGTCGGGCAGGCGCTGCGCGAGCGCGTCGAGCAGGGCGTCGCGCTGGGCGGCGAGCTGGGCCCGGCGGGCGGCGACGATGGTCGGCGCGTCGGCGAGCAGGTGCACCGCGACCAGTTGATCCAGCACCGGGCTGGCCATGTCGACGCCGACCCGGGCCGCGGCCAGCCGCTGGACCTGCGGCGCGGAGGCGCGTACCCAGCCGATCCGCAGCCCACCCCAGTACGGCTTGCTCATCCCGCCGATGCTGATCACCCGGCTGTGCCGGTCGAAGGTGGCCGCCGGCGGGGGCAGCTCGGTGCCGTCCAGCGGGAGATCCACGAACGACTCGTCGACGACCAGGTCGGTGCCGGCGCTGTGGGCGGCGGCGACCACCCGCTCGCGCAGCTCGGCCGACATCAGGTGACCGGTCGGGTTCTGGAAGTCGGGAATCAGGTAGGCCAGCTTGGGCCGGACCTGGCGGATGCTGCCCAGCAGCAGGTCGGCGTCCCAGCCGGGCCCGTCGACGGCCAGCCCGTGGGTGGTGATCCGGGCCCGCCGGGCGGACAGCGCGGCCAGCGCGTTCGGATAGGTCGGGGACTCCACCAGCACGCTGCCGCCGGGCGCCAGCGCCAGCCGGAGCACCAGGTCCAGCGCGTGCTGGGTACCGCTGGTCACCATGATCTGCTCGGCGCTGGTGGGCAGCCCCCGCGCGGTGTACGACCGGGCGACCGCCTCGCGCAGCTCGATGATCCCGGTCGGGTGGTAGCCGGCGCCGCCGAGATAGCGGGGCAGGTCCTCGGCGGCGGCGCGGGCGGCCGGCACCAGCTGCGGCGGGGCGGCCAGCGCGGCGACGCCCAGGTCGATCATGTCGCGGTCGTCCAGCGGGGTCCACAGCCCGGTGCTGGCCACCCGGTGGGTGCCGGGCAGCATGGTCCAGCTGCCCGCCCCGCGCCGGCTGGCCAGGTGCCCGGTCTCGCGCAGTTGCCGGTACGCGGCGGTGACCGTGGTCCGGCTGATCCGCAGCGCCTCGGCCAGCTCCCGCTCGGCCGGCAGGCGTACCCCGAGGGGGAGCCGGCCGTCGGCGAGCAGGCCGCGGACCGCGGCGGCGAGCGCGGCGTAGTCCGGGCTGCGACGGCGGCCCGGCAGCGCGTGCCACTGCCCCAGCAGCCGAGCCAATTGGGCTCCCCGCACCTGGCTGGTCACGGCCACCCCTCCCAAATTGGCTCTTCTCTCGCCACGATTGGCACTTAGGGTGGCATGCATGGCAGCGATTGGCAATCTGCGGCACCGGCCGGTCCGGCGGCTCACCCAGCTCTACGTCGGGCTGGTCCTCTACGGCGTCAGCATGGCGCTGATGATCCGCTCCGGCCTCGGGCTGAACCCGTGGGACGTCTTCCACCAGGGCCTGTCCCGGCAGACCGGCATCTCGGTCGGCACGGCGAGCATCGTGGTCGGCGCGGTGGTGCTGCTCCTCTGGATCCCGCTGCGGCAGCGGCCGGGGCTCGGCACGGTCAGCAACGTGGTGGTGATCGGCCTGGCCGTGGACGCCACCGTGGCGCTGCTCCCGGAGGGCCTGCCGCTGCCGGCGCGGATCGGCCTGCTGGTCACCGGCATCGTCGCCAACGGCGTCGCGACCGGCCTCTACCTCGGCGCCGACCTCGGCCCCGGCCCGCGCGACGGCCTGATGACCGGGCTGGTCGCCCGGCGCCCGGGCAGCTCGGTGCGGCTGGTCCGCACCGGCATCGAGGTGACCGTGCTGGCCCTGGGCTGGCTGCTCGGCGGCACGGCGGGCATCGGCACCGTCGCGTACGCCCTCGCCATCGGCCCGCTGGCCCAGTTGTTCACCCCGCTGTTCACCGTCCCGCCCCGGTCCACCCCGGACACCCCGGTGGCCACCCTCGCTGAGCTGCGCTGACGTCACACCGGGAAAGTAGGTGTTTCCTCAGCCGACCCCGCCGGGCATCATTCGTGCATGGGGGAGAGCGGATGGCGCTGGAACGACGCCTGGATCTTCGTGTCACTGGTGATCGCGAGCGGCGCCGGACGGCACCGCCGCGCGGCGGACACCCGGCGCCCGGAGGGCGTCCGGCTGACCGACGTCCTCTCCACCGCGGAGCACCTCAACCAGGCGATCCCGGAGCGGGAGGACGTCGAGGCGGCGGTCCGCCGGCTGGCCGGCGCCGGACTGGTCAGCGTCTCCGACGGCTGGTTCCGGATCACCCCCGACGGCGAGCGGCTCTGGCGCACCCGGCCGAGCGCGGGCGTGGGGACCACGGTGGACACCGTGCAGGGGGTACTGGTCCGGCGGCACACCCCCGGTAGCGCCGAGTGGCACCTGCCCGAGGAGGACCACGCCGCCGCCGTCCAGGAGTACATCGTCCGGTCGATCCCGGCCCCGCGCCGCTCGCCCGAGGGGCGGACCGGCCGCTGAGCCGCGGGTTGCGTAGGTGGAGCCGGCGGAAGGCACCACGTCGGTGAGGGTGATACCTCAGAGTCATATTGATACCTGAGAGGTATCACGCTCACACCGGAACGTGCGCCTTGACCGGGAGCCTCAGCGGATGGGGTGGCCGGCGGCCTTCAGCGCGTCCTTGACCTCGCCGACGGTCAGCTCGCCGAAGTGGAAGACGCTCGCCGCGAGCACCGCGTCGGCGCCCGCGCCGATGGCCGGCGGGAAGTGCGCCACCTCGCCGGCGCCGCCGCTGGCCACCACCGGCACGTCCACCACCGCGCGGACCGCCTGGATCAGCGCCAGGTCGAAGCCGGCCTTGGTGCCGTCGGCGTCCATCGAGTTGAGCAGGATCTCCCCCGCCCCCAGCTCGGCACCGCGCCGCGCCCACTCGACCGCGTCCAGGCCGGTGCCCCGGCGGCCGCCGTGGGTGGTCACCTCGAACCCGCTAGGCGTGGTGCCCGCCGGAGCCCGGCGCACGTCCAGCGAGAGCACCAGCACCTGCCGGCCGAACCGGTCGGCGATCTCGGCGATCAGCTCGGGGCGGGCGATCGCGGCGGTGTTCACCCCGACCTTGTCCGCGCCGGCCCGCAGCAGCGTGTCGACGTCGGCGACCTGCCGTACGCCGCCGCCGACGGTCAGCGGGATGAAGACCGACTCCGCGGTGCGCCGGACCACGTCGAGCATGGTCCCCCGGTCGCTGGAGGAGGCGGTGACGTCGAGGAAGGTCAACTCGTCCGCGCCGGCCCGGTCGTACGCCGCGGCCAGCTCCACCGGGTCGCCGGCGTCGCGCAGGTCGAGGAAGTTGACCCCCTTGACCACCCGCCCGGCGTCCACGTCCAGACACGGAATCACCCGTACCGCCACCGTCATGTGGCGAGCCTATCCAACGGGCACGGGGCGGCGACCGACCTGTGAGGCCGGCCACCGCCCCGCGTCGGGACTCACACCCGGACGAGCATCTTGCCCAGGTTCTCGCCGCGCAGCAGGCCGAGGAACGCCTCGGGGGCGTTCTCGATGCCGTCGACGATCGTCTCGTCGTACGTGAGCTTGCCGTCGCGCAGCCAGCCGGAGACGTCCCGCACGAACTGCTCGCGCAGGTTGCCGTGGTCACCGACGAGGAAGCCGCGCAGGGTGAGCCGCTTGCCGATGACCATCGCCAGGTTGCGCGGGGCGGCCGGCGGCTGGGTGTCGTTGTATTGCGCGATCATGCCGCAGATGGCGGCCCGGCCGTGCAGCTTCATCGCCGAGATCGCCGCCTCCAGGTGGTCGCCGCCGACGTTGTCGAAGTAGACGTCGATGCCGTCGGGGGCGGCCGCCTTGAGCGAGTCGCGTACCGGTCCGTCGTGGTAGTCGAAGGCCGCGTCGAAGCCGAGCGCCTTGAGCCGCTCGACCTTGGCCGCCGAGCCGGCGCTGCCGACCACGTGCCCGGCGCCCTTGAGCTTGGCGATCTGGCCGACCAGGCTGCCCACCGAACCGGCGGCGGCGGAGACGAAGACGCTCTCCCCCGGCTTCATGCCGGCCACGTCGAGCAGCCCGGCGTACGCGGTCAGACCGGTCATGCCGAGCACGCTCAGGTACGCGCTCACCGGCGCGATCGTCGGGTCGACCGGGCGGGCGGCCTTGGCGTCGAGCAGCGCGTACTCCCGCCAGCCGAGGCCGTGCAGCACGGTGTCGCCGACCTTGACGCCGTCGGCCTCGCTGGCCACGACCTCGCCGACCGCGCCGCCGTCGAGCGGCGCCCCGAGCTGGAACGGCGGGACGTACGACTTCACGTCGTTCATCCGCCCCCGCATGTACGGGTCGACCGACATGAACTGGTTGCGGACCACGATCTGGCCCGGGCCGGGCGTCGGCACCTCGGTCTCGACGAGGCGGAAGTTGTCGGCGGTCGGCCAGCCCTGGGGGCGGGAGGCCAGGTGGATCTCACGGTTGGTGCTCACGGGGTCGTCCTTTCGTACGCGGGAGAAGGGCCGGGCGGCGCTCAGGCCGCGGCGGCCTCGCGGACGGTGAGGGCGACCTCGATGTTGCCGCGGGTCGCGTTCGAGTACGGGCAGACCTGGTGGGCCTGCGCGACCAGCTGCTCGGCGGCGGTGCGCTCGACGGCGGGCAGGTCGACCAGGAGGGCGACGGTCAGCCCGAAGCCGCCGCTGCCGTTCGGGCCGATGCCGACCTCGGCCTCGACCACCGAGCCGGAGACGTCGGCCTTGGCCCGGCGGGCGACCAGGCGCAGCGCCGAGTGGAAGCAGGCCGCGTAGCCGGCGGCGAAGAGCTGCTCGGGGTTGGCCGCGCCACCGGCGCCGCCCATCTCCTTCGGGACCGCCAGGTCCAGCTCGACGGTGCCGTCGGAGGTGCGGACGTGGCCGTCGCGGCCGTCGCCGCTGGCGAGGGCGGACGCGGTGTAGAGCACCTGCATGGTCACTGCTCCTTCTGTCGGTGGATCGTCTCGGTGACCCGGGTGAGGGTGTCGCGCAGGGCGATCAGCTCGGCCTCGGTGAGGCCGGTGGCACGGGCGACCTGCAGCGGCACCTCGTCCATCCGCTGCCGCAGGGCCCGACCGTCGGCGGTGAGCCCCACCTCCACCCGTCGCTCGTCGCGCGCCGACCGGGACCGGACCACCAGGCCCGCCGCCTCCAACCGCTTGAGCAGCGGGGAGAGCGTGCCGGAGTCCAGCCGCAGCGCGGCGCCGAGCTCGGAGACCGTGGGGGCGTCCTCGCGCTCCCAGAGCACCAGCAGCACCAGGTACTGCGGGTAGGTCAGGCCGACCTCGTCGAGGATGGGCCGGTAGACGTCGGTGAGGGCGCGCGACGCGGCGTAGAGCGCGAAGCACACCTGTCGACGTAGCACCAGATCATCGGTCACCGGCAAACCGTAGCCCACGATTGAATTGCGCACAACCGATCTGGCCGGGATGTGGCCGCGCCCACCCGGCCGCCCGGGCGGGGCGACCGGGGGTCAGCGCTCGCCGAGCCAGGCCTCCAGCTCCACCTCGACCAGCTGGTCGGGGTCGAGCAGGCCGGCCACCACCACCATCGTCGCCGCCGGACGGACGGCCCCGAACACCGCGTTGTGCGCCCGGCCCACCTCGTCGGCGTAGCTCCGGTCGGTCACGTACATCCGGGTCCGGACCACGTCGCCCGGCTCAACGCCCACCTCGGCGAGCGCGTCCAGCCCGATCCGCAGCGCCTGCGCGGTCTGCGCCGCGGCGTCGCCGACGTGCGTCACCCGACCGTCCACGGTCGACGTGCAGCCCGCCGTCCACGCCAGGTCGCCCGCCCGGACCACCCGGGCGTAGCCGTAGACGGCCTCCCACGGGCCGCCCGAGCCCAACCGGGTGACGGTCACGCGGCGGCCAGCGTTTCCAGCGCCTGGGCCACGGTGAACGCGCCGGCGTAGAGCGCCTTGCCGGCGATCACGCCCTCCACCCCGAGCGGCTCGAGGGTGGCCAGCGCCCGCAGGTCGTCCAGGGTGGACACGCCACCGGAGGCGATCACCGGGGCGTCGGTGCGCGCGCAGACCTCGCGCAGCAGGTCCAGGTTCGGCCCGCGCATGGTGCCGTCCTTGGTGATGTCGGTCACCACGTACCGGGCGGCGCCCGCCTTGTCCAGCCGCTCCAGCACCTCCCACAGGTCACCGCCGTCGCGGGTCCAGCCCCGGGCGGAGAGGGTACGACCGCGCACGTCCAGCCCGATCGCGATGCGGTCGCCGTACTCGCCGCAGACCCGGTCGCACCACTGCGGGTCCTCCAGCGCGGCGGTGCCGATGTTCACCCGGGCCGCCCCGGTGCCCAGCGCCGCCTGCAACGACTCGTCGTCCCGGATGCCGCCGGAGAGCTCCACCTTCACGTCGAGCTGCCGCACCACCTCGGCGAGCAGGTGCGCGTTGGAGCCCCGACCGAACGCCGCGTCCAGGTCGACCAGGTGGATCCACTCGGCGCCGTCGGCCTGCCAGGCCAGCGCGGCCTCCAGCGGGTCGCCGTAACCGGTCTCGCTGCCGGCGGCGCCCTGCACGAGCCGGACGGCCTGGCCGTCGGCGACGTCCACGGCGGGCAACAGGGTGAGGCTCAACTTCTCTCTCCTCGCATCAGATCCGACGGTCCAGCGCGATCACGACGATCGCCGGCAGGACCAGCAGCAGCAGGACGACCAGCACCAGGCGCAACGCCAGATCGTCGACGAACGTCCAGATCCCGAACAGCGCGGCCAGGCTCAGGCCGACGATCGCGGCCCGCTCCCCCCGGCTGCGGCGGCCCAGCCGGCCGGTGCGACCCCGCCGCCACTGCGGCGTCAGCCGGCGTACCAGCGTGCGGGTGCGCTGCCGGCGGGCCAGCCGGCGCTGGCGCACGACGCGTTCCCGGGCGGCCTCGGCCTCCCGGACGGCGCGGCGGCGGGCCCGCTCCTTGCTCACGCCGTGCCCCGCGGTGCCCCGGCGGCCGCCGTGCCCCGCGCCGGGCCGGCCGGCTCAGCCACCTCAGCCAACCGTGGCCAGCCAGTTGCGCAGGAGGGCGGCCCCGGTGTCGGCCGACTTCTCCGGGTGGAACTGGGCGGCCGACAGCGCGCCCCGCTCCACCGCGGCGACGAAGTCGGTGCCGTGGTGGGCGGTGGTGACCATAGCACCGGCGGCGGCCAGCCCGGCGACGTCGTTCACCCCGTACGAGTGGACGAAGTAGAACCGGCTGTCGGCGGGCAGCCCGGCGAAGAGCACCGAACCGGCCGGCGCGTCGACCGTGTTCCAACCCATGTGCGGCAGCCGGTCGGCGGGCAGCTTCGTCACCCCGCCGGGCAGCAGCCCGAGCCCCTTGGTGACCACGCCGTGCTCGTCGCCGTGCTCGAAGAGCACCTGCATGCCGACGCAGATGCCCAGCACCGGCCGGCCGGCGGCGACCCGCTCGGCGATCACCGGGCCGGCGCCGAGCGCCTCGATCCCGGCCATGCAGGCGGCGAAGGCGCCCACGCCCGGCACCACCAGGCCGTCCGCGTCGGCGGCGGCGGCCAGGTCGTCGGTGACGGTCACCTCGGCGCCGGCGCGCTCCAGGGCGCGCTCGGCCGAGCGCAGGTTGCCCGAGCCGTAGTCCAGCACCACGATCCTGGTGGTCATCAACCCTCCCCGGGAAGCAGCCAGAGCACCCCGCCGACGGTGGCGAGCGTGGCCAGCAACGCCATGATGACCACCGCGCCGCGCGGCGCGCCCTGCTTGTGCAACGACCAGGTCCCGCCGACCAGCACGCCGGCCAGGATCAACAGCAACGTCGGCAGCACCGGCCCCATCAGAGCTCTCCTTCATTCGCGACTGCGGGGCTCCGCTGCGCTGCACTCCTCGCGCTCATCAGAGCGCACCCTTCGTGCTGGGCACCACGCCCGCCGAGCGCGGGTCGATCGCGGTGGCCTCGCGCAGCGCCCGGGAGACCGCCTTGAACTGCGCCTCCACCACGTGGTGGGCGTCCGGGTGGCCGCCGGGGCGGGCCGCCCGCAGCACGTCCACGTGCAGGGTGATCCGGGCCGACTGGCCGAAGGACTCCCAGATGTGCCGGGTCATGCTGGTGGGGTAGACCGGGCCGATGTACGGCGCGAGCGCCGGCTCGTCGTGCAGCACGTACGGGCGGCCGGAGAGGTCGACGGCGGCCCGGACGAGGACCTCGTCCATCGGCACGGTGGCCGAGCCGTAGCGCCGGATGCCGGCCTTGTCCCCCAGCGCCTGGTCGAAGGCGGCGCCCAGGGCCAGCGCGGTGTCCTCCATCGTGTGGTGGGCGTCGATCTCCAGGTCGCCGACGGTCCGCACGGTGAGGTCGAAGCCGCCGTGCCGGGCGATCTGGTGCAGCATGTGGTCGTAGAAGCCGACGCCGGTGCTGATCTCGGCCTGGCCGGTGCCGTCGAGGTCGATCTCGACCAGCACCTTGGTCTCCTTGGTGATCCGCTCCACCCGGGCGGTGCGACTCATTGCTTGCCTTTCGGTCGCGACTGTGGGGCTCGCAAGCTCACTCCTCGCGCTCCCATCTCAGCTTCTCCATTGCGGTCAGGAAGGCGTCGGTCTCGGCGGGGGTGCCGGCGGTGACCCGCAGCCAGCCGGGCAGGCCGACGTCGCGGACCAGCACGCCCGCGTCGAGCAGGGTGCGCCAGGCGACCGCCTGGTCGCCGGCCACCTCGAAGAGCACGAAGTTGGCGTCGCTGTCGGCGACCCGGTGGCCGCGGGCGCGCAGCTCGGCGACGATCCGGTCGCGCTGGGCCTTGATCGCGTCGACGGTGCCGAGCAGGGCGCCCCGGTGCGCCAGCGCCGCCCGGGCGGCGGCCTGGGTGAGCGCCGAGAGGTGGTACGGCAGCCGGACCAGCTGCACGGCGGCCACCACCGCCGGGTCGGCGGCCAGGTAGCCCAGCCGGCCGCCGGCGAAGCCGAACGCCTTGCTCATCGTCCGGGTGACCACCAGCCGCGGGTGGCCGGGCAGCACGGCCAGCGCGCTGACCGTGCCGGGGCGGGCGAACTCGGCGTACGCCTCGTCGACCACCACCATGCCGGGGGCGGCGTCGAGCACCGCGGCGACCACCGCCGGGTCCAGCGCGGTGCCGGTGGGGTTGTTCGGCGAGCAGAGGAAGACCACGTCCGGCCGGTGCTCGCGCACCTGGGCCACCGCGTCGTCGACGGTCAGCCCGAAGTCGACGCCCCGGACCCCCGGCACCCAGCCGGTGCCGGTGCCCAGCGCCAGCAGCGGGTGCATCGAGTACGCCGGGGTGAAGCCGAGCGCGGTGCGCCCCGGGCCGCCGAACGCCTGGAGCAGCTGCTGCTGGATCTCGTTGGAGCCGTTGGCCGCCCAGACCTGCTCGACGGTCAGCCCGTGACCGAGGTACGCCGCCAGGTCGGCGCGGAGCGCCACCGCGTCCCGGTCCGGGTACCGGTTGAGGTCGCGCAGCTCCGCCGCGAGGGCCTTGCCGATCGCCTCGACCACCGGCTCGGGCACCGGGTACGAGTTCTCGTTGGTGTTCAGCCGCACCGCCACGTCGAGCTGCGGCGCCCCGTACGGCCGCAGGCCCCGCAGGTCGTCGCGGAGCGGCAGGTCGTCCAGGGTGGTCACGCCGGCCCCCCGGGGAAGCGGGCCGCGACGGCCTGGCCGTGCGCCGGCAGGTCCTCCACGTTGGCCAGCGTCACCACGTGCGGGGCCACCTCGCGCAGCGCGTCCTCGGTGTATTCCACGAGGTGGATGCCGCGCAGGAAGGACTGCACCGACAGTCCCGAGGAGTGCCGGGCGCAGCCACCGGTGGGCAGCACGTGGTTGGAGCCGGCGCAGTAGTCGCCGAGCGACACCGGCGACCAGGCGCCGACGAAGATCGCGCCGGCGTTGCGGACCCGCATCGCCCAGGCGCGGGCGTCCACGGTCTGGATCTCCAGGTGCTCGGCCGCGTACGCGTCCACCACCCGCAGCCCGGCGTCGAGGTCGTCCACCAGGACCACGCCGCTCTGCTCACCACTGAGCGCGGTGCTCACCCGCTCGGCGTGCTTGGTCGCCGGCACCTGCCGGGCCAGCTCCCGCTCGACCGCCTCGGCCAGCTCGACCGACGGGGTGACCAGCACGCTGGCGGCGAGGGGATCGTGCTCGGCCTGGCTGATCAGGTCGGCGGCGACGTGCGCCGGGTCGGCGGTGTCGTCGGCCAGGATGGCGATCTCGGTCGGGCCGGCCTCGGCGTCGATGCCGACCACGCCGCGCAGCAGCCGCTTGGCGGCGGTGACCCAGATGTTGCCCGGACCGGTGATCATGTCGACCGGGTCGCAGTGCGCGCTGCCCTCGGCGTCGACCGCCGCGCCGTACGCCAGCATCGCCACCGCCTGGGCGCCGCCCACGGCGTACACCTCGTCGACGCCGAGCAACGCGCAGGCCGCCAGCACCCGCGCGTCGGGCAGGCCGCCGTTGTCCTGCTGCGGCGGGCTGGCCACCACCAGCGAGCGCACCCCGGCCGCTTGGGCGGGGACCACGTTCATCACCACGGTCGACGGGTACATCGCCAGGCCACCGGGGACGTAGAGGCCCACCCGGTCGACCGGCACCCAGCGCTCGGTCACCGTGCCGCCGGCGACGACCTGGGTGGTGTGGTCGGTGCGTCGCTGGTCGGCGTGCACCCGGCGGGCGCGCGCGATCGACTCCAGCAGCGCGGCGCGCACCTGCGGGTCGAGCGTCCCCTCGGCCTCGGCGATCGCCTCGGCCGGCACCCGCAGCACCGCCGGGGAGACCCCGTCGAACCGCTCGCTGGCCTCCCGGATCGCCGGGTACCCATGCTCCCGGACCGCCTCCACGAGCGGGCGGATCCGCTCGACGGCCACGGAGACGTCGAGCTGGGCACGGGGCAGCAGGCGGCGCGGGTCACGGACACCGCCGCGCAGGTCGATCCGATTCAACACCCTTGCGAGTCTAGGCGGCTTCGGCGGGATCTTTCCGCGCCGCCCGTACCGCGGGAGGCGTGAGCCGAGCCACGCCGCGGGCGGCCGGTCGGGCTAGGCTCGGACGCGTGACTGCGCGGCTGCCGGTGTTCCCGCTCGCAACGGTGCTCTTTCCCGGACTCGTGCTGCCGCTGCACATATTCGAGGAGCGCTACCGCGCCCTGGTGCGCCACCTGGTCGGGCTGCCCGAGGGGGCGCCGCGCGAGTTCGGCGTGGTGGCGATCCAGGCCGGCTGGGAGGTCGCCCCGGCGCCCGGCCGGTCGACCCCCGGCGGCGGTGACGTGACGCTGCACGAGGTGGGGTGCACCGCCGAGCTGCGGCAGGTCACCGAGCTCGACGACGGCGGCTTCGACATCGTCACGGTGGGCCGGCGACGGTTCCGGATCGCCGACGTGGACCGCTCCTCCGCGCCGTACCTGACCGCGCGGGTCGAGTGGCTGCCCGAGCCGAGCGGCACCGACGAGATCGCCGAACTGCTCGCGGCCCGGGTGATCGCGGTCTTCCGGCAGTACCTGGGGCTGATCCGGCCCGATCCCGAGGAGATCTCCGAGCAGCTGCCGGAGGACCCGACCGTGCTGTCCCACCTGGTCGCCGCGACGGCCGCGCTCACCGTGGCGGACCGCCAGCGACTGCTCGCCATCGACGACACCGCCACCCGGCTCCGCGCCGAGCTGCGGCTGCTCAACCGCGAGGCGGCTCTGCTGCGCCAGGTGCGGGCGGTTCCGGTGCCGCTGTCGGAGCTGGCGTCGCCCCCGGCCCCCAACTGAGGCCGCCGGGCTCCGGCTCCGGGCGCAGCGACGGCCAGCGCGACCAGCCGGCCAGCAGGGTGTACGTCACGGCCGCGGCGAACGCCGGCAGCAGCACGTCCCCGAAGGGCACCGGCAGGAACCCGAACAGCCACTCGATCCCGCCGGCGCGCAGGTCGGCCGGCTTGGTGAAGGCGGTGCCGTCCGGGGCGTTCTCCAGCAGCCGCTGGTAGCCGGAGAGCCCGACCCGGCGGCCGACCTGCCAGGCGACCAGCGCGGCGCCGAGCGCGCCGAACGCCGCCCCGGTCAGCACGGCGGGGCCGCGGCGGCGGCGCAGCACGACCCAGAGCCCGACCGCGGCGAGCAGCCCGAAGCCGAGCCCGAGCAGGCTGAACCAGCCGTCGGCGGCAATCGGCTGCTCCGGCTGCGGCTGGGCGTAGATGGCGCCCTCGGCGGTCTTGAGCACCGGGGTGTCCGGGGCCACGGCGGCCCAGAGCAGCCCGAGCGGCACGCCCAGCACGGTCAGCGCGAGCACGGTGGCGAGGGTCGCCGCGACGGGCCGGCGGGGCCGGTCGGCCGGCTGCTCCGGGAGGCCGGCGTACGCCGGGGGCCACGACGCGGCCGGTCCCGGTCCGCCCGGCTGCGACCAGGGGTCACCGCCCGGTGTGGCCGGCTCGACCGGGCCCGGCTCGCCAAGCCGCGATCCGACGTCGGGACTGCCGGAGAGCGGCGTCCAGCCGTCGTTCACCGAGCGGGCCGGCGGGGCGGGGCCGGCGGGCGCGGCGGCACAGTCCGGCTCGTCGGGACGGTCGACGGACCGGTGCGGATCGGGGGTGTCCGGGCTCACCCGATGATCCTCTCAGGCGGGGCGGTGACGCGGGGCGCCGGTGGCCGGACACCCCCTCAGCGGGCGAACGGCTCCAGCATCACCGCGGCGGCGCGCAGCCACGCCTGCCGGGTATCCGGCTGGAGCTGGTGGTACTCGATCGAGGAGCCGGTCTCCAGCGCCGGGTCGTACGGCACCACGGCGACGGCCCGGGTGCGGGTGGCGAAGTGCCGTTCCAGGTCGTCCTGGAGCTGGGAGCGGCCGGGCGTCGGGCAGGAGATCAGGGTGACCGCGTTGTCGGCCAGCTCCCCCATCCCCTCCTCGTGCAGCAGGTCCAGCATCCAGTCCGCGCTGAACGCGGCGTCCTCGCGCGGCACGGTGGTCACCACCAGCTGATCGGCGGCGTGCATGACGGTGCGCCAGTTGGCGCTCTCCACGTTGTTGCCGGTGTCCACGCAGACCACGTCGTGGGTGCGGCGCAGCAGCTCCAGCACCCGCTTGACGGTGAACTGGTCCAGCCGCTGGGCGAACCGGGGGCTCTCCTCGCCGGCCAGCACGTCGTACGAGCCGTCGGAGGCGTGCCGCAGGTAGTCGTCGAGGGACTCCAGCAACTCGGCGCCCTCGCGGATCTCGATGTGCGCCAGGTCGCTGATCAGGTGCCGGATCGTCCGGGCGTGCCGGGCGCTGCCGGCGCGCAGCCCGAGGGTGCCGCGCAGCTCGTTGTCGTCCCAGGCCAGCACGCCCCGGCCGCGGACGCTGCCGACGGTGGCCGCGGCGAGCACGGTGGCGGTGGTCTTGTGCACCCCGCCCTTGGGGTTGGCGAAGGCGAGCACCCGGGGCGTGCCGAGGTCGCGGCGCAGCACGGCGGCGGCCCGCTCCTGCTCGTCCTGCGGGGCCTGCGGGCGCCACTCGATCCGGGCCGGCTCGATCCGCGCCGGCGCATAGCCCCGGTCGGCGGTCACCGCCGGCGGGTACGCCGGCTCGGCGGGCACGGCCGGCTCCGGCGGATAGGTCGGCTCGGGCCGGTACGACGGCTGCGGCGGGTACGCCGGCTCGGCCGGGGCGTAACCGGGTCGGTAGGCGTCGTCGAGCAGCGGGGCGTACCGCGACTCGACCGGCGGCGGCTCGTGCCGGTAGCCGTTGTCCAGCAACGCGTAGCGGGACTCCGCCGTCGGCTCGGGCGGATAGCCGGGCTCGGCCCGGTAGGCCGGCTCCGGCGGGTACCCCGGCTCACTCCGGTACGACGGCTCGGGCTGGTACGACGGCTCCGGCTGGTACGACGGCTCGGGCTGGTACGACGGCTCCACCCGGTACGCCGGGTCGACCCGGTAGGTCGCCTCGGCCCGGTAGCCGGGGTCGGCGCCGTACCGGGGCTCGACGGGCGGCACGGCGGCCGAGGCCCGGCCGGACCAGCCGGTGCCCGGCCCGCGCCGGGGCAGCGCCTCGCGCGCCGGTGGCGGCTCCTCGGGGCGCGGGTCGGCCTCCGCCGGCTCGCCGGCGCGACCGCCGAGCCGGGCGCGGTCGAGCAAGGCCCGCCATCGCGGTGCCGGTTCGGCCGACCGGCCCCAGCCGGTCTCGGTGCCGTCCAAGGCTCGCCCTCCCCGCGCCATCGATCTCCGCCTGACAGGCTACGAACGAAACCCTATTCGGACCACACCTGTCCCCGCACATCCCCCATGGGCAATCCTCACCCGCCCGGCGCCGGTCCACCCCCACCGCCGGTGTCCGGCGAGGTCGGAGGCGGTGTGGGCGCCCGCGAGCCGGCCGATCCGCCGGGTGAGGGATCGATCACGTCCCGTGCTTGTTCCGACGAAACGCCCACCGACGGAACGCCCACCGACGGGAAGTCCAGCGCGGTGTCGGCCGGCGGCCGCACCACGTCCCGCTGTTCGGGCAGCGGCGGCAGGACCACCGCCCGGTCCAGCCGGCGCAGCTCCGGGGCCGGGTCCACCGCCCGCACCCCGGGCCGGCCGGCCAGCTTCCGCAGCACGGCGGGGTCGGCGCGCACCACCGCCGCGTAGACGCACGCGCACCCCGTCCGGTACGCCCGCGCCTCCCGCGCGGCGACCTCCGCGCCGGTGGCGTACACCCGGCGCAGCTCGCCGTCGCCGGTGCCGGCGGCGCGGGCGCGCTGGTCGGCGGTCTCCCGGTCCTTGCGGTCGGCCACCGCCGCCATCCCGGCGACGACGTCCTGCGGCAGCAGCTGCGCCGCCAGGCGGACCACCTCGGTCTGCCGGTCGGGCAGCGGCACCCGCGTCACCACCTCGGAGGCCGGCGCGTCGGCGAGCACGCCGGGCAACTGCGCCGGCGCGAGGTAGCCGGTGAACGAGACCAACGCGTACGTCCCGGACGGCGACTCGGACGGCGGCAACGCGGCCAGTTCGGCCGCGGCGGCGCGCACGTACTCGGGAATCCGGTCGCCGGGCCGCACCCCGACCCGGGTGACCTCGCCGACCGTGCGGTCGCCGACCGGCTCCTCCCGGCGCCCCGCCCAGCCGGCGGTGAGCAGCACCGCCCCCACCGCGGCGAGCGCGGCCGAGGTCAGCCAGCGCGGCCGGGCACGGCCGGGCCGGCCCACCGGCGGTGTCGGCCGGTCGGCCGGTGGCGGTGCGGCGGCGCTCACCGGCGCGGGCCCCCTGTCGGCTCGGATCGGGTGGGGTTGGGTCGGCTCGGACCGGATGCGGTCCGGTCGGCTCGGACCGGGTGCGGTCAGTCGCGCAGGATCGCCAGCGCCCGGGCCAGGTCGTCCGGGTACTCGCTGACGAAGGTCACCTCGTCGCCGGTACGCGGGTGCAGGAAGCTCAGCGACCGGGCGTGCAGCCACTGCCGGCCCAACCCGAGCCGGGCCGAGAGGGTGGGGTCGGCGCCGTAGGTGATGTCGCCCACGCAGGGGTGCCGCAGCGTCGAGAAGTGCACCCGGATCTGGTGCGTGCGGCCGGTCTCCAGGCGCACGTCGAGCAGGCTCGCCGCCGGGAACGCCTCGATGGTGTCGTAGTGGGTGATGCTCGGCTTGCCGCCGGAGACCACCGCCCAGCGGTAGTCGTGGTGCGGGTGCCGGTCGATCGGGGCGTCGATGGTGCCGCGCAGCGGATCCGGGTGCCCCTGCACCACGGCGTGGTAGCGCTTCTCCACCTCGCGGTACTTGAACGCCCGCTTCAACGCGGTGTACGCCTGCTCGCTCTTGGCCACCACCATGATCCCGGTGGTGCCGACGTCGAGCCGGTGCACCACGCCCTGCCGCTCGGCGGCGCCGCTGGTCGAGATCCGGTGCCCGACGGCGGCGAGGCCGCCGATCACGGTCGGCCCGGTCCAGCCGGGGCTGGGGTGGGCGGCCACGCCGACCGGCTTGTCCACCACCACGATGTCGTCGTCGGCGTGGACCACGGTGAGGCCCGGCACCGCCTGCGGCACCACCGTCGGCGGCGCGACCGGGGCGGGCAGCGTCACCTCCAGCCAGGAGCCGGCCTTCACCTTGTGCGAGTTGGGCCGCGCGGCCCCGTCGACCAGCGCGTCACCGGCGTCGACCAGGGCCGCCGCGGCGGTGCGGGAGAGCCCGAAGAGCCGGGACACCGCCTGGTCCAGGCGCATGCCGTCGAGCCCGTCCGGGACGGGCAGGGACCGCTGGTCGCCGCCACCGGCGGCGAAGGCCGAGGTCACGCCCGCTCCCGGGGGTGAGCGCCGGTGGCGTCCCGGTCGTCGGCGGCCGCGTCGTCGGCGCGCTGCGTACCGACCCGGCTGCCGTCGCGCTGGCGGCCGGTCAGTTCGAGCAGCACGGCGAGGAGCACCCCGGAGACCAGCGCGCTGTCGGCCAGGTTGAACACCGGCCAGACCTGCCCGTACGGGTCGAAGAGGCTGACCATGTCCACCACGTGCCCGACGAAGTGGCCGGGGGCGCGGAAGATCCGGTCGGTGAGGTTGCCCAGCGCGCCGCCCAGCACCAGGCCGAGGGAGACCGCCCAGGGCAGGGAGCGCAGCCGTACCGCCATCCAGACGATCCAGCCGACCACACCGATGGTGATCAGCGGGAAGATCCAGGTGTGGTCGGCGCCGATGCTCCAGGCCGCCCCGCTGTTGCGGGTCAGGGTCAGGTAGACGGCGCCGCCGAGCAGGCGTACCGGCCCCCGGTCGTCGAGCGTCACCAGCGCGAGGTGCTTGGTGAACAGGTCGGCCAGCAGGGCCGCGAGGGCGATGCTGGCCAGGACCACGACCGCCTTGCGGCGAGGCGTACCGTCGCCCGGCTCAGCGGTGCCGGATCCGGCGGTCGGTGCTGTGGTCATCGACTCCCCATCGACTGTCCGACGGTGAGGGGTTCACCGTCTCGCGTTCGTCACCGGGGAGCGGACGTCAGCGCCGCTCCTCCAGCTGCTTGCAGGTCACGCAGAGGGTCGCCGACGGGAAGGCGGCGAGCCGCTCGACCGGGATCGGGTTCCCGCACCGCTCGCACCACCCGTAGCCACCCTCGTCGAGGCGCTCCAGGGCCCGCTCGACCTGCGTGATCCGTTCCCGGATGCTGTTGGCGAGGGAGATCTCCTGCTCGCGCTCGAACGTCTTGGTGCCGGTGTCGGCCTGGTCGTCCCCGGCCGAGTCGGTCAGCCGGTCGCGCTGCAGCTCGGTGATCTCGCTCAGCGTCTGATCGTACTCGGCTCGCAGCTCGTCCCGTCGGGCCGCCAGGGCCGCCCGGATCTTCTCGGTCTCCGCCGCGCTGCGGGTGGCCTTCACCGCAGGCTTGCGGCCGGCGGTCCTGGTGTCGGCTGGCTTCGCCATCGTCAGCTCCCTCAGCCGCGTAACGCGGCGCTCGGCGGTGTCCGGACAGGGGTCACCGGCCTGGCGTCCCCCACGTAACAAAACGGGCGCACGGCATCGAGGGCCGCGCACTCCGGAGGTTGGCAAGAATACGGAACGTACAGGCGTCCGACAACGTGGCGCACCGTCGTGCCGCTATTCAGCCCCTAGTAAGCCCTAATTGGGGCAAAGGGAACGCTAGCAGATCAGCCATCCCGATCCTCGCCGTACTCGCCAAACCACCTGGCCAGTCGACCCCGCCGACTGACCGCCCGCAGCCGCCGCTCGACCTCGTCCCGCACCCCGGCGGTCGCCACGATCAACAGGCTGTCGCCCGTCTTGAGCCGGGTGTCCGGGCCAGGCACGAAGCCCGCCCCGTCGCGCAGCACCAGGGTCACCGAGGCACCCACCGGCAACCGCAACTCGTCCACGTGCACGCCGGCCAGCCGGGAACCCGGCGGCACCTCCAACTGGAGCAGGTCCGCCCGCATCCGCTCCAGCGGCGCCGTCTCCACCCGGATCTCGGCCAGCTCGGCCGGCGCGGTCACCCGCAACCGGCGGGCCGCCGGCGCCAGCGTGCCCGCCTGCAAGAGCGTGAAGATCACCACGAGGACGAAGACCGCGTCGAAGAGCTGGTCCGCCCCGGGCACCCGCTCGGAGAGCGGGATGGTGGCCAGCACGATCGGCACCGCCCCGCGCAGCCCGGCCCAGGACAGGAACGCCTGCTCGCGCAGGTTGACCCGGAACGGCAGCGCGGCCACCAGCACCGACAGCGGCCGGGCCAGCAGCAGCAGGGCCAGGCCGGCGACCACCGCCGGCAGCACCGCCGCGTCCAGCCGGCTGGGCGTGGCCAGCAGCCCGAGCAGCACGAACAGCCCGATCTGGGCCAGCCAGGCCAGCCCGTCGGCGAAGCCCAGGATGGCCTGCCGGTGCGGCAGCCGGGCGTTGCCGAGCAGCACCCCGGCCACGTACACGGCGAGGAAGCCGGAGGCATGCAGCACCGCCCCGGCCGCGTACGCCAGCACGGTGAAGCCGACCGCGGCGATCGGGTAGAGCCCGGACGAGGGCAGCGCCGCGCGGCGCAGCGCGAAGCGGCCGGTCAGCCCGGCGGCGAGCCCGACCGCCGCCCCCACGCCCAGCTCGTAGCCGACCAGGAACACCTCGTACCACCACGGGTGACCGCCCTCGGCGCCGCGGGAGAGCAGCACCACCAGGATCACCACCGGGGCGTCGTTCATCCCGGACTCGGCCTCCAGCGTGGCCACCAGCCGGGGCGGCAGGCGCAGCCGGCGCAGCGTGGCGAAGACCGCCGCCGCGTCGGTGGAGGAGAGCACCGCGCCGTAGAGCAGGGCGAGCCGCCAGTCCAGGCCGAGCAGCAGGTGCACCACCAGGCCGACGACCAGGATGCTGACCAGCACCCCGACCGTGGAGAGGGCGGCGGCCAGCCCGAGCACCGGGCGCAGGGTGCTCCACCGGGCGGTCAACCCGCCCTCCGCGATGATCACGATAAGCGCGCAGAAGCCCAGCACCCGGGTCAGCTCGGCGTCGTCGAAGCGGATGCCGAGGCCGGCCTCCCCGATCGCCACGCCGAGCGCCAGGTAGACCAGCAGACTCGGTACGCCGAGGCGGGTGGAGAAGCGGACCGCGCCGATCGCCACCAGCAGGACGGCGGCGCCGAGCAGCAGCGCGAGGTCCAGCCCCGCCGTCACGGGCCACCGACCCGCAGCGCCCTCACCCGTCCGATCCGTCTCGCAGCCGGTGGAGCACGTCGGTCACCCCGGGGGCGGGACGCTCGACGGTGAACAGCTTGTCGCGGCTGGCCGCGCCGGTGCGCAGCGACACCGCGGCCGGTCGTACGCCGAGCGCGTCGGCCAGCGCCTTCCGGGCCGCCTCGGTGGCCCGCCCGTCCACCGCCGGCGCGTTCACCGCGATCACCAGCGCGGGACCGTGCGGGCCGTCGAAACGGCCGCCGACGCGGGCGCGGGAGGCGCCGGGCTTGACGCGTACCGCCACGGTGAGCGGCTCCCCGGTGGGCATCGACGCGACTCAGCCGGGTCGGGTGTCGGCGAGCAGGGCGGTGTCCGGCGCGCAGTCCGCGCACGGGGTGAAGCCGAGCGAGACCGCCTCGGAGACCGGCAGCGGCTCGTCGTCCCGGCCCAGCAGGTGGGGGCAGGAGCGCAGGTGGTAGCGGGGACGGCCGTCGACGACCCGCACCTCGGTGTCGAGCCGGGCCACCCACGCGGCGTCGGCGGGGGACACGTCCTGGGCCTCCGGTTCGTCGTCGACCTCGGCCTGTTCCGCCGCCCAGCCGCCGGCCGTCCCGTCGCGCCAGCGGCCCGGCGCCGGACTCACCGAGTCCCACGGGCTGGCGTCGTCGACGTCGCGGGAGCGCCCGGCGGCCGGCGTGGGCTCCCACGCCGGGTCCGCGTCCGGTGCGCGGCGCGCGGCCATCCCGTCGGAGTCCCACGGGCTCTCGGCCTGCGGCTCCCACGGGTCGGCGTCGCCGGTCACCGGCGGCTCGGGCGGTTGCCGCCACCCGTCGCCACCGGTGCCGCTCGTCGGGGGAACGTGCTGGACGGGGATCTCCGGCTCCACCGGGGCGTAGGGCTCCGGTGGAGTCGTGGCGCGGGGCGTGCCCGCGAACCCCCGGCCCGCGCGCGGCCCGGGCCGGTCCGTCGTCGCCTTGGCGGCGGCCACCTGGCGGGCGCCCGCGATCAACGCGACGGCGGCCAACAGGCTGGCCGCGATGGAACTGATCAACAGGGTGCTGGAGCCGTCAGCGAGACCGAACACCAGCAGTACGACCGCGACGAGGATGAGCAGCAGACTTGCGACTATCACGGCTCACCCCCGCCGCGTCGTGTCGGTGTGGCGCGGTCGGCGACCGTCGGGCGACGGCCGCCGACCGTGGATCAGCGACCGGCTTCGAGAGCGCCGGAGCGACCGCCGCCGTACGAGCCGGCGAGGCTCGCGGCGGCCAGCCCGTTGCCGGTGGCGGCGCGGCTGCCCTCGGCGCGGGTCATCTCGGCCTCCAGGCCCTGGCCCCGGCCGTCGAGGTCCCGCAGCTGGCTCTCCAGGTACGCCTTGAGCCGGGTGCGGTACTCGCGCTCGAACTGCTTGAGCTCCTCGATGTGCTTCTGCAGCGCGGTGCGCTTGGCGTCCAGGCCGCCCATGGCCTCCTGGTGCCGCTGGCGGGCGTCCCGCTCGAGGGCGTCGGCCTTGGCGCGCGCCTCGCGGGTGACCTCCTCGGCCTTGGACCGGGCCTCGGAGAGAAGCTGGTCGGCCTCGCGGCGGGCGTCCGACACGTGGTCGTCGGCGGTGCGCTGGGCCATCATCAGGACCCGCAGCGCCTGCTGCTCGCCGTCGCCACCGCCGGCCGGGCCACCGGCGGACCGGACCTGCTCCAGCTCGGCCTGCATGGCCCGGGCGGCCTGCTCGGCCGCGGCCTTGTCGCGCTGCACCCGGTCGAGCTGGGCCTTGACGTCGTTGAGCTCCGCCGCGAGACGGGCGTCGCCGCCGGGGCCGGCGGGAGCGCCACCACGGCCGCCGCGCTCCACCTGGGCGCGCAGCTCGTTGTTCTCCTCGATCAGACGGGCAAGCTCACGCTCGACCTCGTCCAGGAAGGCGTCGACCTCCTCCTCGTCATACCCCCGCTTGCCGATCGGCGGCTTTTTGAAGGCGACGTTGTGGACGTCGGCCGGGGTCAGCGGCATCGAAACTCCTCGGGTCAGTTGCGGCCGCGTAGCGGGCTGGGCCACCGGACGTTCATCCGATGATCAACCGCTTCAACACGAACTCCATCAGCACGAACAGGATAACCAGGAGCACAAGGGAGGCCAGGTCGATGCTCACGGTACCAATTCGCAGTGGAGGGATCACACGCCTCAACGCCTTGAGAGGCGGATCAGTGACGCTCCACACGGATTCCAGTCCCGCCGATGCCCCGCGCCCCGGTTGCCACCGGCGACCGTACTGCAGGACGGCGCTGAGGACGAATCGGGCCAACAGCACAATTAGGAAGAGGTACAGGAGCAGGTACAGCGCTTGGAGCACGATCGACAACACGGCAGGCGACGTCCCTCGGTCGGGCGGACTTAGCTCAGGCTGAAAAAGCCGCCCTCAGCGATCTTGGCCTTGTCCTCCGCGGTGACCTGGACGTTGGCCGGTGAGAGCAGGAACACCCGGTTGGTCACGCGCTCGATCGTACCGCGCAGCCCGAACGCCAGCCCGGCGGCGAAGTCAACCAGCCGACGGGCGTCGGCCTCGTCCATCTCGGTGAGGTTGATGATCACCGGAACGCCGTCGCGGAAGTGCTCGCCGATGGTGCGCGCCTCCCGGTAGGTGGTCGGGTGCAGCGTGGTGATCTGGTAGCGCTGCTCCTCCTCGGCCACCACCGCGCGCTCGCGCGCCTGGGTCTGCGGAGCCAGGGCCAGGTTGTCCCGGGTGTGGTAGGTCAGCGCACCCGAGGTCTCCCCCGCGCCGGACCGCGTGATCGAGCGGACGCTGGACCGCTCGACCCGCTCCGGACGCTCGTCGTCGGCCCGGTCGGCCTCCACAGCCCGGCTCCCGCCGCGCTCGCTCAGCCGGCCCCGCTCGCCGAGCCGCGGGCGCGGCGCCGGCGGCTCCTCCGACTCGTCCTCGTCGTCGTCGGCGAACTCCTCGGAGTACCGGCTCGACCGGTACCGCGAGTCGCGGTAGCCCGGCTTGTCGTAGCCGTCGTCGTAGGCCCGCTCGTCATCCTCCTCGACGAGACCGAGCCAGACCCCCGCCTTGCGCAGTGCACCCATCCCGCGCCCTTCCGTCCGCCGTGCGGCACGCACCCCCGTGCCGTGTCGCCTGATCACGAATGGACAATCCATGCCCACCGGATCGGAGCGGCAATCCCCCGACAGGCGATTCGCGGCCGCCCGCCGTGGCCCCCGACAACGGGACGCCGTTCCTCAAACAACACAGATGTAATTTGCTTCTACCGCGGTCAGGCTACCGCAGCGTGGGACGCATTCCGAGCAACGCGCTGCCGAGGCGGACATGTGTCGCGCCATATTCGATGGCCGCTTCGAGGTCGCCGCTCATTCCGGCGGAGAGCGCGGTCGCCTCCGGGTGCCGGTCGCGGAAGCGCGCCGCCACCTCGGCGAGCCGGGCGAACGCCCGCTCCGGCTCCCAGCCCAGCGGCGCCACCGCCATCAGCCCGGCCAGCCGCAGGCCGCCGGCCCCGGCCAGCGCCTCGGCCACCGGGCCCAGACCGCGGTCCGGGTCGGCCGAGTCCGGCAGCGCGCCGCCGCGCGCCGGGTCGCCGTCGATGCTGACCTGCACCAGGGCGTCCAGCGGCCGGTCCCGGCCGGCGGACGCGGCCGCGTCCAGGGCCCGGGCCAGCCGGACGCTGTCCACCGAGTGCACGACGTCGGCGTAGCGGACCACCGAGCGGGCCTTGTTGCGCTGCAGCTGCCCGATGAAGTGCCAGCGGACGGCCACCCCGGCGGCGGCCACCTCGGCCGCCTTCGGCGCGGCCTCCTGGTCGCGGTTCTCCCCCACGTCGGTCACCCCGAGCCCGGCCAGCGCGACCACGTCGCCGGCCGGGTACGTCTTGGTGACCGCGATCATGGTGACCTCGGCGCGGTCCCGTCCGGCGGCGGCGCAGGCGTCGGCGATCCGGGCGCGGACCCGGGCCAGCCCGGCCGCGAGTTCGGCACGCCGGTCGGGCCGTACCGTGGCTGGTTCGTCGGTCATCGGCGGAGCTCAGGAACCGTTCTTGAGAAAGTCGGGCACGTCCACGTCGTCGAAGAGCACCCGGCGCGGCGACTGCTGCTGGGCCGGCAGGGTGGTCGGCGGCGCGACCGGCGGGTTCTGCGGCGCCGGCTGGTTCTGGTTGGTCTTGCGCGGCACCTCGGCCGCCTTGTACGACGGCGCGCCGCCGTCGAAGCCGGCCGCGATGACGGTGACCCGGACCTCGTCGCCCAGCGCGTCGTCGATGACCGCGCCGAAGATGATGTTGGCGTCCGGGTGTGCCGCGTCGGTGACCAGCTGGGCGGCGTCGTTGATCTCGAACAGGCCGAGGTCGGAGCCGCCGGCGATGGAGAGCAGCACGCCCCGCGCGCCGTCCATGCTCTGCTCCAGCAGCGGGCTGGAGATGGCCGCCTCGGCCGCCTCCACCGCGCGGTTCTCGCCGCGGGCGCTGCCGATGCCCATCAGCGCGCTGCCGGCGCCGCTCATCACGCTCTTGACGTCGGCGAAGTCCAGGTTGATCAGACCCGGCGTGGTGATCAGGTCGGTGATGCCCTGGACACCGGAGAGCAGCACCTGGTCGGCGGTGCGGAAGGCGTCCATCATGGAGATGTTGCGGTCGCCGAGCGCCAGCAGCCGGTCGTTCGGGATGACGATCAGCGTGTCGCACTGGTTGCGCAGCTCGTCTATGCCGGACTCAGCCTGCACCTGGCGGCGCTTGCCCTCGAAGGAGAACGGTCGGGTCACCACGCCGATGGTGAGCGCGCCGAGCTTGCGGGCGATGTTCGCCACCACCGGCGCGCCGCCGGTGCCGGTGCCGCCGCCCTCGCCGCAGGTCACGAAGACCATGTCGGCGCCCTTGAGGACCTCCTCGATCTCGTCGCGGTGGTCCTCGGCGGCGTTCTTGCCGACGTCCGGGTTGGCGCCGGCGCCGAGGCCCCGGGTCAGCTCCCGGCCGACGTCGAGCTTGACGTCGGCGTCACTCATCAGCAGCGCCTGCGCATCGGTGTTGATCGCGATGAACTCGACGCCCTTGAGCCCAACCTCGATCATCCGGTTGACGGCGTTGACGCCGCCGCCCCCGATGCCGACGACCTTGATGACCGCCAGGTAGTTGTGCGGAGGTGTCATCTCCGGTCCTTTCCCTTCGAGATTGGCATCGCCCCGACCGGGTACGGCGTGGCCAGACCGACGGTCGACGACAGCTGTCACCACAGAGGATCAGGAATAAACCCTCACCCTCTACTAGAGGCTTACAGTTATGTCAACCACTGATCCTCTTCGGGGCAACGTAAGCGCCCCCACGCCGAGAGCCAAGGACCTGCCCGGCGTGTCGCCGCCCTTAGCGGGACGGCTCACGTCCGGCGGCACCGATCACTTGAAAGTGACCACGTCGGGTGCGCTGACGTCGATCGTGTCGGCCTTGCGACCCAACAGCGCGGTGGCCACCCGCGCCTTGTCCGTCCCCCGGGTCGCATCCCCCCAGACGACCGTCCGATCGCCACGGAGGGTGAGGCTGATCCGGGCCAGCCCCTGCACGGTGAGCTCGGTCAGCTCCGCGCGCAGCGGCGGGGTGAGCACCGCCAGCACCTCCAGCGCCGCCCGGGTGCCCGGGTCGTCCGGGCCGGGGGTGGCCAGCCGGACCACCGGCAGGCCGTCGGGGGCGCGCGGCGCCGTCCGGAACACCACCCCGTCGGCGTCGAGCACCACGAACTGCCCGTCCCGGGGCACCGCCGCGACCCCGGTCCGCTCCACCACCGTCACCACCAGCGTGCCCGGCCAGTCCCGGGTGACCGTGGCCCGCTCGACCGGGGCCAGCGCGCCGATCCGGCGGCCGGTCGCGGCCAGGTCCACCCGGGCCAGCGGGACCCCGTCCGGAACCCCCGCGGCCTCCCGCACCTCGACCGGGGTGACCAGCTCCGCGCCGACCACCCGCACCTCGCGGACCCCGAACAGCCCGGTGCCGAGCACCGTCCAGGCGACCAGCGTGGCCACGGCGAGCACCGCGGCGGCCACCGCCCAGGGCAGGGCCGCGCGCATCCGCCGCTGCCGCGCCCGGGCCATGAACCGCCGGGTGGACGGCGGGACCGCGTCGCTGCCGGCCCGGACGAGCTGCCAGCGCCGGACCGGGTTGCGCCGGGGGCCGCCGCCGTCCGTGCCGGCGGTACGGCCCCGCGCCGGACCCGGACTCATCCGGCGGCGGAGGCCGCGCCGTCCGGGTCGACGGCCACGCCGAGGGCCGTCGGGTCGGCGGCGCCGCCGGAGGCCCGCGCGGTGAGGGCGTCGATCAGCTGGTCGCCCATCAGGGAGATCGGCGGGGCGCCCATGGTCACCACCACGTCGCCGGGGCGGGCCCGGCGGGCCACCTCGGCCGGGGCGTCCTCCCACGAGTCGACGAACACCTTGTGCGCGGCGTCCAGCGGCACCGCCTCGACCAGGGCCGCGGAGCCCTCCCCCGGCTGGCGCAGCTCGCCCGGCCCGAAGACCTCCAGCAGCACCAGCTCGTCGGCGATGCCCAGCGCCGCGGCGATCTCCGCCTGGAGATCCCGGGTGCGGTAGAGCCGGTAGGGCTGGAAGACCACGATCAGCCGGCCGTCCCCGGCCACCTCGCGCAGCGTCTGCAACGCCAGCGTCATCGAGGTCGGGTGGTACGCGTACTCGTCGTAGACCAGCACGCCGTCCGCGACGCCCTTGCGCTCGAAGCGCCGGCGTACGCCGGGGAAGGCGCCCAGCGCCGCCTCGGCCGACTCGACGGGCAGCCCGAGCAGGTACGCGGTGAGCACCGCCGAGGCGCTGTTGAGCCCCATGTGCCGCCCCGGCACCGGCAGCCGGATCTCGCCCAGCGAGTGGCCGTCGACCTCGGCCAGGAAGCGCACCCCCTGCGCGGTGGAGGCCATGTCGTCCAGCCGCAGGTCGGCGTCGGGAGACAGGCCGTAGGTGTGCACCCGGCGGCCCTCCGCGCGCAGCGTCTCGGCCAGCCGGCGGCCGCCCGGGTCGTCGGCGCAGGTGATGATGAAGCCGTCCGGGTCGGTGAGCCGGGCGAACTCGGCGAAGGTCGCCTCCAGGTTGGCCAGGTCGCCGTAGGTGTTGAGGTGGTCCGCCTCGATGTTGGTGATGATCGAGACGTACGGGCGGTAGATCAGGAACGAGCGGTCGCTCTCGTCCGCCTCGACCACGAAGTACTCGCCGGTGCCGTGGTGCGCGCCGGAGCCGACCTCGGAGATCTCCCCGCCGATGACGAAGGACGGGTCCACCCCGGCCTGCTGGAGCACCATGGTGACCATCGAGGTGGTGGTGGTCTTGCCGTGGGTGCCGGCGACCGCCACCGTCCGGCGGCCGGTCATCGCCGCGGCGAGGGCCTCGGAGCGGTGCAGCACCCGCAGGCCGCGCCGGCGGGCCTCGACCATCTCCAGGTGGTCCTGCGGGATGGCCGAGGAGTAGACCACGGTGTCCACGCCGTCGAGGTTGCTCGCCTCGTGGCTCATGTGGATCGTCCCGCCGAGCGCCCGCAGCCCGGCCAGCGACGGCCACTCGCGCAGCTCGCTGCCGGAGACCGGCAGGCCACGGGTGAGGAAGAGCCGGGCCAGGCCGCTCATGCCGACCCCGCCCACCCCGATCAGGTGGATCCGGCCCAGGTCCTCGGCGGTGAGCGTGCCGGCCGGGGTGAACTGCGCGGTGTTCATGCCAGGTACCTTCCCGTCGCGGTGGCCGGCGTCGCCGCGCCACCGTCGTTCGCGACTGCGGGGCTCGCAAGCTCACTCCTCGCGCTCACCGGGCCACCGCCTCGTAGACGAAGTTCAGCAGCGCGACGTCGCCGTCGCGCCGCCCGTACCCGGCCGCGGCCGCGCCCATCGCGGCGAGCCGGCGGGGGTCGCGGACCAGCGGGATGACCGTCCGCTCCAGCCAGTCCGGGGTCAGCTCGGCGTCGTCGACGAGCAGCCCGCCGCCGGCCTCCACCACGGGCAGCGCGTTGCGCTTCTGCTCCTGGTTGCTGTGCGGGTACGGCACGTAGATGGTGGGCAGGCCGATGGCGGCCACCTCGGCGCAGGTCATCGCCCCGCCCCGGCCCAGCATCAGGTCGGCGGCGGCGTAGCCCAGCTCCATCTCGGACAGGTACGGCAGGGTCACGTACGGCACCGGCAGGTCGGTGGGGATTGGCACCGGCTCGTTGCGGGCGCCGATCACGTGCAGCACCTGCACGCCGTTGCGGGCCAGTTCCTTGGCCGCGCCGGAGACCGCCAGGTTGATCGAGCGGGCGCCCTGCGAACCGCCGGCGACGAAGAGCACCGGCAGGTCGGGGCGGAGTCCGAAGTGGGCCCGGGCGGCGTTGCGCATGGCGACCCGGTCCAGCCCGGCGATGCCCCGACGCAGCGGCACGCCGACCACCCGGGCGTCGCGCAGCGACTCGGCCTGCGCGGGCTGGTGCGGGAAGCCCACCGCGACGTTCTTGGTGAACTTCATGCCGAGCCGGTTGGCCACGCCGGGCGGCACGTTCACCTCGTGGATGACGATCGGCAGCTCGCGACGCCAGGCGGCGAGGTAGCCGGGGACGGAGACGTACCCGCCGAAGCCGACCACCGCGTCGGCCTGCACCTCGTCGATCACCTTGCCCGCGGCGCGGGCCGCCTTCCACATCCGGTCCGGGGTGCGCACCAGGCTCATGTTGACCGAGCGGGGCAGCTGGTACGCCGGAATCTGGCGCAGGTCGTAGCCGGCCGGCGGGATCAGCTCGTTCTCCAGGCCCTTCGGCGTGCCCAGACAGGTGATCCGGACGCCCGGGTCGTGTCGGCGCAGGCAGTCGGCGAAGGCGAGCAGCGGGTAGATGTGGCCACCCGTACCCCCTCCACAGAGCACCACCGAACGCAGCGGACCCATCAGCGTCTCCTCTCGCTCGCCGTCCCGCCACGGGTCCGGCCCTGCCGGCCACCGCGCGGTGCGGCCTGGTCGTCCTCCCGCCGCGCTCGCGACCGGGGCACGGACCCTCGGGCAGCCGGTGGCGTCGCCGGGCGGCGGCGCCGGCCGGGAAGCGGCGGCAACGGGGCCCAGAGTAGTCGGACCCACCGGGCGGGCGGACGGGCATGCAGGGCTCGCGCGGCGTCGGGCTCGGCGCGGGCGAACGAGGCGAGGATGCCGACCGCCGCCAGCGTCACGACCAGGGCGCTGCCGCCGTCGGAGATGAACGGCAGCGGCACGCCGGTCAGCGGCAGCAGGCCGATCACGCCACCGATGTTGATGACGGCCTGGCCGACCAGCCAGGCGGTGATCGCGGCGGCGGCGAGCCGGCGGAACGGGTCCTCGACCCGCCGCGCGACGCGCAGCCCGGTGTAGGCGAGCACGGCGAAGAGCACCAGGATGACGGTGCAGCCGACCACCCCGAGCTCCTCGGCGATCACCGCGAAGATGAAGTCGTTGTGCGCCGCCGGCAGCCAGCCGAACTTCAGGCTGCTCTTGCCCAGCCCGACGCCGAACCAACCGCCGTGCTCGATGGCGTTGCGGGCCTGGACGAGCTGCCAGCAGCCGGTCTCCAGGCAGGTGGCCGGGTCGGGCGGGTTGATGAACGAGGTCAACCGGGCCAGCCGGTAGTTCTCCTCGCCGACCGCGCCGGAACCGGCGCCGAGCGAGGCCACGGCCACCAGCACGCCGATGCCGAGCAGGCCCACCGCGGAGAGCGCGGCGAACACCCGCATCCGCACCCCGGCCGCCCAGAGCAGCCCGACCACGATCGCCAGCAGGCAGAGCATGGTGCCCAGGTCGTTGTAGCCGACCAGCACGAAGAGCAGCCCGACCACCGGGAAGAGCGGGGTGGCCAGTTCCTTCCACCAGCCGAGCGCGGCGCCCTTGCGGGCGATCACGTGCGCGCCCCAGAGCACCAGCGCGAGCTTGGCCAGCTCGGAGGGCTGCACCTGGATCGGGCCGAGGTAGAGCCAGAGCAGGTTGGCCCGCAGCGGCCCGAGCGCCTTGATCCGGAACAGCGAGTCCAGGGCCAGCAGCAGGTTGAGCACCAGCAGCAGCACCACCGCCGCGGCCAGCACCGGCCGGCCGAGCGAGCGGAAGGTGCTGGCCGGCAGCCGCTGGCAGGCCCAGAACGCGACGATGCCGATCACCGCGAAGACGGCCTGCTTGGTCACCGACGCCGAGGCGTCGCCGGCCTCGGCGTAGTCCTTCACGCTGGTCGCCGAGAAGACCATGGTCAGGCCGATCAGCAGCAGCAGGCCGGCGCTGGACAGCAGCAGGTAGTAGGAGGCCAGCGGGCGGGCCAGCAGGCCGCGCAGCCCCGCCAGGCCGCCGGCCGCGTCCAGGCCGGGGATCGCCGCCGGCGGGTCGGCGGTACGCCCCGCGCCCGCGACCCGCCGTGCCTGGGTCTCCGCCGCCGTCGTCGTCGTGCCGGTGCTGCCTCGGTCCTCCCCCACCAGCCCATCATCGCCGCTCTTCCGGGCCCGTTCGCGCCGTTCGGCCCGGTCGGCGTGTCGGAATGCGGAACGGGGGCCCCTCGGCTATGAGGGACCCCCGTACGCGACGGTCGCGGCGCGGCCGGCATTCTCCGACCCTGCCGGGCCGGTGTCGGCGACTCAGCCCATGCTGGCCAGGAAGTCGCTGTAGAACAGGCCGAGCGCGATGGCGACGCCGATCCCGGCGATGATCCAGAACCGCACCACGATGTTGACCTCGCTCCAGCCGGCGAGTTCGAAGTGGTGCTGCAGCGGCGACATCCGGAACACCCGCTTGCCGGTGGTCCGGAAGGAGATGATCTGGATCACCACCGACATGGTGATGATCACGAACAGCCCGCCGATGATCGGCAGCAGCAGGATCGTCCGGGTGGACATCGCCATGCCGGCGATCAGACCGCCCAGGCCGAGCGCGCCGGTGTCGCCCATGAAGATCCGGGCGGGCGAGGTGTTCCACCAGAGGAAGCCGACGCAGGCGCCGGCCGCCGCCCCGGCGATCAACGCGATCTCCAGCGGGTCCCGCACGGCGTAGCAGTAGTTGTTCGGGTTGGCGGTGTAGGTCGGGTCGGCGCACCAGTGCCGGTACTGCCAGAACGCGATCAACGCGTACGCGGCCAGGACCATCACCGAGGCGCCGGTGGCGAGGCCGTCGAGGCCGTCGGTGAGGTTCACCCCGTTGGTCGCGGCCATCACCACGAAGATGATCACGATCACCGAGGCGATCTTGCCGATCTCCAGCGCCGGGATGTCCCGGATGAAGCTGAGCGTGGTGGCCCCGACGGTCTCGGTGTTGGTTGCCGCGCCGCTGGCGTCGGTCATCGTGCTCGGGAAGTAGAGCGCCACCACCCCGAAGATCGCGCCGACCAGGATCTGCCCGAAGAGCTTGCCGCGCTTGTTGAGACCGCCGCTGTGCCGCTTGCGGACCTTGAGGAAGTCGTCGATGAAGCCGACCGCCCCGGAGAAGACCATCAGCCCCAGCAGCACCAGCGCCGTGATGGTCGGCTCGACCTGGGCGATCTGCGCGTCCGGCAGCGTGGTCAGGGCCAGGTGACCGGCGACGTACGCGATCACCGTGGCCAGGATGAAGACCACGCCGCCCATCGTCGGCGTGCCCTTCTTGCCCTGGTGCATCGCCGGGCCCTCGGCCCGGATCGGCTGGCCGGCCTTGAGCCGGGTGAACACCTTGATCGCGATCGGGGTGCCGAGCAGCGAGATCAGGAACGCCACACCGACGGCGATGATGACCGCCCTCATGCGATGTCACCCTCGGTCGCGACTGCGGGGCTCGCAAGCTCGCTCCTCGCGCTCCCGCCGACCCCGTTCCAGTCGGCCTCGGCGCGCAGCGCGTCGGCCACCTCCCAGGTGCGGTACCGGGAGCCCTTCACCAGGACGACATCGCCCGGTCGTAGCTCGCTGCGCAGCACCTCGACGGCCGCCGCCTGATCGGTGAGCAGCACCGACTCTCCTCCCCAGTCACTTACCGCTGTCGCGCCCTCGTGGATCGGCGCCGCCGGCTCACCCACCACGAGCAGCCGGTCCACGCCCAACTCCGCCGCCAGCCGGCCCACCTCCCGGTGCCCGTCGCGTTCGAAGTCGCCCAGCTCGGCCATGTAGCCGAGCGCGGCAAAGATACGCCCTTCGCGGCGCATGCCGGCAAGGGCGCGCAGCGCCACCGCCATCGACGCCGGGTTGGCGTTGTACGAGTCGTCGATCACGGTCACCCCGTCGGGCCGGTCGAAGACGTCCATCCGGCGGGTGGAGACCAGCCCCAGCTCGCCCAGGGCGTCGGCCACCTCGGCCAGCGGCATCCCGAGCTCGCGGGCCACCGCCGCCGCGGCCAGCGAGTTGGAGACCTGGTGCCGGCCGGTCAGCCCGAGCCGCACCGGGGCGGTCCCCTCCGGGGTGAGCAGCGTGTACGACGGCCGGCCCCGGTCGTCCAGCGACACGTCGACCGCCCGGACGTCGGCGTGCGCGGCCTCGCCGTACCGGACCACCCGGGCGGCGGTGCGCGCGGCCATCGCGTCGACCAGCGGGTCGTCGGCGTTGAGCACGGCCAGCCCGTCGGCCGGCAGCGCCTCGACCAGTTCCCCCTTGGCCAGGGCGATGTTCTCCACCGAGCCGAACTCGCCGATGTGCGCGACCCCGACGTTGAGCACCACGGAGATCCGCGGCGGCACCACGTCGCACAGGTAGCGCACGTGCCCGATCCCCCGGGCGCCCTTCTCCATCACCAGGAAGCGGGTCTCCGGCGTGGCCTGCAACGCCGTGTACGGGTGCCCCAGCTCGTTGTTGAACGAGCCCGGCGGGGCCACCGTCGGGCCGAGCCGGACGGTGAGCTGGGCGATCAGGTCCTTGGTGGTGGTCTTGCCCGACGAGCCGGTCAGCCCGATCACGGTCAGCTGCGGCAGCCGGTCCACCACCGCGCGGGCCAACCGGCCCATCGCGGTCAGCGCGTCTCCCACCAGCACCATGGGCACCCCGGGCACCTCGCGGGTGCCGAGCACCGCCACCGCGCCCGCGTCCACCGCGCCGGCGGCGTAGTCGTGCCCGTCGACCTTCTCGCCCGGGAAGGCGACGAAGAGCGCCCCGGCGGTGACCTTGCGCGAGTCGAACTCGACCGGGCCGGTGACCCGGGCCGCCGGGTCGGCGCCGACGAGGCGGCCGTCGACGGCCGAGGCGACCTCGGCCAGGCTCAGCGGGATCACCGTCGACCCGCCAGGTCCCCGAAGCGGGCGCCGAGCGCCTCCGCCAGCTCCACCCGGTCGTCGAACGGGTGCACCTCGCCGGCGACCTCCTGGCCACGCTCGTGGCCCTTGCCGAGCACCGCCACCACGTCGCCGGGCTCGGCGAGCCGGACCGCCTCGGCGATGGCGGCCCGCCGGCCCGGGGCCTCGATGATCCGGGCGGGGGTGCCGGCCGCGTACGCCCCGGCGAGCACCTCGGCCCGGATCGCGGCCGGGTCCTCGGTGCGCGGGTTGTCGTCGGTCACCAGCACCACGTCGGCGCCCCGCGCCGCGGCGGCGCCCATCACCGGCCGCTTGCCCCGGTCCCGGTCACCGCCCGCGCCGATGACGCAGATCAGCCGACCCGCGCTCAGCTCGCGCAGCGCGGCCAGGGCGGCCACGATGGCGTCCGACTTGTGCGCGTAGTCGACCACGCCGCGCACCGGACCGGCCGCGCTGACCAGCTCCAGCCGCCCCGGGACGCCGCCGCAGGCGGCCACCCCCTCGGCGGCGACCGCCGGGTCGACCCCGGCGGCCACCAGGCTGGCGATGGCCAGCAGCGCGTTGGCCACGTTGTGCCGGCCGGGCAGGGCCACCCCGGCGGGCAGCGCCAGGCCGTCCGGGCCGTGGACGGTGAAGCGCTGGGCGTACCCCTCGCCACCGACCTCGTCGGCCCACCAGGTGGCCGCGCGGTCGCCGGCCGCCGAGTAGCTGATCGTGGCCGGCTTGAACAGCGGGCGCAGCGCCGGGTCGTCGAGGTTGAGCACCTCGGCGGCGCAGCGGCCGTCGAAGAGCCGCGCCTTGGCCGCGAAGTAGTCGGCCGAGTCGGCGTGGAAGTCGAGGTGGTCGGAGCCGAAGTTGGTGTAGCCGCCGACGGTGAACCGGACCCCGCCGACCCGCCCCATCGCCAGGGCGTGGCTGGAGACCTCCATGACCACCGCGGTCACCCCGCGCTCGCGGGCGGCGGCGAGCATGGCGTGCAGGTCGGTCGCCTCCGGCGTGGTCCGCACGCTGTCGATCACCAGATCGCCCAGCCGGGTCTCCACGGTGCCGATCAGGCCGGTGGTGTGCCCGGCGGCGCGCAGGCCGGACTCCACCAGGTAGGCCGTCGAGGTCTTGCCGGCCGTGCCGGTGACCCCGATCACGGTCAGCCCCTCGGTCGGGTCGCCGTAGACGGCGGAGGCGAGGTCGCCGAGCACCGCCCGGGGGTCCGGGACCACCAGGGCGGGCAGGCCGGCCGCGGTCACCGCGGCGGCGCCGGCCGGGTCGGTCAGCGCGGCCACCGCGCCGGCGGCCGCGGCGGCCTCGGCGAACTCCGCGCCGTGCCGGCGGGCGCCGGGCAGCGCGGCGTACAGGTCGCCGGGACGGACCTCCTGGCTGGCGTGGGTCGCCCCGGTCACCGCCACGTCGGCGGCGGCCTCCGGCGGCGCGACGGCGAGCCGGGCGGCGAGGTCGCCGAGCCGGACTCCGGGCACGGTACGGGGACGTGGATTGCCGGGCACGGCGTCAGACCCTACCCGGTCGTCCGGTTCCGACCGCACAGCCGCCCCGGTGGTTCGTCCCCACTCACCGATGATGTCCCGCCTTGGCTGTTCAGCGCGGAAAGACCTCGAACTTGGGGGCCTTGCCGCCCGACGGGGGAACCCGGTAATGCCGCAGCGTGAAGCCCATCATCTCGCGGAAGGCGGGCGCGGCCACCGTGCCGCCCTCGCCGCCGGGGCTCCACACGAAGACCGCCACCACGTACCGGGGCTTCTCCGCCGGTGCCATCCCGATGAACGAGCCGACCTCGCCGGGCTGCTTCTCCCCGTCGACCAGCCGCCAGCCGGTACCGGTCTTGCCGGCGACCCGGTAGCCGGGCACCGCCGCGGCCACGCCGGTCGCCCCGTCGACGGTGGTGACCGCCTCCAGGATGGTGCGCAGCGCGGCGGCGTTGGCCGGGCTGAGCACCGGTCGGGTGACCGGCGGCCCGGCGGGCGTGCGCTTCCCGTCCGCCCCGCTGATCACCTCCTTGATCAGGTGCGGCTGGACGTACGTGCCGTTGTTGGCGATGGTGGCGTAGGCGGCGGCCATCTGCAGGGGCGTGGCGTCCACGCTGTGCCCGATCGGCACCGACCCGTACGACGACCCGCTCCACTCGTCGGCGGGCAGCAGCCGCCCGGAGGCCTCCCCCGGCATCCCCTCGCCGGTGGGCTGCCCCAGCCCGAACCGCTTCTGGTAGTCGATCAGCCGGTCCCGGCCCAGCTCGTCGGCGATCTTGATGGTGCCGACGTTGGACGAGAAGGCCATCATCCCCGGCAGGCTCATCCGCCGGCCGTTCGCCGGGTGGGTGTCGGCGAAGGTCGTGTCGCCCATGATGACGGTGTTGGGGATGGGCAGGGTGGTGTCGGGAGTGATCACGCCCTCCTGCAACGCCGCGCCGAAGGTGATCGCCTTGTGCACCGACCCCGGGTCGACCACGAAGCTGGTCGCCGCGTCCTCCCGGTCGGTCGGCCGGCTCGGCTCCGGGTTGGCCGCGTTGTAGCTGGGGTGGCTGGCCTGGGCCAGCACCTCGCCGGTCGCCACGTCCAGCACCACGGCCGCGCCGACGCTGCCCCGGGTCTGCGCCATCTGCCGGCCGAGCACCTGCTGCACCTGGTACTGCAGGTCCCGGTCGATGGTGAGCACCAGCGAGCTGCCCGGCTTGGCCGGGGTGGTCTGGCTGTAGCCGCCGGGGATGGGGGCGTCCAGGTCACCCTGGCCCGCCTCGTAGACGCGCCGGCCGTCCTTGCCCTGGAGCACGTCGTCGTAGCGCGCCTCCAGCCCCTCCAGGCCGTTCATGTCCTGGCTGACGAAGCCGACCAGGTTGGCGGCCAGATCGCCGCCGGGCACCTCGCGCCGCTCGTCGCGGTGGGTGCCGATGCCGGCGAGGTCGAGCGCCTCGATCTGCTTGGCCTTGGGGATGTCGACGCCCCGGGCCAGGTACTGGAACTGCGACTCGCCGCCGCCGGGCAGGCCGCGCCGCTTCATCTTCTCGGCCAGCTCGGAGGCGGGCACGCCGAGCAGCGGGGAGAGCAGCCGGGCCGTGGTCGCCCGGTCCTTGACCTGGGTCGGGTCGGCGAAGACGTACCGGGCCTCGACGCTGCGGGCCAGCGGCGCGCCGGTGCGGTCGACGATCGCGCCGCGCGGGGCGGGCAGGTCGACCCGGGTGAGCCGGGAGTCGATGCCCCCACCCGCGTACGCCGGGGTGTCCACCGCCTGGAGGAAGACCAGCCGGATGCCGATGGTGACGAAGAGCGCCAGCACGAGCATGGTGCCCAGCCGCAGCCGGCGGCGCGGCTCGGCCAGCTTCGGCGGCCGGCGCGGCTTGCGGGCGGGGCGGCGGGGCACCGGGCGGTCCGGCCGGCGCGGTGCGCGCCCGCCGGCCCGGCGGCGCGGCGGCGCCAGCTCCTCCTCGTCGTCGTCGACCCAGCGCGGCCGGGTCGGGACGGTGCGGATGACGCCGGCCCGGGCGACCGGAGCGGCCTCCCGCCGCCCGGCGCGGGCCCCCGCCCGGCCGCCGTCAAGCACCTGCAACGCCGGGCGGAACGGGTCGCCGGAGCGGCCCGCCCGGGGGTTACGCCGCTGGCCGGCCCGCTCCTCACGGCCGCCGGCCCGCTCCTCGCCGCTCTCCCGGATGGTCCGGCCCCGGGGGGTGTACGCCCGGGCGTCGGAGATCCCGCCGATCCCCGGCTCGCCGGTCCGCGGGTCCCCGCCCCGGCCGGCCCGGGACGGGCCGCGCCGGGAGCCCGTGGTGGGGTCCCGGCGCGGTTCGTCCGATCTCGGCGGCACTGCTATCCCCCGTTGCCCTGCTGGCTGGTGATCGCCGGCTGTCCGTCGGCGGGCTGCGGCACGCCGATCATCCGGCCGTCCGGCAGCCGGATGTACGCCGGCTCGCCGGCCTCGACCAGGCCGAGCTTGCGCGCCTCGGCGGTCAGGTTGCCCGGCGCCTTGGCCTCCTCGATCTGCTTGTTCAGCTGCTGCTCGTCCACGTCGAGGCGGGACTGCTGCTGCTGGAGCTGCTGGAGCTTGAAGGCGTTCTCGTTGATCTTCGTGTTGACGGCCAGGATGCCCAGCACCCCGCCGACGACCAGCACCACGATCAGCGCCGCGAACGGCGCCCGCGGCACCCGCACCGGCGGCGGCGGAGCGACCCGCAGCCGGGGCCGGGCGGCCGTGGTGTCGGCGACCTTCTCGGCCGGCCGCAGCGCGGCGTTGCCCTGGACCGGGAACTCGCGCGCCCCCCGGGCGCGAGTCTCCCCCTGCCGGCCGGCGAGGTCCGCCGGCTTGTCGCCGCGCGTAGTGCGCTGCGCCGCGGTCCGGCCCCCCGACCGCGGTGCGCGCTGCCCGACGGCCTCCCGGCCGTCGCGCTTGTTGACGTTCATGTCCCCTCCCCCTCTTCGTCCGTCCCTCTGCCGTCCCCCGGCGCCGACCTACGGTCCACTGTGGAACCCGACGTCGACCCCGTCCCCGGTTGGTGCATCGCCTTGACCCGGCGGCGGTACCGTTCGCGGTCGGTCCGCCCCTGCTGCGCGGTGGCCGGGTCGAGTCGCTCCGCGGCCCGCAGGCGCACCGAGGCGGCGCGCGGGTTCACGGCGACCTCCGCCTCCCCGGGAAGCTCGGCGCCCCGGCTGAGCAGCCGGAACGTCGGGCCTGACCCGGGAAGTTCCACCGGAAGGTCGATCGGGCCCTTACTGCGGACCCGGTCGGCGAGCGCCTGCTTGGTGAGCCGGTCCTCCAGCGAGTGGTAGGACAGGACCACCATGCGGCCGCCCACGTTGAGCTTGTCCAGAGCGGCCGGCAGCGCCGTCTCCAGCGCTGCCAGCTCCCTGTTTACCTCGATCCGTAAAGCCTGAAACGTTCTCTTGGCCGGGTGTCCACCCGTTCGCCGGGCTGGTGCCGGAATGCTCTCCCTGACCAGCTCGGCGAGCCGGGCCGAGGAGGTGATCCGGCCGCGCTCGCGCTCCCGGATGATCGCCGAGGCGATCCGCCCGGCGAATTTCTCCTCGCCGTAGACCCGCAGCACCCGGGCCAGGTCCGGGTGCGAGTAGGTGTTGACCACCTCCTCGGCGGTCACCCCCCGGGTCTGGTCCATCCGCATGTCCAGCGGCGCGTCCTGGGCGTACGCGAACCCGCGGTCGGGCGCGTCCAGCTGCAACGAGGAGACCCCCAGGTCGAACAGGATCCCGTCGATGCCCGGATAGCCGAGCTGGTCCAGCACCTCGGGCAGCTCGTCGTAGACGGCGTGCACCAGGTGGATCCGGTCGGCGAAGCGGGCCAGCCGGACCCGCGCGTGGGCGAGGGCCTCGGTGTCCCGGTCCAGGCCGATCAGCACCGTCCGCGGGTGCCGCTCCAGCACCGCCTCGGCGTGCCCGGCCAGCCCCAGCGTCGCGTCGACGTGCACCGTCCGGTCACCCCGGTCCAGCGCGGGGGCCAGCAACTCGAGACACCTCTCGAGCAGCACCGGCACGTGCGTGCCGCGTAGCTCCCCCATGTCGACCCCCACTGGTTGAAAGTTCCGTTCGGTCCTGCGACCCTGCTCGTCGGACGACGCCGTGCCGTCGTACCGCCAGATCCCCATCCGCTCCCGCTTCGCCTCCCGAGGCCGCGGCCCCGGAGACTGATCGTGCGCCTGGCACCGGGGAAGGGGTGCCAGGAACTCGAAAGCGGCTGGAGATCTCGCAGTACGTCGGGCGCCGTCACGCCCTACAGGCCGCCGGGCAGCACCCCCTCCTCGATGTCGGCGAAGTCGTCTTCGCTCTCGGCGAGATAGGTCTCCCAGGCCGCCTTGTCCCAGATCTCCACCCGGGTGCTCGCCCCGATCACCACCAGGTCCCGGTCGAGCGCGGCGTACGACCGGAGGTGGGCCGGGATGGTGACCCGTCCCTGCTTGTCGGGGACCTCGTCGTGCGCGCTGGCGAAGAAGACCCGGCTGTAGGCCCGGGCCGCCTTGTGCGTCATGGGCTGCGCGCGCAACTGGTCGGCGATCCGCTGGAACTCGGGCGTGGGGAAGACGTAGAGGCAGCGCTCCTGCCCTTTGGTGATCACGACACCCCCCGCCAGCTCGTCCCGGAACTTCGCCGGAAGGATCAACCGGCCTTTGTCGTCCAGGCGCGGAGTGTGGGTGCCGAGGAACATCGGCCCTACCCCCTCGCCCTTTTAGCGGCGTTCGCGGCGCCGCTGACCCCCCGGGCCGGTGGGCCCTCCCGGCCTCACCATCGCGCCCCACTCTACTCCACTTCCCTCCACCTGCAACCAGAAACGCCCGCGTGGCGCGCCGCTCTGCCGGGCAAAAGCGCACGTCAGGAGGGGTGGAGCGGAGTGGAGGGCCGGAGCGCCCCCCGAGCCGCGTCCGCTACCCGACACCGGTCGACTCCGACCGGCGGAGCGCGGGGCGACCGGACGCCCGAGAAGGATCCGGCCGAACGGTTCGCCGTCGGCGGCGATCTGGTGGGCGTGCCGGTCCGGTAACCTCGCTCGGGTGACGGACGCGAAGATGCCCCTGCGGGCAAAGGTGGCCAGCTCCGTGTCCCGGACGGCCGCGGCCCTGTCGCGCGCCGCCGGCCGGGGCGACGGCTCGGTGATCGGCGGCTGGATCGGGCTGAAGATCGACCCCGACCTGCTCGCCCACCTCTCCGCCGGCCGCGCCATCGCGCTGGTCTCCGGCACCAACGGCAAGACCACCACCACCCGGCTCGCCGCCGCCGCCGTCGGGGTGCTCGGTCGGGTGGCCACCAACTCGTTCGGCGCCAACATGCCGACCGGCCACACCTCCGCCCTGGCCAAGGCGGGCAGCACCCCGTACGCGGTGCTGGAGGTCGACGAGCACTACCTCGCGCAGGTGCTGGAGTCCACCGAGCCGCACGTGGTGGCGCTGCTCAACCTCTCCCGCGACCAGCTGGACCGGGCCAAGGAGGTCGCCATGATGGCGCAGCTCTGGCGCGCGGCGCTGGTCCGGCACGCCGACGTGCGGGTGGTGGCCAACGCCGACGACCCGATGGTGGTCTGGGCGGCCACCCCGCCGGCCGACCCGGCGCGCGGGGTCAACCCGCCGCACGTCACCTGGTTCAGCGCCGGCCAGCGCTGGCACGACGACTCCTGGGTCTGCCCCGAGTGCGGCTCCACCATCCAGCGCTCAGGAGAGCAGTGGTGGTGCACCGGCTGCCCGCTGCGCCGGCCCGAGCCGCAGTGGACCGTGGAGGACGATGGCGTCCTCGACCCCACCGGCGCCTGGCACAAGGTGGCCCTCCAGCTCCCCGGCAAGGTCAACATCGGCAACGCGGCCACCGCGCTGGCCGTCGCCGCCGAGTTCGGGGTACGCCCCGTCGACGCGGTCTCCCGGCTGGGCACCGTCACCTCGGTCGCCGGCCGCTACGCCCAGGTCGACCGGGACGGGCGCAACATCCGGCTGCTGCTGGCCAAGAACCCGGCCAGCTGGCTGGAGGCGTTCGACATGGCCGACGTGGCGCCGACGCTGCTCTCCATCAACGCCCGCGACCCCGACGGGCTGGACACCTCCTGGCTCTTCGACGTCGACTTCGCCCCGCTGCGCGGCCGGCAGGTGCTGATCACCGGCGACCGGGCGTACGACCTGGCGGTCCGGCTCGACGTCAACGCCGTGCCGTTCCAGCACGTGCGGACGTTCGACGAGGCGGTCCGGGCGGTCCCGCCGGGCCGGCTGGAGGTCATCGCGAACTACACCGCCTTCCAGGACATCCGAGCGGAGTTGGACCGTGTCAACTGAGAGCCTGCGCATCGTCTGGATCTACCCCGACCTGCTCTCCACCTACGGCGACCGGGGCAACATGCTGATCCTGGCCCGCCGGGCGCAGCTGCGCGGGATGCCGGTCGAGGTGCTGGAGGTCCGCTCCGACCAGCGGCTGCCCGCCACCGCCGACATCTACCTGATCGGCGGCGGCGAGGACGGCCCGCAGGCGCTCGGCGCCCAGCGGCTGATCGCCGACGGCGGCCTGCACCGGGCGGTCGCCCAGGGCTCCGTGGTCTTCGGCGTCTGCGCCGGCTACCAGCTGCTCGGCACCTCCTTCTTCGCCAAGGGCACCAAGTGCGCCGGGCTGGAGCTGCTCGACCTCTCCTCCGACCGGGGCCCCACCCGGGCCGTCGGCGAGCTGGCCGGCGAGATCGACCCGCGGCTGGGCGTACCGGCGCTGTCCGGGTTCGAGAACCACGGCGGGCGCACCCACCTGGGCCCCGGCGTCTCGCCGCTGGCCCGGGTCACCGCCGGGGTCGGCAACGACGGCGCCACCGAGGGCGCCTGGCGCGGCAAGCTGCTCGGCACGTACTCGCACGGGCCGGCGCTGGCCCGCAACCCGGCCCTGGCCGACCTGCTGCTGCGCTGGGCCACCGGGGTGCACCAGCTCCCGCCGCTGGACGACACCTGGGCCGACCGGCTCCGCTCCGAGCGCCGCGCCGCAGTGGCCGCCGCCGACCGGGCATGATCCACGCCGTCCGGCGGCTGCTCGGCCAGCCGTCCGGGCGTCGCTTCACCGCGCTGCTGCTCCTGCTCGCCGGCTTCGGGGTGCTGCTGCTGGTGGCGCCCCGGCCGGACGTCGCCCGGCTGCCGCACCTCGCCGACTCCCTCGGCGGGTACGCCCCGCTCGCGGCGATCGCCGCCGGGGCGGTGCTGCTGGTCGCGCTGGTCCCGCGGACTTTCGTCACGCTCGCCTCCGGCGCCATCTTCGGCCCCCTGGAGGGCGCCGCGTACGCGCTCGGCGCGGCCCTGCTCGCCGCGGCGATCGGCTTCGCGGTCGGCCGGGTGCTGGGCCGGGAGTTCGTCGCGGAACGGGTCCGGGGCCGGCTGGCCCGACTCGACGGCTGGTTCGCCCGGCAGAGCGTGCTGGGAGTGATCACCGTCCGGCTGCTGCCCATCGCCGGCTTCGGCCTGGTCAGCTACGGCTACGGCACCACCGGCGCGCGGGTGCTGCCGTTCCTCGCCGGCAGCGCGCTGGCCTCCGCCCCGACCGCGTTCGGCTACGCCGCGATCGGCGCGGCGGTCAGCTCGCCGGGCGAGGTCAACTGGTACGCCGCCGCCCCCGCCAGCCTCGGCCTGATCGCCAGCGCCGTGCTGATCCACCGCTGGTGGCGGGCCGAACGGCAGCGCCGGCTCGGTGCGATGGAGCCGCGACCGTGACGGGTGGGAGCGGGCCGCCGCGCCGCGCCGAGGTGGCCGCCGCCGACGGGCAGTCCGCCGAGGTGGCCGGCGCCGACGGGTCCACCGTCGAGGTGGCCGGCGCCGGCGACCCGGCCGGCGAGGTGGTGCGGGGCGGCGGGTTCGACGCCGAGGAGGTGCTGGCCGGCGGGTTCATCGCCGAGGTGGTCCGGATCGGCGACACCGTCCGCCGCACTCCCCCGGCCAACGCCGGGTTCGTCACCGCCCTGTTGGCGCACCTGGACCGGGTCGGCGCGCAGGTGGCGCCCCGTTTTCTGGGCACCGACGAGCGGGGCCGGCAGGTGCTCAGCCACGTCGCCGGGCGGGTGCCGTGGCGGGAGCGGGAGGACCCGGCCTTCTTCTCGGACGCCGCGCTGACCCGGCTGGCCGAACTGATCCGGGCCCTGCACGACGCCTGCGCCGGCACCGCTCTGGCCGGCGGCGCGGAGACCGTCTGCCACCGCGACGTGTCGCCGAAGAACACCGTGTACCGGGACCTGCCCGCCGGCCTACTGCCGGTGGCGTTCCTAGACTGGGACCTCGCCGCGCCGGGCCGCCGGATCGACGACGTGGCGTTCGCCGCGTGGCACTGGGGGCGGCTGGGCGAGGGCGCCGACCCGGCTGAGCTGGGCCGGCGCTGCCGGCTGCTCTGCGACGCCTACGACGCGGCCGCCGCCGGACCGGATCCGGTGCCGCTCCCCCGGGACGTGTTGGTCACCGTCATGCTCGACCAGATCGAGGGCACCTGGCGGGGCATCGACGCCGGCGCGGACCGGGACGAGCCCGGCATGCGCCGGCTGCGCGCGGCCGGCGCGGTCGACGGGGTACGCCGCTGGCAGGACTGGCTGCGCACCCACCGGCGCACCGTGCAGTCGACCCTGCACGCCTGAAGCCACCCGCGCCGCCAGCCGCAGCTCGTGCCGCGGGCTGGCGTCCCGGCCTGCTGGCGTCCCGGCCCGCAGTGGAGGTCCCCCTATGAGGGTGATACCTCAGAGGCATATTGATGACCCTGAGGTATCACGGTCATAGGAGCATGCGCCACCACGGAGGTCACGCTCCGTGTATCGCCTTCCGGGCGCCGCTCGCCCGATTGGGACCGCACGGCCGCGCCCGACCGCCGGGGACCGGGTGGGTCATTCCGACGGGTGGACCAGCCTCGCCTCGTAGGCGGCGATGACCAGGTGCACCCGGTCGCGGGCGCCGAGCTTGGTGAAGAGCCGGGCCACGTGCGCCTTGGCGGTGGCCGCGCTGATCACCAGTTCGGCGGCGATCTCGGCGTTCGACATGCCCCGCCCGACCAGGGTCAGGACCTCCCGTTCCCGGTCGGTCACCCCGGCCAGCGCGCGCGGTCGGGCCGGTGGGCCGGGTCGGCGGACGAACTCGGCGATGAGCCGGCGGGTGACGCCGGGCGCGATCAGCGCGTCCCCGGCGGCCACCACCCGGATCGCGCCGAGGATGTCGTCGAGGGCCATGTCCTTGACCAGGAACCCGCTGGCGCCGGCCCGCAGCGCGGCGTGCACGTGCTCGTCGTCGTCGAACGTGGTGAGCACCAGGACGCGGGTCGGCCCGCCGGGCCCGGTGATCGCCCGGGTGGCCTGGATGCCGTCCGTGCCGGGCATCCGCAGGTCCATCAGCACCACGTCGGGCGCGACCTCGCGGGCCAGCCGCACAGCCTCGGCGCCGGTGCCGGCCTCACCGACGACGTCGATGCCCGGCGCGTCGGCGATGAGCACCCGCAGGCCGGCGCGGACCAGCGGCTGGTCGTCGGCGAGCACCACCCGGACAGTCACCGGTCGGCCTCCGGCACCGGCAACCGGGCCGTCACCCGGAAGCCACCCTCGGGGCGCGGCCCGGCGCGGAACCGCCCGCCGAGCAGGGCGACCCGTTCCCGCATGCCGACGATGCCGTGCCCGTCGCCGGCGACCGGCCCGCCCCGGCCGTCGTCCACGACGTCCACCACCACCTCGCCGGGACCGTGCTCCACCGTCACCCGGCACCGGTCGGTGCCCGCGTGCCGGACCACGTTGGTGAGCGCCTCCTGCACGATCCGGAACGCGGCGAGGCCGAGGTCGGCCGGCACCTCGACCGGCCGGCCGCGCCGCAGCAGCTCCACCTGGACGCCCGCGTCGCCGGCGGCGGCGACCAGCCGGTCGAGGTCGGCCAGCCCGGGCGTCGGGTCCAGCGACGCCGGCTCGGCGTCCGGTCGGCGCAGCGCGCCGAGGGTACGCCGCAGGCCGGCCAGGGTGTCCCGGCTGGTCGCCTCGATGGTGGCGAGCGCCGCGCGCGCCTGCGCCGGCTGGGTGTCGATGACCCGGGCCCCGACGCCGGCCTGGATGGCGATGACGCCGATGCTGTGCGCGACCATGTCGTGCAGCTCGCGGGCGATCCGCAGCCGCTCGGCGGTGATCGCCTCGGCGGCGGCGTGCGACCGCAGCGCCTCGGCGTGCCGGCGTCGGGTCCGGAGCGAGTCGCCGACGGTCCAGGCGGTGACGACCGCCAGCACGGAGAGCACGGCCCGGTTCACCGGGTCGCCGGCGAGGCTGAGGAAGCTGGCTCCGACCTGCACCACGAGCACCGCGCCGGCGGCGGTCACCGACACCCGACGGGACCGCTGCGCCGCGACCAGCCCCACCACCAGGTCGATCGCGAGGAACTGGAGGTACCAGATGTCGGTGAGGTAGCCGACCTCCCTGGAGTGGACGGTCGCGGTCAGCAGGGTCGCGCCGGCGAGCATCAGCCCGAGCGCCGGCAGCGGCCGGTGCCGGAGCAGGCCGGCGGGAAGCGCGACGACCAGCGCCGGCACCAGGTAGCGCAGCGGGATCCACCACTCGCCGAAGCCGACCCCGTCACCGCTCTCCGCGACCGCCGGCGCGTACACCCAGAGCAGGGGCGCGACGACGACGCCGACCCACGCGAGGACGGCCCGCGCGGTCGCGGCGGCGGCGCGCGGCGCGGGCAGGGTGGCGTCCATGGGCACACCGTAGCCAGCCGGGCCCGGCGCGGGCATCGACCCACGGGCGTACGCCCCGGGGCGTACGCCCGGCGCGGCGGTGTGGCCCCCGGTGCGACGCGGCCCGGCCCGCCGCCCGGCAGCGTGGAACGGGTGATCGAACTGACCGCCCTGACGAAACGGTACGGCCGCACGACGGCCGTCGACGACCTCACCCTGAGCGTGCGCCCCGGCCACGTGACCGGGTTCCTCGGCCCGAACGGAGCCGGCAAGTCCACCACGCTCCGGATGATCATCGGCCTCACCGTGCCGACCAGCGGAACCGCCACGGTCGACGGGGTGCCCTTCCGGGCCCGCCCCCGGGGGCTGCGGCACGCCGGCGCGCTGCTCGACGCCGGGGACGTGCACGGTGGGCGCAGCGCCGTGGCCCACCTGTCGGCCCTGGCCCGCAGCAACGGCATTCCGCGCTCCCGGGTCGAGGAGGTGCTGCGGGAGGTGGGGCTGTCCGCCGCCGCCCGACGGCGGATCGGCGGCTTCTCGCTCGGCATGCGGCAGCGGCTCGGCATCGCCGCCGCGCTGCTCGGGGATCCGCCCGTACTGCTCTTCGACGAGCCGTTCAACGGCCTCGACCCGGAGGGGGTGCGTTGGGTACGGGACCTGTTCCGGCGGCTGGCCGGCGAGGGGCGCACGGTCTTCGTCTCCAGCCACCTGATGAGCGAGATGGAGCACTGCGCCGACCGGCTCGTGGTGATCGGCCGCGGCCGGCTGATCGCCGAGCAGAGCCTCGCCGAGTTCGCCGCCGGGAGCACCCGGGCCAGCGTGACCGTCCGTACGCCCCACGCGGCGAGGCTGGCCGCCGTGCTGGCGGCCGAGGGCGCCGACGTCCGACCGGCCGCCGCCGGGGCGCTCGTCGTGACCGGCCTGACGGCCGCCCGGGTCGGCGACCTCGCGCTCGCCCACGGCATCGGGCTGCACGAACTGACCACCCGCACCGCCTCGCTGGAGGAGGCCTTCATGGAACTCACCGCCGACAGCGTGGAATACCTCGCCGGGGAGGGGACCCGATGACCGCCGTGACCGAGCTGACCCGCCGGCCGACCGTGACCGGAACGCCGGCCCGGTTCCGCGACCTGCTGGCCGCCGAATGGATCAAACTTTGGTCGCTGCGCTCGACCCGCTGGACGCTGCCGCTGGTCTTCCTGTTCGTGGTCGGGGTCAGCGTCAACGCCAGCCTCGCCGACCACCGGAACTGGCCGGCGTACCCCGAGGGGCGCCGGGAGATGTTCCGTCTGTACGGGCCGGTACGCGACGCCTTCCCCGAGGCCGGCTACCTGCTGCTGATCCTCGCCTCGGCCACCATCGGCGCCCTGACCGTCGTCGGCGAGTACCAGAGCGGGCTGATCCGGGCCACGTTCGCCGCCGTCCCCGCCCGCCGGGCGGTGGTCGCGGCGAAGGCCGCCGTACTGGCCGGGGTCATGCTCGTCCTCGGCACGGCCACCGCAGGGACCTCGTTCTGGGTGTCCCAGGCGATCCTCGCCGACCGGGACGCCGGCTGGTCGATCGGCGAGCCGGGGGTGCTGCGCGCCGTCGTGGCGAGCGCCGTGCTCGTGCCCGTGTGCGCGCTGGTCGGGATGGGTCTGGGCGCACTCACCCGACACGCCGCCGGGGCCGTGGCCGGGGCCACGTCGGTACTCGTGCTGGTGCCGATGGTGGTGGACAGCGACGAACACCGGTGGATCGCCGAGCTGTACAACGCCCTGCCCCTCACCGCCTGGCTGCGACTGATCGAGGTGCACCCGGACGTCATCAACCCGGACCCGTTCCCGGCCACGGTGACCGGCTCCTGGCTCACCCTCGCCGCCTGGTCCCTGGCCGCGACCCTGACCGCCGTGACCGTCGTCTACCGCCGCGACCCATAGCCCCCACCCACCCACCCCGCCCCATGCGGGAAACGGGGCGGGGCGGGGCGGAGCTTCTGACGAGCCTGGTCAGGCGACGACGGAGACCATGCGGCCCTTGACGACGATGACCTTGCGGGGTTCCTTGCCGGCCAGCGGGCCGGCGACCGCCTCCAGGGCCGCCGCGCGGACGGTCTCCTCGGACGCGTCGGCGGGGACCTCGACCCGGCCGCGGACCTTGCCGTTGATCTGCACCGGGTACGTCACCGTGTCGGCGACCAGCAGCGCCGGGTCGGCGGTCGGGAAGTCCGCGTACGTCAGCGAGGTCTCGTGCCCCATCCGCCGCCACAGCTCCTCGGCCACGTGCGGGGCGAACGGCGCCAGCATCAGCACCAGCGGCTCGGCCACCTCGCGCGGGGTCTCCGACAGCCGGGTCAGCCCGTTGGTCAGCTCGATCAGCTTGGCGATCGCGGTGTTGAACCGGATCGCCTCCATGTCACCGCGGACCCCGTCGACCACCTTGTGCAGCAGCCGCCGGGTCGCCTCGTCGGCCGGGGCGTCGGTGACCCGCAGCGCGCCGGTCTGCTCGTCGACGACCGCCCGCCAGACCCGCTGCAGGAACCGGTACGACCCGACGACCGCCCGGGTCTCCCACGGGCGGGACACCTCCAGCGGACCCATCGACATCTCGTAGACCCGGAACGTGTCGGCGCCGTACGCGGCGCACATCTCGTCGGGCGTGACGACGTTCTTCAGGGACTTGCCCATCTTGCCGTACTCGCGGTTGACCCGGGTGTCGCCCAGGTAGAAGCCGCCGTCGCGCTCGACCACGTCCTCGGCCGGCACGTAGGCGCCCCGGGCGTCGGTGTACGCGTACGCCTGGATGTAGCCCTGGTTGAACAGCTTGCGGAACGGCTCGAACGACGAGACGTGGCCCAGGTCGAACAGCACCTTGTGCCAGAACCGGGCGTACAGCAGGTGCAGCACGGCGTGCTCGGCGCCGCCGACGTACATGTCGGTGCCGCCGCAGTCGCCCTCGCCGCGCGGGCCCATCCAGTACCGCTCGTTCTCCGCGTCGACGAACCGCTCCGAGTTGGTCGGGTCCAGGTAGCGCAGCTCGTACCAGCAGGAGCCGGCCCACTGCGGCATCACGTTGGTCTCGCGGGTGTAGCGCTTCGGGCCGTCACCCAGGTCCAGCTCCACCTCGACCCAGTCGCGCCGCCGCGACAGCGGGGTCTCCGGGTTGCTGTCGGCGTCGTCGGCGTCGAAGGTGCGCGGCGAGAAGTCGTCCACCTCGGGCAGCTCGACCGGCAGCATCTCCTCGGGCAGCGCGATCGCCGCACCGGTCTCGTCGTACACGATCGGGAACGGCTCGCCCCAGTAGCGCTGCCGGGAGAACAGCCAGTCGCGCAGCCGGTAGGTGACCGCGCCGGCGCCGTGCCCGTTGGCCTCCAGCCACTCGATGATCGCCGCCTTGGCGTCGGCGACCCCCAGGCCGTTCAGGTCCAGGCCGCGGTCGGGCGCGGCGCTGTTGATCGCCGGACCCTCCCCGGTGTACGCCTTGCCGTCGAAGCCCTCCGACGGCTGCACGGTCCGCACGATCGGCAGCTCGAAGACCTCGGCGAACGCCCAGTCCCGCTCGTCCTGCGCGGGCACCGCCATGATCGCGCCGGTGCCGTAGCCGGCCAGCACGTAGTCGGCGATGAAGATCGGGATCTGCCCGCCGGTGACCGGGTTGACGGCGTACGCGCCGACGAAGACGCCAGTCTTCTCCTTCGTGTCGGCCTGCCGCTCGACGTCGGTCTTGGCCGCCGCCGCCTTCCGGTACGCCTCCACGGCCGCGCGCGGGTTGGCGTGTCCGCCGGTCCAGGCGTCCTTCGTCCCCGCCGGCCATGTCGCCGGCACCAGCGCGTCGACCAGCTCGTGCTCCGGGGCCAGCACCATGTAGGTGGCGCCGAAGACGGTGTCCGGGCGGGTCGTGAACACCCGGATCGGCTCCCGCTCCGTGGGGAAGTCGATGTGGGCGCCCTGGGAGCGGCCGATCCAGTTGCGCTGCATCAGCTTGATCGGCTCGGGCCAGTCCAGGGTGTCCAGGTCGTCCAGCAGCCGGTCGCCGTACGCGGTGATCCGCATCATCCACTGCTTCAGGTTGCGCTTGAAGACCGGGAAGTTGCCCCGCTCGGAGCGGCCGTCGGCGGTGACCTCCTCGTTGGCCAGCACGGTGCCCAGCCCGGGGCACCAGTTCACCGGGGCCTGCGAGACGTACGCCAGCCGGTGGTCGTCGACGATCGTCCGCCGCTCGGCCACGGTCAGCTCGGCCCAGGGCCGGCCGTCCGGGGTGGGCCGGTTGCCGCCCTCGAACTCGGCGATCAGCTCCGCGATCGGGCGGGCCCTGCGCACGTCCGGGTCGTACCAGGAGTTGAAGATCTGCAGGAAGATCCACTGGGTCCAGCGGTAGAAGTCGGTGTCGATGGTCGCCACCGAACGGCGCTCGTCGTGGGCCAGCCCCAGCCGGCGCAGCTGCGCCTTGTACCGCTCGATGTTCGCCACCGTGGTGGTACGCGGGTGGGTGCCGGTCTGCACCGCGTACTGCTCGGCGGGCAGGCCGAACGCGTCGAAGCCCATCGCGTGCAGCACGTTGCGCCCGGCCATCCGCTGGTAGCGGGCGAAGCAGTCGGTGCCGATGTAGCCCAGCGGGTGGCCGACGTGCAGGCCGGCGCCCGACGGGTACGGGAACATGTCCAGCACGTACAGCTTCTCCGCGCCGGCGCGGGGGTGGTCCGGGTCGGCCAGCGGGCCGGTCGGGTTCGGGGCGTGGAAGGTGCCCTCGCGCGCCCAGACGTCCTGCCAACGGTTTTCGATCTCGTCGGCCAGGGCCGCGGTGTACCGGTAGGGGGGAATGTCGCCCGCCGGTGCGGCTGCCTCACTCATGGCGTCTCCTCGCTTCGCTCGTCGCCGCCGGCCGTGCGCGGCCGGGCTGGGTGCTGACCTCGCTCGGCGTGGTCATGGGTCGGTATGGGGAGTGGATCCGCTCTCGGTGCGGCCCGTCCGGGCCGGGCGGGTCGCGGGGCGCACGCCGGCCGGCGGAGGGCACAAAAAAGCCCCTCGCGCAGGAGGGGCCGCCGTGCTGTCGCGCGTCAGCGCATCAGCACGGCCCGGTAAGAAGCAGGAAGACTCCGGCCATGTCCGGCAGTGTACCCCGCTCGCCGGGCGCGCGGGTGGCCCGCCACCGCGGTTCGGCCGGGTCCACCCTCGCCGGGGCCCGCGCCGGTGCCCATCGTGATCATGGCGGGCACCGACAGCGACCGTCAGGTCCCCCGTTGCGGCGAATATTCGGGGCGTAACCGACCGTCTACCTGCGGGGGTCGGCGACAACGAGAAACATGGTTAGCCTGAGAACCAGTGAGATTTCTGCGGCAGACGTGGCTCGGCGTCGCGAACCCAACGGCGGGTCCAGGTGCTCTATACAGAGCTGCCGTTCCGGCGACGAGGAGGAGGCCCGTGACACAACAGACCTGGGACGAGGTGGGCGGCCTGCTGCCGCACGACCAGTTCCGCGCCGCCAGCGAAGCCATCGTGGCCAACATCGAGCAGGTCATCGAAGGCAAGACCGCGACCGTGCGCCTCGCCCTGGCCGTCCTGCTCGCCGAGGGACACCTCCTGATCGAGGACGTGCCGGGGGTCGGCAAGACCAAGCTGGCCAAGGCCCTCGCCCGTTCGATCGACTGCTCGGTCCGGCGCATCCAGTTCACCCCCGACCTGCTGCCCAGCGACGTCACCGGGGTCAGCGTCTACAACCAGGAGACGCACGACTTCGAGTTCCGTCCGGGCGCCGTCTTCGCCAACCTGGTGGTCGGCGACGAGATCAACCGGGCCTCGCCGAAGACCCAGTCGGCGCTGCTGGAGTGCATGGAGGAGCGGCAGGTCACCGTCGACGGGGTCACCTACCAGCTCCAGACGCCGTTCATGGTGATCGCCACCCAGAACCCGATCGAGATGGAGGGGACGTACCCCCTGCCGGAGGCGCAGCGCGACCGGTTCACCGCCCGGATCGCCATGGGCTACCCCGACCCCGGCGCCGAGCTGGCCATGCTGGACGGCCACGGCGCCACCGACCCGCTGCAGGAGCTGCGCCCGGTCTCCGACGCCGCGACGGTGCGCCAGCTGATCGCCACGGTCCGGCAGGTGCACGTCGCGGACGCGGTCAAGCAGTACGCGGTCGACCTGGTCACCGCCACCCGCGAGGCCCCCGACCTGCGCCTCGGCGCCTCCCCCCGGGCCACGCTCCAGCTGCTGCGCACCGCCCGCGCGGTCGCCGCGCTGGAGGGTCGCGACTACGTGCTCCCCGACGACCTGCAGGCGCTGGCGGTGCCGGTGCTGGCGCACCGGATCATCCCGACCGCCGACGCCCAGCTGGCCCGGCGCACCACCGACGCGATCGTCTCGGAGCTGGTGCACCGGCTGGCGCTGCCGCAGGAGCGCAAGCGCACCCCGTACGACACGCCGCGGCCCGCCGCGGGCAACGGCCGCGGGCCGTACGAGCCGCGGAGGCCCTGAGGTGCGCGACGGGCTGCGCGGCCTGACCACCCGCGGCCGCTCGTTCCTGGCGGCCGCGGTCGCGGCGGCGGTCTCCGCCGGCATCCTCGGCGAGAAGGACCTGCTGCGGGTGGCCGTGCTGCTCGCCGTCCTGCCGCTGCTCGCCGCGCTCTACGTCGGGCGCAGCCGCTACAAGCTGGCCTGCAACCGGTCGCTGGAGCCGCACCGGGTGCCGGTCGGGGCCAGCTCCCGGGTGGTGCTGCGCCTGCAGAACATGTCCCGCCTGCCCACCGGCACCCTGCTGCTGGAGGACCGGCTGCCGTACGCGCTGGGCAGCCGGCCCCGGGTGGTGCTGGAGCGGCTCGGCGCGCACCAGGCCAGCTCGGTGGCGTACACGGTCCGCGCCGACGTGCGCGGCCGGTACGAGGTGGGCCCGCTGGTGGTCCGGCTGACCGACCCGTTCGGGCTCTGCGAGCTGACCCGGGCCTTCCCCAGCACCGACCACCTGACCGTGATCCCCCAGGTCAGCCCGCTGCCGACGGTCCGCCTCCCCGGCGAGTACGCCGGCAGCGGCGACAGCCGGGCCCGGTCGGTGGCGGTGCACGGCGAGGACGACGCCGCCACCCGGGAGTACCGGGTCGGCGACGACCTGCGCCGGGTGCACTGGAAGTCCACCGCCCGCACCGGTGAGCTGATGGTGCGCCGCGAGGAGCAGCCCTGGGAGAGCCGGGCCACCGTCGTGCTGGACACCCGGGCGTTCGGCCACCGCGGCGACGGCCCGACCGCCAGCTTCGAGTGGGCGGTCTCCGCCGCCGCGAGCATCGCGGTGCACCTGCGCCAGTCCGGCTACAAGCTGCGGCTGGTCACCGGCTCCGGTGCGGACGTGGACGCCACCGAGGGCGCCGGGGAAGGCCTGCTCCTGGACCACCTGGCGGACGTCCGCCTCGACCAGCGCGGCGAGGTCGCCACCCTGGTGCAGCGGGTCCGGCAGCGCTCCGACGGCGGCCTGATCATCGCCCTGCTCGGTGCGGTGAGCACCGCCGAGGCCGAGCTGCTGGCCGGGCTGCGCGCCAACGGGGCGACCTGCGTCGCCTTCCTGTTGGACAGCTCCACCTGGCTCAACCTGCCGGAGAAGGCCCGCGCCGAGTCGGAACGGGCGCACGGCGCGGCCGCGCTCGCCCTGCTCCAGGGCGGCTGGCGGGTGATCGGGGTGGACCACGGCGGCCGGCTGCCGGCGCTCTGGCCGCAGGCCGCCCGGGGCTCGCAGGGCTTCGCGTTGCGCGCGGCGCTCGCCGAGACGGTCGCCGGCGGCGTCCGATGACGGAAAGGGTGACGTCGTGATCGCGTCCCGGAACCTCGGCTTCGTGGCCGCCGCGGCGACTCTGCTCGCCGCGGCGCCGCTGTCTTCGATCTTCCAGCGCTGGACCTGGCTGATCGAGGCCGCCATCGCGGTGGCCGTGGTCGCCGGGGTGGCCGCGCTGACCCGACTGGTCCGGGCTCCCCTGTGGGGCCAGGTGCTGGGCATGCTGGCCGGCCTGCTGCTCGCCCTGACCTGGCTCTTCCCGGGCGGCACCGAGCTGGTCGCGTTCCTGCCCACGCCGGCCACCCTGGCCCACTTCGGCGAGCTGTTGCAGGGTTCGTTGCAGGACATGCGCTCGTACGGCGTCGAGGTGCCGGACACCACCCCGCTGCTGTTCATCACCGTGCTCGGAGTGGGCTCGGTGGCGATCATGGTGGACGTGCTCGCGGTGGGGCTGCGCCGTCCGGCGCTGGCCGGCCTGCCGATGCTGGCGATCTACTCGGTGCCGGTGGCGGTCTACGTGGACAGCGTGCCCGCGCTGCCGTTCGTGGTCGGCGCCTCCGGCTACCTGTGGCTGCTGGTCACCGACAACGTCGACCGGGTACGCCGGTTCGGCCGCCGGTTCACCGGCGAGGGACGCGACGTCGACGTCTGGGAGTCCTCCCCGCTGGCCGCGGCCGGTCGCCGGCTGGCGGTGGTGGGCGTGGCGCTGGCCGTGGTGCTCCCGCTGGCCGTGCCCGGGATGACCGGTGGGCTGCTCGACCAGGTCAACTCGACCGGCAACGGCACCGGCAACGGGCGGCCCGGCCAGGGCGGCAGCCCCGGCCGGATCGACCTGTTCGCCGCGCTCAGCGGCCAGCTCAACCAGAGCGAGGTGGCCGAGATGGTCAAGGTGACCACCACCGAGTCGAGCCCGTTCTACCTGCGCTTCGGCGTCGCCGACGAGCTGCGGCCGGACGGCTTCCGGGTGCGCCCGCCCAACGGCCGGCGGGTGGACCGGGACCTGCCCGCCCCACCGGCCCGGCAGGGCGCCGAGCAGCAGCGGTACCGGGCCACGGTGGAGGTCACCCGCAACCTGGACATGCCGTTCGTGCCGGTGTACGCCGACCCGGTCAACGTCGACGGGCTCAGCGGCAACTGGCTCTACGACTCCAACCTCGGGGTGGTCTTCTCCAGGGGGGACAACTCCCGGGGCAAGCGCTACTCCTTCGAGTACGTCCGCTCGACGTTCACCCCGTCGGCTCTGCGCCGGGCCCGCTCCCTGCCCGCCGAGCACCCGATCGCCGTCCAGCAGACCCGGCGGCCGGCGGTGCAGCAGGTCGACCTGCTGGTGTCCCGGCTGGTCGAGGGGAAGCAGAACGACTACGACAAGGTCCGGGCGATCTACGACTACTTCTCCCGGGAGAACGGCTTCAGCTACTCGCTGAGCACCAAGGGCGGCACCAGCGGCGAGGAGATCGTCGACTTCCTCACCAACAAGGTCGGCTACTGCCAGCAGTACGCGGCGGCGATGGCCTGGCTGGTGCGCTCCGCCGGCATCCCGGCCCGGGTGGCGTTCGGCTTCACCAACGGCACCAGCGCCGGCGACGACACGTACCTGCTGACCAACCGCAACCTGCACGCCTGGACGGAGGTCTACTTCGACCAGCTGGGCTGGGTCCCGTTCGACGCGACCCCGGCGTACGCGGTGCAGGGCGCGAACCGCTCGGCCTGGGCCCCGGACAGCGACGCCCCGGACCCGGAGCCGTCGGAGACCAGCGCGCCGGGCGCCTCCCCGGAGGACCCGGCCGCCACGGCCGGGCCGGACCGGGAGGACGCCGCCGACCGGGACACCGACGCCGGCTTCGACGCCGCCGGCGGCGCCCCGACCCGGCGCGCGCCGAGCTGGCCCTGGTGGACGGCGGGCGCCGTGCTGGCGCTGATCGCCCTGCTCTGCCTGCCGGCCCTGCGGCGGATGGCGCTGCGGCGTCGCCGCCACGGCCGGCCGGCCCGGGCGGTCGCCGCCGTCGCCGGCGGCCCGGACGTTGCGGGCGGGGCGGGCGCCGACGCGCCCGGCATGGTCGTGCTCGGCGCGGACCACGACCGGGCCCGCGCCGACGCGCACGCGGCCTGGGACGAGCTGCTGGACACGCTGGTCGACTACCGGGTACGCGTGGACCACACCGAGACGCCCCGGGCCACCGCCGAGCGCCTGGCCCGCGAGGCCGTCGCCGACGACACCGCGTCCGCGGCGGCGGTACGGCTGCTCGGCCGGGCGGAGGAGCGGGCCCGTTACGCCCGTGACCCGCTCACCGGCGAGCCGTTGCACCGGGCGTTGACGACGGTCCGGGGCGCCATCGCCGCCCGGTCGGACCGGCGAACCCGGTTCCTGGCGACCGTGCTGCCGCCGTCGGTGCTGCTGCGCTGGCGGCTGACGGTGGCGGACTCGTCCTCCCGGCTGGTTGCCAGTGGCGGGCGGACCCGCTCACGGTTGCTGCGCTGGAACCCGCGCCGGCTGCTCGCCAACCGCGCCGCCCGCCGGGCCTGACCCGGCCCTCACCCGGCCACGTGCTCGGGGCCACTCCGGCCCCGAGCACGCCTCGGCGGACCGGGCGGCACCGACGAGCCGCCGCCGTCTGCGGCGGCAGGCAATATCGCCGACATGGCGGCATTCCGCGCCTCCGGACCCCGCCACGGCGCCGACACCGAGTCGATCACGACCGACGACCCGGCCTCGGATCGGGGCCGGACGTGCGGAAACGACGGAGGTGGCCGGACCGCGTCCGGCACCCACCGTCGTGGCGACGCCCACCCGCCTCAGGGGCGGTGAGCGTTCAGCGATGTCCCTCCGGACGCTGCCGCCACCGGTCCTCCATGCGGTCCAGCAGCGACGGCCGTCGACCACCCGCGCGTCCGCGCGGACGACGGCGACTCGTCGTCGTGCCACCCACCACGTGCAGGTCGGGTGACTGCGACCGGCGATGCGACTGCACCGCGTAGCCCAGCGCGGCCAGCATGACGACGAAGCCCGCCACTGCCAGCGGCGGAGTCTTGATCACCGCGCCGTAAACCAACAGGGCCAGGCCGACGACGACCACGCCGGCAGCGACGAGCAGGCGACGCCGCGCGTGGAAACGCGGGTCGCTGGCGCGCACGGCCGAGGCGAATTTGGGGTCCTCGGCAAGCGACCGCTCGATCTGCTCGAACAGCCGCTGCTCGTGCTCCGAGAGCGGCACGGCACTCCTCCCCGGTCACGTTGGTCGGCCCGGTCGGGCCGACAGACCGTGGCAGCCAACCGGCTGCTTGCCGTCAAGTCTACGAGGGGGCTCGCGCGTCGGAAAGCGGGACGACCTACGGCCGGGTCGGATTTTCGCCTCGACGGGTATCACGCTTGCCGAGCAGACTGGCCGGACCTATGACGGACCGCCCGAAACGGGCAGCCGCAGCGTCGGCGGCAGCTTCCGCCTCCCGCCAGCCGCGCTCGGGCGCGCCGAGGGTCAGCTGCTGCGGCGTCTCCGTCACCCCGGCCAGCCCCTCCACCCGGACGCCGACCAGGCGGACGCGCTCGGCGGGGTCGAGAACGGTGTACAGCGCCCAGGCGGTGTCGAAGATCTCCCGGGCGACGTCGGTGGACACGCCGAGGGTGCGGGACCGGTTGACCGTGCGGAAGTCGGTCAGCCGCACCTTGAGCGAGACCGTCCGGCCGACCTGCCCGGCCCGGCGCAGCCGGGCGCCGACCTTGTCGCTGAGGGCGAGCAGGGCGCGGCGGATCTCCACCGGGTCGGCGACGTCGGCGTCGAAGGTCACCTCGGCGCCGATCGACTTCTCCACGTGCTCGGGGCTGACCGTGCGCGGGTCGCGCCCCGAGGCCAACTCGTGCAGGTGGCTGGCGGACGCCTCGCCGACCGCCTTGCGGAGCATGCCGTACGGTGCCTCGGCCAGGTCGCCGATGGTGTTCAGGCCCAGCCGGCGCAGCGTCTCGGCGGAGCGCTCCCCCACCCCCCAGAGCGCGCCGACCGGCAGCGGGTGCAGGAAGTCCAGCACCCGGTCGGCGGGCACCACGAGCAGGCCGTCCGGCTTGGCCCGGGTGGAGCCGAGCTTGGCCACGAACTTGGTCGGGGCCACCCCGACCGAACAGGTCAGCTCCTGCTCGGCCGCCACCCGTTCGCGGATCCGGCGGGCGATCTCGGCCGGCGGCCCGAACAGCCGCCGGGCGCCGGCCACGTCCAGGAACGCCTCGTCCAGGGAGAGCGGCTCGACCAGCGGGGTGACGTCCCGGAAGATCTGCATGACCGCCCGGGAGGCGGCCGTGTACTGCGTGAAGTCGGGCGGGAGGTAGACCGCGTGCGGGCAGAGCGCCCGGGCGCGCATGGTGGGCATGGCGCTGCGGACGCCGTACCGCCGGGCCTCGTAGCTGGCGGAGCTGACCACGCCGCGCGGCCCGACGCCACCGACCACCACGGGCCGGCCGCGCAGCTCGGGGCGACGACGCACCTCCACCGAGGCGAAGAAGGCGTCCATGTCGACGTGCAGGATCGGGCTGCCGGAGTCGTCGGCGTCCGGCCCGAAGCGCGGGTCACCGCCGCCGCGCGGCAACGACTGGCTCCGACCCATTCCCGCAGGTTAGCCCCCGGGTACGACAGCCCGACCGGTCAGCCCCGCACCACCAGCAGCGGGATGGTCAGCTCCGCCGCCGTGTCCGCCCCGTGGTACGCCACCAGCCGGGACACCGCGGGCGGCTCGGAGCGGCTGGCCAGCACGGCGTACGTGCCGTGGCAGGTCACCACGACGTCGCCGACGCGTTGCAGGTGCTCCTCCGGCACCGGGCCGAACCGCCCGGCGGCCACCGCCTCCGCCCGGGTCTCCACCCGGGCGGCCGGGCCGAGCACCGCCGACCAGGCGGCCACCACGTCGTCCACGGCACCCGGCTCGACGTGCAGGTAGCGCACCCGCGGCTCCCCGGCGACGACCCGCACGCCGGCCCGCAGCCGGGAGTCGGTGTCCAGGTCGAAGCGGTGCGCGGCGGGCACGTCGAGCTGCCCGTGGTCGGCGGTGACCAGCAGCGCGGCGTCCGCCGGCAGCCCGTTGACGAGCCGGGCGAGCAGCGCGTCCACCTCGGCGGCGGCGATCCGCCAGGGTGCGGAGTCGACGCCGGTCAGGTGACCGTGCCGGTCCAGGTCGGGGTGGTAGCCGGAGACCAGGGTCGGCCCGGGGCCGGCGGCGAGCGCGGCGAGCATCGTCGCCGCCAGGGCGTCCACCCCGGTGGCGCCCCGGTAGTCGCCGCCCCGGTTGGCGGCCAGGGTCAACCCGCTGCCGGCGAACTCGGGGCGGCTGACCACGGTCACCGCGACGCCGGCCGCCCGGGCCCGCTCCCACTGGGTACGGACCGGCTGCCAGGTCAGCGGCTCCGGGTCACCGGCCCACTCGATGTGGTTGAGCACCCGGTCGGTGCCGGGCACCCGGACGGTGAAGCCGAGCACCCCGTGCGGCCCGGGCGCGACGCCCGCGCCGAAGCTCACCAGGCTGGTCGGGGTGGTGGAGGGAAAACCCGAGGTCAGCGGCCTACCGACGGTGGCGGCAAGCCCGGCCAGGGTCGGCGCGTACGGCGCGGCCGTCGGGATCTGGTACCAGCCGAGCCCGTCGACCAGGAGCACGGCGATCCGCCGCACCCCGGCCAGCCGGGGGGTGAGCCCGAGCAGGTCGACCGCGCCGGGCACGCCGAGCACCGCCAGCGCGCTGGGCACCACGTCGGCGAGGCTGCCGCCGCCGTAGCGGGGCGCCACGACGTCCAGCGGATCGGGCGGTGCGGCGGAGGTCATGCCGTCAGGCCGGCCGGCGGGCGAACAGGTGCAGCTGGGCGGCGAGGTCCCGGTACGGCGACCGGGCGGCGAGGGCCCGTTCCAGCTCGACCAGGCTGCCCGGCTGGCCGTCGGCCACGGCGGCGGGGAGCAGGTCGGCGAGGACGCGTACCCCGTGGATCTCCTCGACGGTGAGCCCGGCGGCGCGCAGCAGCGCGGCGGCGCCGTCGGCGTCGAAGCGCCGGCGCAGGGTGTCGCGCGGCCCGGCGGAGCCGTCCGGGGCGGCGGCGAGCGCGGCGGCGACGTCCAGGTGGCCGGTCATCGCCCGGGCCAGCACGGCGGCGGCCCGGCCGGCGACCAGCACGCTGGCCGCACCCCCGGGTCGCAGCGCGGCGGCCAGCGCGGTGACCACCGGCGTCGGGTCGTCGACCACCTCCAGCACGGAGTGGCAGAGCACCAGGTCGGCGCTGGCCGGTTCGACCAGCCCGGCCAGGGCGTCGCCGTCGCCCTGCACGGCGCGTACCCGGGCGGCGACCCCGGCCTCGGCGGCCCGGCGGGTCAGCGCGGCGAGCGCGTCGGGGCTGGCGTCGACCACGGTGACCCGGTGCCCGGCCTGGGCGAGCGGGACGGCGAAGCCGCCGGTCCCACCGCCGACGTCGAGCACGGTCAGCTCGGCGCCGGCACGTCGGTCCAGCTCATCGGCGAGGACCGACCAGATGACAGCGGTACGGGGGGTCAGCGGCGGCCCGGTGAACCGGCCTCGGGTGGTCTGCTCCACCCGGTCGAGCCTAGTCACCCGCGCCACCGGACCCCCCGCAGGCGGTACCGCGCTGGTCAGGACTCGCCGCCGGCGGCGGGGTCCTCCTCCGCGCGGGACCGGTTCGCGTTGGCCACCGGGCCGTCGTGGACCTGGTACTCGCGCGTCTCCACGTCCTGCGCCGGCGCCCATCCGGCCGCGAGCCGGGTGCGCCGGGCGTTCGCCACGCCGCCGGTGTGCATGCTGTTCGACGTCATCGCGTCTTCCCCCTTGCCGCGAGCGGGCCACTCTGCCCGCACGTGCCGGCAGTCTCCCGCCTGGCGTCCGAGGAAACCGTAATGTGGATCACTGGAATCAGCGGAAATCTCGGGACGCCGGGCTGACCGGTGGCTCGATGGCGTCCAGCCGGTCCGCGGTGAGGCTGGTGACTCCCTCGTGCCGCTGCAACCGGCCTCGCACCACCAACGCCGCGCTGGTGCGGGCGATTCGACGGTAGCGCTGCCACAGCCCCGGGGAGCAAGTGACATTGAGCATCCCCGTCTCGTCCTCCAGGTTGAGGAAGGTGACCCCACCGGCGGTCGCGGGCCGCTGCCGGTGGGTGACGATCCCGCCGACCCGGATCCGCCGGCCCGGCTCCACCCGGCCGAGCCGGGCGATCGGCACCGCGCCGAGGGCGTCGAGCCGGTCGCGGATGAACCGGGCCGGGTGGCTCTCCGGGGACAGCCCGGTCGCCCAGACGTCGGCGACCAGCCGGTCCACCGCCTCCATCCCGGGCAGGGTGGGCGCGGCCGTCCCGGTCACCGTGCCGGGCAGCCGGCCCGGCCGGTCCTGGGCCGCCGCGCCGGCGGCCCAGAGCGCCTGCCGCCGGGTCAGCCCGAAGCACGCGAAGGCGTCCGCGGTGGCCAGCGCCTCCAGCTGCGCGGCGGTGAGCCCGACCCGCCGGGACACATCCGGCATGTCCCGGTACGGCCCGCGCGCCGCCCGCTCCGCCTCGATCCGCTCGGCCACGTCCTCGCCGAGGGTACGCACGCTGCCGAGCCCGAGCCGGACGGCCGGCCCGCCCAGCCCCCAGGCGTGCGGCGGCTCCCCCGGCTGGCTCCCCCACCGGGTCTCCGGCGTCGACTCCAGCACCGCCTTGGCCCCGCTGGCGTTGATGTCCGGCCGGCGTACCTCCACGCCGTGCCGGCGAGCGTCGTCGACCAGGGTCTGCGGCGAGTAGAAGCCCATCGGCTGGGCGTTGAGCAGCGCGGCCAGGAACGGCCCCGGGTGGTAGCGCTTGAGCCAGGAGCTGGCGTAGACCAGGTAGGCGAAGCTCATCGCGTGGCTCTCCGGGAAACCGTAGCTGGCGAACGCGGTGAGCTTGCGGTAGACGTCGTCGGCCAGCTCGCCGGTGATGCCCCGCTCGGCCATCCCGGCGTAGAGCCGGTCGGCGATCTGCGCCATCCGCTCCACCGAGCGCTTGGACCCCATCGCCCGGCGCAGCTGGTCGGCCCCGGCCGCGTCGAAGCCGGCCAGGTCGATCGCGAGCTGCATGAGCTGCTCCTGGAACAGCGGCACGCCGAGGGTCTTCTCCAGCGCGTTGCGCATCAGCGGGTGCGGGAAGGTCACCGGCTCCTGGCCGTTCTTGCGCCGGATGTACGGGTGCACCGAGCCGCCCTGGATCGGGCCGGGCCGGATCAGCGCCACCTCGACCACCAGGTCGTAGAACTCGCGGGGCTTGAGCCGGGGCAGGGTGGCCATCTGGGCGCGGCTCTCCACCTGGAACACCCCGACCGAGTCGGCCCGGCAGAGCATGTCGTAGACCTCGGGGTCGTCCAGCGTCATGTCGCCCAGGTCGAGGGTCATCCCGATCATGTCGTAGCCGTAGTGCAGCGCGGAGAGCATGCCCAGGCCGAGCAGGTCGAACTTGACCAGGCCGACGGCGGCGCAGTCGTCCTTGTCCCACTGGAGCACGCTGCGGCCGGGCATCCGGCCCCACTCCACCGGGCACACCTCGATCACCGGCCGGTCGCAGATCACCATGCCGCCGGAGTGGATGCCCAGGTGCCGGGGGAACGTCTGCAGCTCGTTGGCGTACGCGACCACCTGCTCGGGGATGTCCTCGACGTCGACCGACGCCACCGAGCCCCACCGGTCGATCTGCTTGCTCCAGGCGTCCTGCTGGCCGGGTGAGAAGCCGAACGCCTTGGCCACGTCCCGCACCGCCGAGCGGGGCCGGTACGAGATGACGTTGGCGACCTGCGCGGTGTGCTCCCGGCCGTACCGGGTGTAGACGTGCTGGATCACCTCCTCCCGGCGGTCGGACTCGATGTCCACGTCGATGTCGGGCGGGCCGTCGCGCTCCGGGGCGAGGAAGCGCTCGAAGAGCAGCCGGTGCCGGACCGCGTCCACGTTGGTGATCCGCAGCGCGTAGCAGACCGCCGAGTTCGCCGCCGAGCCCCGGCCCTGGCAGTAGATGTCCTGCTCACGGCAGAACGTGACGATGTCGTAGACCACCAGGAAGTAGCCGGGGAAGCCCAGCTCCTCGATCATCTTCAGCTCGTGCTCCAGCTGCGCGTACGCCTCCGGGTGCGCCTCGGGCGGGCCGTAGCGCTCCCGGGCGCCCTGCATCGTCAGGTGCCACAGCCAGCTCATCTCGGTGTGCCCCGGCGGCACCGGGTACGCCGGCAGCTGCGGCGCGACGAGCTGGAGGTCGAAGGCCAGCTCGGCGCCGAACTCCGCGGCCCGGGCCACCGATCCCGGGTACGCGGCGAACCGCGCCGCCATCTCCGCGCCGCTGCGCAGGTGGGCGGTGGCGGCGGCGGGCAGCCAGCCGTCGATCTCGTCCAGGCTGCGTCGGGCCCGGACGGCGGCCAGGGTGGTGGCGAGCCGGCGCCGGGCCGGGGTCGCGTAGTGCACGTTGTTGGTGGCCACCGTGGGCAGCCCGGCGGCGGCGGCCAGCTCGGCGAGGGCGTCGTTGCGGTCGGCGTCGACCGGGTGGCCGTGGTCGGTCAGCTCCACCGCCACCGTCTCGGCGCCGAAGAGGGCGGTGAGCCGGTCCAGCTCGCGGGCCGCCGCGTCGACGCCCTCGGTGAGCAGCGCGCCCGGCACGTGCCCCTTGCGGCAGCCGGTCAGCACCAGCACGTGGTCGCGCAGCTCGGCGGCGACCTCCTCCAGCTCGCCGTAGACCGGGCGGCCCTTCTCCCCGCCGCGCAGCTGGGCGCGGGCGATGGTGGTGGCCAGCCGGGCGTACCCCTCGTGGCCGTGGGCGAGCACCAGCAGGTGCGCGCCGTGCGGGTCGGGCTCGCCGTTCTGCGGGCCCGGCAGCCCGAGGGAGAGCTCGGCGCCGAAGATCGTCGGCAGGTGCAGCGCGCGGGCCGCCTCGGCGAAGCGGACCACGCCGTAGAAGCCGTCGTGGTCGGTGACGGCGAGCGCGGTGAGCCCCAGCCGGGCGGCCTCCTCGGCCAGCTCCTCGGGATGACTGGCGCCGTCGAGGAAGCTGAAGTTGGTGTGCGCGTGCAGCTCGGCGTAGGGCACCGTGCCGTCCGGGTGGGGCAGCTCGGGCGCCTCGTACTGCTGGCGCTTGCGGCTCCAGGCCGGGGCGTCGCCGCCGTCGGCGTCGACCGCGAGCGGGTCGACCACGTGCAGGTGCCGCTCCTCGCGCGACCGCCCACCCCGTGGCCTCCCGCCGCCGCCGCCGCCCGACCCGCCGCCGGGTCGCCCGGAGAGCACCCGTTCCAGCTCGGACCAGGGCAGCTTGGGGTTGTGGAAGCTCATCTGGCCGCCCCCGCGGGCGACCGGACCCCGACGGCCGGCTCCACCGACGAAAGGGTCGGTGGGCGATATGCCTGACAGTCATAAATATGCCTGACAGTCATATCGCTCACCGGGGCATCCGCCCCCGACACGGAGCGGACCGACCGATCGGGGGCGCCAGCTCCGCGAGGGAACCGCCCCGGGCCGGACGGGACCGGCTCAGTCATAGATCGCCTCCACCAGCCACTGGCCGGCCTCGACCGCCAGCAGCAGGGCGGCGCCGTCGGCCAGGCAGACCTGGAACCGGGCCCGGCGCCGGGCCTCGGCGGGCGCCCACCAGCGCTCGTCCACCGGCCACGGGCCGGCCCAGCCGACGATCTCGACCGGTCGGGCCGTGCCGACGGCCAGCCGGGCCGGCGCGGCGCTCACCGCCAGGCGCGCGCTGACCACGACCGGCTCGCCGGCGGCGTCGTGCACGGACGCGGCGAGCGGGGTGGGCAGCACCACGGCCGGTGCGGGCGGCGGCAGCCGGCCCGGCCACGGCGGAACGGCGCTCCCCCCGCCGCCGGCGGCACCACTGTTGACCCGGCCGGTGCTCGTAGCCCGACCCCCACCGGCGGCCCGGCGGGGTGCCACGGCACGACCCTCGCCGGCGACCCGCTGGGCACCCCCGCCACCCTCGACGCCACCGGTGCCCGCGCCGTGATCCCCACCGGCGCCCGTGGCACGGCCCGCACCGACGGCCCGGTCGGCGTCCGGGGCCGGCTCGCCGGGCAGCGGGGGTGGGCCGGGGCGGGCCGGGAGCCGTTCGTCGCCCCAGGGGACCAGGTGGGTCTGGTCGGCCGGGGAGCGACCGCCGCCGAGCACGGCGGTGACCACCGACTCCGGGCCGAGGATGCCCTGCACCCGGCTCAACGCCCGGTGCGCCCGCTCCCGCTCCTCGCCGGTCTCCCCCCACAGGCCGGGTTGCAGCCCCGCCTGGGCCAGCACCCCGTCGGGGACCAGCCGCAGCCGGACGATCCCGGCGGTCGGCCGGGCCGGGCGGGCACCGGCCCGGCCGGTGCTGCCGGAGAGCCAGCCGTCGAGCTGCCACCGGACCCGGTCGGCGATGGCCGCGGCGGTGAGCAGGCCGTCGTGCCGCCAGACCCGGTGCAGCTCCTGCCCGTGCGCGGTGACCGCCTCGATGCCGAGCCGGGTGCAGGCCAGCCCGTGCGCGGCGAGCCGGTCGTGCAGCCGCTCGGCGAGCGCGCGGGCGGCGAAGGCGGCCGCGTCGACCCGGTCGAGCGGCTCGTCGTGGTCGGCGGTCACCGCCAGGTCGACCGGGGGCTGCCGGACGGCCAGCGGGCGGTCGTCCCGCCCGGCGGCGAGCCGGTGGGCCAGCGCCCCGTCGAGGCCGAACCGGGCCAGCACGTCGCCGGCGGGCAGCGCCGCGAAGTCGCCGAGGGTACGCACGCCGAGCCGGCGCAGCAGGTCGGCCAGCGCGGGACGGCCGAGCGCCTCGACCGGCAACCCGGTCAGGAACTCCGGCGTCCCGCCCGGCGGTACGACCCGGCCGGCGCGCGCGGCCAGCCCGGCGGCGAAGACCCCGTCGGCGATGCCGACCTGGCTCTCCACCGCGCAGGCCTGGGCCACCTGCTCGACGATCCGTTCGGCGGCCGCCTCCTCGCCGCCGAGGTAGCGGCTGGGGCCCCGGGCGGCCACCGCGCAGGCGCCGGGGCGTACCACCTCGACGCCGGCGACGACCTCCTCGACGGCGGCGACCACCGGTTCGAAGGCGCGGGCGTCCCGCCCCGGGTCGTGGTCGACGACGGTCAGCTGCGGGCAGCGCCCCTGCGCCTCCCGCCGGCGCAGGCCCCGCCGCACCCCCTCGGCGCGGGCCTGCTCGGAGCAGGCCACCACCCGGTTGGCGTGCAGCACGGCGACCGGGCCGGTGGCGGGCACCCCGTCGACGATCTCGGCGGCGATGACCGGCCAGTCCGGACACCAGAGCAGCAGGGTGCGCACCGGCGTGCCGGTCACGCGGACCCGACCACGGTGAGCGCGCCGCGCCGGGGGCGGCCGACGCCGCCCCCGGTCGCCGGCCGGGGGATGACCCGGGTGAGCCCGTCACCGGGCAGCCAGACCTTGATCTCCTTGGGGCGGGCGGCCGCGCCGCGCCCGCGCGCCGACACGGTCACCTCGCGGCGGCGCAGCCGGCCCCGGCCCGACCCCAGCCCCTCCCAGACCCCGCGGACCACCTGGAGGGTGACGTCCGCGCCGTCCCACCGGCCGTACGGGACGAGCACGCTGCCGCGCTGCCGGGCCCGGGCGGCGAGCCGGTTGGCGACCGAGGCGGAGACGGTCTGCGGCACGGCGGTCACCACCACGTCGACCCCGTCGATCAGCGCCGCGACGACGGTGGGCCACTCCGGGCCGGGGTCGGGCACCAGTGCGAGCCGGTCCAGCGCGATCCCGATCTCGGCGGCCGCGCCGGCCCCGAAGGTCGGCACCCCGACCACCGCGCACCAGGAGCCGGCCCGGGACGCCTCGGCGAGCAGCGCCAGGACCAGGGAGGTGCCGCCGCTGCGTCGGGGTTGGCCGGCGGAGACCGCGATCGTGCTGCCCCGGCGCAGCCCGCGGTTGGGCAGCAGGCCGGTCAGCTCGGGCGCCACCGGGAGCACCCGGTGGCCGCCGGCCGGGTCCGGTGCGCTCGCCGGGCGCACCAGATCGGCCAGTGCGGCGGAACCGACCACCATGCGGCCCGCCATTGGGACCAACCCCCCGTCGTGTTTCTGCTGGATCAGGTGTCGCTGTCGGATGGGACGCCGGGTGTGCCCGGCGGGGGACCCGGGCGGTGCCGGGTCAGGCGGCGAGGCCGTCGAGGGTCGGTTGGTGGGCCAGGCCGAGCGCGGTCTCCACCACCGAGACGAACTGCTCGGCGGCCCGGAGCAGGTCGTCGGCCTCCCGGGCGCTCACCACGCGAGGTATCCCCGCCTCGGCGGCGGCCCGCTTGCCGGCGCCGGCGGCGAAGTAGGCGGACCACTCGTCGAGCTCGGGGGCGACCGTGGAGAGCAGGACCCAGACGCTGGTGATCCGGTGGCGTCGGGCGGGGGCGGGGCGGGCGCGGGCGGCGAGCAGGGCCGCGGCCGCGCGCAGCGCGGCGAGGTGGGCGGCGGCGTAGCGCAGCCCGTCGGGGCGGGTCTGGGCGGCCTCGCTGAGCCCGATCCGGGCCACCGCGAGGAGCTGGGCCGGGGTGCGGTGCGGCAGCACGTGCGCGGGCACCGTCGGTGCCTGGGCCGGGTTGGTCGGCATGACTGTCTCCTCCGCGTGACCGGGGCGGGCGCGACGCGCGGCGGAAGGGATCCGTCGGCGGGCGCCCGGAGCGGGTGGTGCGGAGGAAGACGCACCGGATGGGGGCCGGCCGGGTGTGGACGCTTCCCCACACCACACCCGGCCGGCGAACCGGCGGGTTCGTCGTCCGCCGCCCGGGGGTCGTGGGCGGCGGACGACGATCCTGCCTTGACGGGACCGGGCTCGCGACTGCCCGGAACCCGGTGCGGTCCGCGAAACCGCACCTCTCCCGGAAGCCGGAGCCGCGAAACACCGCTCCCGGGCGTTGGAACGGGCGTACGACTCAATCGAACACTCGTTCTAACTGCTCTGACAGTACACCCTCCCTCCGACGAAAACGCAACGTGTGGCGTCCGGCGTGCCGCCGTCTCGCGGGGATCGCGGAGATCGTCTCGTGGACCCGCGCACCGGCCGCCCGGCGACCGCCGCCGACACCCGCCACATCGGCCGGACCGGTCGGCTCCACCGGATGCCGCCCGCCGCGCACGGCACCCGCCACGCCGACCGGACCCAACCGGCTCCACCGCGCCGGGGCGTACCGGGAAGAATGGGGGCATGCAGCCACATCCGAACGTGCAGGCGGTGCAGGCGGCCCTGGACGGCGCGGACGCACGCGACAGCGCGGGCGCGCCCAGCCTGGTCCGCCTGCTGCCCGAGGCGGTCCACACCGCGGCCGCGGCCGCCGCGGCGCTCGGCGTCGACGTCGGCGCCATCGCCAACTCGCTGGTCTTCGAGGCCGACGGCGAGCCACTGCTGGTGCTGACCTCCGGCGCGCACCGGGTGGACACCGCCGAGCTGGCCGCCCGGCTGGGGGTCACCCGGCTGCGCCGGGCCACCCCGGAGTTCGTCCGGGAACACACCGGCCAGGTGATCGGCGGGGTCGCCCCGGTGGGCCACCCCCGCCCGCTGCGCACCCTGGTCGACACCGCCCTGCAGGAGTACGCCGAGATCTGGGCGGCCGGCGGGGTGCCCCAGGCGGTCTTCCCCAGCACGTACGCGGACCTGCTGCGGATCACCGTCGGCATCCCGACCGAGGTGGCGTGAGCGAGTCCGGCGGGGCGACTGCCGGCGACACCGTTCCCGAGCTGGTCACCCTGCACGTGTGGCGGGTCTCCCGGGCCGCGCTGCCCCGGGCGCTCACCCGGATGGCGCTCGACCCGCGCCGGCTGCGCGCCACTCCCGGCGTACGGTTCGGCAAGCTGCTCGGCACGGGGACCGGCACCGGCTTCGGGCCCGGCGACGCCGACCTGACCCGGTGGGCGGCGTTGGCCGTCTGGGACTCCCCCGCCGCCGCCGACGGCTTCGACGCCTCCCCGGTCGGCCGGGGCTGGGCCCGGATCGCCCGGGCCGCCGTCCGGGTCGACCTGCGCCCGGTGAGCAGCCGGGGCGAGTGGTCCGGCCGGCGCCCGTTCGGCGACCCGCCCGGCGGCCGGGTCGGCGGACCGGTGCTGGCGCTCACCCGGGCCCGGCTGCGGCCCCGCCGGGCGGCCACCTTCTGGACGGCGATTCCCCCGGTGGCCGCCGCGCTGCACGCCGCGCCCGGGCTGCTCGCCCGGTTCGGCGTCGGCGAGGCCCCGCTGGGCTGGCAGGGCACGGTCAGCGTGTGGCGCGATCCCGCGGACCTCGTGGCGTTCGCGTACCGTCACCCGGAGCACCGCGCCGCGATCAGCCGCACCCCCACCGAGGGGTGGTACGCGGAGGAGCTCTTCGCGCGGTTCGAGGTGCGCGACGTGGTCGGCGACCGGACGGTGCTGGGGTGGGTCGCCGACGGCGACGCGGCAACGGTGAAGGGACACGCATGAGGTTGGTGCGGTGGACGCCGGACGATCTCGTCCGGCGGCTGGACGACGTGGTCGCCGTCTACGGGGAGGCGATGAACTACCGCGCCGACCTGCTGGAGGCCCGCCGCGGCTACATCGCCACCCACGTGCGCCGCCCCGGCTTCCGCGCCGTCGCCAGCCTCACCACCGACGGCCGGCTGGCCGGCTTCGGGTACGGCTACCTGGGCGCGCCCGGGCAGTGGTGGCACGACCAGGTGCACCGGGCACTGGACCCGGAGGCCCGCCGGCGCTGGCTGACCGACTGCTTCGAGGTGGTGGAGCTGCACGTCCGGCCACCGGCGCAGGGGCACGGCCTGGGCACCCGACAGTTGACCGCCCTGCTCACGCTCGCCGAGGGCACCACCACCCTGCTGTCCACCCCCGAAGCCGACGAGCAGACCTCGCGGGCCTGGCGGCTGTACCGGCGGTTCGGCTTCGTCGACGTGCTGCGGCACTTCCACTTCCCCGGCGACGAGCGGCCCTTCGGCGTGCTCGGCCGGGACCTGCCGCTGGCCGTCGCCGACCCGGCCGCCACCGTCCGGTCCGGCCCGGCCGCGCCGTGATCCGACGGCGAGCCCCCTGGGCGTTGCTGGCCGTCCTCGTCCTCGCCCAGATCTGCTACCCGCTCACCACCGGCACGACCCGGGCCCGGCTGACCGTGGCCACCGTGCTGCTGGGCTACCTGCTCGCGGTCGGCCACGCCCTGCTGCGCCGCGGCCCGCGTACGGCGGGGGCGCTGGTCGCGGTGGCCACCGGCGGCGGCTTCGCGATCGAGGCCCTCGGGGTCGCCACCGGCTTCCCGTTCGGCAGCTACGACTACTCCGGCGAACTCGGTCCGAAGCTGGCCGGGGTGCCGCTGATCATCCCGCTGGCCTGGACCTGGATGGCGTGGCCCGCCTGGCTGGCCGCCGTCCGGCTGACCTCGTCCGGGCCCGGGCGGATCGCGCTGGCCGCCGTCGGGCTGGCCGCCTGGGACCTCTTCCTCGACCCGCAGATGGTGGCCGAGGGCTACTGGGTGTGGCGCGACGCCGACCCGGCCCTGCCCGGGCTGCCCGGCATCCCGGTCAGCAACTACCTGGGCTGGCTGCTCTTCGCGGTGCTGCTGATGAGCGCGCTGCGCCCGCTGGCCGGGCCGTCCGTCGCGGTCACCGACTCCCGGGACGACCCGATGTTCGCGCTCTACCTGTGGACGTACTTCTCCAGCGTGCTGGCCCACGCGGTCTTCCTCGACCTGCCCGCCTCGGCGGCCTGGGGCGCGGCCGGCATGGCGGTGGCGGCGGTGCCGCTGGCGGTGACGCTGGTCCGCGCCCGCCGGCACGGCGACGACCGGCGGGCACCCCGCCGACCGGCGCGTCCCGGCGTCGACGCCACCGCATGAGCGCGGCGGTCCTCGCCCTGGTCCTCGCGCTCGCCACGCTGACCGCACACACCGGGATCAACGCGGGCCGCTGGCTGCGCCGACCCGCCGGCGGGCCGGTCGAGGTCACCGAGCCGGTGGCGGTGCTGCTGCCGCTGCGCGACGAGGCGGCCCGGCTCACGCCCTGCCTGCGGTCGCTGCTCGCCCAGCAGGGAGTGCCGCGGCTGCGGATCGTGGTGCTCGACGACGGGTCCACCGACGAGACCGCCGACGTGGTCCGCGACGTGGCCGGGGACGATCCCCGGGTCACCCTGCTCACCGGGGTCACCCCGCCGCCGGGCTGGCTGGGCAAGCCGCACGCCTGCCACCAGCTCGCCGGCCGGGCCGATCCGGCCGCCACCGCGCTGGTGTTCGTCGACGCCGACGTGGTGCTCACCCCGTACGCGGTCGCGGCGGCGGTCACCGAACTGCGCGCCGCCGGGGCGACGCTGCTGTCGCCGTACCCCCGGATCGTGGTGCGGACGGCGGCCGACCGGCTGGTGCAGCCGCTGTTGCAGTGGTTGTGGCTGACCTTCCTGCCGCTGCGCGCGATGGAACGCTCGCCGCGGCCGTCGCTGGCCGCCGCCGGCGGGCAGTTCCTGGTGGTGGACCGGGCCGGCTACGACCGGGCCGGCGGGCACGCCGCGGTGGCCGACAAGGTGCTGGAGGACATCGAGCTGGCCCGGGCGGTCAAGCGCTCCGGCGGGCGGATCGCCCTCGCCGACGGCTCCCGGTTGGCCGCCTGCCGGATGTACGAGGACTGGCCGCAGCTGCGCGACGGCTACACCAAGTCGCTCTGGGCCTCCTTCGGTCACCCGGCCGCAGCGGCGGTCGTGGTGGCCCTGCTGCTCCTGCTCTACACCGCTCCCCCGCTGGTCGCCGTCGCGGCGCTGGTTGCCGGCGCGCCGGTGGTGGCCGCGCTCGCCACCGCCGGCTACCTGCTCGGGGTCGCCGGGCGGGTGCTCAGCGCCCGGGCCACCGGTGGGCGGGCCTGGCCCGACGCGCTGGCACACCCCGTGTCGGTCGTGGTCCTCGGTTGGCTGACTCTGCGGTCGTACCATCTGCGGAAGCGGCGACGTCTGTCCTGGCGGGGCCGCCCGGTCAGCTAGGAGGACGCGGCATGGCGCGGATCGTGGTCGTCGGCGCCGGGGTGGGCGGCCTGGCCGCCGCCGCCCGGTTGGCCGTCACCGGGCACGAGGTCACCGTCTTCGAACGCGCCGACACCGTCGGCGGCAAGCTCGGCCGGTACGCGCACCACACCCCGGCCGGCTCGTTCCACTTCGACACCGGCCCCAGCCTGTTCACCCTGCCCCAGGTCTTCCACGACCTGTTCGAGGCCACCGGGGCCAAGCTCGACGAGTACCTCGACCTGGTGCCGCTGGACCCGATCGTGCGGCACGTCTTTCCCGGCGGCGGGCCGGCGCTGGACTCCTGCGCCGACCCGGCCGAGTTCGCCACCCGGATCGGCGCGGCCCTCGGCGACCGGGCGGCCGCCGACTGGCAGCGGCTGTGGCGCCGGGCCGCCCGGGTCTGGGAAGCCTCGCACCGGGACATCCTGCGCCGGGCCGTCGGCTCGCCGCGCGACCTCGCCGCGCTGGCCTGGCGGCTGGGCGACCTGGCCGCCATCGGTCCCGGCCGCAGCCTGCGCGGGCTGGGCCGGTCGCAGCTGTCCGACCCGCGGCTGCGGATGCTGCTCGACCGGTACGCCACCTACACCGGCGCCGACCCGCGCCGCGCCCCGGCCGCGCTGGTCGCCGTCCCCTACGCCGAGCTGACCTTCGGCGGCTGGTACCTGCGCGGCGGGCTGGGCACCCTGGCCGACGCACTGCTGTCGCGCTGCCTGGACCTCGGCGTGGTCGTGCAGACCGGCGCCACGGTCACCCGGATCGACGCGGCGGGCGGCCGGGTGCACGGGGTACGCCTCGCCGGGGCCGCCGCGCCCGTCCCCGCCGACGTGGTGGTGGCCAACACCGACGCGCTCACCCTCTACCGGGACCTGCTGCCCAGCCCCCGCCGGCTGGCCGGGCTGACCGACCGCAGCCTGGCCGGCTTCGTGCTGCTGCTCGGGGTACGCGGCGACTCCGGGCTGGCCCACCACAACGTGTTCTTCCCCCGCGACTACGACGCCGAGTTCGACGCGGTCTTCGGCGACCCGGGGCGGGGCGTACGGGCCCGGCCGGCGACCGACCCGACCGTCTTCGTCACCGTCGCCGACGACCCGATGGTCCGCCCGGACGGGCACGAGTCGTGGTTCGTGCTGGTCAACGCCGCCCGCCACGGCACCGCCGCCGGGGCGGTGGACTGGCGCCGGCCGGGGCTCGCCGAGGCGTACGCCGACCGGATCCTCGACGTGCTCGCCGAGCGGGGCGTCGACGTCCGCGACCGGCTGGTGTTCCGGGAGGTGCGTACCCCGGCCGACCTGGACGCGGCGACCGGCGCGCCGGGCGGCACGATCTACGGCACCGCGGGCGGGCTGCTGCGCCCGGCCAACCGGGGTCCGGTCCACGGGCTCTGGCTGGTCGGCGGCTCCAGCCACCCCGGCGGCGGCCTGCCGATGGTGACCCTCTCCGCGCAGATCGTCGCCGAGGAGATCGGCCCCGCCTGGTAACGCGCCGCGAGGCGGTGGGCGACGAGCGGGTCAGCCGGCGTCGATCAGGGCGCGGCGCACGGTCGACAGCAACTGTCCCAGGCCGAACCCGGCCAGCAGCACCCAGACGGCGGTGGCCATGGTGATGGTGCCGGCGGCCAGGTCCGGGTCGATCAGGCCGGTCAAGCCGGCCAGCAGCAGCCCCACCAGGGCCACGCAGACCCGGGTCGGGCGCTCCCCCACGGTCACCGCGCCGATGTCGCGCATCCCGGCGGCGACCGCGCGGGCCCGGACGTACTCGTGCAGCCAGGACAGCGCGCCGCCGGCGACGACCAGCGCGCCCGGCGCGCCGACCAGCCAGAACGCGGCCAGCCAGGCGACCTCACCGAGCCGGTCGGCGAGCGAGTCGTAGACGTAGCCGAGGCGGGTGGTCCGGTTGGTGGCCACCGCCACCGCCCCGTCGACGCTGTCCGCCACCGAGGCGAGCAGCACGAACAGCGCGCCCAGGATCGGCCCGTCCACCGACCGGACGGAGAACAGCGGCACGCAGAGGCAGAGCAGCACGCCGGCGACGGTCACCGCGGTCGGGGTGATCCGGAGCCGGCCCAGGATGTATCCCACGTGGTAGGCGAAGCGCAGCCAGGCCCGGACCACCGGCGCGGCGGCACGCGGGTCGAAACCGCCGTGCAGCCGTGCCCAGGCGGTCGCGTAGTCGTCCCACTTCAGCTGTGTGCCCACCATCGGTCAACCGTCGTGGCGTGGTTCAGGTGGCGGGGTGCCCGCGTTCACACCCGGGCGCCGGCCTGGAGACTGCGCCAGACCTCCCGCGTCGCGGTGGACCGGTTGAGGGTGATGAAGTGGATCCCCGGCACCCCCTCGTCCAGCAGCTTGGCGCACATCTCGCTGGCCTGCTCGATGCCGAGCCGGCGCACCGCCTCCGGGTCGTCGGCCACCCGCTCGAAGCGCTCGGCGAGGGCGGGCGGGAACGGCGCCCCGGACAGCTGCACGGACCGCTCGATGGTGCCGATCTGGGTCACCGGCATCACGCCGGCCAGGATCGGGGTGTCGCAGCCGGCGGCGGCGACCCGGTCCCGCAGCCGCAGGTAGTCGTCGGCGTCGAAGAACATCTGGGTGATCGCGAACTCGGCGCCGGCCCGGCACTTGCGGACGAAGTGCGCGGTGTCGCTGGCCACGTCCGTCGAGCGCGGGTGCTTGTAGGGGAAGGCGGCCACGCCGACGCTGAAGTCCCCGGCGTCGCGGACCAACCGGACCAGTTCCTCGGCGTAGAGCACGCCCTCGGGGTGGCGGACCCACTCGCCGCCCGGGTCGCCCGGCGGGTCGCCGCGCACGGCGAGCACGTTGCGCACCCCGACGCCGGCCAGCCGGCCGATGACGTTGCGCAGCTCGGCGACCGAGTGGTTGACCGCGGTCAGGTGGGCCATCGGCAGCAGGGTGGTCTCGGTGGCGATCCGCTCGGTCACCGCCACCGTGGTGTCCCGGGTCGACCCGCCCGCGCCGTAGGTGATGGACACGAACGAGGGCCGCAGCGACTCCAGCTCCCGGATGGCCTGCCAGAGCAGCCGCTCGCCCTCAGCGGTCTTGGGCGGGAAGAACTCGAAGGAGAAGGTCGGCTGGCGCTCACGGATCAGCTCCCCGATCGCCGGCTGGGGATTGGGGAGGACGGAGGGAAGACCGAGCGCCACGACCCGACTCTAGCGGGCGCCGGCCCGCCGACCCACGATCTTCCCATCGCGGTATCGACGGCGGTCGCCGAATGCCGGCGGGCCGCTCGGCGCGGCGACGCACGGCGGGTCCGACGCGACGTCGTACCCCCGGGGTAGGAAGGAGCCAGCGCGGGTGGCGCCGGTCGGGGCCGGCGCCCGGGGGCACGCGCGGGGGTCAGCACCGACCGACGGCGCGCCGGTCCCGTCCCGCGGGGCGGCCGGCGTCGCCGCGCCGACGCCCGACCGGAGGACCGATGACCCCGCCCGACCCGCGCCTGCTCGGGCCGCTGATCGCCCAGCTGCGGCTGGCCCGCGGCTGGAGTCAGCAGCGGCTCGCCGCCGAGCTCTGCGCCGCCTCCGGCGCGGCCACCGTGACCCGGCACGAGATCTCCCGCTGGGAGCGCCAGGCCCGGGTGCCGGGCGACCGCTGGCTGCGCCGGCTCGCCCTCGTGCTCGACGCGCCGGCCGGGCTGCTGGTCGAGGCCGCCGGGCGCAGCCGGCACCACGGCCCGGTGGGCGCGGGCGGCTCCCGGTCCCGGTCGGCCCTGCTCGCGCTGGCCCAACGCTGGGTGGCCGACCCGCACGCTCCGCTGCTGGTCGCGCCGGCGGCGCACCGGTCCGCCCCGGCGGGAGCAACCGGCCGGTCCGATCCGGGCGGGCCGGCCGGCCCCGGCGAGCTGGCCGAGCTGCGCCGGCTCGACGATCTCACCGGCGGCGCCGACCTGGCCCCGGCCGGGGCGTACCGGTTGCGGCGGGCGGTCCGGGCGCTGGCCGGGGCGGGTCCGGCCGAGCGGCGGCGGCTGCTGCCGGTGCTGGCCGAGACGGCCCAGCTCGCCGGGTGGCTGCACGCCGACGCCGGCGAGCCCACCGCCGGGCTGGACGCCTACCGGCTCGGCCTGCGGGCCGCCGCGGCGGCCGGTGACCCGGCGCTCGCCGGGCACGTGCTCGGGTCGGCCAGCCATCTGCTGGCCGGGGCCGGCGACCCGGAGGGCGCGCTGCTGCTGGCCCGCACCGCGTACGCGGGGGCCCGGCGGTCGGCCGGTCCGGGGCTGCGGGCGCTGCTGCTGCACCGGGTGGCGCTGGCGGCCGCGCTGGGCGGGCGGGCCCGGGCCGCGCGCCAGGCCCTGGACGCGGCGCGGCGGACGGCCGGCGCGGTCGAGCCGGGCGCCGAGCCGGCCTGGCTCTACTGGCTCGACGACACCGAGCTGGCGGCGATGACGGGCCGCGCCCTGGTCGCGCTCGGCCGGCCCCGGCCGGCCCTGCCGCTGCTGCGCGCCGCCCGGCGCGGTGGCCGGCCCCGCCGGGCGGCGGTCTACGGCGGCTGGCTGGCCCGCGGCCTGCTTCAGCTCGGCGAGGTGGAGCAGGCCTGCGCGGTGGCCGGGGCCGCGCTGCTGGACGCGGTCCGCGCCGGGTCGGCGCGGGCCGCGACCCCGCTGGTCGAGCTGGAGCGCCGGCTGGCCGCGCACCGCACCGAGCCGGCGGTACGCCGCTACGCCGCGCTGCTCGCCGACGCCCGCGGCTTCCTGCCCCGCGGCCCGGCCACCGCCCCCTCCCGACCGCCCGCGCCGGGGCGGCGGGGCGGCACGTCGGGCGGGGCGGGCGCGACGCGCCGACCCGGTGGGGGGACGCGGCCAACCCCGACCGGCTAGCGTCGGTACGTGACCCACGCTGCTCCCGTCTCCCCCGTCGACCGCGCCGGTCTGCGTCAGCGCGTCGACAAGGCCCTGGCCGAGTTCCTGGCCAACCAGCGCACCTGGATGACCGGCGTCGACGACGCGCTGGTGCCCGTCGCCGAGGCGATCGAGGCGTTCGTGCTGGGCGGCGGCAAGCGGCTGCGCCCGGCGTTCGGCTACTGGGGGTACCGGGGCGCCGGTGGGGTCGACTCCGACCACGTGGTGACCGCGCTGGCGGCGCTGGAGTTCGTGCAGGCCAGCGCACTGATCCACGACGACCTGATGGACCGCTCCGACACCCGTCGCGGCGAGCCGGCGGTGCACCGGCGGTTCGCCGCCCGGCACCGGGCGGCCGGCTGGGGCGGCGACCCGGACGGGTTCGGCGACGCGGCGGCGATCCTCCTCGGCGACCTCTGCCTGGTCTGGTCGGACGAGCTGCTGCACTCCGCCGGCCTGGAGCCGCGGACGGTGGCCCGGGCCCGGCCGGTCTTCGACGAGATGCGCACCGAGGTCACCGTCGGGCAGTACCTGGACGTGCTGACCCAGGTCACCGGGGACACCTCGCTGGAGCGGGCCGGCAAGGTCGCCCGGTACAAGTCGGCCAAGTACACGGTCGAGCGGCCGCTGCTGCTCGGCGCCGCGCTGGCCGAGGCGTCGGCGGACGTACGGGCGGCGTACTCGGCGTACGGGTTGCCGCTGGGCGAGGCGTTCCAGCTCCGCGACGACGTGCTGGGGGTCTTCGGTGACCCGGCGCAGACGGGCAAGCCGGCCGGCGACGACCTGCGCGAGGGCAAGCGCACCTACCTGGTGGCGGCGGCCGTGGAGGCGACCGACGACGCCGGTCGGGAGCTGCTGCTCGGCCAGCTGGGCGATCCAGGGCTGGACGAGGCCGGGGTGGCGCGGCTGCGGGAGCTGATCAGCGCCAGCGGCGCGCTGGCCCGTACCGAGCAGCGGATCGTCACCCTCACCGACGCCGCACTGGCCGCGCTGACCACGGTCGACCTGGACACCGAGGCCCGCCAGGCTCTGGTCGACCTCGCCATCGCCGCCACCCGCCGCGCCGACTGACCCCCCTGCCTGAGTTGATCATGAAGTTGTTGCCCCGACACGCTGGCGCCGGTGGCAACAACTTCATGATCAACGGGGTGTTGGGGCCCGGAGAGGGTTAGAAGCCGAGGGCTTGGGCGCGGCGTTTGACCTCGCGGGCGTGGTCGCCGCCGAGGGTGGCCGCGGCGGTGCCGCCGGAGAGGGTGTCGTCGGGCTCGTAGAGCCAGCGCAGGGCGGCCTCGTCGTCGTAGCCGGCGTCGGCCAGCAGGTTCAGGACGCCGGGCAGGTGCTTGAGCGCCGTCTTGTTCGCCACCAGGTCGACGGGAATTTGGCGGACGCCGTCGCGGCGGACGGCGATCAGCTCCCGGTCGCGGATCATCTGGTGGACCTTGCTGATCGACAGCTCGAGGCGCTCGGCCACGTCGGGCAGGGTCAGCCAGGCGGCGGGGTCGGTCGGGCCGGCGGGAGCGGCGCCGGAAGCCTGGTCGGCGGGTACGGAATCGGTCACCCGACCACCCTGCCACGTCGCTCCGGCCCGGGCGCAGCGGCACCCCGGGTGGCCTGCGACAGCGCTGCGGGACGGACCGGATCGCGCCCCGGCTGTAGCATCCTGTTCAACCTTCACCCTCCGGACACATAGACTGCCTGCCGATGGACACACAGGTCGCCGACACGTTGCTGGGCTCGCTGCTCGACGGGCGTTACCGCATTCGCGGGCGCGTCGCGCGCGGCGGGATGGCGACCGTGTACACCGCCACCGACGAGCGCCTGGAGCGCACCGTGGCGGTCAAGATCATTCACCCGACCCAGGCGCCGGAGGCCCGCGGCCGGACGGCCGGGTTCATGGCGCGGTTCACCGACGAGGCGAAGACGATCGCCCGGTTGACCCACCCGAACGTGGTGGCGGTCTACGACCAGGGCACCCACGGCGGGCTGCCGTACCTGGTGATGGAGTACGTCCGCGGCCGCACCCTGCGCGACGTGCTGGCCGAACGGCGCCGGCTCAACCCGGACGAGGCGCTGGCGATCATGGAGCAGATGCTCGCCGCGATCGCCGCCGCGCACCGGGCCGGGCTGGTCCACCGGGACGTGAAGCCGGAGAACGTGCTGGTCGCCGAGGCGCCCACCGGCGGCGTGGCGAACCTCGTCGACAGCGTGGTGAAGGTCGCCGACTTCGGCCTGGCCCGCGCGGTCGAGGCCAGCGCCGAGGAGGAAGACGGCAACCAGCTCATGGCGACCGTCGCGTACGTGGCGCCGGAGCTGGTCACCGACGGGCACGCCGACCCGCGCACCGACGTCTACTCGGCCGGCATCGTGCTGTTCGAGATGCTCACCGGGCGGGTCCCGTACGACGGGGACCGGCCGGTGGACGTCGCCTGGCAGCACGTCGACCGGGACGTACCGGCCCCGTCGACCCTGGTGCCCGCGCTGCCCAAGGCGCTCGACGACCTGGTCGCGCGGGCCACCCGGCGCGACCCCGGCGCCCGCCCGACCGACGCCGGCGCCCTGCTGGCCGAGGTGCAGGTGGCCCGGGACGACCTGGGCAACCCGAACACGCACACCGCCGTGCTGCGCCCGGTGGGCGACGAGACCTCGGCGGTGGCCCAGCCGACCATGGTCGTGGCGGCCGTCCACCCGGCCGCACGGCCCGCCTGGGCGCGGCTGCCCGAGGGGGGCCAGCAGCGGCCGCGCCGCCGTCGGGCCGCCCCGGAGTCGGACCTCGGGGCCCGGTTCGCCGCGCTGCGTACCCGGCTGATGGGCAGCCAGCGCGGCCGGCTCTCAATCGCCGCCGCGGTGGTGGCGCTCGGCCTGCTCGCTGCGCTGGGCGGCTGGTGGGTCGGGGTGGGTCGCTACACGGTCGCCCCGGAACTGGTGAGCCTGAGCAAGGCCGAGGCGCAGGCACAGGCGGACCGGGCCGGTTTCACCCTGGTCTACGCCGAGCCCCGCTACGACGAGAAGACCCCCCGGGACAGCGTCGTGGCGCAGGATCCGGTCTCGGCCGCCAAGATCCTCAAGGGTGGCACCATCACGCTCACCCTGTCGCTGGGCCCGGAGCGGTTCCCGGTGCCGGACGTGGTGGGCAAGGAGTTCGAGCTGGCCGAGGTGGATCTGACCGGCGCGAAGCTGCTGGTGGTCAAGGGCACCCCCCGCTACGACGACAATCTGCCGGCCGGGGTGGTGCTGGAGACCAACCCGAAGGTCGGCGCCGAGGTGAAGCCGGGCACGAAGATCACCCTCATCCTGAGCAAGGGCCGGGCGCCGATCTCGGTGCCGAACCTGCTCGGCAAGAACGTCAACGAGGCGCGGGCCACGCTGGCCCAGCTCGGCCTGGTGCCGGTGGAGACGTACAAGGACTCGGACAAGCCGAAGGACGAGATCCTCGGGCAGAGCCCGGCCAACGGCGCCGGGGTCGAGAAGGGCGCCCAGGTCCGGCTCGAGGTCAGCAAGGGCCCGGCCCAGGTGATCATGCCTCGGGTGGTCGACCTGCCGTGCCCGCAGGCCAAGCAGCAGCTGGAGAGCCAGGGCTTCCCGGTGACCGTGCAGTTCAACCCGAACGGGATCGTCCGGTTCCAGAACCCGCCCGAGAACTCCCCGGTGCCGCCGGCCACGCCGGTCACCATCGGGTGCCTGTGACCATGCGACCCGTCGGCTCACACACCCCCACCTCGGGCGGACTGGCCCGGGCGGCCCTGCCGTACGTCGACGCGGCCGGCTCCGAGGTGGTGCAGGTCTACGTCTCCAACTCGCGCGGTTGGGCGCTGCCGGCCGGCGACCCGACCCAGGACGCGCTGTTCCGGGACGGCTGCGCCGAGCGGGCTGTCCCGGTCTTCATCCACGCCTCGCTGCTGGTGAACCTCGGCTCCCCGACGGCGGCGACGGTGCAGCGGTCGGCGGAGACCCTGGCGCACGCGCTGCGCCGGGGCCGGGCGATCGGCGCCCGGGGCGTGGTGTTCCACGCCGGCAGCGCCGTCGACGCGGGGCACGCCGAGGCCGCCATGCGGCAGGTCCGCGAGACGCTGCTGCCGTTGCTGGACGAGGCGGCGGCCGCGGGCGGGCCGATGCTGCTGGTCGAGCCGAGCGCGGGCGGGGGCCGCTCGCTGGCCTCGCGGGTGGAGCACCTGGGCCCCTACCTGGACGCGGTGGACCGGCACCCCGGGCTCGGGGTCTGCTTCGACACCTGCCACGCGTGGGCGGCCGGGCACGACCTGGCCGCCGAGGGCGGCATGACGGCGACGCTGGACACCCTGGTGGCGACCGTCGGGGCGGACCGGCTGCGGCTGGTGCACGCCAACGACTCCAAGGACCTGTGCGGTTCCACCCGGGACCGGCACGAGAACATCGGCAAGGGCAGCATCGGCGAGCCCGCGTTCGCCGAACTGATGGCGCACCCGGCCACCGCAGGCATCCCCGTGGTGGTGGAGACCCCCACCGAGAAGCACGAGGGCCACGCCGCCGACATCGCCACCCTCAAACGCCTCCACCCCTGACCCACCCGACTCGCCTCGTTGATCAAGAGGTTTGCGTCAGTTCCGGGCCGGATCCTGACGCAAACTTCTTGATCAACGAGGTTGAGGTGGGCGCGGGCGGGGGTCAGGCGCGCAGCAGGCGGGGGAGGATCTCCACTGCGCGGTCGATCCCGGCGTCGTCGACGTCCATGTGGGTGACCAGGCGGGCGGTGCGCGGGCCGAGCACCGAGACCAGCAGGCCCTCGGCACGGGCGGCGGCGGCCAGGGCCTTCGCGTCCAGCGGGTGCTTGGTCAGGTCCAGCGGGACCAGGTTCGTCCGGACCGGCGCGGCGAGCACCCCGAACGGGGCGACCGCCTCGGCCAGCCGGGCGGCCTTGGCGTGATCCTCGGCGAGCCGGGTGACGTGGTGGGCCAGCGCGTACCGGCCGGCGGCGGCGAGGACGCCGACCTGGCGCATGCCGCCGCCCATCCGCTTGCGGATGAACCGGGCCCGGTCGATCTTCTCGGCGCTGCCGAGCACCAGCGAGCCGATCGGGGCGCCGAGGCCCTTGGAGAGGCAGACCGACAGCGTGTCGAAGAGCGCGCCGTACTCGGCCAGCGGCACCCCGTCGGCGACGTGCGCGTGCCAGATCCGGGCGCCGTCGCAGTGCAGCGCCAGCCCGTGGTCGTCGGCGACCCGGCGCAGCTCGCGCAGGGTGGTCAGCGGGATCACCCCGCCGCCGCCCCGGTTGTGGGTCTGCTCGACGGCGATCGCCCGGGTGGGCACCGCGAAGTAGCCGTCGGGCCGGACCATGCCGGCGACCAGGTCCGGGTCGATGTCCGCGCCGACCGCCGGCCAGGTCCGCGAGGAGATCCCGCCGTACGCGGCGGCGGCGCCGATCTCGTACGTGACGACGTGCGCGTCGGCGTCGCAGAGCAGCTCGTCACCGGGGGGCACGACGAGCTGGAGGGCGATCTGGTTGGCCATCGAGCCGGTCGGGGCGAACAGCGCCGCCTCGTGCCCGAAGAGCGCGGCGACCTCGGCCTCCAGCGCGGCGACCGTCGGGTCCTCGCCGTAGACGTCGTCGCCGACCTCGGCGGTGGCCATCGCCTCCCGCATCCCGACGGTGGGCCGGGTCACGGTGTCCGAACGAAGATCGACAAAGTCAGCCACGCAGCATCTCCGCCACCAGGAAGGCCAGCTCCAGCGACTGCTGGGTGTTCAGTCGCGGGTCGCAGGCGGTTTCGTACCGATCGGGCAGGTCGAGGTCCTCGATGCCCTGGGCGCCGCCGAGGCACTCGGTGACGTCCTCGCCGGTCAGCTCCACGTGCAGGCCGCCCGGGTGGGTCTCCAGGCCGCGGTGCACCTCGAAGTAGCCGAGCACCTCGTCGACGATCCGGTCGAAGTGTCGGGTCTTGTAGCCGTTGGACGACTCGTGGGTGTTGCCGTGCATCGGGTCGCACTGCCAGACGACCTTGGCGCCGGCGGCGGTCACCTTGGCCACGATCGGCGGCAGCGCGTCGCGGACCTTGTGGTTGCCCATCCGGCTGATCAGGGTGAGCCGGCCGGGGACGTTGTCCGGGTTGAGCTTCTCGCAGAGCTCGATGGCCTCGTCCGGGGTGGTGGTCGGGCCGAGCTTGACGCCGATCGGGTTGGCGATCCGGGAGATGAAGTCGATGTGCGCCCCGTCGAGCTGCCGGGTCCGCTCGCCGATCCAGAGGAAGTGCCCGGAGAGCCCGTACGCCCGGCGGTCGGAGACCCGGGTGAGCGCCCGGTCGTACTCCAGGGCCAGGGCCTCGTGGGAGCAGTAGAGGGTGACGGTACGCAGCGCCTCGTCCTCGGTCATCCCGCAGGCGCGGATGAAGGCCAGCGCCCGGTCGATCTCCCGGGCGATCGCCTCGTAGCGCTCGCCGGCCGGCGAGTTCTTGACGAAGCCCTTGTTCCAGTCGTGCACGGCGTGCAGGTCGGCCAGCCCGCCGGCCAGGTACGCGCGGAGCATGTTCATCGCGGCGGCCGAGTTCGCGTACGCCCGGATCATGCGCTGCGGGTCGGCGATCCGCGCCTCCGGCGTGGCCTCCAGCGCGTTGATCATGTCGCCGCGGTACGCGGGCAGCCCACGGGCGTCGGTCGGCAGGGACCGAGGCTTGGTGTACTGGCCGGCGACCCGGGCGACCTTGACCACCGGCAGCGAGGCGCCGTAGGTCAGCACGATCGCCATCTGGAGCAGGGTGCGGGCGTTGGCCAGCAGGTGGCTCTCGGTGTTGTCGGCGAAGGTCTCGGCGCAGTCGCCGCCCTGGAGGAGGAACGCCTTGCCCTCGCAGACCAGCGCCAGGCGCTGCCGGAGCTGGTCGACCTCGTAGGGCGCGACCACCGAGGGTACGACGTCGAGCACCTTGCAGACCTCGGCCACCTGCGCCGGGTCGGGCCAGGGCGGGGTCTGTGCCCGGGGCAGGTCCCGCCAGCGGTCCAGGCCGAGGGCCGCGTCCTCGGCGGAGTCGACGGTGGGTCGGCTGGTCTGCAGCCCGGGGCTGCTCACGGCGGGGTAGCTCAGCTGATGCCACTCATGGCGCATGAGGGAAAGCGTACGGCGACGGTCGGGGTGACCGGCCGTCGAGGGTGACGGTTCCGGCAGATGGGAGGGTCAGGGGTTGACCGACGGCTCCGGGGTGTGCCCGCCGAGCGTCTCGCCGGAGATGCACCAGTCGGCGCCGCTGCGGGTGACCGTGAACAGCAGCGACCGGGGCACGTCCCGGGCGCCGACCGAAACGGTCACCGAGGCGCTGACCTCCTGCCCGCGCGGGCCGGGGCGCACGTCGGTGATGGCCGCCTTGGGCACCTCGAAGTGGTCGGCGAAGTCCCCGTTCGGGCCGGTGGCCGCCGCGTCGAAGGCCTGCTGCATCGGCGCGCAGAGCTGGCTGCGGCCGGCCGCGACGTCCTTGGCGGCCATCGCGTCGAGGTAGGCCTGCACCCGCTCGCGGGACTTGGTGGCCGCCTCCTCGGCGGGGGCGCGCCCGATCGCGGGGCCGTCGCCCGCGTCGTCGTCGCCGCCGATCCCGCAGCCGAGCAGGGACAGCGGCAGCAGTGCCAGCGCGGCGACGCCGGCGGCGCGGTGCCTCGGGCGCATGGGTCCTCCCCTCGCTGCGGACATCGAGAGATGCCGAGCGGCGAGTCTGTCACATCGACCGACCTGCATGGCACGCCGTCATGCCCCCGCCGCTCCCTCCAGCCGCCAACCCGCACGATCGAACAGGGGTGACGGATACCCGACGACGGCCCCGGGGCGGCCGGCCGGGGCACCGTCGCCTCGCGTACCCGACGGAGGCTGGCTAGTCTGCGGTGGTCGACGCGCCCGGGCGCGTCGCCGTGGCAGGAGGTGACCGCCCATCCTTCCCGTGGCGTCGGTCGACACCGCGTGGCTGCCACCGGCCGAGCGGTTCGACTTCTGGCAGGACCTGGTCGCCCGCGAGTCGGTGCCGGCCCGGATCAGCAGTGACCACGCCGCCGACTTCACCGCCTCGGCCCGGGTGGTCGACCTGGGCGTGGTCCGGCTCGGGGTGTGGCATTACCCGTCGCTGGAGCTGCACCGGACGCGCCGGATGATCCGCAGCACGGATCCGGAGCTGTACCAGCTCGCCCTGCCGCTGTCCGGGCACGGCGCAGTGTCGCAGCAGCGGCGGCAGGCGCCGCTCGTCCCGTCCGGCTTCGCCTTCGTCGACACCGTCCGACCGCACGGGTCGTCGCACCAGGTCGACGGGACGGCCGCCGGCCCGCTGCGCACGCTGACCGCGCTGGTGCCCCACGCGGCGCTGCCGCTCCCGGCGCACCGGATCGAGGAGCTGCTCGCCGCCGAGCTGCCCGCCGGCAGCGGGATGGGGCTGCTGCTGGCCCGCTTCCTGCGCCAGGTCGCCGACCACCCCGAGCAGTACGCGCCGGCCGACGCCGCCCACCTCGACCAGGTTGCCCTGGCACTGATCGCCGGCACCCTGGCCGGCCGGCTCGACGACGAACAAGTCCTGCCGATGGACGTCCGGGTCACCGGGCTGCGTACCCGGATCGAGGCGTTCGTGCAGCGGCACCTGGCCGACCCGGAGCTGACCCCGGCCGCGGTCGCCGCGGCGCACCACCTGTCGCTGCGGTCGCTGCACCGGCTCTTCGAGGGCACCGGCACCACGGTGGCCGGCCTGATCCGCGCCCGCCGCCTGGAGCGCTGCCGGCGCGACCTGGCCGATCCCCGGCTGGGCGGCCTGTCCGTGCACGAGGTGGCCGCGCGCTGCGGGTTCCGCGACCGGGCCCACTTCAGCCGGGCGTTCCGCGCCCGGTACGGCATGTCGCCCCGGGAGCACCGGGAGCGGGCCGCCCGACGGTGAGCGCACGCGGGCGGGGAGGGACCGTGGGTGTCCCTTCCCGCCGTGTGGGTGGTGCGTCGGCCCTCGGCTCAGCCGAGACCGCCCTTGATGGCGCCGATCAGCTCGCCGTTGCCGGTGTCACCGGAGAGCTCCCAGAAGAAGGCACCACCGAGGCCCTGGTTCTTCGCGTAGGTCATCTTGCCGCCGATGGTGGACGGGGTGTCGTAGCTCCACCAGTTGCTGCCGCACTTGGCGTACGCCGTGCCGGCGATGGTGCCGGTGGCCGGGCAGGTGTTCTTGAGGACCTTGTAGTCCTCGATGCCCGGCTCGTAGGTGCCCGGGGCCGCGCCGGTGGCGGTGCCGCCCGGAGCGGTCTGGGTGACCCCGGTCCAGCCCCGGCCGTAGAAGCCGATGCCGAGCAGCAGCTTGCTGGCCGGGATGCCCTTGGCCTTGAGCTTCTGGATCGCGGCGTCGGAGTTGAAGCCCTGCTGCGGGATGCCGGTGTACGAGGTGAGCGGCGAGTGCGGGGCGGTGGGGCCCTGCGGGTTGAAGGCGCCGAAGTAGTCGTACGTCATCGGCATGATCCAGTTGAGGTACGACGAGGCCCCGGCGTAGTCGGTGGCGTCGATCTTGCCGCCGTTGCTGCCGTCCGCGGTGATCGCGGCGGTGACCAGGGCCGACGAGCCGAACTTCGACCGCAGCGCGCTGACCACGTTCTTGAAGGCGTTCGGGCCGCTGGAGTCACAGGTCAGACCGCAGGCGTTGGGGTACTCCCAGTCGACGTCGATGCCGTCGAAGACGTCGGCCCAGCGCGGGTCCTCGACGAGGGCGTGGCAGCTGTCGGCGAAGGCGGCGGGGTTCTGCGCGGCCTGGGTGAAGCCACCCGACCAGGTCCACCCGCCGAAGGACCAGATCACCTTCAGGTGCGGGTACATCTTCTTGAGCTTGCGCAGCTGGTTGAAGCTGCCACGCAGCGGCTGGTCCCAGGTGTCCGCGACACCGTCCACACTGTCGGCCGCGGTGTACGCCTTGTCGTAGTCGGCGTAGCTGTCACCGATGGTGCAGCGCCCGCCGGTGGTGTTGCCGAAGGCGTACAGGATGTGGGTCAGCTTGGCCGCGGACCCGCTGGTGTGGATGTTCTTGACGTGGTAGTTGCGGCCGTAGACGCCCCACTCGGCGAAGTAGCCGACGACCTTCTTGTCCCCGGTCGGCGGGGTGGTGGGCGGCGGCGTGGTCGGCGGCGGCGTGGTGGGCGGGGTGGTGGTCGGCGGCGCGGTGGTGGTCGGCGGCGGGGTGCTGCCGCCGCCACACGGCGCGCCGTTGACGGTGCAGTTCAGCGGCGCCTTGAACGCCCCGGTCCCGTTGTAGCCCCAGCTGAAGCTGGCGCCGGGGCCGAGCGGGCCGGCCCAGCTCTTCTTGACCGCGACGTAGTGGTTGCCGCTGCTGGTGACGTCGGCGTCCCAGAAGCTGCTGATGGTGGTGCCCGACGGCAGGTCGAACTCGATGCGCCAGGTGTCGACGCTGGCGCTGGAGCCGTTGGCGACGGTCACGCGGGTCTCGTGGCCGGTCCCCCAGTCCTGCGCCTTGGCGAACGTGGCGGTCACGCTACCGGCGCCGAACGCCGAGGTCACCGGCACCGCGGCGACGGTCAGCGCGACCACGGCGCCGGCCCAGAGGGCGCGGCGGAGCGATCTGTTCATGTGGCACCTCCTCCAACAGTTAGGAAACTTTCCAGAAGATGGGGAGACGCTACTCACGCCGTCATCACTTCGTCAAGATGTGCATTTATCGATTTCCCCGTGGGTCCCGGCGGGGCGTCGGCCGGGACGCGTAGCCTCGCGACATGACCGTCTTCGACATCGAGATCGACGCCCTGGCCGGCGGCCCGGCCGACCTGGCCGCGTACCGGGGCCGGGCGCTGCTGGTGGTGAACGTGGCCTCCCGCTGCGGCCTCACCCCGCAGTACGCCGGCCTCCAGGAGCTCTACACCACCTACGCCGACCGGGGCCTGGTCGTGCTCGGGGTGCCGTGCAACCAGTTCGCCGGGCAGGAGCCGGGCACGGCCGACGAGATCGGCGACTTCTGCCAGGTCAACTACGGGGTCACCTTCCCGCTGACGGAGAAGGTCGACGTCAACGGCCCGGCGCGGCACCCGCTCTACGCGGAACTGGTCGGCACCCCCGACGCCGAGGGGCACACCGGGGACGTGCGGTGGAACTTCGAGAAGTTCCTCGTCGCGCCGGACGGCACGGTCGCGGCCCGGTTCGCCCCGACCGTCACCCCGGACTCCGCCGAGCTGCGCGCCGGCATCGAGAAGGTCCTGCCGGCCTGAGCCGCCGCCCGGTCGCCGGGTCGGCGCGGGCCGGGGCGCGGCGTCGTCCATACCGGACACGGACGCGACCGCGCCGCCCACCGGTCGGTGGGCGGCGCGGTCGCGTCCGGGGCGGCGGTGGCGGGTCAGCCGGCCGCCGAGCGGAACACCGGGTAGTAGCCGCCGGACTGGCCGGCCGCCGTCGGGTGGTACGAGATGCCGATGTTGGCGTAGTTCAACGCGTGCAGCCACTTCTCCCCGTAGCTGCACAGCTGGTGCCCGACGAAGATCGACCGGACGTCGGCGAAGGTGAAGCCGGCGGCGGCCGCGGCGCTGCGGGTGATGTCGTCGACCAGGTTGATACCTTCGTTGATCTTCGCGCGGGAGGTGGCGCTGAGCCCGACGCAGAACGTGCCCAGCTGATAGAAGACCGGGTAGCCGACGACCACCACCCGGGCGGACGGGGCCCGGCTGCGGATGCCGTTGTAGACGGTGGCCAGCAGGCCGGCCAGCTGCGCCCGGGCCTTGTCCTCGGCGGCCTGCACCGCGGCCACGCACTGCGTCTCACCCTGCAGCACGCAGGTGGTCATGATGCTGGAGAAGCCGACGTCGTTGCCGCCGACGGTGATGCTGACCAGCGTGGTGCTCGCCGAGAGCGCGGAGAGCTGGGTGTTGGTCACGCTGGTGGTGGTCGCCCCGGAGCAGGCCACCGAGCGGTACGAGGCGGGCCTGATGTTGGTGTTGTACAGCGCCGGATAGGCGCTGGTGCTGCGCTGACAGGAACCGCTCTCGGCGGTGTAGTTCCCGGCGCCGACGCCGGAGGCGTACGAGTCGCCGAGGGCGACGTACTGGTCGCTGGGGGATGCCTGGGCGGGCACCGCGATGCCGAGCGTGACGCCGAGGGACGCGGCGAGGCTCAGGGCGAGGGTCACGAAACGGGATCTCCGCACGTCGCACTCCTGGGGGTGGGAAGTGGTGGTGTGAGATAGATATCAATTGATTGGTGCGGGTCGGAAGATCACCGATTGCGCGACAGGTGAAGATAGATCCTTAGCGATACAAACCATTGCCAGTGATGCGATCGATGATGAAGGATTCCTCCACGGGACGATCCGTGCGCGCCGCCGGCCGAATAACCAAGCACGGCGGTGGGGAATGCCGCCGTCCACGCCGGAGTTGGCAACGGACATGACAACTGTGGGACTGATCGGCAGCGGCAACATCGGTGGCACCCTGGCCCGGCTGGCGGTGGCCGCCGGTCACGACGTGGTGCTCAGCAACTCGCGCGGACCGGAGACGCTGACGGACCTGGTGGCGGAGCTGGGCCCGCGGGCCCGGGCGGCCACGCCGGCCGAGGCCGCCGCGGCGGGGGACCTGGTCGTGGTCACCATCCCGCTGCGGGCCTACCGCGAGGTGCCCGCCGCACCCCTGGCCGGCAGGACGGTCATCGACACCAACAACTACTACCCGGAGCGGGACGGGCACTTCCCGGAGCTGGACGACGAATCGACCACCACCAGTGAACTGCTCCAGGCGCACCTGCCGGAGTCCCGCGTGGTCAAGGCCTTCAACAACATCTACTTCGCGCACCTGCGCGCCCTGGCCCGCCCGGCCGGGGCCGCCGACCGCAGCGCGCTGCCGATCGCCGGCGACGACGCCGGCGCCAAGGCCGCGGTGACCGCGTTCCTCGACTCGGTCGGGTACGACGCCGTCGACGTCGGGCCGCTGGCCGAGGGCTGGCGGTTCCAGCGGGACACCGCCGCGTACGCCGGCCTCTACTCGGCCGACCCGAATGACTGGGAGCGGCCCGCCGCGAGGAACGCGGAGCAGGTCCGGGCCGCGCTCGCCGCCGCCCGCCGCTACGCCGACAGCTGAGCGGCGACGCTCCACCCGGTGGCGGTGCCGGTCCGGCACCGCCACCGCTGCGGGCCGACCCTCGCCGCGGCGTCCCGGCCGCCCGGGGCCGCACCCGGCGCAGACCCGGCCGGTCGGGGATCGCGCGGCGGACGGGCCGGCGTCAGGCCGGCGAGCGCCACTCGTCGGCGAGCACCGACCAGACCTCGATGTCGATCCGGCCCGCCGGGCCCGGGTAGAGCCGCCGCAGCGTGCCGTCCCGGCGCATGCCGAGCCGCCGGGCCACGGCGATGCTGCGCGTGTTGGTGGCGTTGGTGCGCCACTCCACCCGCTGGATGCCCCGCTCGCCCACCGCCCAGTCGACGATCCGGCCGACCGCGCGGGTGACCAGCCCTCGACCCTCGGCCGCCGGCTCCAGCCAGCAGCCCGCCTCGCAGACGCCGAGCGCCGCGTCGAACGACACGAACATCACCCCGCCGACCAGGACGCCGCTGTCCCAGATGCCCCAGATGCCGCCGGCGTCGCGCGCCCAGAGGTCGGCGTAGCGACGCAGCACGGTCCGGGCCGAGTCGAGGTCGGTGGCCACGAAGGACGCGCCGACCCAGGGCGCGATGTGCTCCCGGGCCCGGTCGAGGTGGGCCAGGAACTCCTCCGCGCGCCAGGGCGGCAGCGGGCGCAGCTCGGCGGAACCGGTCAACGGCAGGGCGAACACGGCGACTCCTCAGGACGCGGGCAGGCTCAGGCGCAGGGTGGGGCCGGGAGTGTCCCGGAAGCCGAGCGAGCGGTAGAGCCCCTCGCCGGCCACCGACGCCCGCAGGTCGATCTTCAGTACGCCGCGGTCCCGGTACCAGTCGAGCAGGCCCGTCATGCAGGCCCGGGAGTAGCCGCGCCGCCGGCACCCCGGGTCGGTGACCACGTTGAAGACGTAGCCGGTCAGTCCACTGGGGTTGCCCGGCCCGCCCAGCCGACGCTCGATGGTGCCGGTCGCGCAGGCGGCGAGCACGCCGGGTCGGTCGGGGGCGTCCACCACGAAGACGGCCATCAGGTCCGCCGGGTCGGCGAGCCGCTCACGCAGCACCTCCCGGGCGGCCGGCTGCCACGGCCCGGGCGGCGGCTCCACCCCGTCCATCGACGCCAGCATCACCCCGCGCAGCCGGACGATCTCCGCCGCGTCACCGGGTCCGGCCCGCCGCACCTTGATCATGACCGGACGGTACCGCACCCCGGTGGCCGGGCGTGGCAGGTGATTCCGCTGGTCGGAAACGGCGACGACACGCGCGTCGACAGTTGCGCCGCAGTCCCGCAAACGAGACTCTGTGACCGGTCCCCCTGACACGCCTCGGAGGCGACAATGCCCCAGCTCCGTACCGCGCCCCGCCGGCTGGTCGCCGCCGCCGGGGCGCTGCTGCTCGGCACCGCGCTGACCGCCGCCGCCACCCCACCCGCCCGGGCCGCCGCCCCGCAGGACGTCGGGTACGTACGCCTCGCGCACCTCTCCCCCGACACCCCCGCCGTGGACGTCTACCTCTCCGCGCCCGGCGCGGCCGAGCCCCGGGTCTTCCCCGCCGTCGGCTACGGCGTGGTCTCCGACTACCTGCCCCTGGCCGCCGGCCGGTACGCGGTGGCGATGCGCGAGGCGGGCGCCCCGGCCAGCCAACCACCGGTGCTCACCACCGAGGTGGCCGTCGAGGCCGGCGCGGCGTACACGGTCGCCGGGGTGGGCCGGCACGCCGACCTCGGCCTGCGGGTGCTCGCCGACGACCTCAGCGCCCCGGCCCCCGGGCAGGCCAAGGTCCGCGTCGTGCAGGCGTCGGTCCGGGCGCCGGTGATCGACGTCGCGGCGACCGACGGGCCGGCCATCGCCGACGCGGTCCGCTTCGCCACCACCACCGACTACCGCGAGGTCGAGCCGGGACGCTGGCGGCTGCGGCTGGGCGGGGACAACGGTCCGACCACGGACGCCGAGGTCACCCTCAGCGGCGGTCGGGCCTACTCGCTGCTGGTGCTGGACGGCCGCCGCGGTGGACTCGCCACCGAGCTGCGCGAGGACGCCCGGGGCGGGGCGGTCATCCCGGCCGGCGGGGTGCCGGCGGGCGCCGGTGGGTTGGCCGGGCGCGGGCTCGGGGCGTACCCGATGGTGGCCGGCGCCCTGCTCGCGGCGGCCGTGGTGGTCGGGGCGGCGCTGCTGGTGCGGCGCCGGCGGCGACCGGTCTGGTGACCAGCCGGCCCGGCTTCGCGATCCGGCGGCACCGCGACCGCCGGGCGCCGCTGGCCGCGCTGGTCGCGGCCGGCGCGGCGGTCTGCCTCGCCGCCGGCACCGGCGTCGGGCTGGCCGGCGAGGCCGCGCCGGCGCCACCGGCGAGCTGGCGGCCGGGCTGCGCCGACGGTTGCGCGACGACCGCCGCGCCGCTGCCCGCGCCGCACGGTCCCCCCACCCGGGTACGCGTCGCGCGGATCGGCGTCGACGCCGACCTCGCGGTGCTCGGGCTGGACGCGGCCGGCCAGCTGGTCCCGCCGGCCGACCACGACCGGGCCGGCTGGTACGGCGGTGGCCCCGCGCCCGGCGACCCGGGGCCGGCGGTGATCGCCGGCCACCTCGACTCCCGCCGGGGACCGGCCGTCTTCGCCCGCCTCGGTGAGCTGCGCGCGGGCGACCGGATCGAGGTCCGGCGGGGCGGGCAACCGCTGGCCTTCCGGGTCACCGGGTCGCTGCGCACCCGCAAGGACGCCTTTCCCACCGCCACCGTGTACGGCCCCACCCCCGGCCCGGAGCTGCGCCTGGTCACCTGCGGCGGTGCCTTCGACCGGCGCACCGGCCACTACCGGGACAACGTGGTGGTCTTCGCGGTCGCAGAGCCGTCGGCCGACCCGCTCCCCCGCTCGGCGGCCGGCTGAGGCTCCGGGCGGTGCGTCAGACCGGTCGGCGGCCGGCGAAGCCGCACTCGGCGCGGTGGTACCAGCGCACGTCGCTGTCCCCCTCCAGCCAGCACCACAGCACCGGCCGGCCGGCGCGTTCGCCGGGGAAGTCCAGCAGCACCGGGGCGATGCCCCTGACCTGGATGTCGTGCCCGTTCAGCTCCTCCAGCACGGCGTGCAGCCGGGCCTCCAGCCCCTTGACCTCGGCCCGGCCGCCGAGGACCGAGACCCCCGAGGCCGCCAGGTCGGCGCGGAGTTCGGCGAGGTCGGCGCGGAGCCGGATCAGCTCGTCGACGCGGGGGCGCAGGGTGGCCACCAGGTGACGAGCCTGGGCGAGAGTGAACACCCGGCAAGTATGGGCCACCGGGACGTCCCCGAGCGGCCCAGCCCGCGCCCGGACCACCCCGGGACGGTGTGCCCCGACCCGCCCGCCGGCGGGCTCACTCGGCCTGGGCGGCCAGCTCGCGGGCCCGGTCGCGGGCCGCCTCCAGGGCGGCCAGCAGCGCCGCGCGCACGCCGTGCTTCTCCAGCTCCCGCACCGCGGAGATGGTGGTGCCGGCCGGTGAGGTGACCGCCTCGCGCAGCTTCACCGGGTGCTCCCCGGAGTCGCGCAGCATCACCGCCGAGCCGATCGCGGTCTGCACGATCAGCTCGTGCGCGACCTGCCGGGGCAGGCCGAGCAGGATGCCTGCGTCGATCATGGCCTCGACCAGCAGGTAGAAGTACGCGGGACCGGAGCCGGAGAGCGCGGTGACCGCATCCTGCTGGGACTCGGGCACCCGGATGGTGGCGCCGAGCGGGGTGAACATCTCCTCGGCCAGCGCCAGGTGCGCGCCGGTGGCGTGCGCACCGGCCGAGATGGCGGTCATCGCCTGGTCGACCAGGGCCGGGGTGTTGGTCATGACCCGGACGACCGGGGTGCCGTCGGGCAGCCGGCGGGCGAAGAAGGTGGTGGGCAGGCCGGCGCAGAGCGAGATGACCAGCTTGTCCGGCGGAACCTTGGGGCCGATCTCGTCCAGCAGGGTCGCCGCGTCCTGCGGCTTGACCGAGATCGCCAGCACCGCCGCCTCCTCGACCGCGGTGAGGTTGTCGACCACCCGTACGCCGTACCGGGCGGTCAGCTCCTCGGCGCGCGCCGGACGCCGGGCGGTGGCCAGCAGCCGCTCCACCGGCCAGCCGGAGCGCAGCAGCCCGGAGAGCATCAGCTCGCCGATCTTGCCGGCGCCGATCACGGCGACCGTGTGCCTGCCCGGTGCCATCGCTGTGGTACCCCTTCCGTCACGGTGGCCGGCGACGCGGCGGGTGATCCGCCGCGCCGCCGGCACCGGGCGATCAGCTGCCGAAGAAGACCTCGGCCTCGGCGTACCGCTCCAGCGGCACGGTCTTCAGCTCAGCCGTGGCGTCGGCCAGCGGCACCCGGACGATGTCGGTGCTCTGCATCGCGACCATCTTGCCCCAGTCGCCCTCGTGCGCCGCGTCGATCGCCTGCAGGCCGAGCCGGGTGGCGAGCACCCGGTCGAAGGCGGTCGGGGTGCCGCCGCGCTGGATGTGGCCGAGCACGACGGTGCGGGCCTCCTTGCCGGTCTTCGCCTCCAGCTGCTCGGCGAGCCACTGGCCGATGCCGCCGAGGCGGACGTGGCCGAACGAGTCGAGCTCCTGGTTGTGCAGCACCATCTGGCCGTCCAGCGGCTGGGCGCCCTCGGCGACCACCACGATCGGGGCGTACTGGTGCTGGAAGCGCTTCTCGACGTACCCGGCGACCTGGTCGACGTCGAACTGCCGCTCCGGCAGCAGGATCACGTTGGCGCCGCCGGCGAGGCCGGCGTGCAGGGCGATCCAGCCGGCGTGCCGGCCCATCACCTCGACCACCAGGGTGCGGTGGTGGCTCTCCGCCGTGGTGTGCAGCCGGTCGATGGCCTCCATCGCGATGTTGACCGCGGTGTCGAAGCCGAAGGTGTAGTCGGTGGCGCCGAGGTCGTTGTCGATGGTCTTCGGCACGCCGATCACGTTGACGCCCAGCTCGTGCAGCTTGGTGGCCACGCCGAGGGTGTCCTCGCCGCCGATCGCGATCAGGGCGTCGACGCCCTGCGCGGCGAGGTTCTCCTTGATCCGCTCCACCCCGTTCTCAATCTTGAACGGGTTGGTCCGGGACGAGCCGAGGATGGTGCCGCCGCGCGGCAGGATGCCGCGGACCTCCGCGATGCCCAGCGGCCTGGACAGGCCCTCCAGCGGGCCCTTCCAGCCGTCCTGGAAGCCCACGAACTCGTGACCGTAGGTGGCGACGCCCTTGCGGACCACCGCCCGAATGACCGCGTTGAGACCTGGGCAGTCGCCGCCGCCGGTGAGCACGCCGATACGCATGATCTGCTCATCCTCCTGGAGCATCAGGTGAAGCCCGGATAAGCCCCAGGATATGTGTCAGATCAGACCATCGGCGCCGTTGCCGGCCCGGGGCGGGCCGTCAGTGCGCACTGTAGTCGGCGCGGGTGCCCGCCGACACCGCGCCCCGGCCCGTCCCAACCGCCGAACCGGGCTACCGGTCAGTAGCTGACCTCGTGGTTCTCGCCCGCCTTCGGCGGCCTGCCGGTCACCGCCGCCCGGGCGAACCCGAGCAGGTTGACCACCGCGCCGCCCGGCGAGTCCCAGTACTCGGCGGAGTTGGCGTGCACCTTGATCAGCGTCAGGCCGGGGGTGTCCAGGCCGTCCGGGAACCAGGTCTTCAGCAGCGGGTTCCACAGCTGCTCGGCCTTCGCCCGGTCGTAGCTCTCCTGGGCGGTGCCGGAAACCGACACCCAGGCGTCGTGCCGCTGGTCGGAGAAGGCGACGTTCACCTCCGGGTTGACCCGGATCTGGCGCACCTTCGGCGAGTCGGCGTAGGCGAAGAACCACAGGTCGCCGTCGAACTCCGCCTCCTGCAACCCCATCGGCCGGCTCACCATCCGCCCGTCTACGCCGATGGTGGTCAGCATGCAGATCCGGGCCCGCCGGATCAGCTCGGTCACCCGGCGGCGGGCGTCGGCGGCGCTGGTCGGGTCACTACTCATCGTGAACTCCCTCGCATCGGCTCGCCGAACCGGTGCCCCGGACAGAACGGGTCAAACCCGCGTGGCCTCACCGGCCCGTCATCGCCCGCCAGCGCGCCAGGTTGTGCCGGGCGTCGACCAGGGCGTCGTGCCGGTCGGCGTCGGCGTCGGGCAGCTTCGGTCGACCCCGGTCGTCCCAGAGCTGGCGCAGCTCCTTGGTGAACCGGGGGATCTCCCGGGGCAGCGCCGGCATCGCCCCCCAGAGCTGCGCCAGCACCACGTGGTCGTACGCGGCGTACCAGGCCCAGAGTTCGAGCTGCTCGCCCGGGCGGTCGCGGACCGGCTCCAGCAGGAAGTCGTAGAGGTCGTCGCGGATGCGCTCGCGCGAGCGCCAGGCGCGGTCGGCCGGGGACGGCAGCTTGTCGAGCACGTTGCGGCGCACCCAGGGCACGGCGCGGGAGTCGTCGAACTGGGTGGAGACCGCGTAGAACTCGCGGCCGTACTCGTCGACGACACCGATCGACACGAGGTCGACGATGAGGCCGTCCTCGATGAATTCGCAGTCGTAGAAATAGCGGTAGACCATCGCGTCAATCCTCGCGTACGCCCGGCGGCGTCCGCCGCCCGGGTCCGTTACCGACCGGCTCCCCACCCTTGGTACGAGGGCGAAACCGCACCTCAGCCGGCACCCGGACCCCGACCGGCGGCGTCACGCAGACGATTTGAGGGGTGTACAGCAAGCGACTGGACCGTCATGATCTGATGTGTACCGCTACCGGACGCCGAATTGGTGTCAGTTCACCTCTTCAGGGGCCGTCAGGTTCACCCGGTGAGCGAGTTGTGGTCCTTGACCGGGGAGGGGTTGGGCCGTGGAGATGCGCCTGCCGGAGCCGGGTGACGCCCTCACGGGCGTGGAGATGTTCGCCGGGCTGGAGCCGGAGGTGCGGCAGCGGGTGATCGCCGCGGCGGTGCCGCGCACGTATCGCAAGGGCCAGCTGCTCTTCGTGGAGAACGACCCGGGCGAGTCGCTGATCGTGCTGCGCCGCGGGGCGGTGGCGGTGTTCCGCACCGCGCCGACCGGCGAACGGGCGGTGCTGTCGGTGATCCGACCGCCGGACGTCCTCGGCGAGGTCTCGCTGCTGGACGCCTCCACCCGCTCGGCGTCCGCCGAGGCGATCGAGGACAGCGCCGCGCTGGCCCTGTCCCGGCCCGCCTTCATGGAGCTGGTGCACTCCAACCCGCGCATCCTGGACGCGGTGATGCGCTCGCTGGGCGGCCTGATCCGCCGGCTGACCGAGCAGAACGCCGACCACGTCTTCCTGGACCTGCCCGGCCGGGTGGCCAAGACCCTGGTCCGGCTGGCCGGCGAGAGCCAGGCCCCGATGATCACCATCGAGCTCAACCAGAGCCAGCTCGCCGAGATGGCCGGCGGCTCCCGGCAGAGCGTCAACCAGGCGATCGGCTCCTTCGCCAGCCGGGGCTGGCTGCGGACCGAGGGTCGCCGGATCGTCGTCACCGACGTGTCGGCGCTGCGCCGCCGGGCCGGGATGAACGACCGCTGACCGCGCGACGCGGCCGGGCGCTACCTGCGCCGGCCGCGTCGTCGGCTCATCACCCCCGGCTCACGGGGTGGTGCTGGTCGGCCCCGCCCAACTGGTGGTGGTGCCGGTCGGCCCGGCCCAGTCGGTGCCGTCCTTGCCGCCACCGGACTGCTCGCTGACGATCCCCTCGGCCTGGAGCACGGCCAGCGTGGCGGCGTCGACGTCGACCGACTCCCCCGCGGAGTGGGCGACGCCGTCACCGTCGGTCCAGTCGCTCTCGAGCTTCACATACACCATGATCTCTCCCCTTGATCATTGATGGGATTTCGGCCGCCTGAATGTAGCTCTCCCAACCGGCCGGAGGAGTGTCCACAAGCCAACAGCCCGGTACCCGACAACGCCGGCAACCGCGATACTCACGGTGGACACCGGGCGACGACCGGCAGGCAGAACCACCCAGTGGAGGGCGTCATCTCCGCGCAGTGTGACCGTTGTGGACGTACCGCCGCCGACGGCGACCGCTTCTGCGGTGGCTGTGGGACGGAGCTGGGTGCGCTCTGCCCGCACTGCCTGCGGCCGCTCGCCACCGACGCGGTGTTCTGCACCTCGTGCGGCGCGCCCCGCGCCGGCTCCGGCCGGCCCGTCGCGACCCCGCAGGAGGACCGCCGTCGGGTCAGCGTCCTCTTCGTCGACCTGATCGACTTCACGCCGTACGTCGAACGGGCCGACCCCGAGCAGGTCCGTGGCATGCAGACCGGCTTCTTCTCCGCCGCCAAGCGGGTCGTCGGGCAGTACGGCGGCGTGGTCGAGAAGTACATCGGCGACGCGGTGATGGCGCTCTTCGGCGCCCCGGTGGCCACCGAGACCGACGCGCTGCGCTGCGTGCGCGCCGGGCTGGAGCTGCAACGGGTGCTCACCCGGTTCGCCCCCACCGGCGCCGACGAGCTGCGCTTCCGGGTGGGCGTGGCGACCGGCGAGGCGCTGGTCGACGTGGCCGCCGCCCGCGACGGCGGGCAGGCCATCGTCGCCGGCGACGTGGTCAACACCGCCTCCCGGATGCAGTCGGTGTCGCCGCCCGGCGGGGTGCTGGTCTGCGGCACCACCCACGCGCTGACCAAGGACGCCATCCGGTACGCCGAGCAGCCGCCGGTCACGCTGCGCGGGCGCTCCTCGCCCACCGAGGTCTGGCTGGCCCTGTCCCCGGTACGCCGGCAGCCGACCGACCGGGAACCCGACACCACCCCGCTGATCGACCGCGAACACGAGCTGGGCCTGCTGGTCAACGCCCTGCACCGCTCGCTGCGGGACCGCCGCCCCCAGGTGGTGACGCTCTTCGGCCGGGCCGGCATCGGCAAGAGCCGGCTGATCCGGGAGCTGTACCGGCACTCCGGGCGGCTGGTCGACGAGCCGCTGAGCTGGCGTACCGGGCGGTGCCCGCCGTTCGGCGAGAACGTCACGTTCGCCGCGCTGGCCGACATCGTCAAGACCGAGGCCGGCATCCTGGACACCGACCCGGCCCCCACCGCGTCCCGCCGGCTGAGCGCGGCGGTGGCCGAGCTGGTCGGCCCGGGCGAGCGGGACCGGCTGGTCGACGCGCTGCGCCCGCTGGTCGGGCTCGCCGGCGTCACGCTGCCCGCCGAGGAGACCGAGTCGGCCTGGCGTCGCTTCCTGCTGGCGCTGGCCGCCCGCCGTCCCACCGTGCTGGTCTTCGAGGACCTGCACTGGGCCGACGACGCGATGCTGCGCTTCGTCGAGCTGCTCGGCGCCGCCGCCCGGGACGTGCCGCTGCTGCTGCTCTGCACCGCCCGCCCGGAGCTGGTGGACCGGGACCCGAGCTGGGCGGGCACCATCACCGGCTCGGTGACGATCACCCTCCCGCCGCTGCGCGACACCGGCATCGCCTCGCTCTACGCGCACATGTTCGGCCAGGCGGCCTTCTCCGCCGACATGCTCAGCCCGCTGATCGAGGTGGCCGGCGGCAATCCGCTCTACGCCCACGAGTACGTGCGGATGCTGATCGAACAGGGTGCGCTGCGCCAGTCCGGGCGCGGCTGGTCGCTGGAGAAGCACCTCGACCTGCCGATGCCGGAGAGCGTGCACTCGGTCATCGCCAACCGCGTCGACCTGCTCGACGCCAAGGACCGCGCGGTGCTGCTGGCCGCCTCGGTGGTCGGCGTGCAGTTCTGGCCGGGCGCGGTGGCCGCCGCGCTGGGCCAGCCGGTCGAGTCGGTGGAGCGGTGCCTGCGCCGGCTGGAGCAGCGCGACTTCATCCACGAGCAGGGGGCGTCCACGATGGCCGGGCAGCCGGAGTTCCGGTTCCGGCACGTGCTGGTGCGCGACGTCTGCTACCAGCGGCTGCCGCGTACCGAGCGGGTGGCCCGGCACGAGCGGACGGCGGGCTGGCTGGACGCGCTGTCGCAGAGCCGGGACACCGACCTGGCCGAGGTGCTGGCGCACCACCGGTGGGCGGCCCACGAGATCGCCCGCACGCTGGGCATGCCGATCCAGCGGTACGCCGGCCCCGCGCGGGCCGCACTGCACCGGGCGGCCCGCCGCGCGTACGCCCTGCACGGGCTGGACGCCGCGGCCAGCCACGCGGGCCGCGCGCTCGGCCTGGCCGACGACAGCGACCCGGTCGACCGGCTGCAACTGGAGCTGCTGAGCACCGAGATCTCGTTCTACCGCGACGGCAACGCCTTCCTCTCCGGCGGCGGCCCGGAGCAGCTGCACGCGCTGGCCGATCGGCTGCTCGCGCACGGCGACGAGGCCTGCGCGGCCCGGGCGTGGACGCTGCTCGGCCAGGCGGCCTGGTTGCGCGCCGACCGCAGCGCCGCGGTGGCCTGTCTGGACCGGGCGGTCGCGCTCTTCGCGCCGCTGCCGGACAGCGCCCAGAAGGCGGACGCGCACGCCGAGCTGGGCCGGCTGCACATGCTCAACTACGAGCGGGACGCGGCGGTGGCCGCCGCCGAGACGGCGGTCGGGATCGGCGAGCGCCTGGGCCTGGCGGAGATCCGCACCAACGCCCGGATCACCGCGGCCACCGCCCGCTACCAGGCCGGCGACCGGGCCGGCCTGGACGAGCTGCACGCGCTGGTCGAGTTGAGCCGGACCCAGCAGCTGCTCGCCCTGCCCCGGGCGTTGCAGAACCTCGCCTTCGCGCTGCGCGAGGAGGGCGACTGGCTGCGCTCCGACGCGCTGCTGTCGACCGCGCCGGCCGCCCGGGGCAGCGGGCAGACCCTCGCCACCAGCTACTCCGGCGAGGCGATGCGGGCGTACTTCGACGGGGACTTCGGCCGGCTGCTGGCCGCCGCCGACGCGTTCGTGGACACCCCCACCGGCGGCTGGGACATGCAGGTGCGCGGCCTGCGCTCGTGCCTGCTGGTGCTGCGGGGCCTGCCGGTGCCGCCGGCGCCGCGCCCGCTGCCGGCCGCCGGGGACGAGCCGGCCGCCGTGGGGGCCGAGCGGCACCGCGACGACGTGGCGGCGGCGCTGGAGACGGCCCGCCGCAGCGGGTTCCACCGGCCCTACTGGACGATGCTCGGGATGGCCGCGCTCTGCCGGGCGTTGCAGGGGCGACTCGACGAGGCGGCCGCGCTGGTGGACGAGCTGGCCGACGCGTGGACGGCCGTGCCGGCGCTGGCCAGCGGCGAGTGGATCGCGGCGGCGGCGTACGCGGCGACGCTGGCCGGCCGGGACGCGGCCGTACGGGTCCGGGCGATGCTGGACCAGTTGGCCCACCGCACCCCGTGGTCGGAGGCGGCGCTGCGCACCGTGACCGGGGCGCTGGCCGCGGCGGACGGCGACCACCGGCGCGCCGGCGAGCTGCACCTGGCCGGGGCGGAGATCTACGCCCGCATCCCGGACGTCACCGACCGGGTGCTGGCCCTGGCGCTGGCCGCGGCGGAGCTGACCCTGGCCGGCGACCCGGCGGCCCGGGCGCCGCTGGCCGAGGTGCGCACCTTCGCCCTGCGCAACGACGCCCCCGGCCTGCTGGACCTGGCCCGCGGCCCGGTGCCGCAGACCGGCCCCGCCCTGGCCTCCTGACCCCGTCCCTCGCCCGGTCCCACCGCGCCCCGCCGGGCCTTGATCGACACGGTTTGCGGCGAGTCGCGGTGTCCGGCCCAGCGGTGACCCCGACTCACCGCAAACGGAGTTGATCAGCCACCGCGAGCAGGGGCGATCGATCCCGTGGTGCGTGGGCAGAGCGACCGGCCGGACCGTCAGGCGGCGATCGGCTCGCGGGCGAGCGGCTCGGCGGGGGGCTGGTTCTTCAGCTTCGCGGCGTACATGTCGATGTACTCGCGACCGGAGAGCTCCATCAGCTCGTACATGATCTCGTCGGTCACCGCCCGCTCGACAAAGCGGTCGCCGGCCAGGCCGGCGTAGCGGGAGAAGTCCAGCGGCGGGCCGAACCGGATCCGGACCCGGGCGATCTTGGGGATCAGCTTGCCGGGCGGCTGG
>NZ_VIXA01000007.1:0-82054 GCF_007829925.1 Micromonospora palomenae
CGCCGACCTGCCGTCCACCCGTGGCCTCGGCCCGGTCGGCGCGGTCGGCATCGGCGCCGCCCTGCTCGCGATGACCACCCTGCTGCCGGCGGTGCTCGTCCTGTGCGGCCGGTGGCTCTTCTGGCCGTTCGTGCCGCGCTACACGCCGACCGCCGTCAGCGCCGACGTCACCGCCGACCACGGGATCTGGCGGCGGATCGCGGGGCTGGTCGGCGGACGTCCCCGCGCGGTCTGGATCGGCACCGCGGCGGCGCTCGTGGCGCTGACCTTCGGCATCGGCAACCTCAGCATCGGCCTGCCCAACGAGGAGTCCTTCACCTCCGAGGTCGGCTCGGTGACCGGCCAGCGGCTGATCGCCGCGCACTACCCGAGCGGTTCCGCGTCCCCGGCGGAGATCCTGGCCACCGCCGGCGCGGCCGACCAGGTGATCGCCGCCGCCCGGGCGGTGCCCGGCGTCGCCCGGGTCGACGAGCCGGAGCGCTCGCCGGACGGCGCCTGGGTACGGGTCCCGGCGGTGCTGGCCGACACGCCGGACAGCGACGCCGCCATGGCGACCGTGCAGCGGCTCCGCACGGCGGTGCACGAGGTGCCCGGCGCCCAGGCGCTGGTCGGCGGCAGGACCGCGGTGCTGGTGGACGAGGAGCGCATCGTCGGCCGCGACAACCGGGTGGTCATCCCGCTGATCCTCGCCGTCGTCCTCGTCATCCTGGTGCTCCTGCTGCGGGCGCTGGTCGCGCCGCTGCTGCTGATGGTGAGCGTGGTGCTGTCGTACGCCGCCGCGATGGGGGCCGCCGGTTTCGTCCTGGACGCGCTGGGCTACACCAAGCTCTTCGTGGGAATCCCGCTGCAGGCGTTCCTGTTCCTCGTCGCCCTCGGCGTCGACTACACGATCTTCCTGATGACGCGGGCCCGGGAGGAGGCGGCGCAGCTGGGCCACCGGCCGGGCGTCCTGCGGGCGCTGACCGTCACCGGCGGCGTCATCACCAGCGCGGGGATCGTGCTCGCGGCCACGTTCGGCGCGCTGGGCGTGCTGCCGCTGGTCCCGTCGATGCAGACCGGGGTGATCGTGGCCGTCGGCATCCTGCTCGACACGCTGCTGGTCCGCAGCCTGCTCATCCCGGCGCTGGCGCTCGACCTGGGCGCCCGCACCTGGTGGCCGGGGAAGCTGTCCCGGCGGACCGCCCCACCCGCCCCGGCCGCCCCGGCCGAGCGGGTCCCCGCCGGAGCCTGACCGCGACCGCACCCCCGCCGGACCGGGCGGGCCGGGCTTCACCGCCTGGCCCGCCCGGTCCCGCGTGCGCACTGCTGCACCGCGGCGTGTCTTTCCGACCCGGCCGTCACCGAACGAGCGTGATACCTCAGAGTCATATTGATGCCTCTGAGGTATCACGCTCGCGGTGTGCCATACCTCGCACCGGTGCGACCGGGGCGCGACCGCAGTCTCGCCACGCGGATCGCGCCAGCACGCGCCCGGTCGTCAGCCGGCGAGCAGAGCGGCCATCCGCTGCGCCTGGGTTTCCCAGCGCCACTCTCGCTCCACCCAGGCCCGGCCGGCCGCTCCGAGCTGCCGGGCCAGGTCCCGGTCGGCGAGCAGGGTGGCCACCCGGTCGGCGAGCTGGGCCACGTCCCGGCCACGCACCACGTACCCGGTCTCCCCCTCGCGGACCGCGTCCGGCGCGCCGCCGGAGTCGCCGGCGACCACCGGCAGGCCGGTCGCGGAGGCCTCCAGATAGACGATGCCGAGCCCTTCGACGTCCAGGCCGCGGTTGCGGGTGCGGCAGGGCATCGCGTAGACGTCACCGGCGGCGTAGTGCGCGGGCAGCTCGGCGGCCGGCACCGAGCCGGTGAAGACCACGTCGCGCTCCACGCCGGTGTGCCGGGCCAGCTTCTCCAGCGCCGCCCGGTACGGCCCGCCGCCGACCACCAGCAGCGCCGCGTCCGGCACCCGACGGCGGATCTCCGGCATGGCCCGGATCAGCATGTCCTGCCCCTTGCGGGGCACCAGCCGGGACACGCACACCACCACCGGCCGGTCGGCCAGGCCCAGCCGGACGCGGACCGGCTCGCCGTCGACGGCCGGGTGGTAGGTGTCCACGTCGACGCCGGGCGCCAGCCGGTGCAGGTCGGTCACCCCGTGCAGCGCCCGTTCGAGCCGTACCCGGGTGTAGTCGCCGAGGTAGGTGACCACGTCGGTGCCGCGACCGATCCGGCGCAGCGCGGCCCGGGCGGCGGGCAGCGCCGCCCAGCCGACCTCGTGGCCGTGGGTCTGCGCGACCACCCGGCGGATCCCCGCCCGGCGGCGCAGCCCGGCCGCGAGCAGGCCCAGCGGGGCGGCGGCGCCGAACCAGACGGTGTCGCAGTCGTGCTCGCGGGCCAGCCGGGCGGCCCGGCGGGCCACCAGCGGGGTTGGCAGCAGCACCCGGGTCCGCTCCCGGACCACCTCGAAGGGCTGGTCGGCGTCGAACTTCGCCGCGCCCCGCCAGCTGGAGGCGTAGACCACCACGGAGCCGGAGGGCTGCCGGACGGCGAGGTTGTGCACGAAGGACTGGATGCCGCCGGGGCGGGGTGGGAAGTCGTTGGTGATCAGCAGCGTCCGGCTCATCTGCCGGCCTCCCTGGCGTAGGCGCGGGCGGCGGCCATCCGCTCCACGGTGGACGGGTGCGACGCCGACCAGAGGTACTCCCAGCGCGGCGGGTCGGGATCGGCCAGGTTGACCCCGGCCAGCCGGCGCTGCATCGCCTCGAAGGTGGCCGGGTCGCCGGTCAGCGCGAGGGCGTGCGCGTCGGCGCGCGCCTCGACCCGGCGGGAGATCAGCGCCTGCGCCGGCGCGGCGACCAGCCCGGCCACCGTCACCAGGGCGATCAGCAGCGGGAACGCGCGCGGCTCGGCGACCGAGTCGACCCCGGCCAGCCGCAGCAGCGGACCCCAGGAGCCCAGCAGGTAGAGCGCGACGACCGCGAGGGCGGCGCCGAGCGCGCCGGTGAGCGTGCCGGTCCAGACGTCCCGGTCCTTCGCGTGCCCCAGCTCGTGCGCGACCACGCTGGTCACCTCGGCCGGGGTGGCCTCGCGCAACAGGGTGTCGTAGACCACCACCCGCCGGGTCGGCCCCAGCCCGGAGACGTACGCGTTGACCGCCTTCGTCCGCCGGGAGGCGTCGGCGACCAGCACGTCGCGCACCGGCACCCCGTCGCGGGCCGCCATCGCCATCAGCTCGGTGCGCAGCGGACCCTGCTCCATCGGGGTGAACCGGTTGAACACCGGCTCCACCAGCACCGGCAGCACGAACGACAGCAGCACGACCAGCCCGGCCGCCCCGGCGGCGCCGAACGCCCACCACCAGCGGGGGGCGAGCCGGGTCACGGTGTAGAAGCCGAGCAGCGCGATCGCACCGATGACGGCGCTGACCGCGTACGACTTGAGCAGGTCGACGGCCCAGCCGCTCCAGCCGTGGGTGCTCAGCCCGTACCGGGTGAGAACGGACTGCCGCCAGGCGGCGAAGGGCAGGGTGAGCAGGTCGGCGAGGAGCACCACGGCGAGCCCGCCGAGCACCGCGCGGGCGGTCCAGTGGCCGCCGAAGGGGCGCCCGGCCAGCTCGACCAGGCGGGCGCCGAGCGGGGTGAGCCCGAGCAGCAGCGCCACCAGCAGCCCGACCACCAGCGCGCCGTACGCGCCGGGGCGCAGCGCGGAGCGGAACTCGCGCGCGTGGGCCACCTGGTTGACGGGGAGTTCGCCCAGCGCGGCGACCTGGTCGGCCCGGGGTGCCGGCGGCCGGCTCCACGGCACCAGCACGATGCTGGCGACCAGCAGCGCCAGCACCAGCCCGCCGAGGGTCAGCACCGCCCATCCGCGGGGGGTCACGCCGGCACCTCGTCCGCCGGCCCGCCGCCACCACGCCGTAACCGCGTCATGCCGCCGCTCCTCCCGCCGTGAGCGCCCATCCTATTGCCCGCCGCCACCGGACCCGGCGCGGTGCCCGCGCCCGCGCGGGCCGACCGGCGCGGACCACTGTCGGGCGATCGGTGCGGCCCGCCGCCGAGCGGCCGGTGCGGCCGGTCGACGGAGGCGTGGCGGCGTGGCGTGCCGGTCAGGCCACCCGGCGCCGGCGGGCGGCACGGGTCGGCGCGGCCTCGTGGGCCAGCACCGCCACGTCGAAGCCGGCCCGGGCGAAGACCTCGACCGCCCGGAGCTCGGCCGGCCCGAGGTCGGCGGCCGGCGAGTCGGCGTCGAGCAGGGCGGTCACCAGGCAGCCGTTACAGCCGGCGCCCCGGATCCCGCACCTGTCGCAGTCGATGAGCATCGTGCCTCCCTGACGGAGTGCGGCGCGGCGGGTGCGACACCCTGGTCACCACCCGCGCACCGTCGGTCAGGTCGGACACTAGTCATCGGGTACGACAGAACCGGACAACAGTGATCAAGAGTCAGGAACGGGCCAGCCGGCGCAGCAGCGAGTCCGCGCCGAGCGGGTACGCGCCGTGCCGGCGCACGCCGTCGGCGACCTCGCGGTCCGACGAGACGACCACCACCGGCCGGCCCGCCGGCTCGGCCCGGACCAGGCGGCGGATCAGCTCGTCGGCGGTCTCCCCCTTGCGGGAGAAGAGCACCCGGACGCCGCGCGGGGTGGGCGGCAGCCCGTGCATCCGCTCCGCGCCGTCGAAGACCACGGTGACCTCGTCGCCGGTCTGCGCGGCGATCCCGCCCAGCCCGGTGATCAGCCGTTTGCGCTGCTGTTCGAGGGACATCTCGCCGAAGCCGCGCTTGGTGACGTTGTAGCCGTCCACCACCAGGTGCGCCCGGGGCAGGGCGAGCAGCTGGTCCAGCCGGGCCGGGTCGTCGGTGTCCCGGGCGCGGGCGGCGGTGCCGGCGGGCGTGACGGCCGACGAGTCGGCGAACGCGTCGGCCACGAAGTCGGCCGGCAGCTTTTCCACTGGGTCCAGCGCCAGCTCCCGGCGCAGCCCGACGGCGGCCTGGCCGATGGTCTCCAGCAGCAGCCAGAGCCGGGCGTCGTCGACCGAGCGGGCCTCCTTGGCGCTGGCCCGGGCGACCCCGGCCGCCGCCTCGGCCTCGGCCAGCCGGGCCCGCGCCCGGCGCAGCTCGGCGTCGCTGTCGGCGGCCGCCCGGGCCGCCCGGCCCCGCTCGGTGGCGAGCAGCTCGTTGGCCCGGCGCTCGCGCGCCTGCGTCTCCCGCAGCGCCCGCTGGACCTGGCGGTTCTCCTCCCGCAGCTGCCCCAGCTCCTCGCGGACCCGGGCCAGCTCGTCGCGGAGCTTCTCCGCCTCGACCCGGGCCACCGCCCGGTCGTGCTCGGCGCGGGTGGCCCGCTGCTCGGCCTCCCGGACCAGCTCGGCGATGACGGCGCTGTCCGCCTCGGCCCGCACGGCGGCGCCGCTGGCCTCGATCAGCTCCCGCCAGCCCCGGGGCCGGGCCAGGTACGCCAGCGCGGCCACCTCGACCGGGTCGGCGGCGGCCGGCGCGGTGCCCTCGACCACGGCGGCGCCCAGGTCGCCGGCATCGGCGAGCACCCGCGCGGTGACCCGCTGGCGGAACAGCGGGTCGGCGGTGAGTTGGGCGGCGATCACCGGCGCGCCCAGCCGGGCGCGGCGGTTCGGGGCGAACTTGGCCACCCGGCGCAGCGGCACCGGCAACTCGTCGGCGGCCAGCCCGGGCAGCACCGCCGCGGTGAGCGTGACGATGCGCTGGCGGACCGGCTCGGGGAGGGTGGGCTCCGGCTCGGGCGCCCCCGCACCCGGTTCCGCTCCGCCCTCGGGCGCGGCGGTGGACGACCCCTCCTCCGGGAGGTGGTCGTCGTACGGCTCGGTGAGGGGCATGGGGCAAGTCTCCCACCGCGACCGGGCCCACCGCCGGGTGAGTGAGCCGATCTCTCATCCTAGACCGGCGGTGACGGCTGGGACGCCTGCGACGGGAGTGTCGGACCGGGCCGCTAGCCTGCCGCGCGTGGCACCTGGGGAGTACGTCCAGCAGACGCTGGCCGGTCTGGATCCGACAGCGGGCGGCGGGGTGGACCCGGCGCTGCCGCTCTACGCGACGACCTTCGTGGTGGTCGACCTGGAGACGACGGGCGGCGCCCCGGACGGCGGCGGCATCACCGAGATCGGCGCGGTCAAGGTGCGCGGCGGCGAGGAGCTGAGCGTGCTGGCCACCCTGGTCAACCCCGGGGTGCCGATCCCGCCGTTCATCACCGTGCTGACCGGCATCACCCAGGCCATGCTGATTCCGGCCCCGCCGATCGAGCAGGTGCTGCCGAGCTTCCTGGAGTTCATCGCCGACGCCGTGCTGGTCGCCCACAACGCCCCCTACGACGTGGGCTTCCTCAAGGCGGCCTGCGCGAAGCACGGCTACCGCTGGCCCAACCCGCGGGTGCTCGACACCGCCGCCCTGGCCCGCCGGGTGCTCACCCGCGACGAGGTGCCCAACCGCAAGCTCGGCACCCTCGCCGCCTACTTCCGCACCGCCACCCAGCCCACCCACCGGGCGCTGGACGACGCCAAGGCCACCGTCGACGTGCTGCACGGGCTGATCGGGCGGCTGGGCGGGCACCGGGTGGACACGGTCGGCGAGGCCATCGAGTTCGCCCGCGCGGTCACCCCCACCCAGCGCCGCAAGCGGCACCTCGCCGAGGGCCTGCCCAAGGTGCCCGGGGTCTACATCTTCCGGGCCGCCGACGACCGGCCGCTCTACGTCGGCACCTCCGGCGACATCGCCACCCGGGTGCGCAGCTACTTCACCGCGGCGGAGAAGCGGGCCCGGATCTCGGAGATGCTGGCCGCCGCCGAGCGGGTGGAGGCGGTCGAGTGCGCCCACCCGCTGGAGGCCGAGGTCCGGGAGCTGCGGCTGATCGCGGCGCACGCCCCGCCGTACAACCGGCGCTCCAAGTTTCCGGAGCGGATGGTCTGGCTCAAGCTGACCGACGGCCCCTATCCGCGGCTGTCGGTGGTGCGCAGCCTCGCCCCCGGCGACACCGCCTACCTGGGGCCGTTCCGCTCCAAGCAGGCCGCCGAGCTGGCCGCCGCCGGTTTCCACGACGCCGTCCCGCTGCGCCAGTGCACCCACCGGCTCTCGCTGCGCACGGTCACGCCGGCCTGCGCGCTGGCCGAGCTGGGTCGCTGCCCGGCGCCCTGCGAGCACCGGATCACCCCCGAGGAGTACGACCACCGCGCCGCCGCCCCGTTCCGCACGGCGACGGCCAGCGACCCGCAGGTGGTGGTCGACGCCCTGCTCGCCCGGATCGAGACGCTGTCGGCGGGCCAGCGCTACGAGGAGGCGGCGGTGGTGCGCTCCCGGCTGGCGGCGGTGCTGCGGGCGAGCGTACGCATGCAGCGGCTGGCCGGGCTGACCCGGATCGCCGAGCTGACCGCGGCCCGGCGTGCCTCCGGCGGCGGCTGGGAGCTGGCGCTGGTCCGGCACGGCCGGCTCGCCGGGGCGGGGGTCTCCCCGCCCGGGGTCCATCCTCGACCGACCATCACCGCGATCCGGGCCACCGCCGAGACGGTGGAGCCCGGTCACGGGCCGGTGCCCCGCGCCTCCGCCGAGGAGACCGAACGCATCCTGTCCTGGTTGGAGCGACCGGAGACCCGGCTGGTGGAGATGTCCTCCGAATGGTCCTCGCCGGTGTCCGGCGCGGGCCGCTTCCGCGACCTGCTGGCCAAGGCCGAGAACGGCGGATCCCACCAACTCTCGACCGAACGCTCATGAGCAAGTGACCGATCGGACGACGGTGACTGACTTAGGCTGTTAAGGGAGTGCAGTCCTGCCCGTTTCGTGGGCCTGCTTCCGGTTACCAGAGATGGTGATCGCGGAGCCGGGGTGAGGAGGTGTCCCTCGTGGACGTCGACGCCGGACACGGCGCCGCCCTGGGGGGCGCGCTCCCGACCCAGCCCGGGGAGCTGCCGCTGGCCCGCCGGCTGCGGTCCCTGCTCACCTGGCCGACCAACGACACCGACCCGGTCAACCACCTGGTCCGCACCCACCGGGGCATCCACGCCAGCGCCGAGACGTCGGTGCTGCGCCGGGCCTACACGATCGCGGAGAACATGCACCGCGGCCAGTTCCGCAAGAGCGGCGAGCCGTACATCACCCACCCGCTGGCGGTCGCCCAGATCTGCGCCGACCTCGGCATGGACACCACCACCCTGGTCGCGGCGCTGCTGCACGACACGGTGGAGGACACGCGCTACACGCTCCAGGCGCTCTGCGAGGATTTCGGCCGCGCGGTGGCCCACCTGGTCGACGGGGTGACCAAGTTCGACAAGGAGTTCTACGGCAAGGCCGCCGAGGCGGAGACGATCCGCAAAATGATCATCGCGGCGGGCAAGGACGTCCGGGTGCTGATCATCAAGCTGGCCGACCGGCTGCACAACATGCGTACCCTCGGCGTGCGCTCGGCGGCGTCCCGCGAGCGGATCGCCCGCAAGACCCAGGAGGTGCTCGTCCCGCTCTGTGACCGGCTGGGCATCCAGACCCTCAAACGCGAGCTGGACGACGTGGTGCTGCTGCACCTGCATCCCGAGGAGCACGCCCGGATCGCCCGGCACGTGCACGACCGGCCCGGGTGGGACGCCTACCTGGACGACGTGGTCGCCCAGACCAGGACGGCGCTGCGCCGCAGCCGGGTCGACGCCGAGGTGAGCCCCCGACCCCGGCACCTCTACTCGATCTGGAAGGACACCGTCGCCGGTGGCCACACGGCCCCGTTCGACCTGCCCCGGATCGTGATCGTGGTGGACGGCCCGGCCACCGACTGCTACGCCGCGCTCGGCGCGGTGCACGGGCGCTGGCGGCCCGTGCCCGGCCGCTTCAAGGACTTCATCGCCTCCCCGAAGAACAACCTCTACCGGTCGCTGCACACCAGCGTCTGCGGCCCGCAGGACCGCACCGTCGAGGTGCTGATCCGCACCCGCGAGATGCACCGCTCCGCCGAGTACGGCGTCGCCGCCGACTTCCGCTTCCCCCGCTCCTCCGGCGAGGCGGCCCAGGCCGAGCAACTCGGCTGGCTGCGGCGGGTGCTCGACTGGGAGCAGGAGGCTCCCGACCCGGCCCAGTTCCTCCAGTCGCTGCGCTGCGACCTGGCCGAGACCCAGATCCAGGTGGTCGCCGACGGCCGGCAGGTCGTGCTCCCGGCCGGGGCCACCCCGGTGGACCTGGCGTACGAGCTGGGCACCGAGTGGGGCGACCACTGCCTGGCCGCCCGGATCAACGGCCGGCTGGCGCCGCTCTCGTCCGAACTGGACGAGGGCGACGTGGTGGAGATCTTCACGGAGAACGACGCGGAGAGCGGCTTCGAGGCCGACTCGGCGCCGCGCGGGCCCCGGCGCGAGTGGCTGGGCTTCGTCAAGTCGCCGCACGCGCAGATGCAGATCAGCCGCTGGTTCGCCGAGCACACCGAGCCGGGCATCTCGATCGCCGACAAGGTACGCCTCGGCCGGGCGACGATCGGGCTGGCGCTGCGCAAGCACGACCGGGGGCTGGCCAGTGACCTGCCGCTGCTGCGGCTCTCCGAGGAGCTCGGCTACCCCGACCTGGAGACCCTGCTGGTGGCGGTCTTCGACCGGGCGGTCGAGCCGGACACCGTCGTGCGGCAGCTCATCGACCTGGTCGACCATCGCCAGTGATCCCCGCCCGGCCCAGCCGTCCCGACGCGGGTGGTGGGGCCGGGGCGCGGGTGGGGGCCCGAGGGCCTAGCCTGGAGTCATGATCCCCCGCTCGCGCGCCACCGGCCGGGCCGTCGCCTACAAGGTCTTCTACCGCCTTCCGGTGGGGATGCGCCGCCGCCTGGTCCGGCTCGCCGTGCCGAAGTACGTCGTCGGCGCGGTCACCCTGGTCCGGGACAGCGAGGCCGAGGGGACCGGCCGGCTCCTGCTGCTGCGCCAACCGCCCGGGTACAGCTGGACCCTCCCCGCCGGCCTGCTCCAGCGCGCCGAGGCCCCGGTCGTCGGCGCCGCCCGCGAGCTGTACGAGGAGTCGGGCATCCGGCTCTCCCCCGACCGGCTCCGCCCGGCCGTCCCCAACGCCCTGGTACACGCCAAGGGCTGGGTCGACATGGTCTTCGAGGCGGAGGTGCCGGCGTCGACCACCGAGCTGAAGGTGGACGGCGCGGAGGTCTACGAGGCCGCCTGGCACCCGCTGGACGACCTGCCCCGGCTCAGCCGGGCCACCGCCTTCCTGCTCGGGCACTACGGCATCGGGCCGCTGGCCGGGCAGATCCCGCCCACCGGTCGAGCGGCGTGACCGCGATCCCCGACCGGCCGTCGCCCCGGCCGGCCGGTGACCCGGCGCCGGTGCCGCCGGCGGGGATCTGCGCGCTGGTGCTCGCCGCCGGCGAGGGGACCCGGCTGCGGCCGCTCACCGAGCGGGTGCCCAAGGCGCTCTGCCCGGTCGGCAACGTGCCGCTGCTGGACCGGGCGCTGGCCCGACTCGCCGGGCTGGGCCTGACCGGCCCGGGGACGGTCGCGGTCAACGCCAGCTACCTCGCCGACCAGGTGGTCGCCCACGTCGGCGCGCGGGCCCACCTCTCCGTCGAGCCGGACGGCCCGCTGGGCACCGCCGGGGGCGTGGGCAAGCTGCGGGACTGGATCGCCGGGCGCGGCGTGCTGGTCGGCAACGCCGACGCGTACCTCGCCGATCCGGCGGCCGCCCCCGGGCCGGACGTCGCCGCGCTGCTCGACGGCTGGGACGGGCGGAGCGTACGCCTGCTCGGCCAGCCCGCCGCGGACCCGGCGGCCCCCGGCACGTTCGACGGGCACGAGTTCACCGGGTTCTCCCTGCTGCCGTGGCGGCTGGTCCGGGAGCTGCCGGCGACCTTCGGCGACCTGGTCCGGGCGGTGTGGCGGCCGGCGGAGGCGGCCGGGGCGCTGGAGGTGGTGGCGTACCCCGGCACGTTCTACGACACCGGCACCCCGGCCGACTACCTGGCGGCCAACCTGCACGCCGCCGGCGACGGCGAACTGCTCGATCCCGGCGCCACCGTGACCGGCCGGGTGCGCCGCGCGGTGGTCGGGGCGGGAGCGGTGGTCCGCGGCGACGTCGAGCGGGTGGTGGTCTGGCCCGACGCCACCGTCGACGAGGGCGAACGGCTGTGCGACGTGATCCGGGCCGGCGACGCGCTGACCGTGCCGGCGGGCTGAGCGGCCCGCGCCGGACCGGTCCTGCGCCGGCTGGTGAACATCTAGCATGAGCCACGACGTCGACGAACGGAGAAGCGTCCAGTGATCACCGCGATCGTCCTGATCGACTGCGCCACCGACTCGATTCCCGAGGTGGCCGAGACCCTGGCCAACCTGCCCGGCGTCAGCGAGGTCTACTCGGTGGCCGGGCACGTCGACCTGATCGCCATGGTCCGGGTCCGGGAGTTCGAGCAGATCGCCCAGGTCATCGCCGGCAGCATCTCCAAGGTGCCCGGCGTGCTCAACACCGAGTCGCACATCGCGTTCCGGGCGTACTCCCAGCACGACCTGGAGGAGGCGTTCGCGATCGGGCTGGCCGGCGCCGACTGACCGGTGAACGCGCGGTGGCCGGCCCACCCCGGAGGGCGGGCCGGCCACCGTCGGCCGTGCGGTGACGTCAGCTGGTGCCCGGAGCCGGCGTCCCGGTGGTGGCACCCGGCGACTCGGGCGTGCCGCCCGGGGTCGGGCTCTCGGTGGTGCCGCCCGGCGCCGGCGTCGTGGTGCCGGTCGGGCTGGGCGTGGCGGTGGCGGTGGCCTCCGGCACCGGGATGCCCAGCTGCCGCGCGAGGTTCACCAGCTCGTCGTAGTGCGCCTGGAGCACCGGCAGCGCGGTCTGCGCCAGCTGGATAACCGACTGCTCCTGACCCTGTGAGATCTCGGTCTGGGTGGCCTGGATCGCCTGGATGTGCGCGGCGAGCTGCGCGGTCACCCACTGGCGGTCGAACTCCTCGCCCCTGGCGTTCTCCAGCCGGTCGAGGATCTGCCGCTGGTCGGCGGTCGGCTCATTCGGCAGTTGCACACCCAACTGGGAGGCGGTCTGCTGGACCGACTGGTCCAGCTGGGTGTGGTCGGTCTTGAACATCTCGCCGAGCCGCTTGACCTCCTGGTTCTGGCCCTTCTCCCGGGCCAGCTCACCAGCTCTGATCTCGAACAGGTTGGACTGGTGCACCGCCTGCAGGTACTGGCTGTCCTGCGTCGACGGCTGTGCCGCGGCCTGTACGGCCGCGGCAGGCGCCAGACCGACCAGCACCAGCGCGGCCAGCAGGCCGAGGCGTTTGATTCCCAACATGTTTCCCTCCCCGTTGACGTTGGATCGCACGGATACCCGGCTGGCGGGGGTTATTCCTGCGTTTCCACCCGTCGGTGGGCGGGTCGCGGGGTGGGCAGGGCGGACCCGGACGAACGTCGCGGAAATGGACGTGGCGCCCGCCGGAGAACTCCGGCGGGCGCCACGGTCGGGTACGTCGTCAGCGACGGCTCTCGCCGCTGCCGATCTCCTCCCGCTCGGGGCGGGGCTCGACCGGCGGGTGCCCCGGCGAGACCGGCGCCTCGGCCGGCTTCTCGATCGGGTAGAAGAAGCCCCGGATGGCCGGGCCGAGAGCCCCGAGCCGGTTCATCTTCTTCGGCACCACCCAGCCGACGTAGTCCAGCTCGGCGTGCCCGTCGTGGCCGTCGGCCGCGCTGAGCGGCTGGTGGACCTCGACGAACCGGCCGTCCGGCAGGCGCCGGATGATGCCGGTCTCCACACCGTGGGCCAGCACCTCCCGGTCGTGCTGCTGGAGACCGAGGCACATCCGGTACGCCACGTAGTACGCCAGCGGCGGGACCACCAGCAGGCCGATCCGGCCCGCCCAGGTCATCGCGTTGAGGCTGATCTGGAACTTGTCGGCGATCACGTCGTTGCCGCCGGACAGGGTCAGCACCACGAAGAACGACACCGCCATGGCGCCCGCCGCGGTCCGGGCCGGCACGTCGCGGGGCCGCTGGAGCAGGTTGTGGTGCTTGCGGTCCTTGAGGTGCCGCGCCTCCATGAACGGGTAGAACAGGGAGATCGCGACCAGGATGCCCGGCAGCACGACCGTCGGCCAGAACAGCGGCGGGATGACGTACCCGTCGCCGATCGGGATGTTGATCTCCCAGGCCGGCATGAGTCGGGTCGAGCCGTCGAGGAACATGACGTACCAGTCGGGCTGGCTGGCGGCCGAGACCACCCACGCCTCGTACGGGCCGAAGTACCAGATCGGGTTGATCTGGAAGAGGCCACCCATCAGCGCGATCACGCCGAAGACGACCATGAAGAAGCCGCCCTGCTTGAGCGCGTAGCGCGGGAACATCCGCTCGCCGACCACGTTCTCGTTGGTCCGGCCGGGGCCGGGCCACTGGGTGTGCTTCTGCTTGAACACCAGGCCCAGGTGGACGGTGATCAGCGCCACCAGCAGACCCGGGATCAGCAGGACGTGGGCGATGAAGAAGCGGCTGATGATGATCTCGCCCGGGAACTCCCCGCCGAAGACCGACGAGGTGACCCAGGAGCCGATCACCGGGATCGACAGCATGATGCCGGAGGCGATCCGCAGACCGGTGCCGGACAGGCCGTCGTCCGGCAGCGAGTAGCCGGTGAAGCCGGCCAGGAAGCCGACCCAGAACAGCAGCGAGCCGATGATCCAGTTCGTCTCACGCGGCTTGCGGAACGCGCCGGTGAAGAAGACCCGCAGCATGTGCACGACGATCGAGGCCATGAACAGCAGCGCCGCCCAGTGGTGCATCTGCCGCATGATCAGACCACCCCGGACGTCGAACGACAGGTCCAGGCTGGAGGCGTACGCGGCCGACATCGGCGTGCCCCGCAGCGGGGCGTAGCTGCCGTCGTAGACCACCTCGGTCATCGCCGGCTCGAAGAAGAAGGTCAGGAAGACACCGGTCAGCAGCAGCACGACGAACGAGAAGAGCGCGATCTCGCCGAGCAGGAAGGACCAGTGGTCCGGGAAGACCTTGTTGAGCAGCTTGCGCAGCGGGGTGGCCACCTGGAACCGGTCGTCCACCGCCCCGGCCGTCTTGGCCGGCACCGCTGCTACGTCGAACTTTCGGCGCTTCATGGCCGCTCCCAGAAGTCGGGGCCGATGGTTTCGGTGTAGTCGGACTTCGCCACGAAGAAGCCCTCCTCGTCCACCTCGATCGGCAGCTGCGGCAGCCGGCGGCTGGCCGGACCGAAGATGGGCCGGGCGTTGTCGGTGATCAGGAACTGCGACTGGTGGCACGGGCAGAGCAGCCGGTTGGTCTGCTGCTCGTACAGGCTCGCCGGGCAGCCGGCGTGCGTGCAGATCTTGGAGTACGCCGCGTAGTTGCCCCACATGAAGTCCGGGCGGCCCACCCGCGCGTTGGCCTCGCGGGACTCCTGGGCGTCCGTCTCGCGCAGGTGGATCAGCAGGGTCGGCGAGTCGGCGTGCTTGTTGCTCACGCCGTGCTCGATGCCCGGGAAGACGGTCAGCTGGCCACCGGCGCTGATGTCGGCGGGGCGGATCGGCCGGCCGTCCTCACGGACCAGCCGGATCTTGCGGCCGCCCTCGGCCGGCGCGAAGCCGGTGGTGAACATCTGGTTGTTCTTGTGCGGCTGCGAGATCAGGCCACCGATCAGCGGGGCCGCGACGACCGCGCCCACCGGCAGCAGGCCCGCCGCCAGCGAGACGCCGAGCAGCGGACGACGCCGCACGCCCATCTCGTCGGCCATGTAGAGCATGGTCTCCCCGGTGATCTTGCGATCCTCCGGCGCCCCCGGCTGGTCGTGCCGGTCCTGGATCGAGACCTCCTTGGGCAGCAGCTTCTTGCCCCAGGTGAGGATGCCGAAGCCGACGGCCAGGAGCGCGACGCCCAGGGTGAGGCCGAGCAGCGGGGTGTACCACTTGTCACCGCCGCGGCCGGCCTCCCACTTCCACGGCCACCAGATGTAGATGACCAGGAAGGCGGTGGCAGCGAGGCCGGTGAGCAGGAAGAAGCTGGCGACCGTACGGGTCAGCCGGCGCTCGGCCTTGCTGCCGGGCGCCACCTGCTCCTCGTAGTGGACGATCTCGATGTCGTCCCGACGCGCGCCCTCCTGGACGATGTCGAACCGGGACAGCCGGGGGTCCAGGACGTCGAGCGGCTCCCGACCCTGCGGGGCCTGGTGCTCGGTGTGGGTGCTCATGCCGTCACCTCGCTACGGGCGGTGCCGACGCACGGCACCACGGCAATGGTACTGACGTTCGACCGGGTCACGACTTGCCCGCAATCCACAGGCTGGCGAAGACCAGCGCGACGATGCCGATCAGGAAGATCGCCAGGCCCTCGGTGGAGGGGCCGTACCGGCCGAGGTTGAACCCACCCTGGTCCTGGTCGTGCTTCAGCGTCTCCTGGATGTAGGCGATGATGTCCGCCTTCTGCTCCGGGGTGATCTGGTTGTCGCCGAACACCGGCATGTTCTGCGGGCCGCTCAGCATGGCGGCGTAGATCTGCCGGTCGCTGGCCGGGCGCAGGCTCGGGGCGAACTTGCCCGAGGAGAGCGCGCCGCCGCCACCACCGAAGGCGTGGCACTGCGAGCAGTTGATCCGGAACAGCTCGCCGCCGGTCGCCAGGTCGGCGCCCTCACGCAGGTGGCCCTCGGGGACCTGCGGGCCGCCACCGAGCTCCTGGACGTACTGGGCGAGCTGGCGCACCTGCTCGTCGGTGAAGACCGGGGGCTTGCGCTGGGCCTGGGCCTCCTGTCGGGCCATCGGCATGCGGCCGGTGCCCACCTGGAACTCGACCGAGGCGGCGCCCACGCCAACCAGGCTCGGGCCACGACCCTCGACACCCTGCGCATTGCGACCGTGACAGGTCACGCAGCTCACGTCGAACAGCGCCTTGCCCTCGGCGGCGGCGCCGGTCAGCGGCGGGTTTTCCTGCGCCTGCACGCCAGGGGCGAAGACGGTGTAGGCGCCGCCGGCCAGCGTCAGCGCGGCGATCAGCCGGACCGCGGCGCCCAGCCGGCGGCGGCCCCTGCTGCGCGCTACGGGCCGCCCGCGCAGGCGCGCGAGCAGACCGCGTCGGCGGTCGTTGTCAGAAGTCATGACCTGTGTCCTTAACCGGTTGGACCTTGTCTCAGGGGACGGAGCAGCGGCGCGGTTCGTGACGCGCCAAGATCACTGGAGCCAGTAGATCATGGCGTAGAGCCCGATCCACACCACGTCGACGAAGTGCCAGTAGTACGACACGACGATCGCCGAGGTGGCCTGCGCCGGGGTGAACCGGCCCATGGTGGTGCGGATCATGAAGATGATGAAGGCGATCAGGCCGCCGGTCACGTGCAGGCCGTGGAAGCCGGTGGTGAGGTAGAACATCGACCCGTAACCGTCTTCGTTGATCTTCACGCCCTCGTGCACCAGGGTGCGGTACTCGTTCACCTGGCCGAGCACGAAGATCAGGCCCATCACGAAGGTGATCGTGAACCAACGCCGCAGGGCGTGGACGTCGCCCTTCTCCGCCGCGAAGACACCGAGCTGGCAGGTCACCGAGGACAACACCAGGATCACCGTGAAGGTGGTCGCGTAGGGGATGTTGAGGTGCTCGGTGTGCTTCTCCCACTGCTCCGGCGCTGCCGCGCGGATGGAGAAGTACATCGCGAACAGCGCCGCGAAGAACATGAGTTCGCTGGAGAGCCACACGATCGTCCCGACGCTGACCATGTTGGGTCGGGTCAGGGAGTGGATCCGGCTCTTGTCAATGGCTGGGGCCGCAGTCACGCGGTCATTATTGCCCTTGACCGGGGCGGGCGATCAGCGGGGGGCCAAACCCGGGCGGGGGATGGCCCGATCGTGGTGGTCCGGTTCGCCTGGCCTAGCCTGAAAAGCGTGCTGCACGTCGATTCGATCTTCGCCGCGACCTCGGCGGGCCCGTCGACGGTCCTCGCCGCCGGGGGCGAGGCCGTCCCGCCGCCGTTCACCGTCGCCCGGGTCTTCACCGAGACCCGCCTGGACAGCTGGCTCGCCCTCGGGCTGGTGCTGGCCGCCGGACTCTACCTCTACGGGGTCTACCGGCTGCGGCTGCGCGGGGACGCCTGGCCGGTCCTCCGGACGATCTGCTTCCTCGGCCCGGGCCTGGGCGGCATCGCCGCGGTCACGGTCAGCGGCCTGCACGCGTACGACACGGCGCTGCTGTCGGTGCACATGGTCCAGCACATGGTGCTGTCGATGATCTCGCCGATCTTCCTCGCCCTGGGCGCCCCGGTCACCCTGGCCCTGCGCACGCTGCCGGTACGCCCCCGCAAGCGGCTGCTGGCGGTCGTGCACAGCCGGTTCGCGAAGGTCTACAGCTTCCCGCTGGTGGCGTTCAGCATCTTCGTGGTGAACCCGTTCGCGCTCTACTTCAGTGGCCTCTACCACTACACGCTGGAGCACGCCTGGGCGCACGAGCTGGTGCACGCGCACTTCATCGCCACCGGCTGCGTGTTCTTCTGGCCGCTGCTCGGCCTCGACCCGCTGCCGGGGCGGTGGCCGTACCCGGCGCGGGCGCTGCTCATGCTGCTCTCCGTGCCGTTCCACACGGTGCTCGGCCTCACCATCATGCAGAGCACCACGCTGCTCGGCGGCGACTGGTACCCGTCACTCAACCTGTCCTGGTCGGACCCCTGGAACGACCAGGTGGTCGCCGGCGGCATCCTCTGGGCCGGTGGCGAGTTCGTCAGTGTGACGATGCTCGCGGTGCTGGTCGTGCAGTGGATCCGGCAGTCCGAGCGGGAAGCCCGCCGGCTCGACCGCGAGCTGGACCGCCAGGAGGCCCGCGACCGCGCCGCCGACGCCGCCGCGACCGCGACCCCCGCCCCGGGCACCCCGGCCTGAGCTGCGCCGACGCGGCGTCCGCGCGGGCCGGCCGGGCGGGATGTCGGGTACGCCACACCGGCGGGTACCATCAGCGGGCAGCTACGAGGTGGGAGCCAGTCCAGCGATGAGCGATCGTCAGTGCACCGTCCTGCTCTACAGCGACGACCCGCAGGTCCGTGACCGGATGCGGCTGGCCGTCGGCACCCGCCCGGCGCCCGGTCTCGAGATCGAGTTCGTCGAGGCCGCCACGTACGCCGAGTGCATCCGACTGGTCGACGACTACGAGATCGACCTCATGCTGCTCGACGGCGAGGCCAGCCCGGGCGGCGGCATCGGCATCGCCCGCCAGATCAAGGACGACCGGGACGACGCCCCGCCCACCTGCGTGGTCATCGCCCGCTCCGCCGACCGATGGCTCGCCGCGTACGCGCAGGTCGACGCCACGCTGGTGCACCCGCTCGACCCGGTGACCACCGGCACCACGGTCGCCGAACTGCTGCGTACGCACGCCGCCGCCTGAGTCTGCGCGCTCGGCGGCGCCTCCGGCGCCCGGGCTGACGGGCGCCGCCCCCGTCCCACCCGCACCCACGCCCGCTCGGGAGGCCCACCATGGGCGAACGGACCTGGCCGCACCTGCTCAACGCGCTGCTGCGCGGCGACGAGCTCTCCACCGCGGACACCGCGTGGGCGATGGACGAGATCATGACCGGAGCGGCCGCCCCGTCCCAGGTCGCCGGCTTTGCGGTGGCGCTGCGGGCCAAGGGCGAGACCCCCGCCGAGCTGGCCGGCCTGGTGGAGGCGATGCTCGGCCGGGCCGTCCCGGTCGAGCTGCCCGAGGAGCTGCGACGCACCGCGCTGGACGTGGTCGGCACCGGCGGTGACCTCGCCCACACGGTGAACATCTCCACGATGACCGCGCTGGTGGTGGCCGGCGCCGGGGTGCGGGTGGTCAAGCACGGCAACCGCGCCGCCTCCTCGCTCTGCGGCACCGCCGACCTGCTGGAGTTCCTCGGCGTGCCGCTGGACCTCGCGCCCGAGCAGGTCGCCCGCTGCGTCGAGGAGGCCGGGATCGGGTTCTGCTTCGCCGGCCGGTTCCACCCGGGGATGCGGCACGCCGGCCCGGTCCGCCGCGAGATCGGCGTACCCACCTTCTTCAACTTCCTCGGTCCGCTGACCAACCCGGCCCGTCCCCGGGCCGGCGCGGTCGGCTGCTTCGACGCGCGGATGGCGCCGGTGATGGCGGCCGTCTTCGCCGGGCGGGGCGACTCGGCGATCGTGATGCGCGGCGAGGACGGCCTGGACGAGTTCACCACCGCCGCCCCCACCCGGGTCTGGGTGGCCCAGCAGGGCACCGTCAGAGAGGCCGTGCTGGACGCGACGGACCTCGGGGTGCCCCGGTCCACCCTGGCCGACCTGCGGGGCGGGGACGCGGCGTACAACGCCGGGGTGGCCCGCCGGCTGCTGGCCGGGGAGACCGGCCCGGTGCGGGACGCCGTGCTGGTCAACTCCGCCGCCGCGCTGGCCACCCAGGGGCCGCTGGACGGCGACCTGACCGAGGCGCTGCGGGCCGGGATGGGCCGGGCCGCCGAGTCGATCGACTCGGGCGCGGCGGCCGCCGTGCTGGAGCGGTGGGTCGAGGTGGCCCGCACCCGCTGAGCGGGTGGCGCGGCGGAACTGTCGGAGGGGCGTGCCAAACTACACGGGAGTAATTTTCCGTTTTCCGCCGATGGCTCCGATGGTCGTCGGCGGGCACCGGAGCGAGAGGAGACGCCCGTGTCGGACCGCGAGCTCTACTGCGACACCTGCGAGGGCGTGCAGCCGTTCGAGGTCCCGCCCTGCGTCGACGGTCACGACCTCGACTGCCCCGAGCTGATCTGCACCGGCTGCGGCGCGGCCGTGCTGATCGCCACCTTCGCCTTCCACGCCCCGCGCCTGGCCGACCGGCGCCCGCGGGCGACATACCGGTCGGGCCGCCGCGCGGCCTGACCGCAGCCCCACCCTCATCGCGCACTCTCGCTCGCCGTGCTGCCGGGCCGTGGGCCCCGCCGGCGACCGCACCGTCGGCTTACCGGTCCTGTCGACCTGATGTCGTGGACGACTCAGGGGGCCGGAACACGCGTAGGCCCGCGTCCCGGAGCGGGACGCGGGCCTACGGGCAAAGCCGTCGGATCAGTGCTCGGCGGTACGCCGGGTGCCGGTGTAGTACTCGAAGAGCAGGCCGCACGCGGCAAAGATGACCGCGACCAGGCCGACGCCCACCAGCCAGAACTGCCAGTACACCAGGCCCATGCCGGCCACCGCGGCGGCCAGCGCCAGGCCGAACGGCCAGTAGCTGCCCGGGCTGAAGAAGCCGATCTCGCCGGCGCCGTCGGCGATCTCGCCGTCCGGCCGGTCCTCCGGCCGCAGGTCGATGCGCCGGGAGACGAACCAGAAAAAGCCACCGCACATCGTGCAGAGCAGGAACGACAGCAGCAGAGCCACCGTGCCGACCCACTCGACCTGGCCGCCCGAGTCACCCCAGGTCCAGACGCCGTACAGGACCGTCGCGCCGAGCAGGAACGCGGCGATGACCAGGAAGATACGCCACTCGGTCTTCATGCCTGATCCCTCAGCTTCCCGCGCCGGCCGACACGTCGTCGGGGTTGAAGTTGGCGGTGTTGCGCCGCGTCTTGAACGGCTCGGTGGTCTTCGCGTACGGGTCCTCGCCGATGGCGCTGAGCGCCTCCTGCGTCGACTTGCCGTCCCGCTTGGCCGCCAGGAACTGGTCGTACTTCTCCGGGGAGACGACGCGCAGCTCGAAGTTCATGAAGGCGTGGTAGCTGCCGCAGAGCTCGGCGCACCGGCCGACGTACGCGCCCTCGGACTCGAGCTTGGAGACCTCGAAGACGTTGCGGATGTTGCCCGGCATGACGTCCCGCTTGAACAGCAGCTCCGGCACCCAGAACGAGTGGATGACGTCGCGGCTGGTCTCCTCGAAGCGGATCGACCGGTCGGTCGGCAGGACCAGCACCGGGATGACCTCGCTGGTGCCCAGCACCGACGCCACGGTGTTCGCCTCGGGGCCCTGACCGTCGCGGTAGTTGAACTGCCAGTTCCACTTGAACGCGACGACCTCGACGGTCACATCGGGGTTCTTCGTGGTCCGCACCACGTCGGTCTGCACGACCGCCGTGTAGTAGAAGAGCACGGAGACGATCAGGATCGGCGCGATGGTGTAGAGGAACTCCATCGGCAGGTTGTACCGGGTCTGCACCGGCAGTTCGTTGCCCCGCTTGCGGTAGCGCACGACGCACCAGAAGATCAAGCCCCAGACGAAGACGCCGACCGCGAGGGCGGCGATGCAGGAGGCGATCCACAGGTCGTACATCCGGTGCGACTCCGGCGAGATGCCGCCCTGCGGCCAGCCGAAACCGTCGACCGAGCTGCCGACGTTGCAGCCGGTGAGCAGAACCAGCAGCGCCGCTCCGCCGAGACCGAGCCCGGCGAGTCGACCAGCACCACGCCGCCGGCGCCCACCGGCTCCTGGGGAAGCGCTGTGCCGTACGGCCGAGGGCCGTACCTCCGAACTCCTTGCGACCACCTGGTCCTGCCTCCCTAGCGCGCCGCGGTGGGTTTCCCTGAAGCACCGACGGCAAAGGCGTCACCGACGGTCGCAGATTACTCGACCATGACGGGCTCGACCGTGTTGGGGTCACTGTGCGCCCCCATCGGGGGGCTCGTGGGCATACCGACCCGATAGCGTGGGCTGTCGTGAGCCCTACCCCCGTCTACCTGGATGCGGCCACCGCCGCGCCGCTGCACCCGGTCGCCCGGCAGGCGCTGCTGGCCGCCCTCGACGACGGCTGGGCCGACCCCGCCAGGCTGTACACCCAGGCCCGCCGGGCCCGCCAGCTCCTCGACGCCGCCCGCGAGGCCACCGCGGCCACGCTCGGCGTCCGCGCCGACGAACTCTCCTTCACCCCCAGCGGTACGGCCGCGGCGCACGGGGCGGTGCTGGGTGGCCTGGCCGGTCGGCGGCGGGTCGGGGCGACGCTGGCGCACTCGACGATCGAGCACTCCGCGGTGCTGCACGCCGCCGAGCGGCACGTGGCCGGTGGCGGCGCCGCGGTCGCCGTGCCGGTGGACCGGCTCGGCCGGCTCGACCTGTCCGCCTGGTCCGACGCGGTACGCGCCCCCGGGGTCGCGCTGGCCGCGCTGATCGCCGCCAGCCACGAGGTGGGCACGGTCCAGCCGGTGGCCCGGGCGGCGGCCGACTGCGCCGACGCGGGTGTCCCGCTGTACGTCGACGCGGCCCAGGTGGTGGGGCGGGCGCCGGTGCCGGCGGGCTGGTCGGTGCTGACCGCCAGCGCGCACAAGTGGGGTGGGCCACCCGGGGTGGGGCTGCTGGTGGTGCGCAAGGGCACCCGGTGGGAGTCGCCCTGGCCGGCCGACGAGCGGGAGTCGGGGCGTACCCCCGGGGTGGTCAACCTGCCGGCGGTGGTGGCGGCGGCGGCGAGCCTGCGCGCGGCGGCGGCCGACGCCGCGGCCGAGGCGGCCCGGCTGGCGCCGCTGGTGGACCGGATCCGGGCCCGGGTGGCGGCCGAGGTGCCCGACGTGGAGGTGGTCGGCGACCCCGTCGACCGGCTCCCCCACCTGGTCACCTTCTCCTGCCTCTACGTCGACGGCGAGGTGCTGCTGCACGCGCTGGACCGGCGCGGCTTCGCGGTCTCCTCCGGCTCCTCCTGCACCTCCTCGACGCTGCGCCCGTCGCACGTGCTGGAGGCGATGGGGGTGCTCTCGCACGGCAACGTGCGGGTCTCGCTGCACCGGGAGACGACCGAGGCGGACGTCGAGCGGTTCCTGGCCGAGCTGCCCGGGATCGTCGCCGAACTGCGCGCCGAGGCGGGGGTGGTGGGGCTGTGACCGACCCCACGGAGGTGCTCGACTGCCGGGGCCAGCGCTGCCCGCTGCCGGTCATCGCGCTGGCCCGCCGCCTGCCCGAGCTGCCGGTCGGCGCGGTGCTGCGCGTCCTGGCCGACGACCCGGCCGCCGCCGTCGACATCCCGGCCTGGTGTCGCATGCGCGCCCAGGAGTTCGTCGCCGCCCACCCCGACACCACCGCCTACGACGTCCGCCGCACCCACTGATCCCCTCCCCCACCCCGAGATGGGCGTTCGGGGCGCGCGAGGGTCAGGTCAGGTAGCTGAGGATGGCGGGGAGGGGGTCCAGGTCCACGGCGGTGTCGACCACGAGGCGGGGGCCGATGATCGGCTCGTACTCGGCGCGGCGGAGCAGGGTCTGGTCCCAGGTGGGGAGCAGCGGGTCGGGCTCGACGGGCAGCCGCGCCTCGACCCGGCGGCGGTGCTCCGCCTCGTCGCCGCAGTGCACCTCGATCAGCCGCAGCGGCACCCCGGCCCGCTCGGCCAGGTCGTGCCAGAGGCCCCGGGCGCTGGCCACCGGGTTGACCGCGTCGACCACCACGGTCAGCCCGAGCCCCAACTGCACCTCGGCCAGCCCCGCCACCGCCTGGTACGCCGCCATCCCGGGCACGTCGCCGACCAGCCCGTGGTGGGCCAGCGCCCGCTCGACCGGGTCCACCGGCAGCACGGGCGCGCCCAGCGCCGCGCCGACCCGCCGGGCGAGGGTGCTCTTGCCCACCGCCGGCAGGCCGGCGAACGCGACCAGGACGGGCCTCACGGCAGCAGGTGCGGCCGCACGTCCTCGGCGGCGGCGTCGCCGTACGACTCGGCCAGGCGCTTGACGAACAGGTCGCGGCGGACGTCGTACTCCTGGGTGCCGACGGTCTCCAGCACCAGGGTGGCCAGCAGCGAGCCGACCTGCGCGGCCCGCTCCAGGCCGAGGCCCCAGGAGAGCGCGGCGAAGAAACCGGCCCGGAAGCCGTCGCCGACGCCGGTCGGGTCGACCGCCTGGATCTCCCGGGCGATCGGCACGTGGATCGTCCCGAAGTCCCGGCCGGCGATCTCCGCGCCGTGCTTGCCCAGCGTGGTGACCCGCACCTTCACCCGGTCGAGCAGCTGCTCGTCGGTGAGGCCGGCCTTGCTCTGCAGCAGGGACTTCTCGTAGTCGTTGGTCATCAGGTAGTCGGCGCCGTCGATCAGGCCGATCACGTCCGCGCCGTCCATCCGGGCGAGCTGCTGGGACGGGTCGGCGACGAAGGCGTAGCCGCGCTCCCGGCACTCGGCGGAGTGGCGGATCATCGCCTCCGGGTCGTTGGCGCTGACCAGCACCAGGTCGAGACCGCCGAGGCGCTGGGCGACCGGGGACAGCTCGATGTTGCGGGCCTCGCTCATCGCCCCGGCGTAGAAGGAGGCGATCTGGCACATGTCGGTGTCCGTGGTGCAGACGAACCGGGCGGTGTGCGCCACCTCGCTGACGTGCACCGACTGGCAGTCGACGCCGTGCCGCTCCAGCCAGGAGCGGTAGTCGGCGAAGTCGGCGCCGACCGCCCCGAGCAGCACCGGGCGCAGCCCGAGCTGCGCCATGCCGAAGGCGATGTTGGCGGCCACCCCGCCGCGACGCAGCACCAGGTCGTCCACGAGGAACGACAGCGACACCTTGTGCAGCTGGTCGGCGATGAGCTGGTCGGCGAAGCGACCGGGGAAGCTCATCAGGTGGTCGGTCGCGATCGAGCCGGTCACGGCGATCTTCATGTCAACCCTCGGGGTCGGGAGCACGGCGCCGGTCAGCCTACCGGTCCGCCCGGGGAGCCGGTCCAGGGTCGGTCGACAATGCGCCACCCGCCGCTCATCCGGACGTCACCCCCGACGGACCCGCACAGACGGCGGCGGGGCCGCCCCGAAGGACGGCCCCGCCGCACGCAGGTGCTGGTCGACTCAGCTGAACGAGTCGCCGCAGGCGCAGGAGCTGCCCGCGTTGGGGTTGTCGATGGTGAAGCCCTGGGCGTCGATCCGGTCGGCGAAGTCGATGGTGGCGCCGGCCAGGTAGGGGGCGCTCATCCGGTCGACGACGACCTCGACACCGTCGAAGTCGGTGACGACGTCACCGTCGAGCGACCGCTCGTCGAAGAACAGCTGGTACCGCAGGCCGGAGCAGCCGCCCGGCTGCACTGCGACCCGGAGCCGCAGGTCGTCGCGGCCCTCCTGCTCGATCAGGGCCTTGACCTTCTGCGCCGCGACGTCGGTGAGGACGACGGAAGTAGGGGCCTGGGCCTCGGTCGACTCGGTCTGCGCTGGCGTGGTCACGTGGAAATCTCCCTGCGCGGTATGGGTCCGGACGCACTGGCCAACGTCGCGCGTCGTCCAGTGATTCCCGGTGTGGTCCAGATCCGATGGTACGCCGCTCCGGCCGGCGGCACCCGGGTGGCGTGACGGGAGCTCCGTGAGCCGCGCCGCAGGTCCGCGGGGAAACACCTCCGCCGGCCGGTCGGTCAGCGGCTCCACTGCCCGGCCAGCCGGGCGCCCAGCGCCCGCAGCCCCTCGGCCGGGCGGCTCATCGCGGCCTCGACGCCGCCGCGTTCCTCCCCGCCGAAGTGCTCCACCAGGCTGTACGTCTCGGTGACGCCGGCCGAGGCGGCCTCCCGCCGCCCCGTGCTCACCCGCCCCGCCAGCACCACGCAGGGCACCCCGCGATCGCGGGCGGCCCCGGCCACCCCGGCGACGACCTTGCCGCGCAGCGACTGGTGGTCGAAGGACCCCTCCCCGGTGATCACCAGATCGGTGGCGTCGAGAGCGGCGTCCAGCCCGATCGCCCGGGTCACCAGGTCGATGCCGGACTCGCAGCGCCCGCCCAGGGCGAGGATCGCCGCGCCGAGGCCGCCGGCCGCGCCGCCGCCCGGGAGCGCGCCCAGTCCGGGCGGGCAGCCGGGCAGGTCCCGTTCGAGCACCGCCGCCCAGCGCTCCAGCGCGGCGTCGAGCAGCAGCACGTCCGCCCTGGTGGCGCCCTTCTGCGGGCCGTAGACGTTGCTCGCGCCGTGCAGCCCGAGCAGCGGGCTGTCGACGTCGGTGGCGGCGACCAGGGTGGCCCCGCGCAGCCGGGGCGCGCCGTCGAGGGTGGCGACCGCGGCCAGCGCCGCCCCGCCGTACGGCAGGGCCCGGCCGGCGTCGTCCAGCGGCGTCGCGCCGAGCGCGGTGAGCAGGCCGGCCCCGCCGTCGTTGGTGCCGGAGCCGCCCAGCCCGACCACCACCGTGCGCGCCCCGTGCTCGACGGCGGCGGTGACCAGCGTCCCCAGCCCGTACGAGGTGGTCGCCTTCGGGTCCCGCTCGGCGGCGGAGAGCAGGTGCAGCCCGCAGGCCTGGGCGCTCTCCAGGTAGGCGGTGCCGTCGTCGGTGAGCAGGATCTCACCGGTGGCCGGCCGGCCGAGCGGGTCGACGGTCGGCACCGGGATCCGCCGCCCGCCGAGGGCGTCGGCGAGCACCGCGACGAAGCCCGGCCCGCCGTCGGCGAGCGGTCGGATCAGCAGCTCGTCGCCGGCGGCGACGGCCCGCCAGCCCTCGGCGACGGCGGCGGCGACCTCCGGGGCGGCGAGGGTGCCGGCGAACTTGTCCGGACAGAGCAGCACGCGCATGCCTGGCAGTGTGGCAGCCCACACCGGCGGAGGCTGCGCGGCAGCCACGCTGTGGGACCATGGGAGGCGTGACTTCGACCTGGGTGGAACCCTCCAACACCGCCACTGCGCTGCTGCTCCTCGGCCGCGGCAGCGACCCCGCCACCGAGCGTGGCGTGGAGTGTCCGGGCGACCTGCCGGCGCCGAGCGACCCCGACCTGGTGGCCCGGGCGGCGGCGGCCAAGGCCGCGCTCGGCACCAAGGTGTTCGTGCTGGGTCACCACTACCAGCGCGACGAGGTGATCCAGTTCGCCGACGTGACCGGCGACTCGTTCAAGCTGGCCCGGGAGGCGGCGGCCCGGCCGGACGCGGAGTACATCGTCTTCTGCGGCGTGCACTTCATGGCCGAGAGCGCCGACATCCTCACCTCGGACGCGCAGAAGGTGATCCTGCCCGACCTGGCCGCCGGCTGCTCGATGGCGGACATGGCGGTGCTGTCGCAGGTCGAGACCGCCTGGGACGTGCTGACCGAGCTGGGCGTCGCCGCCGACACCGTCCCGGTGACGTACATGAACTCCTCGGCCGACATCAAGGGCTTCGTCGGGCGCAACGGCGGCGTGGTCTGCACCTCGTCGAACGCCAAGCGGGCCCTGGACTGGGCGTACCAGCAGGAGTCGAAGGTGCTCTTCCTGCCCGACCAGCACCTGGGCCGCAACACGGCGGTGCTGGAGATGGGCCTGTCGCTGGACGACTGCGTGCTGTACGACCCGCACAAGCCGGGCGGCGGGCTCACCCCGCAGCAGCTGCGCGACGCGAAGATGATCCTCTGGCGGGGGCACTGCTCGGTGCACGGCCGGTTCACCCTCGACAGCGTCAACGACGTGCGCGCGCGGGTGCCCGGGGTCAACGTGCTGGTGCACCCGGAGTGCCGCCACGAGGTGGTCACCGCCGCCGACCACGTGGGCTCCACCGAATACATCATCAAGACCATCGAGGCGGCTCCGGCCGGCTCGGCCTGGGCGGTCGGCACCGAGCTGAACCTGGTCCGCCGGCTGGCGCTGGCCCACCCGGACAAGCAGATCATGTTCCTGGACAAGGCGGTCTGCTACTGCTCGACGATGAACCGGATCGACCTGCCGCACCTGGTCTGGGCGCTGGAGGAGCTGGTCGCCGGGCGGGTGGTCAACCAGATCACCGTCGACCCGGACACCGCGCACCACGCGCGGGTGGCGCTGGACCAGATGCTCGCCCTGCCGGGCGCGGACACCCCGCCGCCCACCGTCAGCTGATCACCCACGGTCACATCGCTGGCACGGAAACATGCCGGAATCCCCGGTTCGTTCCGTGCCTGGCGATGTGACCGATTCCATTTTCGTCACGGAGGGCTATGCTGCCGGGGCGACGACATGGTGGACCGTTTTGCGCCGGTCCCATTCCGGGTAGCTGAACAGCCGGCAAGAGCTGGACAGCCCGACCCCATCCTCGACACACAGCACCACCCGACGCGCGCTGGAGGTTGCGTTGACCGACGACGTCCTGGTCGTACACGGAGGCACGCCGCTGGAAGGGCGGATCCGCGTGCGCGGCGCGAAGAACCTGGTCTCGAAGGCGATGGTCGCCGCCCTGCTGGGCGACACCCCCAGCCGGCTGTTCGACGTGCCGCGCATCCGTGACGTCGAGGTGGTCCGTGGGCTGCTCGGCCTGCACGGGGTCAAGGTCACCGACGGCGCGGAGGAGGGCGAGCTGGTCTTCGACCCGGCCAACGTCGAGAGCGCCAGCACCGACCAGATCAACGTGCACGCGGGCTCCAGCCGGATCCCGATCCTGTTCTGCGGCCCGCTGCTGCACCGGCTCGGGCACGCCTTCATCCCGGACCTGGGCGGCTGCCACATCGGGCCGCGCCCGATCGACTTCCACCTCCAGGCGCTGCGCGAGTTCGGCGCGACGGTCGAGAAGACCCCGGAGGGGCTGCACCTGTCGGCGCCGAACGGGCTGCACGGCACCAAGTTCGCGCTGCCGTACCCGAGTGTGGGCGCGACCGAGCAGGTGCTGCTCACCGCGGTGATGGCCGAGGGCGTCACCGAGCTGCGCAACGCCGCCGTCGAGCCGGAGATCATCGACCTGATCTGCATCCTGCAGAAGATGGGCGCGATCATCAAGGTCCACACCGACCGGGTGATCGAGATCCAGGGCGTCAAGCGGCTCAGCGGCTACACCCACCGGCCGATCCCCGACCGGATCGAGGCGGCGAGCTGGGCGGCGGCGGCGCTGGCCACCCGCGGGCACGTCGAGGTGCTCGGCGCCCAGCAGGTCGACATGATGACCTTCCTGAACATCTTCCGCTCGGTCGGCGGCGCGTACGAGGTGACCGACGCCCGCGCGCCGAAGCTCGGCGACCCGGGCCAGGAGGGCGGCATCCGGTTCTGGCACCCGGGCGGCGAGCTCAACGCCGTGGCGCTGGAGACCGACGTGCACCCGGGCTTCATGACCGACTGGCAGCAGCCCCTGGTCGTCGCGCTGACCCAGGCCCGCGGCCTGTCGATCGTCCACGAGACGGTCTACGAGCAGCGGCTGGGCTACACCGAGGCGCTGAACACGATGGGCGCCAACATCCAGGTCTACCGGGACTGCCTGGGTGGCACCCCGTGCCGCTTCGGCCGGCGCAACTTCAAGCACTCCGCGGTGATCGCCGGCCCGAGCAAGCTGCACGCGGCCGACCTGGTCATCCCGGACCTGCGCGCCGGGTTCAGCCACCTGATCGCGGCGCTCGCCGCCGAGGGCACCTCCCGGGTGTACGGCGTGGACCTGATCAACCGCGGTTACGAGGACTTCGAGGCGAAGCTGGCCAGCCTGGGCGCGCACGTCGAGCGGCCGTAACCGAACTCACCTGAGCTCCGAACGAGCGCCCGGTGCACCGTGATGTGCACCGGGCGCCGTCGTTTGGCTACCCTTCACCTCGTGCCGTCGCTGTTTCGTCGCAAGTCCGCCGACCCCGACTCCTCCGCCACCGTCGTGGTGACCGAGGAGCAGCCCTCCGCGCGCCCCCGGGGCTACACCCCGAGCAAGAAGGAACTGGGCCGGGAGACCCCGAAGCGGCCGGTCGCCGGTCGTCGCCCCGCGGGGCCGACGAAGCCGCTGACCAAGGAGGAGGCGCGGGAGCAGCGCCGGCTGGCCCGCGCGGAGGCGGCGGCGGAGTTCCGCCGCGAGGGCGGCCCGCGCGACCGCGGCCCGGAGCGGCTGCTGGCCCGCAACGTGGTCGACTCCCGGCGTACGGTCGGCACCTGGTTCTTCGGTGGCGCGCTGATCGTGCTGATCGGCTCCAACCAGGCGATGCCGCCGGCCATCCGGCTGGCCTCGAACATCATCTGGGGTGCACTCGCGCTCGGCGTGGTGATCGACTCGATCCTGATCTCTCGCAAGATCAAGAAGCTGGTCCGGGAACGCTTCCCGAACAGCGGCGAGCGGATGGGCTCGCTCTACCTCTACGCGATCATGCGCTCGATCACCTTCCGCCGGATGCGGGCCCCCGCGCCGCAGGTCAACATCGGCGACAAGATCTGACCCGTACGGTCCCTCCGGAGCCCCTTCCCGCCAGCGCGGGGAGGGGCTCCGGTCATCGCAGCGCCCGGACCGGCGGCGGGCTCAGCCGGTGACCGGGGCCGCCCGGCTCGCCGGGGACCGGTAGAGCCGGGTCACCACCTCCTCGATGTCCGGCTCGACGATCGAGATGTCGCGGAGCGTGGCCAGGCCGGCCAGCCCGGCCACCACCTCCGCCGCACCGGCCGACTCGCAGGCGTAGACCAGCCGGCGCCCGTCCGCCTCGACCCGTTCCAGCGGCGCGCCGGGCAGCGTCGGCGGGGTGGCCAGCGCGGTGTCCAGCTCGGCGACGACCAGCCGGCGGGAGCCGTAGCGGCTGTGCAGGGCGGCGATCGAGCCGTCGTGCACCACCCGGCCGTGGTCGATCACCACGAGCCGGCGGCAGAGCCGCTCGATGTCGGCCAGGTCGTGGGTGGTGAGCACCAGCGTGGTGTCGCCGGCCCGGCGCAGCTCGCCGAGGAAGTCGCGGACCGCCCGCTTGCTCACCACGTCCAAGCCGATGGTGGGCTCGTCGAGGAAGAGCACCCGCGGGCCGTGCAACAGGGCGGCGGTCAGCTCGCCGCGCATCCGCTGCCCGAGGGAGAGCTGCCGCACCGGGGTGTCCAGGAACTCGTCGAGGTCCAGCAGCGCGCGGCAGCGGCGCAGCCGGGTCGCGTGGTCCCCGGCCGGCACCCGGTAGACGTGCCGGAGCAGGTCGAACGAGTCGCGCAGCGGCAGGTCCCACCAGAGCTGGGAGCGCTGCCCGAAGACCACGCCGATGCCGAGGGCCAGCCGGGTGCGCTGGGCGACCGGGCGCAGCCCGCAGACGCGTACCTGGCCGGCGGAGGGGGTGAGCACCCCGGTGAGCATCTTCAGGGTGGTGGACTTGCCCGCCCCGTTCGGGCCGATGTAGCCGAGCGTCTCGCCGCGCTCCACCCGCAGGTCCACGCCGTCCACCGCGGTGACCGTCCGCTTCGCGCGGCGCAGCCGGCCGACCTTGACCCGGACCGTGAACTCCTTGCGCAGCCCCTGCGCGTCGATGACCAGGCTCATGACCCCGTGCTCCGGTAGTGGCGGACACCGACGCGCCAGGCCGCAGCCGCGCCGGCGGCGGCGACCAGCGCGACCCCGGGTGCGGCCCAGCCGGCCCAGGCCGGCAGGCCCAGCGGGTCGGCCCGGCCGAGCAGCGCCAGCGCCGGCTGGTAGCTGACGAAGGCGAATCCCATCCCGTACGCGAAGGCCGCGCGGAACCAGCCCTCGAAGACCGTGACCGGGTACGAGGTGAAGTCCCGTCCACCGTAGGTGACCGAGTTGGCCAGCTCCCCCGACTCCACCCAGTAGAACGAGACGGTGGCGGTGGCCACGAAGAGCGAGCCGAAGAAGACCATCCCGGCCAGCGGGGCGACGACGGCCAGCGCCACCCGGCCGGGCGTCCAGTCGATCGGGGCGGTGGCCAGCGCCACCACCAGCACGGCCAGGCCGAACAGCGCCCGGGACACCTTGCGCAGCGGCAGGTCCATCAGCAGCAGCTGGGGCAGCGCGCCGAGCGGTCGCAGCAGCACCCCGTCGAGCAGCCCGGTGCGCACGTACCGGGGCAGCCGCTCGATGTTGCCGACCAGCAGGTCGGCGGTGGCGAAGGCGCAGGAGGAGAGGCCGACCATCACCAGCGTCTCGGCGAGGGTGAAACCGCCCAGCTCGTGGGTCACCCCGTAGAGCACCAGGACGGTGACCACGTCGAAGACGGTGGCCCCGACGTTGCCCAGCAGGTCCACCACGAACGACGTCCGGTACGCCGTCTGCGACCGCGCCTGCGCCCGCAGCAGCGCCCGGTACGCGCTGGCCGCGCCGCCCGCCTCAGCCACCCTGCACCACCAGCCGCCGTTCGGCCCGGCGCTGCACGAGCCGGCAGGCGGCCAGGATCAGCACCGCCCAGCAGAGCTGGAGGGCGACCAGCCCGAGCTGGGTGACCGGCGGGTCCCGCTCGACCAGGACGTCCAGCGGGGTCTGCAGCAGGCTCGGGAAGGGGGTGCCGAGCCAGAGAGCGAGCTGCAGCGGCTCGGGCAGGAACCGCAGCGGGAAGTAGAGCCCGGCCAGCACCCCCGAACCGAGCGTCCAGAGGATCATCGGGCCCCGGACGTCCTGCAACCAGTACGCCGTGGCGTTGACCAGGTACCGGCAGCCGAAGCAGAGCACCAGCGCGGTGACCACGGAGACGCCGAAGAGCGGCAGGGTCGACCAGCGGGTGGGCAGGTACACGTCGAAGAAGAGCGGGCCGATGAGCAACGGCGGCAGGAAGCGGGCCAGCACGGCGTACCCGGCGCGGCCCAGGTCGGTGGCGAGGTAGCTGGTCACCGGGTGCACCGGGCGGAGCAGGTCACCGGCGACGTCACCGGTGCGGATCCGGTCGGCCAGGTCGCTCCAGCCCCAGAGCAGGATCACCGCCAGCAGGCCCTGCGCGACCCAGACGAAGGTGGCGAGCTGGGCCCGGTCGTACCCGCCGACGGTGCCGGCGGTCCCGACCGCCGCGAGCAGCACGTAGCAGTGCAGGAACCCGAAGACGGAGTTGGTGACGGCACCGGCCAGCGCGGCCTGACGATAGGTGGCGTATCGTCGGAAGCCGGAACGAGATATCGCCCAGAATGTCCGAAACCATAGGATAACGTTTGAGTCCGTGGGCGGTGCCACAGTGGCGGTGACCGAGCCCACGCCGTTACCCTCCATCCGCAGCCATGCCGTGCCGGGCCGGGCGACTCTACCGGCAGGTGGAGGCCCCGGCACGACAATTTCCAACGAGGTGACACCGCCGTGAGCGAGCGACGCGAGCCGGGCATCGGGCCGCGCCGCACGGGCGGCGACGAGGGCCTCCGATGACGGGCGGCTACCGCGACCGCTGGCACGACCCGGCCGAGCCCTCCTGGGTCGTCGAGCCGACCACCGAGTGGCAGCCGCAGTTCCCCGGCCAGCGCTACCCCGGCGACATCGGCGCCCGGCACGTCCCGGCGCCGCCCCCGCGCGGGCGGGCCGCCGTGGTCGGCCGGGCCGAGGTCCCGCCGCTCGCCCCGACCCGTCCCGACGGGACGTACCTCGGGCGGTCCTGGGACGACCACGACGAGGAACCGCCGCGCTGGGGTGGCCACCCGGTCGCCGAACCGCAGCCCCACGCCGACGAGGCGCACCGGCGCGACGACGACCTGTACCGGCGGCCGCCCTCCGACCTGACCTGGCAGCGCGAGCGCCGCCGGCCGGAGCCGGAGGCCCCGGCCCCGCGCGCCGCCCGTACCGCCTGGGCCGACCGCCACCCCGAGGTCGCCGACCGGCCGCGCGAGGGTGCCGACCGGCCGCGCGAGGCGGCGTGGCATCGCGACCGGGGCGCCCCCGACCGGTACGACGACCGTCGGCAGCGCCCCGCCCCGGGCATCACCCCGGTCTCCCCCGGGCCGAGGCACGAGCCGGCCCGTGGCGGCGAGCCCGGCTGGGTGCCCGAACCCGACGAGGCGCCGCCGGCGCGCCGGCCCGGCACCGGGTACGACCGCCGTCCGGCCGACGACGGCCGCCGGCGCGACGGTCACGAGCAGTTGCCGGCCGACCGGCGGACCCGCCCCGACCAGGAGGTCCCCGGCCGGTACCGCGAGCCGGACGAGCGCCGCCCGGCGCGCCACGACGAGCGCCCGCCGTCCCCGCCCGGATACGACGACCGCCCGCCCGCCCGCGACCACGCCGGCCACCGACCCGGACCGAACGGGTACGCGGACCGGCCCGCGCCGAACGGGTACGCCGAGCAGCGCCCGGCACCGAACGGGTACGCCGAACAGCGGCCCGCGCCGAACGGGTACGACGACGGGCGCCGCCCGCCGTCGCGAGGATCGGACGAGCGCTGGCAGCGCGGGTACGACGAGCGCCGCCACCCCGAGGAGCGGGGACCGTCGCGCGAGGCGGCCGCCCGCGCCGAGGCGTACCCGGACCGCCGGCCGCGCGAGGCGACGCCGCCCGCCGAGGCGTACCGCGAGCAGTGGAGCCGGCCCGGCGCGGACCGCGACGGCCGGGGCGGCCCTGGCCCGGATTACGGCCGGCACCCGGAGCAGCGGCCCGCTCGCCCCTCGTGGCACGAGGAGCGGCCCGCCGCCCACGGCCCGGTGCGTCCGATCTCTCCCGCGCCGGTCTCCGGGGCGCCGTCCTCCGGCGGCCCGGCCCCGGCCACACCCGTCTCCCCCGCCCCCACCTCGGGCGCCCCCGTGCGCCCGGTCGCGGACCCGCGTGCCCCGCACGGCCGGGACCAGTTCCCGCCCCGCGCCGCCGGCACGCCGCCCTTCGCCGGGACCATGCCCCCGGTCTCCGGTCCGCCGCGCCCCGCGCCGCCGGCCACCGGCGGCTCACCGGGCCGGACCCGCGACGACCGGCCCACCTCGGCCCCGACCGGCCCCGACCGCGACGCGCCGATCTCGTCGCCCCCGGCGGCCCGGCCGCGGCCGGAGTTCCGGCCCGGCCAGGAGGGCGCGGCGCGCCCCACCGTGCCCGGCGACGCCGGCCCGACCGCCCAGCGCCCCGCCCCGGCCGACCACCGGCCGGCGTCCGCGCCTCCGGCCGACACGCGACCGGTCTCCGGTGCCCCCGGTGCGGGATTCCGGCACCCGGCCGACGACCGGGTGCCGCCGGCGCACGGCCGGCCGTACCCCGGACAGCAGCCGACGCCCGGTCCGGCGCCCGACCGGCGCCCGGTGTCGGGAGCGCCCGTCGGGCACCAGCCCGTGCCGGGACCGTCCGTCGGCCACCGGCCGGTCTCCGGGCCGCCCGTCCCCCCGCCGCCCGAGGCCCGGGTCGCGCCGCAGCGGCCCGCCGGCCCGGCCCCCGCGCCGTCCACTTCGGCGAGCGCGGGCCCGTCCCTGGAGATCACGCCGGACAAGCCGCGCCGCTACGTCCCGCCGGCGCCGGAGCCCACCGCTCCCGTGCCCCCGGTGGCCCGCAGCACGGAGCCGAACAGTTCCGAGGCGTGGTTCCGCCCCGCCCGCCCGACGCCGGCCGACGAGGCCGACGACCGCCCGGTGTCCGCCCCGTCCGGCGCGGCGGGCACGTCCGCGCCGGCGGCCCGCCCGGCCCCGGACGCGGACCGGCCGACCCCGGTCGATCCGCCCCGGGACGCGTCCCGGTCGGCAGCCCCGGTGTCCGCGCCGCCCGAGGCCACCAACTCCTCGGACGAGCGGTTCCCGGACGACGAGCCGTACCGGCCGGTCTCCGCACCGCCGGCGTTCCGGCCGGTCGCCGACCGGGCCGCGTCCGACGTCACGGCACCGGCCGCGGCGCCTCCGGTCCCGCCCGTCTCCGATCCGGCCGCCGCACCGGTCGAGCCCACCGCTCCGACGCCGGAGCGGGATACCGCCGACGAGGTTGCCGCACCGCTGCCGGCCGAGGCCACCGCGTCCGCGCCGGAGACCTCCGCCGAGCCGGGGGCCGGGGAGTCGACCGTCCCGGTCTCACCCGCCCGGCCGCTGTCCACGCCGGCACCGGTCCCCGCAGCTCGCCACGACGCCGCGACGGTCCGGCCGCGCTCGGCACCACCGGTGCCCTCGGACGCTGCCGCCGGTCCGGCTTCCGACGACGCCGCCTCCGCGCCCGGGGCCGAGATCCCGGGGCCGTCCGTTCCGGTGTCCACGCCGCCGGCGGACGCCGCTGTGGAGCCGGCCCGGCCCATCTCCGCCCCGCCAGCCGACACCCTGGAGCCGGCCCGACCGGTCTCCGCTCCTTCGGTCGGCGACATGGCGGCGGGGACCGCCGGACCCCACGCGCCCGAACCGGCCCCATCGGTCACCGCCCCGACGGCCGACACCTGGGCGGCCGGGACAGCCGAACCGGACGCGTTCGACACCGCGGAATCGGTCCGCCCGGTCACCGCGCCACCGGCCGACAACTGGGCGGCCGGTACGACCGAATCAGGGGCGTCCGACGCCGCCGAACCGGCCCGACCGGTCACCGCACCGCCGGCCGAGCCCGACGCGGCCGCAACGGTCGAACCGGACGCCGTCAGCACGTCGACCCGACCCGTCTCCGCACCGCCGGCCGGCACGCCCGAGCAGTCCGCCCGGCCGGTGCCGGACGTCCCGTCGCCCGTGGCCGACGCACCGTCCGGCGAACCGGAGTCCGCGCCGCCGCCCGGGGTCGAGACCGACGAGGAGCCCGTCCATCCGGTCTCGGCTCCACCGTCGCCGACCGGCGCGGATACAACCGCACCCGAGGCGTCGACGCCGCCCGCCGCCGCTCCCGAGCAGTCCGCCGGGCTCGATCCGACGCCCCCAACCGCCGCTGCCACCACCGAAACGGCACCCGATGCGGACCCGGCCGACACCGCGACGCCGCCAGCCGACGTGACCGCGCCGCCGGCCACCGAGGCGGCGCCGTCCGCGGCGGACCGGCCGGCCACCACCGACCCGGAGACCACCACCACCGCGCCGGCCGAGCCGCCGGCCGACCCGGAGCAGGTCCTGGCCGCGTACCGGTGGCGGCTGGACTCCGAGACGCTGCGCGAGGTCGTCGACGACGCCGACGAGCTGCGGACGCTGCGCCGGCGGCTGACCGAGAAGCTCGGCGCGTCCCTGGACAACCGGGCCCGGGCGCGGCTGCTCAGCCTGCGCGCGGTGGTCTCCCGGGTCGTCCACGACCTGGACGACGCGCTCGCCGACGGCCGGCTCGCCCTCACCTACGCGGAGGCGACCGGCGAGCTGCGGCGGACCGCGCTGGCCCGGGCCCGGCTGGCGGAGGTGCTGCGCTGGAAGGGCGAGTTCGCCGAGGCGGACCGGCTCTTCGCCGAGGCCAACTCGGCCGAGCTGCCGGACCGGTTGCGGGCGGCGCTGCACGAGCACGCCGGCCGCTCCTGCTACGACCAGGGCCGGCTGATGGAGGCCTGCGAGCACTTCGAGCGCGCCCTGGACCTGCGCCGGGCCGACGACCCGGAGCTGACCGAGCGGATCCGGGTCTGCCTGGACGCGGTGCACACCCGGGCCGCCGCCCGGGGCGGCTTCGGGCCGTACCCCCGCAGCCGGGAGGAGGTGCTGCGCGGGCGCAAGTCCCCGGTGCCCACGCTCGACGGCGGCCTGGGCCGGTGGGGGTACGCGGACGCCGACGGTGAGCTGGTACTCGACTACCGGTACGCCGAGGCGCAGCCGTTCCGCGAGGGCCTGGCCTGGGTACGCCGCGCGGACGCGCCGGGCTGGGAGCTGATCGACGAGGCCGGCAGCACCCTGATCGGCCCCTCGTACGCGGCGGTGCGGGCCTTCTCCGACGGCCTGGCCTGGGTCTCGCGCGGCGGCGAGGCGGACTGGATGGCGATCGACGCCGAGGACACCGTGGCGGTGCCGGCGGGCTTCGAGGACACCCGGCCGTTCACCGCCGGGGTCGCCCCGGTGCGCCGGGGCGGCTGGGGCGCGGTGGACCGCACCGGCCGGCTGGTCGTCCCGACCCGCTACCACGGCTTCCGCACCGCGCTGGCCGACGGCCGCCGGCTCGACGGCTTCACCGACGAGGGGCTGGCCGTGGTGGAACTGGGCGGCTTCCGGGGCGTGGTGGACCGCACGGGCAGGGTGCTGGTCGCGCCGGCCCACCCGGAGCTGGTGATCCACCCGGTGGCGTTCCTGGCCAACGACCGCACCGGCCGGTGGGGCGCGCTGGACCGGCGCGGCGAGCCGCTCATCGACCCGGTGCACCCCAACCCGGACGCGGTGCTGGCCGAGATCGACCTGCTGCTGACCGACGCGCATCCGGTGCTCTGAAACACCCCGCCGCCGCGCCGTCCGGTAGTCATGATCGGAGCGGACTAGGGTCGGGGGCATGGAATTCCGACACCTGGGCCGTTCCGGCCTGATGGTCAGCGAGATCTCGTACGGCAACTGGATCACCCACGGTTCGCAGGTCGAGGAGGACGCGGCGCTGGCCTGCGTCCGCGCGGCCCTGGACACCGGCATCACCACCTTCGACACCGCCGACGTCTACGCCGGCACCCGCGCCGAGGAGGTGCTCGGCAAGGCCCTCGCGGGCGAGCGCCGCGAGGGCCTCGAGGTGTTCACCAAGGTCTACTGGCCGACCGGGCCGGGCCGCAACGACCGGGGCCTGTCCCGCAAGCACATCATGGAGTCGATCGACGGCTCGCTGCGCCGGCTGCGCACCGACTACGTGGACCTCTACCAGGCCCACCGGTACGACTACAGCACCCCGCTGGAGGAGACGATGTCGGCGTTCGCCGACATCGTGCACGCCGGCAAGGCGCACTACATCGGCGTCTCGGAGTGGAAGGCCTCGCAGATCCGCGAGGCCCACCAGCTCGCCCGCGAGCTGCGCATCCCGCTGGTGTCCAACCAGCCGCAGTACTCGATGCTCTGGCGGGTCATCGAGACCGAGGTCGTCCCCACCAGCGAGGAGCTGGGCATCGGGCAGATCGTCTGGTCGCCGATGGCCCAGGGTGTGCTCTCCGGCAAGTACCTGCCGGGCCAGCCGCCGCCGGCCGGCTCCCGCGCCACCGACGAGAAGTCCGGCGCCGGGTTCATCGCCCAGTGGCTGACCGACGAGGTGCTGACCCGGGTGCAGCGGCTCAAGCCGCTGGCCGAGCAGGCCGGGCTGACCATGCCGCAGCTCGCCATCGCCTGGGTGCTGCAGAACCCGAACGTCTCGTCGGCGATCGTCGGGGCGTCCCGCCCCGAGCAGGTGCACGACAACGTCAAGGCGGCCGGCGTGAAGCTCGACGCCGACCTGCTGAAGGCGATCGACGAGATCGTCGAGCCGGTCACCGAGCGGGACGCGGCGAAGACCGAGAGCCCGGCCCAGCGGCCGTGACGCTCCCCCGGGCCGGCGCGGCGTCCGCGCCGGCCCGGGCTCTTCCCGGGTACGCCGACCGACAGCCGCCCCGCCGCTGCGCGGCGGCTCGGCGGCTCGGCGGCCTCAGCCCTGCCAGAAGCGGATCAGGTCCAGCCCCAGGCCGTAGAGCCAGCTCGGCAGGCCGAGCAGGTCGCCGATCGCGAAGACCGCGTCGAAGAACCAGCCGCCGATGCGCGGGTTCCACAGCAGCGCGAAGAGCAGGATGAAGCCGTACGGGGCGAACATGTCGTACATCCGCCGCCACTGCGGGGTCAGCCAGGGCTGGATCATGTTGCCGCCGTCCAGGCCGGGCACCGGGAGCAGGTTGAGCACGCTCGCGGTGAGCTGGAGGAACGCCAGCAGCGCCACCCCGGCCCAGAACTCGATCGGCCCGCCGAGGGTGCCCGTGCCGATCCGCAGCGCCGCCACCAGCAGCAGCGTGAACAGCACGTTGGTGGCGGGGCCGGCGAGGCTGACCAGGGTGTGCCGCAGCCGGCCCGGGATCGCGTGCCGGTCCACCCAGACCGCGCCGCCGGGCAGGCCGATGCCGCCGAGCAGCACCACCACCACCGGCAGCACGATCGACAGCAGCGGGTGGGTGTACTTGAACGGGTTCAACGTCAGGTAGCCCCGGTGGGCGATGTCCCGATCGCCGGCCCGGAACGCGACCACCGCGTGGGCGTACTCGTGCAGGCAGAGCGAGACCAGCCAGCCCGAGACCACGAAGAGGAACACGTCGAACTTCACGTTGCCGAACCGGTTCCAGGCCATCACCCCGCTGGCCACGAAGAGCGCGACCAGGGCCAGGAAGACCGGGCTGGGCCGGAACGCCGCCCGGGGCACGCCGAGCACCAGCGGCTCGCCGCCCGGGCGGTCGTAGCCCATCACTCCGCCGTCGGGAGCAGGCTCATCCGGTACTCCACCCGGTCGTCCTCCACGAGCGCGACCGAGGTGACGCCGGACGCCGCGAGCTCCCGCCAGGTCTGGCCGATCCACGATTCGGCGTCCGCCTGACTGCCGAACGACTCCGCCGGTCCATCGACCGACGCGCCGTTCGCGCCCTCGTACCGCCAGCTCCACGCCATGCCGCGTCTCCCCTCGCCGCTACACCGTCCCCCGGGGACGGACCCCCGCAAGCGTAGTCGGCCGTCCGCGCGCCGGCCCGACGCTCACCCCCGCTGGGGCCCGGCCGGTGATCACCATGAGTGTCCCCGGCCGGTACGGTGGCGCGGTGCTGACTCAAGGAGTGGTGCTCAGCAACCGGTACCGGCTGGGCGAACGGGTGGCGACCGGCGGCATGGGCGCGGTCTGGCGGTGTGTCGACACGCTGCTGGACCGCGAGGTGGCGGTGAAGGTGCTGCTCCCGGCGCTGGTGGAGGACCCGGAGTTCACCAGCCGGTTCCACGCCGAGGCCCGGATGATGGCGGCCCTGCGGCACCCGGGCATCGTCGCGGTGCACGACTTCGGCTCCGCGACGCTGGCCGACGGCAGCCAGGTCAGCTACCTGGTGATGGAGTACGTCGACGGCGAGCCGCTGGTCACCTGGATCCGGCGCGCCGGCCGGCTCGACCCGACGTCGACCATGTCGGTGGTGGCGCAGGCCGCCGCCGCGCTGCACGCCGCGCACACCGCCGGCATCGTGCACCGGGACGTCAAGCCGGGCAATCTGCTGGTGAAGCGGGACGGGACGGTGGTGCTGGTCGACTTCGGCATCGCCCGCTCCAGCACGATGGCCTCGCTGACCGCCGCGCACATGGTGCTCGGCACGGCCTCGTACATGTCGCCGGAGCAGGCGGTCGGCCAGCCGGTCTCGGCGGCCACCGACGTCTACGCGCTCGGCGCGGTCGCCTACTACTGCCTGACCGGGCAGCCGCCGTTCGTCGGGGAGAACCCGTTGCAGGTGGCGCTGCGGCACGCCCAGGAGGAACCGGCCCCGCTGCCGCCGGGCACCCCGCCGGCGGTGGCCGAGGTGGTCGCGCGCGCCCTGGCCAAGAGCCCCGGTGACCGCTGGCCCAGCGCCGCCGCCCTGGCCGACGCGGCCCTGGACGCCCGGGACGCCACGCTGGCCGTGCTGCGGGTGCCGCCGCGTCCGCCGTGGGCGCTGGAGGGTCCGGCCCTGCCGACGCCGCCCGGGCCGTCGACGCCGCCCGGGCCGTCGACGCCGTCCGGGCCGTCGACGCCGTCCGGCCCGTTGACGCCGTCCGGCCCGTCGACGCCGTCCGGTCCGGCAGTGGCGGGCGACCCGTCGGGGCCCGCGTCCGCCGGATCGCGGGACTCCGGCTCGGGGACCAGCTCGGGAGCACGTCCGGCCGGACTGCCGACGCCGCCCGGCGCGGGAACCGGGGCGCTGTCCGCCGCGTCCTCCACCCCGCCCGCGCCGCCCGCCGGCCCCGACCGGCGCCCCGGCCCGGGCGCTGCTCCCCTCCCGCCCGCCGGCCCCGACAGACGTCCCGGCATCGGCGGTGCTGCCCTCCCGCCCGCCGGGCCCGGAACCGGCCCGGCACAGGTTGCCGGTCCGGGGCACGCGGCCGGCCCCGGACCCGGGCCCGCCCACGACGGCGCGGCGCCGGCAGGCCGCCCGGGCCACCCGGGCGGCGGCGGGACCGGCATCGGTCCCGGAATGATGGCGCCGCAGTGGCAGCAGAGCGGCCCACCCGCCACACCGCCGGGCGGCGCACCCGCTCCGACCGGGCACCCGGCTGGCGCCCCGTTCCCGGCCGCCGGGCAGCCGTACCCGGGCAGGCCGTACCCGGCCGTGGTGGGCGGCCAGCAGGCGACCCCGCCCGCCGGCTACCCCAGCCAGTACGTCGTACCGGAGACCGCCCCGACCCGGGAGGACCGGGCCGGCGGCGCGGGCCGGCGGCGCCGGCTCGCCCTGGCCGGCGCGGCGGGCGGGGTGGTGGCCGTGCTGGCCGCCGTGGCCGCGGTGGTGGCGCTTCAGCCGGACGAGCCCGCCCGGGGCGGCCCGGCGCAGACCGCCGAGTCGGAGGCGGCGGCACCGGTGCTGCCGGGCCCGAGCGTCAGCACCCGGGGCGGGAAGCCGAGGCCCAGCGCGAGCGCCACCGGCCCCCGGCCGGCCTCGGCGACGCCGACCGCCGGGTCGACCGGCCGGACGACCGGCCCGGGACCGAGCGCGTCCCCCACCACCTCCGCCCCGCAGCCGGGGACGACCACCACCCCGCCGGCGAGGACCAACCCGTACACGCCGGCCCAGGTCTGCGGCAGCGGCTACCAGGTGATCGACTCCGCCTCGTTGACCGCGAACGGGGTCCGGCGGGGAAAGGTCTACCTGCTGTGGAACGAGGCGGCCAAGGCCAACTGCGTGGTCACCATGAAGGTGACCGCGGTCGGCGAGCGCACCACGGCCTCGGCGTTCCTGGAGGTGCAGGGGAAGACCCGCGCCACCGACAGCGGCGCGTACGAGTACTACGCCGGCCCGGTCCGTGCCGGAGCCGGCGGGACCTGCGTGAAGTGGGGCGGGGCGACCGGCGGCGCCAGCTACGCCAGCGGATTCGAGCACTGCGGCTGAGCCCGGGCCGGGCGGCGACCGCAGCCCGGGCGGCTTTAAGGTACGGGCATGTCCGTTGACGGCTGGAACACGGTCCTGGTGCTCGGCGGTACCCGCTCGGGCAAGTCGGAGTTCGCCGAGTCCCTGGTGGGTGACGCCCCGACGGTGCGCTACGTGGCGACCTCCGCCGACGCGGACCCGGACGACACCGAGTGGGCCGCCCGGCTGGCGGCGCACCGGGAACGCCGGCCGGGCAGCTGGACCACCGAGGAGACCGCCGGCGACCCGCGCCGGCTGGCCGACGTGATCGCCTCCGCCGGGCCGAACGAGACGCTGCTGGTGGACGACCTGGGCGGCTGGGTGACGGTGCTGCTCGACCCGGCGCACCAGCCCGCCGACGACGTGGCCACCATCGCCGAACTGGCCGCGGCGGTGCGCGCCAGCGAGGCGCGGATCGTGCTGGTCAGCCCCGAGGTGGGGCTGTCGCTGGTGCCGACCACCCCGCTGGGTCGGGCCTTCACCGACGCGCTCGGCGCGGCGAACCGGGCCGTCGCGGACGCCTGCGACGCCGTGGTGCTGGTGGTCGCCGGTCAGCCGGCCTGGCTCAAGCCCGCCGTCACCCCGCGCGCGGCCGGGGTGCCCGCCCAGGCCGGCCCGGCCCGCCACGACGTGACCGCCGCCGCCGCGCCGGCCGAGGCGCCGCTGCCGGACGTGCTCACCCCGACCGCCCCCGCCGCACCCGCCGCACCCGCGGAGACCAACGGGACCGCCTGGGCGGCGCCGACCATGGCGCTGCCGATGGTCGCCACCGGCCTGGTCATCCAGCCCGGCATGGAGCTGCCCATGCCGGACGAGTACGCCGGCCCGCAGGCCGTCGACCGGCTCGCCACCCTGGACGTGGCGGGGGCCGGGTTCGGCGAGCTGGAACGGGTAGTCGGCTTCGCCGCCGCCACCCAGGGCACCGCGACCCCCACTCCGTGGGCGAACGTGCGGGTGCTGCTGCTGCACGGGGACCACCAGGGCGGCGCCGCCGCCGGCACGGTCCCCGGCGAGTCGTCGCGCCGGGCCCGGCAGGCGCGGGCCGGCCGGGGCGCGCTGGCCCGGCTGGCCGCCGAGAACGGCGCCAGCCTCCAGGTGGTGGACACCCCGTCCTCGGCGCCGATGGAGCAGGAGCCGGCGCTGGCCGGCGCCGCCGTCGAGTCGGCCCTGCGCTACGGCTGGCGGCTGGCCGAGGAGGCCGCCGACGCGGGCGTACAGCTGCTGGTGCTGGGGGCGTGCGGCGCCGGTACGGAGGCGGCGGCCGCGGCGGTGCTGGCGGCGACCGCCGGCGCGGAGGCCCCGGCGGTGCTCGGCCGGGTGATCACCGCCAGCGGCGAGATCGACGACGCGGCGTGGATGACCCGCTGCGCGGCGGTCCGGGACGCGCTGCACCGGACCCGCCGCTCCCCGCGCGACGCCAAGGACGTGCTGGCCGAGCTGGGCGGCGGCGACATCGCGGTGGCCACCGGCGTGCTGCTCGGCGCGACCGCCCGCCGGCTGCCGGTGATGCTCGACGGCCCGGTCGGCGTGGCCGCTGGCATGATCAGCCGCGACCTGGCCGGGCAGGCCCGGCACTGGTGCGTGCTGGCCGACCACGGCGGCCACCCGGCGGTCCGGCTCGCCGCCGACGTGCTCGGCCTGACCCCGCTGCTGAACCTGCGGCTGGACCTGGGCGAGGGGGCGAACGCGCTGACCGCGCTGCCGCTGCTGCGCTCGGTGCTGGCGCTGGCCGCCGCGCTGCCGGCACACCCCCGGCTCGGCGGCGGGGACCCCGACTCCGAGGAGCCGGACTTCGCCGAGCCGGAACCGGCGGGCCCCGGCCCGACCACCGTGGAGCCGGACGGCACCGAGCCCGACTTCACCGAGCCCGACTTCAGCGAGCCGGAGCCGGCCGGCCCGGGGCCGACGACCACGGAGCCGGACCCGTCCGGCTGGCGTGCCGGCTGAGTCGCGGGTCGTCGACGGCCTGCGGCTGGCGCTGACCACCTTCACCACGCTGCCGGTGCGCGCCGGCCGGATCGACCGCCCGACGGCGGGCGCCGCGATGGCGCTCGCCCCGCTGGTCGGGGCGCTGCTCGGCGCGGTGCTGGCCGGGGTGCTGCTGCTGTTGGCCGCGCTCGCTCCCCCGCTGGTCGCCGCCGGGGTGACGGTGGGCTGCGCCGCCCTGCTCACCCGGGGGCTGCACCTGGACGGGCTGGCCGACACCGTGGACGCGCTGGGGTCGTACCGGCGGGGGGCGGCGGCGCTGGAGATCATGAAGAAGCCGGACGTGGGGCCGTTCGGGGTGGTCGCGCTGGTGGTCGTACTCCTGCTCCAGACGGCGGCCCTCGCGGAGCTGGCGGGGCGGTCGTGGCCGGCGGTGCTCGCGGGCGTGGTGGCCGCGACGGCGGCGGGGCGACTCGCGGTGACGGTGGCCTGCCGGCGCGGGGTGCCGGCGGCCCGGCCGGAGGGGTTGGGCGCGCTGGTCGCCGGGACGGTCGGGCCGGTGGCGCCGGCGGTCGGCGCGGTCGCCGTCGCGCTGGCGGCGGTGGCGGCGGTGCCGGGCCGCCCGTGGCAGGGGCCGCTCGCCGTCGCGGCGGCGCTCGCCGTCGCGGTGGGGCTGCTGCGCCACGTGGTACGCCGGCTCGGCGGCGTCACCGGCGACGTGCTCGGCGCCGCCGTCGAGGTGGTCACCACGCTGGTCTACCTGGGACTGGTGCTGTCCGGCTGAACGCGGCACCGGGCGGCGGGTAGCGTTTGCCCCGACAGCACCGGCACGGCCTTCCGGGGGACGACTTGCTCATCACGGACGACTTCCTCCCCATCCCGGTGCCGGAGTCGCTCAGCGCGACGTACCTGGTGCCGATGGCGGGGCTGCCCCGGGTGAGCCCGAAGACGGCGGTGCGGGCGCTGGAGGGCCGGCTGGCCGAGCCGGTGCACGGGCTGGCGACGCAGATGCTGGACAGCCCACTGATGACCGTGGACACCCGGTCGATCGACGAGTTCCCGCAGCTGCCGCCGGACCTGCTCGCCGCGTTCGGCGCCACCGAGGCGCAGCTCGGTCGGCTGGCCGCGGCCAGCCATCTGGTGGTGGTGCAGGCCGAGTACCGGCCGGGCTGGCCGCCGGCGCACGAGTGGGCGGCCCGCGCGGTGGCCGCCGCGGTCGCCGAGTCCGTCGACGGCGACGTGGTGGACGTGTTCGGGTTGCAGTTCCTCGACCCGGCGGCCGCGCTGCGCTCGCTGCCGGACGCCGAGGGCCGGGTACGCCTGGTCGACTGGGTGCTGGTGCCCTACTCCTCCGACGCGGAGGGGCTCTGGTTCACCACCAAGGGGCTGCGCCGGTTCGGCCTGCTGGAGTTGCAGACCCAGGGGGTGCCGGACCATCTCACCCGGGCCTGGGGCGCGGTGATGACCGGGGCCGCCCGGCGGCTGCTGCGGGACTGGACCGACGGGCTGGCCGGCGAGGAGGTGCCGGCGTTCGTGCAGCTGCCCGTGCTGGCCACGGTGACCGGGCACGACATCGCGGTGGCGTACGGCAATCCGGAGCAGCACGGCGCGACGGCCCCGGTGCTGCTGCGGCTGGAGCTGGACCCGGCCACCGACCCGGAGGCGGACTCGTTCCTCAGCCTGCGCCCGCCGCCCGGGCACCCGGGCCCGCCCGGGAAGTACTTCGCCGCGGCCTGCGCGACGCTCTTCTCCGGCATCCAGCCCGACGTCCGCTACGCCCGGCCCGGTGACGCGATGAGCAAGGCGATCGCCACCGCCCGGGCCGGGCTGGACGACATCCGGGCCCGGTTCCTCGCCGGCACGCTGCCGCCGGAGTCGCAGCTCGTGGTCAAGTACGGCCTGCCCGGCGACGAGGGCCCCGAGTTCGTCTGGGCCGGGGTGACCTCCTGGGAGGTGCCGGAGCGGCTCGTCGGCGCCAGCGCCAGCGACGCCAACACCGACCCCACCGTCCGGATCGGCTCCCCCGTCGTGGTCGAGGCCGCCGACGTGGTCGACTGGGCCCTCCTCGACGGCACCGGCGTCATCGAGGGCGGCTGGACCCAGGCCGTCCTCGACGCCGGCGAACCCCCCACCGCCTGACCCACCGGGCCGCCCGCCCCACCCGCCTCTGCCCCCGTTGATCAAGAAGTTTGCGTCGGATCCGGTGCTCGGGCCGACGCAAACGTCTTGATCAACAGGGCTGGCGCCGGGGTTACTTGACCGAGGGGGTCACGAAGGGGGGTCGGGTGACGCGCATCTGGGCGCGGCGGCCGCGGATGTCGACCTCGACGAGGTCGCCGTCGGCGAGCTTGGCGTCGGTGTCGAGCAGGGCCAGGGCGATGCCCTGCTTCTTCGTCGGCGAGAACGTTCCGCTGGTGATCGTGCCGAGCTCGGTGTCGCCGGCGTACACGGTCATGCCGGGGCGCGGGATGGCCCGGTCGACGGCCTCCAGGCCGCGCAGCGTACGGCGCGGGCCGGCGGCCTTCTCGGCGAGCAGCGCGTCGCGGCCCCAGAAGGCCGGCTTGTCCCAGCCGACCGCCCAGCCGGAGCGGGCCTGCACCGGCGTGATCTCCAGCGACAGGTCCTGCCCGTGCAGCGGGTAGCCCATCTCGGTGCGCAGCGTGTCCCGGGCGGCCAGCCCGCAGGCCCGCAGCTCGTACGCCGCACCGGCGGCGAACAGCGCGTCCCAGACCGCGACGGCGTGCTCGGCCGGCACCACCAGCTCGAAGCCCAGCTCCCCGGTGTAGCCGGTGCGGCAGACGGTCAGCTCCACTCCGGCCAGGTCGGCGGCGGAGAAGCTCATGTAGCCGTGCTCCACCGGCAGGCCCAGCCCGCCGAGCAGCTCCGCCGAGCGCGGGCCCTGCACGGCCAGCACCGCGTACGCCTCGTGCTCGTCGGTGACGGTGATCCCGGCCGGCGCGGCGGCGCGCAGCCGGCGCACCACCTCGGCGGTGTTCGCCGCGTTCGGGATGAGGAAGACGTGGTCGTCGGCGTGCAGGTAGGCGATGATGTCGTCCACCACGCCGCCGGTCGCGTCGTCGCAGCAGAGCGTGTACTGCGCCCGGCCCGGGCCGATGCGGCCCAGGTCGTTGCTGAGGCAGGCGTTGACGAAGTCCGCCGCACCCGGCCCGGTGACCCGCGCCTTGCCCAGGTGGGAGACGTCGAAGACGCCCACGGCGGTACGCACCGCCGTGTGTTCCTTCAGCACGCCGCCTCCGGCGTACTCCAGCGGCATCTCCCAACCCCCGAAGGGGGCGAACTTGGCGCCGAGAGCGGTGTGCCGCTCGTGCAGCGGGGAACGGCGCAGCCGGGTCGCGGCGGCGTCGGAGGTCACGTCCGTCATGGGTGGCAACTTACCGGGGTACCCGCCGCTGGTTAGCATCGGCGGGACCCGCCGCGACAGCCATCGGCGGGACAGCCAAGCTTCCGGCGGGTAGGTTGCCGCCGGAGACCTTCATCGCCGGTACGCGACGACGCGACCGGCCCGGCCCGCCCGGAGTAGCTTCAGTGACATCGCCCAGCACCACCCTGAGCCTGGTCGACACCGACCCCGCCGAGCTTGCCGTCGACGCGATCGTGATCGGCGTGCACAGCCAGACCGGAGAGCAGGACGCCACCAGCGGCCTCGCCGGCACCCTGCTGCTCGCCAGTGGCGCGGAGAGCATCGCCGCCGCCTTCGACGGCAAGCTGACCGAGACGCTGGCGCTGCTCGGCGCGACCGGCGCTCCGGGCGAGGTGACCAAGCTGGCCACGCTGGGCACGGTCACCGCGCCGATCGTCGCCGCGGTCGGGTTCGGCCCCGAGCCGACCGGCGCCGCCCCCGCCCCGGAGACGCTGCGCCGGGCCGCCGGCGCCGTCGTCCGGGCGCTCGCCGGCGCGCCCCGGGTGGCGCTCAGCATGCCGCTGCCTGACGACGCCGACGCCCCGGCCGCGCTGCGCGCGGTCGCCGAGGGCGCGCTGCTCGGCGGCTACCGGTTCGCCGGCTACAAGACCAAGCCGCAGCCGACCCGGCGCACGCCGGTGGCCGAGGTGCTGATCTCCGTGCCGGACGCCGGTGACGCGACCGCCCGGGGCGAGATCGACCGGGCCACCGCGGTGGCCGGTGCGGTGCGTACCAGCCGGGACTGGGTGAACACCGCCCCGAACGAGCTGCGTCCGCCGGCCTTCGCCGAGGCCGTCGCGACGGCCGCCCGCGCGGCCGGGCTCGGCGTCGAGGTGCTCGACGAGGAGGCGCTGCGCGCCGGCGGGTACGGCGGCATCGTCGCCGTCGGGCAGGGCTCGGAGGCCCCGCCGCGCCTGGTCAAGCTCACGTACACCCCGTCGGGTGGCGGCAGCGGCAAGCGGGTGGCACTGGTCGGCAAGGGCATCACCTTCGACACCGGCGGCATCTCCATCAAGCCGGCGCAGGGCATGTGGGAGATGAAGTCGGACATGGCCGGGGCGGCCGCCGTCGGCGCCGCGATGCTGGCGATCGCCGCGGTGCAGCCGTCGGTGGCGGTGACCGCGTACCTGCCGATGGCGGAGAACATGCCGTCGGGCACCAGCTACCGGCCGGGTGACGTGATCACCATGTTCAACGGCAAGAAGGTCGAGGTGCTCAACACCGACGCCGAGGGCCGCATGATCCTGGGCGACGCGATGGCGCGGGCCTGCGCGGACGGCACCGACTACCTCTTCGAGACGTCCACCCTCACCGGTGGGCAGGTCATCGCGCTGGGCAAGAAGATCGCCGGCGTGATGGGCACCCCGGAGCTGTGCGAGCGGGTCAAGACCGTCGGCGAGTCCGTCGGCGAGCCGGCCTGGCCGATGCCGCTGCCGGACGACGTGCGCAAGGGCATGGACTCCGACGTCGCGGACATCTCCCAGGTCAACGCCGGCATGGACCGGGCCGGGCACATGCTGCAGGGCGGCGTGTTCCTGCGCGAGTTCGTCACCGAGGACGTGGCCTGGGCGCACATCGACATCGCCGGCCCGGGCTACCACTCGGGCGAGGCGACCGGCTACTGGACGAAGGGCGGCACCGGCGTCCCGGTCCGCACCCTGGTGCAGCTGGTCGAGGACGTCGCCGCCAACGGCTGACGCCCACCCGCAACCCCACGATCGGGGCGCCTCCCCCACCCGGGAGGCGCCCCGCCCGCATTCCACCAAGATCCGCGCACGTGCAGAGAAAGCGTGGCTGTCCGGCGCGGAACAGCCACGCTTTCCGGGAAAGTGCGCGACTCGGGGGAAGCGGGGTGGGGTCAGAAGAGTTCGGGGCGGCGTTTGCGGCGCTCGTTGTAGTCGCGCATCCGCTGCGGGTAGCCCATCAGGCGGACGTCGTAGATGGGGATGGCCAGCCGGTGGGCGAAGCGGCGGGCCCCCTCGGGGCCGTCGACGCGACGGCGGGTCCACTCCCCGTCGTCGGCGATCAGGATGACCGTGGTCTCGGTGACCGTGGTCCGCGGCTCGATGTACGCCTCGACGCCCCGCCGGGTCCGGACGAAGTTCTCAAGATGGTCCAGATCAGCCCGGTCGGCGGGGCGGCCACGACTGACCGCGCCCGTCTGCTTGCGTCGCCGGAAGAGCCCCACCGACTGTCTCCTCCCCCGTCCGTCATCGAAGACGGTGCCAAGAGTACGTGTCGACGACGTGTCGTTGGGCACCTCGGTACGCGCTCCGCATCCCCTAGTGACAAGATGACCGAGGTGGGGTGTGTCCCTGTTACCCCACCGTGACCCCCGATGCAGCGACGCGACCTGGGAGTTGGACGTGAGCGAGCCGAACGAGACCTTCGACATCGTCATTCTCGGAGGTGGCAGCGGCGGCTACGCGGCGGCGCTGCGCGCCGCCCAGTTGGATCTCTCGGTCGCGCTGATCGAGAAGGGGAAGCTCGGCGGCACCTGCCTGCACAACGGCTGCATCCCCACCAAGGCGCTGCTGCACGCGGCCGAGATCGCCGACCAGACCCGCGAGTCGGAGCAGTTCGGCGTGAAGGCCGAGCTGGTCGGCATCGACATGGCGGGGGTCAACTCGTACAAGGACGGCGTGGTCTCCCGCCTCTACAAGGGCCTGCAGGGCCTGGTGGGCAGCGCCAAGAACATCACCTTCGTGGCCGGCGCCGGCAAGCTGGTCGGCAAGAACGTCGTCGAGGTCGACGGCAAGCGCTACACCGGCCGCAACGTCATCCTGGCCTCCGGCTCGTACGCCAAGAGCCTGCCCGGCCTGGAGATCGACGGCGAGCGGATCATCACCAGCGACCACGCGCTGACCCTGGACCGGGTCCCGGCGTCGGTGATCGTGCTCGGCGGCGGCGTGATCGGCGTCGAGTTCGCCAGCGTGTGGAAGTCCTTCGGCGTGGACGTCACGATCGTCGAGGCGCTGCCCCGCCTGGTCGCCGCCGAGGACGAGGAGTCGTCCAAGGCGCTGGAGCGGGCCTTCCGCAAGCGGAAGATCAACTTCAAGGTCGGCAAGCCGTTCGAGAAGGTCGAGAAGACCGACAAGGGCGTCAAGCTGACCATCGCCGGCGGCGAGACCGTCGAGGCCGAGCTGCTGCTGGTCGCCGTCGGGCGTGGTCCGAACACCGCCAACCTCGGGTACGAGGAGCAGGGCGTGAAGATGGACCGCGGCTACGTGCTGACCGACGAGCGGCTGCGCACCAGCGTGCCGAACGTCTACGCGGTCGGCGACATCGTGCCCGGCCTCCAGCTCGCCCACCGCGGCTTCCAGCAGGGCATCTTCGTCGCCGAGGAGATCGCCGGCCAGAACCCGGCCGTGATCGACGAGGCCGGCATCCCGCGGGTCACCTACTCCGACCCGGAGCTGGCGTCGGTGGGTCTGACCGAGGCCCGGGCCAAGGAGCAGTACGGCGCGGACAAGGTCAAGACCTACAACTACAACCTGGGTGGCAACGGCAAGAGCCAGATCCTCAAGACGGCCGGCTTCGTGAAGCTGGTCCGGGTGGAGGACGGCCCGGTGGTCGGCGTGCACATGGTCGGCGCCCGGGTCGGTGAGCTCGTCGGCGAGGCGCAGCTCATCTACAACTGGGAGGCGTACCCGGCCGAGGTGGCGCAGCTCGTGCACGCCCACCCGACGCAGAACGAGGCCCTGGGCGAGGCGCACCTGGCCCTCGCCGGCAAGCCGCTGCACGCGCACGCCTGATCGAGAACTGATTCCGCGGCGTCCGGCGGCAGACGGGCGAGATCGCACCAGGGGAATGAAGGAGTCATAAGAGATGCCGGTATCGGTCACCATGCCTCGGCTCGGCGAGAGCGTCACCGAGGGCACCGTCACCCGCTGGCTCAAGCAGGAGGGCGACACCGTCGAGGTCGACGAGCCGCTGCTCGAGGTGTCGACCGACAAGGTCGACACGGAGATCCCGTCCCCCGCGGCGGGCGTGCTGAGCCGGATCGTGGTCGGCGAGGACGAGACCGCCGAGGTGGGCAGCGAGCTGGCCGTCATCGCCGGTGAGGGCGAGCAGGCCGGTGGCGGCGAGGCCGCCCCGCAGCAGGCGGCCGAGCCGGCCGCCGAGCCCACCGCCGCCGCGGCGGGCACCGGCCCGGAGCCGGAGCAGGAGCAGCCCGCGGCGCCGCAGCCGCAGGCCGAGGCCGCCCCGGCGCCGTCGGGCGAGGGCACGCCGGTGAAGATGCCGGCCCTGGGTGAGAGCGTCACCGAGGGTACGGTCACCCGCTGGCTCAAGCAGGTCGGCGAGACCGTCGAGGTGGACGAGCCCCTGCTGGAGGTCTCCACCGACAAGGTCGACACGGAGATCCCGTCGCCGGTCGCCGGCACCGTGCTGGAGATCAAGGTCGCCGAGGACGAGACCGCCGAGGTGGGCGCCGACCTGGCGATCATCGGTGCCGCCGGGGCCGCCCCGGCGGCGAAGCCGGAGCCGAAGCCCGAGCCCAAGGCGGAGGCCAAGCCCGAGCCGAAGCCGGAGCCGAAGGCCGAGGCCAAGCCGGAGCCCAAGGTCGAGGAGCCGACCCCGGGCATGTCGTACAACGAGCCGGCGGCCGAGGCGGAGACCGCCGCCGAGCCGGTCAAGGCCGAGCAGGCGGCGCAGCCGTCCGCGCCGACCCCAACCCCGCAGCGGCCCACCGCCCCGGCACAGGGCGGCGAGGAGGCGGCCGGCTACGTGACCCCGCTGGTGCGCAAGCTGGCCGGCGAGCACGGTGTCGACCTCTCCTCGGTCAACGGCACCGGCGTCGGCGGCCGGATCCGCAAGCAGGACGTGCTGGAGGCGGCGGAGAAGGCCAAGGCGGCCAAGGCCGCGCCGGCCCCCGCGCAGCAGCCCGCCGCGGCGGCCCCGGCCAAGCCGGCCGCGAAGCCGCAGCCGAGCGGCAAGCGCGGCACGACCGAGAAGCTGCCCCGGATCCGCAAGGCCATCGCCAAGCGGATGCACGAGTCGCTGCACGAGATGGCGCAGCTCACCACGGTGATCGAGGTGGACGTCACCAAGATCGCCAAGCTGCGGGCGCAGGCCAAGGAGTCGTTCCAGCAGCGGCACGGCGTCAAGCTGTCGTTCCTGCCGTTCTTCGCGCTGGCGGCCATCGAGGCGCTGCAGGCGTACCCGATCGTCAACGCCAGCATGGACCTCGAGGCCGGCACGATCACCTACCCGGACGCCGAGCACCTGGGCATCGCCGTGGACACCGAGCGGGGTCTCCTGGTCCCGGTCATCCACAACGCCGGTGACCTGAACCTGGGCGGCATCGCCAAGCGGGTCGCCGACCTGGCCGAGCGCACCCGGACCAACAAGATCAGCCCGGACGAGATCGCCGGCGCGACCTTCACGCTGACCAACACCGGCAGCCGGGGCGCGCTCTTCGACACCCCGATCGTGCCGTCGCCGCAGTCGGCGATGCTCGGCACCGGTGCCGTGGTCAAGCGTCCGGTCGTGGTCAACGACCCGGAGCTGGGCGAGGTCATCGCGGTCCGCTCGATGATCTACCTGGCCCTCTCCTACGACCACCGGCTGATCGACGGCGCCGACGCGGCCCGTTTCCTGGTCGCGGTCAAGGAGCGCCTGGAGGCCGGCAACTTCGAGGCCGACCTCGGCCTCTGATCCTCCCGTACGAACGCAGGGCGCCCCGGTCACACCGACCGGGGCGCCCTGCGCCGTTCAGTCCTGCGTGCGACGGCCGGACATCGGTGCCGCACCCGCGTCACGCCCGGAGGGTCTCCTCGGAGACCGTCCAGAGCCGCTCCGCCGCCTCCGGGTCACGCGCGTACGGCGCGTAGCCGGTGCGGGTGCCCGGCTGGTTCGGCCCGGCCTCCTGGCAGTCCTCGAAGTAGCGCCCGCCGATCCCGTCGAGCAGCGGCGAGGTGGCAACCAGCACCGAGGTGGCCGCGCCCTGCTCGGTGCTCTTCCAGTAGGCCGCGCCACCGCCGCTCTGCGCGCGCATCCGGTTCAGCTCCTCCTCGCTGATGTAGCGCTGGAGGTTGGTCCGGATCGCCCCGGGCATCAACGCGTTGCTGGTGACGCCGTCGTCGGCCCAGCGCCTGGTCAGCTCCACCGCGAAGAGCACGTTGGCCGTCTTGGACTGCCCGTAGGCCTCCCACGGGTCGTACGGACGCCGGGTGAAGTGGATGTCGTCGAAGACCACCGGCGAGCGCAGGTGGGCCGCCGAGCTGACCGACACGACGCGCGCGCCCCCGGCCGCCGCCAGCGCCCGGTGCAGCCCGGCGGCCAGGGCGAAGTGGCCCAGGTGGTTGGTCGCGAACTGCATCTCCCAGCCCTGCGGGGTGCGCATTTCGGGCGAGGCCATGATGCCGGCGTTGTCGACCAGGATGTGCAGCGGCCCGTCCCAGGTGCGCACGAACCCGGCCACCGACGACTGGTCGGCGAGGTCGAGCGGGGCGACGAGGATCCGGTCGTTGCCGGTGGTGTCCGTGATGTCCGCCGCGGCCCGCTGGCCGGCGTCGGGGTTGCGTACGGCGAGGGTGACCTCGGCCCCGGCGGCGGCGAGTGCCCGGGCGGTCTCCACGCCGATGCCGGACGCCCCACCGGTGACGACCGCCCGTCGACCGGTGAGGTCGATGCCGCGCACGACCTCCATGGCGGTGGACTCGCGGGAGAACGGCGTGCTGACAGGTGTGCTGGCGGTCATGATCCATCCTTGTCCGAGGCGCGGGCGGGCGGCTGCTGGACACCGCGGTGCGGGCGTTTTCCCACCAGGGCGCGGAGGTAACGCTGGAGGCGGTCGCCCGCGACGCGGAGAATCGCCTCCGGGCCGAGCCGACGCTGCGAGAGTGGACGGGTGGGCAGCGGGCAGTGGCGGTGGCGCAGATGGCTGGGGCCCGCCATCTCCGTCGCTCCCGGCGCCCGGGTGGACCGCTTCGAGGTCTTCTTCGACCTGGTCTTCGTCTTCTCGTTCTTCATCATCACCCGGGCCACCGCCGTCCAGATCACCGGTTCGGCGTTGCTGCACGGCATGCTGGTGCTGGCGGTGCTCTGGTGGACCTGGGTGGTGCACAGCGTGGTGGCCACCCGGGTCCGGCTCGGCCAGGGGTTCGTGCCGGTGCTGATGGTGGTCGGGATGGCGGCGCTGTTCTGCTTCGCGCTGGCCCTGCCGCAGGCCTTCGGCGACCCCCGCGTGGGCGCGGCCGGGCCGGTGGTCGTGGCGGTCAGTTACGTGGTGATCCGCGCGGTGCACTTCATCCTCTACCTGCACGTGGTGTGGAGCAGCCCGATTGAGCGCCGGCAGATGACCCGGTTCGCCCCGGAGATGGTGTTCAGCACTCTCCTGCTGCTCGGCGCGGCGCTGATCCCGACCCGGATCGACGACCTCGGGATGGCCGGGATGGTCCGGGACGGCCTGTGGGTTGCCGTGGTGCTGCTCCAGTACACGGCCGGGCTCCTCGGCGGCACCTGGGGCTGGGGGGTGACCTCTGCGGAGCACTGGACGGAACGCTACGAGCTCATCCTGATCATCGCGCTGGGCGAGTCGGTGATCTCGGTCGGCGTCGGCAGCAACCTGCTCGGCCAGCCGCCGACCTGGCCGGCGGTCGCGGCGGCGGTGCTGGGCATCTTCTTCACCGCCGCGCTCTGGTGGGCCCACTACGACGTGATCGGGCCGGCGGCCCGGATCGCCCTGCACGCCGCCGAGGGCCCCGCCCGGGTGTCGATGGCCCGGGACGCGTACGCGTACTTCTACCTGCCGATGATCGCCGGGATCATCCTGTTCGCCCTGGGCGCCGAGGGGATCGTGCACGAGATCGCCGACCCGTCGGTGCCGCTGCGCGAGCCGGCGCACGGTCCGAGCGTGCCCCTGCTCTTCGGCGGGGTGATCCTCTACCTGCTCGGCAACATGCTGTTCCAGTGGCGCACGCTGGCCACGGTCTCCTGGACCCGGGTCGGCACCGTGCTCCTGCTCGCCCTCGGCATCCCGGTCGGCTCCCACCTGCCCGGGCTGGCCACCTTGACCCTGCTCACCGTGATCTGCGTCGGGCTGGTGGTGGTCGAGGTGGTGACCATGGACGAAGGCCGGCGCGCGCTGCACGAACTGGTCTTCCACGAGAAGACCACCCACGAGGCGCACGAGGCGGCCTGGCGGGCCCGGTGGAAGGAGCGCGGGACGGACGAGACGGGCACCTCGACGTAGGATCACCGGCAGCGTCGCGGTGCACCCGGCAAGGAGACCGCCGAGGGCACGGAGGCGCGGGACAGCATGGGATCCACGTGCACCCCTCCACCGAGCCGGGCGACCGCCTGACCGCCCTCGGCAACCAGTTGATCGAGATCCACCTCTGGCTCCGCGAGGAGCTGGCCGCGCTGCGCGCCGGCCTCGACTCCCCCACCGGTCCGCGCGACCTGCGCGCCCACTGCCTCACCTTCTGCTCCGCGCTCACCCGCCACCACACCGGCGAGGACGGCGGCGCGTTCCGGGTGCTGGCCGAGCAGGCGCCACAGCTGCGCCCGGTCCTCGACGAACTCGCCGCCGACCACGAGGTGGTCGCGGCCGTCCTGCGCCGCGTCGAGGAGCTGGCCGCCGACCCGGCCGGCGTGGGCGGGGTACGCGCCGAACTGGACGGCCTGAGCGCGCTGCTCGAATCGCACTTCGTCTACGAGGAGAAGAAGCTGGTCGCCGCCCTGAACGCGGTGCGCGACGGGACGACCGAGGAGCTGCTCGGCGTGCCGCTGCCGGAATGAGGATTCGCCGGTCAGCAGAATCGGCCCGTCCGGGCTGGCCGGCCGGGCCCCGACGGCGCAGGCTGGCCCGGTGACCGTCTTCTCCCTCCAGGCCACCCCCACCGACGCGGCGAGCTGGCTGGACCTGGCCCGCCGGGCCGAGGCCGCCGGCTTCGACGCGCTGCTCGCCGCCGACCACCCCGGGGCGGTGACGTCCCCGTTCGTGGCGCTCGCCGCCGCCGCGTCGGTGACCTCGACGATCGGCCTCGGCTCGTACGTGTCGAACCTCGGCGTCCGCGAGCCGATACTGCTCGCCACCGACGTGGCCACCCTCGACCTGGTCTCCGGCGGGCGGGCCCGGCTCGGCGTCGGCGCCGGCCACACCCCGGCCGAGTGGCGCGCCGTCGGCCGCCAGCGCCCGGACGTCGCCGGCCGGGTACGCCGCTGCGTGGCCGTCGCCGAGGCCGTCCGCGCCCTGCTCGACGGCGACGAGGTCACCGTGGACACCCCCGAGCTGACGGTGCGGGAGGCCCGGCTGACCGCGCCCCGCCCGGTGCAGGACCGGATCCCGCTGACCATGGGCACCGCCAACTCGACGCTGCTGCGCTGGGCCGGTGCGCACGCCGAGGTGGTCGGGCTGACCGGCTTCGGGCGTACCCTCGCCGACGGCCACGCCCACGACGTGCGCTGGCGGACCGATCAGATCGAGGCGCAGCTCGACCACGTCGCTGCCGGCGCGGCCGGTCGGGACGACCCGCCCGCGCTGGAGGCGCTGGTGCAGAAGGTGGTGGTCACCGACGACGCGGAGGCCGCCGCGGCGGAGACCGCGCGCGAGGTCGGCCTGACCGTCGTCGAGGTGCTGGCCACGCCGTTCGTCCTGATCGGAACGACGGACGAGATCGTCGCGGCGGTCGCGGAGCACCGACGCCGCTGGGGCGTCACCCGCTTCGTGGTACGCCGGGACGCCCTCGAACCGCTGGCGCCGGTGCTCGCCCGACTGTCCTGACCCCGTCAGCGGCAGACCCAGCCGGGGGTACGGGTGATCCGACCGTCGCCGCGGTCGACACAGAGTTCGTCGGACTTCCGGTCGACCCAGTACGTCTCGCCGGGTCGGACCAGCACGGGGCGTTCCAGGATGAACCACTCGACCCGGTCCAGCAGGACGAGCCGGTCGGCCCTCACCGGAGGCACGGCTCAGGCCGTTCCATGGCTCGCCCGGTAGAACCGGATCTTCTCGCGGAGATGGTCGTACTGGCGTTCCAGCAGGCGCATCTGCTCCTCGACCCGTTCGGCGTGCCGCTCCAACAGGGCCTGTCGTTGGCCGGCGGTGTGCTCACCGTCGCGGGCCAGCTCGGCGTACCGGCACATCTCGGCGATCGGCATGCCCGTGTCCCGCAGACAGCGGAACAGCACCAGCCAGCTCAGGTCGTCGTCGGTGAAGACCCGACGGCCGCCGGAGGTGCGGCCGATGTCGCTGAGCAGGCCGATCTTCTCGTAGTAGCGGAGGGTGTCGAGGCTGAACCCGCTCCGGGTCGCCGCCTCCGAGGGGGTGTAGCCGCGCATGTCGCCATGCTAGGGCTTGACCTGGAGCGCACTCCAGGTTGAAAGCTGGCCGCATGACGATGACACGGACACTGGGCCGCAGCGGGATCGACGTCAGCGCCCTCGGCATGGGGTGCTGGGCGATCGGTGGACCGCTCTGGGGCGCGGACGGAGAGCCGTTCGGCTGGGGCGAGGTGGACGACGACGAGTCGGTGCGCACCATCCACCGCGCCCTCGACCTCGGCGTCACGCTCTTCGACACGGCCAGCAACTACGGCGCCGGGCACAGCGAGCGGGTCCTCGGCCGCGCCCTCGCCGGCCGCCGCGACCAGGCGGTGATCGCCACCAAGTTCGGCAACCGCGCGGACGAGCGGACCCGCCGGTGGACCGGCGAGGACGGCAGCCCGGCCTACGCGGTCGCCAGCCTGGAGGAGTCGCTGCGCCGGCTCGGCACCGACCATGTCGACCTCTACCAGTTGCACATCAACGGCCTGCCGGCGTCCGCCGCGCTCGACCTGGTCGACACCCTGGAGGACCTCGTCACCCAGGGCAAGATCCGCGCGTACGGCTGGAGCACCGACAACCCGGCGTCCGCGCGCGCGTTCGCCGAGGCCGGTCCGCACTGCGCGGCGATCCAGCACGACGAGTCGGTGTTCAAGGACAACGCCGAGCTGCTCGCCGTCTGCGACGCGCTCGACCTGGCCAGTCTCAACCGGGGACCGCTCGCCATGGGCCTGCTCACCGGCTCGACGCGGGCGGTCGGGGCGGACGACGTGCGCGGGCGGGCACCGGAGTGGCTGGTCTGGTTCACCGACGGGCGCCCGGCACCGCGGTGGTCGGCCCGGCTCGCCGAGATCCGGGAGGCGCTCACCGCGGACGGTCGTACCCTCGCCCAGGGTGCGCTGGGCTGGCTGCTCGCGCGCAGCCCACGGACGGTGCCCATCCCGGGCTGCCGGACCGTCGCGCAGGCCGAGGAGAATTTCGGCACCCTCGCCCGCGGACCGCTGTCGGCCGAGGCGTTCGCGGAGGTGGAACGCCTGCTCGCCGACCTGCGCGCCGTGCCGGTCGCCTGATCGCGGGCGGCCCTCGACCCGGTTGGGCGGGTCGGGGGCCGCTTCCGGCGTCTCGATCCGCAAACGGGCTGAACGCATCCGAACCCGCCTCCGTACCCGAAGATATGAGCATGCGGATCCTCATGGCCGGCGCGTCCGGCTTCCTCGGCACCCGGCTGGTCGACCGCCTCACCGCCGACGGGCACCAGGTCACCCGGCTGGTGCGACGGCCGCCGCGTACCCCCGACGAGCGACAGTGGAACCCGTCCGCCGCGCAGCTCGACCCGGCCGTGGTGGCCGAGGCCGACGCGGTGGTCAACCTGGCCGGCGCGGGCGTCGGCGACAAGCGCTGGAACGACGACTACCGGAGGCTCATCCGGTCCAGCCGGGTGGACACCACCACCACACTGGCCATCGCCATCGCCGGGCTGCCGGCCGCCGACCGGCCGACGGTGCTGCTCAACTCCTCCGCCGTCGGCTGGTACGGCAACACCGGCGACCGGGCGGTCGAGGAGGACTCCCCGGCCGGGGAGGGTTTCCTGGCCGACGTCTGCCGGGTGTGGGAGGCGGCGACCCGGCCGGCCGAGGACGCCGGGGTGCGGGTGGTACGGCTGCGCACCGGGCTGCCGCTGCACCGCGACGGCGGGCTGCTCAAGCCGCAGCTGTTGCCGTTCAAGCTGGGCATCGCCGGGAAGCTGGGCAGCGGCCGGCAGTGGCTGCCGTGGATCTCGATGCGGGACTGGCTGGACGCCGCGGTGTTCCTGCTCGACCGTGACGACATCGGCGGCCCGGTCAACGTGGTCGGTCCGGCGCCGGTCACCAACGCCGAGTTCACCCGGGAGCTGGCCCGCCAGCTGCACCGTCCGGCGATCATGCCGATCCCCGCGCTGGCCCTCAAGGTCGCCCTGGGCGGCTTCGCCCAGGAGGCCCTGACCAGCACCCGCGTCCTCCCCGGCGTCCTGACGAAGGCCACCTTCCACTACACCCACCCCGACCTGGCTGGTGCGCTCCACGCGGCGCTGACGGACTGACCCCCTGGCTCCCAAGGCGGTGATCATGAAGTTGTTGCCCCGACACGCCGGTGGGCGGGGCAACAACTTCATGATCGACGGGGTGCGGACGGGGGGGTCAGCAGCCGATGACCCAGTAGGAGGGGGCGGTCTGCTTGAGGGTGCTGGTGTTGAAGGTGTTGTAGAGGCCCATCCGCTGGTTGCTGCCGAGGGCGTAGGCGTAGCCGCCGGACTGGTAGGCGCGGCCGGCGGTCACGTGGGCGTAGTTGCTGGCGGTGACGCAGGTGGGGGCGGTGGTCGGGGTCGGCGAGGCCGTGGCGGTGGGAGTGGGGTTGACGCCGCCGCCGAGGCCGAAGAAGAGGGCGTCCCGGTAGGTCGAGCAGATGGTGTCCAGGAAGTACGAGGTCGCGGTGCCGCACTGGTCGGCGGCCGAGCCGGGGTCGACCGGCGTGCCGTGGCCCATGCCGGAGACCCGGTAGAGCCGGACGGCGTCGTTCCCGTACACCTCCAGGCCGGTGCCGCCGGTCAGCGACGCGGTGCTGGTCGGGGTCTGTGATACACCGAGCACGTTGGTCCACTGGTCGCGGGACTCGGTGGCGTTCATCGGCACCACCGTGGTGTCCGAGGTGCCGTGCCAGATGGCGACCCGGGGGCGGCGGCCGGTGTAGCCGGAGTAGGCGTTGCGGACCAGGTCGCCCCAGGCCGCCGGGCTCTTGTCCACCCCGGTGTACTGGCAGGTGTTGGTCGACGCCGGCGGCGAACAGCGGTACGGCAGCCCGGCGATGACCGAGCCGGCGGCGAAGACGTCCGGGTAGGTGGCGAGCATGACCGAGGTCATCGCCCCGCCGGCGGACAGCCCGCTGACGAAGATCCGGTTGCCGTCGAGGCCGTAGTTGGTCTTGGCGTGGTCGACCATCTGCTTGATGGACAGGGCCTCGCCCTGGCCCCGGCTGATGTCCCCCTCGACGAACCAGTTGAAGCAGCTCAGCGGCTGGTTGGCGCTGGACTGCTGGGGCACGATCAGGGCGAACTTCCACTGGTCGGCGTACTTCTGCCAGCCGGAGTTGGCGAAGTAGCCGGCGGCGTTCTGGGTGCAGCCGTGCAGCAGCACCACGGCCGGCGCGTTGGCCGGCAGCCCGTCCGGGCGGTAGGCGTACATGGCGAGGTTGCCCGGGTTCGAGCCGAAGCCGGTGACCTGGGTCAGCGTGGCGGCCTGGGCGGGCACGGCGACCGCGACCAGGGCGGCCGCGGCGACGACGGCCCCGGCCAGCGCCCCGGCGAGCCGGGCGAGGACGGATGGGGAACGGTGCACGGCGACCTCCTGTTGCGGCGTGTGAACTGGGTCACCCCCGAGTTGCCGAGACGTTACGTCCGTGTTTCAGACCAGCGACATGGCCGGCGCTCACACATTCGTCGTCGCCGATGTAGCGGTCGGGGGCCGGCAGCCCGACCCCCGACCCGACCCCTCAGCAGTTGCGCAGCTCCGGGCTCTGGTTACGGATCTGCGCCAGCGGCGAGACGAACTGCCGGTGGGCGTCGCCGCCGACCAGCGCCGGCGGGAAGGCGGCGACCCGGTGACAGTTCTGGAAGGCCAGCGTCACGTTGAAGTGCCGCTCCAGCCCGCCCCGGATGGCGTCGCTGGCCAGTGCGCGCAGCAACTGCCCGCGCTCGGCCTCCGACGGCGGCGGCACGGCGTGTTCGGCCATCCGGCCGCCGTCGGCCGCGCGCGCGGCGACGTCGGCGACCACCGACCAGGCGTACGGCAGGGACCGCCGGACACAGTCGACGAACTCCTCGTCGTCGACCCGGCCGGCCTCGGCCCGCTCCAAGAGGGCGGTGGGAACGTCGAGAGACATGGTGCTCCTCCGATCTGCGCACTGACGCGCGATCTGCGCGATGGCGCGACTCCTGCAATTGGAAGTCATTCCCAATAAGGAGTCAACGTTCCGTGTCCGACCGGCGTGTCCAGATCCTGTTGGTAACGTCCGCTCCGTGCCGACCTCCCCGACCCTGGCCGCCGACCAGCCGCCCGCCGCCGCACCCGCCGCCGGCCGGGGTCGCCGGGCCGATCTGAGCGTGGTGCTGGCCGCCGTGGTGCTGGCCGTCTGGGTGACCAGCGGCCTCTGGCGCGACCCGAGCAGCCGGGCGATCACGGTCAACTCCAGCGACCAGGCGCTCTTCGAGTGGCTGCTCGCCTTCGGCGGGCACGCGCTGACCCACGGGGAGAACCCGTTCTTCACCCAGCTGGTCAACGTCCCGGACGGGGTGAACCTCGCGGTCAACACCTCGATCACCGTCTACGCGGCGGTCTTCGCCCCGCTGACGTACCTGATCGGGCCCCCGGCGACGTTCCTGGTGATCCTCACCCTCAACCTGGTCGCCACCGCGCTGGCCTGGTACTGGCTGCTCTCCCGGCACCTGGTCCGCAGCCGGCTGGCCGCCGGCGTCGGGGCGCTGTTCATCGCCTACTCCCCCGGCATGGTCGCGCACGCCAACGCGCACCTGAACTGGACCGCCGGCTGGCTGGTGCCGCTGCTGACCTGGGGGGTGTTCGCGCTGCGCCGGCCCGGGCGCTGGCTGCGCGGCGGGATCGTGCTCGGCGTGCTGGTGGCGGTCGCCTTCTCGATCGCCGCCGAGGGGCTCTTCTTCACCGCGCTGGCGCTCGCCGTCTTCCTCGCCGTCTGGGCGCTGCACCCGGCCCGGCGGGCCGAGGCGCGGGCGGCGCTGCCCACCTTCCTGCGCGGGCTCGGCGTGACCGCGCTGGTGGCGGGGGCGCTGTTGGCGTACCCGCTCTGGCTGCACTTCGCCGGCCCGCAGCGCTTCCACGGCACGGGCTTCGACGCGGTGATCCACTCCGAGGACATCGCCGCGTTCGGCGCGTACCCGCAGCGGTCGCTGGCCGGCGCGGCGGGCCTGGGCACCAACCTGGCGCCCAACCCGACCGAGGAGAACTCCTTCTTCGGGCTGCCGCTGCTGCTGCTCGCCGTGGCCTGCTTCGTGGCGCTGTGGCGGCGGGCCGACCCGGGCCGCCGGGCCACGCTGGCCGCGCTGGGCGTGACCGCCGGGCTCTTCTCGGTGCTTTCCTGGGGGTCGCTGGCGAAGTGGGACGGGCGGCGCACCGACCAGCTGCTGCCGTTCGGCCTGCTGGACGGGCTGCCGGTGGTCAACGCCGCGTTGCCGTCCCGGCTGGCGCTGGTGGTCGCGCCGGTGATCGGCCTGCTGCTGGCGTACACCGTCGACCAGCTCCGGGCCGACCCGCCCCGGCGACGGCGCGTGGCGACGGCGTGGGCTGCCGGCTTCGCGGTCGCGCTGGTGCCGCTGCTGCCCACGCCGCTGGCGACCAGCGCCCGGCCGCCGGTGCCGGAGTTCATCACGGCCGGGACCTGGCGGCAGCACATCTCGCCCGGCGGGGTGCTCACCCCGCTGCCGCTGACCCTGGACGTGACGCCGGACGGGCAGCGCTGGCAGGCGTACGCGCTGGCGCACCGGCAGGGCGCGTTCCGCATCCCGGCCGGCTTCTTCCTCGGCCCCGGCGGCCCGGACGGCCGGGGCCGGATCGGCCCACCGCCGCGCACCTTCGACACGCTGATGGACCAGGCCGGCCGCACCGGCCTGGTGCCGATCATCACCGAGGGCAGCATCCAGCTCTGCCTGGCCGACCTGCGGTACTGGGGCGTCGAGGCGGTGGTGCTGCCGGACGAGGTGCACGGGGCGAAGTACGACCTCGACGAGGACGCCCTGCGCCGGACCGCGACGGCCCTGCTCGGTCCCCCGCGGCGGGTCGACGACGTCTGGCTCTGGGAGGTTCCCGCCGCCCGACGCGACGAGGCTCACCCCCGGTGAGCCCCGGTGGCGGGTCTAGGCTTGTGAGGTGACCGCGACGACTTCCGGCCTGACGGCCGTCCGCGCCGGCCTGCTCGACTACCAGGCCGCCTGGGACGAACAGCGCCGCCTCCACGAGTCGGTGGTGGCGGGTGAGCGCGGCGACACCGTGCTGCTGCTGGAGCACCCGAGCGTCTACACCGCCGGCAAGCGCACCGAGCCGTGGGACCGCCCGATGGACGGCACCCCGGTCGTCGACGTGGACCGGGGCGGCAAGATCACCTGGCACGGGCCGGGTCAGCTCGTCGGCTACCCGATCCTGCGCCTGCCCGACCCGGTGGACGTGGTCGCCTACGTGCGCCGCACCGAGCAGCTGCTGATCGACGTCTGCGCCGAGTTCGGGCTGGCCGCCGGTCGGGTCGAGGGGCGCAGCGGCGTCTGGGTGCCCGAGGACGACCGGGGTCCGGCCCGCAAGGTGGCCGCCATCGGCATCCGGGTGGCCCGTGGGGTGACCCTGCACGGCTTCTCGATCAACTGCGACTGCGACCTGACGTACTTCGACCGGATCGTGCCCTGCGGCATCCGGGACGCGGGGGTCACCTCGCTCACCGCCGAGCTGGGCCGACCGGTCAGCGTCGCCGACGTCCTCCCGGTGGTCGAGCGTCGCCTGCCCACCCTGCTCGGCTGAGCCGCGTGCACGTCGATCTCGTCACCGTCGTCGTCGCCGAGTACGACCCGGCGATCGCCTTCTTCACCGAGGTGCTCGGCTTCGACCTGGTCGAGGACTCCCCCTCGCTGACCACCGACGGGCGCCCCAAGCGCTGGGTCGTCGTCCGCCCGCCCGGGGCGCAGACCGGCCTGCTGCTGGCTCGCGCCGACTCCGAGCGCCAGGAGCGCGCGGTCGGCGACCAGGTCGCCGGCCGGGTCGGCTTCTTCCTCCAGGTCGACGACTTCGACGCGGTGCACCGGCGGATGGTCGACGCGGGCGTCGAGTTCGTGCGGCCGCCGCGCACCGAGCCGTACGGGCGGGTCGCCGTCTTCCGCGACATCGCCGGCAATCGCTGGGACCTGCTCGGCCCCGCCTAGCCGCGCGCCGTCCGACGGTCGTACCCCGGCTCTACGGTGGTGCGATGACGGACAACGACACCCCGTGGGAGCCACCCCTCGCGGGCACCGAGGTCGCGCACCTGGTCGGCGCGCTGGACCGCCTGCGTACCACCTTCCGCTGGAAGGCCGACGACCTCGACGCGGCCGGGCTGCGGGCCCGGGTCGGCGCCTCCGCGCTGACCCTCGGCGGCCTGCTCAAGCACCTCGCGGTCGTGGAGGACCACATGTTCACCGTCCGGCTGAGCGGCGCGCCGCTGGGCCCGCCGTGGGACCTTGCCGCCTGGGACAGCGAGGCCTGGCCGTTCACCTCCGCCGCCGCCGACAGCCCGGACGAGCTCTACGCGCTCTGGGACGGCGCCGTCGCCCGGTCCCGCGCGCGGCTGGCGGCGGCCCTCGCCGACGGCGGGCTCGACCAGCTCGTCCACGCCTCCGCCCCCGACGGCACCCGGGCCAGCCTGCGCCGGCTCGTCTGCGACCTGATCGAGGAGTACGGCCGGCACACCGGCCACGCCGACCTGCTCCGCGAGGCGGTGGACGGGCTGACCGGTGAGGACCCGCCGCCCGGGTGGCGCCCACGGGCGGGGCAGCCGATCCCGGGCAGCTGACGCCGACGAGGTGACGCCGGCCCGACCCCGGTCAGCCGATCGGCAGCCGGGTCAGCCAGTCCTGCCAGGCCTGCTCGGCGCGGGCCGGGTCCGGGTCGGCGGCGAAGAGGTGGTGCCCGAGCACCAGGACGTTGCCCCGGTCCGTGCCGGAGTGCAGGAACCGGTAGAGCGCGTCCGAGGTCCGCACGCCGAAGTACGTCGGCAGGCCGACGAGGTCGACCACGCCGTCGACCGGCGGCAGCCCGGGCAGCTCGAGCCGGACCGGCTCGCCCCCGGTGACCGGGCCGGTGAGCCCGAACGCGCCGGCCACGGCCGCCCAGACCTCATCCGGTTCGCCCGCCCCGGGCCGGAACGCCGCGACCGGGGTGCCGGCCCGGCCGGCGAAGTGCGCCAGGTACGCCGCGAGCGTCTCCAGGTACATGTCCCAACCGGTCCGCATGGCCTCGTACTCGGTCTCCCAGTTGTCCCCGAGGACACCGCTCTGCACCAGCCGCAGCACGGTGCCGCCCTGCTCGCGGCCCTCGATCAGGTACTCGATGGCCATGAAGGTGCCGTCCGGCCCCGGGTCGCTCCGGTACGCGAACCGCTTACCGGGCTCCCAGGCCGTCACGGTCGACTCGGCGACCTCACCGGCCATGGTGAACCGGGTCCGGCCGCCCTCGCCGGGCTCGACCTCGCTGCGGCCCATGAACCAGGAGTCGATGCCCGGGCCGGTCGCGATCGCCGCCCACACCTGCTCCGGCGTGCCGGGCAGCGCGATGTCCTTGTCGAGCTCGAACGGGTGTCCCATGGTGGTGCCTCTCTCTGTGTGGTGCGCGGAGTGGGTCGCGAGCGAAAATTCAGTGACCGTCAGGAGTCCTCGGCTGCGCCGGTCGGGAGGTCGGCGCTGGGGTGCAGGGCGACGACCACCCGGTGCCGCCGGCCACCGGGAGCCTGCTCGTCGTGATAGCGGCCGACCAGGCCGGCGACGGCGGCCGCCAACTCCTCGGCGAACGCGGCCCGGTCGGTCGCCGAGGCGAACCGGACGTCGGCGTCCACGGCGAAGGTGGCGACCCGCTTCCCGGCCCGGTCCGCGCCGGTGATCAGCGCGCCGACGTCCTGGACGAGCCGGGCGGCGAGCGCCAGCAGCCACCGCGCGGAGAGCCGGTCGGGCGCCTGGGCCGGATCCGGGCGCACGGCGGCGAGCGCGGCCGGCGAGATGACGTACGACGCCGCGGTGGCGCGCATGACCCGCTCGGTCACGTTGCCCTTGCGGCGCTCCTCGACCAGCTCGATCAGGCCGTGCTGCTCCAGCGCCCGGAGGTGGTAGTTGACCTTCTGCCGGGCCAGCCCGACCCGGGCCGCGAGCATCGTCGCCGAGGCCGGCTCGGCGAGCGCGGCGAGCAGCCGGGCACGCACCGGGTCCAGCGACGCCTCGGCGGCCGCCGGGTCCTCGATCACTGCGATGTCGAACATGCCCTCAGCCTCTCACCGACAACTTTTCTTGTCAAGACAATGCAAGTTGTCGGTAGCGGGGTCTGCGCTGCGGACGCTCCCCCGCGCGAGGGATTGAGCGGTCGCTCAACCGTCGATACCGTTCGTTGAGCGACCGCTCAAAAGGGAGGCTGACGTGCGGGGCATCTACGTGGAGACACTGATCGACGCGCCGGTGGAACGGCTCTGGCAGGCGACCCAGGACCCGGCGGCGCACCGCCGCTGGGACGCGCGGTTCGGCCGGATCGACCCGGTGCCGGGCAGCACCCCCGCCCGGTTCCGGTACGCCACCGCCGTACTGCCCGGCGTGCGGATCGCCGGCCACGGCACGCACGCCGGTGAGCAGCACCGCCCGGACGGCACCCGCACCTCGGCGCTGCGCTTCGGCTCCGACGACCCGCGCTCGCTGATCGCCACCGGGTCCGGCTACTGGCGCTACCTGCCCGGGCCGGACGGCGTACGGTTCCTGACCGGCTACACGTACGCCCCACGCTGGGGGCGCGCCGGCCGGCTGGCCGATCTCGCCTTCCGGCCGCTGTTCGGCTGGGCGACCGCGTGGTCGTTCGACCGGCTGCGGCTCTGGCTGGAACGGGGCGTGCCGCCCGAGCGCGCCCGGCGGCAGGCGTGGCGGGAGGTGGCCCTGCGGGCGCTCGCGGTGGCCTGCGTCGGCGCGCTGGCCGCCCGGCTGGGCGCGGGAGGCGCGGGGGTCGCCGGGGCGGTGCTCGCCACGGCGGCGGTCGCGCTGGCGCTGCCGCCCCACCCGCACACCCCGGCCGCCCGCCGGTGCCGACGCCGGCCGGCGGACCGCCTCGCCGCCCGGACGCCGTCGCTGCTGGAGCGGCTGTGACCTCCGTCTTCCAGCGCGCCCTGGGCGCCGACTTCGACCGGCTGCACCCCCGACTGCGGCGCCGCTTCGGCGTCGACGGCCGCACCGACCTGGGCTGTGTGGGCACCGGCGTGATGGACCGGGTCTGGCGCGGCGCCGCCTTCACCGCGCCGTTCCTGCGGCTGGGCACCCTGCGGCACGTGTTGTTCCCGGAGACCGGCACCGGCGTGCCGTTCACCATCGAGAACTACGCCTACACCGACTCGTACCGCCGCCCGACGCTGACCTTCGTGCGTACCTTCGAGGTCGCCGCGCACCGCCGCCGCCGGTTCGACGCCACGATGGTGTGGAGCCCCCGGCGCGGCGTCCTGGTGGACTACCTGGGCACCCACCAGCACCTCGCGGTCGACCTGCACCTCGGCGTCGACGCCGCCGGGGCGCTGACGATCCGCAGCGGCGCCCAGCGCTTCCGCGGCGGGCTGCCCTGCCCGCCGGGGCTCAGCGGCGAGGCCCACCTGCGCGAGTGGTACGACGACCGGACCGGGCGGTTCCACATCGACGTACGGGTCACCAACCGCCACGTCGGGCCGCTGTTCGGGTACACCGGCAGCTTCACCGTCGACTACGTGCCGCCGGACGGGGCACCGGTGCCCGCCGCCGTGCGGCCGCTGCGGGAGAATCCCCGGGACTGACGGAGAGGATCACCATGGCCGCCACCCGGCAGAAGCTGATCGACGGGGCGCTCGCGGCGATCCGGTCCCACGGCATCGCCGGCGCCTCGGCCCGCACGATCGCGGCGGCCGCCGGGGTCAACCAGGCCCTGGTCTTCTACCACTTCGGCACCGTCGACGCGCTGCTCGCCGAGGCGTGCCGCAGCGCGACGGCGGCCCGGGTGGCGGCCTACCGGGACCGGTTCGCCGAGGTCGGATCGCTGCGCGAGCTGCTCGACCTGGGGCGCGCGCTGCACGAGCAGGAACGCTCCGCGGGCAACGTGGCCGTGCTGGCCCAACTGCTCGCCGGGGCGCAGACCGACCCGACGCTCGCGGAGGCCACGGCCGCCGCGCTCGGGCTCTGGACGGCCGAGATCGAGACGGTGCTGCACCGGCTGCTGCGCGACTCGCCGGTCGCCCCGGTCGCCGACCCGGCCGGGCTGGCCCGCGCGATCTCCGCCGCCTTCATCGGGCTGGAACTCTTCGAGGGCGTCGACCCGGCCGGCGCCCAAGACGCGTTCGACGCCCTGGAACGCCTCGCCGTCCTCATCGAGGTCGTCGAGGACCTCGGACCGCTGGCCCGCCGCACCCTGCGCGCCAGACTCCGCCCGCACGCCTGACCCGCCCCGGCCCGGTACGCGAACCGGGCCGGGGCGGGGACCCGTCAGGGGGTGAGGCGGTGCAGGTCACGGGGGAAGGCGGTGACCTCACGGACGTTGGCGGCGCCGGTCAGCCGGGCGACGAAGCGTTCCAGGCCGATGGCGAAGCCGCCGTGCGGAGGCATGCCGTGCCGGAACGCGTCGACGTAGCCGGCGTACGGCTCGACCGGCTCGCCGCGCGCGGCCAGCGCCGCCAGGTAGTCCTCGTACCGGTGCAGCCGCTGCCCGCCGGTCACCAGCTCCATCCCCCGGAAGAGCAGGTCGAAGCCGTTGGAGTACGCCGGCCGCTGCGGGTCCGGATGGGTGTAGAAGGGCCGCTTCGCCATCGGGTACCCGGTGACGAAGAGGAAGTCCGAGCCGTGCTCGGCCCGCGCCCACTCCCCCAGCGCCCGCTCGTGGGCGGGAGCGAGGTCCGGCTCGTCGGCCGGCGCGCCGGCGATCCGCAACGCCTCGGTGAAGTGCACGGCGGGGATCTCGGCCGGCACCTCGGGCAACCCGATGCCGAGGGTCGCCACCGCCGCGCCGGCCCGGTCCGCCACGCCGGCCAGCATCCCGGCGAGGGTGGCGCGCAGCACGGCCATCACGTCCCGGTGGTCGGCGACGAAGCCCAGCTCCACGTCGAGCGAGGTGTACTGGGCCAGGTGCCGGACCGTGTCGTGCGGCTCGGCCCGGAACACCGGGCCGACCTCGTAGACCCGCTCGAAGACGCCGACCATCAGCTGCTTGTAGAACTGCGGCGACTGCGCCAGGTACGCGGGCCGGCCGAACCAGTCCAGCGCGAAGACGTTCGCCCCGCTCTCGGTGGACGAGCCGACCACCTTCGGGGTGTGGATCTCCACGAAGTCACGAGCGTCGAGGGTGGCCCGGAAGCCGGCCACCGCCGCCGCCGAGATCCGCAGCGCCGCCGAGCGGGTCGGGTGCCGCAGCGCGGTGGGCGCGTGGTCGAGCTGGGTGGGCAGGGTCGCCGTCAGCGTCGGCCGGTACAGGTCGAACGGCGGCGGCACGGCGGCCGGGCCGAGTGGTCGTACCGTCGGGTCGGTCAGCTCGACCCCGGCGGGCGCCGTCGGGTTCGCGACCACCGTGGCGGTGACCTCGACGACCGTCTCCTCGGTGAGCTTCTCCAGCGCGGCGCGGACGGCCGGGTCGCTGACCACGACCTGGCTCAGGCCGCCGGCGTCCCGCACGATCAGGAAGGCCACCGACTTGAGCAGCCGGCGGCGGTGCACCCAGCCGGCGATCCGGACGGTCCGCCCGACGTGGGCGGGGAGTTGGGTGGAGAGGATGCGTTGCACGGTGGTACCTCCTCGATCGATCGCAACGCGATCCCAGGGAGGTGTGGGCGAGCGGGAACCTCGCGGTGCCACCACACCTTCGCCCCCGCGGGCGGGGGCCTCGTTCGTCGCCTTTTCACCGGGGCCAGCCGGGCGGGCTCTACTGGGCGCGAACGCCGTTCTTCCCGCAGCTCGGGAGGGTCTTCGTGCCCCGGCGCCAGACCGCCTTCCAGCATCCGGCGGCTCTCTGCACTGGCGGGTCGGGGCCCTACTCGGCTCCGTCACAGCTCTGCGGCAGACGCTAGCACCACTGGCGGGACCGGTGTGACGTGGTTTTTCGGCCCCCGGTGTCCGGTGTCACAACATCTGCGGCGTGACGCCGGTCGCCCGCGGTTCATCGACCGCCACCGCCGGGCGTAGTCTCGGTTTTGTGACGATCGAGCACTCCACGCCGACGACCGAGCAGGCCGGCCGTACCGCGACTGCCGCACCTGAGGGGCGGCGGCTGCTGCGGATCGAGGCCCGCAACGCCGAGACGCCGATCGAGCGCAAGCCGCCGTGGATCAAGGTCAAGGCCAAGATGGGCCCGGAGTACACCCAGCTGCGCGGCCTGGTCTCGCGCGAGGGGCTGCACACCGTCTGCCAGGAGGCCGGCTGCCCCAACATCTACGAGTGCTGGGAGGACCGCGAGGCCACCTTCCTCATCGGCGGTGACCAGTGCACCCGGCGCTGCGACTTCTGCCAGATCGACACGGGCAAGCCGGCCGAGTTCGACGCCGACGAGCCGCGTCGGGTCGCCGAGTCGGTCGCCGCGATGGGGCTGCGCTACGCCACCATCACCGGCGTCGCCCGCGACGACCTGCCCGACGGCGGGGCCTGGCTCTACGCCGAGACGGTCCGGCAGATCCACGCCCTTCAGTCCGGCTGCGGCGTCGAGCTGCTGATCCCCGACTTCAACGCGGTCCCCGAGCAGCTCGCCGAGGTGTTCAGCTCCCGTCCCGAGGTGCTGGCGCACAACGTCGAGACGGTGCCGCGGATCTTCAAGCGGATCCGGCCGGCGTTCCGCTACGAGCGCTCGCTGGACGTGATCCGCCAGGCCCGCGCCGACGGCCTGGTCACCAAGAGCAACCTGATCCTGGGCATGGGCGAGGAGCGGGCCGAGGTCTCCCAGGCGCTGCGCGACCTGCACGAGGCGGGCTGCGAGCTGATCACCATCACCCAGTACCTGCGTCCCTCCCCCCGGCACCACCCGGTCACCCGCTGGGTCAAGCCGGAGGAGTTCGTCGAGCTGCGCGAGGAGGCCGAGGAGATCGGCTTCGCCGGCGTGATGAGCGGTCCGCTGGTGCGCTCGTCGTACCGGGCCGGGCGGCTCTACAAGCAGGCGCTGGAGGCCCGCGAGGGCGTCATCGCCGCCGGCTGAGGCCGGCCGACGGCCGCGTCACCCGCCGCCGGCCCGTGGCCGGATGCCATGATCGCAGGCATGACCACCGGGGTACGCCAGGCGGCGCGCGACGCCGTTCGCCCGCGCACGCCCCGGTGGCCCACGCCGGTGGTGCTCGCCCTGCTGGTCGGCCTGGCCGGGGTGGGGTACCGGCTCGCGTTGTTGCTCGGGGACACCCCACGCACCAACAGCGACGAGGCGACCATGGGGCTCGCCGCGCTGCACATCGCCCGGGGCGAGGACTTCCCGGTCTTCTTCTACGGGCAGGCGTACATGGGTGCGCTGGAGGCGTACCTGGCCGCGCCGCTGCTCGCGCTGGCCGGGCCCTCGGTGCTCGCGCTGCGCCTGCCGCTGCTCGCCCTGTACGCGCTCTTCCTGCTGCTGAGCTGGCGGCTGACCCGCCGCCTCGGCGGGGACCGCTGGTTCGCGCTGCTCGTGGTCGGGCTGCTGGCGCTGGGCGCGGACCGGATCGTCAAGAACCAGCTCATCGCCGGGGGCGGCTATCCCGAGCTGAACCCGATCGGGGCGGGCCTGGCCCTGCTGACCCTCGACCTGGTCACCGGCCGGCCGGCGGGACGCCCGTGGCGTTTCGCCGGGTTCGGCTTCCTCGCCGGGTTGACCGTCTGGGTCGACCCGCTGCTGCTGCCGTACGTGCTGGCGCTCGGGGCGGTGCTCGTCACGATGACCGGGCGGGACCTGCGCGGGCGCCACGGCGTCCTGCTGGCCGGGGCCGCGCTGGTGGGGGCGGCGCCACTGCTCGGGTACGGCCTGGCGCACGGCCACAACCCGCTCGCCGCGGCCGTCACGGCCGGCGGCGGGGACGCGGTGGCGAGCTGGGCGGACCGGCTGCACGGCGGGCTGGTGCTCGGGCCGGCGCTGGGCATGGGCCTCTGCTCCCCGGGGCACTGCGCGACCTGGCAGCTCTGGTGGGCGCTCGCCCTGCCGGTGCTGCTGGTGCTGGCCGGGTTGTCGGCCTGGCGGGCGTGGCGGGCCGACGGCGTGCGGGCGGTGCGGGCTGACGACGTGCGGGCGGCGCGGGCTGACAACGTGCGCGCTGACAACGTGCGGGCTGACGGCGTGCGGGCTGACAGCGTGCGGGCTGACGGCGCTCGGGCGGTGCGGGCCGGCGCGGCGGTCCGGCTCGCGCTGCTGGCCGGGGCGGTGGGCACGCTGGCGGCGTACACGGTCAGCAGCGCCGCCGGGCGGACCCCGGTGGAAAGTGCCCGCTACCTGTCCTGTCTGGCCGTCTCGCTTCCGGCGCTGCTCTGGCCGCTGTGGACCGTGGCACGGCGACGCGGTCCGGTCGACCTCCCGCGGCTCGCGGCCGTCGGCGCGCTGGTCGCCCTGCTCGGCACCGCCACGGTCGCCACCGCCGGCGCCCTGTCCACGGTCCCGGCGAACCGGGCGGAGGCGCAGCGGCACCGCGCGCTGGTCGAGGCGCTGCGCGAGCGGGACGTCCGCCACGTCTACGGCGAGTACTGGACCTGCAACCGGCTCACCTACGCCACCGGCGAGAAGATCGTCTGCGCGGTGCTCGACGAGACGCTGCGCCCCGGCCTCGACCGACTGCCCGCCTACCCCCGCGCGGTCCGCGAGTCACCGGCCCCGGCCTACGTCGCCCCGGTCGGCTCTCCCCTCGCCCGAAGCCTCGACCGCTCCCCGCCCTCGGCCCGACAGGCGGTCACGCTGAACGGCTGGCGCATCTGGCTCCCCCACCCCTGACCCGCCGGCCCGCCCCCGATCCACTCACCTCCGCGCCCGCGGCGCGCCGTTCCTTCCTCACCGCACCGCGCCGGCTTTCCTCACCGCGCCTCCCCCAACGCCCCTCCCGCGTCCCCCAGGCACGCCCCGCTCAGGCGCGCCCCCCGGAGGCATGCACTTTCACGGAAAGAGTGGCCTCGCGGGCCGGATAGCCACTCTTTCCGTGAAGTGCGCGCCTGCGGGGTGGTCGGCGGGGCGAGGGGGGCGGGTCAGCGCGGGGGGTGGAGGAGGTTGAGGCGGTGGGCCAGGGCGGCGGCTTCGACCCGGTTGGTGACGTCGAGCTTGGCGATGATCCGTGAGACGTGCACGCTCGCGGTCTTCGGCGAGATGAAGAGCTGCTCGGCGATCCGGCTGTTGCTGTGCCCCTCGGCGACCAGCCGCAGCACCTCCTGTTCCCGGGAGGTGAGCAGGTCCGCGCCGGGGCGGCCCCGGCTCGCCCCGCGCAGGCCTACGCGGCGGGCCAGGGTGGCGGCCTGCTCGGCCAGCGGGGTCGCGCCCAACCGCTGGGCGATCCCGGCGGCCTCCGCCACCGCCTCGGCGACCTCGTCCCGCTCCCCCGCCGACGCGGCCGCCTCGGCCAGCGCCAGCAGGGCCCGGCCGAGCGGGTACGGCTGGCCGTCGACCCGCCACGCCCGCACCGCCGTACGCCAGGCGGGCAGCGCGCGACCGCCGGCCGTCAGCAGCGCGGCGACCTGGGCCGCGTGGGCCTGCTCGGCGGGCTGCCGGACGGGCAGCTCGGCGGCGAGCGCGGTGACCGCCGCGGCCAGCTCCCGGTCCTCGACCCGGGCGGCGGTACGGGCGGCGGCGCTGAGCACCGGCCACCCCTCGCGGGGCAGGTGCGGCAGGCGGTCGTCGGCCAGCGCGGCGCGGGCCGCCCGGACCGCCTCGACCTTGTCGTCGGCCGCCAGCGCCGCCTCGATCCGCAGTTCGTGCAGGGGCAGCCGGTGGTTCGGCCACAGGTACGGCCGGGCGAGGAAGCCCAACGCGCGGCCGACCAGCTCGTCGGCGGCGGGGTGGGCCCGGGCCAGGCGCAGCCCGGCGCGCAGTTGGAGCCAGTGCAGGCCGGAGACGCCGGGCGGGTCGATCCGGGCCGCGTCGGCGCAGGCCGCGTCGGCCTCGTCCCAGCGGCCCAGGGCGAGCAGCGCCTCGGCCTGGTTGGACAGCAGGTACGCCCCGGTGGAGCGGCTGATGCCGACCCGCCGCGCCTCGCTCACCCCGGCGGCGGCCGCGTCGGCGGACTCGGCGTAACGGCCCAGCTCGAAGAGCACGTCGGAGAGGTGGACCAGCGCGCTGACCAGCGCCGGCGCGTTGCCGGCGGCCCGGGCCAGCGCCTCGGCCCGGCGCAACTCGGCCAGGCCGAGGTCCGGAGCCTGGTCGGTGCGGCAGAGCATGGCGATCCGCGTGGGCAGCAGGGCGAGGTCCTCGCCGACCGCCTCGGCGACCGTGCGCGCCTCGGTGGCGACGGCCGCGGCCAGCTGCGGATCGATCTTCACCAGGTGCGCGGCGATGTCGGCGAGGAGTCGGACCCGCTCCGGTCCGTCCGGTACCCCGCCCGCCAGCCGGTACGCCTCGCGCAGCTCGGCGCTGCCGTCGCTCTTGCCGAGCAGGGCGAGCAGCCGTCCCCGCTGGTCCAGCAGCCGCGCGGCGCGCAGCGGCGCGGCGTCGGCGTCCATCTCGGCCAGCGCGGCCCGGGTGAGGGTGAGCGCCCGGCTGTAGTCGCCGGCCGTGGTGGCGGCGTCCAGGGTCTCCTCCAGCACCGCCAGGTGGTCCATCCCGAGCCGGTCGGCGGCGTCGGGCACCAGCTCCCACAGTTCCAGCACCCGCTCCAGCAGCCGGCTCTGCTCCGCGTACGCGTACCGGTCGGCGGCGGCGCAGGCCGCCGCGCGGGCGGTGACCAGGGCGCGGGGGTGGTCGTGGGCGGCGTACCAGTGGTGGGCCAGCTCGGCCGGGGCGCGGCCGGCGGCGACCAGGTGCGGCTGCGCCTCGATGGCGGCGGCGTACCGGGCGTGCAGCCGGGCGTGCTCGCCGGGCAGCAGCTCGTCGTGGACGGCCTCGCGGACCAGGGCGTGCCGGAACTCGTAGTCGCCGTCCGGGTCGGCGACGACCAGTTGGGCGGCGACGGCGGCGCGCAGCGCGTCCTCCAGCTCGGGCTCGGGCAGGCCGGCGACCTCGGCGAGGAGCTGGTGCGCGAAGCGGGTGCCGCCGGCGGCGGCGATGCGCAGCACCCGCTGCGCGGCGTCGGGGAGCCGGTCGACCCGGGCCAGCAGCAGGTCGCGCAGGGTCTCCGGCAGGGTGGCGCAGCCGACCGGATCGCCGGCCGCGGCCAGTTCCTCGATGAAGAACGGGTTGCCCTGGGTACGTTCGTGGACGTCGTCGACGGCGCGGGCGGCCGGCTCGGCGCCGAGGATGTCGGCGAGGATCGCGGCGGTGCCGTCCCGGTCGAGGCGGCCCAGTTCGATCCGCTCGACGCTGCGGGACCGGTCCAGCTCGGCCAGGAACGGCCGCAGCGGGTGGCCCCGGTGCAGCTCGTCGGTGCGGTACGTGCAGACCAGCAGCAGCCGGGCGGTGCGGGCGGCCCGGACCAGGAAGCCGATCAGGTCGCGGGTGGACCGGTCGGCCCAGTGCAGGTCCTCGATGACCAGCACCAGCGGCTGGTCGGCGGCGAGCCGGTGGAACAGCTCCCCGACCAGGTCGAACAGGTAGCCCCGGGGGGCGTCGGAGAGGGCCGGCCCGGCCGGCGCGGCGACGGCGGCCGGTCCCCGGCCCAGCTCGGGCAGCAGGCGGGCGAACTCCGGCTCGTACCCGTCGAAGACGCCGGGACCGTCGCGGCGCAGCACCTCGCGCAGCGCGGCGGCGAACGGCGCGAAGGGCAGGCCGGCCTCGCCCAGCTCCAGGCACTGGCCGACCAGCAGCCGGGCGCCGGCGGCACCGGCCAGCGCGCCGCAACTCCTCCAGCAGCCGGGTCTTGCCGACGCAGCCTCGCCGCCGACCAGGACGGTGGTGGGTTTCCCCGGCCCCGGGCGCGGGCCAGGGCGGTGCGCTGCGCCACCGCCCTGGCCCGCGCCCGGGCCGGGGAACCCACCACCGTCCTGGTCGGCGGCGAGGCTGGCGTCGGCAAGACCCGGCTGCTGGAGGAGTTCGGCGCGCTGGCCGGTGCCGCCGGCGCCCGGCTGCTGGTCGGCCAGTGCCTGGAGCTGGGCGAGGCCGGCCTGCCCTTCGCGCCGTTCGCCGCCGCGCTGCGCGAGGTGCTGCGCCGCGACGGTCCCGGCGTCTTCGACGGGTACGAGCCGGAGTTCGCCCGCCTGCTGCCCGAGCTGGGCCGGGGACCGGCCGCCGTCGCCGCGCCGGCCGGGCCGGCCCTCTCCGACGCCCCCCGGGGCTACCTGTTCGACCTGGTCGGGGAGCTGTTCCACCGGCTCGCCGCCGACCAGCCGCTGGTGCTGGTCATCGAGGACCTGCACTGGGCCGACCGGTCCACCCGCGACCTGATCGGCTTCCTGGTCCGGGCCGCCCGCACCGCCCGGCTGCTGCTGGTCTGCACGTACCGCACCGACGAGCTGCACCGGGGCCACCCGCTGCGGCCGTTCCTGGCCGAGCTGGACCGGTCCCGCAGCGTCGAGCGGATCGAACTGGGCCGCCTCGACCGGGACGGCACCGCCGCGATCCTCGCCGACATCCTCGGCGCCGAGCCGGCCGCCCGCGCCGTCGACGACGTCCACGAACGTACCCAGGGCAACCCGTTCTTCATCGAGGAACTGGCCGCGGCCGGCGATCCGGTCGGCTGCGCCACCCTGCCGGAGACCCTGCGCGACCTGCTGCTGGCCCGGGTCGACCGGCTCCCCGACGCCGCGCAGCGGGTGCTGCGCATCGCCGCCGCCGGCGGCACCCGCTTCGCGCACCAGCTCCTCGCCGAGGTCGCCGGCCTGCCCGAGCCCGAGCTGGAGGACGCGCTGCGCGCCGCCGTCGCCGCCCAACTGGTCGTCGCCGACCCGGACGGCGACTACGAGTTCCGGCACGCCCTGGTCCGCGAGGCCGTCCACGACGAGCTGCTGCCCGGCGAGCACGCCCGGCTGCACGCCCGGTACGCCGCCGCCATCGAGGCGCAGCCGCACCTGGTCGCCGCCGGCCGCGCCCCGGCCGAGCTGGCCCACCACTGGTACGCCGCCCACGACCACCCCCGCGCCCTGGTCACCGCCCGCGCGGCGGCCTGCGCCGCCGCCGACCGGTACGCGTACGCGGAGCAGAGCCGGCTGCTGGAGCGGGTGCTGGAACTGTGGGAGCTGGTGCCCGACGCCGCCGACCGGCTCGGGATGGACCACCTGGCGGTGCTGGAGGAGACCCTGGACGCCGCCACCACGGCCGGCGACTACAGCCGGGCGCTCACCCTCACCCGGGCCGCGCTGGCCGAGATGGACGCCGACGCCGCGCCGCTGCGCGCCGCGCGGCTGCTGGACCAGCGGGGACGGCTGCTCGCCCTGCTCGGCAAGAGCGACGGCAGCGCCGAGCTGCGCGAGGCGTACCGGCTGGCGGGCGGGGTACCGGACGGACCGGAGCGGGTCCGACTCCTCGCCGACATCGCCGCGCACCTGGTGAAGATCGATCCGCAGCTGGCCGCGGCCGTCGCCACCGAGGCGCGCACGGTCGCCGAGGCGGTCGGCGAGGACCTCGCCCTGCTGCCCACGCGGATCGCCATGCTCTGCCGCACCGACCAGGCTCCGGACCTCGGCCTGGCCGAGTTGCGCCGGGCCGAGGCGCTGGCCCGGGCCGCCGGCAACGCGCCGGCGCTGGTCAGCGCGCTGGTCCACCTCTCCGACGTGCTCTTCGAGCTGGGCCGTTACGCCGAGTCCGCCGACGCGGCCGCCGCCGGGGTGAGCGAGGCGCGGCGGGTCGGCATCAGCCGCTCCACCGGGGCGTACCTGCTGTCCAACCAGGCCGAGGCGCTGCTCGCCCTGGGCCGCTGGGACGAGGCCGACGCGGCCTGCGCCGACGCGGCCCGGATCGACCCGCCCGGCGTCTCCGGCCTGCACTGGCTCCAACTGCGCGCCGGGCTGCGCCTGGCCCGGGCCCACCCCGCCGCCGACGAGCTGGTCGGCCGCGCGTTGGGCTTCCTCGCCCGGCCGTACCTGTGGCCGAACCACCGGCTGCCCCTGCACGAACTGCGGATCGAGGCGGCGCTGGCGGCCGACGACAAGGTCGAGGCGGTCCGGGCGGCCCGCGCCGCGCTGGCCGACGACCGCCTGCCGCACCTGCCCCGCGAGGGGTGGCCGGTGCTCAGCGCCGCCGCCCGTACCGCCGCCCGGGTCGAGGACCGGGAGCTGGCCGCGGCGGTCACCGCGCTCGCCGCCGAGCTGCCCGTCCGGCAGCCCGCCGAGCAGGCCCACGCGGCCCAGGTCGCCGCGCTGCTGACGGCCGGCGGTCGCGCGCTGCCCGCCTGGCGTACGGCGGTGCGGGCGTGGCGGGTCGACGGCCAGCCGTACCCGCTCGGCCGGGCCCTGCTGGCGCTGGCCGAGGCGGCCGCGTCGGCGGGGGAGCGGGACGAGGTCGCCGAGGCGGTGGCGGAGGCCGCCGGGATCGCCCAGCGGTTGGGCGCGACCCCGCTGGCCGAGCAGGCCGCCACCCTGGCCCGCCGCGTAGGCCTGCGCGGGGCGAGCCGGGGCCGCCCCGGCGCGGACCTGCTCACCTCCCGGGAACAGGAGGTGCTGCGGCTGGTCGCCGAGGGGCACAGCAACAGCCGGATCGCCGAGCAGCTCTTCATCTCGCCGAAGACCGCGAGCGTGCACGTCTCACGGATCATCGCCAAGCTCGACGTCACCAACCGGGTCGAAGCCGCCGCCCTGGCCCACCGCCTCAACCTCCTCCACCCCCCGCGCTGACCCGCCCCCCTCGCCCCGCCGACCACCCCGCAGGCGCGCACTTCACGGAAAGAGTGGCTATCCGGCCCGCGAGGCCACTCTTTCCGTGAAAGTGCATGCCTCCGGGGGGCGCGCCTGAGCGGGGCGTGCCTGGGGGACGCGGGAGGGGCGTTGGGGGAGGCGCGGTGAGGAAAGCCGGCGCGGTGCGGTGAGGAAGGAACGGCGCGCCGCGGGCGCGGAGGTGAGTGGATCGGGGGCGGGCCGGCGGGTCAGGGGTGGGGGAGCCAGATGCGCCAGCCGTTCAGCGTGACCGCCTGTCGGGCCGAGGGCGGGGAGCGGTCGAGGCTTCGGGCGAGGGGAGAGCCGACCGGGGCGACGTAGGCCGGGGCCGGTGACTCGCGGACCGCGCGGGGGTAGGCGGGCAGTCGGTCGAGGCCGGGGCGCAGCGTCTCGTCGAGCACCGCGCAGACGATCTTCTCGCCGGTGGCGTAGGTGAGCCGGTTGCAGGTCCAGTACTCGCCGTAGACGTGGCGGACGTCCCGCTCGCGCAGCGCCTCGACCAGCGCGCGGTGCCGCTGCGCCTCCGCCCGGTTCGCCGGGACCGTGGACAGGGCGCCGGCGGTGGCGACCGTGGCGGTGCCGAGCAGGGCGACCAGCGCGCCGACGGCCGCGAGCCGCGGGAGGTCGACCGGACCGCGTCGCCGTGCCACGGTCCACAGCGGCCAGAGCAGCGCCGGAAGCGAGACGGCCAGACAGGACAGGTAGCGGGCACTTTCCACCGGGGTCCGCCCGGCGGCGCTGCTGACCGTGTACGCCGCCAGCGTGCCCACCGCCCCGGCCAGCAGCGCGAGCCGGACCGCCGCGCCGGCCCGCACCGCCCGAGCGCCGTCAGCCCGCACGCTGTCAGCCCGCACGCCGTCAGCCCGCACGTTGTCAGCGCGCACGTTGTCAGCCCGCGCCGCCCGCACGTCGTCAGCCCGCACCGCCCGCACGCCGTCGGCCCGCCACGCCCGCCAGGCCGACAACCCGGCCAGCACCAGCAGCACCGGCAGGGCGAGCGCCCACCAGAGCTGCCAGGTCGCGCAGTGCCCCGGGGAGCAGAGGCCCATGCCCAGCGCCGGCCCGAGCACCAGCCCGCCGTGCAGCCGGTCCGCCCAGCTCGCCACCGCGTCCCCGCCGCCGGCCGTGACGGCCGCGGCGAGCGGGTTGTGGCCGTGCGCCAGGCCGTACCCGAGCAGTGGCGCCGCCCCCACCAGCGCGGCCCCGGCCAGCAGGACGCCGTGGCGCCCGCGCAGGTCCCGCCCGGTCATCGTGACGAGCACCGCCCCGAGCGCCAGCACGTACGGCAGCAGCAGCGGGTCGACCCAGACGGTCAACCCGGCGAGGAAGCCGAACCCGGCGAAACGCCACGGGCGTCCCGCCGGCCGGCCGGTGACCAGGTCGAGGGTCAGCAGGGCCAGGCCCGCCCCGATCGGGTTCAGCTCGGGATAGCCGCCCCCGGCGATGAGCTGGTTCTTGACGATCCGGTCCGCGCCCAGCGCCAGCAGCCCGACCACGAGCAGCGCGAACCAGCGGTCCCCGCCGAGGCGGCGGGTCAGCCGCCAGCTCAGCAGCAGGAAGAGCGCGTACAGGGCGAGCAGCGGCAGGCGCAGCGCGAGCACCGAGGGCCCGGCCAGCGCGAGCAGCGGCGCGGCCAGGTACGCCTCCAGCGCACCCATGTACGCCTGCCCGTAGAAGAAGACCGGGAAGTCCTCGCCCCGGGCGATGTGCAGCGCGGCGAGCCCCATGGTCGCCTCGTCGCTGTTGGTGCGTGGGGTGTCCCCGAGCAACAACGCGAGCCGGTACCCCACCCCGGCCAGGCCGACCAGCAGGGCGAGCACCACCGGCGTGGGCCACCGGGGCGTGCGCGGGCGAACGGCGTCGCGCGCCGCCTGGCGTACCCCGGTGGTCATGCCTGCGATCATGGCATCCGGCCACGGGCCGGCGGCGGGTGACGCGGCCGTCGGCCGGCCTCAGCCGGCGGCGATGACGCCCTCGCGGGCCTCCAGCGCCTGCTTGTAGAGCCGCCCGGCCCGGTACGACGAGCGCACCAGCGGACCGCTCATCACGCCGGCGAAGCCGATCTCCTCGGCCTCCTCGCGCAGCTCGACGAACTCCTCCGGCTTGACCCAGCGGGTGACCGGGTGGTGCCGGGGGGAGGGACGCAGGTACTGGGTGATGGTGATCAGCTCGCAGCCCGCCTCGTGCAGGTCGCGCAGCGCCTGGGAGACCTCGGCCCGCTCCTCGCCCATGCCCAGGATCAGGTTGCTCTTGGTGACCAGGCCGTCGGCGCGGGCCTGGCGGATCACGTCCAGCGAGCGCTCGTAGCGGAACGCCGGCCGGATCCGCTTGAAGATCCGCGGCACCGTCTCGACGTTGTGCGCCAGCACCTCGGGACGGGAGCTGAACACCTCGGCGAGCTGCTCGGGGACCGCGTTGAAGTCGGGGATCAGCAGCTCGACGCCGCAGCCGGACTGAAGGGCGTGGATCTGCCGGACCGTCTCGGCGTAGAGCCAGGCCCGCCGTCGGGCAGGTCGTCGCGGGCGACGCCGGTGATGGTGGCGTAG
>NZ_VIXA01000008.1:0-33952 GCF_007829925.1 Micromonospora palomenae
CCGGACCCGGTCCTCGCCCGGCACCCGTTCGGTGATCAGCAGCCCACCCGCCAGCCAGGCCACGATGATCGACCACGGGCCGGCCCAGGCCGGTGCGGCCGGTGCGGTGAAGCGCCGTCCGGCGGGGTCGACCTGGAACGTGGCCGGCCGACGGCGGGTCCCGCGAGTGAGCAGCAGGTGACCCACCGCCGGCACCAGGATGCTGCCGGCGATGCCCGCCGCCCAGGCGAGCAGGGCCACGGCGGTGGAGTCGATCCGCCAGGTGAGCGGCTTCAGCCAGAACTCGACGCCGATCCGCAGCAGGAACGCGGCCAGGGCAAAGGGCAGCGCGAGCAGGCGCGCCGTACGGGGGGTCACCGGCGGGAGTCTAGGCCGATGGATCAAGGAGGGCGGCCGGGCGTCAGGCGTCGGTGTGCAGGCGGGCGTGCAGGTGCATGTCGTGCCAGCCGTCGGCGTGCAGCCCCTCGCCGCGCTTCGTACCCTCGGCGGTGAAGCCGGCCCGCCGCGCCACCCGGCAGGACGCCTCGTTCGCCGTGGAGTGGCACAGCTCGACCCGGTGCAGCCGGAGGGTCTCGAAGCACCAGGCGGACACCGCGGCCAGCGCCCGTGGGGCGACCCGGCGGCCCCGCGCGGCCGGCAGCACCCAGTACGACACCTCGGCCAGCCCGTCGGCGAGGACGACCCGGCGCAGGCTGATCTGCCCGACCACCACCCCGGCGTCGCACACCGCCCACCCGGCGCCGGTCTCCGCCCGCCACCGGCCCGGCCAGGCGGCGATCCAGTCGGCGGCCTCGTCGCCGGTCATCGACCGGCAGTGCCAACGCCGGATTGCGGCGTCGGCGTACGCGGCCACCACCACCGCACGGTCCGCCGGCAGCCACGGACGCAGGTGTACGCCCTCGGCGCGCAGTTCCGGCTGCGGCAGCGCGGCCATCGATCCGGGCGGTACGGCGGGCGCGGCGAGCATCGGCACGAGTGGACTGTAGGCGGTGCTCCCGCCCCACGTGGGGGCCGCGGCGCGGTACCGGATCCTGCACGCCGAGCGGGTCCGCCAGCGGGTGGCCATCGTGCCGGCCGGCGAACACCTGATCGCCGCGTCCGTCCGGCTCTCCCTGGGCGACGCGGAGGGCATCTCCTGGGCCTGGGAGTTCGGGCACGCCGCCTGGGCGAACCGATCGTGTCGTAGCGGTACGTCTTCGACAGTGGGGGTCGGTCGCCGGATCGGATGGTGCGCCGGAAGACGGCGGACCTATGCTCACCGCCTGAAGATCGATGAGTCTGGGTGTGCCGGTGAGGCGGGTCGGCGTTTTCCACAGCACGGTCGTGCTGGCCGCCGTTGGCGCTCGCCGTCGGCGGGTGCGGCCGGTTGGGCGACGCGATATCGGGGGACCTCTCCGACCGCGCCTGCCACCCCGATCCCGAGACGGTCGCCGCACTGCGCCAGGAGCCGGTGTTGACCCGGACGCCACCCGGCGCCACGGCCGGGCCGACGACCGAGACCGTCCAGTTGCGGCGATGAGCCACCCAGCTTCGGAATGCTCGACCGCGAGGTGACCGGGGCCGGCACCGCCGACGACGTGTCGCGCTTTCTACGCGGACCTCCGGGCCGCTCCAGCGGCTGGGAGAGGTTCGATCATGGCGTCCACGTCTACGGACGCCGGGAAGCCGGACGACACCAGGTGCACGTGGCGGCTTCAGGTGGTCAGCCACCGCCGAGGGGACCTACCGCGTGCAGATCTTCTATACGCCTCGGGATCTCCGGCCCACCTGCCTCTGATCGGACGCCTGCCGGACCGCCTCCGTGAAGAGAGCGCCGGGTACCGGCCGAGGTTTCAATCATTCGGTCCACCATCGACCGGGCGGACGCATCGTCCCGTCGGGCCGTGCGGCCCCACGCGCCGTTCCACCAGCGACCACGTATTTCCACTACCGATACCTTGGTCACACACATGTTCGAACGGCCGGCAGCGATTCTTACGCTTTCTCCGTGTTCGGACCTGTCAGGCTGAACAATGAGTCGGTGATCGAGGGTGGGACCGGTGGCCGGCGGGCCGGACGCGGACGGCCGAATCAGGAACGCCCGGCCAGGAAGTGGTAAGTACGGGAAGCACCGCGGGAGACAACCGCCGGGCGGAAACTTCCTGGAGTTGTTCTTCGATCTGGTGCTGGTCTTTGCCTTGTCGGGAGTCGTCTCGCGGTTCGTGTCGGACCTGTCCGCCGACACCTTCGCCGGCAGTGGGCGGCGCTGCTTACATCCTCGTGCTGGTCCTACCGATGATGTGGCTGTGGACGACCACCTCCCACCATCACGAGCCGCTTCGACCCGCGCCGGCCAGCCGTCCAGGTGATGGTGCTGCTCACCGCATTCGGCGTGGTGTTCATGGCGTGTCTTGCCGTACGCGTTCGTTGGGCGCGGCTGGGCGTTCGCCCGTTCCGTACGTAGCCCTCCAGGTGGGGCGACCACTGGTCCTCATCGGACTGTCGCCGATCGTGCGCAACGAGTCCTCTACGCCCGGTCGGCGACCTGGTTCACGGTATCGGCCGTGCCATGGCTGGCAGGCATCCCGGTTCAGGGCGGGGCCCGAGTAGGCCTGTGGGCGCTGGCCATCACGATCGACCTCGTGTCGGCCCGCTTCTCCTGGCCAGTTGCCCGGCCTGAGCCGGCAAGCGGACAGCGCCTGGGAACCCAGCAGGACCCATCACCTTGCCGACCGGTACGAGCAACTCCTGCTGATCGCACTCGGCGAGAGCGTGCTGTCGCTGGGAATCACCTACAACCGATACGCCGGTGTCGCTGGCCACGACGCTGGCTCTGGTGGTCGGTTTCGTCACCACAGTGCTCCTGTGGCGGATCTACTACTACCGAGTGGGGCAGGGTGCTCCCCGAAGCCGTCGATTTGGCCGAGACCAGGTCAGAGCCGGCCAGACCCGTCGGACGCGCCCACGTGCTGATGGTCCTGGGCATCGTGCTCGTGGCGGCCGGCTACGAAATCGTCGTGACCAACCCAGTCGACCATGTGCGCCCAGCCTGGCTGGCCGCGACCCTCGGCGGGCCGGTCGTCTATATCGTCGGCCGGATCGGATTGGAACGCGTGGTCTTCAACCGGCTCTCCCGGCGCAGGCTCATCGGCATCGCGGCCTTAGCGGCCGTGGCACTCCCGCTGGCCTTCACCACACCGTTGATCGTGGCGACAGGCGCCCTCGCAGTACTCCTCGGCATGGCCCTGGCCGACGCCCGACAGGCCCGGGATCGACCACCAGAAGCCCCATCGCCAGCCACCACCCGGCCGAAGAGAACCTGACTCCGCAGAGCGGCATTGGCATCCGTGGGGTCAGGCGTTCGAGTCCCCTCATGCCGCCCACAGTTGTCACTTCGGAGGGGTCCACCCGGCTTCGAGAGCGCGTTCGATCACGCGCTGCCAGCCGGTGGGAGCGTGGGGATCTCTGCTGGCGATGCCTGCCAGCCACAGCAGGGAGAAGAGGTCGTCCGCGGTGAAGTCCGGGGAGAGCGATCCGTCGGCGTGCGCGTCGCGTACCAGGGTCTGACCCAGTTTGGTCGAGTGGTCGCAGACTCCGACGAGCGCTGCGGCGTCGGGATAGCGTCGCAGGATCGCGTCGTTGAGCGCCGGATCGTCGCGCTGCAGCGCGATCATGCCGTGTACGAAGGCTTCGAGGCGCTGCCTGGGTGTGTCCTGCGCCATCACGGTGGCCCCGAGGGCTTGGGGAAGGCCAACTTGATGGACACGAGTGCCGGGCCGTCGCGGGGCCGTCAGAGGAGCCAACCAACGACGACCATTGACACCCGAAGAGAAACCAGGTCAGCCGTGGTGTGACAGCGGTTGACCTGGTGGGCGACGGACGAGTCGACCTGTACGCCGGATTCTGTGCGCGGCGCGTACCCCTCGCGGGGTACGGGCCGGCGGCGGCCATCCATCTCGGCCTGCCGTTGCCGACAGGCTCATGCGGCCTACCCGCAGACATCGGGCGGGCAACCCTCAAGCGTCCTGCGCCGGGTCGTCATCTTGCGGTGACGACCCTTTCTTGGCCTTGCTCCGGGTGGGGTTTACCGAGCCACCCCGGTCACCCGGGGTGCTGGTGGGCTCTTACCCCACCGTTTCACCCTTACCGACCCGAATGGGCCGGCGGTCTGTTTTCTGTGGCACTGTCCCGCGGGTCACCCCGGGTTGCCGTTAGCAACCACCCTGCCCTGTGGAGTCCGGACGTTCCTCGGCGGCGGGCCGGAGCCCGCCGACGCGACCGCCCGGTCGACTCGTCCGTCGCACCCTCATCCTAACGACGCGGGGTCCGCGCCCATTTCCGCCCCGGACGGCCACCCGGGGAGTCCCCGCTGCCCCGGTTTGCGGCGTGTCGGGGTGTCCGGGGGCCGGGATACCGCGACACGCCGCAAACCGCACCCGCCGCGCGACCTACACGGGCGGGGTGGTCGGGGCGCGGTGGCCGCGCGGGGCGAAGCGGGGCGTACTAGCCTCGGATCACCATGGATCTCTCCGACGCCGCGCTCCTGCTCGCCGCCGGTCTCGCCGCGGGCACGGTCAACGCGGTGGCCGGGGGCGGTTCGCTGATCACCTTCCCGGCGCTGATCGCGGTGGGCCTGCCGCCGGTGCCGGCGAACGTCACCAACTCGGTCTCGGTCTGCCCCGGCTACCTGGCCAGCGTGGCGGGCAGCCGGGTCGACCTGCCGGCGAGGCGTTCGCTGGCGACGCTGGTGCCCGCCACGGTGGTCGGCACGATCGTCGGTTGCCTCCTGCTGCTGGCCACCCCGGCCCGGACGTTCGAGGTGGTCGTACCGTTCCTGGTGCTCGGCGCGACGGCGGTGCTCGCTTTCCAGGATCCGCTGCGCGCGCTGGTCGGGCATCCGCGCGACCTGTCGCCGCGCCGCCGTACCGTCGCCGTGCAGGCCATGGTCGCGCTCGAAGCGCGACCATGGCCTGCACGGCGACGGTACGGCGGCGCGGCGACAGGTCGCGCGGATGCCCGACCAGCGCGCGCAGCGGATCCTGGAAAGCGAGCACCGCCGTCGCGCCGAGCACCAGGAACGGTACGACCACCTCGAACGTCCGGGCCGGGGTGGCCAGCAGCAGGAGGCAACCGACGATCGTGCCGACCACCGTGGCGGGCACCAGCGTCGCCAGCGAACGCCTCGCCGGCAGGTCGACCCGGCTGCCCGCCACGCTGGCCAGGTAGCCGGGGCAGACCGAGACCGAGTTGGTGACGTTCGCCGGCACCGGCGGCAGGCCCACCGCGATCAGCGCCGGGAAGGTGATCAGCGAACCGCCCCCGGCCACCGCGTTGACCGTGCCCGCGGCGAGACCGGCGGCGAGCAGGAGCGCGGCGTCGGAGAGATCCATGGTGATCCGAGGCTAGTACGCCCCGCTTCGCCCCGCGCGGCCACCGCGCCCCGACCACCCCGCCCGTGTAGGTCGCGCGGCGGGTGCGGTTTGCGGCGTGTCGCGGTATCCCGGCCCCCGGACACCCCGACACGCCGCAAACCGGGGCAGCGGGGACTCCCCGGGTGGCCGTCCGGGGCGGAAATGGGCGCGGACCCCGCGTCGTTAGGATGAGGGTGCGACGGACGAGTCGACCGGGCGGTCGCGTCGGCGGGCTCCGGCCCGCCGCCGAGGAACGTCCGGACTCCACAGGGCAGGGTGGTTGCTAACGGCAACCCGGGGTGACCCGCGGGACAGTGCCACAGAAAACAGACCGCCGGCCCATCGGGTCGGTAAGGGTGAAACGGTGGGGTAAGAGCCCACCAGCACCCCGGGTGACCGGGGTGGCTCGGTAAACCCCACCCGGAGCAAGGCCAAGAAAGGGTCGTCACCGCAAGATGACGACCCGGCGCAGACGCTTGAGGGTTGCCCGCCCGATGTCTGCGGGTAGGCCGCATGAGCCTGTCGGCAACGGCAGGCCGAGATGGATGGCCGCCGCCGGCCCGTACCCCGCGAGGGGTACGCGCCGCGCACAGAATCCGGCGTACAGGTCGACTCGTCCGTCGCCCACCAGGTCAACCGCTGTCACACCACGGCTGACCTGGTTTCTCTTCGGGTGTCAATGGTCGTCGTTGGTTGGCTCCTCTGACGGCCCCGCGACGGCCCGGCACTCGTGTCCATCAAGTTGGCCTTCCCCAAGCCCTCGGGGCCACCGTGATGGCGCAGGACACACCCAGGCAGCGCCTCGAAGCCTTCGTACACGGCATGATCGCGCTGCAGCGCGACGATCCGGCGCTCAACGACGCGATCCTGCGACGCTATCCCGACGCCGCAGCGCTCGTCGGAGTCTGCGACCACTCGACCAAACTGGGTCAGACCCTGGTACGCGACGCGCACGCCGACGGATCGCTCTCCCCGGACTTCACCGCGGACGACCTCTTCTCCCTGCTGTGGCTGGCAGGCATCGCCAGCAGAGATCCCCACGCTCCCACCGGCTGGCAGCGCGTGATCGAACGCGCTCTCGAAGCCGGGTGGACCCCTCCGAAGTGACAACTGTGGGCGGCATGAGGGGACTCGAACGCCTGACCCCACGGATGCCAATGCCGCTCTGCGGAGTCAGGTTCTCTTCGGCCGGGTGGTGGCTGGCGATGGGGCTTCTGGTGGTCGATCCCGGGCCTGTCGGGCGTCGGCCAGGGCCATGCCGAGGAGTACTGCGAGGGCGCCTGTCGCCACGATCAACGGTGTGGTGAAGGCCAGCGGGAGTGCCACGGCCGCTAAGGCCGCGATGCCGATGAGCCTGCGCCGGGAGAGCCGGTTGAAGACCACGCGTTCCAATCCGATCCGGCCGACGATATAGACGACCGGCCCGCCGAGGGTCGCGGCCAGCCAGGCTGGGCGCACATGGTCGACTGGGTTGGTCACGACGATTTCGTAGCCGGCCGCCACGAGCACGATGCCCAGGACCATCAGCACGTGGGCGCGTCCGACGGTCTGGCCGGCTCTGACCTGGTCTCCGGCCAAATCGACGGCTTCGGGGAGCACCTGCCCCACTCGGTAGTAGTAGATCCGCCACAGGAGCACTGTGGTGACGAAACCGACCACCAGAGCCAGCGTCGTGGCCAGCGACACCGGCGTATCGGTGTAGGTGATTCCCAGCGACAGCACGCTCTCGCCGAGTGCGATCAGCAGGAGTTGCTCGTACCGGTCGGCAAGGTGATGGGTCCTGCTGGGTTCCCAGGCGCTGTCCGCTTGCCGGCTCAGGCCGGGCACTGGCCAGGAGAAGCGGGCCGACACGAGGTCGATCGTGATGGCCAGCGCCCACAGGCCTACTCGGGCCCCGCCCTGAACCGGGATGCCTGCCAGCCATGGCACGGCCGATACCGTGAACCAGGTCGCCGACCGGGCGTAGAGGACTCGTTGCGCACGATCGCGCGACAGTCCGATGAGGACCAGTGGTCGCCCCACCTGGAGGGCTACGTACGGAACGGCGAACGCCCAGCCGCGCCCAACGAACGCGTACGGCAAAGACGACGCCATGAACACCACGCCGAATGCGGTGAGCAGCACCATCACCTGGACGGCTGGCCGGCGCGGGTCGAAGCGGCTCGTGATGTGGGAGGTGGTCGTCCACAGCCACATCATCGGTAGGACCAGCACGAGGATGTACAGCAGCGCCGCCCACTGCCGGGCGAAGGTGTCGGCGGACAGGTCCGACACGACCCGCGAGACGACTCCCGACAAGGCAAAGACCAGCACCAGATCGAAGAACAACTCCAGGAAGTTCGCCCGGCGGTTGTCTCCCGCGGTGCTTCCCGTACTTACCACTTCCTGGCCGGGCGGTTCCTGATTCGGCCGTCCGCGTCCGGCCCGCCGGCCACCGGTCCCACCCTCGATCACCGACTCATTGTTCAGCCTGACAGGTCCGAACACGGAGAAAGCGTAAGAATCGCTGCCGGCCGTTCGAACATGTGTGTGACCAAGGTATCGGTAGTGGAAATACGTGGTCGCTGGTGGAACGGCGCGTGGGGCCGCACGGCCCGACGGGACGATGCGTCCGCCCGGTCGATGGTGGACCGAATGATGAAACCTCGGCCGGTACCCGGCGCTCTCTCACGGAGGCGGTCCGGCAGGCGTCCGATCAGAGGCAGGTGGGCCGGAGATCCCGAGGCGTATAGAAGATCTGCACGCGGTAGGTCCCCTCGGCGGTGCTGACCACCTGAAGCCGCCACGTGCACCTGGTGTCGTCCGGCTTCCCGGCGTCGTAGACGTGGACGCCATGATCGAACCTCTCCCAGCCGCTGGAGCGGCCGAGGTCCGCGTAGAAGCGCGACACGTCGTCGGCGGTGCCGGCCCCGGTCACCTCGCGGTCGAGCATTCCGAAGCTGGGTGGCTCATCGCCGCAACTGACGGTCTCGGTCGTCGGCCCGGCCGTGGCGCCGGGTGGCGTCCGGGTCAACACCGGCTCCTGGCGCAGTGCGGCGACCGTCTCGGGATCGGGGTGGCAGGCGCGGTCGGAGAGGTCCCCCGATATCGCGTCGCCCAACCGGCCGCACCCGCCGACGGCGAGCGCCAACGCGGCCAGCACGACCGTGCTGTGGAAAACGCCGACCCGCCTCACCGGCACACCCCAGACTCATCGATCTTCAGGCGGTGAGCATAGGTCCGCCGTCTTCCGGCGCACCATCCCGATCCGGCGACCGACCCCCACTGTCGAAGACGTACCGCTACGACACGATCGGTTCCGCCCAGGCGGCGTGCCCGAACTCCCAGGCCCAGGAGATGCCCTCCGCGTCGCCCAGGGAGAGCCGGACGGACGCGGCGATCAGGTGTTCGCCGGCCGGCACGATGGCCACCCGCTGGCGGACCCGCTCGGCGTGCAGGATCCGGTACCGCGCCGCGGCCCCCACGTGGGGCGGGAGCACCGCCTACAGTCCACTCGTGCCGATGCTCGCCGCGCCCGCCGTACCGCCCGGATCGATGGCCGCGCTGCCGCAGCCGGAACTGCGCGCCGAGGGCGTACACCTGCGTCCGTGGCTGCCGGCGGACCGTGCGGTGGTGGTGGCCGCGTACGCCGACGCCGCAATCCGGCGTTGGCACTGCCGGTCGATGACCGGCGACGAGGCCGCCGACTGGATCGCCGCCTGGCCGGGCCGGTGGCGGGCGGAGACCGGCGCCGGGTGGGCGGTGTGCGACGCCGGGGTGGTGGTCGGGCAGATCAGCCTGCGCCGGGTCGTCCTCGCCGACGGGCTGGCCGAGGTGTCGTACTGGGTGCTGCCGGCCGCGCGGGGCCGCCGGGTCGCCCCACGGGCGCTGGCCGCGGTGTCCGCCTGGTGCTTCGAGACCCTCCGGCTGCACCGGGTCGAGCTGTGCCACTCCACGGCGAACGAGGCGTCCTGCCGGGTGGCGCGGCGGGCCGGCTTCACCGCCGAGGGTACGAAGCGCGGCGAGGGGCTGCACGCCGACGGCTGGCACGACATGCACCTGCACGCCCGCCTGCACACCGACGCCTGACGCCCGGCCGCCCTCCTTGATCCATCGGCCTAGACTCCCGCCGGTGACCCCCCGTACGGCGCGCCTGCTCGCGCTGCCCTTTGCCCTGGCCGCGTTCCTGCTGCGGATCGGCGTCGAGTTCTGGCTGAAGCCGCTCACCTGGCGGATCGACTCCACCGCCGTGGCCCTGCTCGCCTGGGCGGCGGGCATCGCCGGCAGCATCCTGGTGCCGGCGGTGGGTCACCTGCTGCTCACTCGCGGGACCCGCCGTCGGCCGGCCACGTTCCAGGTCGACCCCGCCGGACGGCGCTTCACCGCACCGGCCGCACCGGCCTGGGCCGGCCCGTGGTCGATCATCGTGGCCTGGCTGGCGGGTGGGCTGCTGATCACCGAACGGGTGCCGGGCGAGGACCGGGTCCGGTTCTTCGAGTCAGGCGAGGCCCTGGTGTGGAACGTGCTCGCGGTGCTGGCTGTCCTGATGGTCGTGGGGCTGGTGCTCTGGGACGAGCGGCCCCGGCTGACGCTAGACGAGGCGGGGATCACGGTGCGGGGCCTGGTGCGTGGCAGGACGCTCCGCTGGGACCGGCTGCTCGTGGGCGGACCGCCCGGGCCGGCGGGGAAGGGCTCCGCCGCGCTGGTGCTCGCCGAACGTCCCGCCACGCCGGACCGCCCGCCGGTGCCGCGGTCGCTGTGGATCGGGCCGGTGCACGTGGACCGCGACTTCCTCGCCGGCAGCGTCCGCCACTACATCGCGCACCCGGAACGCCGGTCCGCGATCGGCACGGCTGAGGAACTGGCGAGCCTGCGCGCCGCCCTCGGCGGTACGCCGGACGCCTGACCGGCGACGGCGACCGGCATCCGGGTGGGGCAGGCGCTCACCAGGCCGGCCCGATGACCCGCGGGACGGACGGCAGGTGCTGCGGTCACGTAGGCGACCGGCAGCATGGCCATCCGGGTCAGCGCGCGACGGACGGCCGGTGCTGCGGTTACGTCGGCCGCCGGCAGCGTGGCCATACGGGTCAGCGCGCGCCCGAGAACTCGTCCCAGGTCGCCCCCGCCGGCAGGTACCAGGCGGCCGGGTCGTCGGCGAGCGCCTGCGCGATCACCAGCCGGGCGTGCGCGTCCAGTTCGGGCAGCCGATCGGGCGGGAACCACTCGACCGCCACCGACTCGTCGTCGTTGACCCGGGCCGTACCGGAGACGAGTCGGCAGTGGAAGCCGAGGTTGAGGTACTCGCAGCGGTCACCGTTCGGGTAGGTGTGCGGGTGCGACACGACGCTGCTGAGGCGTACCGGCTCGACGCGCAGGCCGGTCTCCTCCTCGACCTCGCGCACCACGGCGGTGGCCGGCTGCTCGCCCGGCTCGACGAAGCCGCTCACCACCGACCAGCGACCGTCGTCGGAGCGCAACCCCAACAGCAGCTCGCCGGCGTCGTTGCGGACCACCGCGCTGACGCTCGGCAGCCAGAGCAGCTCGTGGCCGACGTGCTCGCGCATCCGCAGGATGTAGTCCGGTACGCCCATCCGGCGACCCTAACCGGCACGGCCCCACCCGTGCCGACCGATGGCCGCGCCGTCGCACCGCGGGCACGACCCCGCCCCGGCCGTCGTCTTGATCATGAGCGCCGATCCCGCCGGTGCCGGCCGCCCGGCGGTACCGGCCCGTTCAGCCGAGCCGGTCACGCCCCGCACGCCCTGCCTGCCGCGCATGCCACCCGCCCGGTCCCGCCGGTCATGCCACCGTTCCGGTCACGATGGGCAGGGCACCCGCTCCAGCGCGGCCGGACCGGCTCCGGGGCGCACCAGCTGCGCGAAGCACCGCTCGGTGGTGGCCCGCTGCCAGCCGAAGACACTGGCCGCGGTCTTCGCCACGCGTACCCGGAAGACCAGGCGCACCCCGGCCTCCCGGCGCTGCGCGCCACTCTCCACGGCCAACACCTCGACGCCGTCGACCCGCTCCGCGGCGCGGCGCAGGTTTGCCTCTGCGGCCGCCGGATCGGCCAGCAGTTCGCCCCGCGCCCGCTGGGCGATGGCGGTCACCTCCCGCTCGGCCCGCCGCTCCAGCCGCTGCTGTGACCGGTCCCGCAGCAGCGGCGCCGCCACCGCCACCGCCGTCACGGCGAAGACCGTGACCACGGCCGCGGCGAGCAGGCCGCGGCGTGCCCGTGCCGATGTTCTGCCCCCGAGACGCACCGGGGAATTCTCCGCCACCGACCGCCCTTCCGGCTGCCCCGTCCGTCCGGGTACGGCTTCCCGCATTCCGCCGCGCGGCCCCCACCAGCACGTCTACTGTGGAGGTCGTTGCGACTATTTGCGCGATCCGGTGGCGGCCGGGCTGCTCCCGGTGCACAGTGATCTCATGAACGACAGCGGAAGTGGTGGGCACTACTACTGGTGCACCCGACACCACCGGGTCGAGACCGATGCCGACGTGTGCCCTGCGAAGCACGTTCTCGGACCGTACGACTCGTCCGCCGACGCCGAGAACGCCCTGCAGACGGTGCGGGAGCGCAACGAGGCGTGGGAGGCCGAGGACGCCCGCTGGGCCGGGGAGGGCAGCTAAACGGCGCGGGACGGCCCGTGTCGAGGAACTCCGTGCCTCCGCACCGGGGGCGCGCGAGCGCATGTCCCCAAGGAGGGAACCGAGATGGCCGAAGCACAACAGGCCACCACCCGCCCGGCCGCCAAGAAGTCCGCCGCGGCCACGCGGACGGCGGGCGCCACCCGCAGCACCGTGGCACGCCGGCCCACCACGACCACCGCGCCGGCCCGGAAGGCGCCGGCCGGCCGGGCGGCGACGAGCGCGGCGGGCGCCGGGGCGGGACGGACCCCGACCACCACGGCGACCGCCGCGAAGAAGACGGCGGCCAAGAAGGCCCCCGCCACCAGGACCACCGCCAAGAAGGCGCCCGCCACCAGGACCACCGCCAAGAAGGCCCCCGCCGTCAAGACCACGGCGACGAAGGCCCCCGCCGTCAAGACCACGGCGACGAAGGCCCCCGCCCGCAAGGCCGCCGCGAAGACCACGACCGCGGCGAAGAAGACCACCACCGCCGCGAAGAAGACCGCGCCCGCGGCGAAGAAGACCACCACCACCGCCGCGAAGAAGACCGCGCCCGCGGCGAAGAGGGCCGCGCCCGCGGCGAAGAAAACCACCACGGCGGCGAAGAAGGCCGCGCCCGCGGCGAAGAAGACCACCACCGCCGCGAAGAAGACCACGGCCGCGAAGGCCTCGACCGCCGCCCGCAAGGTCACCTCCACGGGTAAGAAGGCCACCGCCGCGGTCAAGAAGACCACCGGCGCGGCGAAGAAGACCACCGGCGCCGCAACCAAGAAGACCACGGCGGCGAAGAAGGCACCGGCGAAGAAGACCACCGCCAGGACGGCGCCTGCGACGAAGACCACGGCCAAGAAGGCGCCGGCGCGAAAAACGACCGCCACCTCGTCGACCACCACCCGCAAGGCGACCACGAAGAAGGCGCCGGCGACGAGGACCACGGCCGCCAAGAAGGTCACCGCCCGCAAGGCACCGGCCCGCCCGGCCGCCGCCCGGGCCACCGCGCCCACCAGTGCCCGGTCCCGCGCCCGCAAGGCCACCGGCTGACCGTACGGCGACCGCCGTCGCATCGCCGGAGGGCGGATCACGCGCCGGACTGCCAGGATTGACCCCGTGGTCATCCGACGCGTACTGGCGCCCCGTATCAACTTCGGCGCGCTGCGCCGCGAGCTGGGACTGCCCGAGGGCTTCCCGGACGCGGCGCAGCGCGAGGCGGACGAGGCCGCCGCCGCACCGCCGGCCACCGGGGTCGACCGTACCGACGTCCCGTTCGTCACGATCGACCCGGCGGCGTCGCGCGACCTCGACCAGGCGATGCACCTCGCCCGCCGCCCCGGTGGCGGCTACCGCGTGCGGTACGCCATCGCCGACGTCGCCGCCCACGTCCGCCCCGGCGGTGCGCTGGAGGAGGAGACCTGGCGTCGCGGGCAGACCGTCTACCTGCCCGACGGCAACGTGCCGCTGCACCCGCACACCCTCAGCGAGGGCGCGGCCAGCCTGCTGCCCGACGTCGACCGGGCGGCGGTGGTCTGGACCATCGACCTCGACGCCGACGGCGCGACGACCGGCGTCGCGCTGGAACGCGCCCGGGTCCGCAGCCGGGCCAAGCTCGACTACGAGGGGGTGCAGGCCGCCGCGGACGCCGAACGGCTGCCCGAACCGGTCGCCCTGCTGCCCGAGATCGGCGCCCTGCTCACCGCCCGGGGCCTGCGCCGGGGCGCGGTCAACCTGCCCCTGCCGGAGCAGGACGTCGAGCCGGACGGTGACGGCTGGCGGCTGGTGCTGCGCGGGCCGGTCCCGATGGAGGACCACAACGCGCAGATCTCCCTGCTGACCGGGATGGCCGCGGCCGACATCATGCTGGCCGGCCGGATCGGGCTGCTGCGCACCATGCCGCCGCCGAAGCCCGAGGCGGTGGCCCGGCTGCGCGCCGCCGCCGCTCCGCTGGGCGTGCCGTGGCCCGACGGCGTCGGCGTGGGCGAGGTGCTCGCCGGGCTGGACGCCTCGCAGCCCCGGGCCGCCGCCTTCGTCGACCAGGCGGCGGAGTTGATGCGGGGCGCCGCGTACACGGCGTTCGACGGCGAGCTGCCCGAGCAACCGGAGCACGGCGGGGTCGCGGCCGCGTACGCCCATGTCACGGCCCCGCTGCGCCGGCTGGCCGACCGGTACGCGACGGAGGTCTGCCTGGCCCTGCACGAGGAGCGGCCGGTGCCGGACTGGGCCCGCGCGGCGCTGCCGAAGCTGCCCGAGGTGATGGCGGTGACCGACCGGACGGCGGGCGCGGCCACCCGGGGCGCCATCGAGCTGGCCGAGGCGGTGCTGCTGGAGCACCGGGTGGGAGAGGTCTTCGAGGCCGCGGTGCTGGACGTGGACGCCCCGCCGAACGGCCAGTCGAAGCCCGGCCGCCCGCCCGGCGGCACGGTGGCGCTGGACGCCCCGCCGGTGCGCGCCCGCTGCACCGGCGAGCTGCCGCTCGGCGAACGGATCCAGGTCCGCCTGGTCACCGCCGACCCCACCCAGCGCAAGGTCGTCTTCGAACGCGCCTGACCCGCCGCCCCGCCCCACCCTCGCCCGCCCGTGCGTCTCCCGCTGCCCCCATCCGCGCCCCGAAGCCCCCGAGATCCCCGCACTTTCAGAGAAAGCGTGGCCTTCGCCCGCCGAATAGCCACGCTTTCTCTGAAACTGCGGGCATCAGGTGGTGGCGAGCGGGGCGAGCGGGCGGTGGGGTGGGTAGCGGGGATTGTCACAGCGGCGGGCGCTGCTGGGGGCGGGGGTGGTTTGCGAGGATGGCGGCATGGCTTACGACGCGACCACGCTGCCCGACGTCTCCGGGCTGACCGTCGGCATCATCGGTGGCACCGGCGACCAGGGGCGGGGCCTCGCTTACCGGCTCGCCCGGGCCGGGCAGACCGTGCTGATCGGTTCCCGTTCCGCCGAGCGGGCCGCGGAGTCCGCCGCCGAGATCGCGGCGCTGCCCGGCGTACCGGCCGGAGTGGACGTGACCGGGGCCGCCAACGACGAGGTGGCCCGCCGCAGCGACGTGGTGATCATCGCGGTGCCGTGGGACGGGCACGCCGCCATCGTCGCCGCCCTCGCCGAGCCGCTCGCCGGCAAGATCGTGGTCGACTGCGTCAACCCGCTCGGCTTCGACAAGCAGGGCCCGTACGCCCTCCCGGTCCCCGAGGGCAGCGCGGTGCAGCAGGCCGCCGCCCTGCTGCCGGACTCCCGGGTCTGCGCGGCGTTCAACCACGTCAGCGCGCCGCTGCTGGCCGACCCGGAGATCGACCGGATCGACCTCGACGTGCTGATCTGCACCGAGGACCGGGAACTGGTCGACATCGTCGGCGCGCTGGCCGCCCGGATCCCCGGCATGCGGGGCATCTACGCGGGCCGGCTGCGCAACGCCCACCAGATCGAGGCGTTCACCGCCAACCTGATCGCCATCAACAAGCGCTACAAGGCGCACGCCGGCATCCGCGTCACCGACCTCTGAGCCGGACGCCGTCCCGCACGGCGCTCCGGGCCGTCCGGCACCCGGTCCCGGCCGGGGCAGCGCGCGGCGGCGGTGGCAGCGATCGGGCGGCCCGGAGCGGAGGCCAGTCGTCACGGGCGAACACCGGGTGACTGTGGACCCGGCGAGCGGGGCGGTGAGGGTCGTGCGGACGACCCCCACCGCCCCCTCGTCCTAGAAGGTGTGCTCGGCGGCGGGGAACTCGCCGCCGCGTACCTCGTCGGCGAAGCGCCGGGTCGCCTCCGTCAGCGTCCCGGCCAGGTCCGCGTAGCGCTTGACGAACCGCGGCGCCTTACCGGTACGCAGGCCGGCCATGTCCTGCCAGACCAGCACCTGGGCGTCGGTTTCCGGGCCGGCGCCGATGCCGACCGTCGGGATCGGCAGCTCGGCGGTGATCCGCTTGGCCACCTCGCCCGGCACCATCTCCAGCACCACCGCGAAGGCACCGGCCTCGGCCACCGCCCGGGCGTCGGCGAGCACCTCGTCGGCGGCGTCGCCCCGCCCCTGGACCCGGTAGCCGCCCAGGGTGTGCTCGCTCTGCGGGGTGAAGCCGATGTGCGCCATCACCGGGATGCCGGCGCCGACGATCGCGGCGATCTGGTCGGCGCAGCGCCGGCCGCCCTCCAGCTTCACCGCGTGGCAGCCGCCCTCCTTCATGAACCGCACCGCCGTGCGCAGCGCCTGGGTCGGGCCCTCCTCGTACGAGCCGAAGGGCAGGTCACCGACGATCAGCGAGTGCTTGGTCGCCCGGACCACGGCCCGGACCAGCGGCAGCAGCTCCTCGGCGGTGACCGGCAGGGTGGTCTCGTAGCCGAACACGTTGTTCGCCGCCGAGTCGCCGACCAGCAGCACGGGGATGCCGGCGGCGTCGAAGATCGAGGCGGTGTACTGGTCGTACGAGGTGAGCATCGCCCAGCGGTCGCCGCGCTCCTTGGCGGCGATCAGGTCGCGGGTGCGTACCCGCCGGGTGGCCGGGCCGCCGTAGAGGGCGGTCACCTCGGTCGGGGTGGACTCCACCATGACTGTCTCCTTTCCTCGAGGCCGCCGTCGCGGTCCCCGGGTTCCGCCGCGATCGTCGCACCGGACGACCGCCTCACGGCAGGGCACAGTGCAGGATTTCACTCGGCGGAACCGGCGCGGCGGGACCGGGGACCGGTCCCGCCGCACCGCCGAACAGTCCCGCTCAGCCGTGCTCGCGCCAGCGGTTGGTGATGGGCAGCCGCCGGTCGCGTCCGAACGCCTTCATGGAGATCTTCGTGCCCGGCGCGGACTGCCGGCGCTTGTACTCGGCGACATCCACCAGTCGGAGCACCCGGTCGACGACCGCCGGGTCGTGGCCGGACTCCACCAGCCCGTGGCGGCCCAGGTCGCCGTCGACGTAGCCGATCAGGATCGGGTCGAGCACGTCGTACTCGGGCAGGCTGTCGCTGTCGAGCTGGCCGGGGCTCAGCTCGGCCGACGGCGGCTTGCCGATCGAGTTCTCCGGGATCGGCGGGGTCTCGCCCCGGCTGGCCGCGTCGGCGTTGCGCCACTTCGCGAGCCGCCAGATCAGCGTCTTCCAGACGTCCTTGACCGGGTTGAAGCCGCCGACCGAGTCGCCGTACAGGGTCGAGTAGCCCACCGCCAGCTCGCTCTTGTTGCCGGTGGTGAGCACCAGGTGGCCCTCCTGGTTCGACAGCGCCATCAGGATCACGCCCCGGACCCGCGCCTGGAGGTTCTCCACCGTCACCCCGGACAGCGACATGTTGGCCAGGAAGGTGTCCACCATCGGCTGGATCGGCTCGACCCGGTAGTCCAGGCCGGTCCGCTTGCCCAGGTCCTCGGCGTCGGCCCGGGAGTGCTCCGAGGAGTGCTGGCTGGGCAGCGACACCCCGACCACCCGCTGCGGCCCGAGCGCGTCGACGGCGAGCGCCGCCACCACCGCCGAGTCGATGCCGCCGGACAGGCCCAGCACCACCGACGGGAATCGGTTCTTGTTGACGTAGTCGCGCAGGCCGAGCACCAGCGCCTGCCACACCTCGGCCTCGTCGGCGACCGGCTCCATCACCCCGCCGGCGGCCGCCGGGCCCGTCGGGGCCGCCGGGATGGATCCGACGGTACGGCGGAGCACCCGCATCCCGTCGGCCAGCTGCTCCTCGTCCGCGCCGCGCTCGCCCGCCTCGGGCAGCTCGACGTCGTGCACCAGCAGGTGCTCGACGAACTGCGGGGCGCGGGTGAGCAGGGTGCCGTCGGCGCCCACGATCATCGAGTCGCCCTCGAAGACCAGTTCGTCCTGGCCGCCGATCATGTTGACGTACGCGATGGTCGCGCCGGCCTCGGCGGCCCGGCGGCGGACCAGCGGCAGCCGGATGTCGTCCTTGTTCAGCTCGTACGGCGAGCCGTTGATGTTGACCACCAGCCCCACGCCGGCCTGCCGGGCCACCGCGAACGGGCCGCCGGCCTGCCAGAGGTCCTCGCAGATGGTCAGCGCCACGTCCACCCCGCCGATCCGCACCACGGTGAGGGCGTCGCCGGGAATGAAGTAGCGGTCCTCGTCGAAGACGCCGTAGTTGGGCAGGTGGTGCTTGAAGTACGTGGCCACGACCCCGCCCTGGTGCAGCAGCGCGGCGGCGTTGCGGGCGCCCCGGCCCGGCTGGGCGTCCCCGCTGACCTGCGGCGGGCCGTCCGCGTCGAGGTAGCCGACCACGACCGGCAGGTCGCCGAGTCCGTCGGCGGCCAGGTCGGCCGCGAGCTGCTCCAGCGCGGCCTTCGAGGCCGCCACGAAGGAGCGGCGGAAGACCAGGTCCTCGACCGGGTAGCCGGTCAGCATCATCTCCGGGAAGGCGACGAGCTGGGCGCCGGCGTCGGCGGCGCGGCGGCTCCAGGTGCGGACCAGTTCGGCGTTGCCGGCGAGGTCGCCGACGGTCGGGTTGACCTGTGACAGGGCGAGACGCAGGGTGGGCATTCCCTCATCTTGCCCCAGCGCCGGCGTACCGACGCGGTGGCCGGGACGAGACGGCGGCCACCCTCCCGGGTGGCCACCGGCGGGCGGGACACGACGGGACGGGCGGCGGTGCTTCGCGTAACGTCGGCGTAACGAGGCCCGGGGAGACTGGGCGGTCAGGTCGGGCGCAGCCCGGCCGAAGGCGGACAAAGAGTGTCGCGAGGGGTTGGGGAAGTGGACCGTCAGCAGGAGTTCGTCCTCCGTACGCTGGAAGAGCGGGACATCCGGTTCGTCCGGCTGTGGTTCACCGACGTGCTCGGCACGCTCAAGAGCGTGTCGGTCGCCCCCGCCGAGCTGGAGGCCGCCTTCGAGGAGGGCATCGGGTTCGACGGCTCCGCGATCGAGGGCTTCGCCCGGGTCTTCGAGTCCGACATGGTCGCCATGCCGGACCCGACCACCTTCCAGGTCTTCCCCTTCGAGGGCGGGGTCAGCGGCGAGAGCGCCCGGATGTTCTGCGACATCCTGCTCCCCGACGGCGGTCCCTCCTGGGCGGACCCGCGGCACGTGCTGCGCCGGATGCTGTCCAAGGCCGCCGAGAAGGGCTTCACCTTCTACACCCACCCGGAGATCGAGTTCTTCCTGCTCGAGAACGGCCCCCAGGACGGCTCGCTGCCGACCCCGGTGGACACCGGCGGCTACTTCGAGCACACCACGCACGCCGTCGCGCGGGACTTCCGCCGCCAGGCCGTGCTGGCCCTGGAACGGATCGGCATCTCGGTGGAGTTCAGCCACCACGAGGTGGCCCCCGGCCAGCAGGAGATCGACCTGCGCTACGCCGACGCGCTGACCACCGCCGACAACATCATGACCTTCCGGCACGTGGTCAAGGAGGTGGCGCTCTCCACCGGCGTGCAGGCCACCTTCATGCCGAAGCCCTTCACCGACCAGCCGGGCAGCGGCATGCACACCCACCTGTCGCTGTTCGAGGGGGAGCGCAACGCGTTCCACGACGCCGGCGACCCGATGAAGCTCTCCAAGGTGGCCAAGTCGTTCATCGCCGGCCTGCTGATGCACGCCCGCGAGTACACGGCGGTCACCAACCAGTGGGTCAACTCGTACAAGCGGCTCTTCCCGCTGGCACTGCCGGACCGGATCACCGAGAGTCCGGCGTACGTCTGCTGGGGTCACCTGAACCGGTCGGCGCTGGTCCGGGTGCCCGCGTACGGCAAGCCGAACTCGGCCCGGGTGGAGGTCCGCTCGCTGGACTCGGCGACGAACCCGTACCTCGCCTTCGCGGTGCTGCTCGGCGCCGGCCTCAAGGGCATCGAGGAGGGCTACGAGCTGCCGCCGGGCGCCGAGGACGACGTCTGGTCGCTGACCAGCGCCGAGCGGCGGGCGATGGGGTACGAGGCGCTGCCGGAGAACCTCGCCGAGGCGATCGACGTGATGGCCGGCTCGGAGCTGATCGCCGAGGTGCTCGGCGAGCACGTCTTCGACTTCTTCCTGCGCAACAAGCGCGCCGAGTGGGAGCAGTACCGCCGCGAGGTCACCCCGTACGAGCGGCAGCGATACCTGTCGCTCTAGATCGCGGTGGCGCGGTGCCGCTATCGTCTCGATCACCGCGCCGGCACCCTCGCCGGGCGTAGGAGGCCGGGAGGCAGTCGGTGCTGGAGGATCTGCTCAGCGGGGCGTGGCAGAGCGTGGTGTTCGGGGTCGTCGGGGTGGCCCTGATGGCGGCCGGCTTCCTGCTGGTCGACGTGCTGACCCCGGGGAGGCTGCGCGAGCTGATCTGGGTGCGGCGCAACAACAACGCCGCGCTGCTGCTCGCCGCCAACCAGCTCGGCATCGCCGGGATCGTCTTCACCGCGATCCTGACCAGCTACAGCGACTTCGCCAAGGGGCTCGCCTCCACGGTGATCTTCGGGCTGATCGGGCTGGGCATCATGGCGCTGGCCTTCTTCGTGCTCGACCTGCTCACCCCGGGCAAGCTGGGCGAGATCATCTGCTCCGACGAGCCGCACCCCGCGGCCCGGGTCAGCGCCGCCACCCACTTCGGCGCCGCGCTGATCGTCTGCGCCTGCATCGCCTGAGCGCCGCTGTCGTACCCCCGGCCTAGGTTGCGGGGGTGAACCGGACCGACCGCCTCTACGCCCTGGTCGAGGAGCTGCGGGCGGTGTCGCCCCGGCCGCGCAGCGCCCGGTGGCTGGCCGGGCGCTTCGAGGTGAGCACCCGCACCATCGAGCGGGACATCAGCGCGCTGCAGGGCTCCGGCGTGCCGATCTGGGCCGAGCCCGGCCGCACCGGCGGCTACGTGGTCGACCGGGCGCACACCCTGCCCCCGGTCAACCTGACCGCCGCCGAGGCGGTCGCGATGGCCGTCGCGCTGCACCGGCTCGGCGGCACGCCGTTCGCCGGGGCGGGCGCCACCGCCCTGCGCAAGCTGCTGGCGGTCATGCCGGCCGCCGACGCGGCCGAGGCGCACCGCCTCGCCGGCCGGGTGCACCTGATCGGTGACGGGCCGGCCACGCCCGTCCCGGCCGTCGTCGCCGACGCGGTCTCCGCGCGGCGCGTGCTGCGCCTGACGTACGCCGACCGCGCCGGCACGGCGTCGGCGCGCGAGGTCGAGCCGCTGGGCTACCTCGGCAACCCCCGACACTGGTACCTGCTCGCCTGGTGCCGGCTGCGCGACGGGCTGCGCTGCTTCCGCACCGACCGGATCCTCGGGGTGGAGGCGCTGCCCGAGGTGGTCACCCGCGAGCTGCGCCTCGACGACCTGGACATCCCGCACGAGCGGGTCCGCGCGCTGAGCCTGGTCTGAGCGTCCGGCTGCGGGGCCGAATCGTCGGAAAACACCGACAGGACGGTGTCGCGGACGACCCCGAGGCTGACTCCTGACGAGCCCGGCCGACTGGCCGGCGCCTGCGACGGGAGGCGACACATGTCCACGATCACCAACGCGGTCAGCTGGTTCGAGGTCGGCACCGACCGGCCCGAGGAGACCGGAAAGTTCTACACCGACGTGTTCGGCTGGGCGTTCACCGAACAGGGCAGCCCGGAGACGTCGTACCGGGTGGTGGAGCCGGGGCCGGAGGGGTCGATCCAGGGTGCGATCCGGGCCACCGGCGGGGCCGGCCCGAACTACGCGGTGTTCTACGTGCAGGTGGCCGACGTGGCCGACACCTGCCGGCGGGCCGAGGCGGCCGGCGGCAAGGTGCTGGTCCCGCTGAGGTCGAACGACAACGGCCTGACCTTCGCCCACCTGCTCGACCCGGCCGGCAACCACTTCGGCGTCTTCGCGCCGCCCGCCGTGGCCTGAGCCACCGCCTGGTAGGTCCCGCCCCCGCGACGCTGCCGGGGCGGGACCGGCCCGAAGGCGGGTCGCGCCAGGCGTGATCGACTCCACTTCGCCGACATGGGGGTCTGTGGCTCGTAGAGAAGCCGCCACATCGCCGGAATGGAGTTGATCAATCGCCGACCACCGTTCGGCGGGGACCAGGGTGCGGGCCCGATGATGAGCCAGCCGCCGGAGCGCACCCGCCGATGGCTGGGGAACAGCGGCGAGCGGGCCGGGCGCGGTCGGATCGGGTACGGGGGGTGGCCCCGCCGCTCGGGGGTGGGCCGGCCGGGAGGGGGCCGACGGCCGGGGGAGGGGGAACGGCGGGGCCACCGGGTCACCTGCCGGGCGTACCCATGCCGCCGTGGTGGCCACGGCCGCCCGGGCCCGGGAAGACGCCGGCCTCGGCGGCCTTGGTGATGGCGTCAGCCTGCTCCTGGGTGAGCTTGCCGTCCTCGACCGCCTGGGCCAGCCGCTCCTTGAGCGCCGCCTGCCGGTCCTCGGCGGAGGGGCGCTCCGGGCGGTCGGCCTTGCGCTGCTCGCGCAGCTTCTCCAGCGCGGCGGTCACCTTCTCGGTGGGCACGCCGAGCTCCTTGGCCAGCGCCTCGGCGAACTCGCCCTGGCGGTCGGCCTTCTGCTGCTGCCGGTCGGTGCCCTGGTCGGCGCTGCTGCTGGCGCTGGGCGACGGGGTGGCGTCCTCGGCGAAGGCCACCGTCGGGGCGGCGATCCCCACGCCGAGCACTCCGGCGGCGGCGAGCCCGGCCAGCAGGTGCTTCTTCGACATCGTGCGGGACATCAGTCCTCCAGTGATCGGTGGTTGGTGCGATGACCTCACCGACAGTGACCACCGAACCTGGGCCGCACCCGTGCCGACCCTGTCACCCAGCTGAAAATCCCAACCCCGCGCCGGGCCGGGATGGGTCAGCGGACGGCGGGGGAGACGGTCAGGGTGCCGGCGTCGGCGTCGAGGGTGGCCCGGGTGCCGACCGGGACGGTGAGCTGGCCGACGCCGTGCCCGACCGGGAGGCCGCCGAGGACCGGGACGCCGAGATCGCCCAGGCATTCGGTGAGCACGTCGGTGACCGTGGTGTCCCAGCCGTCGGCGCACTCGGTGAACTGGCCGACCGCCACCCCGGCCACGCCGTCCAGCACGCCCGCCCGGCGCAGGTGGGTCAGCATCCGGTCGACCTTGTACGGCGGCTCCTGCACCTCCTCGATCAGCAGCACCGCGTCGGTCAGGTCGGGCATGTCCGGGGTGCCGATGGAGGCGGTGATCAGGCAGAGGTTGCCGCCGAGCAGCGGACCGACCGCCCGGCCGGGCACCCGGACGGCGAAGGTCTCCTCGTCCGGCGTGGCGGCGACGGTCACCGGCTCGGTGGTCATCAGCGCGGCGTGCAGCGACTCCGCCGAGCGCAGCGGGAGGCGCTCGTCCAGCCAGGCCGCGCCGGGGCCGTGCACGCCGGCCAGCCGGGCGCCCCGCCAGAGCGCGAACTGCAACGCGGTGATGTCCGAGAAGCCGGCGACCACCTTCGGGTCCCGCCGTACGGCGGCCATGTCGAGCAGGTCGACCACCCGCTGCGCGCCGTAACCGCCCCGGGTGCAGATCACCCCGCGCACCTCGGGGTCGGCGAAGGCGGTGTTCAGGTCGGCGGCGCGCAGCGTGTCGTCACCGGCCAGGTAGCCCCGCCGGGCGTACGCGTTCGGCGCCAGCACGGGGCGCAGCCCCCAACCGGTCAGCAGCTCGACGCCCCGGGCCACCCGTTCGGGCCGGGTCGGCCCGGACGGCGACACGAGCATCACCGTGTCACCGGGGCGCAGGACCGGCGGGCGCAGGCATTCGTCGGTGATCACAGCGGCAGAGCCTAGTCGGCGCGGTGGGCGGCCGAGCCGTTCCGGGCCGGCGGCGGCGCACCCGCTAGCCTCGACACCGTGGCGACCGCGCTGGTGATCGAGAACGACCCGACCGACGACCTCCGCCGGCTGGGGGAGTGGCTGACCGAGGGGGGCCTCGACCTGCGGGTGCTCCGCCCGCACGCCGGCGACGCGCTCCCCGCCGACTTGGAGGGGTACGCCGCGCTGGTGGTGCTCGGCGGCGAGCAGCAGGCGTACCCGCTGCCCGACGGCAGCCCCGGCGCGCCCTGGTTCCCGGCGCTGGAGGGGCTGCTGCGCAAGGCGGTCCGGTACCGGGTGCCGACCCTCGGCGTCTGCCTCGGCGGGCAGCTGCTGGCCACCGCGCACGCCGGCCTGGTCGAGCGGAGCCCGTCCGGGCCGGAGGTCGGCCCCGGCGTGGTCGGCAAGCGGGACGCCGCCGACGCCGATCCGCTGTTCCGGTACGTGCCGCTGATCCCGGACGTGCTCCAGTGGCACACCGACGAGATCACCGAGCTGCCCCGGGGCGCCACCCTGCTGGCCGCCTCGACCCGCTACCCGCACCAGGCGTTCCGCCTCGGGGACCGGGCCTGGGGGCTGCAGTTCCACATCGAGTGCGACACCGCGATGATCGCCGACTGGGCCCGCGACTCCGACCTGCTGGCCGAGCTGGGCTACGACCCGGAGCTGGTGGTGGCCGCCTGCGACCGGGTGATGGCCGACGTGGAGGAGGTCTGGCAGCCGTTCGCCGTCCGCTTCGCCGCGCTGGCCCTCGGCGAGCTGGGCGACGACCCCACTCGGCGAAGCCTGCCGCTGCTCGGGCAGTGAGATGACCAGACCGGCCAGGGGACGGCTCGCCCGGTACGGCTTCGGCGCCGCGCAGTCCGACGGCGGCTCCCGCGCGGCCGACCTGCTCGGCCCGGACGGTCTCGGGCTGTGGCGCGTCGAGGAGCAGGAGCCGGTCGACGAACGGGCCGCCGAGCTGCTGGCCGCGCTCTCCCGGGCCGCCGACCCGGACCTGGCCCTGCGCCAGCTGCACCGGCTGGTCGAGTCGGAGCGCCGGAGCGTCGACCCGCCCGCCCTGCTCGACGCGGTGCACGCCGACCCGGGGCTGCGGCGCCGGCTGGTCGCCGTGCTCGGCGCCTCGTCGGCGCTCGGCGACCACCTGGTCGCCAACCCGGAGCAGTGGACGGTGCTGGCCACCGCACCGGACGGGCTCGCCCCCACCGCCGACGGCCGGCTGGACCTCGCCGCCGCCGGGCGGCTGACCGCCGCCACCGCGCCGGTGGCGGTGCTGCGGCAGGCGTACCGGTTGGCGTTGCTGCGGATCGCGGCGGCCGACCTGACCGGCGGGCGCGGCCTGGAGCAGACCATGGCCGCGCTCTCCGCGCTGGCCGACGCGACCCTGGCGGCGGCGTACGAGATCGCCGTCGACGAACTGCCCGCGGGCACGCCCCGGCCCCGGCTCGCGGTGGTGGCGATGGGCAAGTGCGGCGGCGACGAGTTGAACTACGTCTCCGACGTCGACGTCATCTTCGTGGCCGCCGACGACGCGGACCTGAGCGTCGCCACCACGGTCGCCGCCCGGCTGATCGGCGTCTGCGGGCTGGTCGCCTGGCCGGTGGACGCCGCGCTGCGCCCCGAGGGCAACCGGGGACCGCTGGTGCGCACCCTCGCCAGCCATCTGGCCTACTACCAGCGCTGGGCCCGGACCTGGGAGTTCCAGGCCCTGCTCAAGGCCCGGCCGGCCGCCGGCGACCTGGCCCTCGCGCGGGAGTGGATCGAGGCGCTCGCCCCGCTGGTCTGGACCGCCGCCGAGCGGCCCGAGGCGGTCTCCGACGTCCGGTCCATGCGCCGCAAGATCATCGACAACATCCCGCCGAAGGAGCTGGAACGCGAGATCAAGCGCGGGCCGGGCGGGCTGCGCGACATCGAGTTCGCCGTCCAGTTGCTGCAACTGGTGCACGGCCGCGGCGACGAGTCGTTGCGGGTGCCCGGCACCATCCCGGCGCTGCGCGCGCTCGTCACCGGCGGCTACGTCGGCCGCGCCGACGGCGAGGCGCTGCTGCGCGGGTACCGCTTCCTGCGCGCCGTCGAGCACCGGCTCCAGCTCCAGGGCCTGCGCCGGACCCACACCGTGCCGACCGATCCGGCCGCGCTGCGCTGGCTCGCCGCCGCGCTCGGCTACACCGCCACGCCGGGCCGCAGCGCCGTGGAGAGCTTCCGCGCCGAGTGGGTCGCCCACGCCACCGAGGTACGCCGGCTGCACGCCAAGCTGCTCTACCGGCCGCTGCTCGAGTCGGTGGCCCGGGTACCCGCCGACGGGCTGCGGCTCACCCCGGAGGCGGCCCGGCACCGGCTGGAGATCCTCGGCTTCGCCGACCCGGCCGGGGCGCTGCGCCACCTCCAGGCCCTCACCGGCGGGGTCAGCCGCACCGCCGCCATCCAGCGGACCCTGCTGCCGGTGCTGCTCAGCGAGTTCGCCGACGCCCCCGAGCCGGACCGGGGCCTGCTCAACTACCGGCAGGTCTCCGACAAGCTCGGCAGCACCCCGTGGTACCTGCGGCTGCTGCGCGACTCCGGCCCGGTGGCCCGCCGGCTGGCCCGGGTGCTCTCCTCCTCCCGGTACGCCGCCGACCTGCTGGCCCGGGAGCCCGAGGCGCTGCGCCTGCTGGCGGAGGAGAGCGAGCTGGCCCCGCGTACCCGGGAGGTGCTCTGTGACGGCTTCGCCGCCGCCGCGGGCCGGTACGCCGACCCGGAGCAGGCGATCCGGGCAGTACGCGCGCTGCGCCGTCGGGAGCTGGTCCGGATCGCCTGCGCCGACCTGCTGAGCCGGGCCGGCGGGCTCGCCCCGCGCCCGGAGCGGGGCTCGGAGGCCGCCGCGCCCCTGGCCGACGTCACCGGGGTCGGCACCGCGCTCTCCGACGTCACCGACGCCACGCTCACCGCCGCGCTGCGCACCGCGCGAGCCGCCAAGCCGGGGCCCCCCGGACTGCGGTTCGCCGTGATCGGCATGGGCCGGCTCGGCGGGTACGAGTCGAACTACCTCTCCGACGCCGACGTGCTCTTCGTCTACGACCAGCCGGCCGGGGCGGACGAGCAGGCGGCCAGCGCCGCCGCCCACAACGTCGCCGAGGAGCTGCGCCGACTGCTCGGCGTGCCCGCCCCCGACCCGCCGCTCGGCGTCGACGCCGACCTGCGCCCCGAGGGCCGGCAAGGTCCGCTGGTGCGCAGCCTCGCCGCCTACGCGCAGTACTACGCCCGCTGGTCGAAGGTGTGGGAGGCGCAGGCGCTGCTGCGCGCCCGGTTCGTCTGCGGCGACGCCGACCTGGGCGCCGAGTTCGAGGCGCTGATCGACCCGGTCCGCTGGCCGGCCGACGGGCTGAGCCGCGAGCAGGTGGTGGAGATCCGCCGGATCAAGGCCCGGGTGGAGAACGAGCGGCTGCCCCGGGGCGCCGACCCGGCCACCCACACCAAGCTGGGGCGGGGTGGCCTGGCCGACGTCGAGTGGGCGGTGCAGCTGCTCCAGCTCCGGCACGCCGGGGCGTACCCGCGACTGCGGGGCACCCGGACCCTCGACGCGCTGGCGGCGGCCCGGGACGCCGGCCTGGTCGACCCGGCGGACGCCGCCGGGATGGCCGCCGGCTGGACGCTCGCCGCGCAGGTCCGCAACGCGCTCATGCTGGTCCGTGGCCGCGCCGGCGACCAGCTGCCCCGGCACGGCGTGGAGCTGGCCGGGGTCGTCCGGCTGCTCGGCCGCGACGACCCCGGCGAGTTCCTCGACGAGTACCTGCGCACCGCCCGGCGGTCCCGGGCGGCCATGGAGCGGGTGCTGGAGGCCTGAGCGCCGTCAGCGGCGGCGGACCAGCACCAGGTGGTCGACCAGGGTGGCCGGCTGCCCGTCCGGGTCGGTGACCGCGCGCCGGGGCGCGTCCAACCGCTCGGTCCGCCACCCGTCCGGGTCCAGGTGGAGTTCGGCCAGCGTCTCCTCCGGGGTGGGGAAGCGCACGTCCGGGTGGGCCAGTCGGGACCACGGCGGGACCTCGCCGTGCTCGACGATCAGCAGCCGGCCTCCGGGCGCCACCGCCCGCGCCGCCGCCCGGAGCACCTCGGCCCGGGGAAACTCCAGCGGCGACTGGAGGAACTGCGCGGAGACCAGGTCGAACACCCCCTCCGGGAAGGTGCGGGTCAGGTCGTGCCGCTGGAAGTCGATCCGGGCCGCCACCCCGGCCGTGGCCGCCTCGGCCGCCGCCCGCTCCAGGGCGGTGGTGGAGACGTCCACCGCGGTCACCTGCCAGCCGTGACCGGCCAGCCAGATCGCGTCGGCGCCCTCGCCGCAGCCGAGGTCCAGCGCGGTGCCCGCCGGCAGCGGGTCGACGATGTCGACCAGGTGCGGGTTGGCCCGCCCGCTCCAGATCCGCTCCCGCCGCTGGTAGAGCTCGTCCCAGTGCCGCGCCGTCTCGGCGTCCACCACGTCCGCGCCGGTGCCGGCGACGGCGTCCGCGCCGGTCCCGGCCTCGGTGTTCGCACCGGCGCGCAGCGCGGTGACCGCCCGGTCAGTCTCCTCGGCGATCAGGTCGGCGTTGAGCGCCGCGCCGGCCTTCACCCCCGCCGCCGCGGCGGCGATCACGGTGGCCTGCGGGTCGGTCACGTTGCCGGCCACCCAGACCCCCGGCACGACGGTCGCGCCGCTGGCGTCGGCGGCGACGTGGTCGCCGAAGACGTGCCCGCCGACGACGAACTCGCTGGTCGTCAGGCCGAGCCCGGCCAGCAGATCGGCCCGCGCGGCGAACCGGGGCCCGACCACCAGCGCCTGCCGGGCGACCAGCTCCCCGGAGCGCAGCCGTACGCCGGTGAGCCGGTCGTCGGTCACCTTCAGCCCCGTCACCTCGCCCTCGACCACCCGTACGCCGCGGGCGGCGAGCTGCTCGGCCTGCTCCGGGGTCAGCGGCGGGCCGGTGTGCGTGAACACCACCACGTCGTCGGTGAGCTGGCGGAACAGCAGCGCGTGATGGGTGGTCATCGGCCCGGTGGCCAGCACGCCCACGGCCTGGTCCCGCACCTCCCAGCCGTGGCAGTACGGGCAGTGCAGCACGTCCCGGCCCCAGCGTTCGGCCAGCCCCGGGATCGCGGGCAGCTCGTCGACCAACCCCGTGGTGACCAGCAGCCGCCGCGCCCGCACCAGCTCTCCGTCGGCCAGCTCCACCTCGAACCGGGCCCGATCGTTCCCCTCGACCCGGTGCGCCTTGGTGACCGTGCCGTCGACGACCTCGACGCCGTACCTGGCGACCTCGGCCCGGCCGGTCGCGTACAGGTCGGCGGGGGCGACGCCCTCGCTGGTGAGGTAGTTGTGCACGTGCCCGGCGGGGGCGTTGCGCGGCGCCCCGCCGTCGATCACCAGCACCGACCGGCGGGACCGGCCCAGGGTGAGCGCACCGCTGAGCCCCGCCGCGCCGCCGCCGACCACCACCACGTCGTAGATCCGGTGCTCATGCATCCTCGTTCCCCCTCCGGGCGGGTCCGTTCCGCCCACGCCCCGGATCGTCCGCGCTACTTCCCAGGACGACAAGTATCGTTGCTGAGATGGCAAACGAACGGATGGCGGACGACACCGCGGCCCCGGACGAGGTGCTGACGGCGGTCGGGCCGCGCCTGCGGGCCCTGCGCCAGCAGCGTGCCGTGACGCTGGCCCAGCTCTCCGCCGCCACCGGCATCTCGGTGAGCACCCTGTCCCGGCTGGAGTCCGGTGGCCGCCGGCCCACCCTGGAGCTGCTGCTCCCGCTGGCCCGGTTCCACCGGGTGCCGCTCGACGACCTGGTCGGCGCGCCGGAGACCGGAGACCCCCGGGTCCGGCTCCGGTCGGTGGACCGCAACGGGGTCACCATCGTGCCGCTGACCCGCCGTCCCGGCGGGGTGCAGGCCTACAAGATGATCTACCCACCCGGCGGGCGGCCGGGGGAGCCCGAGCAGCAGGTGCACGAGGGGTACGAGTGGCTCTACGTGCTCTCCGGGCGGTGCCGGCTGCTGCTCGGCAGCCACGAGCTGACCCTGGAGGCGGGAGAGGTCGCCGAGTTCGACACCCGTACGCCGCACTGGTTCGGCAACCCGTACGACCGCCCGCTGGAGATCCTCAGCCTCTTCGGGCCGCAGGGGGAGCGGCTGCACGTCCGCGCCCGCCCCTCCCCGGTACGCCGCGACGTCGGCTGACCGGCCTGGCCCGTCCTGGCCGGGCCGGCGGTGACGTCCTGTAGAGCTGATGACGCAAACGAGTCAGCCGACCTTCGCCGCCGCCCTACGCATCCGGTGCCAGCGCCGTGAATCGTCTACGACATCAGCTCGAAAAGGGCGGGCAGGCAAACGAGTCAGCGGGCCTTCCGCCCTACGGGTCCGGTGCCAGCGCCGGTGATTCGTCTACGACATCAGCTCGACAGGGCGCGCAGAAGACGTCCGGCAGCGCCCGCCGGCCGGCGGAACGTCACCCGCTCAGGGTGTAGGTGCCGGCGCGCGGCACGGTGACCGTCGTCCAGTCCCCGTCGGCGGCGACGGTGGCGCCGCCGGAGGCGGTCAGCCAGCGGGTGTGCCACACCCGGACCGGGACCGTGCCGGCGGCGGACGTGCGAAAGGTCAGCGAGGCCCCGTCCTGCCCGACGAACTTGCCGGGAGCGCCCACGATCGGCGTCGGGTCGGCCACCGCGTAGAGCCGCCACCGTCCGCCCGACCAGACCTCCGTCAGGTACGGCAGGCCGGCGGAGACCAGCTCGGCCTCGGCCCGGCCGACCCAGGACAGCGGCGCGTCGGGCACCGCCACGTACTGCACGGCGAACTCGTCGAGCCAGGCCCGATAGGTCTCGGCGGTCAGCGGCACGCCCGTGCCGGCGGCCCCCGGCACGCTGCTGAAGAAGAGCGGGTTGCGGGCGATGTCCGCCTGCCGCAGCCAGCCCCGGGCCAGCGGCACCTCGCCGAGCCGGGCGGCCTCCCAGTAGTTGCGGGTCGGCGGGACCTCCACCCGTCCCGTGAGCCCGCGCCGGGCCAGTTCGACCCGCAGCGGCGCGAAGAACGACCGGGCGGCGGTCGGGTCGTCGACGCTGCGCAGGTCGGCGGCGACCACCGGCGGCTGCCACGTGCAGACCGCGGCCAGCAGCACGGCCAGCGCCACCCCACCGGCCGCCCGGCCCCACCGGGCCACGCCGCTCGCCAGCCGGGCGGTCAGCCAGCGGGGCGGCCGGGCGGCGGCGGCCAGCACCGGCAGCGCGAACATCACCGCCAGCCGGGTGGCGTTCAACCCGACCGGGGTGTGCACCAGCGCCGCCGCCAGCACCCCCGCCGCCGACAGCAGCGCCCCCACCCGCACCGGCCGGTACGCCACCAGCGCCGCCACCAGCAGACTGGTCAGCACCGCCCGCAGCGTGTCGGTACGGCTGATGTTCATCCAGCCGCCCTCGCCGAAGAGCAGCCCGGTCACCCCCAGCGGCAGCGCGGCGGCGACGCCGAGCAGCAGGCCGTCGGCGTACCGGCGGGTGAGCAGCAGCGCCGCGCCGGCCAGGCCGACGAAGAGACCGGCGACGGGACTGGTCGCCGAGGCCAGCAGCGCGCCGGCCGCGACCAGGACGGGGCGCGCCCAGCGGCGGCTCGGCGGGCCGTGCGTCGGCAGGGTCAGCGCCAGCAGCGCGGCCAGCCCGAACGCCACGCCGAGCGCGTAGGTGACCCGGCCGGAGACCAGGTTGCCGGTGATGGTGAGCACCCCGACCAGGCTGCCGAGCAGGGGCCGGGGCACCGGCGTGCGCACCAGCAGCGCCGCGAACGCGGTGGCCGCGGCGACCAGGGCGAGGACCCCGGTGACGGGCACCCCGAGGGTGGCCATCAGCGGCGGCGTGACCAGGCTGTAGCCGAGCGGGTGGATGCCGGCGTACCAGCGCAGGTCCACCAGGGCGGTGCCGTGCGCGGCGAAGAAGTCGGCCCGGGCCACCTGGGCGGAGAGGTCCGAACCCATCGGCGGCAGGGCCAGCCACACCGCGCCGGCCACGGCGGCGCAGCCGGCGGAGAGCCCCACCACCCTGCTGCGCCGCATGCCCACCTCCGGTCCGCGACCACCGTACTGGCAGCATGTCGGACGTGCCTCACCACCTCTCGCGCTGGATCGGCCTGGCCGGCTCGACGCTGCTCGCCGTCGCCGCGTACCTCGGTGGCGCGCTGCCGGACTCCCCGCTGCGCCCCACCCCGGTCAGCATCTGGCAGGGCCGGCACGGGCCGCTGGTCATCGGCCTCTGGCTGGTCGGCACCACGCTGATGGCGTGGGCCTGGTGGTCGCTGCGCGACCGGGTGCCGTCCGCCCGCTGGGCGCTGGTCACCGCCGGGCTCTGGCTGGTCCCGCTGCTGGTCGCGCCGCCGCTGGGCAGCCGGGACGTCTACGCGTACGCCTGCCAGGGCGCGAGCTACGCGGCCGGGATCAGCCCGTACGAGCAGGGCGTCTCCGCGCTGCCCTGCCCGTGGTTGGACACCATCTCGTACATCTGGCGGGACACCCCCGCGCCGTACGGGCCGCTGTTCGTCATGATCTCCGGCGCAATCGTCAAGGCCACCGGCTCGCTCACCGCCGCCGCCGCGCTGTTCCGGCTGCTGGCGCTGGCCGGGGTGGCGCTGACCGCCTGGTGCCTGCCGGTGCTGGCCCGCCGCTGCGGGGTTCCGGTGCCGCGGGCGCTCTGGCTGGCGCTGGCGTCCCCCCTGGTCGGCGTGCACCTGATCTCCGGCGCGCACAACGACGCGCTGATGGTCGGCCTGATGGTCGCCGGGCTGGCGGTGGTGGCGTCCCGACCCGGTCGCCGCTGGGCGCTGCTGGCCGGGGGAGTGCTGCTCGGGCTCGCCGCCGCCGTGAAGATCACCGCGTTGGTGGTGGTGCCGTTCGCCGCGCTGGCCGCGATGGCCGGGCCGTACCGGATCCGGACGCTGATCTCCGACGGCGGCCCGGTGGTCGGCGGGGCGCTCGCCGCGACGGTAGCAGCGACCTTCGCGTCGGGCCTGGGCTTCGGCTGGATCAGCGGGCTGGAGCAGGGGAGCCTGGTGATCGCCTGGACCTCGCCGTCCACCGCGGTCGGGCAGACCGTCGGGTACGTCGCGGCGCTCTTCGGCGCGCACGTCGACGCGCTGCCGGTGACCAGGGCGATCGGCGTGCTGGTGCTCGCCGTGCTGCTGGTGTGGCTGTGGTGGCGGGCCCGTACCCGGGACCCGCTCTGGCATGCCGGGCTGGCACTGGCCGCCACGGTGGCCCTGTCCCCGCTCTTCCACCCCTGGTACTGGATCTGGCCGCTGACCGTGCTGGCCGCTACCGCGCGGCGTACCGGATGGTTCTCGCTGGTCGCGCTGGTGTCGTCGTTCCTGGTCCTGGCCGACGGCACCGGCCTGGCCCGGTTCACCAAGATGCCCGGTGCGCCGCTGATGACGCTGTTGGTGATCGTGGTGGTCGTCCGGTTGGTACGGTCGGCTCGGGCGGCCCGCCGGCCGGCCCCCGCGGACTGAGGAGAGGTTTGCCGGTGACCGACGCCGGGCCAGCGCCCGCCGGCCGGGCCCGGCTCGCCCGGTACGCCGGCCTGGTTGGCGCGGTGCTGCTCGCCGTCGCCGGGTGGCTGGGCGGGGCGCTGCCCGACATCCCGCCGGCCGGCCCTTGGCGCGCCGGAGACGCCCCCTGGGCGCTGGGCTGCTGGCTGCTCGGCGCGGCGCTGCTGGTCGGGGCCTGGTGGTCGCTGCGCCGGGGCGCCCCGTCGACCCGGTGGGCGTATCTGACCGCCGGGCTGTGGCTGGTCCCGCTGCTGGCGGCACCGCCGTTGGGCAGCCGGGACGTCTACTCGTACGCCTGCCAGGGCTGGGCGTACGCCGCCGGCCACGACCCGTACGAGGTGGGGGTGGCGGCGGCCGGCTGCCCCTGGGTCGAGTCGGTCGCGCCGATCTGGCGGGACACTCCCGCGCCGTACGGCCCGTTCTTCGTGCTGCTCGCCGCGCTGGCCGCGACCCTCGGCGGCGGCCTGGTCGGCACCGTCGTGCTGCTGCGGCTCGTCGCGCTGGCCGGGGTGCTGCTGGCCGCCCTCTGCCTGCCCGGGCTGGCCCGGGCCGCCGGGGTGCCCGCCGCCCGGGCGGCCTGGCTGGCGCTGGCCTGCCCACTGGTCGGGGTGCACCTGGTGGCCGGGGCGCACAACGACGCGGTGATGCTCGGGCTGCTCTTGCTCGGGCTGCTGGTGCTGGTCCGGCTGCCCGGCAAGCCGAAGGCGCTGCTGGCCGCCGGGGTGCTGCTGGGCCTGGCGGTGACGGTGAAGGCCACCGCCGTGGTGGTG